>MWST01000027.1 GCA_002050235.1 Polyangiaceae bacterium UTPRO1 | reverse complement strand
CCGCCTCCGCCGCCGCCGGTTCGGGACCCGGATGCCGATCTTGCTGAGGCTGCTGGACGTCGACCCGCGCGCGCGTTCGTACCATGGGACGCTCCTCTACCGGACTCTCGGATGTTCGCTCGCTGGAGCTCGTGCGTGTGAGTGTGTTGCCCTCGCGGGCACGAAGGGTGTCAGAGAAGCACGGACGGCGGGGCTTAAGAGCGGAACATGACGTTACGACGGCGACTCCATCAGCGTCCTCTACCGCGACTCAACGTCGTCACCCGCCTCGCACTTCTCTGGCTCTTCGAGCGCCGGCCCAACCCGTCTCCAGACCGTATAGAAAGACGGACCATCACAGCGACTCGGCTGCGTTCTCAGGGTGCTATTTGGAGGAGTGAATAGCGTTGGATGTGAGAGTGACCTGCCGTCCCTCTCCCTCCCCACCTCGACAACATCTCGGCGCGAAACGCTAAACGAAGGACATAGTGATGTCAATAGAAAACTCGCGTGCCGCCCCTGCCGGTGGACGCCAGAGCAGTACTATTCACGAATGCACATGCGGCTGCCGACGCAGCGCCGCGGTCAACGCCGCCATGTCCGGCCAGAGCTCGGCGTGAAACGTCATCGCGACTCCCCGTACGGGGTGGATGATGCCGAGCGACGCGGCATGCAACGCTTGCCGACCGATGAGCGCCCTCTCATCCGCTCGCGCGCGCCCGTAGACCTCGTCGCCGACGATCGGATGGCCGCGCGAGGCGAGGTGCACGCGGATCTGGTGCGTTCGCCCGGTCTCCGGCACGGCCTCGACGAAGGTCGTTGCAGCGAAGCGTTCGAGGACGCGGATGTGCGTCACGGCGACCCGGGCAGTACGTGCGCGCGTCGACATCTTCTTGCGTTCGACCGCGTGACGACCGATGGGTGCGTCGATCCGGATCACCTCGCCACGGACACGACCGCGTACGATAGCTAGATACCGCTTCTCGACCGTCCTCGTCGCGAACTGCCTCGCGAGATGCTCGAGCGCCGACAGCGTCCGGGCGACCACCATCACTCCCGATGTCTCCCGATCGAGGCGATGAACGATCCCGGGCCGCGTCGCCTCTTGCCCCGGCATCGGGCCCCATCGATGCAAGAGCGCGTTCACCAGGGTGCCCCGCCATCGTCCGGGGGCAGGATGCACTACCATACCGGGCGCCTTGTCGATAACGGCGATCGCATCGTCTTCGTACAGTACACGCAGCGGCAAAGCTTCCGGCTCCGCCGTCGTCGGCGCCACCATCGGGGCCTCGACAGCGACCTCGTCGCCGGTGTGCACGAGTTGCCCCGGCTTGCGGACGCGCCCGCCGACCGTCACTTGCCCCGCCTCGATCAGTTGTCGCGCCTGGGAGCGCGAGATGCCAAGGCCGCTCCCGGCGACGAACGCGTCGAGACGCCGCCCGGCGGCCGCATCGGCGACGACCACGACGGTGCGGGTCACGTCCGTGTGAGGATCGCGCGCGCTGCAGCGGCGTCGCGTGCGATCTGCGCCACCAACGCCTCGACCGAAGGGAACGCGACCTCGTCGCGCAGCCGCTCGACGAACGCCACCATCAAGCGCTCACCGTACACGTTCGCATCGAAGTCGAATATGTACACTTCGAGGGTGCGGGGAACGTCACCGAACGTCGGATTCGTGCCGATGCTGGCGACGCCGCCGAGCCATTGCTCCCCGCGTCGCACCCGTACGGCATAGACACCGTCGGGCGGCCACATGCCGGCGCGCACCCGGATGTTGGCAGTGGGAAATCCGATCGCGGCACCCCGTTGCCGCCCGCGCACGACGACGCCGCGCAGACGATGCGGGCGGCCCAGGAGCGCCGCCGCGAGTCGGACATCGCCGGCAGCGATCGCGCGCCTGACCGCAGAGCTGGACACGTCGTGGCCGTCGACGCGGATCGGCCCGACCACCTCGACCGCAAAGCCGAACCGTGCTCCGAGCGCTTCGAGCAGCGCCGCGTCGCCGCGCCGCGCCTGTCCGAAGCTCACCTTGTGTCCGACTACGACCCGTGATGCTCCGATCCCCTCGACGATGAAGCGCTCGACGAACGACTCGGCCGAGAGCGTCGCAAAGGCGGCTGTGAAGTGCTGCAAGACGAGGACGTCGATACCGGTCGCTGCCAGCAGCCCGATACGGTCGCGCAACGAGGAGATCAGAGGCGGCGCCTGCTCCGGTCGCAGCACGGCCACGGGATGCGGATGAAACGTGATCGCGACCGCTTCACCTCCGCGTGTGCGCGCCGCATCGACGACGCGTTGGAGAATTGCCTGATGTCCGCAATGGACGCCGTCGAAATTTCCCAGCGTCAGCACGGGAGCGATGAATCGCCGCGCGCACGTGGCGATGTGACGGACGACGTCCACGCTCAGAGCGCCTGGAGCTTCTCCCGCGCTCGCGCCGCCTCCGGCGATGACGGATAGTCGGTGAGCACTTTCTGGAAGGCGAGCCGCGCTTCGCTCTTGTTCCCCATCTGCTGAAACGCAAGTCCGATCTTGAGCACCGCGGCCGGTGCCCGATCGCTCTTCGGATGCTGCTGCCGAACCTGGTTGAAGTTCAAGATCGCCTGATAATAGTCGGCGAGCATGTAGTACGATTCGCCGATCCAGTATTGCGCGTTCGGGGCCAGCGACGAATCACGATTCGTCCGCAGGAACTCGCGGAGCGCCTGAATCGCCTTGTCATACGCTCCCTGGCGTACGAGGGTGATGCCGCGGCGATAGTCGTCGGGGAGCTCCCTCGCCTCTTCCCTCGAGAGATCGCTGGCAGCGATCTCCGGGGTGGCCGGCGCCGGAGTAGCCGTCGGCAACGGAACGGGCGTACCGACCATGCCCTCGGCCGACGTCGCCGCCGTTGCCTCCACAAGGCTCGCGGGCGACGCCGGGCGGCGCCCCTCCAAGGTCGCGACCCGCGCCTCGAGCTCGTCGAGACGCGTAGTCAGGCTCTGCGCTCCGCGAGATGAATAGCGCACCTCGTCGACACCGCCGCGCACCCTGGCGACGTCGCGCTGCATGGAGTCGAAGCTGGCCCGAGTGTCGGCGAGTTGCGTCCGCAACCGTCTCTGCTCACGCTGCAACTCTTGGACGTCGGCTTGCGTCGCGCAGCCGCCCACGGCGGCAACGAGCACCGCCACCAGTAACACGGCATGCGGGGCGAGTCGCCGTCCGTCCATCGTGATCTCGCCTCGCGTCCGCGCCGTGCGCACGCAGTCGATGCGGTGCCTACTCCGACGGAGGAACGAAGTGCACACGGCGGTTACGCGCGTAGCACTGTTCGCTGGCGTCGCGACAAAGCGGCAGCTCCTCACCGTAGCTGATGGTGGTCAAACGCTCCGATGCGACCCCTAGGGACACCAGATAGTCCTTGACCGCCTTCGCACGCTTGGCACCGAGCGCCAGGTTGTACTCGACCGTGCCGCGCTCGTCGCAATGGCCTTCGATCTCCGTCCTGGCGCGCCGGTTCTCCTTCAGCCATTCGGCGTTCGCCGCCAGCACATCGCGGGCGCTGGCACCGAGCTCGTAAGAGTCGTAGGCGAAGTGGACGTCCTTCAAGATGCCGTCTTCCTCGGGACCGAGTCCGTGCTTGTACCGACCGAGGCTGCTGCGGTCGCTGAGCGATTCTTCCGCCCCCGTCCCGGTGCCGTCGCCGATGGCCGATTCGTCCGTGATGCGCTTCTTCTTGGCGCACCCGGTCACGGTGACGGCCGCCACCATCAACAGCACCGCGACGAACCGAAGCGATCGTGCCATCGGACCCCTCCTCGACCTACGCGCGGTGCTCACTCGAGCCAGCGCGACCAGGCAGGACTGCTATCATCGCCCCCCGGCGGGGTCAATCGAGTTTGCCGCACGCCGGCCGCATCCGAAATATAGATCGCGCCGCTACCGTCGCGCGTCGAGCTGAAGACCAGATAACGCCCGTCCGGCGACCACGATGGATCTTCGTTGTCGCCTCGCGTGCCGGTGATCCGCTTCACGTCGCCGCCGCCTACTGCCACCGTGAAAATCTGGAAGCGGCCGCCGATGCGGCTCGCGTAGGCGATGCGATCGCCCTTCGGCGACCAGGCCGGCGACGTGTTGTAGCTGCCTTCGAAGGTCACCCGCCGCGGAGTTCCGCCCTGCGCGCTCACCGCGTAGATCTGCGGTCCGCCGCCGCGATCCGAGCAGAAGACGATCGACTGACCGTCCGGCGACCACGACGGCGACACGTCGATGCTGTGATCCTTGGTGACGAAATGCATGATCTGGCCCTCGGGATCGAGCAGCGCGATGTCGGTGCCACCGCCGTTCTCGAGCGCAACGGCGATCGCCCGTCCGCCCGGCGACCAGCGCCCGCCGAGGTTCAGTCCCCGCCGTGACGACACCAGCCGTTTGGCGCCATCCAGAGTGGACATGAAAAGACTCGGATTCCCGGTCACGAACGACGTGAAGAGCAGCGAGCGGCCGTCGGGGCTCCACGACGGCGCCAGAGCGATCGAGCCATCGCGAGTCACGGCGCGGAGATCGCCGCCGTCGACCGACATCGCGTAGATCTCTTTGAACCGCCCCTTGCGACGCGACGCAAAGGCGATGCGCGACTCGAAGGGTCCGCGCTCCCCAGTCAGCACCTGCATGATCTCGTCGGCGAATCGATGCGCGATACGGCGGAGCTCGTCACTGCCGGCGCGATACCGCTTGCCGCCTATCTGTTTTCCTCCCACGACGTCGAAGAGCCGCGCCTCGACGACCAGCCCGTCACCCTCGCGCTCGACGGTACCCTTGACCAGGGCCTGCGCTCCGATTGCCGACCAGTCGCGAAAATCGATCGTGTCGGCGGTGACGCCCGACTGCTGCGGGCTCTCGATGTAGGCGCCGCGATCGATGATGCGGAAGAGCCCCGACAGGTCCAGGTCTTTGGCGACGATGTCGGCGAACGTCCCGGCCTCGCGTTCGGCGCCGGACATCGATTTGAGCGGTGAGACCGCGATCGGAAGGCTCGTCTCACCCGGTCCGACGATCGTACCGCGCACCTGCGCCGCGGTCTCCCCCGCCGCGCAGAACATCCACAGCGCGATCGCCATTTCGATGCCTCGACGTCTCCTGCGTTCCACCATCGTTCCTCCTAGCAGCCCTCGCTATCGCTGCTGCAGATCGGTAGGTCGGAACTTCAGCTCGACGTCCGAGAAGTCGCCGCGATACGCCTCCGGCGGCGGTGGCAGCGGTCCGGCGGCCTTGACGGCGCGCTCGACCGACGCGTCATAGCTCTGATCCCCCGACCTCTCCGTGAGCCGGATGTTCGTGATCTCCCCGGACGGCAAAATGCTGAAGTGCACGATGACGAGCAAGTCGCTGCGGGTACCGGGCCATGCCCACCGCTCCCTGATACGACTCAACATTTGATTGTAGTAGACGACGAACTCGAGCCCGCGCACCATCCCGCCGCCGCCCGGCCCTTCGCCACCGACGCCGGCCGGGCCCTCGAGAGTCTTGGCGCTACCGCCCTGCCCGCTCCCCGATCCGGCGGCACCGCCGATCCCGCCGCTACGCCCTTCCTGTTCGACCTTGCGCTCGACACCTCTGATCGCCTCCGCGAGCTTGTCGTCGAGGTCCTCGGCCGGCCGACCGATGGTTGCTGCCGGGCGCGGATGCACGACGGCACCGGGTGTCGCCGCTGCCCGCGGGCGGTGCGTCGGCTCGACCGGCACCGGAGTGCTCTTCTTCGCCGTAGCAACCACGATCGTCGCGCTCGGCTTCGGTGCCGCGGTGGCGCTCGGCCGCGGACTCGGTTTCGCCGTCGTCAGCGTCGTCGGGCGGATCGTCGCCATCTTCGTCGGCTGCGCGGTCGGCCGCACCCGCGGTGTCGACGTCGCAACCGGGGTCGCGACCCTCGTGGCGAGCGCCACGGCGTGCGGATCCAGGTCGTCATCGGGGACCGGTGGCGGCTCCTCGGCCTTGGCGAGGCGGTCCGCTGGCGGCTCCGGCTCCGGCTCGGGTTGTGGCGGCGGCGGCTCGGGTGGCGGCGGCTTCGGTGCCGCTCTCACCTTCGCCGCCGCCCCGCCGATCGGCCCTTCGAGCAGTTGCCCGCCCAGCGCACTCGGGTCGACGAGATCGACGGTGTACACCGCCGGGTGCGGTGCCGGCAGTGGATGCGGCGCGAAGAAGATCAACGCCACCGCCAGAACATGCACGGCGACCGAGAGCGCTATCCCGGAAAGTGACCATCCGCTGCCGCTTCCCGTCCGCCCGTTGCGTTCCCGCCGTCCGTCCGTCATACGCCGCGCTCAACGGTCGCAGGCGCGACCGGACGCGGCGGCGTCGCGACCTCGACTCACCGCCGCCGCTCTCCCGGACGCGCCGAGACCGTATCCGGAGCGGGCTCGGTCACCATGCCGAGCTTGTTGATGCCGGCCTCTTTGATGGCGGCGATCACCCCAACCACCTCGCCGTACGGAACGCTGCGATCGGCACGCAACAACACCGCCCGCTCCGGACTCTCCCGGCCGATGGCGACGAGCTTGGCGCGCAGGTCGTCGAGCGCAATCCGGTTGTCGTTCAGGTAGACGTTCCCGTCCTTGGTGAGCCCGACCACCAGCGGGTCCTCCTGGCTGTTCAGACCGGCGGCCCGGGTCTTCGGAAGATCGACGCTCACGCCCTGCTGGATGATCGGCGCCGTGACCATGAAAATGACGAGCAGCACCAACATCACGTCGACGAGCGGCGTCACGTTGATCTGGGCGATCGAACCGCCGCTGCCGCCGCGACTATCGAAGGCCATCGTTCAGACCCCGCCTCACTTGAGGAAGTGCCGCTCGGCGATGTTCAAGAACTCGGACGCGAAGTTCTCCATCTCGGTTCCGAGCACGCGCACGCGATCGGCGAAGTAGTTGTAGGCCATCACTGCCGGGATTGCGGCCGCGAGTCCGATCGCCGTCGCGATCAGCGCCTCCGAGATACCGGGCGCGACCGCCTGGATGCTGGACGATTGCGTGACGCTGAGTCCGCGAAAGGCGTTCATGATGCCCCACACCGTGCCGAAGAGCCCGACGAAGGGCGCCGCGCTCGCCGTGGTGGCGAGGAAGGTCAACGACTTCTCGAGCTTCGTCGTCTCCTGCAACGCCGCGCGCTTCATCGCCCGCTCGACGTTCTCCACCCCGCCGAGATCGGTCGACATGTCGTCGCCGGGCGCCGCTTCCCGCTTGGCGCGGGTGATGCGAACCAACTCCTGGTAACCGGAGCGAAACACCTGCGCCACTGGGCTCGCCTTCAGGTCGAGGCTCGCGGTATTGATCGCGGTCAGGTTCTTGGCGTCCCAGAAGATATCGATGAAGCGTTCGGACTCGCGCTCGGCGCGCCGCAGTTGCCGGCGCTTGGTGAAGATGATCGCCCAGCTCGCCACCGAGAACCCGAGCAGCAGGAGAAGAACGAGCTGCACCACGGCTCCCGAGCCGGTGACCATGTCGATGATGGTCTCCTGCGGCCGAGTGATGGTGAGCGGTTCAGCAGATTGAACGACTAGCTCGTGAACGACGGATTCCCACATGCGCACCTCACGGCACCCTCGGCCCTACACCCACACGCGCTCTCGTCCGACGACGAGACGGGCACGCTAGCCCAGGGGTGCGAGGTCGTCAATTACGCGTCACTAAAGGGCAATTCGTTTGACTGCCGACCAGTCGCGTGCGATACGACGCCCTTGCTTTCGCCTGCAGAGAGGGTCCTCACTCCTGGGCGGCGTCTCGCGCACGCGAGCACACAGGCACGAACCCATGACCATCAGATACATCGACGAGATCGACCTCGCCGGTAAGCGCGCCTTCGTCCGCGCCGACTTCAACGTCCCGTTGAAGAACGGAGCGATCACCGATGCGACTCGCATCGAAGCAGCGCTGCCGACGGTACGATACGCCATCGCCAACGGTGCCCGGGTCGTCCTGGCGTCGCATCTCGGTCGCCCCAAGGGCGCCTCCGACCCGAAGCTGTCGCTGCGGCCCGTAGCCGCGCAGCTCACCGCGCTCCTGCGCCTCGAGGTGAAGTTGGCCCCCGATTGCGTCGGCGCCGAGGTCGAGCAACTGGTCGGCTCGCTGGAGCGCGGACAAGCACTGCTGCTCGAGAACCTGCGCTTCCACCCCGAGGAGGAAAAGAACGATCCCGCCTTCGCCAGACAGCTCGCCGCCCTCGCCGACGTCTACGTGAACGACGCGTTCGGAGCGGCGCACCGCGCCCACGCCTCGACCGAGGGTATGGCGCGCCTGGTTCCGCTCCGCGCCGCCGGCTTCCTGATGAAGAAGGAGGTCGAGGCGCTCTCGAAGATCACCGGCCATCCCGAACGCCCCTTGGCGGCCATCCTCGGCGGCGCCAAGGTCTCCGACAAGATCAAGGTGATTGAACACCTGCTCACCAAGGTGAATACGCTTCTGATCGGCGGCGCCATGGCCTATACGTTCTTGCGTGCACGGGGAGAGCACACGGGCGACTCGCTGGTCGAGGATGATCGTGTCGAGGTTGCTCGCCAAGTGCTGGCGCGCGCCGAGGATCTCGGTGTCGTGCTCCGCCTCCCGACCGACCACCTCGTCAGCACGGCGCTCGACGGCAGCGCCCCTGCCGAAGTCGTGACCATGATCCCGGGAGGCAAGAAAGGCGTCGACATCGGGCCCGCCACCGTCGCGCTCTACCGCGAGGAGATCGCCAAGGCGCGCACCATCTTCTGGAACGGACCGATGGGTATCTTCGAGGTCGACGCGTTCAGCAAAGGCACGATGGCTATCGCCGATGCGCTCGCCGACAGCGCCGCACTCACCGTGGTCGGCGGCGGCGACTCGATCGCCGCGCTCGCACGCTCCGGACGCAGCAGCGACATCACCCACATCTCGACCGGCGGCGGGGCGTCGCTCGAGTTCCTGGAAGGGCGCGTGCTCCCGGGACTGGCGGTGCTCGAGTCATGAGAAAGTCCACCGGACGCCGTTTCCTTCTCGCCGGGAACTGGAAGATGCACGCGACACGTCCAGAAACGACGGCGCTCATCGACGGCATCAAGGAAGCTGCCGCCAAGGCGCGCGACCGCGACGTCCTCGTCGCGCCGCCCTTCACCGCCCTCGAGACGGCCGCGCGCGCTCTGGTCGGGACGACCATCGGCCTCGCTGCGCAGAATCTCCACACCGAGCCCAAGGGCGCCTTCACCGGCGAGATCGCCGGTGAAATGCTCAAGGACGTCGGCTGCGGCTGGGTCATCGTCGGCCATTCGGAGCGCCGCCAGTACTGCAACGAGACCAACGAGTTGGTGCGGCTCAAGATCGACGCCGCGCTCCGCGCTGGACTCACCCCGATCGTCTGCATCGGCGAGACGCTGCGCGAGCGCGAAGCCGACAACACGCTGCCCGTCATCGAGCGTCAGGTACGCGAGGGGCTCGCCGGGCTCTCCCGCGACGCCGTCAAGAACCTCGTGATCGCCTACGAGCCGGTGTGGGCTATCGGCACCGGCAAGACGGCGACGCCGGAGCAGGCGGAAGAAGCGCATGGCGCAATCCGCAGGCTGCTCCGCGAGTTCGCGGGCGAAACGGGTGCCGAGTCCATCCGCATCCTGTACGGCGGCAGCGTCAAGGCCGACAACGTCGACGCCTTGATGGCGCAGCCGAACATCGACGGCGCCCTCGTCGGCGGCGCCAGCCTCGATACCACCGCGTTCAGCCGCATCATCGCGTTCCAATAGGAGCCCCATGACGATTCTCATCACCGTCGTTCACGTGATCACCTGCATAACCCTAGTGCTCGTAGTCCTCCTGCAGGCTGGCAAAGGCGCGGACATGGGCGCCGTCTTCGGCGGGGCGAGCAGCACGGTCTTCGGTAGCAGCGGCGCCGGGAACTTCTTGACCCGCCTGACGACCGGGGCCGCAGTGGTGTTCATGCTCACCTCGCTCGCCCTCACGTACGTCGGCACGCGCGGCGGCCACTCGACGATCATGCCGGAGACAGCGGTGCCCAAGACTGCGACCGTCGAGCACGCAAACGACGGCGACTCCGAGACCGCTGCGGTCGCCGAGGACGGCGCGGCTCCCGCGCCAGGCGACGCCGCGGTGGCGCCTGGCGAAGCCGCCGCGCCCGCAGCCGGTGCCGTCCCGGCTCCGCCGGACGCACCCGCCGCACCGTAACCGGCGCCGGCAAAGCAGCAGCAGCAGCAGTAGCGCACCTCGCCGGCGCACGCTCTCGACAGCCGGCAGTCGCGATGGTACCTCTCCACCGCTGTCACGCGAGGATGGCGAAATGGCAGACGCGCTAGTTTGAGGGGCTAGTGGGGTAACACCCGTGGGGGTTCAAGTCCCCCTCCTCGCACTCGAAGTTTCAACAAGTTAGCTCGTTTTTTCGGCGATGCCGGGAGCCCTTCCCGGGGACGCTTCGCAAAATCGCCCCCGAACAAAGCCACGTCGACACTCGTCAACCGGCGCAGTTCGCTGCGTTCATCCTGCGGCATCCACCGGGCGTAGTGCACCTTGAGGGTCGCGAACGCGACGCCGGTCTCTGCATCTCGACCCCACCACGCATCGCGGACAGGCTGCAACGCCAGCGACACGTGCGTGTCTTGCGTGCAGTAAAGCCCCCCGACGCGAATCCCGAGCGCCCGCAGCGCGTCGTACCAGTGCTCGGAGAACGCCTTCGGCTCGATCGGCGCGCCCGTCGGGCTCGCGAACACCGGCGCGTCCGGCGCGACGTGGAGCGGCTGCAAGTCCCGCAGAATGCCCACGGTCTGCGGGAACAGCTCGACCCAGGTCGGCGGATCGAAGCGCGGCCGGTCGAGCGGCTGGAGGGCCGCGCGCTCGGTGACGAAGCAGGCGAGCGGGCGCTCGCGGGTCGTGCCATGGATGCGCGTGCCCGCGGTCTCGGTGCACCAGCGCATCGCCTCGCGGTGGACGTGCGCGGCATCGAGCCACGTCTCGCCGCGGAAGAAGTTTTCGCGGACGTACTGCACATTGCGCTCGACATGGGGCTTACCGGTCGCGTGGCGCACGACGGCGGCGTCGATCACGAAGCCGCGGTGGCGCGCGTATTCGTCGAAGGTGCGCGCGAAGATCGGATCGTAGCGATCGGCCTTGGCGATCGCGGCGCGCAGATTGTCGAGCACGACCCGGGCCGGGACGCCGCCGAAATACTCCCAGGCGTCCTCCAGGCCGGCGACGAGGTCGGGAATCTGCTGCGACGTCGTCGTGTAGACGTATTGGTGGCGACTGTAGACGAGCGTGACGATTAGCGCGTGGACGACGCGCCGTTTGCCCGTGACGGGATCAGGGACGAGCCCAAGCCGTCCGAAGTCGACCTCGGCGAGCTCGCCCGGCGCGACCTCCGCGACCCGTACCGTCATCCGCCGCCGATCCTGGAAGCCGAGGTGGGTGACGACGAAGCGGTGGAGAGAGCTGTACGGGACCGTCACGCCCTCGCGGCGGAGCAGCGTGTGTACCTTCGCGAGCCGCAGACCGCGGCCGCCGTCCTCCGGGAAGAGCCACTGCTGGATCTGCGTCCGATGGGACGCGAGGAGCGCTTCGCTGGCGCCTGCCCGAGGCGTCTCCGGGACCGGCTTCAAGCGGCGGGCGATCGCGACGGCGAGCGCGTCGGTCGGCTCCGCGGTCCCATCCCAACCGAGCGCGCGCGCCGTCGCGAGATACCGCCGGATCGTCTTGCGGGTCCGACCCGTCGCGCGTTTGATCGCCGCTTTCGACTCCTGCCGGTGCAACCGGCGGAGCACTTCCAGAATCTCCCACATGTCCACCTCGCGATACGCCATCGCCCGCACCTCCTCGGTGCGCACCATGGCTGGAGATGGTCTCGGGAGTGGACCGGGCGCCGCTCGCCGACCCGGGGTAGGTCATGCTCGCGAGAAAACCCTCAGTCCCCCTGGGTCATGCTCGTGGGAAATGACACATAGTGTAAAACACTGATTTTTGGCAGCGTTTCCGGCAACCGTTGACGTCTCACCGTGTATAGGGTGCACCGTTCTAAAGCAGCTTTGGAGAAGAACGGGGGTTAGCCGCCTCCGATGACATGTCAGACTTGAACAAGGTTAGCCAACTTATGCTATCGTGCTCTAATGAACGTTTCCCTCACTAAAGAGCTTGAGGACCTCGTGGCCGCCAAGGTGAAGACTGGCCGGTACCTGTCCGCGAGCGAAGTCGTCCGAGAGGCACTTCGGCTCCTCGAAGAGCGTGACCGTCTCAAGGAGATGCGTCTCGCAGGGCTTCGCAAAGAGGTCCAGAAAGGTCTTCAGGACCTCGATTCCGGAAACACGGTCGATGGGGAAGAAGTGTTCACCAAACTCCGCGCGAAGAACGCAGCTCGCCGCCGAAAGGCCTGATGCCCCGCGTTGTTTTTGCCCGCATCGCGGAACAGGACCTCGAGGACATCGAAGAGTTCATCGCCCACGATGACCCGTTGGCCGCCAGCGACCTAGTCGACCTCTTTCGTGAGAAATGCACCCTGCTTGCCACGCAACCTGAGATGGGTCGCGCTCGGCCGGAGCTTGCAGACGGCATTCGCAGCTTCCCGGTGTCGAACTTCTTAATTCTTTACCGACCAGTGACCGACGGCATTGAAGTCGCACGCATCCTCAGAGGTTCGCGCGACATCGACGCCCTTTTCGGCTGAGCTTGCTCAAAGCTACGACGCTTCCCGTGAACCGCCCCGGGTCCGCCGGAGGGTCTGGCCGGGCCCCTCTCCCGGGGATTGCTACCGCGACTGAGAACTCCGCCCCCACAATCGGGAAACTCCTGCTGTCGTCGCCCCGCATCTCCTTGCTGCGCTAGCACCTTGGGGTGGCAAGCGACTTGCTTCCCGGAACCGGCATGAGCCTCGAATCGCAGCTTCAGAAAGCGCACAGCATCGACGTCCTCTTCGAAGATCGGCGCGACGCCGGCCGGCGACTCGCGGCGCGACTGATGCCGTTTCGCGACGAGGCGCCGGCGATCCTGGCGCTGCCGCGCGGAGGCGTCCCGGTCGGGTACGAGATCGCCCGCGCGCTCGCCGCGCCGCTCGACGTGATCGTCGTCCGCAAGCTCGGAGCTCCGAACGAACCTGAGCTCGGCATCGGCGCGGTCGTCGACGGCGACTCCCCGCTCGGCGTGTTGAACGAGGAGACGATGCGGGCGCTCGGCGTCTCCCGCGAATACCTTGATCGCGAGGTCGCGGCTCAGCTCGCGGAGATTCACCGGCGTCAGTCGGTATATCGAAGCGGCCGCACTCGCGTCCCGATAGCAGGTCGCACGGCAATCATCGTCGACGACGGCCTGGCGACCGGGAGCACGATGCGGGCAGCGATCCGCAGCGTCCGCCGCGCCGATCCCGCGCGTCTCGTGCTCGCGGTGCCCGTGGCGCCGGCCGACACTCTCTCGGAGCTCGCCAAGGAGGTCGACGAGACCGTCTGCCTCGCTACCCCGGAGCCGTTCGGTGCGGTCGGCTTCTTCTATCGCGACTTCGGCCAGACGACCGACGACGAAGTCACGTATCTCCTCGATGTCGCCCGCCGCGCCCTGGATCCGCACGCCCAGGGAGATGCAGGAACGGAGTAACGCCGCGATCGCCGCAGCGCTCGACGAGGTGGGAGTCCTCCTCGCAGCGCAGGATGCGCATCCCTCGCGCGTCGCAGCGTACCACCGCTCTGCCGAGATCGTACGAGGGCTCCCCGAACCGCTGGCACTCGAGAAAGGCCGCCGCGGATCACGCACGAGGATCCAACTGCCCGGAATCGGACCGAGCCTCGCACGCGCCATCGGCGAGCTGGCCGCGACCGGTCGGCTCGGCCTTCTCGATCGCCTGCGCGGCCACGACGATGGCGAAGCGCGCCTCACGACCGTACCCGGCATCGGTCCCGCCCTCGCCCACCGCGTCCGTGAGTCGCTCGGCATCGAGACTCTCGAGGAGCTCGAGCTCGCCGCCCGCACCGGCCGCCTGGCACGCGTACCCGGCTTCGGACCACGCCGTGCCCGCATGGTGCTCACCGATCTGCAAGCGCGCCTCCAGACTCGGCTCATTCGCCCGGCGCCGGCGAGCGCCGAACCGCCCGTCGCCGAAATGCTCGCCATCGATCGCGTGTATCGCGCCCGCGCCGCCGCCGGGACGCTCGTCAAGATCGCACCGCTCCGCCTGAATCCGACCCGAGAAGCCTGGCTTCCCGTCATGCACGTGCGCCGCGGCCCTCGCGAGTACACGGTGCTCTTCTCGAACACCGCGCGCGCCCACGCTCTCGGTGCAACCCGCGACTGGGTCGTCCTCTATATCGACGAAGACGACCACGAACGGCAGGCGACGATCGTCACCGAGATCCGCGGCCCGCTCACGGGCAAGCGCGTCGTCCGCGGGCGTGAGGTCGAGTGCGAGGCCTACTACGCGGGCACGGCAGTCGCAGACGCCGGCGACGTCACGACGGCACCGCCTGTAGGCGTCACTGCCTCGGCACCGATCCCCAACGAAGTCGGGACGGCGCTGTAGCGACGCCACGCGCTAGCCGGCGTCCGCCCCCGAAAGCGCCGCATCACGATCCCGGCACGGCGATTTCGACGATCGCTCATCCGCAGCAACCGTAGTAGTCTGCAGCTCCGTGCACCGCGCCGCCGCCGCGTCCCTCTCGATCTTCGCGATCGCCCTCGCGGTGCGCGTCGCCTGGATCGTCACCCTTCCCGAAACGCTCGTATGGGCGGACGAGCACGAGTTCGTATCCGTCGCTCGTCATCTCGCATCCGGCGATGGGTACGTCTCCGGAAGCTATCGCGCCAATCCCGTGCTTCCGGGCTATCTGGCGGTCGTCTTTCGGCTGTTCGGCGAGCACTACCTGGTCGCCCGCCTCGGGCAGGCATTCATGGGCGCGCTCACCTGCGTGCTCGTCGCCGCGACGGCAACGCGACTCCTCGACGCACGCGTCGGTCTCGTGAGCGGCCTCCTGATGGCGGTCTACCTTCCGCACGTCTACCTGAGCGGCGTCTTCTACGTAGAGTGCATTTTCACCTTGCTGGTAGCGCTCACCCTCTGGTGCGCCGTCCACGTCCTCGACGACACTCCGCGCAGACCCTGGTTATTAGCCACCGGCGCCAGCTTCGCGCTCGCCTCCCTGGCGCGACCGATCTTCCTCGCCTATCTACCCGCACTGGTTGCTGCGCTCGTGTGGGCGATGCGCGCGCCGCTCGTTCGGCGCCTGGCGTCGGCAGGGCTCATGGTCGGCAGCATCGGGCTCATGATCCTGCCCTGGACCCTCCGCAACTACTACGTCCTCGGAACGCCGGTAGTAGTCAGTACCGGCTTCGGAACCAAGCTCTGGCAGGGCAACAACGAGGGCGCCGACGCCGACCCCGATGACCGCGAGCTCTTCTTCGACCAGGCTGTATGGAAAGAGCGGGTTGCCGCCCTGCCGGCTGCGGAACGCGTGGCGGTCGAGGCGCGCTACCGGGACGCAGCGCAGAGGATCGAAGCCGCATACGCCGAGCACGGCGATGCGAACCTCGCCTACGACGCCGTGCTCGGACCGCTCGCGGTAGAGTTCATTCGCACACATCCCGATCGCGCCTTCGCCCTCTTCATCCGCAAGCTCGGCGTTCTCTTTCTCCCCTTCTCCAAGACGCTCACCACCAACATCGACACGAGCAGCTTGAAACGCAGCGCTGCGATTGCAGCCTACATACCGATCCTGGTCCTCGCATTGCTCGGGGCCTGGTGGTGTCGCGGCCGCGGCCGCGGCCTGGCCCTCGTCTACGGTCTCGTCGCATCGATAGCCGGCACCTATGCGGTCCTCACAACCTGCACGCGCTTCCGACTGCCCCTCGATCCATATCTCGTAATGTTCGCCGCAGCCGCACTCGTGGAGCTCGCGATGCGGTCGTCGAGCGCAACGCATGCTCTCCGGACGCCTCCGGCCGCAAATGCTGCGCGGAGCATCGACTTAGCGCCTGGCAAGCCCCTTTCCGAGGGCGCACACTCTCATCGGCGCGAGGTCTAGCTCTAGTAGCGACGGCTTTCTCCAACCCTATTCGGGACGGCTAGACTGGTGCACGGAGGCAGCCAAAGTGCCGGGCTCATGCTACAGGGAGAGATCGTGATCATCCGGACGCCGATTCTCGTTACGTTCGTCGGTGTGCTCCTGGCTGCGATCGCGGTCCAGGCAACGGCGAGCGCCGACGAAGCCGTTCTGGAACGCCGCGGCTGGCGTTATCTGGTCGACAAGCTCGCCTATGACGGCGTGCCGCGCGCCGACGTGGCGGCGGCGTTCACCGATCCGCGCATGCCAGCTTTCGACGGTCTCCGATTCGCACTCGCGCCGCACGAGAGCAGTACCCGTTATCGGCAGCTCCGGAGCCCTGCGAGCGTCCGCGCCGCCGAACGCTGCCGCGCTCGCTACGCTTCTGCTTTCCGGAATGCCGAAGCGCGCGAAGGTGTACCGGCTGGCCTGATCGCCGCGATCGTCCACGTCGAGAGCTCGTGCGGAAACGCCACCGGATCCAGCAGCGTCCTGCATCGGCTGGCCCGTCTGGCGATGGCAAACGAGCCCGCCAATCTCGCGCGCAACGTCCTCGACCACGCTGGCGATCCTGCAGATCCGGCAATCGCAGCCCGAGTACACGAGCGAGCCGCCTATCTGGAACGCACCTTCTACCCGGAGGTCCGTGGCGTATTCGCGATGGCCGAACGCCTCCACCTAGACCCGCTCGACATCGAGGGCTCGAGCGCCGGCGCCTTCGGATTCCCGCAGTTCCTGCCGACGAGCTACCTCCGCTACGGCGTCGACGGCAACGGCGACGGGCATGTGAGCCTCTACGACATGGATGACGCCGCCGCCTCGTGCGCGCGCTTCCTGGCGGCAAACGGCTGGCGTTCGAACCTCACGCTCGCCGAGCGCCGGCGCGTGATCTGGCAGTACAACCGCTCCGATGCGTACATCGACACGGTCCTGACGCTCTACCGTCAGATCGAGTCGCCGCGAGCGGCGGAGCGGAATCCGCGCGTCGCCAAGAACGACGCCCGTCGCCGCACCCGCTGAGATGCCGCTGCCGGGCGGCACGGACGACGCGCACCCGGCGGACCTCCATGATCGGCGCACGCCGCGTCGCTAGACTTCAGTGCCCGGGCGTCGCTGCTCTTGCAGCCGCCCGCAGGTAGGCGGCAGTGTCGCGGAGGCGCTCCTCGTCGAGGACGCCCCGAAAGTGCGGCATGAGCCCGCGCTCACGGTCGAGCATGTGGAGGAGCTTCGCCCGCGGGTACGAGCCCGCGATCGGCGGCGCCGCCGTAGCCGGCGGCACGAGTGCGTCCGTATGCGGACCCGCTCCATCGTCCCCGTGGCAGTCGGCGCAGTACGTGTCGTAGACGCGGAAGCCGTCCGAGAGATGACGAACATAGGCAGCGAGCGAACGCCGCTCGGCGGCGTCGAACTCGGCGTGCAGAGGCGGCATGAGGCCAGTTCCTGAGTTGGCGATGCGGGCCAAGCTCGCGTCGCTGATGCGCTCGCGCACCGCAATCAGGTCGGGCGCGCCGAGCCAACGCGCTACCGCGCCTTGCACACGGCCGTACGGCCCATGGCAGGCAGCACAGGACTCCTCGTAGACGATGCGCCCGGCTCGCAGTACGGTCCAGTCGGCCGTTCCGAGCCCCGCGACATAGGTAGCGACCGCCTCCGCTTCGAAGCGGCGTCCGACCGAGGCCGATCCGGCAGGCACGCGAAGCGGCGTACCGCGCGCCAGTCGAGCAGCGAGATCGTCGTCGCTTGCCGCGAAGAGCACGGGTGCGCGCAGGTCTGCCGGATGCATGTCCAACAACGCGGCCAACTCCCCCTGCCCGTCCCGGCGCTGGCCGTGGCAGTGAGCGCAGTACGCGGCGTACGTGGCTTCGCCGCGCGCGATCTTGGCTGCTCGGCGCGCCACCTGCGGGTGACGGTGCGCGGCTGTGGTCCGCGGAGACGGCGAAACTCGGCACGCGCTAGCCGCAACTGTCGCGCCAACGGCGAGCGCCACGACGACCGGGACGGCGACGCGCATCGTGGACCTTTTCAGCGTGAAAGATGCCTGGGCGCGCCGCGAGCTCGAGCTGCAACGGTGTCGGCAACCACGCTCACGATCTAGCCGCGCCCGCCTCGTTGATCGCAACGTACGCGGCGGTAGCGGTAGCAAGTCGACGCACCGCGAGGACCGCGAACTCGGGTCCGAGATCGAGCACCTTGACCGGTTGATAACGCTCGATCACCGCCCGATACGCATCCTCGACGGTGGCGGCCGCAGTGCCGGGCTCGAGCCCGAGAACCGCGTAGGCCGCAGCCAACGACGCCTCCGACACGGCTCCCGACACAACCGACGAGGGCGGCGCCTCGGTCGTCGATATCGCCGGCACCGCCGCCGGCTCGTCCTTGGGGGTACGGGGCCGCTCACCTTGCGCACGCACCTCCCGCAGCACCGAAGCGCCCGCCGCAGCCGCCGCGCTCCGCACCACGTGGGCGACGACAGACGGGACCACGCCCAACGCATCACCGATGCGTCCGAGCAACGCGATCTCGCGCGGATCCAGCTCGCCGTCGCTAGCCGCGATGTCGGCCAGAGCAGCGAGGATCGTCTCGCCGCCCTCGGGGTACACCGCGAGCAGAGCGGCGCATGCAGCGTCGACGTCGATCGGGTCTTTGGCGGCCAGCGCCAGTTCCTCCCGGGTAGCGGTCTCGAGCGTTCCGAGACCGAGCCGAACCAATTCCGAAACGGCGGCGATCTCCGAGGTAGTCACACGGGCGTCGGCGGCCATGACCGCGGCAGCGAGGCGCGCCAGCGAACGACGCGGATCGATGTTCACCATGCCGGTCTCGAGCGAAGCCTATGCCAGCCCGGGAGCCGCGTCGTTCCGCCGCGGCTTTTCATTTTTGGCAAGGATGCGCCCGCGGCTTCCTGAAAAAGCGGAAAACATGGCGCCGACCCGGGAGCCGGCGACCCGGCGGAACGCTCGTTCGTCGACGTTGCCCCGGAGGCACCCGCTCCTGCTATGGTCCGTAGCCTTGAATCCCCGCATCCGCGCCAGCCTCGTGTTCCATGGAGCCGTAGTCGTCATGCTCGGGCTCCTCACCGGGTTCCCGCACGCGCTCGTCCTCACCGGTCAGCTCGTCGGGGAAGAGCGCGCCTGGCGGATGGCTCACCTCGAAGGGCTCCTGAACGGTATGTTGATGATGCTCGCTGGTGCCGCCGGCGGCTCGCTCGCGCTCTCGGTGAACCAGGAACGCTGGCTCCTCTGGGCGCTCGCGGCTGCCGCCTATGGAAACGTCATCGCGTCGGTCTTCGGCGCGAGCTTCGGAGTTCGCGGTCTGGCTCTGACGGCCCCGTCGGCGAACGCGCTCGTGAACCTGCTCTTCTGGGTCGCGATCGGCGGCGCCTTCGTCGGCGTCGCTCTCCTGATCACCGGGGCGGCGGCGGCGATCCGCGCCGAGCGCTCGTAGGAGCCGCGCCGCCAAGTCAGAATCCGTAGCGCACGATGCCCGGATGCGCCTTCGCATACGCGCACGCGAAGTCGAGCTGCGTCTTGCTCTGCGCGTGGACCTCGAAGAGCGGCTCGCCGCGTGTCACGACGTCGCCGAGGGTGCGCAGAAGCTTCACGCCGGCAACGACGTTCGCGGGCGCGCCGGCGCGCTTTGCTACCCGTGCGATCTCCCAACAGTCGATCTCGGCGATGCGGCCGTCGGCTGGGGCCGGGACTATCCCCTTATAGCGAGCCTCGGGGGGAAGCTCGCGCCGTCCCTGAGCGGCGACGATCCGCTCGAACGCGGCGGCGGCAGCGCCCGCGTCGAGCGCCTGCTGCGCGGCGTGGTAGCCGCCCGCCGCCGGCACGGCGCCGACCATCTCGAGCAGGCGCGCGGCGAGATAGAGCGACTTCTCGCGCAGGTCGAGAGGTGCCGCGGCGTCGCGGTGCAGCACCGACAGCACGTCGAGCGCTTCGAGGCGCGGCCCGATGCCGCGCCCGATCGGACCGCGCGCCTCGGTGATGAGCGTCTCGACGCGAAGCTCGATCGCCTCGGCGACGGCTCGAAAAAGCGCCGCCAGGCGCTCGGCGGCGGCGTGGTTGCGCACCTTCGCCGTCGGTCCGACCGGGATGTCGATCAGCACGTGCGTCGCCCCGGCCGTCTTCTTCTTGGCGAGGATCGAGGCCACCATCTGCGGCTCGGTGTCGATCTCCATCGGCCGCTCGACGGTGATGAGGATGTCGTCGGCCGGCGCTAGATCGAGCGCTCCTCCCCAGGCGATACACGCGCCGGCATGCTCGACGACGCGATGGAGTTCTACGGGCGGCAGGGCGACCTCGGCGAGGAGCGCCATCGTGTCGGCGGTGCCGGCCGGGCTCGTGATGGCGCGCGACGAGGTCTTCGGGATCGTTACGCCGAGCGCGGCCAGGATCGGCACGACGATCATGGTGGTGCGGTGGCCGGGGATGCCGCCGATACAATGCTTGTCGGCGATCGGCCCCGACCCGAAGTCGAGGCTCCGGCCGCGCGCGATCATCGCCCGGGTGAAGTCTACGATCTCCTGCTCGTCGAGCGTCCGCAGCGCGCAGGCGAGGACGAACATCGCGAGCTCGACCCGCGAATAGCGGTGGCGGACGACGTCGGAGAGGATCGCGTCGAAGGCCGCCCGGTCGAGACGCTCGCCGCGAAGCTTGGCGCGCACCAGGTCGACGCTGCGCGGCGCAGGGGCGATCGTCGCATCGACCAGGGCGCCTTCCGGGAGGCCGAGATCGCGAAACGCCACGTCGGAGAGACCGATCTCGTCGGCGGCGATCAGCGCGTCGCGGCAGAAATTGAGCGTGCCGGTGAGCTCGCGCTCGACTCCGGTTGCCGGATCGGTACCGACGACGCGCACGCGATCGAGAACGTTGAATCCCAGCGCACCTGCCCGCACCGTCTCTTCGTGCACGAGGACGACGTGTTCGCGCATGGTATCGACGCAGAAATGCTTTAGTCGGAACACGCGCGCTCCCCCTTCAATCCAGTCGCACCAACTCGCCGTAGCGCGGCACCGCCGCAACCCAGCGCAGCTCGCGCTCGATCGTGTCGTGCAAGGCCTGCGCCGCGGACTCCTCGCCGTGTACGATGAAGACCGTCTCGGGCGTCCGCGGCGCCCGGCGCAGCCACGCCACGATCTCGTCGCGATCCGCGTGCACCGAGAATGCCGGCACCGAGGCGACCTCGGCACGCACCCCGACGTATCGCCCGTGCATCTTGATCTCGCGCGCCCCGTCCGCGAGCGCCCGCCCGCGCGTGCCCTCGGCCTGGAAGCCGACCAGGAGAACCGCGTTGCGCTCATCGGGGAGGCAGCGCATGAGATGGTGCAGCACGCGCCCGCCGCTCGCCATGCCGGATGCCGACACGATGATGCTCGCTCCCTGGGCCTCGTTGATCGCCATCGACTCCTCGACGGTGCGCGCTTCGATCAGGTTGCCCGGATCGAAAGGGTCGCCGTTGCCGGCGAAGTCGGGGCGGATCTCGATGCCGCCCTCGGCAATCGCCTGCCGGTACACGTCGAGCGCGGCGAGCGCCATCGGGCTGTCGACGTACACCGGCAGGTTCGGCACCCGCCCTTCACCGACGAGGCGGCGGAGGTACAGCAACACCACCTCGGTACGGTCGACCGCGAACGACGGGATCACGATAGTTCCGCCTCGCGCCGCCGTGCGCACGATCGTCTCTTCGAAGCGCGCCAGCGCCTCCGCGTCCTCGTGCCGACGATCCCCATAGGTGGATTCGACGAGCACGACGTCCGCAGCCGGCGGATCGGCCGGTGGGATGAGGATCGGATGCTGCGGCCGCCCGAGGTCGCCGCTCACGAGCAGGGTGCGCGGCTGCGGTCCGTCGATGGCGAGGCGGATCATCGCCGAGCCGAGGATGTGCCCGGCCGGGAGGAACGTCGCGTGGACGCCAGGGGCGACCTCGCGCGCCTGGAAGAAGGCAGCGACACGGAACTGATCGAGCGCGCGTTCGGCGTCGGCGATCGTATAGAGCGGCAATGCCGGCACGTGCTTCGAGGTGCCGCGCCGATTGGCGTAGCCGGCGTCCTCCTCTTGGATATGCGCGCTGTCGGGCAGCACGATGCCCGCGAGGGCGTGGGTATGCTCGGTCGCGTAGATCGGGCCGCGAAAGCCGTGGCGGACGAGGGCCGGGAGGTAGCCCGAGTGATCGAGGTGCGCGTGCGTGAGCGCGACGGCGTCGATCGAGGCGGGGTCGACGGGGAACGAGCTCCAGTTGCGCAGCCGCAGCGGCTTCAGGCCCTGGAAGAGCCCGCAGTCGATGAGCACACGCGCACGCGGCGTATCGAGAAGAAAACGGCTTCCCGTCACCGTCCCGGTCGCACCGAAGAATCGCAGGACGGGGGCGGCCGTGCGATCGCGTTTCATATCGACCTCGGCAGCGCGGCGGCGACGAGCGCAGCGACACCGATGGCGTTGGTGCGGTGCGGAAGCGTGTCGCAGGAGAGGAGACGCCGCACGCCGGCGGCACGGATGCGCGCCTCCGCTCCGGCGGCGAAGATAGCGTGGCTCACGATGGCGTCTACGGAGCGGACGCCGGCGGCGCGAAGCGCGCGGGCCGCAGCGGTGATCGTCGCGCCACTGCTGGCGATGTCGTCGACGACGACGGCGCGGGCCCCGCGCACCTCGCCCGATACCTCTACGGACACGGCGCGGTCACCGTGCCGCACCTTACGACCCACTACGAAGCGGCTGCCGGCGCCGCGGGCGATCGCCCGCACCCACGGCGCCGACTCCTCGTCCGGTCCGACTATGAGCCAATCGCGCCCGCGTCGACGCAGCCACGCCGCGAGCGCCGGCGCCGCCGAGAGCGAGCGGCTGCGTCCGGGGATCACCTCGGCGAGCCGCCGTACACGATGAAGGTGCGCCTCGACCGTGAGCACACCGTCGAATGCGTCCCCGAGCAATCGCCCGACGACCCGCTGCGACACCGGCTCCCCGGGATGGAACACCGCATCCTGTCGCATGTACGACAGGTAGGGAGCCACGAGCGTCACGCGCCGGGCTCCCGCCCGCCGCAGCGCATCCGCCGCCAGCAACGTCTCGACGAGACGCAAATTCGGATCGGCGAGCGCCCGCACCAAGACCACGTGGCGCCCGACCGGAGTCCGCACCCGCACCAGGCTCTCACCGTCGGGAAAGCGATGGACGGCAACCGGCACGGTGCGCCGCCGCGCCGCCCGGGCAAGCGCAGCTCCGAAGGCAGCGGTGTCGGGAAAGACATGGAAGGGCGCAGACATCGGCTGGTCGTTATACGGTAGGCGCAAGATTTCAACGTATTAGCAGCACTGCGATGCCGGCCAGGTAGCACGCCGGCTCGCGGCCGCGTGAGTTGCAAGACTGCCGCCACGTCGTCGCGAACCACAGCCACGGGAGAGGCGCCCAGTCGATTTCTCGAATTCGCGAATGCTCGGTGCCGACAAACCTCGAATCTGCTTACGACACGTAGATGGCAAGCATCTTGCGACGGTGCGGTGATCATGACGAAGGCTCGTATCCGCCAGCTGGATCGGCGCGGCTCCCGCAGCGAGAAGAGTCCGACGCCAGGTATGACCCGCCGGACCCCCGGCAACGTCGCTTGTCACGCGTGCGGCGCTCTCTTCACGCGCAAGACCTGGCGGCGCGACCACACCGTGCCCCTGGGCGCGTACGATCGGGTCATCTGGCGGATCTGTCCGGCGTGCCGGCAGTATGCCCGCGGTGAGGCTTTCGGCAAGGTCGTCTTGCCGGCCGCGTGGGCAGCCGAGCATGCGGAAGAGCTGCAGCGGCGACTCGACAACGTCGCCGCTCGTGCCGGGTACACGCAACCGCAGCGCCGCATAGTCGGTCTGGAGCGGGCCGGCCGCTCCGTGAACGTCCTGACGACCTCGCAGAAGCTCGCGCATCGCGTAGCGCGCGAAATCGAGAAGCTCTTCGGCGGACGCGCAACCTACCGATGGTCATCGAACGACGGCAGCCTGACGGCCATCTGGTCGCCGACCGCGCCGCGCCAGGGCGCCGCGGCGCGCAAACGCACCAAGCGTACCGGGCGCACGTAGTCGCCGTACCCACGGCGGCGCCGATCGCGCACCTCAGCTGCGGCGACGCCGTGGACGGGCAGCGCGGACCGTCAGCACCGGAACCTCGGCGTGGCGGATCACGCGCTCGGCAACGCTGCCGAGAAGAAGATGCGGAAGGCCGCTGCGCCCGAGCGTTCCCATGACGATCGCATCGGCCTGACGCGCCGCTTCGAGGATACAGCTCGCCGGCGGACCCACCATCACCCAGCTCCGCACGCGCCGCAGACGGCGGCCGGCGACTGCCCGCCCGACATCGGCAGCGAGCCGCGACCCGGCCGCCTCGATCTCTGCCGCCGCAGGTAGGATGGGCCGACCGTGGGGGGGATGGATCGGTGGCACGGCGTGCATCACGAGCAACACCCCGTCGTGGCGAACGGCCAGGGAAACCGCGACCCTGAGCGCCTTAGCCGCGGAACGCGAAAAGTCGTAGGGCACCAGGATCTTCTTGAATAGCTGGCGCATCGGATCCTCACGTCCGCGCAGCCCGGGCATATTCCTCGAGGATGTCGCTCGCGGAGATGACGCCGACGACGCGCTCGCCGTCCACCACCGGCAGCGCCCGCACCCGGCGTTCGAGCATCAGCCGGGCGGCGGTCGCGGTATCGACGCCGCTGCCGACGGTCGTCGGATCGGCCGTCATCGCGGCGTGCACCTTCGTCCGGGCGAGCTGGCCGATGTACGGGCCGAAATCGACGCTACTCAGCATGCCCACGAGCTTGGCGTTCTCGACCACGGGAAGATGCCGTATCCGGTGCTGCGCCATCTTCACGCGCGCGTCCTCGAGCATCTCCTCGGGACCGACCGTGATCGCTACGTAGCGCATCACTTCGCCTACCTCCCCGGGGCCGGCGGTCGTGGCGGCAGCCGGCGCCCGCCCCGCAGCCTGGGCCTCGGCTGTAAGCGCTCCGAGCTTCGGCCGCCCATGCGCCGGGACGGTCAGCACCGGGCAAGGCGCGAGCCGCGCCACTTTCGAAGCGACGCTCCCGAGCAGCAGATGCTTGATCCCGCTGCGACCGTGCGTTCCCATGACGATGACGTCGACGCGCCTCTCGGCAGCGAGTTGCAGGATTCGCAGCGCCGGCGTGTCGACGCGGACGTCGACCTCGAACGCCGGCACCTCACCCTCCGGCTCGAGCACCGAGCGCACGTGCTCCCGTAGCCGCTCGGTCTCGTCGCGCACCCAGGCGCCGTCGATCGGTACTATCGGGTACTCGGCCATGGTGTAGATCGGCAAGGGCAGCGCGTGGACCACGAGCAATCGACCTTTGGCCGCGCGCGCGAGGGCACCGGCGGCGCGAAGCGCCGCATCGGCCGGCGCCTCGTAATCGATCGGGACCAGGATATTCGCGAAAGTCGTCATACCGGCGCCAGCCTGCCACTTTCATGCCAGACGCAAGGCGCCTGCTTTCCGTCTCCCGCGAGCGGGGATCTCCGAGGTGCAGGAGTGCGACCGCAGAAATTCCTGCCGAATGGAAGGCTGGCCGTGCGTCCCCGCGCCTCAGCAGGGCGGCGACCCGCAGCCGATGAAGGCATCCGGAAGCGTCCCCAGCTCGGCATACGAGAAAACAGGACCGTCGCTGCAGACGTAACGAGCGTTCACGTAGCAGTGCCCGCAGAGCCCGGTCCCGCATTTCATGTAGCGCTCGAGCGCGACGTGGATCGCCCCCGGAGCTACGCCGGCCGCGACGAGCGCATCCGCGGTCGCCCGCAGCATCGCCGGCGGGCCGCAGATGGCGGCGCGCTCCGCTTCGATCGCCCGGACCGCCTCGCGGACGAAGTCGGTCACCAACCCCGTCCGGCCACTCCACCCGATCGTCGGCCGCTCGATGACTTCCATGAGCATCACGTCGGGCTCGGCCTGCCAGGCCGCCAGGCTCGCGCGCAGGATTCGACTCTCCGGCGTACGAGCACCGTAGACGATCGCCACCGGTATGCCGGCAGGGCGTTCGCGCAGATGCACGTCGATCGCACTCCGCAAGGGCGCCAGTCCGCAACCGCCGGCGACGAAGACCGTCGGCCGTTCGGCTCCGTCCGGCGGGAAACCCCGTCCGAACGGGCCGCGCAGACCCACCGTCGCCCCGATCTCGCACGCGAAGAGCGCCTGGGTAAGCGAGCCCACTCGGCGCACGGTGAGCGTCACGGTGCCGGGCTCGGCCCCGGCGCGCGGCAGGTGCGAAAACGAGAACGCTGCTTCGCCGTAGCCGAGCAGCGAGAGCATCAAGAACTGTCCCGGGTGAGCGGCGTCGAGGGCGGGTGCGGAGTCCGCGAGCCGGAACACGAAGGTGCGCGTGTCCTCGTCCTCTTCGTGCAGAGCCGCAATCCGCGCCCGCTGCGGCAGCGTCGCCGCGAAAGCAGCGGGGATCGCCGCCGTGTTGTTCATCGCTCGCCCCCGAGCGCCGCGAGAACTCCTAGGGCGCCGATCGTGCCGGGGCACGTGACGTCGCAACGGCCGCAACCGACGCAGCCGAGCCGTCCCCCGGGGCCGGCAAAGTCGCGCGAGAGCTTGTGATACCAGAAGCGCCGCACCCGATCGCCCGGGCGCGGGGCGGGATGATGCCCGGAGGCCTCGCGTTGGAAGCCTTCGAGGAGGCAGCTGTCCCAGACCCTGGCGCGCGCACCGCCGGCGCCATCGAGCTCGTCGACGACGGTGAAGCACGTGCATGTCGGACAGAGGCTCGTACACCCGGTACAGGCGAGGCACCGCGGGCCGAGAGCCTGCCATTCTTCGTCGGCGATGGCAGCGCCGGCCGGCGCCGCGTTCAGGCGCGCGAGCCCGCGCGCTACGTACGACCGCACCGGGAAGCTAGCCGCCGCCGTAGTCGCGAGCTCGCCGAGCAGGAGCGTCGTCCCTTCATCGACGGCCTTCGTCGTGACTCCGGCATCGGCCAAGGCCGCGCGCCCGACGGCGCTGCCCCAAGCGGCGACGACGCGGCCGTCCGGCAACGGCGTCAAGTTCAAGTCGAAAGCCGCACGTGCGAACGGGCCGGCATCGACTTCGATGCAGAAGCCGCCCGCGCACGCCTGCAGGCAATCGACGCCGACGAGAAGCGCGGCGTCGCGGCGCGTACGATACCAGGGGTCGGCTCCGAAATGTGCGTCGAGGTGCGCGATCGCGGCGAGATCGCAGGCGCGGAGTCCGACGAAGGCGATGCGATCGGGGCTCGGCACCGTCGGCAGCACGGCGCCGGTACCGTCCCAGGCGAGCACCGGCTCACGCGGCGGAAAGAACCAACCCTTCACCCCCACGAGCGGCGGCGCCAGCGTCCATGCGAACGCTCCCTCACCGGCCGTCTCCACCCAGAGCGGCGCACCGTCGACGGAGCGCGGCTCGATCACGCGCCGATCGCGCGCGAGGCCTCGGCGCAGTCGGTCCACCGCCGCGCGCGACGCCAGCACACCCGCGCCCATCAGCAAGCCTCCACCGCGACTGCGCACACCTTGAGCTCCGGCATGCGCGCGATCGGATCGAGCGCGTCGTTGGTGACGAGGTTCGGCGACGCCTCCGCGAAGTGGTACGGCATCGCCACGACTCCCGGGGGCACGTCGTCCGAGACCACGGCCCGCGTCGTCACCTCGCCACGCCGCGAACGCACGCGCACCGCCGCACCGGTTGCGATACGTCGGCGCGCGGCGTCGCTCGCGTGCATCCACACGAGGCCGCGCGGGTTCTCGCGCTCGAGGAGCGGTGCCCGTCTGGTCATCGACCCCGAGCCGTACTGATGGTGCAGCCTGAAGGTCGTGAGCTGGAGCGGATAGTCGGCGTCGGGCAGCTCGGCGGGGGGCGTGTGGACGACCGGGATCAGACGCCCGCGTCCGCGGACGCAGCCCTCTACGTGCAGGCGCGGCGTGCCCGGGTGGGTCGGTGTCGGACATGGCCAGCAGAGCCCGCCGCGCGCCTCGAGGCGTGCGTAGCTCATGCCGGCATAGCTCGGCGTCAGCGCCGCCATCTCGGCAAAGATTCCCGCGGCATCCCGGAATCCGAGCGGCCGGCCGAGCCGCGCCGCGAGCGCGTCCAGGATCTGCCAGTCGGCGCGCGCTTCCCCCGGCGGCGCTAGCGCGCGGCGCACGCGCTGCACGCGCCGCTCCGTCGACGTAAACGTGCCGTCCTTCTCGGCGAAACTCGCCGCCGGCAAGACGATGTCCGCGAGCTTCGCGGTCTCGGTCAGGAACAACTCGGCGACGATCAGGCAGTCGAGCCGTTCGAGCACGCGGGCGACGAAGCGGCCGCCCGGATCGGTGACGGCCGGGTCCTGGCCGATCACTACGAGCGCCTTGAGCTCCCCGTCGTGCGCCGCGTGTTGCATCGCGAGCGAGGTCCGACCCGGTGCCGTCGGTAGGGCCACGCCCCAGGCAGTTTCGAAGCGTCGCCGAGCGTTCTCGTCGGCAACGGCCTGGTAACCGGAGTAGACATCCGGGAGGGCGCCCATGTCGCAGGCACCCTGCACGTTGTTCTGCCCGCGAAGAGGGTTTACGCCGCCGCCGATGACGCCGACGTTACCGGTCACGAGCGCCAAGTTGGAGAGCGCGATCACGGTCTCGGTTCCCGACACGTGCTGCGTCACACCGAGCCCGTAGGCGAGCCAACCCCGCCGGCTCGTCGCATAGAGACGTGCGGCGGCAACGATGGTCGCCGCCGTCACGCCGGTGACGCGCGCTGCCGCGTCCGGCGTCCAGTCCGCCACGGATGCCTGCAGCGCCGCGACATTCTCGCAACGTGCCGCGAGATACGCGCCATCTTCCCAACCATGCGCGAAGATCGCGTGCAGCATGCCGTTCACCAGGGCGATGTCGGTCCCGAGCCGCAGCTGCACGTGCAGGTCGGCGGCGCGCGCGAGCCGGGTGCGCCGCGGATCGACGACAACCAGCGGGATGCCGCGCTCGTGCGCGGCGAGGATGCGGCCGCCGATGATGGTGTGGTTCTCCGTGACGTCGGCGCCGACGACGAACAGACAGTCGGCCTCGTCGAGGTCGGCGATCGGGTTCGTCATCGCGCCCGAGCCGAGCGTGCGGCGAAGCCCCGCCACCGACGGCGCGTGGCACACCCGGGCGCAGTGGTCGACGTTGTTCGTCCCGAGGACGGCGCGCGCGAACTTCATCGCCGCGAAGGCGTCCTCGTTGGTGGCGCGGGCGCTGGCAATGACACCGACGGCGTCGGCGCCGCCCTCGGCGCGGGCTGCAGCGAGAGCCTCGGCTGCCGCTGCGAGCGCCGTGCTCCACGCGGCCGGCTGCAGCCGACCGTTGCGTCGCAGCAACGGCTGCCGCAGCCGCTCGGGGCTCGCAAGGAACGGGCCAGCGTTCCAACCCTTGGCGCAGAGCTGTCCGCGCGACACCGGGTGGACGGGGTCCGGCGTCACCGCGACGACGCGCTTCGCGGCGACGTCGAGGACGAGGCCGCAACCGACCGCGCAAAAAGGACAGGTCGTCGGGGTCACGCGACTCCCTCTATCTTCGCCGCCGGCGAAGGATAGGCATACTCCCTCCCGCCGATCGTCCCGGCGAGCGACCGGCCGACGAGCGCCGGCGCCGCATCCGTATGCTCACCGGCCACGGCCTCGCGCCTTGCGGCGGGCTTTGCGGATCGGAGCGCGCACCGTCAGAACCGGCACGGGCGCATGGCGCACGACCTTCTCCGCGACGCTGCCGATCAGGAGATGCGCCAGCCCCGTTCGACCGAGCGTGCTCATCACGATCACGTCGGCGCGCTTGGCGGCGGCCAGGATCGCGAGCACGGCGTCTCCCATGACCGCCCGGCAGGTCACCCTCTTGGCTGCGGCCGCACCGAGCGCTTTCTTCGCTACCTCGGCGAGTCGCGCTTCGCGCTCGCGCGCGATCTCCGCGGGCGGGGTCCATGCGATCTCATCCTGCGTCGGATAGCCGGGCCCGGTATAGAAAGGAGTGAGGACGTGGAGCAGCGTGATGCGGCCATCGTGCCGGGCCGCAAGCTCGGCCGCCACGCGCAGTGCATAGGTCGCCGGCGGCGACAGGTCGTGCGGCACGAGGATGCGCCGAAATCGCGTCGTCATACCCGTTCGCATTTCAAGATTCCTGCCACGGCGCGCGCAGCGCCAATGATACCGTCCGACGTGCGTGCGCGCTGCGCCGGCTTGGCGTCGCCGAGAATGCGCAGCGGCGCATTCCCAGCGCTGAGAAAGGATACGGCACCGACTTCGAGCGCCTCCTCTACGCCGCGCCCGTTCGCGTCAATGGCCGACGTCCATCCGCCGCGCGAAGAGCTTGCCCAGCGCCGCGGCGCGCGCCGCTCCCGGCTCGCCGTCGGTCGCGACCGCCACGTGCCGGTGGTCGCCCCCCCACGGCGCCGCCTCCGCCGCCTGCGCCATGTAGGTATCGAAGCGGGCATCGGAAACGTCGTCCGCGGTCCGCGCGGCGAGCCGCGTCCGCACGGTCTCGGGCGTGGCGGTCGTCTCGATGAAGAGGACGCGTCGTCCGCAGCGCGCCGCGACGGCCGCCACCGCGTCACGATCGGCGCGGCGCAGGAAGGTAGCGTCCGCGATCACCGTGCGCCCGGCCGCCAGTTCGCTTGCGACTTCGCGGCAGAGCGCCGCATAGACCTCGGCGCGCCTCGGCGCACCGTAGCGGTCGGACGGCGGCGGCACGCCCGCTCGGTCGCCGCGCTTGCGGATGACGTCGGAACGCACCACTACGCCCTCGGTGATCTCCGCGAGCGCCGCCGCGATCGTCGACTTCCCCGTGCCGCTCCGTCCACAGCAGACGATCAGCTCCGGATCACCGCAGCGCCAGGCCGAGCGGAGCGCCAGGGCGACATAGGAAGCAGCGCGCTCGCGCGCCTGCGCCCGCACGCTCGCCTCCACCTCCGGCGTCGCGCTCGTGAGCGCAGCGACCATGGCGCGGACGCTCGCCCGATACGCCGCATAGTACGGCACCAGCTGCGGGACCTCGGGATCCTCGGCCGCCTCGACGTACGCAGCCACGAAAGCGGCGGCGAGATCGCCCCGGCCGCGGAACTCCAGATCCATGACCAGGAAAGCGACCTCCGAGGCCACGTCGTTGCAGCGCAGCGCCTGCGAAAACTCGATGCAGTCGAACACGTAGATGCCGGGGGGAAGCGCTCCGCCCGCGGCGCTCGCCGCCGCGTCCACGAAGCACACGTGCTCCGCGTGCAGATCCCCGTGGCCTTCGCGGATCCGACCCGCCGCCTGGCGCGCCCGCAGCAAGGGCGCCTGCATCCGCACGAACCACTCCGCCGTACCGGCAAGCGCCGCGTACTCCTCGGCGAAGAGCACTCGCCCGACGAACGGATGCAGCGTCGCGAGCGCCTCGGCGAAACGGCGATGGACCATCTCCGGCGACCCCTCGGCCGCAATCTTCCCTCCGGTCGGAGCGTCACGATGGAAAGCCGCGATCCGGCGCGCGAGGGCCGTCATCATCGCCGCATCGACGGCGCCCGCGGCGAGGAGCGCCGGCAACAACCGGTCGTCGGGAAGCCGTCGCATGTGGAGGACCGGCTCGACGGGCTCGCCCGGGCCGCCGAGTGCGAGGGTTCCATCGGCGCGCCGGACGACGTCGACGACGTCGACATATACCGGCGCGGCGAGCCGTCGATTCAGCCGCAGCTCTTCGGCGCAGAAGAAGCGGCGCCGGGCCCGGGTCGCGAAGTCCAGGAACGAGAAACGCACGGCCTTCTTGAGCTTGTAGACGTCGTCGCCGGCGAGGAACACGTGCGAAATGTGGGTCTGCACATGCTCGACTCGCGCCGGGTGCGCCGGATGGAAGGCCGGCGCTGCGAGCGCAGCGACCACGTCCTCCGGGAGCGGCTCGATCGCGTCGTCGCTGCTCAAGGCTCCTCCGCGAGCACCCTGATCACCGCCGCTGCGATCAGCGATTCCTCGTCGGTCGGCACGACCCAGACCGGGCGCGCGCCGGCGGCGCCGAGCGCGCGTACGCTCGGTCCAGGCGCGGCGTTGCGCGCCGGATCGAGCGCGACGTTCCAGGCGCGGAGACCGGCAGCGACCCGGGCCCGGATCTCCCCGGCGTGCTCGCCGATGCCGCCGCCGAAGACCAGCGCACCGCGGCCGTCGAGCAGCGTGAGATAGGAGCCGACCGTCATGACGATGCGGCGCACGAAGAGCGCGAGCGCCAGGGCCGCGCGCGCGTCGCCGGCCGCCTCGCGCCGCAGCAGCTCACGCACGTCGGCGCTGCCGCCGACCCCGCGCAGGCCCGATTCGCGCGTCAGCACGCGCTCGAGCGCGTCGGGCGAGAGACCGGCGCGGTGCAAGTGGATCACCAGTCCGGGATCGACGTCGCCCGCTCGCGTGCCCATGACGAGCCCCTCGAGCGGCGTGAAGCCCATCGAAGTCTCGATCGAACGCCCGCCCGCGACCGCGCACGCCGAGCAGCCGCTACCGAGCTGAAGCGTCACTGCGTCCACGGCGGTAGGCGCAACCCCGAGTGCCGCCGCCAGGCCGGCGACGAGCGAGGCGTGTGCGATGCCGTGGAAGCCGTAGCGCCGGAGCCCGTGGCTCGCGACCAGCGCTTCGGGCAGCGCGTAGCGCTGCGCCGGCTCCGGCCGGCCGGCATGGAAAGCGGTGTCGAAGACCGCGACCATCGGCAGAGCCGCGTACCGAGCGCGCGCCGCCGTTATTCCCGCAAGAGCAATCCGATTGTGCAGAGGCGCGAGCGGGGCGAGCCGGGCTATCGTCGCCTCGACCGCCGCATCGACGCGCACGGGTCGAGTGAGCTCCGTGCCGCCGTGGACGACGCGGTGTCCCACCGCGGTGACGTTCGCGAGCGCGGCGCCGAGCCCGGCCATCGCGGCCTCGAAGGCGCAGCGGTCGCCGCCGTCCGCCGCGACCTCGACGACGTGGCGAGCCTCGACGACCACCTCCCCCGCCGCCACCCGCGCAACCGCCGCCTTCACGGTTCCGGTGCCGCCGTTCAACACCAAGACTCTGGTCATGCAGTCTCCGCTCCCGACCCGCGGCGCGCGAAGAGCGCGCCCAAGCCGGCAACTACGAGGGCCGCGAACGCGGCTCGTCCGCAGGCACGTGCCTGGAGCGGCGCCACGTGCATCCGCGCCGCCAGTGCCGGCACCTCCACGAGCACGATCGCCAGGCCCGCTGTCGCGGTCGAGATGACGCGCGCAGCCGGTGTTCCGAGCCTGCTCAAGACCACGGTGAGCGCGGCGCTCGCGAGCGAGAGCGTCAGGAGCGCCCCGGCGCGCGCTTGCGCCACCGAGCTCCCCTCGGTGACGGCGGCGAGGAATCCGCCCGCGACCAGCAGCATGAGCACGCCACCGACGACGGCGACCTCCACCCATTGTGCACCGTCGAGGAGGCGCGGCGATCGCCTCCGCGACGCCGCCGTCGGCACCGCCGCCGCGGCCGGCGCCTGGAACGCCAGGAGCGCGGTCGGATGGATGACGAGTTCCATCCACACGACGTGGATCGGCAGATACAACAGCGGGTATCCGGCAAAGGGGATGAGCGCCGCGGTCGCGACGAACGGAACGTGCATCATCAGCAGGTACCGAAGACTGCGCTGGAGATTCTGGAAGAGCTGGCGCCCCTCGGCAATCGCCCCGGCGATGGTCGCGAAATCGTCGTCGAGAAGCACGATCGGCGCGACCTCGCGCGCACTCTGGGTGCCGCGCTCGCCCATCGCTATCCCGACGTCGGCGATCCGCAATGCCGGCACGTCATTGACGCCGTCGCCGGTCACCGCCACCAGCTCGCCCGCCTCCTGCAGCGCCCGGACGAGCGCCAGCTTCTGGATCGGCGTCGCCCGCGCCACCACGTCGACGCGCATCACCAACCTCTGCGGATCACCGGCCGCAATGGCTGCGGCCATCTCGTCTCCGGTAGCGACGACGGGGGCACCGCCCCCTAGTCCGATCTCCCCGGCCACCGCCACGGCCGCGAGCGGGTGGTCGCCGGTCACCATGACGACGCGGAGCCCCGCCGCACCGCATCCAGCCAACGCTGCCGCGACCCCCGGTCGAACCGGATCCTCGCAGGCGAGGAGCCCCGCGAGCATCAGGCCCGCCGTCGGCTCGCCGCCGCTCCATCCGGGATCGAGCGCGCGCCACGCGCAGGCGATCACCTTGTGACCGCCGCGTGCGAGAGCGTCGGCGCGCGCCACCCAGGCGGCCTCATCCGCCACCTCGGCGCAGCCGAGAAGAGTCTCGAGGGCACCTTTGGTCGCCGCGAGGAACGTGCCGTCCGCTGCCCGCACCACCACCGTCTCGCGCCGCCGCTCTTCGGTGAAGGGAAAGTTCGCGACCACGGTGACGTCGGCGAGGATCACGCCGCGCTCGACAGCGACCGTCGCCACCGCGACATCGAGCGGGTCGCCGCTCTCGGCATGCGACGCCGCCGCCGCGAGCGCCAGGAGCCGCGCCTCGTCCATGTCCGCCGTCGGCACGAGGTGCGTGAGGACGAGCCGGCCTTCCGTCAGCGTCCCCGTCTTGTCGGAGCAGATCGTCGTCACTCGCCCGACGTTCTCGACTGCAGCGGCGCGCCGCACGAGTGCCCGGCGCCGCGCCAACCGGTAGACGCCGACGCCGAGAAAGAAGGTGAAGACGACCGGCAGCTCCTCGGGGAGGGCCGCTACCGCGAGCGTGAGCGCGCTCACTATCGCGTCCGTCCAGCCTCGCCCCTGAGCCAGGCGGACCGCCGCGAGGGCGATGCATGCGAGCGCCGCCGCCGCGCTCGAAACCAGGACCAGGCGCCCGATAGCGCGCTGGAGCGGCGTTGGCTCCACCGTACCCGCCACCGCGACTCGTACGATCGCGCCGTAGAGCGTCTCGGCGCCGCCGAAGACGACGACCATGCGCGCACGTCCGGTGAGGATCCGCGTCCCGGCCTGCAGCCAATGCTCCCCCGCGATCGGCACGTCCGCACGCGCACGCGGCGGCCACGCTGCCGCCGGACGCTTGCGGATCGGCCCCGACTCGCCGGTGAGCGTCGCCTCGTCGACCTGCACCTCGTCGCCGCCTAGGAGAATGCCGTCGGCGGGCACCGCGGTGCCTGCCGGCACGACGACGAGGTCGCCGGGAACGAGATCACGAGCGGGCAACTCACGCTCGACGCCATCACGCAGCACGAGCACGCGCGCGGCGAGGCGGCGCTCGAGCGCTGCGGTCGATGCGGCCGTACGGCGATGGAGAAACGCGTCCATGAACGCCAGCGGCACGATCGCGGCCGCAAGCGTCAGCGCCTCGGCGCGGTCGCCGATCGCGGCATATAGTCCTCCCGTCGCGACCAGGAACCACAGCATCGGATCGCGCATGGTGTCGGCGGCGAGAGCTCGCCACGGATGCGGAACTGCCGCCAGGACATCATTCGGTCCGTAGCGCGCCCGCCGCGCCGCCGCCTCGGCGGAGGTTAGGCCGCCTGGAGCACCAACGTCGGCGAGACGAGCCGCGGGGAGCACGCGCGCCGGCACGCCGCCTCCGCGCTACGGCGCGCGCTTCAGATACGCGACGATCGCCCGCACTTCAGCCGGCGTCAGCACGCGCCGGAAATGCGGCATCGCGGGACGTCGGGTCGCGAGCATGTGCCACACTGCGGTTCGCACCTGCTCTGGATCGCGACGCCTGAAGTAGGCACGGTCGAAGACTACGCTCGGGCGCTCGTCCCCCTCGACGAGGCTCCCTGCGCCGCGTCCGTCGTCCCCGTGGCAAGCGGCGCAGTAGCGATCGTAAAGCGTGTAGCCAGGCGAGAGCAGGCGCACGAAGGCCAGGAGCGACCGGAGCTCGCGGTCCGCGATCGGCGGACCGATGGCCGGCATGCCGCCGCGCCCGTGCCTCGCGAGAACGGCGAGGTCTTTCTCGTCCACGCTCGCTTGGAACGCCGGGTCGGAGAGATCGCGTGGGGCACGGACGCCGGGCGGCAACGCCCGCTCCGGAGCTCCGCTACGACCGTGGCAGAGCTCGCAGCGATCGACGTAAACGGCCTGCCCCTCCTCGACGCGGCGCCAGTCGATCGTCGGCAGGCGTTCCAGGTAGGCGGCGAGCGCCTCGACCTCGCCCGCGCGTGCGCGCAGCCGATCGAGGTCGAGGGCGAGCTCGAGCGGCACGCCGCTGCGGATGCGCCGCACCAGATCCTCGGCCGGGTATCGATCGAGGAAGCCGCGACGAAGATCGGCGGGCCGGTTCGCGAACAGCTCCGCATCGGGACCGTCGCCGCGTCCGGTCACACCATGGCAGCGCTCGCAATTCTCCGTGTAGAGCAGGCGCCCATCCGGAGGTGCGGCTGCCGACACCGGAGCAGCGGCGCACCAGCCCGCGAGCGCCAATGCCGCCGCTACGCCTCGGACCCGCATACCCGTGGTCATACGCACCCCCGTTGCAAGCACTCAGCCAAGGCACACGCCGCACCAAATCAGCGCCGGCATTCCGACCGCTGCGACGACGCACCGGCCCGCGCCCGTTCCTTTTCCGAGGGCTGGGAAAGCTCGCCGCGACGATGTGCTTCCGCTGGCGGCACGCCTCTTGAAAAGGGACGACGCCCGCGCGAACTTCGAGCTTCGAATCCGGACCCCTTCGTGACTGCCCCCATGAGCGCAGACTGCGCCCCCAAAGGCTCGATCCTCATCGCCGAAGACGAGACCGCCGTCCGCGAGAGCCTCGCCGAGGTGCTCCGCGACGAGGGCTACGAGGTGACCGCCGTAGCGGACGGCGACGCCGCGATCGCCGCCCTCGACAGCCAGGAGATCGACCTCGTCATTTCCGACCTCCGCATGCCCGGCGCCGACGGCCTCACCGTGTTGTCGCACGCCCGCAACGCCTCGCCCCAGACCTTCGTGCTCCTGATGACGGCGCACGCTACGGTCGAGACGGCCGTCGAAGCTCTGCAGCGCGGGGCGCAGGACTACCTGCTGAAGCCGCTGATCTTCGACGACGTCCTCCACAAGATCTCCCACCTCCTGCAGCACCGCCAGGTCGCCTGGGAAAACCAGATGTTGCGGAATCAGGTGGCCAAGCAGTGGGACTTCGACAACCTGGTAGGGCGCTCGGGGGCGATGCGGGACGTCATGAAGCTCGTGCAACGCGTGGCGCCCACCAAGAGCACCGTGCTCATCACCGGCGAAAGCGGCGCCGGCAAAGAGGTCGTGGCCCGCGCGATCCACCACTTCAGCGAGCAGCGCGACCGGATCTTCCTACCGGTGAACTGCGGAGCGATTCCCGAAAACCTGCTCGAGAGCCAGCTCTTCGGCCACCTGCGCGGCTCGTTCACGGGCGCGGTCGCGAACCAGGAAGGCCTCTTCGCGCGGGCGCGCGGCGGCACCATATTCCTCGACGAAATCGGCGACCTGCCGCTCGGACTGCAGGTGAAGCTACTGCGCGCCATCGAGCAGAAGGAGATCCTGCCGGTGGGCGCGACGACGCCCTCGAAAGTCGACGTGCGCGTCATCGCCGCCACCAACAGCGATCTGGCGAAGGCCGTCGAGGACGGCCGCTTCCGCGAAGACCTCTTCTATCGGCTGAACGTCGTCGGTATCGAGATCCCGCCGTTGCGCGAGCGCCGCGAGGATCTGCCGCTCCTGATCGAGCACTTCGTCCGCATCCACAACCGCGAGCTGAAGCGCAACTTCAAGGGCGTCGACGGCGCCACCATGAAGATCCTGATGGCCTCGCCGTGGAAAGGGAACGTCCGCGAGCTCGACAACGTGATCGAGCACGCGATGATCCTCGGCGAGGGCGATTGGATCACGCCCGCCGACCTGCCCCGCGCGCTCCAAGGCGACGCCACGGTCGGCACACCGGCCGGCGACGATCTCCGCGAAGCGATGCGCTCGTACGAGAAGGCGCACATCCGGTCCGTCTTGCTCAAGGCCGACCACGACAAGAAGCGAGCCGCCGAGCTGCTCGGCGTATCGCTGTCGTCGCTCTATCGGAAGATCGAGGAGCTGCAGATCACGTAGGCGGCGACACCGCCCGGACCGCATCGGTTTTCGGCCGCAAACGCTCGCGTCACCGAGCCTGCATGATAGAGTCGCGCTCCATGAGATCGCGGCCGCAGCACCGCTCGTCGCCGAACCCGAGCGTGCCGGCCCCGGCTGACGAGCGTCCGCATGACGGCGCGCCAAGAGGCGCGAGTCCGGTCCTAGCGGCGTCGAACCTCCTCGGGCGGATCGGGCTCGACGCCGCGGGCTGCGCGCGCCGCCTAGCGTTTCTCGCCTTCGATGCCGCCGACGTCGAAAATCTGGCGAAGCTCCGCGCTTTCGCGCACGCCAACGTCGACGGCATCGTCGAAGACTTCTACGGCCACCTGCTCTCCTTCGAGGAGACGCGCCGCCTGCTCGAGGACGACGAGACAGTCAAGCGGCTCAAGAAGCTCCAGCGGCAGTACTTCCTCCGGATGCTCGACGGCGACTTCGACCGCGACTACTTCGAGAGCCGGCTGCGCGTCGGCGCCGCGCACGCCAACACCGACCTGCGCCCGGAGTGGTACCTCGGAACCTACTCGCTCTACCTGAGGCTCCTCGCCGACCGCCTCAGCGAGCACTACTCCGATGACCCCGGCACGCTCCTCGCTCTCCTCGGCTCCTTCACGAAAGTCGTTTTCCTGGACATGGGGCTGGCGATGGACGGCTACATCTTGAACGGCTACGTCGACCGGCGGCTGGCGCAAGACTATCGCCGCATGGCCGAGGTCGCCGAACGAGCGCTCGCCGCCAAGGACGAGCTCGAGCAGGCGAAGGCCGATCTCACCGGCATGATCGTGCACGACCTCAAAGGGCCGCTCGGCGGCATCCTGGCCGTTACCCAGCTCGCCCTCCGCAAGGCGAGCGGCGCAGCGAGCGATCGCCACTTCGCCCAGATCCAACGCAGCGCCCAAGACCTCATGCGGATGATCGAGAACCTCCTCGAGATCGATCAGATGCAAGCGGGGCGGCTCGAGCTGCGTCTGGAGCCGGTGGCCGTGGATGGCCTCCTCGCCGAATGCGCCGCCGAGTACCGCGCCGCGGGCGAAATCGCCGGCATGACGATCGGCGTCACGGTCGCGGCGCCGCTGCCGGTCATGGTGACCGACCGCTGGCTCCTCCGCCGCGTCCTCAACAACCTGGTCGTCAACGCCATTCGTCACAGCGCCGCAGGCACGATCGAGCTCGCGGCGCGGGTCGACGACGCGCATCTCGAGATCCGCATCCGCGACAGCGGACGCGGCATTCCGCCCGAGGAGCAAGCGCACCTCTTCGCGCGCGCCGGTCGCGCTCGGAGCGCCCATCGCGAAGACACCGGCCTCGGGCTGGTGTTCTGCAAGATGGCGTGCGAACGGATGGGCGGCACGATCGCCATCGAGAGCGCGCCCGGCCGCGGCACCACGTTCGTGATCACCCTACCCGCCGCGGCGTCGCTCTAGCGAGGAGGGGAAATGCGTAGCGGCGGTTGGAAGAACGGAGCGGTGCGGGTCGCGGTGGCGACCGGCGCACTGCTGCTGATGGCCGCATGCCGGCCAGCGCCGCACCGCGGTCCGGCCGCGCCCGCCCGGCCGGTCGCCGACTGGTCGGTCGCTCGCGGCGCCGTGCTCTACGCATCGTACTGCGGCGGCTGCCACGGACCGTCGGGACGCGGCGACGGTCCGGTCGCGGGCGTGATCGATCTTCGTCCATCCGATCTCCGCGCCCCCGGCCTCCTCGACCGCAACAGCGACGACGAGATCATCGCCCGTCTGCTGCGCGGCGAGCCGCTCCGGTCGACGCCGCGGCGAAACGCCGTTGCCGAGGATCTCGAGGCCGATGCCATCACCGCTTATCTGCCGACGCTCTCGCGCAGCGACTGGGAGCTCCTGCGTGTCGGCCGCTTCGTCTTCGAGGGCGCTTGCGCCCCCTGCCACGGCGCCTACGGCCAAGGCGAGGGCGTCCTCGGCGCCGTCAACGAGCCTCCGCCCCCGAGCCTCATGGTCGCGCGCGAGCGCTACACGGATCGCGGCCTCGAAGCCGTCGCAGTGGACGGGGTCGGCACGATGCCGCCGCTCAGCGACACCTTCGAGCCCGGCGAGCTGCGCGCCGTCGTCGCCTACGTGCGGCATCTCTCGAAGGGCTATCGGCTCTACGACACCTACTGCGCCGCCTGCCACGGCGACGACGGTCGCGGCGTCCACCCCGAGGATCTGCTGCCGCCGGCCACCCCAGCCCCGGTCATCGGCGCCGAGACCGTGCGGCGCCTCGGACCCGCGGCGACCCGGCGGCAGGTGCTGCACATGCTGCGCCGCGAGTCCGGGCGGATGCCGCATTTTCAGGATACGTTGTCCGCGGAGCAACTGCGGGACATCCTGACGTACCTGCGCCACTGAGAGGATCTCGACTATGGTGGTCCGCGACTGCATGACGGCGATCGTCGAGACGGTGAGGCCCGACGACGATGTCGCCACCGTGCGCGAGGCGCTGCGCCGCCGCCGCATCCGGCAGCTGCCGGTGGTGGCCGCAGGACGCGTCGTCGGCATCATCACCGACCGCGACGTGCGCGGCGTCGCCGATGCCGGCTCGACCGTCGACGCAGTCATGACCCCGGCGCCGGCGACGGTCACGCCCGACACCCCGGTCGAGGTCGCGGCGGCGCTGCTCCGCGAGCGCAAGATCGGCGCCCTCCCGGTGGTCCTCGACCACATGCTGGTCGGCATCGTCAGCGAGAGCGACCTGCTCGGCGCCCTCGTCGAGCTCTGCGCGCGACTGGAGACGACGACCGTTCTCACCGTCGAGTGCGATGAAGACGCGGGCGCCGTGTCGAGCATCCGGGAGATCTTCGGTCGCCATGGCGCCACCGTCGCGTGGATCAGCTCCGTCCGCACGCGCGGCGGCAAACAGACGATCAACGTCCGCGTCCGCATGCCTCCCGAGCGCGGTGCGACCGAGCTTCTCACCGATGCGGGCTTCCGCGTCGTATCCTGCACGGCGAGTCCGAAGCTGTGATCGCAGCTCGCTGCTCCATCCGGGAAGTCGCGCCGGCGGCGGCAGCCGGGGGGCAGTCCAAGAACGCCACCGGTGACCGCCACACCCGTACGGATTGACGTGGCCGCTCCGGCGAGCCATGCAGAGCCGATGGCGCGCGCAAGCTCGACGATGCCCCGCTATCTCTTCACCGGCCGCGGCGGTCAGGTGCTGTATTACGCTCCGAGCTTCGCCAAGCTCTATTGGCGGCTCTTCCGCGACCGTAGGGTGCCGGCGCTGCCGAAGCTTCTCCTCGTGCTGATCGCTATCTACCTGCTGTCGCCGCTCGACGTCGTACCGGAGCTGATTCCGATCGTCGGCACGATGGACGATCTTCTGGTCGGGGTCACCGGGCTCTGGCTCTTCGTCCGCCTCTGTCCGCCCGCCGTCGTGCGCCAGCACGTGGCCGCGATCGCCGCCGAGCGCCGTGCCTAGTCCGGGCCGCTTCGCCCTCGTCGCAGCGGCGCTCGCCGTGCTCGTCGCCGCGACCCTCGCGGGCACCGCGAGCGGGCTCTATCTCGACGCGCTCTGGTTCCGCCAGCTCGGCGCCTGGGTGGTCTTCCGGACGCGCCTGCTCGCCAAGGCGGCGTGCTTCGCCGCCACGTTCCTACCGACCTTCGCGCTGGTCGCTGCGATCGGCCTGCGTGCGGTCCGTCAGGTGCGCGCTGCCGGCGTCGTGCGCGTCGTCTTCAGACGGACGCCCGACGGCCAGGGAACGCTCCCGGAGCTGGTCGCGCCGTTCGCGGGCCGCTTGCCGTGGCGTGGCCTCGTGCTCGCGGCGGCGGCGCTCGCAGCGGCGCTCGCAGGCATCGCCCAGGCCGCCAGCGCCGACACCTACCTCCTCTGGTGGTACGGCGGCGCCTTCGGGACGACCGACCCCGTCTTCGGTCGCAACGTCGGCTTCTACGTCTTCACGCTGCCGGCGCTCAAGGGCATAGCCGGCGCCGCGACTGCAGCGGTCGTCTTCGCGACCATGGCCGCGGGCGCCATCTTCTATCTCCACGGCGCCCTCGACGTCCGGCGCCCGGACGAGCTCGCAGCCCCACACCTGATAGGGATGGCGTCGCTCCTCCTCGCGCTCTACCTCGCGACCCGCGCCTTGGGATATTGGCTCGGCCGCTACGATCTCCTGCTGACGCCGTACGGCGCGGTCTTCGGCGCCGGCTACACCGTGAGCTCGGTGAAGCTGCCGCTGCAGTGGCTGCTCGTGCTCGCCTCGCTCGCCGGAGCGGGGCTCGCGGCGGCGAACACGAGCGGAAGGGACTGGCGCCTGGCGGTCGCGGCGGTCGTGGTCGTCCTCGGCGCCGGACTCGCGGCGTCGTTTCTCCCCGACGCCTTCCAGCGCCTGCGCGTACGCCCCGACGAGCTCCGCCTCGAGCGCCCCTACCTGGAACGCAACATCGCCATGACCCGCGCTGCCTACGGTCTCGATCGCATCGAGCCACATCCCTTCCCCGCCGATCAGGCGCTCGACGCCGCCGCCATCGCCCGCAACGCCGCCACCTTCCAGAACGTCCGGCTCTGGGATCCGCAGCCGCTCCTCGACGCCTACCGCCAGCTGCAGCTGATCCGCCTCTACTACGATTTTCACGACGTCGACGTCGATCGCTACGAGCTCGCCGGCGGGCGCCGGCAGGTCATGCTGGCGGCGCGCGAGATCAACGCCGAGCTCCTGCCCGAGAACGCGCGCACGTGGGTGAACCAGCGGCTGCAATTCACGCACGGGTTCGGCGCCGTGATGAGCCCCGTCACCGAGCTCGAGGGCGAAGGTCTCCCGACCTTCTTCATCCAGGACATCCCGCCGCAGTCGCGCGTCGGCATCCGGATCACGGAGCCGCGCATCTATTTCGGCGAGAAGACCACGGACTACGTGATCGTGAACGCCGAGGCCGAGGAGTTCGACTACCCGAAGGGCGACGAGAACGTCTCCAACAGCTACGCTGGCGCCGACGGCATCACGCTCGGCTCGCGCCTCCGGCGTGCGGTCTTCGCCTGGCACTTCCGCGACCTGAATCTCCTGATCTCCGGGAATCTCCGCCCCGAGAGCCGCCTCCTCTACCGCCGCACCCTGCAGCAGCGGATCGGCACGCTCGCGCCCTTCCTCCGCCTCGACCGCGACCCGTACCTGGTCGTCGCCCACGGCCGCTTGGTGTGGATGCAGGACGCGTACACGACCGCGCGCACGTATCCCTATGCGGAGCCGGTGCGCGGTCTCGGCATCAATTACATCCGCAACCCGGTGAAGATCACCGTCGACGCGTACGACGGCACCGTCACCTTCTGGGCGCTCGATCCCGACGAGCCCGTTCTCGCCGCCTACGCCCGCATGTTTCCGGGACTCTTCCGGCCGTTCACGGAGATGTCTCCCGACCTCCAGCAGCACGTGCGCTATCCCGAAGACCTCTTCCTGATCCAGACCGAGATGTATCGCACGTACCACATGACCAACCCGGACGTGTTCTACAACAAGGAAGACCTGTGGAACTTTCCGACCGACGCCGCCGGCGGCGAGATGCGGCGCGGAATCGCCGATCCGTACTACGTGATCACGAAGCTTCCCGGCGAAAGCGGCGAGGAGTTCATCCTCATGCAGCCGATGACGCCCGCGAACCGCAGCAACATGATCGGTTGGGTCGCGGCCCGGAGCGACCTCGACCACTACGGCGAGCTCCTGGTCTACGAGCTGCCGAAGGAGCGCCTGATCTACGGTCCGCAGCAGATCGAAGCCCGTATCGACCAGGACACCGTGATCTCGCAGCAGCTCTCGCTCTGGAACCAGATGGGCTCGAAGGTGATCCGCGGCAACCTGCTCGTGATCCCGGTCGAGGACGCAGTCGTCTACGTCGAGCCGCTGTATCTGCGTTCGACGCAAGGACAGATCCCCGAGCTGAAGCGGGTGATCGTCGCCTACGGAGATCGGCTGGCAATGGAGCGCACCCTCGATGCGGCGCTGGCTGCGGTCTTCCGTCCGGGAGCGCCGCCGCCGCGCGCCGAGCCGGCGAGCGCGCCGGTAGCCGCACTCCCGGCACCGGCGGGCGGCGCATCCGAGGCCGCTACAGCGCCGCCGGCGTCCGCCGCTGCCCGCGACCACTACCAACGAGCGCTCGAGCGCCTGCGCGCCGGCGACTGGGAGGGTTTCGGTCGGGCGATGGACGCGCTCGGGAAGGCGCTCGACTAGTGACGGCGGCGCGCCACCATCTAACTCTCCTCGAAGCCGCCGCCGCGCTCGCAGCCGGGGAGGTGTCGTCCGTGGAGCTCACGCGCGACCTGCTGGCGCGCATCGAGCGCCTGGATCGGACCTTCCGGAGCTTCGCCACGGTGACCCCCGCAGCCGCGCTCGCCAGCGCCGCTGCGGCCGACGGCGAGCGCGCGCGTGGAGCCGTTCGCGGCCCGCTCCACGGGATCCCGCTCGCGATCAAGGACATCTGCGCTACGAGCGACGCGCCCACCCACGTCGGCTCGCTCGCGCTCCGCGACTGGAGTCCCGGCGTCGACGCAACCGTGGCCGCACGCCTGCGCGCCGCCGGCGCCGTCCTGCTCGGAAAGCTCCAGATGACCGAAGGCGCCTTCGCCGCCCATCATCCCGAGGTCGCGGCGCCGGTGAACCCGTGGCACTCCGACTACTGGACCGGCGTCTCCTCGAGCGGCTCCGGCGTCGCCACGGCCGCCGGGTTCTGCTTCGGTGCCATCGCCACCGATACCGGGGGCTCGATCCGCTTTCCGGCGCACGCCTGCGGCGTGACCGGTCTCAAGCCGACGTGGGGACGAGTGAGCCGCGCCGGTGTGTTCCCGCTCGCGGCGTCGCTCGACCACGTCGGGGCGATGGCGCGCTCGGCCGCCGACGCCGCCGTGATCCTCGCCGCGATCGCCGGCCGGGACGCCGCCGACCCGACGACGCTCGCCGCGCCCGTTCCCGACTATCTAGCCGACCTCGACCGTGGCATCTCGGGCGTGCGGGTCGGCTTCGACGAGCGCGGCGCGAGCGACAACGTCGACCCGACCGTCTCGGCGATGGTGCACGCCGCCGCCGACGTGCTGCGTCGCCTCGGCGCGACGATCGTCCCGATCACCCTCCCCGACGGCACCGAGGTCGTGCGCGCCTGGAGCCTCATGTGCGCCGTGGAGTGCGCAGTTGCCCACGAAGCGATCTACCCCGCCAAGGCCGCGCTCTACGGTCCGACGCTCGCCGCCCTCCTCGACCTCGGCCGCAGCGCCGCCGCGGCGGCGTACGCACGCGGCCACGAAGCGCGGCTGCGCTTCACGGGCGACCTCGCCGCCATCTTCACCGCCGTCGACCTCGTGTTGTCGCCGGCGCAGCCCATCCCGACGCCGCCGGTAGCGGCCCTGACCGCTGTCGGCGCCGATCCCGAAGCCGGCGAGCAGATGCTGCGGTTCACTGCCCCCTACGACATGTCGGGCAGCCCGACGCTCTCGCTCCCCGGCGGCGTCGACGCGCTCGGCCTGCCGCTCGGGTTCCAGCTCGTCGGACCGCACCTCGGCGAGCCGACCCTGCTCCGCGTTGGACACGCGTACCAGCGCGCCACCGACTGGCACCGGCTGCGGCCGCCGCTCGCGGATTGAGCCGCACCCGGAGATCGCGCTCGGCGCCGCGGAGCGCCGAGCGCCCTCACCCGGAGCGGCCGCGGTCCGCGAGCGCCGCGCCGGCCTCCGGTGACACGCCGACGAGGCGGAGATCGCGTTGCGGGAACGGAACCTCGATTCCGGCGTCGGCGAGCGCCCGGTGCGTAGCCACCGCGAGCGCGCTCGCCAGCCCCGCCCGCTCCTCCACGCCCTTGTCGGTCCAGGCGCGGAGCACGAAGTCGAGCGAGCTCTCGCCGAAGCGCACGAAGAGCGCCGTGGGCGGCGGATGCTCGAGAAAGCGCGCGTCGGCGCGAGCGACCGCCTGCAAGATCGCGATCACGCGCTCGGGGTCGGTGTCGTAGGCGACGCCGACCGCGACCTCGACGCGGCACAACCGGTCCGAGAGCGTCCAGGCAGTGATCGCACCCGCGATCAGGTCGCCGTTCGGCACCACGATCTCGGAGCCGTCCCCCGGCTTCACCAGCGTCGACCGCAGGCCGATCGCGACGACGCGCCCGAAGACCTGTCCACCCGGGAGTTGGACGATGTCGCCCGGATGGACGCGGCGCTCGAGCAGCAGCGTCAGGCCGGCTGCGAAGTTCTTGACCAGATCCTGGAGGCCGAGACCGACGCCGACCCCGAGCCCTCCGAGCAGGATGGTGAGCTGTCCGAGTTCGATACCGGCCGCCGCGAGCGCCAACAAGAACCCGAAGGAATAGACGCCGTAGCGGACCAGCGTCGAGAGCACGAACGGCACGCCGCGCGGGAGCTGCGCCCGCGGATAGACGTCCTCTTCGAGCACGCCGCCGACTACCCTCGCCAGGATCATGGCGGTGCAGAGCGTGAGTGCGAAAGCGAGCGCGGCGCCGATGGAGAACGAGAGCGCTCCGACCGAGAAGGCGGCCGTGAGCGCCGTTGCGAGCGCCGTCAGCGCCAGAGCATCGAGCCCGAGGGTGCGCAGGACGAGGATAGCCCAGACCATTCCTCCGACGCCCCGCAGCGCCAGATCGATGCGCGAGCGCGCGACCGGTCGGCGTCGGTCGACGAGGTGGCTGCGCCGCACCAGAGCCGTCCCGAGCAGGCGTACGACGACCGGCTCGCAGCCGAGCACGGCAGCGTGCACGAAGAGCGCCGCGATCACCACGGCGGCGAAGCCGCGGGCCACGAGCGCCCCGAGGTCGCCCCACCCGCCGATCTCCGCCGCGAGCCCGATTCCGAGCACGGCCACGGCGAGCTGTCCGCTCCGCCGCCACGCCAGCGAACGTTCCCTGGCGCCGAAGCCGTCGGCGATCGCGAGCGCCGCCACGGCGTCGAGAATCATCGACACGACCATGCTGAGCCGCACCACCGCCGGCAGCGGGGCGACGACGAGGGTGACGCGGTCGACGAGCAGCACGCCGAGCACGGTGAAGAACCGCGAGCGCCGCTGCACGCTCCCGGACGCCAGGATGATGCGCGTCGCCGGCACGAAGGCGAGGATCGACAGCAGATGCCGGAAGCGCTGCGGGCTCGCCGGGTGCAGCCACGGCGTCGCCAGCAGCGTCAACAGCAGACCGAGCGCATAGGGCTGGATGGGACGCTCGCGGATCGCCGGCACCGTCGGCACCGGCGTCGCCGCGGCGAGCACCCGCAGCAGCCCGACCGCTGCCAGCACGCAGAGGAGCTGGAGCACGAGCGGCCGGACATCGCGGGCGACGTACTCGACGATGCCGCTGCCGTACATGCGCACGGCATCCGGAATCTGCGGCAGCTCGTCGCCGAGGCGGGTCGGTAGGTCGGCGTTCCAGAGCGGCGGCCGATTGCGGACGAGGATGTTCTCGAGCTTCACCACCCTGGCGGCTTCGATCTGCTTGCTCGCCGTGGCGACGGCGGTGCGGAGATCGAGGATCCGGTCGCTGAGCGCGAGCACGTGCGTGCGCCAGGGCCGCAGCGCCTTCTCGGTCGCGGCCAGCGCTGCGAGCGAGCCGTCGACGCGGCGCTCGACGACGCTACCGGCTGCCGCCGTCTCCGGGCGAGCGCGGGTCTGGCTCCACACGGCCTCGGAGCGCTGCAGGTCGTCGCGCACCTCGGAGAGCCGCTTCATCTCGGCGGCGACTGCGGTATCCCATGCATCGAGCTTCTTGCTGGTGGCCGCGAGCTCGCGCGTGAAATCCTCGAGCTCGCCGGAGGCCGCTCCCTCCGCGACCGCGCTCCGCACCTTGCGCAGCAGCCCGTCGAACTCCGGCCGTGCTTGGCGAAGCCCGTCGTCGACCCGCTCCATCGCTCGCTGCACGTCGCTGTCTGGCGGCGCCGCAGCGAGCGCCTGGAGCAGAGTATCGGCCTGCCCGGCGACTTCTTCCGGCCGGATCCAGGCCGCCGGGCTCGGCGACGCCGCGGGGGAGGCCGGCGACTGCCCAGCGGCCGGCGGCACCAGCGCTGCCAGCCACCAGACGAGCATGAGGAGCGCTAGCGCCGGCGTGCCGAGCGCCGCCCGCCGCCGTGATCGGCCGGGCGCCTCGGGACCCGGGTACTGTCGACGGCCGACCACGACGCTACCGCCGCTCGCCGCTCGCGGCTGCAAGCGCCACCGCCTCGATGGACGCCGTCGCGGTCGCCCTCGGTCCCATGGCCGCCCCCGTCTGCGCACGCATGTCCTCTCTCCTATCCCGTCGGCGGCTGACGTCCAGAACGATCCCGGCGGGGCCGGCGCGCGCCATCAGTCGCCGCCGAGCTCGCTCACCAGCCGTCGGGCGCCGGCATCGTCGGGTGCCACGGCAGCGAGCCTCCGTGCGTAGTCGAGCGCGGCCTCGTGCCGACCCGCATCGCGTTCGAACGCGGCAAGCGCCGTAAGCAACTGCGAGTCGTAAGGCGCTCGCACAAGGGCCGCAGCGAGTATGCGCAAGCCCTCTTCGGCGCGTCCGGCGGAGTAGAGCGCGACGCCGTAGACGTACGCGAGGCGCGGATCGTTGGGACGCCCGTCGGCGGCGCGCTCGAGCAGTGCTAGCGCCTCCGCGCTCCGACCCTCCCGCACGCGCTGCAGCCCGAGTGCGTGCAGCAGTGTCGGATCGCCGGGAACCGCAGTCAGGCCGGCGTCGAGGATGCGCGCCGCCTCCGCCGCCGGGCCCGCCGCCCGATAGAGATCGGCGAGGTTCACGTAGCCGGGCACGAAGAGCGGGTCGACCCTCAAGGCGGCGCGATACTCGGCTGCGGCCGCAGCGGTGTCGCCGCGCTCGGCGGCGACGATGCCGAGGTTCAGGTGCGACTCGGGGCGCTCGGCCAGCGCCCGCTCCGACGCTGCCCACTCGTCGATCGCGCGCCGACCGGCCGCCAGCGCCGCGGGCGGCAATGGGTCGAGCGGCGCGCTCGCGAGCGCCAGCCCCGCCTGCACCCGCACCGCCTTCACCGTGTCGTCGGCGAGCGGGCTCGCGAGGGCGACGCGCGCCTCGGGCGGCAAGCTGCGCACGGCAGCGAGCGCTCCGAGCCGCACGAGCGGGCTCGCGTCGGCGAGCGCCGCCCGCAATACCGCGAGCGCGCGCGGGCTCGGGAAGCGCTCCAGCATCGATAGCGCCGTGGCGCGCGCGATCTCGGGCACGGCAGCGTCGCCGGCGACGGCAGCGAGCGCTGCCGCCGCGCCCGGCGCCCCGACCCGCCCGGCAGCGAAGGCTCCGCCCCAGGTCTGCAAGCCCTTGCGGCTCGGACCGTACCAGCGTGCGATCGCCGCGGCCGCCCATGCCGCGTCGGCCTCGACGTGACAGCCGTTGCACGCGTTCGGCGTGCCGTCGACAACCGTGCGATCGGGACGCGGCACGCGCAGCGAGTGATCGTGCCGCGGATCGACCACCATGTAGGTGCGCGTCGGCATGTGACAGGCGACACAAGCCGATGCCGCCGAACCCTCGTCGTGATGGTGGTGCCGAGCGGCGTCGTAGGCGGCGGCAGAGTGGCATCCGGTGCAGAGCGCGTTCCCGGGCGCCCGCAGCTTGCCGCCGTGCGGCTCGTGGCAATCAGCGCACGTGACGCCGCGCGCGTACATCTTGCTCTGCACGAACGAGCCCCAGGTATAGACCTCGCCGCGCTGCTGGCCGTCGACCTCGTAGAGCTCCGGCTCGAGGAGCGCCGGCACGTGGGTATCGAGCAAGCGCCCGGTCGGGTTCGAGTCGAGGCCGAGCGGGCGACGGCGAGCGTGGCAGACGGCGCAGGTCTCGACTTCGCGATGGGTGGCGAGCGGCCGGCTGCGCGTGGGCGCCGTCGGCGACGGCGCCCACGCGGCGCCGGCTCGCTCGTCGAGTGCGATCACGAGACCGCGCGCCGGCCACCCGTCCGACCCGGAGCGGCGCTCGGCCCAGGCGACGTGGTTCGAACCGGGACCGTGACACGCCTCGCAGGCGACGCCCGAATCCGTCCACGTCGTCGCGAAGCGGTCCGCCGCAGCGTCGTAGTTGCGCCGGAGGTTGGTCGCGTGGCAGTCGGCGCAGACGAAATTCCAGTTCTGCTGGAGCCGGGTCCAGTGCAGCGGGTCGCGGTGGTCGATGCGCTCGCCCGGGTAGAGGTGGAACCAGCGCTGGCCGCCGTCGCGCTGCGGCCGGGCATCCCAGGCGAACGGCAGCGCCTGCTTCCGGCCGTCGGGAAAGTCGACGAGGTACTGCTGGAGCGGGTACACGCCGAAGGCCCAGGTCACACGATAGTCGGCGAGCCGGCCGTCGGGGCCGTCGGTACGGACGACGAAGTCATCGCCGCGCCGGGTGAAGGTCGAGGTGATGCCTGCCGCCGTGATCCGTACCCCGCTGAAGTCGCCGAGCACGGAGGCCGGCGCCGCCGGCTGCATGGCGCGGGCGTGCTGTGAACCGCGCCAGGCGGCTCCGGCCTCGACGTGGCAGCCGATGCAGGCCGCGGCGCCGACGAAGGTAGCGCTCGGCATCGTCGCGACGGCCGCCGGCGGCGCGCCGGGTGTAGGGCGCCCCGCGACGGTGCGCGCCGGGTGCGGTGCCGGCGGCTCGCCGGCGCCGCACCCGAGCCAGCAGATGCCGGCTGCCGCTGCGAGCAGACCGCGGACGCGGCGCGGACTCCGCTCGATCCGCGGCCGGGATGCGCGCGCCCCCGACCATCCATCCCGGCAGCGACGCCGGATCGCCCGCAGGATCCCGGCGCCGGTCATACGTCCATTGCGCGCGGTCTGCCGGTGCCGAGGAGACGTTCGCCGTCGAAACGAGGCAGCCGAGGACAGCGCCGGCGCACTCCGGACGGATCGCGCCGCGGGCGGCGGGAGCTCATCCGAGGCTGATCACGAGTTCGTTGGCGTCGGACCGGAGCGCGGCGGCGAGCGCCGTCGTCGCGACCAGCGCCGCGCCCGGCCGATACGGGTTCGGCTCGCGCTCGAAGGCGAGGGCAGCGCCGTTCACCGTCAAGGCGCCGACTCCGACGCCGCGGGCGCCGACGGCGTAGCGCACGCGCACCGGTCGGTCGACGAGGACGAGGTCGAGCACGAGGCCGTCGAGACGGCGCGGCAGCACCGGATCGAATGCGAGCGTCGAGCGACGGCGGCGGATTCCGAGGAGCCGCTCGTGGATCAGGCGGAACGCGATCCCCGCGCCGCTCGAGTAGATGCGCCAGCCGCCCTCGACCGGAACGCGACCTGCGCGCACGTCGCCGTAGCGCGCCTCGGCCTCGTAGCGGTCGGCGACGACGGGATCCGAGCTCGACGTGTACGTATTGGCCTGGCGCGGACGCGCGTTCGGCACCACGTCGCCGAGCCCGATCGGCACCGCCTGCAGCAGCGCCAGCCAGAAGGCCTCCGCCTCGCCGAGCGTCGCCATCGCCTCCGCGTAACGGAGGTGGGCGTGGGTATACATGAGGCCGTTCTCGCGACCGAAGAACGAGCTGCTCTCGGCGCGCTGGAAGTAGCGCTGCTCGCCGCCGCGGTAGCGTGGCGGCCGATCGAACAGGCGGGCACCGTCCGGCGCCAGCAGATGCTCGCGCATGAGATCGAGGTGGCGCCGCGCCTCCTGCGGCGTCAGCAGACCGTTGCTGATGGCGTGGATCATCGGCAGCAAACGGTAGTGGATGCCGGTCGCGTCGTCGCTCGGGTGCAGGAGGTACTGGATCGGCCGCTCGGCATGGAAGTATGCGAAGCCGGCGAGGACTCCGCCGGGGAGGAGCAGACGCTGGAAGTCAGCGCGCGTGCGTTCGGCGAGCGCCTCGCACCTGACGCCGAGGGCGTCCCAGCCGGCGCGGCGGAGCGCCTGCGCCAGCGCTCGCGCCGTCTGCACCTGCAGCGTCACCGTCCAGGCGCTGCACAGCCGCTCGCGCATCGCCGGATCGGCGGGCTGGAGCGAGTCGTTCCAGTCGCCGTGGCCGTAGGCGACGAGGGACGTGGTCGGGATCTGCCGCGCCTCGATCACCGCCAGCGCGCGGCCGACGTGGGCTCCGATCATCGCCCGCTCGGCGGCGGCGTCGCCGTCGGAGTGGAAGAACGGCACCGAGGCGTGCAGCAGCTCGAAGTCCTCGGACGCGAGCAGGTACTGAGCGAGAGCCAGGAGCGGCCAGAAGACGATGTCGCCGTGCGAGTCGTCGGGGCGGATGTTGCGGTCGCGGGGAAAGAACATGAACCACTGCGGCCAGTCGCCATCGGGGTTCTGGGCCGCGAAGACGAGCTGCAAGAGATCGCGCAGCGGCTCATGACGGCCGAGCGCCAGGAGGTACTCGACCGGTCCCTGGCAGACGTCGCGCGTGCCCCAGCCGCCGCCCGAGTATTGTTCGAGACCGCGCGGCGCCAGGTAGTGCACGAGGGCGTCGTGGGCGTACCAGGGCAGGATCTCGGCGACGCGCGCCGCCTCCGGGGCCGCCGCCGGCGCCTGCAGCGCGATGCCGCCGGCGGCGCCGGTCCAGAAGCGAGCTTCGGCGGCGGCGTCGTCGGCGCCGGGGGCCGCGGCAGCGGGCGCCGCCACGGTCAGCGCCGCGGTCAGGCGGAAGGCCGCCCGCGCCGCCGGCGCCGTCTCGACGACGAGGAACGGCTCGCCGCGGGAACGGCCGTCGGCGTAGAGCGCCTCGTCGCCGGCGACGCGCGCGAGCACCGTACCGTCTAGCGGATCGAGACGAACGAAGCCCTGCGGGAAGCGCCGGCCGGATTCGGCGTCGGGATCGGTGCGTACCACGATTCCGACGGCGTCGCGCTCCCAGCGTACGGCTGCCGGATCGGCGCCGTCGTCGCCGCCAAGAGCGACGTGCGCCGAGAAGAGGAAGCGGCGCGGCGGGCCGGCGAGCACTTCGACCGCGAGCCCGAGCTCGTGGCGCGTCGTCGCAGCGCTGCCGGCGACGGCGACGCAGCCGCCGGGGAAGCGATAGATCCAGCGGGCTCCGCCCGGCGTCATCGCGAACGCCGACGGCACCCCGAGGAGCCGCCAGTCGCCGTCCGCATCGACGAAGATACGGAGACCGTGCGCCCGGAAGAGCCCGAGGTAGGAGCGCGCCGTCGAGAGCACGCGGTTGATGTTGACGTGGCCCTGCGTCACCAGCGAGTGGAAGACGCCGTCCATCCACACCGTCGAGGTGAGCGCAGCCTCGTCGGGCACGAGCGCGTCGCCGGTGCGCAGAATCGACCCGTGCGGTCGGAGCACGCGCCGCTCCTTGGCGCGCAGCACGACGTGGCAGTGCGCCCCGGTGAAGAACGAGAGCGGTCTCCCCTCGGCGTCGGTTTCGACGTGCCGGCGCTCACCGCCGAAGTGGGCGTCGAGCGCCGCCGGGTCGAGGTCGTCGCCGGCGAGGAGCGGCGCGCGAGCGAAGAGCGAGCCCGCTGCCGCGGCTGCCGGCATCGCCCCCTTCGCTCCGTCCGCCGGCGCCGCGGCCTCGGGCAGCGCCAGTACGCGAGCGACGGCCGCGAGGTCGGCATCGCCGGTCACCGCCGCATGGTCGGGGTCGAGCCACACGAAGAAGCCGCGCGCCGCGGCCGCGCCCGGCGCCAGCGTGAACGGCTCCTCCTGGAGCGCTGCGAGCGAGTGCTCGTGCTGCCGGCGCACCACCGGCAGCGTCGGGGCGGCGAGGGCCTCGGGTGCATCCCCGGCGCGGGTCGCGAGCCCGTGCAGCTGCAGGGCGTCGGTCGCGAAGCCGATCGCGCGCCCGAGCGCGCCGACCAGCGCCCACGGGTGCCGGCCGCCCATGGCCAGATTCTGGCGCACGGCGAGGACGTAGCCGTGCGCGGCGTCGACGAGCGGCGTGTAGTCGACGTACTGGCTCACGTAGTACTCGTTCATGCGGATGGCGGCGTAGGGTGCTAGCGCCAGATCCTGGGCGTGCACGGCGTCGACCATGACCGGAGCGGCGCCCCGGTTCTCGACCCGCAGATGCCAGAACCACGCCGGCGCCGACTGCGCGAGCAGGAGCTGCAGGACGAAGTCGAGGTCGCGCCACCGGCCGCGGACGACGAGGCGGTCGCCGGCGATCGCGACCGCGCCCGGACTCCGCGGACCCAGGAGCGGCACCGCCGCGATGCCGTCGCCGCGCCGCCGCAGCCAGACGTTCGCCGGCCCGCCCTCCGCCTCGCTCCCCGGAAAGAGGTTGACGACGACGTCGCCGTGGTCGATGCGGCGGATGGCGCCGTTGGCGTTCACCTGCACGGCCAACCCCGACGGGCTCGCCAGGCGCCGGAAGCCGGCGCCGGCGTTCACGCGACACCTCCGGGAACGGAGCTCCCGGCCGGCGGCTCGTCGTCATCGAGCCGCACCGACTCGACCCGCCAGGCACCGCCCTCGGCGAGCTCGAGCACGGTGTCGTAGTCGGCGCGCGGCTCGTCGGGGGCGCCCAGCGCGACGCACGTGGTGCCGCGGGCGCCGAAAGCAGCGAGCACGCTCGACAAGCGCTCGGCGCCGACGACGTTGCCGAGCTGGCCGATGAAGGCGAATTTCGGGTGCGCCACCAGGGCGCGCGCCACCGACAATATCTGTCGTTCGCGGAGCGTCAGCACCCGTCCCCAGTTGGGCTCGGCAGCGGTGGTCACGGTCCGCTCGAATAGCTCGAAAAGCTCGTGCGCGCCCAGCACCTCGAGGGCGCTGCCGATCTCGGCGTCCGGCGGTACGCGGCCGTCGCCGCCGCCCATCATCTCGCGCAGCGTCCCCGAGGGCAGATAGGGCTGCTCGGGAATGAACGCCAGCTCCTCGAGCTTGGGGCGCCTTACCAGCCCGCGCCCGTGGTCCCAGACGCCCGCCGTCGCCCGCACCAGGGCGCTGCGCAGCTCCGGATCCTGGCTGACGACGAGGATATGCGCGCCGGCGGCGATCACGAAGGACAGATCGCGTATCAGTACCTCGCCCGCCGGCTCCGTCAGCGTCAGAGCCTCGTAGGCGATACGATCACCGTCGACGACGGTCTCGATGCCGGAGACCGGACCGGGCGTCGCCACCGCGGCGGCGAGGGCCTGCAGCCGCGCCAGCACTGCGCCGTACGACGAGATCGTCTGGAACTGCGTCACGATCAGCGAGAAGGCTCCGAGCAGCATCGAGAACGCCATCGCCGACTGGGTGATGACTCCGAACTCGGCGTCGCCGCGGATGAAGAGCGGCGCCACGACGAGCGCCGGGATGATCTGGATCAGGTAGTTGTACCCGGTGGTGAAGAAGCCGAGGTTGCGGTTCACGGCGATGATGCTGCGCAGATTGCCGACGAGGGCGCGTAGCTGGCCCTGCAAGCGCTGCTCGAGCTGCCACTCGCGGCGATGGAGCGCCAGGCACTCGGCGTTCTCGCGCACCTCGATGAGCGTCGTCCGGAAGTCGGCCTCGCGATCCGACTGCTGATAGTTGAGAGCGATCAGCGGTCGCCCGAGCCAGATCGTCAACAGCGAGCCGAAGCCGGCATAGAGGATACCGACGACGAAGAGCGGGCGGCTGATCGACCAGAGTACGCCCGAGAATGCGACCACCGTGAAGGCGCCGTTCATGAACATCAGGAGCAGCGACAGCGTCATGGTCACGAAGGTGCGCACGTCCTCGGTGATGCGCTGGTCGGGATTGCTCAAGGTCCCGGCCTCGCTCAGCCGCAGGTAGGTGCGATCGGCGAGGTAGAAGTGGACGATCTGGCCGGTCAGCCAATCGCGCCAGAGGAGGCCCAGGCGCTCCTCCGCGAAGCGGAAGAATACCGCCGCCGCCGTCGAAGCCGCGAAGACGCCGACATAGAGCAGCGCCTCGTAGAGGAATGCGGCGCGATTGCGCTGCTCGAGCGCGGTCATGAAGTCGCGCCCGACGTAGCTGTTGACGACGTTCAGGCCGTTGATCGCGAAGAGCAGCGTGAAGAGCAGCGTCGCCCAGCCGAAGGCGCCGAGGCGGACCTCGGAGTGGGCGAAGGCGGCGACGGCCTGGGAGAGCCGGCGCCACGTGTCACGGGTGAGTCGAGTCTCCTTCGCGGCGCCGCCGTCGACCATCGGCCGCGTCCATAGCGCAACGCCGACGCGACCGCGAACCACGCCGGGACGAGCGGGCGCCGAAGGCGATGCCGGCAATCGCAAGCCGCGGACTGCCGCCGCACCCGGCCGGTCGCGGTTGAATCGCCGCGAACGGACTGCCAAGTACGATCTGCTCATGCGCAGCGATGACGGGCGCCGACGTAGCGCGCGGTACGCCGGAGCGACGGCCTGCGGGCGCGCGTCGTGAGCGCGTCCGCGACGGCGGCGCGCGCGGGGTGGCTCAACCGCTCGACCGTCGGCATCGCGCTCGCGAGCCTCTTCTCCGACGTCTCGCACGAGCTCGCGACCGCGGTGCTGCCGGTCGTCCTGCTGGCACTCGGCTCAGGGCCGGCGGCGCTGGGGTTGATCGAGGGTGCGGCCGACGGGCTCTCGGCGCTCGCGAAGCTCTGGGGCGGAGTCGTCTCCGATCGCCTGGCCCGCCGCAAGCCGCTGGCGTCGGTCGGCTATCTGGTCACCGCGGTCGGTACGGCAGCGATCGGTCTCTGCACCACGTGGCGGCAGATCCTCGCCTGCCGCGTCGCCGCCTGGATCGGACGCGGGAGCCGCAGCCCTGCCCGCGACGTGCTGATGGCCGAGGCGGCCGATCCCCGCGTCTGGGGTCGCGCCTTCGGCATGGAGCGCGCCGGCGATGCCTTCGGCGCCGTCCTGGGTCCGCTCCTGGCCCTCGCCCTCGTGGGCTCCGGAGTGCGGCCGCAGCACGTCATGGCCTGGTCGCTCCTCCCCGGGCTGCTCGCGTTCCTCGCGATCACCGGCCTCGTCCGCGAACGGCCGCGGACCACCCCCCCGGGCCCGCCGCGAACCTTTCGCGCCCACATCCAAGGGACGAGCGGCGCTTTCCGCCGCTACCTGGCCGGCATCTTCGTCTTCGGCTGCGGCGACTTCTCCCGCACGCTCCTGATCTTCTACGTCACGGAGCACGCGCAGGGGACGGTATTCCAATGGAGCGGCGCGACGCTCGCGATCGCACTCTACGTCCTCCACAACGCCGTCAGCGCCGCCGCCGCCTTTCCCGTCGGGGTCCTCAGCGACCGCGTCGGACGCCGGCACGTCGTCATCGGCGGCTACCTCTTCGCGGCGGTAACGACGCTCGGCTTCGGGCTCCTGCCGGCGACCCCGCTCGTGCTCGCCTTCCTGTTCGTGGCCTCGGGGATCTACATCGCCTGCGAAGAGGTGGCCGAGAAGGCGCGGGCGGCGGAGCTGCTCGACGAAGCGGCGCGCGGCACCGGCATGGGGCTCCTCGCGGCGACGAACGGCGTCGGCGATATGGTCTCGAGCGCGCTCGTCGGCGCCGCCTGGTCGCTCGCTCCCGGACGTCCGGCAGCAGGATTCGTGATCGCCGCCGCTTTGCAGCTGGCCGGCGCCATGGTGATCGCCACCGGCCGTCGCCGCTAGCGCCGCTCCCCGCCGTTGTCATCGCGGTTGCCGTTCTCTATCGTCGCGCGGCGCGCGCGCGCTCCCGAACCGTGCTCCTCGACGACTTCACCGACCTCTCGAGCTGGCTCCCCGTCGCCTCCGGGCTGGCGAGGCTCGAGCTCGCGCGCGACCTCGGGCCCGAAGGACGCTCGGCCATGCGCTGCGACTTCGACTTCGGCGACGGCGGCGGCTTCGTCGTCGCCCGGAAGCCGGTCACGGTGACGATGCCCGAGACCTGGGCTCTCGCCTTCCAGGTGCGCGGCCGGGGACCGGCGAACCGCCTCGAGCTCAAGCTCGCCGATGCGAGCGGCCGCAACGTCTGGTGGTACAAAGAGGAGGTCTTCGCGCTCCCCGAAGCGTGGACGCCGATGCGGATCCGCAGCAGCGCCGTCGAGTTCGCGTGGGGACCTGCGGGCGGCGGGACGCTGGTCGACCTCGGAGCGGTGGAGATCGCGCTCGCCGCCGGGCCGGGCGGACGCGGCAGCCTCTGGATAGCCGACCTCCGCCTCGAAGACCTGACCGTCCGCGGCCGGCCGCTGGTGCGGGCCTCGAGCGCCCTCCCGGGCCATGCCGCCGACGGCATCTTCGACCACCCGCCGCCCGCAAGCTGGCGGAGCGCGCGCGGCGCCGCTCCGCAGTGGATCCAGGTCGACTTCGGCGCCGAGCGCGAGTACGGCGGCCTCACCATCGACTGGGAGCCCGACGGACGCGCCCGCGCCTTCAGCGTCGCCACCTCGGTGGACGGCGCCGCGTGGACGACCGTCCACGCGACCACCCACGCCGACGCCCCGCGCAGCTGGATCTTCATGCCGGGGACCGCGGCCCGCTATCTCCGCCTCGAGCTGACGGCGAGCGTCGGCGGCGCCGGCTTCGGCATCGCCGCGATCACGATCCGTCCCTTCGAGCTCTCGCGCTCCATCCAGACCTTCTTCCACGGCGTCGCCGCCGAGGCGGCGCGCGGCGACTATCCGCGCTGGCTCGTCCGCGAGCAATCCTACTGGACCCCGATCGGCGTCCCCGACGGCGACACCTGCGCGCTCATGAACGAGGAAGGTCTGGTCGAGCTCGACCGCGGCACGTGCTCGGTAGAGCCGTTCCTCTTCGTCGACGACCGGCTCCTCACCTGGGCGGACGCAACGGTGACGACGGAGCTCGCGGACGGCTACCTGCCGCTACCGTCGTCGCGCTGGCGCGCCGGCGAGATGGCGCTGTGCATCAGTGCCTGCGCGCTCCGCAGCAGCGGCCGCCCCACCCTCTTCCTGCGCTATCGCATCGAGAACGCCGGCCCGATCGCGCGCTCGGTGCGGCTCTTCGCGGCGCTCCGCCCCTTCCAGGTGACGCCGCCCTGGCAGGCCTTCGGGGCGCTCGGCGGCGTGCGCCGGATCGCCCAGCTCGCGGGGGGACGCGATGGCGTCCGGATCGACGGCGAACGCGCGCTCGTGGCACTCTCCGCAGCCGCCGCTTTCGGCGCCGCGACCTTCGACCAAGGGAGCGTCGTCGACACGCTTCGCGTCGGCGACGTACCGGCGCGCGCCGCGGTCGACGACGCTTTCGGCTACGCGTCGGGCGCGCTCCGCTTCGACCTGGACCTCGAACCGGGCGCCACCCGCGAGGTCTACCTGGCGGCCCCGTTCGCAACCACCGATCGCGCGGCTGGCATGCCGCGCATCGCCATCGCCGGCCCCGACGCCTTCGCGCGCGCCGCGGCGCTCTGGCGCGCCAAGCTCGCCGACGTCAGCATCACGGTGTCGCCGCGCTGGCAGCGCTACGTCGACACGCTCCGCACCGGGGTCGCCAACGTGCTGATCGAGCGCTCCGGGCCGGCCCTGCAGCCGGGGCCGCGCCGTTATACCCGCGCCTGGATCCGCGACGGCACGATCATGGCGACGGCGTTGCTGCGCCTGGGGTGCGTCGCCGAAGCGATGGAGTTCACGCGCTGGTATGCCGGCTTCCAGCGTGGCGACGGCTTCGTGCCGTGCGCGGTCGACGCCCACGGACCCGACTGGCTGGTCGAGCACGACAGCCACGGCGAGCTCGTATTCGCGATCGCCGAGTGCTTCCGCACCGGCGGCGACCGCGCCTTCCTCGATGCGCTCTGGCCCGCCGTCACCGGCGCCGTTGCCCGGATCGAAGCCCTGCGCGCCTCGCGCCTGGGCCCCGCCTGGGACGCCGAGGAGAAGCGCGGCTGCCGCGGCCTCCTCCCCGAATCGGCGAGCCACGAGGGCTACCTGGCGCAACCGGTGCACTCGTACTGGGACGACTTCTGGGCGGTGCGCGCCCTCGCCGACGCCGCCGACCTCGCCGACGCCCGCGGCGACACGGCGACGGCGGCGCGCTGGCGCACCGTCCGCGACGCCTTCGGCGCCGACATCCGCGCCTCGCTCGCCCACACCATCGCCACCCGCGGCCTCGCCTACGTGCCGGGCTCGGTAGAGTGGGCCGACTTCGACCCGACCGCGACCTCGAATGCGGTAGCACTCCTCGGCGAATCGTCGCTGATGCCGGCGGACACCCTCGCTGCGACCTACGCCGAGTACCTGCGCGGCTTCCGCGCGCGGCGCGACGGCACCGTCGACTGGTCGGACTATACCGCCTACGAGGTGCGGAACATCGGCGCCCTGGTGCACCTGGGCGAGCGCGCCGCCGCCAACGAGCTCGCCGAGTTCCTCCTCGACGACCGCCGACCGCCGGCCTGGAACCAATGGCCCGAGATCTCCTGGCGTGATCCCAGGAGCCCCGGCCACATAGGCGACGTTCCGCACGCCTGGATAGGCGCCGAGTGGGTGCTCTCGTTCCTCGCTATGCTCGCCTACGAGCGCCCGGAGGACGACGCCATCGTGATCGCCGCCGGCATTCCGCCGGCCTGGCTCGACGACGGCCCGGTAGTGGCCGACGGACTGCGTACGCGCCACGGCACCTTGGGCTTCACGCTCGGCCGCGACGGCGACGGCGCCGTAGCCGTCGCGCTGCGCGGCACGCTACGCGTGCCGGCGGGCGGGCTCGTCGTGCGGCCGCCGCTCCCAGGCCCGCTCGCGGCCGTCGAGATCGACGGCCGCCCGCACCGCGACTTCACCGCCGCCGCGGCTACGGTTCGCGCCTGTCCGGCGGCAGTGGTCCTTAGGGTTCACTCGGCCTGATCCGCCCGGCGGCGGCGCCATCGTCGAGGTGCCGCAGGAGGATGCGCCGCACTTCGGCGATCGTCGCCGGGTTGGACTGGCAGGAGTGCGACGAGCGCACGACCAGCTCCGAAGCGCAGTCCGTGCGGTGGGCGCTCTCGTAGCGCACCACGCCATCGCTGCCGCCATCGTAGGGCGGACCGCTCTTGACGGCGACGATCGAGTGGCAGGCGATCCCGGGGTCTACCGACATCGGGCCGAGCGCGCGCACGAACGGATGCCCGGGGGTCATGTTGTCGACGGCGCTCGGCACCCGCCAGCTCGCGAAGTCGGGATTCCCCTGCGCGATCTCGGCGCCGGCGTCGACGATCTTGCTCGGCATGGCGATGAGGCCCGCGAGCCGGTGCGCGATCCAGCTCCCGGCGAGATAGCTCCCGCGGTGCGGCGTAGCAACGAACACCACGCGCTCGACGAACGGCAGCGGCTTCACGAACGCCAACCGTCGCAGGAGCTCGCGGGTCCTGGCGCTGACCAGCAGGTCGTCGAGCCTGGTCCGGAAGCCCCAGAGCTTGTCGCCGCTGTCGACCGCCGTGAGCTTGGCGATGAGCCCGCCCTGGCTGTGGCCGATCACGACCATGCGGCGGAGCATCGGATCCGTACCGTCGGGATCGAGCCGGGCCACGGCTGCCGTCAGCAGATCGCGGAGCCCGCCGGCGGAATAGAGGATCGGATTCCCAGAATCGTAGGTGAAGAACCAGAACTGATAGCGCTCGCGCACCACCGGATCGTCGAGGAGGTCGTTCACCATGTCGCCCCAGCGCCCCGGGCTCGACCCGGTGCCGTGCACGAGCACCACCGGAATGCGGCCGCGGCGCCACGGCTGCACGGCGGTGAGCCGCATCGGCTCCTTCCCGAGCACCGTCCTCCCGAGCAAGCTCTTGAGCTCGAAGTCCCAGAACTTCTGCTCGGCGAGCATGTAGGCGAAGGCGGCGGTCGGCTCGACCTCCAGCGGCACCGGGCGGTCGTCGATGGTGATCGCCTCGATCGCGGTGGCGTCGTAGAGCGCGAGCGACGCCTGCAACCGCTGGCGTGCGAGCTGGGCGCGCGGGGTGGGGATGCGCAGGACCGCGGTCACCGGGACGCGGGTCGCGGGATCGATGAAATCCTCGGGCTCCCCGGCGGCATCGAGCGGTCTGGTGCCGGCGGCGAGCGGCACCCCGAGCCCGGCGCGGCGATAGCGTTCGGTGAGGCCGCGCACCTCGATCTCGGCGGCGGGAACGAAGTCCTCGAGGCGCCGTTCGCCCCAGCGCAGGCTGCGCTCGTCGAAGGCGATGTCGATGCTGCCGAACGGGAGCGGGTAGCAGCCGCCGGCGATAGCCACCGAGCGCCCGTCGACGCTCGGCAGGCCGAGCGTGAAGCCGCGGTTGTAGAGGTCGGCGGCGCGGCGCACGCGCGGGTCGAAGCGGTGCGGAACGTCCTGCGGGTCGTCCGGGAAGAGGAATGCGTAGGCGTAGACCGCCGCAGCGAGATAGTGCTCGGTCCGCCGCCAGCGCTCCTGCGGCCCGCGGTGATCGCGCTCCGCGTGCTGAAACGAGAGCTCGGCGAGGGCGAAGGCGGCGTCCGGGCCCTCGCGGCCGTCGACCAGAGTCTGGTGCAGGAAGCCGATGACGTCGTCGGGGCGCGTCGCGTAGGCCGCGATCAGGCCCCAGCGGTGCAAAACGTTGTGGGTGTCGCGGCTGAGCTCGCCGCTCGAGGTGACGCTGCGCGTGAGCTCGCGATCGACGGCGCGGGAGTCGACGCGGTGGACGCGGACGGGAGCGGCGCAGCCGGCGGCGGCAACAATGAGCGCAGCGGCGAGCAGCGGCAGGGCGAGAGGGCGCATCGGCAGCGGCGATCGTCCCTACGCGCTCACCGTGCAGCCGGCAAGTCGGAGCGGCGCGGCGCTGCCGATCCCCGGGACAGTGACTCGGCCCGGGTCATCGTGTCCGGTCAGCCCCGCCTCCCAGGCAAGTTTCCGAATTCCGATCCCCGGGACAGTGACGAGCTCCGGGGTCACTGCCCGCGCCCTCGGCGCCAGGCGGCGCCGGCGCTGCGCGTGAAGGGATCGACGAACCACGCCCGCAGCACCGTCGGCGCCACCGAGGTGAGAGGGTTCACCGACACCGTCGGATCGGCCGTCCTGCCGTGCACGCGGTAGTCGATCCCGAAGACGCCCTCGCCTTCGCCGCCGACGAGGAAGCGGCCGAGGAACGGCACCTTCCCGAGGGCGCTGTTCAACGAATAGGCGGGGATGACGTTGCCGCGCACGTCGCACGTCCCGGCAGCGTGATCGAGCTCGCCGTCGGCCGTGAGGCCGACGGCGCCGACCGCGCGCACGTCCGCCACGATGAGCCGGCTGCCGTCCCAGCGAAAGGGCACCCGTGCTTCGCGGATGGGCAGACCCTCGCCCTGCGCCAGCGCCGCGATACCGCCGAGCGACCCGATCGAGAGGATCTGCGCCAGCACCGGAGCGCGGACGATGCGGAAGTCGCGCAGGACGAGCGTTCCCTCGAGGGCGGCGAGCGGACCGCGGGCATCGGTCGTCGCCTCGAGCACGAGCGCGCCGCCGACGATCTGCGGCAGGCCTGCGACCGCGGCTAGCACCTGTCCGGCGCGATCCGACGTCACCGACACCCGGCGCGGTGCGCTGCCGTCCTGGAGACTGACACGGACGGTGCCGTCCGGAACCAGCCCGGCGTCGAGCGCGACGACGGTAACGGCGCCGCCGCGACCGGCGATCGTGCCGCGGACGTCGCGCAGCTCGTGACCGCTCGCCGTTCGCAAGCTCGCGACGTTCACGGCGACGCTGAACGGACCGGCGAAGAGCGGCGTGCCCTCGGGGAGCGCCGCCCCGCCCGCGAAGAGGCGACCTGCGTCCAGGCTCGTCCCCGTGAGCGACGCCCGCAAGCCGCCGTCCGGTGTCCGCCGCAGCGTCCCGGCGACATCGCTTCCGGCAAGCCGCAGCCGCTCGAGCGCCAGCGCCGCCAGACCGTCCCCGGTGACGCTGGCGTTGCCGCGTGCGTCCACCTCGGCGCCGGCGACCGCGAAGACGACGCTGCGCGCGCCCGCCGTAGCGCCGGCAACGACCGTGAGCGCCAGGTCCACCGGCCGCGACAAGAGCGGCGTACCGGTAACGGCGGTCGTCCCCTGGATCTCGACGCGGGTGGTCCCGTCCACCCGCACGTCGAATCGACCGCCGCTGATGCCGATTCCCGCCGCGAGCGGCGGCAGACTCACATCGGCGAGCGCCGCCGTCGCCTGCACAGCGACATCCGCCGGGACGACCGTGGTCGCGATCGGCAACCGCAGCTCGGCATGGACGCGGCTCGTGCCGCCGACCGCCGCTGGTGCTATCCCGAGCGGCGGCGTGAAGGCGAGCGGCGGCTTTCCGACCAGAGCCAGAACGTCGGCGGTGGCACCGCTGACGTCGGCTGCGATCGTCGCCTGCGCCGGGTCGACCGCGAGATCCATCGCCAAGGTGCCGCCGTCGACGCGGCACGCCCCGACCGCGCCCTCCCGGACATCGACGACGAGGCGCTCGGCGGTGAGGCGCGCCGAACCGGCGGCGGCGCGGAGCGGAGCGAGAGGCGGCAGATAGTCCGCCGTGACGCCGGCGAAGTCGCAAGCGACCTCGAGCGGCACCGCGAGCTCCGCGGCGTCGGCAGGTGGCGCGGCTGCGGCCGCCGGCGCCGTATCGAGCGACGACAACGGGGCGCCGAAACGGACGCGGCAGTCGCGGAGCTCGCCCGCCCGGAGGCTCGCCGCCACCCAGTCGCGCGCCGGCGCCGCCACGTCGACCGGCCATAGCCGCGTCAGCCGGTCGAGCCCGAGAACGTCGACCGTCCCGGCGATCGCGAGCGTCGGTGCATCGTCGAGACGCACCTGCGCCCGCGCCTCCAGGTGCGAGCGATCGAGCCGCGCGGTGATCCGATCGAGCGCCAGTATCTCGTGTCGTGCCCGGTAGCGACCGTCGACGGCGAGCCCGGCGAAGGGGAGCGGCGGCCCCGCCCCGCCGGCCAGCGCCAGCGTCCCGTCACCGCCGGCCACTGCGAAGCGCACATCCCCGGGGGCGCCGTCGGCGCGTCTCTCGGCGCCTAGCTCGCCGCGCACCGGCAGATGCAACCGACCGCGCAGCGGCGGCACGTCGCTCTCCAGGTCCAGCACCGCCGTGAGCGTCGCCGCGACTCCGTCCGTGCCCGGTGACACGACGAGGTCTGCTTCCGACAGCGTGATCGTTCCGCCGGAGCGGCGATCGTCGATGCGCACCCGGCTGTCGGTAAACGCGATGCGCGGCAGCGGCACCGCCGCGCCGGTCGCGCTCGCACCGGCACCTCCGCCGAGGCGCAAGCCGGCGGCGCCGCCGAGCGTCCACGCACCGTCGGTGTGGCGCGTCAGGTCCACTGCGACGCCCCCGACGTCGATGCGTGCGACCACGAAGCGGCCGCGGAGGAGCGCTCCCAGGCTCGGCCGCACCCGCACGTGCGGCATCTCCAGGATCTGCGCTCCGTCGGCGTCCGTGATCCGAACGTCGCCTACCTCGAGCGCAACGCCGCGACCCGCACGCACGAGGGCCGCTGCACCGATGCGAACGTCGAGCGCGGGCGCGAACGCCGCGATCGCCGACGCCAGCGTCCGGTCGAGAGCGGGGAGCGGCAGCGGCCCGGCGTCGAGGCGCCAGAGCAGCCAGGCGAGGAGCGCGGCAAGGACGGCGGCGGCGACGACCCCCGCGCGCACCATCGGAACTCGAAGACGACGCAGCACCCGCCGTTACCTAGACCGGATCGCGCCCGGCGTCTCGCGTCTCCCGGACCACGGTTCGGCGCTACAGCTCGAGCGCGCGCCAGCAGTACCAGCTCGCCACGGTGCGATAAGGCCGCCAGCGCTCACCGTAGCGGGCCAGCTCCCGCGGCGTCGGCAGCGCCCGCTTGCGATGCGCGAGCGCGAAGCCCTTGCGAACGCCGTAGTCGTCGACGGGGAGCACGTCGGGCCGCCCGAGATGGAAGATGAGGAACATCTCCACGGTCCAGCGGCCGATGCCGCGGACCACCGTCAAGCGCTCGACGATCGCCGCATCGTCCATCGCCAGCGCCTCGGCGAGCGTCGGGATCTCGCCGGCGCGATCACGACGTGCAAGGTCCTGCAACGCCGCGACCTTCGCGGCCGAGAGTCCGGCGCCGCGCAGGCGCTCGCCGCCGGCGCGCAGGACGTGGGCGGCGGTCGGGCCATGCGCCGCGCGCGGGAAGAGCGCGCAGAAGCGGCCGTAGATGGCGGCCGCGGCCTTTCCGGAGAGCTGCTGGTGGACGATCGCCTCGGCGAGGGCAGCGAAGATGCTCGGCGTCGCCGCGAGTGCGAGCGCATTGGCGGCGCCCGCCGCATCGATGACCGCGCCGAGCTTGGCATCCGCTGCTCTCAGGTGCGCCACGGCGGCGCCCCAGTCGAAGGCTAGCCCGGCGCTGCCGGTGCGGCGCTGCGGCTCGAAAGCCGGCGGCAGCGCCGTACCCTCGAGCGCGAGCATGCGGAGCTTGGTGGCGATTCCGCCCGCGGCGGTGAAGCCCCCCGCGGCGCTACCGGCCGCGAGCACGCGGTGACACGGCACGACGATCGGAAAAGGATTGCGCCCGAGCGCCTGGCCGACGGCGCGCGCCGAGCCTGGCCTGCCGATGCGCGCCGCGATCTCGCCGTAGGTGCGAGTAGCGCCGGGAGCGATCGCACGCACGGCCTCGTACACGCGGCGCTGGAATGGCGACACCCCGTTCATGTCGAGGGCGACCGTCGACAGGTCGCCGCGCCCGCCGGCGAGGAGCTTCCGGATCCGAGCGACGACCCTGCGAATCGCCGCCGGCGGCTCAGCCGCGGCGACGTGCGGAAAGCGCGCCCGCATGCGCGCCCGGGTCGCGCGCGGGTTGACGCCCGGCAGCTCGAGGCCGGAAACGCCGGTCGCCGACCAGGCGATAGCACAGCGGCCGATCGGCGTGGCGAAGAGCGCGAAGCCGGGCTTCATGGCCATCGACGCCGCATAGCAGGCTGCCCGACCCCAACCAACGACGGCACTGAGCCGGGCTGCCTCACACGAGCCGACGCTCGCCCCGAGCGAGGGCGTGATGCTTGCCCGTCGACCAGTAAGCGATACCCGCAACCAGAAAGCCGAGCGCCGCCGCCGTGCCCTCGTTCCAGAACATACAGGCGGCTCCGCAGGTAGGCACGGCGAGCGACATGATCCCGCACGGAAGGATCATCAGGAAGCCGCACAGCGGGCCGCGGAGGTACCAGCGCGGCGGCCACCACGTGATGCCGACCATGACGCCGACGAGGAGCCTGGCCGCGTACCAGCTCCACACCGCGACGGCGCCGCGCAGATAGAAGAGGTCGAACTTCTCCGGGATCGGCCCGTGGAGGAACATCGGAATCCACCCGAGCACGAAACCGCAGAGCGCGCAGAGCAACGGGTAGGACAAACGGCGCATGCGGCCCGCGTGTAACCCGGAGCGGAAGCCGGCCGCAACCGAGATCGTCGGCGCCGCATCCGGAGCGCCGCCCACCAGCGCCCCGCCCATACGCGTCGTTGCTTCAGACGGTCGTGGGCGCTAGGTGACCGTCCGGCGTCGCGGTGCGGCGCACGTCCGCTTCATCAGGAGCCCCTCATGCTAAAAATCTACGGCGCCCCGCTCTCTCCGTTCGTGCGCAAGGTGCGCTGCGCGCTCGCCGAGAAGCAGGTTCCCTACGAGCTGGTGACCACCAACCCCTTCGACAAGAGCGACGACTTCCTGCGCCGCAGCCCGCTCGGCCGCATACCCGCCCTCGAAGACGAACAGGGCCGCTCGCTCGCCGACAGCACGGTGATCGCCGAGTACATCGAGGAGCGCTTTCCGACGCCCGCTCTCTTCCCGCGCGATCCCTACGATCGCGCCCGCGTGCGCTGGTTCGAAGAGTACGCGGACGGCGGCATGGCACCGAGCCTCACCGCCAAGGTCTTCTTCCAGCGGGTCATCAGCGCCAAGCTCATCAAGGGCGGTTGCGACGAGGCGGTGGTGCAGAGCGGGCTCAAGGAGCTCCCGACCTTCCTCGCCTACCTCGAAGGCGAGCTCGGCGACCAGCCCTACCTCGTGGCCGGCACCTTCACCCTCGCCGACGTGAGTGTCGCCTGCCAGCTCGTGAACCTCCGCCAGGGCGGCGTCGAGATCGACCGCACCCGGTTTCCGGCGCTCGCCGCCTGGTTCGAGCGCGTCGTCGAACGGCCTTCGCTAAAAGCCCTCATCGCCGAGGACCAGGAGTTCCTGTCGCGCTTGGCCGCCTGATCGCTGCCGCCCGCGGCGCGGGGCGCCGGGCCGAGAAACATCCTTGACCGGAAAGCAGCGGACGACCATACCTCGGAGGAGCCCGCCTTCGAGTGTCCGTCGCGTGCGCATCCCCATAGCCATCGTCATAGCCGTCGTCGCGGCGGCTCCCGCGCCGCCCGTCGCCGCCCAGAGCATCACCGAGCCGGCCACGATCCGCGCCGTCGTGAAGTGCGGAAGGGCGGTCGGCAAGGCCGCGCGCGCCTTCACCGCAACCAAGCTCGCCAGCGTTCAGAAGTGCCTCGACACGGTCTCCGCTTGTCTGCAGCTGAAGCCCGGCGACGGCGGCTGCGCCGCCAAGGCGGCGGCTCTCTGCGCGAAGCAGATGGTGCGGAGCCAGCAGGCCGGGGTGAAGCTCCGCGAGGCACTGCGGCGGACGTGCAGCACCGCAGCGCTTCCCTACGACGTGCTGCGCAGCAGCGCCGCGCTCGACATCGACGGCCTCGGAGCCGCGTGCCGGCGCTTCGGCGTCGATCCCGAGGAGAAGCTCGATGACTACGCCGAGTGCATCCTGCGCATCGCCGACTGCAGTGCCGCCGACATCCTCGAGGCCGGAACGCCGCGTGCAGACGCTCTCCTCGCGGGCATCGGATACGACCTCCGCGCCGACGTCTGTCCGACGCCGGCAGCAGCGCCGACGCCGACGCCGACCATGGTCGAGCCGACAGCGGCCGTAACCTCGACCGCGGCGCCGCCCGTGGCCACGCCGACGCTCGCCGTCACCTCGACCGCAGCGTCGACCGCGGCCTCGCCGACGCCGGTCGTGACGTCGACCGCGGCGCCGACCGCGGAGGATACCGCCGCGGAGCAGACGCCGACCCCGGCGCCGTCGGCGACCCCCTCACCCCTCCCGACCACGACGCCGACGCCCATGCCCTTCAACATCGCGTTCGTGACCTCGACCACCCACAACGGCAATTTCGGAGGCCTGGAGGGAGCCGACGCCATCTGCGGCGACCTCGCCGCCGCTGCAGGCCTCGGCGGAACCTATGTGGCCTGGCTGTCGACGGCGACGGTCACCGCCGCGAGTCGCCTCGCAGGCGCGCGCGGCTTCGTCCGCCCCGACGGCGAGCCGCTCGCCGACCTGCCCCTGGATCTCGCCGAGAGCCGGATCTTCAATGCCATCCACCTCGACGAATACGGAAGCGACGTCGGCGCCGCCGAGGTGTGGACGGGGACGAAGGCGAGCGGCGGGGCCGCTACGGACACGTGCGGCGATTGGACCGCGGCCAGCAACGTGAAGGGCACGATCGGCAACAGCGCCGGGGGTCCGGCAGCATGGACGGACAGTGGCGCCGCGTCGGCCTGCGCGCAGCCGCGGCACCACTACTGCTTCGGCATCGGCATGGGGGCGACCGCGCTCGGTCCCGCGGTTACGAGCGGCAAGATCGTCTTCATCACCAGCGGCACCATGAAACCGAGCGCGGGGGGCGGCCTCGCGAGCGCCGACACGATGTGCGCGCTCGAGGCTGCTGGTGCCCACCTGCCGGGAACCTACAAAGCGCTCCTCGCCACTACGACCGCCGGCGCCGCGGCGCGGATCGACCCGGCGGCGCTGTACGTCCGCCCCGACGGGACGTTCATCGCCGACGGCGCGACGCTCGCCGCCGGCGGCGTCCTCGCGAGCGGCATCTGGCAGCGGCCGACGGGCGAGTATCTCGGCAGCTACTCCGACGTCGCGTGGAGCGGCGCCGCCACCCCTTCCGAGGCAGGGACCGCTAGCTCCACCTGCGGCGATTTCGCCTCGGGAACGGGTAGCGGCTTCTTCGGCCGCGCCACTCTGATCACGCCGACCTGGTGGCAGGACGCGATGACGTCGCGCTGCGACCTCGGCCACCACGTCTACTGCGTCGAGCAGTGAGGCACCCCGGCGCCCGGCCTCGTTCGCAGCGCCCTGCTCCGCGCAGCACCGCTCAGAAGTCGAGCTTGGGCTCCCGCCCGAGGATCTTGCAGTGGAGGTATGCCTGGGCGGAGTCTTCGACGATCTCGGCGCGATTGTAGGCCTCGAGGAGCGACGGACCGGTCGCCGCGAGACCGTGGTTCGCGAGCAGCACGATGCGGGTATCGGGATGCGCCTCGTAGACGCCGACGATCAGATCGCGGAGCTCGTCGGAACCGGCATCGGCATAGGGGACGATCTGGATCCGGCCGAGGTGGGCGCGAGCCTGCCCGGTCATGTGGGGCGGCGTCATGTCGACGATGCCGAAGGCCATGGTCGCGGTGGAGTGCGTGTGCACGACGCCGTGCACCTCGGGGCGGAGCGCCAGGATGCCGGCGTGCCAGCGATGCTCCTTCGACGGCTTCCACGGGCCCGGACTGAGCTGGCGGCCGTCGAGGTCCATCTCGACGATGTTCTCGACCGCCGTATCGCGGAAGGTGACGCCGGTCGCGGTGCACAGGTAGCGCGTCGTCTCGGGGATGCGGACGCTGATGTTGCCGCCGGAGCCGGCGGTGAGCCAGCGCTCGCTGGCGCAATGACAGATATCGACCAGGTGCTTCTTCAGATCATCGAGGCTCATGCACGTTCCGTCAGGGGCAGGTACGGGCGCACGCCGACGCCGGTGTAGAGCTGGCGCGGCCGGTAGGTTCGTTGGTCGGGATCGCTCATCATCTCGTTCCACTGTGCCGCCCAGCCGACGAAGCGCGGAATGGCGAAGAGCACGGGGAACATCTCGGGCGGAAAGCCGATGGCGTGATAGATGATCGTCTCGTAGAAGTCGACCGTCGGATAGAGCGCGTGCTCTATGAAGTATGCATCCTTCGCGGCGGCCTCCTCGAGCGCGAGCGCGGTCTCGAAGATGCGCGGCTGGCCGGTGACCGCAAAGACCTTCGCCGCGTGTTCACGCAGGATGCGGGCCCGCGGATCGTAGGTGCGGTACACGCGGTGACCGAAGCCGGGCGGTTCCTGCCGCGATCGCGCTGCCGCGGCCACGAACGCCGGTACGCCCGCGGGACCGCCGATCGCCTCCAGCATGGCGATCACGGCCTCGTAGGCCTCGTCGTGGAAGCGTCCGGAGAGCGCCGCCGTCGCTGCCGCGGCGGCGCTGTACGGATCGGTCCTGGCGCTCCCCACGCAGCGCATGGTGGTCGTCGAGCACGCTTGCTCGTGATCCGCATGGACCACGAACAGCACGTCGAGCGCGCGCTCGACCACGGGATCGACCTCGTAGCGCAGCTCCGTCATGCGGAACATCATGCTTAGGAAGTTGCCGACGTAGGAGAGCTCGAGGTCGGGATAGACGTACGGGAGCCCGCTGCGTTTGCGGTGCGCGAAGGCGGCGAGCGTCGGCACCTGCCCGAGGAGGCGCACGATCTGGCGCCGGCGCACCGCCGGATCATGGACCTGGGCGGCCTCGGGATAGAAGGTCGAGAGCGCCGCGACGGTGCTCGTCAGCATGCCCATCGGGTGGGCGTCGTAGCGGAAACCGCCGATGAAGCGCCGCACGTACTCGTGGACGAGGGCGTGGTGCCCGAGCTCGGCCTGCCAGGACTCGAGGCGGCTCGGGCTCGGCAGCTCGCCTTCGAGGATCAGATAGGCCACCTCGGGATAGGTGCAGTGGGCGGCGAGGTCCTCGATGGCATAGCCGCGATGGCGCAAGGTGCCGGTGCGGCCGTCGAGCTGGGTGATCGCGCTCCGGCAGGTCGCGGTGTTGCGGAGTCCCGGATCGAACGAGATCAGCCCGCGATCGTCCGGCCCCGCCACCTGGCGGAGATCGACGGCGCTGATGGTGTTGCCGGTGATCGGAAGCGTGTAGGTGCGGCCGGTGCGATCGTCGGTGACGGTGAGCGTGTCCCTCGGCATGGAATCCTCCCCTGATCCGGACCCGGCGCAGGATGCGCCCCGAGACGATCTCGCGCAAATCCCTCGACGCCATGATCGGCAGGCTCCTTTTGGAAAATTCGCGTCGATACGTGTAATGTAGCGGCCGATGCAAATGATCGGGCATATCGAAACCGGCGGGGAGGAATGAACATGGGGGACAGACGCCTGCTCGACGTCGTCGCCGAGCGCCTGACGCTAGGGCGCCGCATACGCATCCTTCGCCACCGCACTACTCGGTGGTTCACGCCGCCGGTGCGGCAGGGCGCGACGGACATCTTGCCGCCGCTGCCGCCGCTGCCGCTCGAGTCCGCGACCTCGAAGCCGCGGGGCGATCGCACGAGCCGCTGAACGGCGCGGCGAGCCGCCGCACCTTGCGAAAAGCACAGCGCGGCGCGGCCGGCGACCAAGGAGCTCCCGGCGCTCCCGGAACCGTCCCGCGACTCACACGCCGAGGACGACTGCCCGCGCGCCGGCGCCGGTCGCACCCGTAACCACGTAGGCGTAGGCGGCGAGCTGCCAGCGGTACTCGGCGAGCCGCAGCGCCACGTCGCGGTCGGTCTTGAAGTCGACCACCGTCCATCGGTCGTCGCCGGCGCCCCGGAACACCAGGTCCGCGACCCCTTCGACGAGCGTGCCGTCGTCGAGCCTGCAGGCGAGCGCGACCTCGCGTCGACAGACGCCGCTCCGCGCCGCTGCCGCCGCTTGCCGCACCAGAGGGTGGGCGAGCGCATCGCACACTACTGCGATCGCCGCCGCGGCCTCCTCCGCCGTCGCCCCGGTAAGCCGCGCCTGCAGCGCCACCGCGGCGGCGACGGCTTCGCGCCCCGCCTCGAGGTCGACGACGGCGAGCGCCGCGTGCACCAGGACGCCGAAGCGCACGCCGACGGGCCGCGCGCCGGTGTCATCGGCGCGCGCCGACTGCACCTCGACGGCGGCAGCGAGCGCCGCCAGCGCCGCGCTCGCGGTCGGGATAGAGGCCGCCGACGGCTCGCTCTCCGGACCGTCGCCATCCGCACCCGCGGCTGCCTGCGCCGCCGCCCACGCGGTCGCCGTCACCACCGCCACCGCAGGACGACCTGCCTCGGCGCGAACCCGCGTACGCGCCGCGCACCAGGCGGCGTGCGCGCGCACGCCGCGCTCGCAGGTGGTGCCGTCCTCGTCCGCTTGCAGGAGCCGCTGCTGGCGAAGACCGACGTTCTCCTCGAGCCCGAGTGTCAGGGTCTTCGGGTCCCACCAGACGACGCGGTGATCGCCGACCTCGGGAACGTGCACCCCCGGCGCCACCGACTGCTCGCGCCCCGGCGTGCGCTCGGACCGCTCGGCGACGCTATCGGGTCCGAAGCGCGGACAGGCCGGCGCGGTCGCGCTCTCGGGCCGGCGGCGGCGTGACTCGTCGGGATAGACTACCGGATGGAGCGCCGCGAGCCAGCCGTCGTGGCGCGCGTCGCCGATAACCGGCACTACGAGCAGATCACGCGCTCGCGTCGCCGCGACGTAGAGGATGCGCGCCGCCTCTTCGCGGTCACGCTCCCGCTCCTCGTCGCGATGCGCCAGCAGCTCGGACGGCGAGCAGCCGGCGATGCGCAGCGCACAGAGCCCGCGCGCCGCATCGGTGTAGCGGCTCGGTTCACCCGGCGCTTCCTTGGCGGTCGGGTCGGCGAGGAGCACGACCGGGAACTCGAGACCCTTGGCGCGATGCACGGTCATGAGCCGCACCCCGCCAGTACCTTCCTCGAGGATCGGCGCCTCGCCCGTCTCGACGCGGTCGGCGGCGGCGAGCCGATCGACGAAAGCGCGAAACGACGTGATCCCTTGTCGCTCGGCGCGCCGCGCCAGATCCATGAGGCGCATGACGTTGGCGAGCGCCTGCTCCCCCGCCGGCCAGATGGCGACGCCGGCGTGGGCCCGCGTCGCGGCGAGGAAGCGCGCGATCGTATCCGCTAGCGGCCGCCGATTGCGGCCGCGGTGCAGATCGCGCAGCAGGGCCATGGCCTCCGCGACCTCGGCGAGCGCGGGCGGCAGCTCGTCGGGAACGCGCCGGAACGGATGCAGCGTCCCGAACCGCTCGTGGAACGCCAGCAGCGCGCCGTCGCCGAGGGCGAAGAACGGACCGCGCAGGGTCGCGAACACGGCGAGCTCGTCGTCGGGCCGCTCGATGGCGGCGAGCACGTTGCGCAGCGCTTCGATCTCCTCGCGGGCGTGAAAGCCGGTGCCGCCGACGAGGACGTGCGGCAAGTGCCGCGCCTCGAGCGCACGCACGTACGCGTGCGTGACGTCGGTCGTGAACGACTTGAAGCGGCGGAACAGCATGCAGACGTCGCGCGGCTCGAGCGGGCGACGCCGGCCGCCGCTATCGCTCACCGTCCACCCGCTCTCGCGCACGAGCCAGGCGACGAACGCCGCGGCCGCGTCGGGCAGCGACTGCTCGATCCGCCAGTCGACGATCTTGCCGTAGTCGCCGTAGGGCGCCGGCACCGGCAGCGCCACGATCGCCGGCTGGGTGGCGACCGGCGCACGCGCCGGCACCAGCGGCACGTAGGCCGCCTGGCTCGCCGTCGCTCCCGCCATGCGCGGCGCCAGCGCCGCATTGACCGCTGCCTGGATCTCGGGGAGGGCGCGAAAGCTCACGGTTAGGTGCTGCAGTACGGCGCCGGCGGCGACGAGGCGCCGCTTCACCTCCTCGTAGAGCGCCACGTCGGCGCGCCGGAAGCGGTAGATCGACTGCTTCGGGTCGCCGACGATGAAGAGCTTCCCCGGCTTCGGCTGCACCCGCGTCCAGTCGGCCTCTTGCGGATCGCCGGCGGCGAGCAGGATCAGGATCTCGGCCTGCAGCGGATCGGTGTCCTGGAACTCGTCGACGAAGATGTGCGTGAAGCGCTCTTGGTAATCGCGCCGCACGCCGGCGTCGCGGCGCAGGAGATCGCGCGCTACCAGCAGCAGGTCGTTGAAGTCGAGGCGCCCGGCCCGGCGCTTGAGCGCCTGATAGCGGTCGATCGCAGGCCGGAGCTCGGCTTGCAGGCGCGGCGCCAGATCGGCGCCGACGGCATCGGCGAAGGCCGCGAGGTGCGCCTGGACGCGGCTGCGTTCGGCGCGGAGCTCGGTCTTCAGCGCCGCCGTCGGGCCGCGGACGAAGCCGGTCCAATGCCAGTGTACGGTCTTCGGCAACTGCAAGAGCTCGGCCTCGAGCCCGTCGTAGTCGCGGCCCCAGATGGCCTCGCGCCGTCGCACCTCCTGGACGAAGCCGTCGATCTCGGCGAGCGACTGGTAGAAGTAGTCGCTGCGATCGCCGGCGGCAGCGTGCCGCCCGAGCGCCTCGAGCTCCACCATGAGGGCATCGATCTCGTCCTCGCGCGCAAAGGCGGCGGTGCGCCACGGAGCCGTGAAGTCGCGCCGCTCGGCGAGATCACGGGCGGCCTCGCGCAACAGATCGCGCACGCTCCCGCCCCGCGGCGGCGTCCGCCGCAGGATCCGCCGCACCCCTTCCGGAGGATCCTTCAGCGCCTCTTCGAACCAGCGGCCGAAGGCCTGCTCGAAGAGATCCTCGGCGACGTCGGCCGCCGCCACCTCGAAGAGCGGATCGACGCCGGCTTCGACCGGGCGCTCGCGCAGGAGATCGCTACAGAACGAGTGGATGGTGCCGATGCTCGCCTCTTCCAGTTGCTCCAGGGCGCGCGACAGGTTTCGGGCCGCCGCGGAGTCCGCAGCAGCGTCGAGGCGGGCGCGCTCGATGCCGCCGCGCAGGCGCAGCTTGAGCTCGCCGGCGGCGAGCTCGGTGAACGTCACCGCCGCCATCCGCCTGAGCTCGCCGTGCCCGGCTGCGAGGGCCGCGACCATGCGGGCGACCAGCGCCGTGGTCTTCCCGGTACCCGCCGCCGCCTCGACGATGAGCGTCGTGTCGAGGTCGGTGGCGATGCGGGCGCGAGCGGGAGCGTCGGCGAGCGCCGCCGTATCGGGGCTGACGTTCACGGCATGCTCCGCAGACGCATCAGATCGCCGAGGCGCTCGGCGGGCTTCCGCCTGTAGCGGATCTCCTCGTAAGGCCCGCAGACCGTCCGGTAGTCGCAATACCGGCACGCGTTGTCGGCGGGGGCGGCCGGCAGGAAGCCGTCGCGAAGGGCGCGGTCGACCGTCGCGACGACCATGGCCGCCGCCGCACGGCCGGCGGCGTCGAGCGGGACGACGCGCTCTTCGTAACCGCCCGCGGCGGTGCAGTAGTAGAGGCGCCCTGCCTCTACGGATGCAGGCAGCAGTTGCTCGCAGGCGAGCGCGTAGAGCAAGGGCTGCAGCACCTCGCCGCCGCCGATGACGACGTCGCGGGCGGCGCGCGCCTTGCCGGTCTTGTGGTCGGTCACGCGCAGCGTGCCGCGCGGGTGGCGCTCGACGAGGTCGATCGAGCCGCGCAGCTGCAGCGGACCCGCCACCGCGAGCGGCCGGGTCACGCTCGCCGGGTCGGCATCGCCGCGCTCGCGCGGCGGCAGCCCGAAGGCGAGCTCGAAGCGGTCGGGAATCCAGCCGCTCCCGTCCTCGGCGCTGCGGCGCAACCACTCGCGGAGGTCGGCGCGGACGCCGTTGATGCCGTCCTCCCAGACGCGGGGAATGGCGGGGTGCAGCAGCTCGCGGTAGCGCGCGGCGACCGCATCGAGCACGCTATCCACCACCTCTCGCGCCCGCGTCACGGTCGCGACGTCCACCGGCAGGAGTCCCTCCGCTTTCAGACGCGAGAGGACGCCGAACTGCACCTCGTGGAAGAGCGAGCCGCGCGTCAGCGGATCGATGAGCTCGATCGCCACCGGCTCGTCGCGCGGCTTCAGGCGGTGGACGGCCTGGAGGAAGAACCGGTACGGACACGCCGCGAAGTGCTGCAGCGCCGTCGGCGAATAGGAGCGCGCGTCGAGCTGATGCGCCGCCAGCGCGGTGCGGCCGAGCTCGTCGGGATCGACGAGGCCGTCGGCGGGCGTCCAGCGCTTCCACCAGCGCTGGGCGCGAGCGCGCAGCGCTCGCGCCAGATGCACGTTGGCGTCGAGGAGATAGCGCGCCGAGCCGGTCGTCGTTCGCGGGTCCGTGCGGGCGTCGAGGAGCGGCGCCAAGAGCGCCAGATCGTACTCGGCGTCGTCGACGGCGTCCTCGGGACGCTCGGGCGCCGGCCACCCGAGGCGGGCCGCGCCGCGCGCCCGGCGTCCGATCTCCTCGAAGCCGGGCAGCCGGCCTTCGGCGGCGCGCAGGGTCTCGAGCGCGTAGAACGACGGCACGCGCGGCTTGCCCTGCTCCATGTCGAGCCGCGGATAGGAGACGACGACGCGCTCGCCGGCGGCGCCGACCCCGAGCCGCAGCGCCAGGCGCTCGCCGGCGACGCGATCGGCCCGCGTGACGAGCGGCGCCGCGGCGCCGGAAAGAGCGCGCCGGCTCGGATCGAGGAGGATCGGGTCGTCGACGATCTTGCGCGGGAACAACCGCTCGGCGAGCCCGGGGACGAAGACGACATCGAAGACGAGGCCGCGCGCCGCCGCCGCCGGGGCGACGAACACCGCACCGTAGCGGTGGCGCGGCGGCGGTTCGGCGAGCGAGCGCAGGCGCGGGCCGAGCACGAGCTGCACCTCGTCGATCGCGACCGGGCCGACCGGCGCCATCGGCGCGAGCTCGGCGAGCGTCGCCAGCACCGCCGTCGGGTCGCGCAGCGCCGCGCCGGCGAGCGCCCGCAGCTCTTCGAGCCACTCGCCCCACGGTGCTCGCCAGCCGGCGAAGCCGGCGAGACGGTCGACGAGCGGTAGCGCGTAGGCGCGCAGATGTCCGAGCTGCGCCAGCACGCCCTCGATGCGGGCGGCGCGCGGCTCGTCTTCCTCGGCGAGCTCGGCGCGCCGGACCTCGAGCTCGCGCGCCAGGCCGTCGAGTCGCTGCCGCCAACGGTCCTTGCCGCCGATCACGGCGGCGTCGACGAGCAGCTCCTCCCAGCGCCACGGCGCGACGACGGCGCCGGCGACGACTTCCTCGGCGAGCGGGTCGAGCGGTAGAGGCTCGTCGCGCTCGGCCTCCGCGCGCGCCGCCGCCGTCGCTGCCGCCAACTGCTCGGCGACCGCCGCAGGCAGCAGCTCCTCCTCCGCCGGCGCCACGACCGGCAGCGAGACTGCCGTACGCACGGCGCGCAGCGCCGCATCCGGCACCTGCGCGAGCGAGAGATACTCGGCGAAGCGCCGCGCCGAGAGCCCTTCCGCCGCGCACGCCAGCAAGGCGAGCAGCGCCCGCCCGGCGGGATCGGGGCGGGTCGTCCCGCGGGCGAAGAACGCCGGCACCTCGGCGCGCCGCAGCGCCTCCTCGAGATGCGCCGCATATTCGCGCGGCGCGTGCAGGAAGACCGCCATGCGGTCGAACGGCACGCCGCGCGCCGCCTCCTCCTGGATGCGACGGGCGATCTCCACGCACTCGCGCGCCTCGCCGGGCCACGACGACAACGTCACGGTCTCGTCGAGCGGCGCCGGCGGCGGCGTCGACGGTACGAAGAGATGGCGCTGCAGGCGCGCGAGCGAGCCGGTCGCATCGCCGGGACCCTCGACGACCACCGGCGCGGCCGCGAGGGCCTCCGCGAGCAGATCGCACGAGCGGTCGTCGCCGAGCGGAACGGTGGCGATCAGCGCCGGCGCGCGGCGCGCGAGCGCCGCAACCAGCGCCGCTTCGCACGCGCTCGCAACCGGCACGTCGAGGAGCAGCGTCGGCACGCCGACGAACGGCGGCGGCGGGCTCGCGTCGACGGCGGCCGCGGCGGCGGCAAAAACCGCGGCGCGATCCCCAAGACCGGCGGCGTCGAGCTCCGCCGCCACCGCAGTCGCGAGGAGCGCCAGATCCGCGCCCACGAGCGGCAACGTCTCCAGCATCGCCGGCGTGACGCCGTTCGCGCGCAGCTCCGCCAGCGTCCGCGCCACCGCCAGCGGGAAGCCCGGGCGATCGGCGACCGGACCGAAGTAGCGGAGCCGATCCGCCGTGCGCAGGCGATGCGCCGCGCGCGCCGCGATCGCGGCTAGCGAGAGCGCGCTCCCGGGAACGCACCGGCGCGCGGCGAGCGCCGGTGCCGCCAGAAGTCCGGCGACGCGATCCAGGGTCGCACGGGCGAGCCCGAAGCGGGCGCCGCCGGCGCCGACGTCGCTGCGGACGATCTCGTCCGCCGCTTCGCTGCTCGCGGCGACCACGAGCGCCTCCCCGTCGCGCGGTTGCGCCGCTAGCCAGGCCCGCGCCGCGGTGACCCGATCGAGGGCGCGGGCGGCGACGACGATGCGTCGCGCCGCGCTCCCCTCGCTCGTCCGCGGTTTCCGCCCCTTGGTCGCCACGCGTCGCTCATGTCGCGCCGCGGCGGCGACTGCAAGCAACGCGACAGCCGCTGCGCCGATCGGCACTGCCGCCGGCGCCGACCGGCGCTCGCGGCATCAGCGCCGGGTGCGGGAGAGCGGCACCGGCGCCGGAGTGCGCGGCCGCATGAAGTCGGCGAGGATCTCGACCGACGTCGACAGCGATCGCAGCGGATTGGCCATCGCGTGCGATACCGTGCGGACGCAGCCGATCGCGCAGCCGGCCTCGCACGGCTTGTGGACATCGGCGGCGCGCAGATCCGCGAGCGTCAGCGTCTCGACCGCAGGCGCGCCCCCCGCCACCTGGCTGCAGTACTGCACCCTGCCCTCGGCGTTCACGTAGAGGTACTTGAAGCCGCCGAGGCACTTCCACGGCCGATGGAAGTCGCCGACCAGTATCTCGGCCGCGTGGCGACGGAAGAACGCCATGCCGGGGAAAAGCTCGTGCTGCCGCAGGAGCTCGGCGAAGTGCGCGCCCCGGATGGCGATCCGCCCCGCGCCGTCGTGCAGCAGGGAGAAGCCGAACTCGAAATCGAACGGCGCCAGCAGCTCGCGGAACTGGGCGTAGGAACGCCAGCTCTCTTCGGTGAGCACCGTCTGGATCTTCACCTGGAAGGCGGCGCGGGCGGCGAGGATCTCGAGTTTGGGCAGCACCGAGCGCAGCGACTTCGGCAGACCGGGCGCGGGATCGATGCCGTCGACGCTCACCTGCATGCAATCCAGGCCGGCAGCGTTGAAGCCGTCGACGAGCTCGGGGGTGAGCTTGAAGGCATTGGTGATGATGGTGGCGAAGTTGGTGCCGCCGCGCGTCGCCTTGATCCGGGCCGCCAAGCGCACGATGTCGGGATGGAGGAGCGGCTCGCCACCGAGCAGATCCATCGTGAAGGCGCCGAGCTCACCGAGCGCGTCGATGCGCCGCGCCAGCACGTCGAACGGTACCATCGGAGCGCCGTTGGTGAACTCGTGGCAATAGCCGCACGCGAGGTTGCACTCGCGGGTGACGACGATCTGCGCATGCACCGGGCGGCTATCGAAGAGCCGCTTCATCCCCGTCACTACGAATGCCGCTTTCCGCAATCGACCCCCTGATTGGCTACGCCCCAGCGAGGTGCGTGCGTCGCGACCGATCAGGGTATCGCGGCGTGTCCGGTCGTCTATGTCGTTCGCCACCGCTAGGTCAAGACGATCACGGCTCGAGACCGGCGAAGACGTGGTGCACGGTGGGCGGCAGGTCCCGCCAGGACGGCAGGCCGGCCAGCGTCGCGGCGGGATCGGCGGCGCTGTAGGTGTGCCAGAAGAGCAGCGGCCGGTCCCGCCACGGCGCCATGCGGCCGAGGGCGAGCGCCGCGGCCAACGCCTTGGCGCCGTAGGTCGTTTCGAGCCGCAGGCCCTCGGTCGCAAGGACCCGGCGGGCGGCGTCGGCGCCCTCGGGGGTCACGACCCCGTACCCGGGCCCGAGCCACTGGGTACGGACATCGAAATCCCCGGGCGCGAGCCGCGGCAAGGGCCCGGCGCCGAGCCGCCCGAGCACCGCCAGCGCCCGCGCCCCCAGGCGGGCGAGGAAGCGCGGCGAGAGCGGCAGCAGGTCGGTCACCTGCACGGCAAGCACCCGCGTCGCAAGGCCGGCGAGGCGCAGGCCGGCGACGAGTCCGGCCACGGTCCCGCCGCTGCCGAGCGGCACGACGATCGCCGCCGGCTCCGGCAGCGCCCCCGCCGCCACCTGCTCGGCGAGCTCGAGGCCGGCGTTCACGTAGCCGAGCGTGCCGACGGCCGACGAGCCTCCGGTGGTCACGAAGTACGGACGCCCGCCGGCGAGCGCGCCGCGGGCGAAGAGTCCGAGAACGCGCCGGCGCGCGGCAGCAACCGACGGCACCGCATGGATGGTCGCGCCGAAGGCATGATCGAGGAGGAGCGTCCGCCGCACGTGCTCGCTCACCGGCTGCGGAATCAGCACGAGATGCACGGCGAAGCCCTGAGCGCGCGCATAGACGGTAGTCGCGAGCGCATGGTTGCTGCCGAGCGCTCCGACGGTGAGCACGCTGCGGCGCCCGCGGGCGCGAGCGTCGGCGAGCAGCCACTCGAGCTTCCGCACCTTGTTGCCGCCGTACGGCGTACCGCTCAGATCGTCGCGCTTCACCCAGAGGTCGGCGACGCCGGCCTCGCGGCCGAGCGTTGCCAAGCGCTCGACCGGCGTCGGCAGCGCCGCCAGCGGCAGCCGCGGCAGGCGGCCGGCGATGCCGGGGAAGCGGCGCTCGAGCGCGATCGGCTGGGGAGGAATCGCTGCGGAACTCACTACCCGCGGCGCATACCACAGTCGCCTTGATCCGGCAGGGCGCGGCTCCTAGAGTGCCGCGCGCAGCGAATTCCCGCCGGAGGTGCCGCGCTGTCCGAGCCGCTTGCGATCGATCCCGAGAAGCCCGAGACCACGAGCCGCGACCGCTGCCGCACCGGCGGCGTCGGGATCGTGGATGCGCGCGGCCGGCGGACGGACGACGCATGCGCTCCGCTAGGTCCGCCGCGCACCCTCCGCGCCCCCGCGAGCGCCGCCGGCAGCGCGGCGCCCGCGCGCCATCGGGTGCGCCCGTAGCGCCGGCGCGAGCCGGACGGACGCCGGCGCCGCGGCGGGCGCGGCCGCGCGTCGTCTCGCGCCAGTTCCTCTTCTGCTTCGCGGCGAACTTCCTCCAGAACCTCGCCTTCACGCTCTATCTCCACCTCTCCGGCTTCCTCCACGAGCTCGGTGCCGACGAGGTGAGGATCGGCATCATCGTGAGCGTCACCGCCGCCACCGCCATCCTCTGGCGCCCGCCCCTCGGCACCTTGATGGACGCGCGCGGCAGGCGCGGCGTCATCCTCGCCGGCGGCGTCCTGAACGTGACCGTGTGCGCGCTCTACCCGACCGTGCGCGACCTCGGGCCGTGGCTCTACGTCGTCCGCGCCGCCCACGGAGTCGCCGAGGCGACGCTCTTTACCGCGCTCATGACCCACGCCGCCGACCTGCTGCCGCCGCAGCGGCGCACGGAGGGCATCGGGCTCTACGGCATCTCGGGGCTCCTCCCGATGTCGGTGAGCGGCGTGCTCGGGGACATCATCCTGCGCTACGGCTCCTACGCCGACCTCTTCCACGTCTCGACCGCCTTCGCGCTGACCTCGCTCCTCCTGTCGCTGCCGCTGCGCGACGTGCGTCACCCCGCAGGCGAGCTTCCCGGGCGCGGCTTCCTCGCCGCGCTGGCGCAGCGCGATCTCCTGCCGCTCTGGTTCATCGGCCTGGTGTTCGCGACCGCCCTCACCGCCCAGTTCACGTTCGTCAAGACCTTCGTGCTCGAGACCGGGATCGGCTCGGTCGGACTCTTTTTCACGGCGTACTCGATCGCCGCCATCGTCCTCCGCCTCGGCTTCGCGTGGGTACCGGAGCGGGTCGGACCGAAACGGGCGCTGGCGCCGGCCCTGGGAGCGCTCGCGGTCGGCTATCTGCTGCTCGCCGCTGCGACCACGCCCACCGCGATCGTCGTCGCCGGCGTCGGCGCCGGGCTCGGCCACGGCTTCACGTTCCCGATCCTCTCCGGGCTCGTCGTCGACCGTGCCCGCACCGCCGAGCGCGGCGCCGCAACGTCCATCTTCACCGCCCTCTTCGACGCCGGCGCCCTCGTCGGCGGTCCGCTCCTCGGAGCGATCATCCGCAGCTCCGGTTACGGCGCGATGTTCCTTGCGGCGGCGGCCATCGTCACCCTGGGCGGCATCGTTTTCTTTATCGTCGATCGCCGAGCACCGTGATAGCAGCGGAGCGCTCTCGTGCTGCGACCCGTCCCCTTGCCGCTCCCGACGCCCGCCGGGCGCGATCTGCGCCGCCGCGGCGGCCGGATGCTGGCGCTGGCTGCGCGCCGGCTCGGTCCGCCGCTCGCCCGCCGCACCCTCCGCCGGTCCACGGAGCCGCAAGCGTTCGCCCGGCCGCTGCGGCTCCTCTTCGAGTCCCTCGGCGCGACGTTCGTCAAGTTCGGGCAGTTGGTCGCCTCGGCGCCGGGAGTCTTCGGCGACAGCGTCGCCGAAGAGTTCCGCTCGTGCCTCGACACCGGACCTCCGGTACCCGTTGGCGACGTGCGCGCGGAGATCGAGGCGACGCTCGGCCGCCCGCTCGCCGACGTCTTCGCCGAGTTCGATCCCGAGCCGATCGGGCGCGCGTCGATGGCCGTCGTCCACCGCGCGACGTTGCCCGACGGCCGCATGGTTGCGGTCAAGGTGCTGCGGCCCGGCATCGAAAGGACCATAGCCGTCGATCTCCGCCTGATGGGACCGCTCCTCGACGTCCTCGCCTTCCGCATCGGCATCCCGGAAGCCGGCCAGCTCGTGCGCATGCTCGACGGCTTCCACGAGCAGCTCACCGAGGAGCTCGACCTGCAAAACGAGGCGCGCGCCATGGAGCACCATCGCGAGCTCGCGCACGCGCTCCGCCTCGACCGCATCGTCATTCCCGCGCCCTACCCAGAGCTCTCCGGCCGGCGCGTACTGGTCATGGACTTCCTCGACGGCGTGCCGATCGACGATCGCGCCCGCATGGCCGCGCTCGGACTCGATGCCCGGCCGCTCCTCGAGCAGTTGGTGCGCGCCTGGTTCCTGACCGCGCTCCGCGACGGCACCTTCCACGCCGACACCCATGCCGGCAACATCCTCGTCCTCCGCGACGGCCGCGTCGGCGTCCTCGACTGGGGCATCGTCGGCCGCCTCGACGCGCGCACGCTGCGCTTCCTGCGCCGTACGGTCGCGGGCGCGCTCGGCGACGAGAGCGCCTGGCTCGACATCGCCGACGAGTTCTTCACCAGCTACGGTCCCGCCCTCCGCGACGGCCTCGGCCTCGACCGCGACGGCCTGGCCGCCTTCGCGCGCAGCGTCGTCGAACCGATGCTGACGCGCCCCTTCGGCGAAGTGAGCCTCGGCAGGTTCCTGGCCGCCTGGCAGGGCAACGTCGCCGACCCCGCGGCAGCGCCGCCCCCGCACCCGTCGTGGCGACGGTTCCTGGCGCGCCTCAAGCGGCAGCGCGCCCTCCACGTCGGCGTCGCCCGCCACGGCGGCCGCGGCACCGCCTTCGACCGCGGCACCTTCCTCCTCGCCAAGCAGCTCCTCTACTTCGAACGCTACGGCAAGATGTTCCTCGGCGACACCTCGCTGCTCGCCGACCGGGCCTTCTTCGCGGACCTACTGCACCCGCGGGACGAGCAAGACGCGCCGCCGGGTTCTACCTGACGCCCATGGCTGTAACGCGCCGGCACTCGCAGAGGATGCGGCCCCGGAGATCGCTCTCCGGGGCCGCTCTCGAACCAGCGACCATTCGGTTACACGTCGTCCCGCCGTTTCCGACGGGCGTGGACTATCTCATCACCGTCACCATGCGGCCGTAGGTACCGGTCCAGGCGAGCGGGAACAGCGCCACGCGCATGAAACTACGCGCGCTCGTCATCACGAGCGCCGGCGATGGCGCCCGGGTCCGCCACGAAAACCGAGACGGGAGCTGCACCGTCGAGCGAGGCGAGGTCGCACACAGAGCCACCCTCGCGCGCAAGTTGCGGCGCACCCGGGCGCAGGTCACGCAGCTCCTCGGCGTCCGGCAGCCTGCAGCCGATCTGCAGGAGGCCGTCCTGCGCCTCGAAGCCGTCGACGGCCGGAAGCCCATGTCCGGGCGGACGCAGCGGGCGGTGGCGCGCGCGGGGACGCGGGAGGAGCAGCGGGCGGCGTGGGGGCTACCGTCGATGCACGCAGGGCGGATGACGCCGATTACGAGGCGTCGGCGCGCTAACGTACATCGGCTACGCGCGCGTGTCCGACCTACCGGTTGCGGGCCTTCGGCAAAATGAAGCTCGCCGAGGAGCGTTGAACCGCCCCGGTTTTGTCGGAGGCTCCTTTCTTTGAGAGAGAGGGAGCCATGGAACGACCGAGTAAGTTTTCAGCGGAGGTGAAGGAGCGAGCGGTGCGGCTGGTGCTGGCGCAGCAGGAAGCGCACGACTCGCAGTGGGCCGCGATCAAGTCGATCGCGGGGAAGATGGGCTGCACAGCGGAGACGCTGCGGAAATGGGTGCGGCAGCGAGAGCGGGATGATGGGAAACGCTCGGGCCTGACGACGGACGAGCGACTCCGGCTGCGCGAGCTGGAGCGCGAGAATCGTGAGCTGCGGCGCGCCAACGACATCCTGCGCAAGGCGTCCGCGTTTTTCGCCCAGGCGGAGCTCGACCGCCGACCGAGGTGATGGCGACGTTCATCGACGACCATCGCGACGGCGACGGAGTCGAGTCGATCTGCGCGCAGCTGCCGATCGCTCCGTCGACGTACTATACGCACAAGGTACGGCAGCGCGATCCGGCGCGTCTGGGAGACCCATTTTCGCGTCTAGGGCGCCGACAAGGTCTGGCGGTAGCTTGGGCGCGAAGGGATTCACGTGGCCCGCTGCACGGTCGAGCGCTTGATGCGCCGGATGGGCCTGCGCGGGGCTTGCCCAGCGTGTAGAATCCATGCGACCCGCTGGGGAGCCATGCCCGTTCCGTCCTTCGACCGCTTCATCTCGCCGCTGCTCCGGTTGCTCGCCGATCGAGGCACGCCTGTGCGTACGCGCGAGGCCCACGAAGGTGTCGCCGACGCGCTCGAGCTGACCGTCGATGAACGTGCCGAGCGCGTGCCGAGCGGCGTCCAGGCCGTCTACGCGAACCGCAACGGCTGGGCGCACGATCGACTCAAGCGCGCGGGCCTCTCACAGTCGGTGCAGCGAGGCGTCTGGCAGATCACACCGCAGGGGCTGGCCCTGGCTAAAGAATATCCGCAGGGCCTCCCCGCCGATCTCGTCGCGAAGCTGGCCCACGCCTATGACGAGGAAGACGTCAGCGGGAAACCCGACGACAAGGTCTCGCCCGAGACGAGCGTCGTCGCAACGCCCGAGGACCGTATCGAAATCTCGCTGCGCGAGATCCGCGACAGCGTGGGCTCGGAGCTGCTCGAGCTCATCGGCCGTGAGACGCCCGGCTTCTTCGAGCGGCTCGTCCTCGATCTGCTGCACGCCATGGGCTACGGTCTGAGCCGCCAGGAACTGCAGGCAGTCGGCGGCTCTGGCGACGGCGGCATCGACGGCGTCATCTCGCTCGACCGCCTTGGCCTGCAGAAGGTCTACGTTCAGGCCAAGCGCTGGCAGCAGCCCGTGGGCGGCCCAGTCGTGCGTGACTTCATCGGCGCGCTCACGACGCGCGGCGCGGACAAGGGCGTGCTCCTCACGACGTCGAAGTTCACTGGCGACGCGTACACCACGGCCGAGAAGGTGCGGACCGGTTCGATCGTGCTCGTCGACGGTCGCCGCCTCGCAGAGCTGATGATCGAGCACGGCGTCGGCGTCAGCCATTGGACGCTGCGCGTGCCGAAGATCGACAGCGACTACTTCGAGCCCGAGTCGTGAGAGCCTGCGTTCAACACCCGGTCGCTCGAGTAAAACGGCACCCCGAAGAGAAAACTGATTCTCGAGGACGATCCGCCGCCGAGAACGCCCCGCGAGCCCCCAACGTCGTCCACTACGTGCTCCCAGCGCTCTCCTCGCAGCTCCCAGAAAATCTGCCGCGCACATCACCCACACGCGCAACCCCACATAACGGCACCAGAAAGACGAAACCCCGAGAAGCGTGCTGCCCTCGGGGTCTCGTTCAACATCCGGTCACGCGACTTGGCGTGACAGAAAAATAGCTCCCCGGGCCGGACTCGAACCAGCGACCATTCGGTTACACGTCGTCCCGCCGTTTCCGACGGGCGTGGACTATCTCATCACCGTATCCATGCGGACGTAGGTGGCGGGCGCTCGCGGGGAGATTATTCTTTCGTCACTCCCTAGTCTCTGCACCTTCCCCCCACCCTGCCGGCCTCGCGACCGGGTCATTGGGGGGCTTGGCTCACGGTTCCCGTATGCCCGGCAGGCTGCCGACAACCGGCCGTCGGCGTGCTTCCCTCGCGACCGCTTCTCGGCAGCCTGCCTCGCTTGGCACTTAGGCTTCCCTGAATTCACCCGCTTTTCACTCGCCGGTTTCCCGACGAGGCTGCATTGCTACAGCCGAACGCTCTACCAACTGAGCTACCGGGGACCACTGCGAAACTGCAGAATCCGGGGTCTTATAATGGAAGCCGACGGTGTCCGCAATCCGTCGTTCAGGTGCGGACGCCGGCGGCGTGCGCCACCACTGCGGCGAGAGCGCGCACCGCGAGCGGCACCTCGATGTGCGAACGCTCGAGCCAGACCGCGCCCGCTCTCCAGTGGGCGGCGAGCGCCTGCACGTCGCTCGGCGGCACCTGGCGGTCGTAGCGAAGACCGACGACCGCGCAGCCGGCGCGGCGCCGCGGCGGCGGCAGACGACAGGGTGCGACCGGATCGAAGAGGCGAAGCAGCGTCCGCGCGTCGCGGACGGCGTCACGGGCTAGCGCCGCGTGGTCGGCGGCTCGCGCGAATCCCCGCGGCGGCAGCCAGAGCCTTCCCGGGTGGGCGCCGGCGAGGATCGGCACGCAGGCATCGAAGCGCGCGGTCGTCGCTCCGAGGAGTGCGGTGACCGTGCCGCCGAGGCCGACGCCGGCAGCGAGCACGCGCCGGTATCCGAGCTGACGCGCCCACGCCTCGGCGGCGACGCCTGCGTGCACGCGGCGGACGATCGTCACCAGCACGCGACCGATGCTCTGCGCCCAGAGCCTGTCGTCGCCAGGGCCGCACCCCGCGGAAGACACGACGGCGACGTCGAATCCGATGCGGACGAGGGCGGCGGCGAGGCGGCGCGCGACCAGGTCGGCGAGCGCGCCGACGCCGCGGCTCACGACGACGAGCCCGCGCGCCGCACCGGCGCCGCGATGGTGGTGGAGCAAGGTGTCGCCGCCACCCGGGAGCCCGTTCAGATGCGGTACCCGGCCGCGATAGGCGTCCACCGGATGCCGGCCGCATCCGCGCCGCACCCGCGCGAAGGCCGGCGGCGGCGCAAAGGCCCAAAGGATGCCGCGCGCTGCCGCCCCGTGCACCTTGCCGCAGAGGGCATGCTCCACCCCGCCCCGGAAGTGCCGGCCGCCGAGGAGGCGGGCACCGAGCGGCGCGACGCGCTCCGCCATCCGCACCCATGTCGGACGGACGATCGCCGCCACTCCCGGCGCCGCCTCGACCTCCGGCCGCCACACCGCCAGATCGCTCGCCATGCCCGGCAGAGAGCAAGGAGCGCTCCCGATGCGGATGCGTGGCGGCGCCACGGCTTGCGCCCGCCGCCCGCTGTCGGCGGACGTCAAGCGTCGTCAACGCTGCCGGCGGCCGCAGGCCCGCCGATCGCTGCCCACGGCAGCGACGACGGCTCGTGTTGGCAGCCGCGCGCCGCCGTGCCAGAGAAGCCGCCCGGAGGTGCACCATGACGGAAGCGGCGCGCAAGGTAGGCTTCATCACCGGCGGCGGCAGCGGCATCGGACTCGGCATCGCCGCTGCGCTCGCCGCGACCGGCGCCCGCGTCGCCCTCATGGGGCGCGATGCCGAGAAGCTGGGGCGCGCCGCGGTGACCCTCCCCGCCTCGGCGGCGACCCTGACGATCGCCGGCGATGTCGGCGTCGAGGCCGACGTCGAGCGTGCCGTTGCTGCGGTCGTCGAGCGCTTCGGGCGCCTCGACTACGGCGTCAACGCCGCCGGCACCGGCAGCATGGGCGGCGTCGCCGAGCAGCCGTTCGAGTCGTGGGCGTTCGTCCTGCGCACGAATCTCGACGGCACCATGCTCGCCCTCAAGCACGAAGCCGCAGCCATGCTGAAGCTCGGGAACGGCGGCAGCATCGTCAACGTCTCGTCGATCGCCGGGGTGCTCACCCACCGGCTCATGAGCGCCTACTGCGTCTCCAAGGCCGGCGTCGAGATGCTCACCCGCTGCGCTGCGGACGAGCTCGGCGAGCACGGCATTCGCGTCAATGCCCTGCGGCCGGGTCTCGTGCCTACCGACCTGGCGGCGCCGCTCGCCGCCCATCCGCTCGTCCGCGCCGACTACGCAGCGCTGATGCCGCTCCGCCGCCTCGGCACGGTCGAGGACATCGCGGCGGCAGCGGTGTTCCTACTCGGCGACTCGGCATCGTGGATCACCGGACAGGTATTCGCCGTCGATGGCGGACACACGCTGCGCGGCGGTCCCGACGTCTCGCTGCTGCTGAAGTGAGCGTCGCTCTCGCCCCGGCGCGCACCGACCGGAGCCGGCGCGCTGCGCGGCTCCGGGGCCGTAGCGGCGATGCGCTCCCGCGGCGTTGCGATCGGCCTACGGAAAACTATTCCATTTCTTTGCACGGGGGCCGCAGCGGCGATGTGCTCCCGCGGCGTTCCGATCAGACCGCCGGGGCGCGGCGGGTGACGCGCTCGACCGCGGCGATCTCGTCGAGCACGTGCGTGAGCCCCTTGCACATGATGGCGGCGGCATCGGCCATGACCGCTGCTTCTTCGGTTTCGAAGGCCGTAGCCTCCATGTCGATCTTGAAGTCGAGCCAGCGCTGTCGCTGCGCTTCCCCGTACGGATCGAGGTAGGCAACGCCCTGTCCGGGCGGAAGCCGGTACGCCAGCCGCGTGCGTTTCGCGATCTGCCGGCCGCCGTTCTTGGCCTCCTCGAGGACGTAGGCCATGCCGAGGAGGGCGAGCGGCGCTCGGCCGGCGAGCCCGTCGATCATCTCGACGAGCACGCCCGTCGACGCGAGCGGGACGAGCCGCGGCAGCCTGATCCCGAAGCACGCGAGGTCGGAGGCAATAGCGGGCGTGTGGAAGTAGTGATCGCGAACGACGCAACCGAGCGCGGGGACGACCGCCCGCAAGCGGCCGAGGTGCCACTCGAGGGCGCGGTGCACGAAGAAGAGCTGCCCGAGCCAGGCCACGTAGGTGCTGCGCGAGAGCAAGCCTGCGGCGAGGTCGCGGGAGATGGGATGCTGCTTGAGGACGCGCCCCGGCTCGCTCGTAGCCGCGGCCAGGCGGCGCATCACGCCATCGCTCAGCGGACGCATGGAGCGCCTGGTCTCCAAGTCGGGTGCCACGCGGTCGCAGTCCGGATCAGGGCTGCGCCCGGCCGCTGCTCGCCGCGCGCCGGACGCCGAGCGTAGCCCCGTGGTCTGGCGCGCACATGCGCTCCGGATGCCGACGCCAGCTCCCGCTCGACCCGTCATGCGGACGCCATCGCGAAGTCCAACGGCAAGAGCAAGCGTAGGGAGGCGTCCGACTCCTGGCAGGGCTGCACGAGGCCGGCGGCCATGCACGGCGTGCCCTGCCGCACCCGGTCTAAACGCGGGAGCTCATCGCAACGCCGGTGCCATGTTGGCCATCGCGGACGCGGCCACTCATCGCGACGTCGGCACGCGCCCGCCGCCGCGCGCTCCTGCCCGCTCCTGGCCGTCCGCAGCGCGCCTGCGCGTCGCCTACCGGGCAGCGCGCCGCGCTCTCGCCGCCCGACCTCGCCCGTGCCCGGCTCGCAGCAGCGCGTCCGCGCGTCACCTGCTGGACGACGCGGAGGGCGCCTCGGCGAGCGCTCCGTTCGCGAACGAGAGCGTCGCCTTTCCCGGTACGCTCGGACAGCACGCGGCATCCGCCGCCGCCCAGGTCTTGAATGAGATCTCGACCTTCCCGGGGGCGACGGCGCAGCTCTCGACGATCCGCGTTCCTTTGCCTCCCACTTCCTTCGGAAGCGTAGCCCCGTAACCCTGCTGGGTCGAGGTGAGGACGGTCGCGTACTGCGTCCAGGCGCCGCTGCCGCCGGCCTCGATCGTGTAGATCACGACGACGTCGCCGTGGCCGTCGCCGTTGATGTCGCCTTCGCAGCTCTTGCGCGCTTCGCGCGGCGCCTGTCCGCGGACGCGTTGCGCATGCGCAGCTATCCAGGCGTTGGCGAAGCCCTGCCAGCCCATGGCCGCCGGCTGCGCCGCCGCCGCGCCGGCGCCGAGCACCAGCGCCGTCGCCGCCGCGAGCACGCTACCCCCCGATGTCGAGCGCATGGACCGGACTTGTGCACGATGCCCGCGGGATCTTCAACCGGGGCGCGCCCGTGATAGGCACGCTGCCGGGAGGCCGAACCATGGCGATCGATTTCACTCTCGACCCCGCGATCGAAGCGATCCGCGTCCGCGTCCGCGACTTCATCCGCGACGTCGTCCGACCAGGCGAAGCGAAGATCGGCGACAAGGGCTCGCTCGAGCGCAGTGCCTACGTGAAGCTGCTGCTGCAGATGCGGGCCGAGGCCAAGGCTGCCGGCCTCTGGCTGCCGCACATGCCGAAGGAGTGGGGCGGCATGGGTCTCGGACACGTCGAGCTCGCGATCGTGCAGGCGGAGGCGGCCAAGGCCTACTACGGCCCCTGGGTGCTGAACTGCCAGGCGCCGGACGAAGGCAACATGCACACGCTGCTGCACTGGGGTACCGACGCACAGAAGGAAAGATACCTGCGACCGCTGTGCGAGGGGCACGTCATGAGCTGCTTCGCGATGACCGAGCCGGAAGTGGCGGGCTCGGATCCGACCCTCATCCGCACGCGCGCGGTGCGCGACGGCGACGACTGGGTCGTAAACGGCCACAAGTGGTTCATCTCGAACGCGCGGCGCGCCGGCTTCGCGATCCTGATCGCGCGTACCGAGGAGGATCCCGAGCGCCCCCAGGCCGCGAACACCGGGTTCATCGTCGACCTCCCCTCGCCCGGCTGGCACCACGTACGCGAGATCGAGACCATGCACGGCTCGACGGGACACTCCGAGATCCGCCTCGAGGACCTGCGCATACCCGCCGCGAACATGCTCGGCGGGCGCGGCCAGGGCCATCGCCTCGGCCAGTACCGCCTCGGCCCGGCCCGCCTCGCGCACTGCATGCGCTGGATCTCCCAGGCCGAGACCGCGCTCGAGATGATGGTCGACCGCTCGACCAAGCGCTTCGCGCACGGCTCCCTGCTCTCCGCGAAGCAGGGCATTCAGTGGATGATCGCCGACTCCGCCATGGAGCTCTACCAGTGCAAGCTCATGGTGCTGCACGCTGCCTACAAGATCGACCGCGGCCTCGACTTCGCCTCCGAGGTCTCGATGACGAAGCACTTCGTCGCCAACACCCTCGGCCGCATCGTCGACCGCGCCATCCAGGTGCACGGCGCGCTCGGCTATTCGACCGATACGCCGCTCGCCCACATGTTCCAGCACGCGCGCTGGGCGCGCTTCGCCGACGGCCCCGACGAGGTGCACCGCATGCGAATCGCAGAGCGGACGATCGCCGCCTGGCAGCGCCACGGCAGCACCCGGCGCGCCACCGGCGATCTGCCGGTGTGAGCGTGCGTCCGCCGCTGCTGCGCCGCGCCGCTCTCGCCGCACTCCTGCTCCTGGCCGCGTGCCAGCGTACCACCGGGACGCTCGGCGCCGAGCAGCAGCGGCGGTTCGAGGCGGAGGGCATCGTTCGCCGCGCGGTCGATCTGCCGATTCGCCGCACCCGCGCCGGCACCTGGAAGGAGAGCACGGCCTCGATCGTCGTCACCGCCCAGAGCATCGTCATCCACCAGCGGGACTACTTCTGGCTGGAGATCACGCCCCGCTCGACCGGAGCCTACGCCGTAGCCCGCGACCACGACCGACTCAGCCTGCGCGCCGGCCGCGGCGGGTCGGCGACCAGCTGGTCGTTCCGACCGCCCGAAGATCCCGCCGGCTGGGCGGCGGACATCCGTGCGGTCATCCACGGCACCGCGGGAGCGAAACGCCGGGATCACCGCGCCCGGTGAGCCGCCGTGCTGACGGCGCGCGCGCACGGCGGCCGCGCACCGGAGCGATCGCCGGCGCCGATGCCGCACCTTCAGAGCCCGGAGAAATCAGGCGGGCGCTTCTCGAAGAAGGCGCGGATGGCCTCCAGGTTCTCGGGCGTACCCACGCGCTCGACGAAAGCGGCGTCCTCGCGCGCCCGGGCGGCGCGCACCTGCTCGGCGCGGGTCGCGAGAAGGAGGCGCTTGGTGTGGCGGATGGCGCCGCTCGGTCCCACCGCCATCCTCGCCGCGACCGCGAGGAGCGCCGGCACCAGCTCGCTGCGCCGGCACATCCGGGCCGCGAGGCCGAGCTCGACGGCGCGCCGGGCGTCGATCCAGTCGCCCGTGTAGAGCACTTCGGCGGCGCGCTGATAGCCTATTATCAGCGGCAGCATGAAGCTCGCCGCCGCCTCGGGGACGACACCGAGCGGTACGAACGGAGCCCGCAGGCGCGCTTCCTCAGCTACGTACACCACGTCGCAGTGAAGGAGCATCGTCAGTCCGATGCCGACACCGACCCCGTTCACCGCGGCCAGGAGCGGCTTGTCGAACTCGATCAGGGCATCCATGAAGCTACCGAACGGATGCCCGGCATCGCCGGGAGCCGCCGCCATCTCGCTCAGATCCTGGCCGGCGGTGAAGGCGTCGCCGGCGCCGGTCACCACGACCACGCGCGCCCGCGGATCGGCGCGGAGCTCGTGGAGCAGATCGCGGCCCTCGTTCCACATCCGACGGTTGAAGGCGTTGCGCTGGTGCGGGCGATTCCAGGTGACGATCGCCACGCCCTCCCGGATCTCGAGGAGAACGGTCTCGCAAGACATCGGCCACCCATAACACGGCGGGCCGCGGCGCCACCACGTCGCGGTCCGGACGCTGCGGACGCGGGCGGCGCGTACTTGCATGGAGGTCGAGCCTCTGCGACACCGACCAGGACATCCCCGCTAGGAGGACCACCATGCGCGAACATCTCGAGTTCTACATCGACGGCCAGTGGGTGAAGCCGGCCGTCCCGAAGACGCTCGACGTGATCTCTCCGGCCACCGAGGAAGTGGTCGGCAGGATCAGCCTCGGCAGCGCCGCCGATGTCGATCGCGCAGTGGCGGCAGCACGCAAGGCCTTTACGACCTATTCGCGAACCACCCGCGAGGAGCGCGTGGCGCTCCTCGAGCGCATCATGGCCGCCTACCAGGCGAAGCTCCCCGAGATCGCCGAGGCAATCTCGCTCGAGATGGGCGCGCCGATGTGGCTCGCCAGTGCCGCCCAAGCGCCCTCGGGCCTGGCGCACCTCATGCAGGCGATCGAGGTGCTCAAGACCTACAGCTTCGTCGAGAACAAAGGCTCGACACGCATCCTGCACGAGCCCGTGGGCGTCTGCGGCCTGATCACGCCGTGGAACTGGCCGGTGAACCAGATCATGTGCAAGGTGGCGCCGGCCCTTGCAGCCGGCTGCACGATGGTCCTGAAGCCGAGCGAGATCGCCCCCCTCGACGGCATCCTGGTAGCCCAGGTGCTGGACGAGGCCGGCGTGCCGCCGGGCGTCTTCAATCTCGTAAACGGCGACGGTCCGACCGTCGGAGCCGCGCTCTCCTCGCACCCCGGCATCGACATGATGTCGTTCACCGGCTCGACGCGCGCCGGCGTCCAGGTCGCCAAGAACGCGGCCGACACCGTGAAGCGCGTCGCCCAGGAGCTCGGCGGCAAGTCGGCGAACATCATCCTCGACGACGCCGACCTCGAACGCGCAGTGAAGGGCGGCGTCCGTAGCTGCTTCATGAACAGCGGCCAGTCGTGCAACGCCCCGACGCGCATGCTCGTGCCGCGCGCCAAGCTCAAGGAAGCGGCGGCGATCGCCAAGGCTGCCGCCGAGGCAACGGTCGTCGGCGATCCCAAGGCCGAGGACACCCAGATCGGTCCGGTCGCGAGCAAGGCGCAGTTCGACAAGATCCAGCGGCTGATCGAGAAAGGCATCGCCGAGGGCGCCGAGCTGGTCACCGGCGGACCCGGCCGCCCCGAGGGCGTGACGCGCGGCTTCTACGTCCGACCGACCGTGTTCACGAACGTCCGCAACGACATGACCATCGCGCGCGAAGAGGTCTTCGGGCCGGTGCTGGCGATCCTCCCCTACGACACCGAAGAGGACGCCATCCGCATCGCCAACGACACGGTGTACGGACTCTCCGGCTATGTCTCGTCGGGTGATCCGGAGCGCGCGCTCCGCGTCGCCGCGCGCCTGCGCACCGGAAACGTGCACCTGAACGGCGCCGGCGCCGACTTCGCCGCGCCCTTCGGCGGCTACAAACAGAGCGGCAACGGCCGCGAGTGGGGCGAATACGGCTTCGAGGAGTTCCTCGAAGTCAAGGCCGTCATGGGGTGCGCAGCCGGTTGAGGCGGGCGTCGTCCGACACCGCGTCCTTCTGCTCGTAGACGCAGCCAGTGGCCGCGCCCCTTCTTACCGGTCGTGAGCGCAAGGCGCTTCGCGCCCTCGCCCATCACCTCGAACCCGTCGTCCACGTCGGCAGCGCCGGCATCACCGACGCCGTGACGCGACAGGTCGACGGAGCACTGCGCGCCCACGAGCTCGTGAAGGTGCGCCTGCACCAGCCGGTCGCCAAGCACGATGCCGCCGCAGCACTCGCGGCTGCGGCCGGCGCTGCGCTCTGCGGCGTCGTCGGACACGTCGTGATCCTCTACCGGCCCGACCCGGAGCGCCCGAAGATTATCGTCGCCAAGCACTGACGGCCGCGTACCTACCCGAGCCCTAGCGCACCGCATAGTACCGGACGAAGCCAGCCACTTCCTCGGGCTCGTCGACCGTCCCGAGCACCCAGCAGACGAGCCCGTAGAGCAGGATCGCCGCCATCACGGTGCCGATAGCCACCAGCATGGTCCCGGCATCGACTGCCGACGCACGGCGGCCGGTGTGCAGCATCCCCCCGACCTCGGAGCGCGGACGAGGCATGCCTTCTCGCTATTCCAGGCATCGCCACCGCGCAGGAGCATCCTGTCGAGGGTTCACCTGACGCCGCACGGAAAATCACAGCAGGTCCGCACCGTCTGCACCCGAGGGTGCCGGCCGCCGTCCGGAGGGGGAGCATCCGTCCCTGCCGGACACCTCGGCGCCGGCCCCGACGACGCGGGTCGGCGGCACCGGCGCTCAGTGCGCCCGCGCCCTCGCCGCTCGCGCATCGAAGCAGTGAATCGCCCCGGGTTCATCGGAGGCTCCGACAAAACCGGGGCGGTTCAGTTGATCACGTGCTCGGCCTTGTACGCCAAGCGCCTCCGCCCGTCCTCCATCTTCGTGATCCGGCTCGCCGCGCCCGAAATAGGAGGACAGCTCGATCAGCTCCGCCAGAAATTGTTCGCGGCATTCATTGCGCTGAAGGTACGCCGGCCGGAAAGTCCGTGCGCATAGTTAGCAGCCGGCGCGCACCGCGATCGCAGCCACCGGCCACTCGGCCCACTCCGTATTCGACCGCTGCGACATCGTGGACAGGCAGGTTCTTCAGGCGCGGGCGTCTACATGGATGCGGGCGACTCCGGACGCTCCGAGCGTCGCGGTGCTTCCAACGACGCGAGCGGAAGCGTCCGGCGCGTCAAGTACTACAGCCGCATGACGACCGGAGGAGGATGCGGCGAGCTAACTACCAGTGCGCCCAGCAAGATTCGAACTTGCGACCTTTTGATTCGTAGTCAAACGCTCTATCCAACTGAGCTATGGGCGCGTGAAGGGGCGAAGCCTACTAGCCGGGTGAACGGCAGTCAACTTCGCGAGGCCGCTGCACCTCTCCATGCCGTCCAGCGCGGAGCACGGCCGCGGAAGCAGGCTCGGGCATACCGGCTCCGCGATCGCAGGCGAACGGGGCGCTGCGACAACCGCGGTCGCGGCGAGGCCGGCAGCGTGCTCGGGTCGTCGGGGAGCGGAGAGAGAGGGATTCGAACCCTCGGTAGAGTGTTACCCCTACACACGCTTAGCAGGCGTGCGCCTTCGACCACTCGGCCATCTCTCCATCCCGATCGACCAAAGCGGTTTACCTTACGACGGCGCGCCTGACCAGCGTGCACAGCGATGCCCGAGCGCGACAGCAGCCTGCACGACAGGCCTGCACGTCTCGCCTTGACACCCCGACGAGCCGCTCCTACACTCGCGCGCTTTTGGCGGCGAAGCGCCGTCAGACCACCGACACGCAGGGAAGGAAGTACCGATGCGCCATCAAGATCTCGAGACCGAGGCCCACAACCTCCTCCGCAAGATCGTCCGCACCGTCGACAAGCGGCTGCAGATCCAGTTGAGCGACGGTCCGACACCGCAGGACCACTTGCTCTCGCTCGGGCTGTCCCGGGGGCAGCAGCAAGCAACGATGGAGCTCTCGGTGGAGGAACTGCGCCGCGCCGGCGAGAGTACGCGCGACTCGTCGATCCTCCGCGAGCGCATCAAGCGTACCCACGAGCGGCTGTGCTTCCCGAAGAAGCCGGAACGATTCTTCGATACCAAGGCCATCCGCCCCGGCAGCGAGGCATTCGCGACCTTCCGTTCTTCCGGCGGACGCTCGGGCGGCCGCCGCTAGCCCCCACACCGAGGCAGGCGCGACGCAGGATACGCGCGATCGCACAGGATGCTCGCGTCACGAGATGGCCGTCGTCTCCGCGTCGGACGACGCCCCGGCGAGCACACGCAGCGCTTCGGCGAATCGCTGGTCGGTCGCCGGCTTCGGCAAGAAGCTGTTGGCGCCGCTCGTATAGCACTCGAGGATCAGCGCCTCGTCTTCTCCCGCCGCCGTGAGCACGATGACCGGCGTGCCGTGGAACGCCGGGTCACGGCGGACCCAGCGCAGCACGTCGATCCCGTTCATCACCGGCAGATGGAGATCCAGGAGTATCAGATCCGGACGAGGCTGCGCCTGCGGCGACTTCGCGAGTCGCTCCACCGCCTGCCTGCCGTCGCTCACGACCTCGATCTCGCACGGCACGATCGCCGTCACCGCCTGACGCGTGATCACGACGTGGTCGAAGTTGTCCTCGACCAGCAGGATCGTGAGGGGCCGGCCGGCAGGCGGACTCGGTCCCCGGAGCATCGGCGGCCGCTCAGCCTTCCGACGGTGTATTCAACTGCGGCCCCGGGCCTCCCTTTTCCGACGCCAGGTCGTAGAGGGCCTTGCGCGCGAGGCGGGTGGGGCTGTTGTGGCCGTTCTCCCAGCGGTTCACGGTGGCGACCGTGATACCCAGGCGATGCGCGAACTCCTCCTGCGTCAGGCCCAGATTGTGGCGCAGCGTGCGGATGTTTTCGGCTTCCATGGTCGATTATCCTCCGGTTCGACGAACTAACGACAAAGCTCTGCCTGGTTCGGGAGCAACTGATATGCCACCCGGCATGATCGAAAACCCTTGGATTCTCGATTGTTCGAAGCCAGAGACGCATCGGGCATGCGCCATTCCGTTGGCTCGGCGTCATGGCTTTGGCGGCCGCCGGCGATGCGAAGGACGCTTGCCCGGTCAGTGGCGCCGTACGATAGTGGCCGCTGCCAATCCTTCCGGAGGAGTCCGTCGATGACGAAAATTCTGGGCTCGGTCGCCGCTCTCGCTCTTTCGCTGGCCGTCCTGACCCCCTACCCTGCCGATGCCCGGCCCACCGGCGTCGATTGCACTGCAGCCCTCGGAGCAGCCAAGGCCACGATCGACGCCGCCTGCCCGTGCGACACGCCCGGGAATCACGCCGACCACGTGCGCTGCGTGACTCAGAAGCTTCGCGCGCTGAGCGCCTGCTCTCCGGACGCCAGCGGCAAGCGCACCTGCGGATCAGTGCCGCGCGCCTGTGTCGCCAAGATCCGCCGGCTGGCCTCGCGCTCGGCCTGCGGCAGGTCCGCGGAGACCGTCACCTGCTGCATCGCGAAGCAACGCGACTGCGTCGGCGACCCGAATCCTGGCGACGGCATCAAGGCAGGCACCTGTACCGGCAGCAAGCGCAAGTGCGATCGAGTTATCGACTGCAAGGTGCCGCGCTGCGAGATCGCAGCATCCGCGGAACGCTGCATCGCGGTGGGCGGCACGCTCGGCGTCGGACGCGACTGCAGCTCCGCCTGCGGCGAGTAAGCGCCCTGCGGCTGCGGGACAGCACGCCCAGCAAGACCGCACTGCATCGCGCATACCGCGGGGAGCGACGCGTTCACGAGAGAGAATCGCAGGCGGCAGCTCGAACCCGGCATGCTAGCCTGGTCGGCACCCCCCGATGGCGCCGGCTCCGACAGGACTGCTCCGGATCGGCCGTGATCCGGACCTCGATGAATCTCCGTCCGTAGCAAGCGCAGCCCTCGCCGGTCCTGCGCTCGCCGCGGTCGTGCGCATCGTCGAGCTGCAGCTCCGGCAAGTTCCGCTCGACACGATGACGGTCGAAGCCCTGCCGGTGATGCTCGCACTCTTCGACGCGCCGGCAGGCGCCCTGCTCCTCTACCGGCGCGAGGATGCCAGCCTCACACTCGCCGCCGCCCGCGGCCTCACGGTGGCCGGTGCTGAAGCCCTCGACGTTCTACGCTGGGGCGACGAGGAGACGTCGGAGATGCCGCTCCGCGCCCTGGTGGATCGCAGGATCTACATCGTCGCCGAGCCCGACGAGGATCCGTTCATCGGGCGCTTGCTCGGCATCGACCGGCGGCGACCGATCGCGTCCGTAGCCGCCGTCCCGCTCTACCGCTGGCACTTACCGGTCGGGGTCCTGCTCGTGCTCGGGAGCGGCGCCCCGCTCGCCACCGATGCGCTGACGGCGCCGGCATTCGTCTATTCCGTGCTGTCCCTGGCGCTCTCGACCCTCATGTGGACACGGGACGAACGCGGACCGACGCCGCTCCCCGCGCCCGAGATGGCGCCGCCGCCGCTCGGCTGCGCACCGTGGGTCGACCGGCGCGAGCGTCAGGACGTGGACCAAGGACGTCGCTCCCCGGATGTAGCTCGCGCCGAAGATCGCTCGGCCCTCGAAGCCATGCTGCAGGAGCTGCGCGCCGTCGTCACCCGTATGGACGAAGAGCGCCGGGAGACGGCACGCGAGCGGAGCATGCTCGGCGAACGGCTCGCGAGCTTCGAGGAGGAGCATCGACGACTCGCGGCCGAGCTCGCCACGACGGAGCAGGATCGCAGCCTCCTGGCTTCACGCCTTGCTTGCCTCGAAGAGATGCTGGCGACGAAGCTCGCGGCGACCGCCATCACTCCTCCGCCGCCGGAGCCGGAGCGCGCCGCAGCGCCGGTCGCAGCGCCCCCGCCGGCGGAGACGAAGGCGGCGCCGGAAGCCCCTCCGGCCGGTGCCGCGACGACCGATGGCCCGGCGCTGGGCTCGGTGCTCGAGCCCGACGCGACTCTTCGCGACCGCATCCGGGACGCCGTCGCCAAAGCGATTCCCGCCGGCCGCGGCGCCGTCACCGCCGTGAACCTCGTCGCCTGCGACTCCACGCGCGTGGTCGAAATGGCGGCCGCAAACGCCGACGGCACCATGCTGGTCGGTTACGCCTCGCACCCCGAACGCGGCAGCCGGATCCTCGGGCCGCTGCGCTGCTTCGTGGCGCCGCCGAGCGCCGCCGAGATCGCAGCCACCGTCGACAGCGCCGGACGCGGCAATCGCCGCACCATCCTCCTGACGGAGGACATCGACGGCTTCATGGCCGCCAAGGCCGCCCTCGTCAAGGCTGGCCACTCCGTGTCGATGGCTTGCGACGAGAAGCAGGCCCTCGACCTGCTCGCGATCCTACGACCGGACACGGTCGTGATCGACGTCCGCAATGCCGGACAACCTGCGGTCGAGTTCCTCGACGCGCTCGGTCCGGAGAACGGCAGAGTGCTGACGGTGATCGTCCATGGCGATCCCGGCGGCGGCACGCTCGCGCGCATCGCGGAGCGCATGATGCGGCCACCGGCGCTCGACGTGAACGAGCTGGCCAAGGTGTGCAGCCAGGCGCTGCCCGAAGCGAAGCGGCAGGGCGCCGCACCCGGGAGACGCTGAGCACCTCGCTGCGAGTCAGGACACCGCAGCGCGGTCGGCGACGAGTCGAAGCGCGACGCGGCGATTGCGCGCCCGGCCGCCGGCGTCGTCGTTCGGCGCCACGGGGCGTGCATCTCCATAGCCGGCGGCGAAAATGCGGCTCGCCAGCGACGGATCCCCCGCTGCGAGCGCGCGGGCGACGCGCGCCGCCCGTGCCAGTGACAGGTCGAGATTCGAGCGGAACGGTCCCGCATGGAGCGGACGGTCGTCGGTGTGCCCCGAGACCTCGACGACGAGATCCGGACGCACCGCCACCAGCTCCCGCACGGCGTCGAGCACCGCACCGGCGTCTGGCAGGAGCTCGGCGCTCCCGGACGCGAAGCCGATCGTATCGTTGATCGAGAGGATGACTCCCCCGCCCTCGACGGCGACCTGGGCGGCGTGTCCGAGCCCCGCGGCGGCGACCAGGGCCTCGAGCTCGGTCGCGAGCGAGCGGACCGGCGCCGCCGTTGCCGGGGCGGACCACGCAGCAGCTGCGACATCAGCCTCGGATGCGGCCCTCGCCGCAGCACCGGGAGCACCGGACGCCGCCGGCAAATCCGCGGCTGCGACCGGCGCCGCCGGCGGCGGCGCCGCCTCTTCGAAACGGGCGCGCGAGAGCGCGTCCGGCTCTCGCCGCGCCGACACCTCCACGGCCGCCGCGGCTCGGTTCGCTTCGCCCGAGCCCAGCGCCGTCATCGGCGCCGCCGGCGGCGCCGGAGTCGGCGCCGGACCGCCTCCCAGCACCGCCGCCAGCACGACGAAGGCGAAGAGCTGGAGCACGATGTCGCTGAAGGTTACGAGCCAGCCGTTCGAGTCCTCCTGTAGGAAGGACGGACCGGGGCCGGCTGCGTGCGGGTCAAGCCGCACGGCTGGCCAAAGTCAAGGATGCGACCGGTGCGGCGCCACGGACCGGCAGCGCGAAGGCGCTGCGGAGCACCTGCTCGATGCGCGTCGGATATTCCTTGCGCTGGACCATCAATGCACCGTCGGCGATCATCTGCATGATCGCGTGTCGCCGTTCGAGATGCGCGTGCATCTTGGTCGCGAGTGGCAGCACGACCACGTTTGCAAGCACGGCGCCGTAGAGCGTCGTCGTCACCGCAATGCCGAGTCCGGGCCCGATCGCGGCGAGGTTCGTGGCGGTGCCGAGATTGTGCAGCAAGTGTGCGAGTCCGATGAGCGTGCCGATGAGGCCGAAGGCGGGGAAGAGCTTACCGAGCAGCAACAGTACCTGGTGCGCGCGCTCACCCTCCGTCGTTGCACGCCGGACCTCGCCCGCGAGCGCCGCCGCGAGATCCTCGTCGTCACGCCCCTCTGTAGCCAGCACGATCGCGGTTCGCAGGAACGCGTCGTCAGCGTGCGCCGCCGCTCGTTCCAGCGCCGGAACCCCTTCGAGCCGATGGACGCGAGCGCAGTGCTTGAGCGCGGCGACGATTCCCTCGAGATCCGCGGGCTCCTCCAGGCTTGCCTGGACGAGCTGCCACGCGCGCCCGATGCGCTCGCGGGGAAACGTCAGCGCCGTCACCCCGAGCCCCCCGCCGATGGTGATGAGCAGCGCCGTCGGGTCGAGTGCGCCGGATGTCCCTGCCGCCAACGTGAACACCGCCGCCCCGATCAACGAGACGCCGAGCCGTCCCCAAAGCCACGATCGATTCGCCATGCCCGGGACAGCAGGTTCGATGCCAGCAGCGAAACGGCAGCGGCGGCGTCCTCAGGCCGGCTGTCCAGGCAGAATCGTCCGCCGTGGCCGGCCATTTCTGCCGCCCGCGACACACACGATCAGCAGCGGGCGGCGGAACCTCCGGCGGCGCGGATCCGGGGAGGATCCTCTTCCGGCAGATATATGGGCGTGTGGTTCTCGGGATACCGGCCCTGGATCCCTTGGTAGAAGGCTCGGATGCGATCCATGTCGGCACGCACGTCGCCGGTCGGATGGACTACGAGACCGATGCCTCCGACCTTGCGTCCGTAATCGAGAAAGGTGCAGAGGATCGGCACTCCGGCGCTACGCGCGATGTGGTAGAAGCCCGATCTCCAGTGCGCGGCCTTGCGGCGCGTCGCCGACGGCGGAATCACGAGGAAGAGGCTCTCGACCGCGGCGAAGCGCTCGACGACCTGCGCCACCATGTTCGTGCGCGCACTCCGGTCGACGGGTATGCCGCCGAGCCAGCGCATGAAGCGCCCGAACGGCGCTCGGAAGATCTGCCGCTTCCCGAGCCACGACGGCCGGACGCCGAGACGATAGGCGACCGCCAGCATGAACGGCATGTCCCAGTTCGTCGTGTGCGGGTAGGCGATCGCGACTGCCTTCACGCCGAGCGGCAGCGCGCCTTCGACCTTCCAGCCGAAGCACCACAGCCACGCGCGGGCGAGGCCGCGAGCGATCGGGCCCGTCGGGCGGGATGCCTCGACGGCAGGTTGCGGCGACGACGATCGGGGTAGCGTCATGGTCGGACATCTCCTCCTCGAATGGCCTGTAAAAAGGCGGCGCCGTAGCGCGCGAGCTTTGCGGGGCCGACGCCGGGCACGGCAAGAAGGCCGGCCTCGTCCGCCGGCCGCATCGCCGCCATCCGCGCCAGGACGGCATCACTGAAGACGATGTAGGCGGGGACGCCCTCGGCGTCGGCGAGCGAGCGGCGCAATACGCGCAGGCGCTCGAAGAGCGCCGCTTCGGCGCCCGCCAGCGGAGCCGCCGCCGAAGCCTTGGCGGCGCCGGCGCCGCCCTGCCCGATCCTCGTGCGTGCACGTGCGGCGACGAGCAGGTCGCCGAGGGCTTCGCCGCGACAGTGGTCGCAGGACACGCCGCAGGGCGGAATCAGCTCGTCGAAGGTGGCGACCAGGCGCTCGTGGCGACACCCCGGGGCCTCAGCCAGCTCGAACATCGCTTTCGTCTTCGCGGCGGCGGCGCGGCGCACGGTCACGTCCTCGATCGTGCTCTGCAGCCGCTCGTGCGCGATCACGTCGGCCCACGAGTAGAGCAGGACGCAGTCGCTGGCGACGCCGTCGCGGCCGGCGCGACCGATCTCCTGCGTATAGCCCTCGATCGAGCGCGGCATCTCGCGATGGATGACGTAGCGGACGTTCGACTTGTCGATACCCATGCCGAACGCGATCGTCGCCACCACGACATCGGCTTCGTCGCGGGCGAACGCGTCTTGATGGCGCGCCCGCGTCACCTCGTCGAGTCCCGCGTGATACGGCAGCGCCCGCACGCCGTTGGCGGCCAGGAAGGCGGCGAGCGTGTCGACGTTCTTGCGGCTGAGCGAATAAATGATCCCGCTCTCCCCGGCGCGCCGCCGCACGTAGCCGAGGAGGTCCTGCCGGGAGCCGCGGCCGTCACCCTTCTTGTGAGCCCAGAGCCGGAGGTTCGGACGGAAGAACGATCCTTTGAAGCCGTCCGGCTTCACCATGCCGAGCTGACGAATGATGTCGCCCGCGACTCGGCGCGTCGCCGTCGCCGTGAGCGCCAGGACCGGCACCCCGCCAAGCTCCTGCTTCAACCCGCAGAGACGTCGGTAGGCCGGCCGGAAGTCGTGGCCCCACTCCGAGATGCAGTGCGCCTCGTCGACGACCACGAGCGAGATCGGCATCTGCGCCAGCATCGCCCGCAGGCTGCCTTCGAGCCCTTCGGGGGCGACGTAGACGAGCTCGTACTCGCCTGCCCGCAGGCGCTGGAGCCGATCGCGCCTGGTCTCGTAGGCGATCGACGAGTTCAGGACCGTCGCCCGGAAGCCGTAACGCGTCAGCGCATCGACCTGGTCCTTCATGAGCGAGATCAGCGGGCTCACCACCAGCACGGTGCCCGGCAGTATCCGGGCGGGAATCTGGAAGGTCAGCGACTTGCCGGCACCGGTCGGCATGACGCCGATGCAGTCGCGGCCGCCGATGACGGTCGCGATGATCTTCTCCTGGCCGGGACGGAAGTCCTCGTAGCCGAAAACGCCGCGCAGGACCTCGCGCGGGTCGAAGAGCGACGCCTGCCGGTTCAGTTCGATCGCGGTCGTATAGAGGCATTGCGCGCGTCGTGCAACGCGGATAGTACCGCTCGCATTCCCCAGGTCATTGCCCCGTATATCGAAAGGAGCTCCTCGATGTTCCGTGCTCGAACCGCGCTGCTGCTGTGTGCGATGGTCGCGTGCAGCGTCCCGGCATTCGCCGCCGACCCGGAGTTGAAGACCGACGACGACAAAGGTTTCTACGCGCTCGGCTTCAACCTGAGCCAGCAGCTGACAATGCTCAACCTGACGCCCGAGGAGTTCGCCGTGGTCAAGGCGGGGTTCGAGGACGGGGCGCTCAAGAAGACGCCGCGGGCCGACGTCAAGGAGAATTTCGCAAAGATCCAGCAGAAGCTTCGCGACCGCATCTCCGCCAACGCCGCCGCGGTCGCCGCCGCCGAGAAGAAGGCGGGGCACGAGTACCTCGAAAAAGCGGCCAAGGAGAACGGCGCCGTGAAGACGGCGTCGGGCATGGTCTATCAGGAAGAGAAGGCGGGCACCGGCGAGCAGCCGAAAGCGACCGACAAGGTGAAGGTGCACTATACGGGCGCGCTCATCGACGGCACGGTGTTCGACAGCTCGGTGCAGCGCAATCAGCCGGCCACCTTCCCGTTGAACGGCGTCATCAAGTGCTGGACCGAGGGCGTGCAGATGATGAAGGTCGGCGGCAAGGCGAAGTTGATCTGCCCGGCCGAGATCGCCTACGGCGATCAGGGTCGGCCGCCGCAGATCAAGCCGGGGGCGACGCTCGTCTTCGACGTCGAGCTGCTGGAGATCATGAAGTAGACCGCACGGCGCGAGCCGCCGCGGCGTCCGCGCCCGGGCGGACGCCGCGGCGGCTACGACGCCAGCCGGTCGCCGACGCGTTCGACGGGGAGGTCCACCGTAAATACGGAGCCGACCCCTTGCGTACTCTCGACGGCGATCGTTCCCCCGAGGAGCCCCGCGAGGCGGCGCGCAATATGCAGCCCGAGGCCCACGCCGCCGAATTTTCGCGTCGACGAGGAGTCCACTTGCCGGAACATCTCGAAGACCAGTGCCAGGTGCTCGGGGGCGATGCCGATGCCGGTATCGCGGACGGAGAAGCGCACCCAGCCGTCGCGGCTGCTCGCGCTCACATCGACGGCTCCTGAGCTCGTGAACTTGAGCGCGTTGCCGACGAGGTTCTTCAGGATCGTCTTCAGCTTCACGCGGTCGCTGACGATAGCGATTCGCTCGCAGTCGTTGAGCCAGCGTAGCTGTACCGCCGGCGGGGTGAGAGCGTCGAGCTCGCGCGCCAGCTCGGTGAAAAGCACGGCGACCTCGACGGTGTCGAGCTTGAGGCTCTCTCGGCCCGACTCCAGACGTCCGATGTCGAGAGTCGCGCTGACCAGGTTCAGGAGCTCGACCGACTGCGTCCGGATGCGTCCGAGCGTGTCGTCGAACGCCGACTCGTCGGCGGTCACGGCGCGATCGGCGAGCATCTCCGTGTACCCCATGATGACGTTGATGGGCGTCCTGAGCTCGTGCGACATCGTCGCCACGAACTCCGACTTCAGACGGTTCGCCGACTGGAGATCGGCGATCAGGCGGCGGTTCTCGAGAGTCGTCGCCGCGACGTGAGCGATCCCGAGCGCGAGCCGACGCTGGCGGCTGGAGAACGGGCCGCGACGATCGACGTAGCCGACGACGAGCCCGCCGATGATCTGCTCGCCGCGCGCTATCGGTGCGAAGAGCGCCGAGGCGACGGCGAAACGGTGCATGAGCTCGACGGGAACCCAGGGCTGGTCGTCGGCGTCGGCGATCTCGATGAGCTCGCCCGGCGTCAGTGCCTGGAGCAGCGCCAGGCTGGTCGGCGGAAACTCGACCTGCGCCAGCTCGATCGCTACTTCGGTGGGGGAGCCGATGTTGGCCGCCAGCCGGTATACGCACCGGTGCGGGTCCAGCAGGTAGAGACTGCTCCAGTCGCAGCCGAGCGTATCGCGCATGAGGCAGTTGACCTGGTCCAGCACGTCGGTCTCGCCGAGGTGGCGGCTCAGAGTCTCGCCGATACGCGCCAGCGCTGCCGCAATCTCCGCCTCCTCGGCCTGCGACGCGGCGTGCGCGAAAGCCTCGAAGCGATAGCGGTCCAGGAAGACTACCGCCCATATCGACGTAGTGGCGACGCCGAGCAACACGAGCCCCGGGAAGACGAGCGCATCGGCGGTGACGAGGAACGGGGCCGCTGCCGCGAAGCTCACGACCGCGCCCGCGACCACCGCGGCTTGCGCCGGCCAACCCCACGGACACAGCACCGAGAGCACGTTCAGAACCGCCCCCAGGACCGTAGCGACTCGTTCCGCCTGAGCGCCCACCGAGGCGTGGTAGGCGCAGACGCACGCGAACTCGACGACGCTGATGCCGACGGCGATCGGCTCGGACCACTTCTGCAGACGCGGTAGCCAGCACAGAACCAGGGCCGTCGCCGCGATGCCCAATTCGATGCCGTACCAGAGCAACGCAAGCCGCATGCGATCCGAGTGGTAGGTGCCCTCGAAGAGCGTGCCGGCACCCATGAAGAGCATGAAAAGCCCCAGGACGACGGCCAATCGTCGCGGCAGAACGGCAGTCGCCTCGGACCTATAGGTGCTCCGAGAGACACGCAAGTCGGAAGCGAGCACGGACACTCGCCGGTACTCATCGACAGCTTCGGGCGGGTTCTTGAGCCTCCGCCGTGGGCGCACCGGATCCGCCCTGATCGCGCCGCGGCTCCGGAACGGCTACCGTCAGAACCGCGGAGTTGCTACGACCGCCGCCGACCCAGCGCCGCCATCCTGGATCGAGGAGACCCGATGCCGACATCCGATATCGCCCCTTTTCTGCAGCCCTCCCTGTGCGTCGACAGTGACGCTCCCGCCGTGCGGGCGTTCAGCGCCCGCGCCACTGCGGGCGCTGCCGACGAGCGCGAGCGCGCCGTACGCCTGTTCTATGCGGTTCGTGACGAGATCCGGTACGACCCCTACGGGATCGTCCTCACCCCCGAGTTCCTCCGTGCCTCTAGCGTCCTCGCGCGCGGCGCCGGTTTCTGCGTCGCCAAGGCGATCGTCCTCGCGGCCGGCGCTCGCGCCGCCGGCATCGCGGCACGGCTCGGCTTCGCCGACGTCCGCAACCACCTCACCACCGAGCGGCTGCGCGCGCAGATGGGAACCGATGTCTTCTTCTTCCACGGCTTCACCGAGCTCTTTCTCGGCGGCCGCTGGGTCAAGGCGACTCCGACCTTCAACCGCTCGCTCTGCGACCGCTTCGGTGTGCAGCCGCTCGAGTTCGACGGCGTCTCCGACAGCCTCTTCCATCCCTTCGATGCCGCCGGCCAACGCCACATGGAGTACGTCCGCGATCGCGGCACCTACGTCGACGTCCCCTTCGAGGAGATGATCGCCGTGTACGCCGAGTGCTATCCCGGTCCGGCGCCAGACGGCGCGACCGGCGACTTCGAGCGCGAAGCTGCCGACGACCGCGGCCGCTGAGCCGCCCGCACCCGCAACGATCCGTCGAATCGGTCGCGTTGCGATCGCTCGTCCGAGTCGGCGGGACGAACGCGATCAGCAAACGCTAGGCGCCCGGACTCCGCTTGGCGCTCGACCGGACCCCCTTGCGCCGGCAGCCGCGCGTGAGGCGTGCGGCCGTCTTCGGATGCAGCGTCAGCACCGGCACGGTAGAGTGGCGCACCACCTTCTCCGCCACGCTGCCCATGAGCAGATGCCCGAGACCGGTACGTCCGAGCGTGGTCATGACGATGAGATCGGCCCGCTTCGCGGCCGCGAGGATCGCGGTCAGCGGATCCGCGAGGTCGACGCGGCAACGAACGCGGGCCGCCGCAGCGCTCCCGAGCGAGCGCTCGATCGTGCGCTCGAGCTGGCGTTTCACGTCGGCGACCACGGCGGGCGTCGGCGCCCAGGCGAGATCTGCGGCGGGTCCGCCCATCGACGAGTATACGGGCGGCAGCGCGTGCAGAACCGTGAGCACGCTCTCCGGCCCGGCGAGCCCGAACGCGATCTCGAGTGCGCGCGTCGCGTGGTCCGAGAAGTCGTGCGGCACGAGGATCCGGCGAAACAACTGCTGCGTGGTCTGGCTCATTCCCCGCTCCCTCCCGCGACGTTCGTGCCGCGGCTCTTGCGTTAACGCTCCGGTCGCGCCACTACCTCGCCGTGCCCTCCGAATCAACGCGACCCGCCGACCCCGCGACCGGACTCGATGCGACGCTCGGCATCCGCCTCGTACGTTGCAGTCCCGATGAGGTCGTTCTCGAATACGACATCGACGATCGCCATCGCCAGCCGTACGGGATCGTGCACGGCGGCGTCCACTGCACCGCGGTCGAGACCGCCTGCTCGATGGGCGCGGCCCTGGCCGGCGCCGCACGCGGCCAGGCCGTGGTCGGCGTCGAGAATCATACGAGCTTCATCCACGCGGTACGTGAAGGACGCGTCACCGTTACGGCCCGCCCGTTGACCCGAGGGCGGCGCTCGCAACTGTGGCAGGCCGACGCCCACACCGCCGACGGTACGCTGGTCGCGAGCGGACGCGTCCGCCTGCTCGCGCTCGACCCCGGGGCCGCGCTGGCGGGTGAAGCGGTCGCCGTCCGGCGCTGACCGCCAGGGCGCGATCGCTATCTTCAATACTTCGGCGGACGGCTCGCGCCGTGCTCGATGACATCGCGCCGCGGCATGTCCGTATAGATGGGCTTGCGGTTCTCGCGCCGGGCACGGATGCACTCGACGAGGTTCTCGGTGTTGCCGAGGAGCAGTTGGTTGCGGTCTTCCAGGTCGACCGCCGCCGTGAGGCTCGTCGTCTCGAGATTGGCCCAGCAGACCTTCTTCGTCATCTGCAGGCCGAATGCGCTGAACTCGCACATGCGCTCGGCAGCCTCGACAGCGGCGTCGACGACGCTGCCATCGGCGACGACTCGGGAGACGAGCCCGATGCGCTCGGCCTCTTCGGCGCCGATCTTGCGCCCGGTCAGCAACAGGTCGTTCGCACGCGACGCGCCGATCAAGCGCGGCAAGAGCCAGCTGGCGCCGAGCTCGGTCGAGGTGAGGCCGTTTACGATGCCGGTAGCGTTGAACTCGGCCGATGCCGCAGCGAAGCGGAGGTCGGCGCCGAGCGACAGACACATGCCGCCTCCGTACGCCGGTCCGTTGACGGCCGCGATCACCGGCTGCGGCAGGTCGCGGAGAGCAGGCACTATGCGCGAGAAGTGGCCCATCGCCAGCATGCCGATGCGCGCCAACGACATATCGTCGATGCCCGGAATCATGCCCGGATCCTCGAGATCGAGACCCGAGCAGAATCCCCGGCCTTCGCCGGTCAGCACGACGACCCAGGCGGCGTTGTCGGCGGCCACTCGGCGCAAGGTGTCGTAGAGCGCCGTCATCAGCTCGAACGACATGGCATTCAACCTGTGGGGGCGGTTCAGGCGGACTACGGTCACGTGCGGGCGCGGCTTCTCGACGAGGACTAGGCTCATGGAAAAGTCTCCTGCGCGTCGGAGCGGGGCAACGCTACGAGGTCGGAAAGCTCTGCCGTGCGATCGCGCCGCGAGCGGCGGCCAGCAGTTGATCCCCGTCGGTCTCCGTGACGTCGCCGAACGCGGCGCGCGCGGCGTAGGCGCGAAACTGCGTCTTGGTCATGTGCACCGCGATCTCGGGCTTGGCCGCGAGCCGCGCCGACATGGCGTTCACGGCCGCGTCGAGCTCGGCGGGCGGAACGACCCGATGGACGAGGCCTATACGGTGCGCCTCGGCGGCGTCGATGCGCTCGCAGAGCAGCACGAGCTCGCGGGCGCGCGCGGCGCCGATCTCGTGGATGAGCCGCGGCGTACCGCCCCACGAGAGCGGAATACCGAGATCCACCTCGGGCACGTGGAATTGCGTCCCTTCGGCAGCGACACGGAAGTCGGACGCCACTGCCAGCGCCAGTCCGCCACCGACCACGTGCCCATGAAGGCGCGCGATCGTCACTACCTCGGCGCGCTCGATCGCGCGCGCAGCGCGGAGACCGAGCTGTGCCACCCACCGCCGTTCGCGATCGGTCGCGTCGGACGCGCCGCCGAGGCGCTCCGATCCCGGCGGATCCGTTCGATCGGCACCCGCGCAAAAGGACGCCCCACGCCCGCCGAGGACCACGACACGGGTCGTGAAATCCGTCGCCAGGCTCTCGTAGAGCGACGCGATCTCCTCGAGCGCCGTGCCGTTCAGGGCGTTCCGTTTCTCGGGTCGATCGAGCCAGACCCGCAAAATGGGGCCGTCATAGGTGACACTGAGCGTCTTCCAGTTCATGCGCGAACCTCGAATGGGAGCGGCAAGCTACTGCCCGGGCTGCTGCCTCGTCAAGACGACGGCCGTCGGACGACGGCCTGCACGCGGCCTTCAAGGGTGCTCTCACGTCCAGCCTATGCCCTGCCGTTAGTCATTACCGGTCCCGGCGCAGGCCTCGAGCGCAACGCTGCTTGCGCCTCCGCGAGCGGCCTGGAAAACTCGAACCGTGTGGGGGGTCACGCGTCAAGCGCTCACGCTCGTCGGTGAGAGCGGACTGTGGAAGCTCGTCGGCTGGGTGCACACGCGCCTCTACCGAGTGACCTACGGCTTGATCGGACACTGGACCGCCGGCCTCGCGAGCCTCCTGCTCACCACGACAGGTAGGCGTTCGGGCGAGCAGCGCACCGTAGCACTCACCTACGTGCTCGACGGCGACGACTACGTCGTCGTCGCCTCGAACGGCGGCGCCGACCGCGATCCCGCCTGGTGGCTGAACCTGCAGGCGCAGCCCGAAGCGGTCGTACAAGTCGGTGCGAGCCGCATACCGGTCGTCGCCCACGCCGCCGACTCCGAGGAGCGCCGACGTCTCTGGCCGATGCTCACCGCCTCCAATCCCTTCTACTCGCGTTACGAGTTGCTCACTGCACGCCCGATTCCGGTGGTCGTTTTGCAGCCGCGGGAGCGCGCGTGAACCCCTTCGAGGAGGATTCGATGCCCATGCGCGCCGTCGTGCTCCGCCGCTGTGCGGCTTCGCTGTTGGTGCTGGCGCTCGTCGCCGCAGTCCCTGCCGCACCCGCTTTCGCGGATCGCTATCGTGATCGCTACGAGGACCGGCGCGGCGGCTACAACGACGAGTACATCTTCGTCGCCACGAGATCGGCGCTCGACCTCGACGTGCACCCGGTCGCCAAGGTGCCGCTCGTGCCGCTCACCTTGATCCTCGACTTGGTGGCCCTTCCCTTCGAGGTCATCGCCGGAGTCTTCTAGCCGCCCGCACCCGATCGGGGCATCCCCAGGCCCGCCGGCTCGGCTATAGTGGGCGGGCCGAGACCCCGGTCTCCGAAGCCCGCCAACATGCAACGCTACGCTTTCGATCGCCTCTCCGTCGTCGACTACTCCTTTCTCGCGATCGAAAGCCCGACGACACACCAGCACATCGCCGCGGTGCTGGTGCTCGAAGCGGCGCCGCTCTCGCGCTTCGACGGCGGCATCGACGTCGATCTCATCCGCATCTACATCGAATCACGGCTGCACTTGATTCCGCGCTACCGCCAACGGCTCGCGACGGTCCCGCTCGGGAACCGCCTGGTGTGGATCGACGACGAGCACTTCAACATCCACTACCACGTGCGCCACAGCGCCCTGCCGCGCCCCGGCGACGAGCGGCAGCTGAAGCGACTCGCCGCGCGCATCGTCTCTCAGCAACTCGATCGCGACAAGCCGCTCTGGGAGATCTGGGTCGTCGAAGGACTCGAGGGCGGGCGCTTCGCGCTCGTAGCCAAGGCCCACCACTGCATGGTCGACGGTATCTCCGGCGTCGATCTGCTGGCGGTGCTGCTGACCCCGGCGCCGTCGGCCGAATTCACCTCCGGCCCGCGCTGGATACCGCGCCCGGCGCCTACGTCTTTCCAGATCTTTCGCGACGAGTGGGTACGGCGCCTCCGCGCGCCGCTCGAGCTTCTGCGGGAGACGCCCTGCCCGTTCGGAGCGCCGACCCGCCTCCTCGCGGGATTCTGGGAGAGCATCAGCGCCCTTGCCGAGACACTCGGCGTGGCTGCGCGCCCGGCGTCACCGACGCCGATCAACCTACCGATCGGCCCGCATCGTCGCTACGACTGGCGGACGCTCGACCTCGAGGCCATCAAGGCCGTGAAAAATCGCCTCGGCGGCACCGTCAACGACATCGTATTGGCGACGGTGGCCGGCGCGCTGCGTACGTTCCTCGAAAGTCGGCGCGTCAACGTCGATGTCCTGGAGCTGCGTGCGAGCATTCCGGTCAGCATCCGCAGCGACGAGGAGCGCGGCGCGCTCGGCAACCAGATCGCTCTCTGGATCACGGAGCTCCCCGTCGCCGAACGCGACCCGCGGCGCCGTCTCGACAAGGTCCGCGCCGCCACCGCACGCTTGAAGGAGTCGCGGCAGACGCTAGGTGCGCGGGTCCTCGCAGCCGTCAGTGAATGGACGAGCACGACACTGCTCTCGTCGGCGCTGCGTCTCAGCACGCGCACTCGCCCGTTCAACCTGGTCGTGACGAACGTCCCGGGACCGCAAATTCCGCTCTACCTCCTCGGCGCCGAGCTCCGGGAGTGCTACCCCATGCTGGCCCTCCTCCCCAACCAGGCCCTCGGCGTCGCGCTCTTCAGCTACGCCGGCCGACTCTGCTGGGGCTTCATCGCCGACTGGGATCTCGTGCCCGACCTGCACGAGTTCGCACGTGCGGTCGAGGACTCGTTCCGTGAGTTGCAGGTCGCTGCCGGAACCGTCTAGCTGCGCAATACGCTGCATCACGACGATACGGGGATTCATCGTCGGAATTAGGCGGGTCGCGAGCAGGTGCCGGCTGTGGAACGTCGCCACCCGCCGGTACCCCGACGCGCCGGAGAGCAGCGCCAGCATCACGGGTCGAACCGCGGCGCGGCGCAGATAACGGGCATAGTAGGCGTCCGAGAACACCAGGAACTCGGGCGGCGCGCCTGCGAAGACCAGACCTTCGGTGGTGACATCCACCGGCACACTCTCGAGGTCGGCCGGGAGGCGCGGTAGATAGACTCTCTCGCCGTTGACGCCGACACGCGTTCCGGCGTCGACGTGCGCCGCCAGCCAGTGCTCGGCGGCGTAGCGCGAATCCCACACCAGCCCGAGATTCATCGAGGTGCCGTAAAGGAAGACGATGGCGAGGCTGGCTGCGACCGCCGCCCACCCCAGCGTGCCCGCCCGCCGCACGAGCGCCGCACCTCCGACCCCGGCAAAGACTGCGCACACGAACACCAGCGGTAGGACGAAGCGCGGGAACACGTACAGGATCGGCCCCAGGAAAGTCAGGCAGTACGAAGCAGCAGCGGCCAGAAGTAGTAGCGCGCTGCGCTGCACGCCCGGTCGCAGCGCGTAGAGGCCGACGCCGGCGAGGACCACTATGGGAGGTGTCGCCGTCTCGAACAGGAGCCCGACGACGTAGAGCGCGAACGAAGCTACGCCGAGCGGCGTCGCCGGGTACATCTGGTAGGGGCGCGAGCCCTCGTGGGTGATGTAATGGACGTGCGCGAGCCAACCGCGGACGTCGAGCAGCACGTTGGCTGCTACCAGATACGTAACGATCGCCGCGGCCCCGGCCGCCAACAGCCGGCGGTCGCGGAGACCGTTGCCGCCATGAACCCGCCCGTGCAGCGCCAGCAACGGAAACGGCAGGAGCAAGAAGAGCCCGTACGCCTGGTCCTTGGTAGCCATCGCCGCCGCAGCGAAGACGCCCAGGCGGACGTACGTCGCAAGCGGCGCTCCACGGCCGATCCTGGCCAGTGCGAGCAGCCCGAGGCTACTCCAGAAGAGATAGGGCATGTCGAGATTGGCGGCAGCGCCGTAGTAGACGGCGAGCGGAGAGCATGCGAAAGCGATCGCCGCAAATATCCCGGCGAGGCGTCCGGAGAGCTCGACCGCGAGCCGATAGGCGATCACCGCTACCCCGACGCTCATAGCCGCGCTCATGGCCCGCGCCATCAGGGTGAAGTACGTGACCGACACCTCTGGATCACTCAGCCCCCAAGGGTAGGCCGCCAGCGTTCCCGGCGTCAGGCTGCCGGTCACCGTCAGATACAAGGCGTAAGGAGCGTACACGAGCGACAGCAGCGTGAAGTGCAACGGCGGGTACTTCGACCACCAGTGACCGCTGTAGAGCATCTCCCGCGCGTAGCGCAGAGGTCCGAACGGCGCGATCGAGTCGATGGCCCAATCACCGTTGGGATTCGGCAGCCCCCACGTGATGCCGAAAGTGTTGAGGCAGGCGAGCGCGAATACGAGAACCCACACCTCGCGCGGCCACGCCCGTGCGTGCGACTGCTCCGAGCTCCTCACCGAACGGCCGCCGGCGCACGCTGCGGCCCGGCGCGATCGTCTTCCCCACAGGCGCTCGGGCGAAAGCTCGCCGGAAGCTCGGTCGACCGCCCCGCGCGAGCCGACGGCGCCGCGACCCTGGCGTCCGCTATGTCGGTGACCATCGCCAGCGCGAGCCGACACCCAACCCGAGGGGAGAGACGATGCATGCGAGGTCTACGTAGTAACAGCGACGAGGGGCTCAACGAGCCCAGTGCATGACCACACCCACGATGCCGCAGCCGATCAGCAAACCGAGCGCCACGAATATGAGATCGACCATCGGATCCGGATCCTAGCAGTTCTCGTACCCTCGCGGATGGCGGACGGACCGAGGCACCGTGGAGCCCGAGTATGTGGCGAGAATGCTCATTTGTGACAAGAGTGCCGGCGGTCATTTCCGTCCGCCGGCTCCGTACCCGTAGCGTTCGAGCTTTCTATAGAGCGTCCGGCGGTCGAACCCCAGCACGCGCGCCGCCATACTCTTGCTGCCGCCCACGGCCTCCATGACGCGCAGCACGTAGCGGCGCTCCACCTCCTCCATGGGTACCAGCTCCGACGGGTCATCGGCAGCGAGCAGGACGTGCGACGCGCTATAGGTGCGAATCTTCTCGGGGAGGTCTGCCGCCGCAATTTCGTCGCCGCGCGTCAGGGCCACCGCCCGCTCGATGCAGTTCTGGAGCTCACGGACATTGCCGGGCCAGGAATAGGCCAGGAGCAGCTCGGCAGCCGGCGTCGAGATGCCCGTGATCGGCTTCTCGCTGCGGGCGGCGAAGCGCTCCAGGAAACGCTGTGCCAGGAGCATGACGTCGTTGCCGCGCGCCCGCAGCGGCGGCAACTCGACGTGCACGACGTTCACCCGGAAATACAGATCTTCACGAAACCGCCGCTCCTCGACCGCGAGATCGAGGTCGCGGTTGGTAGCCGCCACCAAGCGCACGTCGAAGGGTACCTCGGCATCGGCACCGAGCGGTCGCACCACGCGCTCCTGAAGCGCCCGCAAGAGCTTCGGCTGCAGCTCGAGCGGCAGCTCTCCGATCTCGTCGAGAAAGAGCGTACCGCCGCTCGCCCTCACGAAGAGCCCGGTACGCGCGGCGCGCGCGTCGGTAAACGCGCCGCGAACATGCCCGAAGAGCTCGCTCTCGAGCAGTGCGGACGGAATCGCAGCGCAGTTCTGGGCGACGAAGGGGCCATCGCTCCGACGTCCACGCCGATGCAGCGCGCGCGCTACGAGCTCCTTACCGGTACCACTCTCGCCCGAGACGAGAACCGACGCATCCGAATCTGCAAGATCGTCGAGGAGCCGGTAGAGGCGCTGCATCGCCGAGCTGCTGCCGACGAGATCCTCGTACTGCTGGGTCGCGGCAACGACGCTGCGCAGACGGTGCACCTCGTCGCGCAGGCGCCGGTGCTGAGCCGCCCGCTCCAGTGCGAGCGCGAGTGCGTCGATCTCGACCGGCTTGGTGAGAAAGTCGTAGGCGCCGGCACGGATCGCCGCAACCGCGGTTTCAATGCTGCCGAACGCGGTCAGCACGATGATCGGTACCTGGGGGTGGTCGGCGGCCATGCGCTCGCAGAATGCGAGCCCGCTCATCTGCGGCATGTTGAGGTCGGTCACCACGACGTCGAAGGAGGCGAGCGCAAGCGCGTCGAGCGCCGCGCGCCCGGAGGTGCAGCTCTGGACGGAGAAGTGTTTTTCCTCGAGCTCGCCGACCAGGAACTCGCCCATAGCCCGGTCGTCGTCGACTACGAGCACGCTGGCGGTCACGCGCTCGTCTCCGCCACTGGCGGCACGAGCGGGCTCGCCAGCGCCAAGTAGATGCGGAACGTCGTCCCGCACCCGGCCTCGCTCGCGACGTCGATCCAGCCTCCGTGCTCGCGCACTATCCCCCACGTCACCGACAGCCCGAGGCCCGTGCCTTCGCCGACGTCCTTGGTCGTGAAAAACGGCTCGAAGACGTGCGGGATGTCCTCCGGGGGAATGCCGCCGCCTTGGTCCTGGATGGCGATACACGCATATTCGCCGGGCACCCCGCCGTTTCCTGCCGGCGGCGTCGCCCATATACGACTGACCGACGCGCGTAGCTCCCCGCCGGGGCGCATGGCCTGCAGACCGTTCATGGCCACGTTGGTGAGCGCCTGCTGCATCTGGTTGCCGTCGACCTCGGCGGACACCGGCACTGCATCGGTTGCGAGCGCGATCACGACACCGCGCTTCTCCGCGAGCGGCGACAGCAGATCGAGCGCACTGCGGGTCACCTGCCGCAGGTCGCGGACCCCGAGCCGCGGGCCCCGCACGCGGGCGAATTCCAGGAGCTGTCGAATGATCCCCGTCATGCGATCGGCCTGCTCGGCGATCACGCCGAAGGCGCGTTGCTGCTCCTCCGCCGATTGCCCTCCGCTGCGGCCACGCTTGGCGCGGCCGGCAATGACATTGAGGGGCGTGCCGAGCTCGTGCGCCACCCCCGAGGCCAGCTGGCCGAGGGTCTTCAGACGATCGACATGACGCAGTTGCTCGAGCGTCGCGATCCGAGCTTCGGTTTCCGCGGCAATACGCCGATTGGCTTCGGCGAGGCGCTCGCTCATGACGTTGATCTCGAGCCCGAGCTGCCCGATCTCGTCGCGATGACGCACGGTGACGCGTGTGGAAAAGTCGCCGCTGCCGATGCTCTGCGCCTGACGGCACAGCTCGGCGATCGGCTGACCGACGAACCAATAGCCGAGGCCCATGGCGATGAGCCCGCAACAGGTCGCGATCACCAACGTCGTCGCCAACGCCGTCAAGACGCTCCCGCGCAGGTACGCACGCTCGCGCGCCAGCGATGACGACACCTCGACCGCCGCCGGCCGCTGTCCGGGCAGAACCACCGGCAGGTATGCAAAACGCCGATCCTCGCCCGTTTCTTCGTGCTGGAGCCGGATGATCTTGCCGTTCACCACCTCCTCCCGGAAATCGTCGAGGGGCACGACCGGCAGCTCCTCGGGAGCCCCGTGCGCATCCAGCCACACCCAGCGGATCCGCACCTCGCTCACGCTGTCGTCGGCCCGGCGGATGATGTCGCGGGCGCGCTCGACGCCGTCATGCTCCCAGACCGTCCGCACGGCGGCGCCGAGCACGCGGCCGAGCAAGCGCTCGTCGGTCTGCCGGTCGGTCTCGAAGTACGCGAGCGCCCGGTGGACGCGGACGTACGAGTTCAGCGCCATCACCGCGGAAATCGCGAGGATGAGCGCCAGCATGAGTCGACGGGCCAGCTTCATCCGCGACCCCCGGTGGGAGTGATGGCGCCGGGCACTGCCGACGATTATGCACGAACAGTGCCAGAGATGCTCGCCGCGTCGTTCACGCCCGCAGCGCGTAGGCCCAGGTGGCGAGCCAGCCCAGCGACAGTAGATAGGCGGCGATCTCGGTCGCCGGGGGCGCCAGCACCGAAGCGAGACCGACGCTCCCTGCGGCGCCGAAGACCGGACCTGCCCACCGCCACCAGCTCCGATCCTTCCAGATCGGATAGGCGACCAGGATCGACATCGCGAAAAGCGCGTGCCACTTCACGAGCGTACAAGGCCGCAGGCGCGCGAGCGCGCCCGCCATCGCAGCCGGATCGGTGAGCGCGGCAAGCGCGAGCAGCTCGCGATTCTCGAGGACATCGCCGAGCCACATCACGCCGGGGAGCAGCATCGCCACCCGCCCGAGGCTCCCGGTGAGGCGACCGCGGGCGCGCAGCAGCAGGACGATGCCGATGTAGAGCGCCGGGTACGCGATCATGAAGAGGAAGTCGATGCGATTTCCCCGGTTCATCCGCTCCACCACCGCAGCGCGCGCCGGGTTTCCCGGGTGACCGAGGATGCCGAGAACTTCTTCGGGCGTCGTCGCGAGCTCGAAGCCGACGACGGGGCTCGTGAACCCAGGGACGTTGCGCTCGGCCGGAGACGCGGGAAAGGCCGCCAGCATAGCAACCGAGAGCAGGAGGACCGCCGCACCGCTGGCGCGGAGCACGAGAATCGCCTGCCGCTCGCCGCTCATGTCACCTGAAGAACACCAACGTCATCACGACGAATATCGGTATGAGGATCGCTACCGACCAGAGCAGATAGCCCCCGAAGCTCGGCATGGCCACGCCCTGCTCCTCGGCGATCGCCTTGACCATGAAGTTGGGCCCGTTGCCGATGTAGCTGTTGGCGCCCATGAGTACCGAGCCCGCCGAGATCGCCGTCAGGAGCGTCGCCGAGACAGGTCCTCCGGCCAGGGCCACGGCGGTATCGGCGCCGGGACCGATGCTCTGCGCTAGCGACGCGAAAGTCAGGTACGTCGGGGCGTTGTCCAAGAAAGACGAGAGGATCCCCGACATCCAAAAAAACTGCCACGGCTCCCGAATGCCGAACTCGGCGCCGCGCACACGGAGGATCTCGAGCGCCGGGATCATCGTCGCGAAGATGCCTGCGAAGAGTACCGCCACTTCGGTGATCGGCCCGAAGGTGAACCCGTTCTCGCGGCGCAGCGCTTGCGGCGTGGTCGCGAGCGAGAGCGCGGTCATGGCGGCCATGACGCCGAGGCGCACCCCTTCGCGAGCCGGACCCTCCGGGAGCGATGGGCTGATCAGCACGGCGATCACGACGCCGAGTAGATAGAGGGCGTTGATCGTTCCGGCGAGATGCAGGGGCACCTGCTCCTCGACGTCGCGCCGTAGATCCGTCGCCGACTCCTTGGCGATCGCACGTCCGTCCATAACGTAGAACACGACGAGCAGGATCGATACAACACAGATCCACTCGGGCAGGAGGCGCAGGGTCCAGAAAAACGGAACGCCTCGCAGATAGCCGAGGAAGAGCGGCGGATCGCCGAGCGGCGTCAGCAGACCGGCGCAATTGGAGACGACGAAGATGAAGAGGATCGGGATGTGGCCGACGTGCTTGCGTTCGGAGTTGGTCTGGAGGAGCGGCCGTATCAGCAGCATGCTGGCGCCGGTCGTCCCGATGATGTTCGCGAGCAGGGCGCCGACTCCGAGAAACGCCGTGTTGATCGCCGGCGTCGCACGCAGGTCGCCGCGCAGCACGATACCCCCCGAGATCGTGAAGAGCGCGCCGAGCAGCGCGATGAACGACACGTACTCGAGTGTCGTGTGCCACAGGAGGTGCGGATCGTGGGTCGCGACGTATAACGCCACCGGCACGCCCAGGACGGCGCTCACGATTCCCTTGTTGGCGTTGCTCTCCCAGAAGTGCGGCCAGCGCAGAGGGATCAGCGCGATCCCGAGGAGCATCAGCGCGAAGGGAGCTATCGACCAGAACGGGAGGGTTTCCCCCAACGACATCGCATGCGCCTCGGCCATGGGCGCACGTATATGCAGTGATCTCGTGGCGGCCACAAGTACGGACGCGTCATCGCGCCCGGGACGCCGATGTCCGTGATCCCGAGGGGCGGCGCGCCGCGCATGCTGCCCGGCGCGCCGCCCCAGACGTCGACCATCGCCGCGCCCTAGTCGCGACGATACATCGCAATGACGCAGGCGCCGCCGAGACCGAGATTGTGCTGAAGACCGACCTTGGCGCCCTGCACCTGCCGCTCGGGCTCGACGAGCCCGCGGAGCTGCGAGTTCAGCTCGAAACACTGGGCGAGACCCGTCGCCCCGAGAGGATGCCCCTTCGAAAGCAGGCCGCCCGACGGATTCACCACCCACCTGCCGCCGTACGTGGTCTGGTTGTCGTCGATCAGCTTACCGGCCTCGCCTTCGCCGCAGAGCCCGAGCCCCTCGTAGGTGATGATCTCGTTCGGCGTGAAGCAGTCGTGCAGCTCGATCACCTGCACGTCCTCGGGCCCGAGGCCGCTCTGCTCGTAAACCTTGGTCGCCGCGGCCTTGGTCAGGTCCTGGCCGACCATCTTGATCATCGATTGCTCGAAGCTCGTCGGGAAGTCGGTCGTCATCGTCATCGCCGCTATCGAGACGCCCTTGTCGACGCCGTGCTTTTTCGCGAATTCCTCGGAACAGAGCACCGCCGCGGCCGCGCCGTCGGACGTCGGGCAGCATTGGAACTTGGTGAGCGGCTCGAAGACCATCGGCGCCGCCAGGATCTCTTCGAGACTCGAGGCTTGGCGGAACTGCGAGCGCGGGTTGGCGACTGCGTGCCGGCGGTTCTTGACGGCGACCTTGGCGAGCTGCTCCTTGGTCGTGCCGTAGCGCTGCATGTGCTCACGACCCGCGCCGCCGAACATCTGAGCCGCCGCGGGTGCGGACTCGAAGCCCTGCGTCGACATCATGACCTGCATGTGCTGATCCATAGGATGCGTACGGTCCGTGAACTTGGCCCCTAGCGAGCCGCGCTCCATTTTCTCGAAGCCGAGGGCCAGGACGCAGTCGTTCATGCCGCTCGCGATCGCCTGGTAGGCCAGGTAGAGCGCCGTCGAGCCGGTCGAGCAATTGTTGTTCACGTTGTAGACGGGGATGCCGGTGAGGCCGAGCTGATAGACGGCGCGTTGGCCGCAGGTGGACTCGCCGTAGACGTAGCCGACGAAGGCCTGCTCGATCACGTCGTACGCGATGCCGGCGTCCTTCAAAGCTTGATCGCCGGCTTGCTTGCTGAGCTCGGGGTAATCCTTCTCGCCGGGCTTGAAGAACTGCGTCATGCCGACGCCGATCACGGACACCTTGCGCGGGTTCTTGATCATTGCGGATACTCTCCTTGGATGAATGCGGGGACTAGAGTCCCATGGATTTGGCGATGATGATCTTCATGATTTCGGTAGTGCCTGCGAAGATCGTCTGCACGCGAGCGTCACGGTAGGCCCGACAGATCTGATATTCTTCCATGAAGCCGTAGCCGCCGAAGAACTGCAGGCAGAGATCGATGTTGCGCTTGCACATCTCGGTCACCCACCACTTGGCCATGCTGGTTTCCTTGATGATGGGAGTGCCTTTGATGTGTTCCTCGATGAGCCGGTCGACGAAGACGCGACCGATCTCGACCTCGGTTGCGATCTCCGCGAGCTTGAACTGCGTGTTCTGGAACTTGGCGATCGGCTTGCCGAACGCCTGGCGTTCCTGCGCGTACTTGACGGTCTCGGCGAGTACGGTCTCCATGCCCGCCTGGGCGCCGATCGCACATACGAGACGCTCCTGCTGGAGTTTCTCCATCAAGTAGTAGAACCCCTGCCCTTCCTCTCCGAGGAGGTTGCCGACCGGAACGCGGCAGTCGGAGAAGTGGAGCTCCGCAGTGTCCTGCGAGTGCATGCCCATCTTGTTGAGCTTGCGACCCTTCTCGAAGCCCGCCGTGCCGTTCTCGACGACGATCAGGCTGACCCCGCCGTGCCGCGACTCGGGATCCGTCTTGGCGGCGACGATCACGAGGTCGCAGAGGATGCCGTTCGAGATGAACGTCTTCTGGCCGTTGATTACGTACGAGTCGCCGTCGCGAACGGCAGTCGTCTTGATGGACGCCAGATCGGAGCCGGTGTTCGGCTCGGTCATGGCGATCGCCGTAATCGTGTCGCCGGCAGCACAGCCCGGGAGCCAGCGCTCCTTCTGCGCCTCGTTACCGTAGCTGTCTATGTAGGGGACGACGATGTCGCTGTGGAGTCCGGCCGTGAATCCCGAGGAACCGGCCCTCACGATCTCTTCGTTGATGATCGCCGCATAGCCGAAGTCGACTCCCGAACCCCCATATTTCGGGTCGAGCATCGGACAGAGGTAGCCCTGCTCGCCCGCCCTCTTCCAGGTGTCCCGATCGACGATGCGCTGCTCTTCCCAGCGATCGACGTTGGGAGTGATCTCGCGCTCGCAGAATTTCTTGAATTGCTCGCGAAACAACTCGTGCTCGCGGCTGAAGACTCGACGCTCCATGATGGGTTTACCTCCTGGAACTAGGACGCCCGCCGGGCGGGCGTCCTGCGCCGCTCACTCGTCGCGAGTGCGCGATTGCCCATCTGCAGCAGCGTCGTGGTGAACCGAGCGACGTCCCTGGCGTCGGTCGGCTTGGCGGCCGGGGCGAGCAGATCGCGGGCGACGAAGTAGACGAGCGCCGCCCCCCAGCTGTTCAACGTGAAGAAGAACGGATCGATGTCGGCGAAGACGCCGCGTCGCTGCCCGTCGCGGACGAAGGCGACCGACAGGTCGATCAACGGCTGCAGGTACGTGCGCACGATCTTCACCGCCGCCGGATGACGATCGACGGACGTACGGGCTACCATGCGCGCGAAATCCGGTTCTTCCGCCATGACCGCGAGCACGGCGCGGCTCACGCGATCGAGCTGAACGAACGGGTCACCGTTCGGCGCCAGGCTCTCGCGGAATACCGGCTCGATCCTGGCGAACACCTGCTCGTGCGCCGCCACGAAAAGCGCCTCCTTGTTCTTGAAGTGGTAGAAGAGGCTCGGACGCTGGATGCCGACGCGATCGGCGATCTCCTGCATCTTGGCGCCGACGAAGCCGTCGCGCGCGAAGATCGCTTGTGCGGCGTCGATGACGCGCTCACGGGTGTCGTCCGCAGCAGGCGTCGAACGGGAGCGCGACGGCATAAGAGCCCCTACCTACACGTATGTAGACAGAAGTGCAAGCCCATGCACCCCAGGCCGGGACCTCGGGTTCCGGCTGCGCGCCTTGACGCTGCGGGATCCGCGCTTAGGTTTGCGGCCGCTGGTTGTACCCACCCAATCGATATTCCGTGAGGAGGTTCCATCCATGACTCGATTTCGCATGTCGTCAAGCTTCGATCCCGTCTCCGGCTTGCTGGCTCTCCAGCGCGAGTTGGAGCGCGTGTTCGACAAGCCCTTCGGGATCGATCTCGGCCCGTCCGGCCGCGGCGTCTTTCCACCGGTCAATGTCTTCGCCGACAAGGACGGCTACGTGATGAAGCTGGAGACCCCCGGCGTCCCGCCCGGAGATGTTCACATCGAGGCCGAGGGGAGGACGCTCACCGTCAGCGGCAAACGCGAGGTCGCGCCACCGCCTGGAGGCAGCTTCCATCGTCGCGAGCGCGGGTCGGGGCAGTTTTCACGCTCCTTCCAGCTTCCCGCCGATCTCGATCTGAGCCGTGCCGATGCCGCCTACAAGTACGGCGTCCTGACGATTCGCGTTCCCAAGAAAGAAGAAGCGAAGCCGCGCCAGATCAGCGTAAAGGCGAGCTGAGCGAACGGATTCAGGAGGAAAGACTCTCATGACCAATCAAGAGCTCAAGATCCCGGAGAAGCGAGAAGCTCTCGACGAAACGACGCGAGCGGGACGAACCTACGTTCCGCAGGTCGACATCTATGAAACTCGGGAAGGTTTGTGGCTGTGGGCCGACATGCCCGGCGTCGACGAGAGCTCGCTCAACGTCCATCTCGACAACGGGGTGCTGACGATCGAGGGGCAGGTCGACCTCAAGGATTATCAGGACGTCACTCCGCTCTACACGGAGTACTACGTCGGCAACTACGTCCGTCGCTTCACGCTCTCCAACGACGTCGACAGCGACCGCATCGTCGCGCGTATGCAGAACGGGGTTCTCTCACTCGAGATCCCGAAAGCAGAACGGGCGAAGCCGCGCCGCATCGCGATAACGCAATAAGGGGAGGAGCCGTCGTACACGGGCGTCGAGAGCAGGCCACGGCGGAGCGTTCCACTTGAGTTTCGGAGCGGCGGCGCCTAGCAAGCCGTCGTGTCCGCCGCCGCTACTGCCGCTGCCCTGAGCAAGCAGCGGCGCGCTGTCGTCGCGCTGTTCGCAGCACTCGTCGCCGGATGCGCGGTGCGAGTCGTCCTCCTCGGGCTCGCGCCGCGCTGGGGCTTCCTCGGAGACCACGTCGACTACGTCTGCTGGGGCCGCCAGGCAGTCACAGCCGGAGTGCTCGACTTGTATCGGCATCCGCCCGAGCCCGTTGCTACCGATGTGTTCATCGATGGCCACCCCCGGCGCCTGTTCACCGGAACCGGCGAGCGGTTGAACTATCCGCCCCTGGCCGCCTATGTCTTCCTACTCCAGGGTCGCCTGCTCGAACGTCTCGACCCGAGCTCCGTAGCCAATACCGCCACCGCGCGGGTCGCCTACGCGGTCGCAACGTCCGGCGCCGAGCTCCTGCTCGCGCTGGGCCTCGCCCTGCTCGTCGGCAGCTTCGCCTCTGGCAACGCGGCAGTGGCCGCCTTCGCCGCCGCTTGGCTGGCGCCGCCACTCCTTCTCGACGGAGCATTCTGGGGCCAAACCGAGTCCTGGGTCCTCGCCCCGGGTATCTGGATGGTGCTGGCGATGACGCGCGGCCGCTGGCTCACGGCAGGTGCACTCTGGGGTATCGCACTCGCGGCGAAGCCGTCGGGGCTGATCTTCGCGCCGCTCTGGCTGTACGCGCTCCTCTTCCGTAGGCCGCGAGCGCGGATCGTCGGCGCCGGCGTCGTGGCGCTGCTGGCACTGAACCTGGCGGCGCTGCCCTTCTGGGTCGACTCCGGCACCGCATGGTTGCGCTCCGCATATCTCGACAATTACGTGTATCGACTGCACTGGACGACAGCGATGAGCTTCAACGTCTGGTACATCGACCTCCTCGCGACCGGCGTGCTCGATCCTAGAACCCGCCTGCTCGGCATCACCCGCGACGCTTGGGGGGCGCTGCTCCTCTCTGCGGGCCTCGCGGGAGCCTACGCGATCGTGCGCGCCTGGGAGCGCCGGGATCCGCTCCATGCCCGGTTCGGCATCTTGCCGCTCGCTGCCCTCGTGACCCTCGCGGCGGTGCTCCTGCCGACCCGCGTCCACAGCACCTACGGAGCCTTCACTGCGCCCTTTCTGATCGGCTCTGCGTTCTTGTTGCCGCGAACGACGCTCGGCGCTCTTGCATGCCTCGTGACCATGAGCCTGCAGATTCTCTCCTGGCAGTGGGGCAACCTCCTCGCCATGCACGTACAGCCCGACGAGGCAGTCTTCCCGCCGGCGGTGCGCGCGCACCGCCACGAGCTCCGTCGCCGCGACGTGCCCCGCGAGTGGGCTCTCGCGATCGCCAACCTGGTCGCGGCGACAGCCGTCGCGGGCGGAATTGCCGCGACGCGCCGGCCGCGCAGCGACGCGTCCGAGGGAGCCGAGTGAGCGCGGCGACCACGGCCGCGTACTCGCCCGCCGCGAGCGCAGCCGTCCCGGTCGCGCTCGCGGCCATCGCTATCTTTCTCGTTTTCGGGACGCACGCGCGCTACGGCGGCTGGAACGACACCTCGCGCCTCGCGATGGTGGAAGCGATCGTCGAGCACGGGCGGCTGTACGTCGACGGCACCGAGATGGGCCGCAAGAGCGGCGATGTCTGCATGATCGACGGCCACTACTACTCCGACAAGCCGCCCGCCGTCGCCCTCATGGCGGTTCCGGTATACGCCGCCGAGGTCGCCCGCGGCCTCACGTTCCGCAGCGACCTCCCGCGTGCCTACTACTGGACGACGCTGCTTACGATAGGCGCTACGACATGGCTCGGCCTGTTGTTCCTCGCTCGCTTCCTCGGGCGCATAGTCCCCGACCCGCGCTGGCGCGCGCTCACCCTGGTAGCGATCGGCCTCGGCTCGCTGAACACCGTCTACAGCGTCACGTTCTCGAACCATCCGCCCTCTGCCACGGCGCTGCTCACGGGTACGCTGCTCGTCTGGTCGTGGAGACGCTTCGGCGCCGGACTCCCCACTCTCGCCACCGGAGGACTGCTCGTCGGCACGGCGGCAACGGCCGATCATGGCGCCGCGTTCTACCTGCCCTTCTTATTGTCCTACATCGGCTGGCCCGGGGCGCCGCGCCGGGGCACTGCGATCCTCACGTTCGGTGCTGTCGCCGCGGCACCCATCGCCGGCTACCTGGGATACGCATATGTCCTCTCGGGCAGTCCGTTGCCGCTCTCGTTGCAGCCGCGCCTCTTCGAATATCCCGGGTCCTATTTCGCCGCGTCCGCCGGGCATCTCGCCGGCTCCTCCCTCCCCCACGCTTCGCTCAGCGCACTGCTCGCGTATGTCTGGCTCTGCACCTTCGGCACTCGCGGAATCTTCGCTCTGACACCCGTCCTCCTGTTCGTGGTGATCGGAATGCTGCGGCTCACCGCCGACCGCACCTACCCGTGGCGCGCCGAGCTCGGGCTCGTGATCGCACCGACGACGGCGCTCACCGCCTACTATCTCGCCACCTCCGACAACCCGGGCGGAAACAGCTACGGCGTCCGCTGGTTCTGCCTCTTCATCCCGCTCCTCTACGTGTTCTTCGCCGACGCCTACGCGACCCTGCGCTCACGTGCCGGCCGCACCGCGTTCTGGATCGCCTACGCGGTCTCCTTCCCGCTCGCCATGATCGGAGCGCGCGACCCGTGGCTCGACCCTACCCCCTGGGGTACGGGCTATGCCTGGATCGTCGTACTGCGCGCGCACGGCTGGTGGCGCTGACGCCGGTCACGAGTTGCTTTTTCGTATTGCCTGTCGGAAGCTCGGTCGATCATGAGCTACAACGCGTGGTTCCAGTGCATCAACGGCTGCCCGGGGCAGTTCTCCCTCCTCGAGATCATCTACCGCTGCCCGACGTGCGGCGACCTCCTCGAGGTGCAGCACGACGTCGACGCACTGCGCACGCGCGCACCGGCCGCCTGGATGCAGCTCTTCGACGAGCGCACGCGCAAGAGCACGTACCCGTATGGGTCGGGGGTCTGGGCCAAGAAGGAGTGGGTGCTCCCCTTCATCGACAACGAGAACATCGTCTCCACCTTCGAAGGCAACAGCAATCTCTTCTGGGCCGAGCGCTACGGACGGCAACTGCACGTCGAGGACCTCTGGGTCAAGCAGTGCGGCAATTCGCATACGGGCTCTTTCAAAGACCTCGGCATGACAGTGCTCGTTTCCGTCGTGAAGCAGATGATCGCCGACGGCCAGCCCATCGACGCCGTCGCCTGCGCCTCCACCGGCGATACCTCGGCGGCCCTCGCCTCGTACTGCGCAGCCGCCGGCATCGCGTCGATCGTGCTCCTGCCGCGCAACAAGGTCTCGCCAGCCCAGCTCGTGCAGCCGCTCGCGAACGGCGCCCTCGTACTATCGCTCGATACCGATTTCGACGGCTGCATGGCCGTCGTGCAGGAGATAACCAAACAGAAGCGTATCTACCTTGCGAACTCGATGAACAGCCTCCGTATCGAAGGCCAGAAGACCGTCGCCATAGAGATCGTGCAGCAGTTCGATTGGGAGGTTCCGGACTGGGTGGTCATCCCGGGCGGCAACCTCGGCAACGTGACGGCTCTCGGCAAGGGTTTCCTGCTGTTGCAGGACCTCGGCCTCATCCAGAAGCTGCCGCGCATCTGCGTCGCACAAGCCGAGCACGCGAACCCGCTGTATCGGTCGTATCTGTCCGGCTTCGAGCGCTTCGAGCCGGTCACCGCCCGGCAGACCCTCGCCAGCGCCATCCAGATCGGCAATCCGGTGAGCGCCAAGCGGGCCATCCGCACCCTGCAGCGGTTCAACGGCGTCGTCGAGCAGGCGAGCGAGCAAGAGCTCGCGGACGAATCGGCGCGCGCCGACCGCACCGGCATGTTCAACTGCCCGCATACCGGCGTCGCGCTCGCGGCCCTGCGCAAGCTCGTCGAGCACAAGATCGTCAAGGCGAGCGATCGCGTCGTGGTGATCTCGACCGCTCACGGGCTCAAGTTCGCGGACCAGAAGACGGCATACCATCTCGGCACGCTCGCCGGCATCAAGCCGAATCACCGGAACCTTCCCGTCGAGCTGCCTGCCGACGCCAAGCAGGTCGCAGACACCATCGCGCGCCACGTCGAACGCGCTCGCCTCCTCGAAGCCTGATGAACGCTCGCGACCCATACGGCACCGGCACGGCGCCCGGGTTCTCCACCGTGGCGGTGCACGCCGGCGAGCCGCGCCACAAGGCCGCCAACGCCCTGACGACGCCGATCGTCCAGACCGCCACCTACACCTTCGCCGACACGCAGGAGCTCCGCGACCACTTCGAGCATCGCATCGAGCGCGAAGAGTACGGCCGCTACGGCAACCCTACCCAGCGCACTGCCGAGCAGAAGCTCGCCGTGCTCGAGGGCGCCGAAGACTGCGTCCTCATGGCGAGCGGGATGGCCGCGGTGACGACGACGCTCTTCGCCATGCTGTCGCGCGGGGCGCATGTCGTCGTCACCAACGACTCCTATCGCCGTACGCGCCAGTTCCTCACCCAGACGCTGCATCGCTACGGCATCGAGTGCTCGACGGTCCCCGCCGGCGACTACGAGGCCATCGCCGAAGCGATCCGGCCGAATACCCGCATCCTCATCAGCGAATCGCCGACGAACCCCTACAACCGCATCCTCGACCTCGAGCGCTTCGCCGATATCGGGCGACGCCACCGCGTCAAGACCGTCATCGACGCAACGTTCGCGACACCCTACAATCAGCAGCCGCTCGCGTGGGGCGTCGATCTGGTGCTGCACTCCGCCACCAAGTTCCTGGGCGGCCACAACGACATCATGGCCGGTGCGGTCCTCGGGTCTGCCGATCTCGTCGACGGCATCCGCGCGTTCCATGGCGTAACCGGAGCAGTGCTCGACCCGTTCGCCGCCTATCTCCTGATCCGCGGCCTGAAGACGCTGGCGCTCCGGATCGAACGGCAGAACGCCAACGCCCAGGCGATCGCCGAGTTCCTAGAGGGCCACTCGAAGGTGCAGCGCGTCCACTACGCCGGTCTGCCGAGCCATCCCGAACACGCCATCGCGCGCCGGCAAATGCGAGGCTTCGGCGGCGTCGTCTCCTTCGAGGTAGAGGGCGATCTCGATGCGGCGATACGGGTCGTCGACGCCTGCCGTATACCGCGGATCGCCCCCTCGCTGGGCGGCATCGAGAGCCTGATCGAGCAACCCGCCCTGATGAGCTTCTACGAGCTCACGACCGAGGAGCGACTAATGGTCGGCATCAAGGACAACCTCATTCGCTATGCTGTCGGCATCGAGGATGCCGCCGACCTGATAGCCGATCTGGCACAAGCGCTCGACCTCCGCGAGCAGCACCCGTGACGTAACGCGGCAGACTCGAGTCGATCCCGGCGGCGGCGCGGAGACTCAGCTCGCGAACGCTGCGTCGAGCAGGCGCTTCAGCTCGCCGGTCGTGAACATCTCGCGCACGATGTCGCAGCCGCCGAGGAACTTCCCGTCGACGTAGACCTGCGGGATCGTCGGCCAGTTGGAGTAGCGCTTGATCGCCTCGCGCTTGGCGGGCTGGCTCAGCACGTCGACGCTGCCGAAGGGCCGGCCGAGCTGTTCGAAGACCTCGATGGTGGCTGCGGAGAAGCCGCACTGCGGGAAGCTCGGAGTGCCCTTCATATAGATCATGATCTTGTTGTTGCGCAGTTCGTTCTCGATCTCGGTGATGACGGGGTCTGCCATGGGTAATCTCTCCTCACTCGCCCGGTGCGTCGGTCTTGAGCTGCAGGGCGTGGATGCGGGGCATGAGGGCCGCAAGCGCCCGGTAGACCATTTGATGCCGCTCCACCAGCGACCGCCCTGCGAACGCCGGGCTCGTGATGTGGACCGAGAAATGATCGCCGCCGCCGGTATAGTCCTCGACACTGATCGCCGCGGCGGGGAACGTTTCCGCTAGACTGCGTTGGATCTCGTCGGGATGCATGAAGCGTGCACGTATACTACGTGCACACTCGCCTCGCCAACGCACCGCAGTTTTGGCATGGTGAGGTCGTGTCCGGGCCGCGAAGCGTGTCGGCGACGCACACCAGATACACCGGCCTCGTCCTCGCCGCCGCCCTGATCGGCCTCGTCGGCGCCGCCGGCAGCTTCGTGTTCCGGGCTGCAATCGCGACCGCCGTCCATGCGTTCGGGACGTTGGCGGTCTTCCTCGGAGCGCGCGGCTCGGCCCGACCGTTGGCGGCGCCGCTCGTGCTCGCCGTCGGCGGAATTGCGCTCCTCCTGCTCGAACGCCTTTTCCCCGGAGATGCTCTCGGGTACGGCTTCCCGCGCTTTCTCGAGATGGTGAACCTCGAAGGCGGACGCGTGAAAAGGCGCTGGATGATCGTCAAGACGCTCGGAGCGGCAGTCTCGCTGGGCGCCGGCGCATCTGTAGGACGGGAGGGCCCGATCGCTCAGATCGGCGGCTCGATCGGCGCATTCGTCGCCCGACTGCTGCGGCTCGAGTCGCGGCTCAAGCTCCTCGTCGCTTGCGGCGCTGCCGCCGGAATCGCCACCACGTTCAACGCACCGATCGGTAGCGTCATGTTCGCGCAGGAGATCGTGCTCCAGGGCAAGATCGAGCTCGCGCACTTCAGCTTGATCGTGATCGCGACGACAACCGCAGTGATCGCCTCCCGCACGCTCGGCGACGCCGGAACGATCTTCCAGGTGCGACCGTTCGAGTTCGACGCCTATCGGGAGCTCGTGACCTACGCGCTGATGGGCATCTTCCTCGGCATCCTCGCCGCTGGCTACGTGCGCTTCTTTCACGCGACCCTCGAACGCATCGCGCGCCTCCGCGCCCGCACTGCGAGCAAGCTCATCGGCGGCCTCGTCGCGGTCGGCATCGTCGGCACGATCCTGCCGTTGAACCTCTCCGACGGCTACCCGGTCATCGAGGACGCACTCTCGGGGAAGCTCCCGGCGATGCTCATGGCCGTGCTCGCGATCGCAAAGATCGTCACCAGCAGCGTCTCGCTCGGATGCGGGGCACCGGGCGGCGTATTCGGCCCGATCTTCTTCATCGGGGCGATGAGCGGCGGTGCGTTCCGGTCGCTCTTCGCCTGGTGGACGCCGGGTCTAACGGGTCCGCGCGGATCCTATGCGCTCGTCGGGCTCGCCGCCTTTCTCGGCGCCTGCACGCACGCACCGTTGACCGCGATCTTCCTCCTCTTCGAAACGACCGGTAGCCACGAGGTGGCGTTGCCGGCTCTCGTTACCGTCATCCTCGCGGTCATCGTCGCCAGCACGATCGAACCCGAGTCCATCGATACCCTGGGACTCGCCCGTGCCGGAAGAAGCCTGGAGCCGCCGCGCGAGCAGATCATGGACCTGATCCCGATCGCCTCGGCGTTCCACGACGTCTTCGAGCCGATCCCCGCCGACGCGCCGCTCGCCAGAGTTCTGAAGCTGATGGGGGAAAGCACCAGCAGCTGCTTTCCGGTCGTCGACGACGATGGCCATCTCGTCGGGACGTTGTCGCTGCACGGGGTCCGCGCGGTGCTCCTCGACCCGGCGGCCGGCACGGAGCGCACGGCCCGCGACCTCTGCGACCGCAACGTCCCCACCGTGACCTTGGAGACGAGCCTCGGTCAGGCGCTCGGTCGCATGGAGGAGGACGATCGCGACGAGCTGCCGGTGGTCGCGAACGACGACCCGACCCGCGTCCTCGGCCTACTGTCCCGCGCCGACGTGATCCGCGCCTACAACCGCGCGCTCGTGACCATGCGCCTGATTCCCGGCACGTCTGGCGTCGACGCCGTACCGCAGTGGTCGAAAGGCTATCGCGTGGCGCGCTTCGCCGTTCCCCGCAGCTGGGACGGGCGCACGCTGCGCGAGCTCGACTGCCGCGCCCGTTTCGGCGTCAGCGTCCTCGCGGTCGAGCGTGGCGATGTCTCCGAACAGGCGTTCGAGGTGCCGGAGCCCGATCGCCGCCTCGCCGCCGGCGACACCTTGGTTCTCGCGGGATCCGCCGCTGCAGTCGCAGGATTCGAGCGTGCGGTGCGGCTCTCCGCACCCGGCGAGCGCGTTTCCCGCACACCTACCGAATGAGCGCCGACGCGACTACGGACCGCTGCAGATCGCCGGGTAGCCTCGGGCGAAGCCGAGTCCTGTCGCGACGACACAGGCATCGTTCGCCTCGGCAGCTACGAGCTTGGCTACGTCCGCCGCGTGCGCGTCCATGATGCAGCTCGCAGTCGCGGCGGTCGTTGCGGCTCCGGCGTCGCAGGGGCGGCCGAGATCGCTCGGGCTCACCGCCGCGCACTTCTTGGCGATGGCAGCGAGCGCAGCGGCGCGCACCCGCGCTACCGTCGATCTCGGAGCGCCGGAATCGAGCGCGGTGCGGCACCGCTCCGCCGCCCTGGCCTCACCTTTCCCGGCGGCTGCCGCCGCCAATACCCTCTCGAGGCACTTCGCGAAATCCTCGTGCAGCCGATCGGCGAAGCGACGGCCCTGCTTGGCCATCGCCTTCTCGCAGGCGAACACCGGCTTGGAGGGCGGCGGAGGCGCCGGTGCGAGCTCGTCGTCAGCGAGGGCTACGACCCGAGCCGCGTGCCGCGGCAGGAGGCAGTCGAGGGTCGCGGCGATGCTCGCAGCACCCCGATCACACGGCCCGTTGATATGCGACGGCGCGAGCGTCCCGCAGGCGCGCTGTACGACGCTGCGGAGCTTGGCCTGTGCCCGGGGCAGCTTCGCCAGCGGGTTGTCGAGATCGAGCGCCGCCTGGCACGCGGCTTCGGCGGCCGCCGTACCGGCGCCGGTCGCCTCGGCCTGGCGCCGGCCGAGGCGGCAACTCGCCTCGAGCCCGTGGTGGATCTTCACGAGCTTCACGGCCTGGCGGAGCAGCGCCGTCTGGCATTTGCGAGCGGCGGGAGTGAAACGCGGCGTCCGCAGCGCCGGAACGATGAACTGACCCATACCCGCCGGATTGGCGCCGACATCCACGGTGGCCACTACCGTATTGGACGTCGTGTCGATCACCGAGACGTTGCCGCTCTGCCGGTTGAGCACGAACGCGCGCGCCCCGTCCGGACGGAGTCCGATCGAGAACGGCGTCGTCCCGACGGCGATCGTCGCAACGACGCTCCTAGACGCCGTGTCGACGACCGAGACGCTGTTCGGGCCGCTGTTCGCCACGTAGAGACGAGCGCCGGTCGGATCTACGGCGAGCCCCTCCGGAATGCTGCCGACCGCGACGGTGGCCGCCACCGTCCGGGTGACGGAGTCGATCACCGACACACTCGAGTTACTGGCATTGCCGACGTAGACCCACCGCCCGTCGGGCGCAATGGCGATCTGACTAGGATCGTTGCCGACGGCGATCGTGCCGCTCACGGTGTTCGTCGCCGTATCTACGACCGACACGCTGTTGCTGCCCTTGTTCACCACGTAAGCGGGCGTTCCCGCCGGATCGATGGCAACGCCGAGCGGATTGTTGCCGACTGCTACGGTGGCCACGGTCACGTTGGTCGCCGTGTCGATGACCGACACGCTCTTGCCATCGCGGTTCGTCACATAGACACGGTCGCCGGGGAGTTTCACGGCAACGCCTGACGGTCCGGCGCCTACGGGTACCGTCGCTACGACGGTATTCGTCGCCCCGTCGAGCACCGACACCGTTCCGTTCGGGACGACCTGATTGGTGACGTACGTCCGCATTCCCCCGGGATCCACGGCCGCACCGAGCGGCTGGTTGCCGACGGGCACCGTCGCCACGACTGCATTCGCCGTCGTGTCGAGCACCGACACCGTTCCGCTGCCGTGGTTCACCACGTACGCGAACGGCGCCGCCAGCGCGGCGTGGGCGGCTAGTCCACTCACGAAACCGGCAATCGTCGCGATCGGCCCTACGGCCGATCGGCCACCGCGATCGGCGCCGCGAACCTTCAATCGTCCTCGAGCGTACAGCGGTCTTCGTCGAACTCGCACCAGGCAGCATCGCAGCGCAGCGTGCCGCCGTCGTATCCTAGCGTCTTGCAAGTTTCCCCACCGAGGTTCCTGCCTTCGCAGTCCTCGAAGAGATCGATCACGTTGTCGCCGCAGTAGGCGCGCTTGCAGTTGGTGCGGCAGGCATCGGGGATCGTGTCGGAATTGCCTGGACCATCGTCGCACTCCTCGTTGATCTCGAGGACTCCGTTGCCGCACACCGGCATGGCGACACACTGCGAGTAATCGAACAGGCACGATGGCTGGCATCCGAGCGTGCCGCTGGCATACCCGAGGTTGGCGCACGAAAAACCGCCGAAATCTTCACCGTCGCAAGCCTCGCCGGTCTCGCGGATACCGTTTCCGCAAGCTGCATCGGCGGCTCGGAAGTCCAGACCGCGGCGCACGTCGAAAACGCCGGTCACGATTCGCCGCGCTGCCGCCGGCTGAGCGTGCTCGGGCGTACGGGCGACGAGATGGCCGATGATGTACGCCATCACATCGAGCGCCGTCTTCAGATCGCGACGCGAGAGCGCAACCTTCAGGGTGGCGATGCGGCTCGCGACGCCGTTGCGGACGTACGGATCGTCGAGTTTCTCGTTGACGAGTCGCTCCAGCACCGAAACGTCCACCGGGACGAGATCCACGAACGTGAAGCATCGCTGCTCGCCGAATGCCACGAGGCCGGTGTCGACGGATGCGGTGCGCCCGACGAGCTCGAGGAGAAATCGGTACGGCACTCCGGCTTCCGCGACCGGCGGCACATTGGCGCGGAACCGGAAGATGCCCGCCGCCGCGCTCGCATCGAGGAGTCCCGTGTCCCCGCCCGCCGTCAGCGCCTCGGCGGCGAAGCGGAGGCCATGCGGCGTTGCGGTCGCCGACCAGAACTGACGATCGCTCTCTGCGTCGCTCGCCGGTGGCGTCCACTGCGTGAGACCGGCCGCCGAGAACGCCGCGGCGAGGGCACGCGCATCCTTCCCTTTCTTGGTGGCGACGAGATCTGCGAACGCCTGTGGCCCATCGAGCACCGTTATCGAAGCGAGCTTGTAGACGTCGCCGAAGCCGGCGCAAGTGAGCCCCGCGAACTTGGTCCCGCCCGGTACGAGCTTGACGCCGCGCGCCGACTTGCCGAGCGAAGCCAGGAACGAGTTCGTCCGGGCGACGCTGTCGAGCACCTCGCCCACGGAGAGATGAAAGGTGAGGGCTTCGGCCCGTCCCGCGCGGGGAACGGCGAGCACCGCGAGGGCGACCACTAGCGGGACGGCGATGGCAGCGAAGCGGCGCATGGTCAGAAGCTCAAAGCCTCGGCGACAGCGTTGGCGCGGGTGATCATCGCCTCCGCGAACGCGGGCGGGATCTCGTTCTCCGATCGCTGCGCCACCTCGAGCGCGAAAGTGCGCACGTTGCGGGCCGCCCGCTCGGCAGCCCCGGCGCGCGAGCTGCCAAGAAAACGCTGCACGCGATCGAGGAGATAGGCCAACCGGTTGCGGGTCACGGTGCCGAGCGGTGTCGCGGCGACCAGATCCCGCAACGCTTGCAGGTCTACCGGAACCATCGACGCCACCATGATGCACTCGCTGCGCTTACCGGGCCTGCCCAGCTTCTTCGCCGGCAGCTCGGTCGTCACGACGAGCGCAAAATCGACACTCCCGATCCCGGGCTCGACGCCGAGATCGACGATGAACCGAAAACCCGGCGTCCGATTCGCGGCATCGTCTCGGCCGAGAGCTCCTGTCCGATCGCCGGCGGCAAAGCCGGCGGTCGTGAACCCGACCACGTCGGCGGCGGGCGGCTCCGCGACCCAGAACGCCTGACGCGTCTTCCCCGCAGCCGGCGGTAGCCAGCTCACCGCATTCATGGCGCCGAGCGCGCCCGCGAGATCTTTCGCCAGGCCCTTGCCGACGACCCCCGCTGCGGATGCCGGTCCGGCGAGCACGCGGATGCGGGTGAGCCTGCGGTTCGGGTCCAGCAGCAGCGACGGACAGAGCCCCTTTCCGAAGCGCAGCGCTCCGCTCTTCAGGCCGACCGCCTTCCCGAGCACGCCCGAGCGCGCCAGCGCCTTGGCACCGAAGAGATCAGGCGCCGCCACGAGATCCGCAGGCGCCATCAGGAAGGTCCGCTGCGCGGCCGCGGCGGGGCCGGCCAAGCCGGCCGCGAGGGCCAAGACCGCAAGAGCGATCGCTGCTACGGGGCGCCGCACGCGTTCCCTCGGGAGCAAGAGCAGGACCAGCAGCGAGTGCCGTTTGCAACCTGCAGTCTCGCCGTAATGGGCTGAAATCACTCGCCGAGCAGCTGCCATGCGCGAGCGTTGACGGCGGCGGCCGCGGCCCTCGAGCTTGCAGAAGCGCCACGTCTTGCGGGCTCGCGCCGCGCACTCGCGCATTCGTGCCGTCGACGTCGAATCGACCCCTCGCGACGTCGCCCGGCGCCGGTCAGACGAAAGACAGCCACTCGCGATGTTTCGGATCCTCGCCCCTGACCGACGCGAAATAGGACTTCTGCATCGCCTGCGTCACCGGGCCGGGCTTGCCGACGCCGATCGCCCGGTCGTCGATCTCACGGATCGGCGTCACCTCGGCGGCCGTACCCGTAAAGAAGGCCTCATCGGCGATATACGCCTCGTCGCGCGTGAAGCGATCCTCGACGAGCGTGTAGCCCTGCTCGCGGAGCAGGGTGATGATCGTCGCCCGCGTGATCCCGGGGAGCACCGAGGTGAGGGGCGGCGTCTTCACGACGCCATCCCGGACGATGAAGAGGTTCTCGCCGCTCGCCTCGGCCACGAAGCCATCGGTATCGAGCATGAGCGCCTCGTCGTAGCCGCCGCGGCGTGCTTCGCGTGCCGCCAGGATCGAGTTCACGTAGTGCCCGACCGCCTTGGCTTTGGTCATCAGCGTATTCACGTGGAACCGCTGATACGAGGAGGTCTTCACGCGGATGCCGTTCTCGATGCCGTCGTCGCCGAGATATGAGCCCCAGGGCCACACGACCACGGCGACGCGGACGGCATTCACTGCCGCGAGCCCCATCTCGCCGTCGCCGAGGAAGACGAGGGGGCGGATGTAGCACTCGTGCAGCTTGTTGCGGCGGATCGTATCGAGGCAGGCTTCGTCGATCGCCGCCGGCGCGAACGGTATGGCCATTTCGAGGATGTGCGCCGACGCGAACAAGCGGCGGGTGTGCTCGTGCAGCCGAAAGACCGCCGAGCGACCGTCCTCGGTCCGGTAGCAGCGTATGCCCTCGAACGCTCCGAGCCCGTAGTGCAGCGTGTGCGTCAGTACGTGGACCTTCGCCTCGTCCCAGGGAACGAACTCACCGTCGAGCCAGATCAGGTCGCTCTTCTGCACTGCACCTCCGAGGGGCGAGAGCTATCGGAGGGGTCTCGGGTTGTCAATTTGAGCCCGCGATGACTCCTGCCGCAGCCGTACCGCGACCGCCGGCGTCGCATCAGACGCCGAACCAGCGTACGTATAGGGCCCGCACGCGTTCGCGGTGGCGGCCGTAGTCGGCGAGGAGCTGTCGCGCGGCGGCCTCGTTGGTGCCCGCGTATCCGAGTCGACGCGCGAGTGCCGGCAGGCGCTCGCTCTCGCGCTCGATCGACTCCACCGACTGGTCGCGCTCGATGCGCAGCCGATTGGTGAGCGCGCGCAAGAACGCATAGCTCTCCTCGAGGCTCGCCGCCTCGTCTGCCGGGACGACGCCGGCAGCGGCGAGCGCCGCGAGCGCGTGGCGCGTAGCGCGCTGCCGCACCGCAGGAACTTCGCTGCCGTAGCGCAGTTGCTTCATCTGCACCATGAACTCGATGTCGAGGAGGCCGCCCCGTCCGGTTTTGATGTTGAGCTCGGCGCGCTCGTCGCCGGCGAGCTCGTGCTCGAGGCGCATCCGTAGGCGGTGGATCTCGGCCACTTCTCCATCGTCCAGAGGACGCGCGTAGACGAAGCGGGCAATGATCGCCTCCACCTCGCCGAGGAGCGCCGGTTCGCCCACGACACCGCGTGCCTTGATCATTGCCTGGCGCTCCCAGAGCTGTGCGCTCTCGGCATGGTAGCGCGCGAACGACTCGAGCGACGACACCAGCGGCCCCTGGTTTCCCGAAGGGCGAAGTCGCGTGTCGATGCTGTACATCCGCCCCTCGCGCGTCCGCACCTGGAGCGTCGTCATCAGCGTCTGCGCGAGCTTGGTGAAGAACTCGTGCGCCGACACCGGGCCCGCCGTACTCGCCGACGGCACGTACACGAAGATCAAGTCCAGATCCGAGTTGTAGGTGAGCTCGCGGGCGCCGAGCTTGCCGAGACCGACCACCGCGAAGCGCCCCGGCGAAGCGGAGATTCCGTAGCGTCGGCACGTCTCGTCCTCCGCCACATGCCACGCGGCGTCGAGGCAGACGTCGGCCAGGTCGCTCAGCTGGCTGCTCGCCACATGGAAGGGCAACAGGTTGTCCAGGTCGTTGATGCCGATGCGCAGGAACTGCTCGTGGTGGAAGCGCCGCAGCGCGTCCAGTCGGCTCTCGTAGCCGTCGGTCGACTGAACGATGGCGGCGGCCTCGGCGGCGAGCGCCGCCTTCGGCACGTCGAGTCGCACGAGGTCGGCGCGCACCAGGTTGTCGAGCATCTCCGGGTGTCGGATGAGGGTCTGCGACAAGAACTCGCTCGAGCCGAAGAGCCGCACGAGCACGCGGAGCGTCGCGCGATTCTCCGCCAGGAGGGAGAGAAAGCTCGAGCGGGCGCCGATGGCCGCCATGAAGCCGGCTAGGTGTCGCAGCGCCAGGTCGGGATCGGGTGCGCGCGCCACTTCGCCGAGGAGCGCCGGCGCGACCGCCAGCAGGAGCTGCTTGCGACGCGGGTTGGCGCGCGAAGTCGGCGCGCCGTCGCGCAGCAGCACGAGCTGTGCCCGCGCCGAGCGCGGATCGGCGAACCCGAGCGCCGCGAGGTCGCTCTCGGTCTTGGCCGGGTCCTCGTCGAGCCCGGCGAGGAGCCCCGCGTAGCGGCCGTCGGCATCCTCGGTCCGACTCGCCTCGGCGCCATAGAAGAGCGCTGCGAACGACGCCGCGACCGCCTCCATGTGGCGAACCCGATCGCCGCGGAAGCTCGCGAGCGCCACGTCGGCGGCGCCCCGATAGCCGAGCCGACGCGCCAGCTGCAGCTCCGCCTGCCCCGAGGGGATCACCTGCGTCTGCCGCTCGTCGACGAGCTGGATCTTGTGCTCGACGTCGCGCAGGAAGCGATATGCTTCGGCGAGCCGTGCGCTCTCGTCGGCGGGGAGATACCGTGCCTCGACCAGGCGCTCGAGCGCCAGCAGCGAGTTGCGCTCACGGATGCGCTCATCCTTGCCGGCGTGGATGAGCTGCAGATTCTGGATCACGAACTCTACTTCGCGGATCCCGCCGCGCCCGAGCTTCACGTTTATGCCCTTGTCGGGGCCGCTCGCGAGCGCCTGGGCGACCTTGGCCTTCATCCGTTTCAGGTCCTCGAGGGTTGCGAAATCGAGGTAACGCCGGAAGACGAAGGGCTCGAGCTCGCGCAGCAGCGCCGCGCCGAGCGTCCGGTCGCCCGCGACCGGACGCGCCTTCAGATACGCGGCACGCTCCCACGTTTGCCCCCACGACTCGTAGTAGAGGAGAGCGTTGGCCATGGAATTGACGATCGGGCCGTTGCTCCCTTCCGGCCGCAGGCGCAGGTCGACGCGGAAGACGAAGCCGTCCGCCGTCGCCTGGTGCAACGCCTTGGTGACGCCCTCGGCGAGACGGCTCATGAACTCGCGGACGGAGAGCGCGCCGCGCGGGCCGCCGGCGCTCTCGCGGCCGCCGTCGGCGTATACGTAGACGAGATCGATGTCGGAGCTGAAGTTGAGCTCGCCGCCGCCGAGCTTGCCCATGCCGAGGACACAGAAGCCGAGCGGCCGGTCGCCGGCATCGAGAACGTCGCCGTGCGCAGCGGCGAGCCGCGCCCGCACCGCTGCGACCGCCACCTCCAGCGCATCCTCGGCGAGCCGGGAGAGCTCGGCCATCGTCTCCACGAGCGTGCTCCTGCGCAGCAGATCGCGCGCCGCGATCAGGAGTACACGCCGTCGCTTGAACACCCGCAGCAGCTGCGCCAACACCTCGGGACTCGGCTCCTCGGGCGGGACCGGGCGTGGCACCAGGGCGGCGAGCGGCGGCAACGGCACCGCCGCGAGCACCGCCGGCCACGCCGCCGGCTCGGCGAGCAGCCAGCGCACTACCGAGTTGCTGGCGCCGAGCAACGCCACCAGAGCCGCTGCGGCATCGGCGTCGGCGGCGGCTGCAGCGAGCGCCTCGGGTGCGCCTTCCCGCAAGCGGCCGACACCGGCGACCGCGAGCGCAGGGTCGGCGGCGTCCGCGAGCGCGTCGAGCACGGCGCCGGGCACCTCGCCATCCGGCCAGGTAGCGCCGAGGCGCGCGACGAGCGCCTCCGGATCGGCGACGCCCGCAGCGCGCAATCTCTCGAGGGCGGCGGCCATTGCCAGCGCCAGCGGACGATCGCGAGGTCGCCCGCTCAGGGCGAGGCCGCCGGCAGCACCCTCGCCTCCATGCGCGGCCGCAGCTGCCCCGACACACCCTCCGCCTCCGCCCAGCGATCGAAGTCGGCGAGCGCGCGCTCGGCGAGCTTGAGCTTCTTTTCGCGTCCGCGCCCGCGCCCGGCGATCGGCGGGAAGAGCCCGTAGTTGGCGTTCATCGGCTGGAAGTCCCGACGGCCGCGGTGGGTGACGTATGCCAGCAGCGAGCCGAGCGCGGTAGTCGCGGGCGGCGTCACGAGCTGCGCGCCTGCCACCAGACGCGCAGCGTTGATGCCCGCTAGCAGCCCCGCCGCCGCCGACTCGACGTAGCCCTCGACGCCGATGATCTGCCCGGCGAGGAACGTCGTGCGCGCCATCCGCAGTTGCAACGTCGGCATGAGCACGTTCGGCGAGTCGACGAAGGTATTGCGATGCAAGCTGCCGAGCCGCACGAACTCGGCGGCGGCGAGGCCCGGGATCATGCGCAGGACGCGGCGCTGTTCCGGGTACGTCAACTTGGTCTGGAACCCGACCATGTTGAAGAGCCGCCCCTCGACGTCGTCCTGTCGCAGCTGCACGACTGCGAACGGACGCGCGCCCGTGCGCGGATCGATCAGACCGACCGGACGCATCGGCCCGAACGCGAGCGTGTCGCGGCCGCGACGGGCCATCTCTTCGATCGGCATACAGCCCTCGAAATACACTGTCCGCTCGAACTGCTTGGCCGGCACCTTTTCGGCCGCGAGCACGGCGTCGACGAAAGCGTAGTACGTCTCGCGCGTCATCGGACAGTTGATGTAGTCGTCGCCACCCTTGGCGTAGCGCGACGCCTTGTAGGCGATCTCCATGTCGATCGATTCGCGGGCCACGATCGGCGCGATGGCATCGTAGAAATAGAGATGCGCCGCTCCGCAGAGGCGCTCCAGAGCCGCCGACAATGGCGGGGAAGTGAGCGGACCGGTGGCGATGATCGCGACGCCGTCCGGGAGCGCCTCCAGCTCGCGGCGATGCAGCCGCACGTGCGGATGCTCGGCGATGGCGCGTGTGACCTCTGCGGCGAAAAGATGACGGTCGACGGCGAGGCATGCCCCCGCCGGTACGCTCGTCCGCTCGGCGACCGTGAGGACGAGCGAGCCGAGCCTGCGCATCTCCTCCTTCAAGCAGCCGACCGCAGTCTCGAGCGAGGCGTTGCGGAAAGAGTTCGAGCACACGAGCTCTGCGAGTCGATCGGTCCGGTGCGCCTCCGTCATGCGCACCGGCCGCATCTCGTAGAGATCGACCCCTATGCCGCAACGCGCGAGCTGCCACGCCGCCTCGCAGCCTGCGAGCCCGCCGCCGACGACCGTGACCCGATCCGCCATGGAGCCTCTGTCTACTGGGCATCGCGCCGGAGCGCCACCCGAGTACGATCATCGTCGGCTGCGGCTCCGCCGCGCGCCGAGCCGCGGCCGCTCGGGTCCGGCCGGGCGAGCGCCGCCGGCGTGCGCGCCTGGTCTACGTTCCCGTGTCCGAGACGTCGCCCACCGTCTCCTGGAAGTCGCATCCCGGGGTGAGGCATCGCCTCACGGTCCCGGCGCGCTTGGTCGTTTTCTCGACGACGATCGGTGCCCGGCAGAGCGGACAAGGCATCGCCACCGGCTTGTCCCAGCTCGCGAACTTGCAGTCGGGGTAGCGGCTGCAGCTGTAGAAGATCTTGCCGCGGCGCGAGCGCTTCTCGAGGATCTCACCGCCGCTCGCGGCGCCGCCGCAGTCGGGGCACGGGATCCCCAGCTTCGCCGGCTTGATCATCGGCATGATGGTCTTGCACTCGGGATATCCCGAGCAGCCGAGGAACTTGCCGAAGCGGCCGAAGCGCACGAGCATCGGCTTGCCGCACTTGTCGCAGACTTCGTCGGTGGTCTCTTCCTTGGCGATCACGATCTCGCCGTGCTCGTCGCGGGTGAAGTTCTTGGTGCTCTTGCACTCGGGATAGCGACGACACGCCAGGAACTCGCCCCGGCGGCCCCATTTGATGACCATGGTCTCGCCGCACTGATCGCACTTGACGTCGGTTGGCCGCTCCTCCGACTTGACGTTGCGCATCTCGACGCCGGCCTTGTCGAGGTCTTTCGAGAACGGCTCGTAGAACCGGCGCATCACGTCGACCCAGTTCCGATTCCCTTCTTCGATGCTGTCGAGATCCTCTTCCATGCCGGCGGTGAAATCGACGTTGAGGATGTCGGGGAACGAGCCGACCAGGAGGTCGGTCACGAGCATGCCGAGCTCGGTCGGATAGAGGCGCCTCTGCGGATCCTCCTGTACGTACTCCTTGCCGAGGATGGTCTGCATGATCGACGCGTAGGTCGAAGGCCGACCGATGCCGTTCTCCTCGAGCTCCTTGATGAGGGTCGCCTGCGAAAAGCGCGGCGGCGGCTGGGTGAAGTGCTGCTCGGGCCTGAGGGCGCCCTGGAGCGCGAGCCGGTCGCCCGCCGCGAGATCGGGGAGCGCCTTGCCGTCTGCGTCATCGTCAGTCGCGTCGTCGACGCCTTCCATGTAGACGCGCATGAAGCCGTCGAAGACGACGACTTGGCCGGTGGCGCGGAAAATCGCGTCCTTCGCAGCGATGTCGATGGTGGTGGCATGCAAGCGGGCCGGCTCCATCTGACAGGCGACGAAGCGATTCCAGATCAGCGTGTAGAGCGCCAGCTCGTCCTTCTCCAGGTACGGCGCCACGCGCTCGGGCGGGAACTCGATGCTGGTCGGGCGGATCGCCTCGTGCGCGTCCTGAGTGTTCTTCTTCGACTTGAATATCGGCGGCTTCTCGGGAACGTACTCCGCGCCGTAGCGCTCGCGGATATAGCCGCGCACGGCCTCGACGGCCTCGGGCGAGAGCCGGGTCGAATCGGTGCGCATGTAAGTGATCAGACCGACCGCACCCTCCGCGCCGATCTCGACGCCCTCGTAGAGCTTTTGCGCGATGCCCATCGTCCGGCGCGGTTGATAGCCGAGCTTTCGCGAGGCCTCCTGCTGGAGCCGCGAGGTAATGAAGGGCGGGGACGGATTGCGCTTGCGGTCGCTCTTCTCGACCTTGGTGACTATCCAGTCGGCGCCCTGCAGGTGCGCGACGACCCCTTCGGCAGCGGTCTCGTTCTCGAGGCGGAAGGTCTTGTGGTCGAGGCGCTTGCCGGCGAGCTCGAACAGATTGGCGTCGAATGGCGGCGGGTTCTCGCCCTCGAGGGTCGCACCGATGGTCCAGTACTCTTCCTTCACGAACGCGCGGATGGCGCGTTCACGCTCCGTGATGAGCCGGACCGCGACCGACTGCACTCGCCCGGCCGAGAGCCCGCGGCGAACCTTTTCCCAGAGGAGCGGGCTCAACTGGTAGCCGACGAGCCGATCGAGCACCCGGCGAGCCTGCTGGGCGTCGAACTTGCGGCGATCGAGCTTCTGCGGGTGTCGGATCGCTTCCTGGACCGCCTTCTTGGTGATCTCGTTGAAGAGCACCCGGTGGATGTTTTTCTTGTTTCCGAGCCGATCGGCGATGTGCCACGCGATGGCTTCGCCCTCGCGATCCGGGTCAGGGGCCAAGTATATGTTTTCTTTGTCTTTTGCCGCTTTCTTCAGCTCGTCGATGACCTTGGCCTTGCCGTGGATGACCGCATAGTCGGGCTTGAAGTCGTTGGCGATGTCGACCCCGAGCTTGGACTTCGGAAGATCTACCACATGACCTACCGAGGCCTTCACGGTGTAGTTCCGGCCGAGGTATTTCCCCAATGTTTTCGCCTTCGCGGGCGATTCGACGATGACGAGGTTCTTGGCCATGGTGTCTGGAAGCGACCCCATTACTGTAAACCACTACCCCCGGCAAATCTGCCCGTCAGCCTGAATTCTCCTCCCGGATCCCTTCGGACGACACCGCGAAGCTCGAGATCGAGCAGATTTGCAATGATTTCTTGGGGCGTGCGACCGCTCGCCCGCACGAGATCGTCGGCGGAGAGCGGTCCTGCGGCAAGGATCTCGACCAGCCCCGCAGCGTCGCCATCGGGAGCGCCTACCGCATCCGGAGCGCTGCCGGCCCGGCTGCGGAGCGCCGGCGCGATCTCGGCGAGCACGTCATCGAGCTCGCGAACGAGCGTCGCTCCGTCGCGGATCAATATATGGGCACCATACGAGAGCGGGGAGTCGACACGGCCCGGCACGGCGAACACTTCCCGTCCGTGCTCGTTGGCGAGTCGCGCCGTGATGAGGGAGCCGCTGCGCTCGGCGGCTTCGATCACGATCGTCCCCTGGGTCATACCGGCCAGGATCCGATTGCGGGCGGGGAAATGGGCGGGGAGCGGCGCGGTGCCGACCGGGAGCTCGCTCAGCAGGGTGCCGGTCGCCGTGATCCGCGCCGCCAGGTCGGCGTGCTCGGACGGGTACACCACATCGATTCCCGAGCCGAGGACGGCGACCGTCCGGCCGCGCGCCATGAGCGCCCCCTCGTGCGCAGCACTGTCGATCCCGCGGGCAAGCCCGCTCACCACGGTGACGCCGGCATCGGCGAGGCCGGCGGCGAGGCGCTCGGCGATCTCGCGCCCGTAGCTCGTCGCCCGCCGCGCGCCCACGATCGCGACCGCCGGCCCCGCAGTCAGCGGCGTCCCCTTGGCGATCAGGTGCAGGGGGGCATCGTGGACCTGGCGCAACGGCGCCGGATATTCGGCAGCATCGATGGGCACGAGCCGTCCGCCCGCCGCGGCGATGCGTGCGAACTCGGCGCGGGCCTCGGCCAAGGTCTCCGGAGCGTGCAAGCGGCGCACGGCCGCGGCCGGACATCCGGCGGCGACGAGCTCGGCCGCGGTCGCTCCAATCACTCCAACCGCACCGCCGAAGCGGGATGCGAGCGCTCGGCCCCGCACGTCGCCGATCCCGGGCGTCGACCGCAGCGAGACCCACGCCACGGCATCGTCCATCCCCTGCCCCATCACACCCGCCAACCTGGCAACGGAGAGCAGCAGGCGAAAGGCGTCGAGTAGCGAGTCAGCGATACCTGGCGCGCACCGATTCCATGCGCGCGCGCAGCATCTCTGCTTGTACGCGCGCGCGCTCGACGGCCTCGCGAGCGCGATCCAGACGCCGGCGCAACTCGACCGAAGCCTCGCTGTCGTCCCAGGCGCTGCGCCGTTGGACCTCGTCGGCGAGCGCGTTGTACTCGTCGACGCGGGCGTTGTGCACCTCGACGGCTTGTCGATAAGCGTGCGTCGCTTCCTGCAAGTCGGATCCGAGGCTCGGCTTCTCGGTGGCCTCGCTCCGCGGCCTGAGATCCTCCGGCGTCGTCTCGGACTGCAGGCGCGGACGGGCATCGCCAGGATCCTCGCGAACCGGGGGCGCCGTGTCCTGGCGTACCGGCGGGCGGCGCGCCGGCGGCGGCGCAGCGGCGCGGCGGCGCATCGCCGCCGTCCGCGACGGCGTCGGCACCGGCGTCGCGGCCGCCGTCGGCTCGGGCTCCACGACCGTGACAGTCGCGATCGGCACCGCCGCTACGGTTGCCTGAGCGATGCTGGTCGTGGCCGCCGGCAATGGCGCCACGGCAGCGGGAAGCGCCGTCGCAACGGTCGGAGTCGGCGCCGCCGGCGCCGCCGACTCTTCGAAGCGAAACGGCTCGTCGCGCATCTGCAACCACGTCAGCGCGACGACCACCACGAGCAGGGCAGCGGCCGCGAAGCTCCACGCGCGCAGCGAATGCTCCGGGCGGCCGCGGCGCGGACGACGACCGCCCATCGCCTCGCCGAGCGTACGGAAGGCATCCGGGTCGCCCCCGCCGAGCGCGTCCTCGGAGAGCGGGCTACCGCAGATCACGCAGTAGCCGAGACCCGCCCGGTTGCGCTTGCCGCAGCGCGGGCACGTCACCGGCTCGGCGTCGTCGCCGAGCTTCCAGTCGTCGTGCTCCTCCATCGGATCTCGCGCTCAGTCTCCCCTTCCCGCAAACGGCGCCGCCGCCGCGCCCGTCAGAGTGCTCGTCGGCACCCGGGCGGCTCCGCCGCAGCGGACCTCAGAGCGGGCTCGTGCAATGCGGGCAGCGCTTGGCGGCGAGCGGGATGTTCATCGCGCACTGCGGGCATGGCTTGTCGGTAGGTGCCGCAGCCGGCGCCGGCTGTTCCCGCTTGAGGGCGTTCATGCCCCGAACGACGAAGAACAACACCAGGGCGACGATCAGAAAATTGATGATCGTATTCAGGAAGATCCCGTAGTTGAGCGTCGCAGCGCCGGCATCTTTGGCGGCCTTGAGACTCGAGTACTCGCCGCTCCCCAGGACCAGGAAGAAGTTCGAGAAGTCGACGCCGCCGAGCAGCTTGCCGATCGGCGGCATCATCACGTCGTTCACGAGCGAGGTCACGATACCGCCGAACGCGCCACCGATGATGACACCGATCGCGAGATCGACGGCGTTGCCCTTGAGGGCAAATTCCTTGAACTCTTTCAGCACGAGTCGCGTCCTCCTTTCCGTATCGCACTCCGGGACAGGTTCGGCGTGTGCCGGGCATTACCGAGACTGTCAAGTCGATCTCGCAGTGCCGACGCGCGCATGGTAGCGAAGAGTCGATCGCGGGTTCACGATGGGCCTCTTCGACGAGTTCGCCAGACAAGTCGCGAAAGCAGCTCAGGCAGTCGCCGAGAACACCAACCCGGCCCTCGCCGCGGGCATCCTCGAGATGTTGCAGCAGCGAGGCGGGCTCGACGCCCTGGTTCGCCGCTTCCAAGAACAAGGCCTCGGCGACATCATCGCCTCCTGGGTGGCGACCGGACCGAACCGCCCGATCACTCCCGACGACTTGGCGAAGGTCCTCGATCCCGAGCAGCTTCGCGAGCTCTCGCGGCGAGCGGGGATAGCCATGAGCCGGCTTCCGGAAGCGCTGGTCGGGCTCGTGCCCGCAATCGTCGACCACCTGACTCCCGAGGGCGAGATGCCCGATCCGTACAGACTCCTGCGGATGATGGCGACCCTCTTTCGCGGTGATCGCACGCCGCCCTGAGTCATCCGCGCCCAGGGGCTGCGGGCGGCCGCCGCTCGGTTGCGGCGGCGGCGCGCACCCGATAAGCGAACCCATTCACGCAACCCGACGACTCGACGGAGGATTTTCCCCATGGCCGCGCAGCAGGACGACTTTCACCGCTTCACCGGAACGGCGGGCTACATCGCCTCCGCCCCCCTCGTCGACGCCGTCAACTGCTCGGTGGCCCTGGAACGCCCCCTCCTCATCAAGGGCGAGCCGGGCACCGGCAAGACGCTCCTCGCGCGCCACGTCGCGGAAGGCCTCGGGATGCCGATGCTGTCGTGGCACATCAAGTCCACATCCAAGGCCGCGGACGGCCTCTACGTATACGACACCGTGCAACGACTGAACGACAGCCGCTTCGGCGGCGGCGACGTCTCCGACATCCGCCGCTACATCAAGCTCGGACCGCTCGGCGAGGCCTTCGCCGCCACGACGCGGCACGTGCTCCTGATCGACGAGGTCGACAAAGCCGATCTCGAGTTCCCGAACGACCTCCTGCGCGAGCTCGACGAGATGCGCTTCACGGTCATCGAGACCGGCGACGAGATCGCCGCCAAGGAGCGCCCGGTAGTCATCATCACTTCGAACAACGAGAAGGAACTGCCGGACGCGTTCCTGCGCCGCTGTATCTTCCACTACATCGAGTTTCCCGACGCGCAGCTGATGAAGAAGATCGTCGCCGTACACCATCCGAACCTCGACGCGGCGCTGCTCGATCAGGTGCTGATAAAGTTCTACTGGCTGCGCGAGCAGAGCGAGCTCCGCAAGAAGCCGTCGACGTCGGAGCTCATCGATTGGATCTCGGCGCTCCTCCGCGCCGGCATCACCCACGAGCAGCTCGCAGCGCACATCCCGTTCATCGGCGCGCTCCTCAAGAAGGAGCAGGACGCCGAAGCCCTGATCCGCTTCGACCAGAAGAGCGGCCGCTATCCGACCGACTGGAAGGAGCTCGGTCCCCGCTACAATCAGTAGCCGAGGCCGGCCGTCGTGTTCCTCGACCTCTTCTACGGCCTGCGCGACGAGGGGATCCCGGTCGCGCTCCAGGAGTGGATGACGCTCCTCGAGGCCGTGAAGCGCGGCATGCACGGATCGAGCCTGTTGCGCTTCTACCACCTGGCGCGCGCCTGCCTGGTCAAGAGCGAAACCTTCTACGACGCCTACGATCGCGTCTTCGCTCGCGTATTCAAGGGCGTCGAGGGCCGCTTCGACGACGTCACCGATGAAGTGCTCGAGTGGCTCGCCGAGCCGAAGAACTTTCCGAACCTCACGCCCGAGGAGCTCGCGGCCCTCGAGCGGCTATCGTCGGACGAGCTCATGCGGCGCTTCCTCGAGACGCTCGCCGAGCAGAGCGAGCGCCACGACGGCGGCGACAAATGGGTGGGGACCGGCGGCAGATCGCCGTACGGCCACGGCGGCCAGCATCCGACCGGCATCCGCGTCGGCGGACCGGGTCGCAGCCGCTCGGCGATGAAGGTCGCGGAGGACCGCAAGTTCCGCGACTACCGGACGGATGTCGCGATGGACGTGCGGCAGATGCGCGTGGCGCTCAAGCGGCTGCGCCAGCTTACCCGCAGCGGCCTGGCGACCGAGCTCGACCTCGACGAGACGATCGACGAGACGTGCCGGAATGCCGGCGAGATCGAGATGGTCTTCCGCCCGCCCAAGAAGAACGACATCCGCCTCCTCCTGCTCATGGACGTCGGCGGCACCATGGATCCCTACTACGAGCCGATGAGCCAGCTCCTGACAGCGCTCCACGACGAGCGCGGACTGCGCGAGTTCCGGCCCTACTACTTCCACAACTGCATCTACGACCACGTCTACTCGCGAGCGCGCCTGACGCGCGCCGACGCAGTCCCGACCGGCGAGCTCCTGCGCAGCCTCGACGAGCGCTGGAAGCTCCTGATCGTCGGCGACGCGGCGATGCACCCCTCTGAGCTCCTCGAAGGGCACGGCGGCATCAACCCGCACAACACCTCTCCGACCCCCGGCATCACCTGGCTGCAACGCCTCGCCGGACATTTTGCTCGGGCAGTCTGGATCAACCCCGACGCGCAGCCGCTCTGGGACCATACTTACACGACCCGCCTCGTCCAGCGGCTCTTCCCGATGTTCCACCTGAGCGTCGACGGCCTGGCGAGCGCCGTACAGGCCCTGGTCGGCGCCCGGGTGTAGCCGGGCACGAGCCGCCTGGACGGGCAGCGACCCGGTCCGGGAACGGCCGGCAGAAAAATGGCGGTGCGCCACGCGCCGCCACCTCGGAGCGCGTGCGACCGCGAGGAAGCGTCCGTCTTTGCGTCTACGCACCCCGGCACATTCGTTGCTCTCCGCTTCGTCATCATCGTCAACGGCGCCCGCTGAGAGGATTGCGTAGCCATCTCGCAAGACATCGTGGAACGAAGGCTTCGGAAGATCGCAATCGACGACCGCGCCGCCCTCTAGCCCATGGAAGCCCTGCACGTAGCCAAGGATCCGAGCCGGGCGGCACTCGGACACGAGGATCTGCAAACACGGGTCCGAAGCACGCTCGCGCGGCTGTCGCAGACGGGGGCGCTACCGACGCTGCCGGCCGCCGCGAGCGCTGCTCTCGGCCTGGTCCGCGATCCCGACGCCGATATCGATCGCATCTGCCGCGTCATCCAGACCGACGTCGGCCTCTCGGCGCGGGTACTGCGGGTAGCGAACTCGGCCGCCCTCGGACGCCGCCACCCGGCGCGCAAGCTCCAGGAGGCCGTGATTACGCTCGGGCTTCGCAAGTCTTGCGACATCCTGGTCGCCGCGTGCGTCAAACGCCTCTACGAAGGCGCCGCGGTCGGTGCCGAAGAGCTCTGGAATCACTCGCTGGCGGTCGCGGTCGCTTGTGAGGAGCTGGCGCGGGCGACCCGGCGAGTGGAAATCGGCGCCGCATTCTTGCCCGGGCTCTTCCATGACGTCGGACGAAGCGCCTTCCGCCTCACCGACGACGCTGCGGCTCAAGTGATCGGCAGCATCAGTAGCGACGGCCTCCACGAAACCTCGTACCTCGAGCGCGAATGGTACGGCTTCGACCACGCCGAAGCGGGCGCGATCCTCACCGAGGACTGGGGGCTAGCGCTCGAGCTCTGCGACGCGATCCGCTGGCACCATGATCCGACCGCGGCCGGCGCGGCGCGCGAGCTGGCGACGCTCCTGAACGCCGCCGACGCCTTCGCGTATCGCATCGGCTGCGGCATCGGCAGCGCCCCGCCCCCGAGCGTCGGCACCGCCCTCCTCGGCCTCGACCCCGAGGAGGAGCTGGCCCTCGCCGAGCGCATCCAAGAGGCGTGGAGCGAGCACCGCGATCTGCTCGGCTGAGCCCGCGCGGCGAGCAGACTGACACCGATCGGCGGCGCGGCGGCCAGCGGCTACTCGCAGCGTTGCGCCGGCGCCGCCCGCGCATCGACGATCGCGCGCATGCTCGCGACCGTCAGCACGTACGCCCTGATCGGCATCGACGCGTACCCCGTCCAGGTCGAAGTGGATCTAGCCACCGGGATTCCCCATACGCAGACCGTCGGACTGCCGGACTCGAGCGTCCGCGAGAGCAAGGATCGGGTGCGCTCGGCGCTGCGCAACGCCGGCTTCGAGATTCCGCCCCGCCGCATCACGGTGAATCTCGCGCCGGCACACCTGCGCAAGGAAGGCGCCGCCTACGACCTGCCGATCGCGCTCGCGATCCTGGCCGCGGCCGATCACCCGCTGCGCGAGCGGCTCGGGGGTGTCGCCGCGGCCGGCGAGCTCGCGCTCGACGGCGGTGTCCGGCCGATCCGCGGCGCGCTGGCGATCGCAGCGGCGGCCCGTGCCGCCGGCTGCTCCCGCCTGGTCGTGCCGCGCGCCAACGCTTCCGAGGCGGCACTGATCGCCGACCTCACGGTCGTCCCGAGCGACGATCTGCGCTCGACCGTCGAAATCCTGGTGGGCACCAGGGCGCCGGAGATCCAGCCGCCGACGCTACCGCCCGCCCCCGGCGCCGAGACAGCGACCATCGATCTCGCCGACGTGCGCGGCCAGGCCTACGCCAAGCGCGCCCTCGAGGTCGCGGCTGCCGGCGGCCACAATCTCTTGCTCGTCGGCCCGCCGGGCGCAGGGAAAACCATGCTCGCGCGCCGGCTGGCGACACTGCTGACGCCGCTCGCCTTCGGCGAGGCGCTGGAGGTGACGCGCATCCACAGCGCCGCAGGCCTCCTCGGCGACCGCGCGCTCGTCACCGAGCGCCCCTTCCGCGCCCCCCACCACACGGTGTCGGCCGCCGGCATGTTCGGTGGCGGCGCCGTCCCGCGCCCGGGCGAGCTGGCGCTGGCGCACCATGGGGTCCTCTTCCTCGACGAGCTCCCCGAGTTCCGCCGCGACGTCCTCGAGGGCCTGCGCCAGCCGCTCGAGGAACGCAGCGTCACGATCGCGCGCAGCGCCTGGCGCCTCACCTACCCCGCCCGCGTCGTGTTGGTGGCGGCTATGAACCCCTGTCCCTGCGGCTTCCACGGCGATGCGCTCCGCGGTTGCCGCTGCACGCCGCACCAGCTCGCGCGCTACCTAGCGCGGCTCTCGGGTCCGCTCCTCGACCGCATCGACCTCCACGTCGCGGTAGCACCGGTCAAGCACCGCGAGCTCGACGGCCGCGAGAGCGCCGAGGAGAGGTCGGCCGCGGTCGCCGCTCGCGTGGCGTCCGCCCGCGAGCGCCAGCGCCGCCGTTTCGGCGAGGCCCGCGGCAATGCCGACATGCTCGCCCGCGACCTCGACACCTGCGCCCGACCGGATGCCGCCGGAGCGGCGCTCATCGAGCGCGCCATGACGCGCCTCGGCCTCTCGGCACGAGCCTACACGCGCGTACTCAAGGTGGCCCGCACCATCGCCGACCTCGCCGGCGCCGAGCGCGTCGGCGCCGCCCACGTCGCCGAGGCGATCCAGTACCGCTTGCTCGACCGCGAGCGGCGGACGTGATTTTTCACGAAACCTTGCCGATGATCTCGACAACGTCGCCTAGGAACTCTGGAGTTTCCAAGGTTTCGTGGACACCGCTTCGCCGCGATTTCCGAACTGCTTCGAATTGCTCTGGACTCACGCCGCTTAGAGCCTATCCCACAAGTGCGCGCCAGATGATGATGGCGGCGGCGAGGTGGACGAGACCGAGGTAATTCTGCGCCTTTTTCTCCCAGCGGATGAGCAGCTTGCGACATCGGTTGAACCAGGAGGTCACGCGTTCCACCACCCAGCGCCGGGGGCGAGTCCCGCGGCGGCACGCGCGCCGTTCCTCGCCGCGGCGCCGAATGTGCGGGATGTAGCGGCGGCGACAGACCGCCCGCTCGGCATCAACGTAGTCGTTGCCTTTGTCCAAACAGAGATGCTGCGTGACGGCGCCGGGCGCGCGGACGATGCGCGCGTCGAGCAGCAAGGCGATGGCTTCCTTGTCGGAGCGGTTAGCGGCAGTGAGGGCAACCGCGATCGGGAGGCCGGCACCGTCGGTGAGATGGTGGCGCTTGGTGCCGGTCTTGGCGCGATCGGTCGGGTTGGGACCGGTTTTTCCCCCGCCCAGCGGGGCTTTGCGCAGCGACGAATCGGCGGATTGCCATTTCCACTGGAGACCGATCGCGTCGTTGTAGTGGTAGAGCAGCAGCTTCCAGATCGCTGCGAAACAGCCGCGCGCGACTCAGCGCTGAAACCGGCGATGCACGGTGGACCCGGCGGTTCACTCTCGGGGCACCGCCTTCCACTGACAGCCGGTGCGCAGGACGTACCCCACGCCGTCGAGAACCTGGCGCGGGGGATGCCAGTGGCGCCCCCCTGTCGGCCGGAACTCCTCGCGGGGTAACTGCGGCGCGATCCGCTTCCACAGGTCGTCGGGAATCCGCCACACCGTCGGCGGGCGGTGCGACCGCCGTGTTCGTTTCGTCCCCATCCCCTCCTCCGTCTCGTCGCCCTTGCGACGCGCCACGGAGGTGTACTACACGGCGAGCTAAGAACCCACGGTTGGACCACTTGTGGGATAGGCTCTTACACCGTTCGCCGTCTAAAGGAGGCCATCGTGTCCGCGCGCGCCATCTCGTTGCTGCTCGCCAGCCTCGCAATGACGCTCCACCCGGTCCACGCCCGAGCGCAGTCGCAGTACCTCGCTCTCCCCGCCGATGTCACGGTTACAACCAAAACCACGCTTCTTCATGCGTCGCTTTCTCTATCCAAAGCCGCCAAAGTATTGGTCGTTTCAGATGGGCGCTTTTACCAGACCGCGACGAATTCTGCAGCCTATCTCCACATCGACATCGGCGGCACACCTGCGGGCAACAACGCGATCATCGATTGGCGTGGCAGCTCTGCACCTGCCCAACACTCCTATGAGATCGTCGGCTTTCGCAGCTTGTCGGCAGGCACGTACAATATCGACCTCGTAGGGGACTTCATCGCCGGCTCCTATGCAGTCGCCGCAGATTCGAACCTCATCGTCTTCGTCAATCCCGCAACGCAGATTAAGGCGATGTCCCTCCCTGTGGACGTTGGACGTTGCAGCACCATCACGGGCAACACTTCGACGTCTTGCTCGAGCGATGCCAATTGCGCTGGCGCGAAGTGCGAGTTCAATTTCATTACAGGCGATCTTTCCGGTGGAATGCAGACTTGGGGTCCGCAGCTGAACATGGACCCTCGCAATGAAATAACGCTACTCACAACCACATTTAATCCCGCCGGCCAAGACATCGTAGCACTCGCCGCCGGCCGAGCCTATCGGACATCATTGAATGGCAACGGCGACGCAATGATGAATATTTACATGGACGGCGCCTATGGGAGCTCGGGAAGCACCTACGCGGGTCAAAATACCTCCCAGTGGTCCGTAAACGACATGAACGAGATCGCCGAGCTGCAAGCGCCGCTGTACTCCCAGGGTTACTTCAAGGCGCCGTCAACTGGCCGCAACCACACAGTGTCTCTTACGGCCACGGAGTTCGTCTACGGCAGCCCAAATGAGAACGCGGTTCGATATCGCTACGGCGCATCTACGTCTCTGGTTGTATTGTCCGGTGGTATGTCGATAAAGGGCGGTACGCGGTCTACCCAAATGCCCGGGTGCGCAGGTGACTACATCCCAATCGGGCCGAGCAAATGGTGTAGCGGCCGAGCGAGAAACACTGACTATGTCATCGCCACTCAGAAGATATCCGTTACGCAAGCCAACCATCCCGTCCTCTTCAGCGCAAAGGCGCGAGAACAGAGTGGCGAGCTTCAGTGCGGTACCGAGGCCGGGAACATCTATCTCTGGTTGACGATTGACAGCGGCTCCAGGGTTGGCCCCCTGGGTGTGCAACAGCTTAAAGCCGGCTCGACGCAAAGCCAGCGGACCATAAGTACCAGCTACCTGGCAACTAACTTGCCCCTTGGCACAAGGACGATCAAGGTACACGCGGAATCCGATGGGACACTGTGCGACGCCAACATCTTGGATGAGATGGTTCTCCTGTATTTTGATTGATTCTGGTGTGGCCCTCGTTTCCTGATCCGCCCAACTGCGTAAGGAGCCTCTTGTGGTGGGCGAGGCATGTCCGTTGAGACGATCACAAATGCTGCGGCTGCGACCGCAGTGAAGGTATCGTCTGATTTTCGCGTTTCAGTCACGGACCCGGACGCCCTAATGCGTCTCCTATCTCAGTAAGCGTTCGGTTTGGTCTTGCCCCGGATCAGTTGAATTGACCGCCTGAGCAGGGAGCGGC
>MWST01000015.1 GCA_002050235.1 Polyangiaceae bacterium UTPRO1 | reverse complement strand
AGCGGATTCTTGATCTCGTGCGCGAGGCCCGCGGCCACTGCCGCGAGCCCGCCCACCCGGTGGTCACGTTCGTCCGACTCGGTCAGCGAGCGGGCAGCGACGATGTCGTGGAACAGGAGCAGGCTGCCGACGGCCGCACCGGAGCCGTCGATCACCGGCGAGATCGTGAGCCGCACCAGTGTGCGGCGCCCGAAGGGCGCTGCGAGCTCGCCGCTGGCGGTGATGCGGCGGTTCTCGCCGTGCCGGAAGGTCGTGATCTGTTCGACGATCCAGGGGTGCGCAGCGAGGACTTGGCCCGCTACCTTGCCGCTCGCGTGCTTCGCGGAGACGGCCGTCAAGTCTTCGGCGCCCGGGCTCATGAGCACGACGCGGCCGGCGGTGTCGAGGAGGATCAAGCCGTCGCCGAGGCTCGCGAGCACGTCTTCGGCGTGCTCGCTCAGGAACCGCTCGGGAGGCGCCGCGGCGGCCTCCGAGGCGAGGCCGACGGCGCGATGGCGCGCTGGATCTCTCATGCTGCGGATGCGGCGTACGCTACCACGGCCGTTGCTGCCCCGCACCGTTTTTCGCGCTACGGGCGCGGACCGCCGGCGCGGATCCGGGGCGGGGACGATTTGACACCCGTTCCGGCGCCCCCTAGCTTCGCGCCCCGTGGCCGCGTTTCGGATCGGGCAGGGCTACGACATCCACCCCTTGGTTCCCGGCCGTCGCCTGGTCCTCGGCGGCGTCGATATTCCGTACGAGCGCGGCCTTGCCGGACACTCCGACGCCGATGCCGTGCTCCACGCGGTGACGGATGCGCTGCTCGGTGCGCTCGGCGCGGGCGACATCGGACGGCATTTCTCCGACCGCGATCCCCGGCACGAAGGTCGTCCGAGCCGGGAGTTCGTGCTCGAGGCCATGGCCATGGTGCGGGCTCGCGGCTGGCAGGTCGGCAATGTCGATGTGACGGTGCACGCGGAGGCGCCGAAGCTGGCACCGTACCTCGACAGCATGCGGACGGTGCTCGCGGAGCTGCTCGGTGTTGCCCCCGACGCTGCCAACGTCAAGGCGACGCGCGGCGAAGGGCTAGGTCCGATAGGTCGCGCCGAGGGCATCGCGGCGCAGGCGGTAGTGCTGCTGGAGCGGGGATGACGGCCGCGTCAGTCGGCACCGCCGCCGTCGTCGCCTCCAGTGTCGTCGGCGAACGATCCCGACGCCATCTCGTCCGCCATCTCCTCGATCTCGCTCTCGCCGCCGATCTCGTCGCCCATTTCGCGGCTCATCTTCTTCATCCAGCGTGCAACGCTCGCGGGATCGTTCTCGTCTAGACCGCTCAGGTGCGACGGGTCGGCGAGGGATTCGAGGCGCGATTCCTCCGAGCGTCCCATCGCGAAACGCGACATCATGCGCTCTAGAGAGCGGGCGCCGCAGCGGTCGCAGACCTCGTCGATGGCTTCGCCGGCGCGCAGCGTGAGGATCGTGACGCGCTTCTTGCAGCTCGTGCAGCGGTACTCGTAGAGCGGCATGCAGGCGCACCTTGCGACGATCGTCGTCGCCGCGCAAGCCCGCGAGTCGCCTTGACGTTCGCGCGCCGGCACGCGTAGCATGCGCGCCGCTCATGCGAGGCGTCGACTAATGGATGACCGCACGACGCTCGAGGCATTGCGCCTCGATCTGACGCGCCGGCGCCTCCTCCAGACGGGTTTCGGCGGGGTGCTGCTGCTGGCCTTCGGCGCCGTGCTTCCGAGCGGTTGCGCGCGCTACTCCCCCGTCGAGAGGTCCCTGCGCTTCCTCACCCGCAAGGAGTTCGCGGTCGTGACTCAGGCCGGGGTCCGCATTCTCGGCTTGCCCGACTCCGCGCGGGAGAGTCTCGGCGGCTCCATCGACGGTCTGCTCGTCGATCTGCCGCCGACTTCGCAGAGTCAGGCGCGCCTAATGCTGCGGGTCGTCGAGCACGGGACGATCCTCTTCGACCTCAAGCCGCGGCGCTTCACCCGCCTCACGCCGGTAGAGCAGGACGCGTATCTGCGCGGCTGGATGGAGAGTACGCTCGGCGCCCGGCGCGTGATCTTCCGCGCCCTCAAGGCGCTCGCGGCACTCGGCTATTATGCGCAGACGGCATCGTTCGCGGAGATCGGCTACGACGGGCCCTGGATCGGCCGCATCGAGGCGACGGGCCGAGTGGCGCACGAGGTTCCGGTCGACCTTGCGACCGTGCTCGCCGCTCGCCGCGCTTCATGATCCTCGACACGGGCACGGTCGACGCCGATGTCGAGCTGCGGGCCGACGTCTGCGTCATCGGGTCGGGGGCCGGCGGCGCCGTCGCCGCCGCCGAGCTCGCCGAAGCCGGGTATTCCGTAGTGTTGGTCGAGGACGGCCCGTATCTCCACGGCGAGGACTTCGTCCAGCGCGAGGAAGTGATGTACCCGCGGCTCTATCGCGAGGGAGGTACCAGGGCGACCGCGGACTACACGGTGCTGGTGTCCCAAGGGCGCGCGGTCGGCGGGTCGACGGTCGTGAGCTTCTGCCTCTGCGTGCGTCCGCCACGGCCGTTGCTCGGCTACTGGTCGCGCCATCTCGGCCTCGCGGGGCTCGAGCACGAGGCGATGCACCCTTTCTTTCGTAGGGTCGAGAAGCGCATCGGCGCGCAGCGCATCTTGCCGGAGCAGGTGAACGGCAACAGCGCCAAGCTCCGGCAGGGCAGCGAGAAGCTCGGCTACCGCGGCTACATCCCCCTGCACAATCGCGTCGACTGCCTGCTCACGGGGTTCTGCGCGCTCGGCTGCACCTACGACCGCAAGGGCGACATGCTGACGACCTACGTCCCGGCGGCCTCGCGTGCGGGCGCAGTGATCGTCCCGGACTGCGAGATCACGCAGGTGCGCACCGACAAGGGGCGGGTGACCGGCGCGGTCGGCGTGTTCCGGCGCTCGCGCACGGGTACGGAGCACGCGCTCACGGTCACTGCCAGGGTCGTCGTCCTGGCTGCGGGTGCCATCAACTCGCCCCGCATCTGGCGCCAGAGTCGCTTGCCCGACCAGGCGGACGCCGTCGGGAGGAATCTCCGCCTGCAGCCGCAGGTCGTCGTTACCGCCCTCTACCCGGAGCCGGTCGAGTCGTGGAAGGGTATTCCGCAGGGCTACGTCGTCGACGAGTTCCTGACCATGGGCGGACGCTCGGCGGGCTCGGGCTACCTACTCGTGCCCGCGTTCGCGCATCCGGTCGCCGCGGCGAGCATGCTGCCGGGTTACGGAGACGAGCACCGCGAGCTGATGGGCCTCTACCCGCGGCTCGGTGCGATCGCCGTCCTTCTGCACGATCACACGCGCGGCCGACTCGAGCTGGAGGAGGCGGGACCGCCGGCGGTGAGCTATCGTCTTGGCGGCAGCGACGAAGATCGGCTGCTGGACGCCCTCGCGAAGGCGGCCGACATCAGCTTCGCGGCCGGCGCCGAGAAGGTGTTCCTACCCTACAACCAGATGGTCACGATCACCAAGCGCGGCGCTTACCAACCGATTCGCGATCGCGGGGTGCGAGTGAACGATCCGCTGTTCCTCTCGTACCAGCCTCAGGGCACGCTCCGTATGGGGCGGGATCGGCGGAAAGCGGTGGTGGACCCGAACGGCGAAGCGCACGCCGTGCGCGGCCTCTTCGTCGCCGACGCGAGCGTGTTCCCGACGAGCGTCGCCGTGCCGGCGCAAGTGACCGTGATGGCGCTCGCGACGCGCACCGCACAGCACATCGTCGACCACGCCGATCGCTACTTCTAGCGCCGCGTCACTTCACCGTTTTCGCCGAGAAGCCGCGATCGTTGTAGGTGAGGAGCGTGCGTTTGCCGGCGAGGACGGTTTCGAGCACTACCTCGCGGCCCCACAGCCGGTGAACGTAGGCGAGGGTCTTCTCGCCGTTTTCGAGCTGCAGATCGCGGCCGTCGTGGTCGTGCATCAGGTAGAGCGTGCGCTTGTGGCCGAAGTCGGCGTCCTCGATGCGGATCACCGGGACGCCGCCCATGCCGACGCTGCGGATCAGCTGCTCCTTCACGGACCGCCAGCCTTGCTCGTCGGCGACCTTGCTGATGATGAGATCGTCCCCCTTGGGCTCGTACTCGAAGAGGTCCATCTCGCGCATCAGCTCCTCGGTGAGGAAGCGGCGGAGGAAGGACTGGTCGCGGTCGGTTTCACGCACCTCGAGGAGCTTCAGCATGCCGGCCTTTTCCGGCTTTCCGTGCTCGTGAATCTCCTCCGGAGTCGGCTCGTCGCAGCGTCGCTTCAGGTCGGTCCAGAGCTTGAGGCCGAGGTGGTAGGGATTGATGCCGCCTGGCGTCGGGCGCACCACCTGGTTGTGGCGCACCAAGAACTCGAGATGCAGCTCCTGAGGCAGCTCGATCGCGTTCAGGATCTCGCGGTGCACCCAGGACGCCCAGCCCTCGTTCATTATCTTGGTCTCTATCTGCGGGATGAAGTAGCGCGCCTCCTCGTCGACGATCGTGAGCAGGTCGCGCTCCCAGTTGGCGAGGTACGGATTGTGCTCGCGGATGAAGAGCAGGATGTCCGGCTCGGGCGAGAGCGGCACCTTCTGCAGATCGGGCTCGACATAGTCGGGGCGGCGATGGATGTTCCGGAAGGGATCGTGCGCGGCCTGGGCGTTGCGGAGCAGCTCCCGGCGCTCGTCATCGGGAGAAAGCTTCTTTACCGCGAGGTTGCGGCGCCGCTGCAGCGACAGAGCGTGCGCGGCGTCGAGGATGTTTTCGACGTTGTCGGCGCCGATCGACGGGTCCTCCATGTAGGCGCGCACACGCTCGGCGTGGGCTTTGAAGGTGCTGATCGTGAACTCGGCACGCGTCGACTTGAACGTGAAGTTGTTCTTGAAGAAGTCGTTGTGTCCATAGACGTGCGCGATGGTCAGGATCTGCAGGCAGAGCGAGTTGTCGCGCATGAGATACGCGAGCGACGGATTGGAGTTGATGACCATCTCGTACGGTAGGCCCGAAAGTCCGTGGTCGTAGAGGGTCTTCAGTTTCTCGAAGGCCTTGCCGTACGACCAGTGCGGATAGTGCGCCGGAATGCCGGAGTACGCCATGTACGCCAGCATGTCGTTGTGGTTGCAGAGCTCGAACTCTTGCGGGTAGCAGTCGAGCCCGAGGGCGTCGATCTGCTCGCGAATCTTGGCGTCCCAGTAGGCGAGGTCCGCGAGGCTCCAGCTCGGCACGATTTAATCCTGGTGCTTGTCTTTGGCGAGGAAGGCCTTGAAGCTCGGCCAGATGTCTTCCTTACGCTCGATCAGCACCGTCTGGAAGTTGCCGACGTCGAGACGGCGGAAGATATTGAGCATCGAGCTCTCGTAGTAGCGCGAACCGAGCGGCTTGATCTCGCCATAGCCGAAGAGATTGCAGATCTCGGCCAGCTCGTGGGCGGCCCTGAGCGCCGCCGTATTGTCGGAGTCGAAATTGTCGCCGTCGGAGCAGTGGAACGCATAGACGTTCCAGAGCGACGGATGATAGCGCTCGGCGATGATGTCGAGCGCCTTCTGGTACCCCGACGAGATGAATGTGCCCCCGGACTCGCCCTTGTGGAAGAACTCCTCCTCGCTCACCTCGTGGGCCTCGGTGTGGTGGCTGATGAAGACGATCTCGACGCTCCGATACTTGGTGCAGATGAACTGGTAGAGCAGGAAGAAGAAGCTCCGCGCCAGGTACTTCTTCATCGTATCCATAGAGCCCGACGTATCCATGATGCAGATCACGACGGCGTTCGACTCGGGACGCATCTGCGTCGTCACGTGGCGGTATACGAGGTCGTCGACGTGGAAGGGGAAGCGATGCGCCGATGGCGCAGCTGCGGCATCGCGGGCCGCGTCGTCTGTTGTCTCGACCGGATTCGACGCCGTCGCCAGGCGCCGCCGGCGCTCGGCCGCGAACTGGCGTTTGATCCGCGAGCGGGCGGTCCGGTGCTTGTCGAGGCGGATGCGAATGCCGACCTGGCGGTATCCCCGCCGCTTCGACGAACGCGGGGCCTCGAGCTGGCGCAGCGCCTTCCGTTCGAGGTCGGGAAGATCGAGGTCCTCGAACATGATGTCGATGAGCTCCTCGAGCGTGACGTCGGTCTCGTAGTAATCGACGCCGGGTCGGTCGCCTGCTCTCTCGCCGCCCTGACCCTGCTGTTCCTGGCCGTGCTTGCCGACGACCTGGCCGGGCTGCGAGTCGCCGTCGCCCTGGCCGACGCCCGGCGTGTTGTCGCCGTATACGAAACGGTACTCGCGGATGCCGCGGATCGGGACCTTGATCACCCGATCGCGGCTTTTCCCGATGATCGACTCCTCGGCGATGATGTCGGCGATATTCTCGCGGATGGACTCGCGGATCTTCTGCCGGTGCCGAAGCCGGTCGCCGGCGCTGCGATCGCTGCGTTCGGCTTCCGAGCTACGGAACGGGCGGAAGATCGTGTCGACCATGAGGGGCGCCGCGTCAGTCCTTCCACAGGTTGTTGGCGGCGTACTTGAGCACGACGTCGACGCAGCTCTCGCAGTAGCCGTTGTCGAGAAGGTTGCGGACCATGGCGTTGTACTTGGTGGTCTGCTCCTCGTCGCGCGTGCGCGCCGTCGTGATGATGCGCGAAAGTTCGCGTACCGACTCGGTGAGCTTCTTCTCGATCGCTTCTTTGAGCGGCTCGTAGCTCTTGTAGGTGATGCGCTCGCCGCGCCGCGACAGCGCCCAGAGGTAGGCGATGACCTCCTGCCGGAACCCTTCGGCCGCCGAGCCGATGATCGCGATCTGTTCCTCGATCGACTTCAAGAACGCCTCGTCGGGCTGCAGCTCCTCGCGCGTGTTGCGGTCTTTGACGCGCGTTTTGTTCACGAAGGCTTCGGCGTGGTCGAGATAGTTCTGGAAGAGCGCTTCCGCCTGCTCCGAGTAGGCGTAGACGAAGCCCTTGGTGATCTCCTTGCGGAGGACGTCGAGGTACTCCTTGTGCAGCGTATCCTGCAGGAACTCGAGGTGCTGTTTGCGGGTGTCGTCGGCGATGTCCGCTTCCTTCACCATCGCGATCAGGGACTCGCGGACGTTGATGGGGTTGATGCAGTTGCCGTCGATGTTGTCGGAGAGCGCGTTGTCGAGGGCTTTCATGATGAAACGGGTCGAAATGCCGTTCATGCCCTCGCGCTTGGTGTCCTCGCGCAGCTCCTGGACGTCGATCTTCTTGGTCTTGCCTTTTTCGACGACCTCCTCGCCGTTGTAGAGCTTGAGCTTCGTCATCAGGTCGCACTTGTTGTTGGGCTCGAGGCGCGAAAGGATCGCAAACATCGACGCCACTTCCAGCGTGTGCGGCGCAACGTGGGCGCGGAAGTCAGAGTTGCGGATGATCTTCTGGTAGATCTTCACCTCCTCGGAGAGACGGAGGTTGTATGGAACCTTGACCACCACGATGCGGTCGAGGATGGCTTCGTTCGTGTGATCGGCACGGAATTTCTGCCACTCGGCCTCGTTCGAGTGCGCGGCGATGACGGCATCCACGTACACGAGCCCGTGGCGCCCCGGCGCCGGAATCACCTTCTCCTGGGTCGCGGTGATCATGGCGTGCAAATATTCGGTCTCGTTTTTGAACACCTCGATGAACTCGACGATGCCGCGGTTGCCGACGTTGAGCGCTCCGTTGAGGTCGAGCACGCGCGGGTCGCCTTCGGAGTAGACGTCGAGCTTCGAGATGTCCTCGCTGCCGATGAGGACCGACGTGTCTTGATTGTTGGGGTCGACCGGGGGCACGACACCGATGCCGACGCGGTTGCGCTTGGAGAAGGTTCTGGTGACGATGGGGACTTCCTCGTAGCGGCCTCCGAATTCGTCCTTCAAACGGAAGCGGCAGACCGGACAGAGGTCGCCCTCGATGTGGGTGCCGAGCATCTTCTCGAACTCCTTCCGCAGGTGGCGGGGGAGGAGGTGCAGCGGCTCCTCGAACATCGGACAGCTCTCGATCGCGTAGAACGGATCGCTCGCTTCGAGGCCGCGTTGCAGCTTCTCGACCAGCGAGCTCTTGCCCGAGCCGACGGGCCCCATCAGGTAGAGCACCTGCCGGCTCTCCTCGCCCTTCAGTGAGGCGGCGTGGAAATAGCGGACGATCTGCGAGATCGTCTTCTCGATCCCGAAGAACTCGTCGCGGAAGAAGCCGTAGGACTTGATGGACTCGTCCTTGTAAAGCCGCTTCACGCGGGGGTCGTCGGTGTCGTGGAGGTCGGTCGTGCCCATCCGCACGATGAGATCGTAGACGCGGGAGTGCGCGAGCTTCGGAATGGTGGGATCCTCGCGCACGCGTTCGAGATACTCGAGAAAGGTCCCGCGCCAGATCTTCTGTTCGTGGACGGCGCGATCGTCTTTGATCAGCTTCTCGAAGACGCTCTTCCCGTTTTCCATAAAGGCTCCTTCCTGGCTGCGCCAGGAGCTCGGGTCGCTCGTGCGACGCGCAACACGTACGCGACGTGTGAGCGATCGGAGCTTCGACAAAAGTATAGTGGCCGGTCCGTGCGGTGGAAAGCCCGATGCCGCGCGACGAGCGTCGCAGCACGTGGTGGAGTGCGGCGAGGTCGTCCCTCGCGCAGCGCGGAAGCGCGTTCGGTCGCACCGGCTGCCGCCTCGGCATGCCGATGCTTCGCGTCGTCGTCCGCCGGCCACTGCATGGCCATGCTCACCCCGCCCCCGATTGCTCGTTAGCACCGGCGTTCTCGAAGTGTCAACGCGAATTCCGAGCGAGATGCTGCGCGCGTCGCGAGCTTGACCGCTCCGCGGTTTCGGAACATCAACCATCGCGATGGACGCGACCGAGGCGCTGCGTCGCGCCGCGCGCCGGTGGCCCGAGCGTGAAGCTCTCCGCGACGGCGAGCGACGTATCGCCTTCGCCGAGCTCGACGCGCGCGCGAATCGTCTAGCGCGCGAGCTCGTGCGCGCCGGCGTCGTCCCGGGGGATCGCGTCGCGACGTTCCTCCCGAACTCGATCGAGCACGTGGCGGCGCAACAGGCGATCTGGCGCGCCGGTGCGGTGTGGGTGGGCATCAATCGCCGCCTGGCGCCGCCCGAAGTCGCGTTCATGATCGAGCACGCCGCGGTGCGGATCGCGCTCGCCGACGCCGATGGGCTAGGCGCCGCGCCGGCTGCGAAGGCCGTCGTATGGGACGTGGCCGGCTCCGACGCGGTGCTGGAGCGGCGCCTGGCGCGCCAGCCGGCGACGCCGCCGCGACCGCCGTCACACCCGTACGACGTCGCCCGGCTGCGCTACACCTCGGGGACGACCGGGCGTCCCAAGGCAGCTGTGTTGACGCATGGCAGCGCGCTCGCCTCGCTGCGCAATCTGCTCGCCGAGCTCCACGAGCTGTCGCCGGCCGACACGGTGGCGCACGTCGCGCCGCTCACGCACGCGAGCGAAGCGCTCCTCGCTCCAGCCTTCTGGCGCGGCGCCCGCGGCATCCTCTGCCGGGAGTTCGAGCCGGCGGCGTTTCGCGAGCTGCTCGAGCGCGAGCGCGTGAGCCTGCTCTTCCTCGTGCCGACGATGATCGCTTCCATGATCAGCGGGGCAGTGCGCGCGGCGGCGTTCGCCAGCCTGCGTACGGTCGTCTACGGAGCGGCGCCGATCGCGGCTGACCTCATGGCACATGCTCTCGACGTCCTCGGTCCGGTCCTGCTCCAGATCTACGGGCTCAGCGAATGCCCGTTCCCGATCACCACGCTGCGCAAGGAGGACCACCTCGATCCGCTGCGGCGGGCGAGCTGTGGCCTGCCGACGGCGATGAACGAGCTCCGGGTGTTCGATGAGGGAGGTGCGCCGCTGCCGCCCGGCGCGGTCGGAACCATCGCCGTACGCGGTCCGCAGCTCATGCGCGAGTACTGGCGCGATCCCGAGGCGACGGCGGCGGCCATGATCGACGGCTGGCTGCGCACCGGCGACCTCGGCCGGCTCGACGAAGCCGGTTTCCTGACCCTCGTCGATCGCAGCGACGACGTCATCATCAGCGGCGGCTTCAACGTCTATCCGCGCGAGGTCGAGGTCGTGCTCGAGTCGCATCCGGCGGTCGCCGAAGCCGCCGTTGCCGGCATCCCGCACCCGCGTTGGGGGTGCGGTGTCGCCGCTTGGGTCGTGCGCCGCGGCGGCGCCGAGGTGGGCGAGCGCGAGCTCGTCGATTTCTGCCGGACGCGCCTTGCCGGCTACAAGAAGCCGCTCCAGGTGACCTTCGTCGAGGCGCTGCCGAAGAGCTCGACGGGAAAGCTCTTGCGCCGCGCCCTCCGCGGTGGCTGATCCGACGCCGCGGAGGGCAGGGTGCGGCGACGCGAGCGACGCCGGCGGCATCGCCTCAGAACGCGGTCGAGAAGCCTCCGTCCGGCATATCGAGCGCGCTGCGGTCGCCGCTCACTATGGCGCCGACTTTCGCGTGCACGCCGCAGAGTACGAAGTTCACGAAGTGCTTCGCCACCAGCACTTTGCCGCCGTAGAAGTCGAGCTCGTGCCGGTTGGGCTCGTCGTCGACGTCCTCGTCGGCAGAGCGTTTCTCGTCGGCGACGATCGCGGCGCCGAGCAGCAAGCGGCCGATGAGGACGTCGGCCATGACCTCGAGAAACGGGTTGGCGACGAGCGTCACCTGGTCGATCTTGCCGCTCATGAAGTATTCCATGAGCGCGCCGGCCGCCCGCTGGAGCGCCGTGGCCGCTTCTCCGAGCGCCCGGATCTCGGCGCCGAGGCCCGGCTTGTCTGCGTGCGCGGCCACGAACTCGGTGAGCTCGTTGAGGAAGGCGGTGAAGTTCTCGCCGCCGCGCTGCTGGAGCTTGCGAGCCACCAGGTCGAGCGCCTGGATGTGGTTCGTGCCCTCGTAGATCGAGAAGATCTTGGCGTCGCGGCAGTATTGCTCGACCGGGTTGTCCTGTACGTAGCCGGCGCCGCCGTAGGTCTGGATCGCCAGCTCGGCGACCCGGAACGCCTGGTCGGAGCAATAGGCCTTGACGATCGGCGTCAGTAGGTCGACTTGACCCTGATGGTAGATCGCCTTGGCCTCGTCGACCTTTTCGAGCGCGTGGGCCAGGTCGGCGTGCAGCGCCACCTGCACGCAGAGCGTGCGCATGCCTTCGACCTTCGCTTTCATTTCGAGCAGCATGCGGCGCACGTCGGAATGCTCGATGATCGGTACGCGCGGCGCGTTCGGATCTTTGAACTGGCGGACCGACGAGCCCTGGAGGCGCTCGCGCGCGTAGCGGAGCGCATTCAGGTAGGCCGCGGATGCCACCGAGAGCCCCTGCACGCCGACGGCGATGCGGGCGCCGTTCATCATGCGGAACATCTGCTTCATGCCCATGTTGGGCGTACCGCCAACCAAGAGACCGCGACAGCCGTCGTTCTCGCCGAAGTTGAGTACTGCGGTCGCCGAGGCGCGGATGCCGAGCTTGTGCTCGATCGACGCCGTGGTGACGTCGTTCGGCTCCCCGAGCGAGCCGTCCTCGTTCACCCAGATCTTGGGCACCATGAAGAGCGATATGCCCTGGGTGCCGGCGGGCGCGCCCTCGATGCGGGCGAGCACGAGATGGATGATGTTCTCGGTGAGGTCGTGATCGCCGGCCGAGATCCAGCATTTCGTGCCGGTGATCTTGTAGACGTTGCCGGCAACGTGCTTGGCGCGCGTCTTCACGGCCCCGACGTCGGAGCCGGCGTGCGGCTCGGACAGGCACATCGTGCCGGAGAAGCGGCCTGCGACCATCCCGGGGAGGAACCGCTCGCGGTCTTCCGGGAGCGCGAAGTTGGCGACGACGTCGGCGGCGCCGTGGGTCAATCCCGGGTACATGTTGAAAGCGCAGTTGGCGCCGCTCTGCAGCTCTTCGAGGATGACGGCTATCGCGTGCGGGCCACCGAAGCCGCCGTCGGCGACCGGCATGGGGAACGCCATCAAGCCGAGCTCGAAGAGCTTCTTCCAGGCTTCCTTGAAGCCCGGCGGCGTCTTGCACACGCCGTTTTCGAGCGTGCACCCCACACGGTCGGCGGAACCGTTGATCGGGCCGGTCACTTCGTTCACGAACCGATGGCACTGCTCGATGATGGCGTCGCACTCCTCGCGCGAGATGTGCGAGAAAGCCTCCAGCGCGAATACCTGTTGCACCTGCAAGTGCTCGTAGAGCGTGAACCGGATGGCGCGCAGATCGGCCTTGAAATGATTGACCGCGGCTTCAGGCATACCGTGGGTTCCTTTCTCGCCTCCGTCTGGGCCCGGACGGCACGGCCCGAGTCGCGATGGGGCGGGTCGCGAGAAGCTGCCCTAAAATGGGCGGAAGTCAAGATTTCCGACCCTGCGACTGCCTCAGGCGCCACCGGATGCGCATGGACGTCGATGGGCGTGGCAGGGATAGCGCTGCCGGGCGTGTCCGGGAATGGGACCCAAGTCTTCCGCGCTGACGAGTCCGGTGCGGTTGGTTGTCCTTCGCGGGCTGGGTCCGGCCGCGGCTTCGACCTGCGTCCTCCGACGCGCTAGGATCCCGCGCTCATGGCAGAACGTGCTGCCGACCCTGCGTCGCATTTCATCCGCGAGATCATAGAGGACGACCTCCGCAGCGGGAGGCATGCGCGCGTCGTCACCCGCTTCCCGCCCGAGCCGAACGGCTACCTGCACATCGGGCATGCCAAGAGCATCTGCCTGAATTTCGGTCTCGCCCGCCAGTACGGCGGCGTCTGCCATCTGCGCTTCGACGATACCAATCCCGCCAAGGAAGACGTCGAGTACGTCGACGCCATCATGGAGGACGTGCGTTGGCTCGGCTTCGATTGGGGCGACCGGCTCTTCTACGCGTCGGATTACTTCGAGCAGCTCTACGACTTCGCGATGCGGCTCGTCGAAGCCGGGAAGGCCTACGTGGACAGCCTCTCCGCCGACGAGATCCGCGCCTATCGCGGGACCTTCACGGAGCCGGGGCGCAACAGCCCCTATCGGGACCGTAGCGTCGCCGAGAACCGCGATCTCTTCCTGCGCATGCGGGCGGGCGAGTTTCCCGACGGCGCCCACGTCCTGCGCGCCAAGATCGACATGGCGTCGTCGAACCTCAATATGCGCGATCCGACGCTCTATCGCATCCGTCGCATCGCGCATCACCGTACCGGCGACCAGTGGTGCATCTACCCGCTCTACGACTTCACCCACTGCCTGTCCGACATGCTCGAGGGCATCACCCACTCGATCTGCACGCTCGAGTTCGAGAACCATCGGCCCCTCTACGACTGGGTGCTCGACGCGCTCGACACCCCATGTCATCCACAGCAGATCGAGTTCGCGCGTTTGAACCTGAGCTACACTGTCATGAGCAAGCGCAAGCTGCTCGCGCTCGTGCAGGGCGGGCACGTGGCGGGCTGGGACGATCCGCGCATGCCGACCATCTCCGGCTTCCGCCGCCGCGGGTACACGCCCGAGGCGATCCGCGACTTCTGCGAGAGCGTGGGCGTCGCCAAGCGCGACAGCATGGTCGACGTCGCCCAGCTCGAACACCACATCCGCGAGGACCTCAACAAGCGGGCGCCGCGCGTAATGGCGGTGTTGCGGCCGCTGAAGCTCGTCATCGAGAACTACCCCGAGGGGCAGATCGAAGAGCTGGAGGCGGTGAACAACCCCGAGGATCCGGCCGCGGGAACTCGCCGCTTGCCGTTCGCCCGCGAGCTCTACATCGAACGCGACGACTTCATGGAAGACCCGCCGGGCAAGTTCTTCCGACTCGCGCCAGGACGCGAGGTCCGACTCCGCTACGCGTACATCATCAAGTGCGAGCGGGTGGTGAAGGATCCGGAGACGGGGGCCGTGCTCGAGCTTCGCTGCAGCTACGATCCGGAGACCCGCAGCGGCTCGCCCGCGAGCAGCCGCAAGGTGAAGGCGACGCTGCACTGGGTCTCGGTGGCGCATGCCGTCGCCGCCGAGGTGCGGCTCTACGACCGTCTGTTCAAGGTCGAGGCGCCCGAGGCCTGCGACGACTGGCTCGCGACGATCGATCCCGCAGCACTGACGGTGCTGCGCGAAGCCCGGGTCGAGCCGAGCCTGGCGACGGCGCTGGCAGGGGAGCGCTTCCAGTTCGAGCGCCAGGGCTATTTCTGCGTCGATCCGGACACGGGGCCTGGCAGGGCGGTCTTCAATCGAACGGTCACGCTCCGCGACACCTGGGCGAGGATCCAAGCCGGCCCAGCACGCTAGAGAAGCGCCGTCCCCGGGGCGCCGGACCGCGATCGGCAGCGCCGGCCGCTTTGCGGGTTCGCGTGCGGTGGCGACGGCGAGGCGTGCCGATTGGGTGTTCTCGGGCGGAGGGGCAGCGGCTAGCCTGGAGCCCATGCCGGGGGTGTCGGGGCCGCAGTCACCGCGAGTGAGCGGGGGGACGCCAGGGCTGTCGCCACGCTTGCAAGGCGTACGACATCGGCTGCGGCCGCACATGGTCGGCGACTTCCGCCACCTCGAAGAACGGCTCGACGTGAGCCTCGTACCCGCCGATCGGAGCCGCTTCGAAGTCGCGATCCGGCGCTCGCTCGGCAACTGGATGTTCTTCGTGCCGGCGACTGTCGGCGTGATCTGGCTGTCGACGGTGATCGCCGACCTCGCGACCGTCACCAGCGTACTGTTGAGCGTACTGGTGCTGGCGGCGTTAGTGCCCGCCGCGGCAGCCGTGGGACTCGCCATGCCGCGATTGCTCGTGCGTCCATGCACCCGTCGCGGCCGCAGCGGCTATCTATGGTTCGTCGCCACTACGGTCATGGCGACGCTCGATTGCGGCGTCTACGCTACTTGCCTCTTCCTCCTGGCGCGGGCGGGCGGCTACGCCCATTCGTTGCCGGCGCTACCGTTCTAGGTAGCGGGCACCGACGGCTTCCCGACACGCGCCACCGCGGCTCCCACCTGCGTCCCCGGCGTCGGCTCCTGTGCCGGCACCTCTGTGCCGGCAGTGGACAGGCGCCGCGCGAAGAACCTATGCTCCCGGCCCGCCGTGCGCGGTCATCGAGATTCGCGGGGCACGGACTCATCGGTGCCCGCTCCGGGTGCGGGCATCGCAATCGAGGGTGTGACATGGCTGCTGTGCTGGGGCGGGCGACCGCTCGATGAAGCCCGAATCCGGACATCGCGAGCATCCGCTGCGACGGGAATCGGCGTTCGCTTGGCTGCTCGGCGAGCTGGCCGACTTGTCGCCCGCGTACTTCGGCATGGTCATGGCCACCGGCATCGTTGCGATCGCGGCCGGGCTGCTCGACATGGCGGTCGTTGCCCGGGCGTTGTTCGCTCTCGGTGTCGCCGCGTACCTGGTGCTCTGGGTGCTGACCCTGCTGCGTGTCATCTACTACCGCCGGCGACTCGTCGCCGACCTCTTCGACCACCTGCGCGGTCCGGGATTCTTCACGACGGTGGCCGCGACCAGCATCGTCGGCACCCAGTTCGTCGTGCTGGCGAGCGATGACCGCATCGCTACTCTGCTGTGGACGGTCGCGATCGTGCTCTGGGTCGGACTGACGTACGCGATCTTCGCCGGTTTGACGGTCAAGCCGCACAAGCCGACCCTCGACCAGGGCATCAATGGCGGCTGGCTGCTCGCGGTGGTCGCGACCCAATCGATCGCCGCCCTCAGCGCCTTGCTGGCCGCTCACATCGGCCAGCCCGTCAAGCTGGAGTTGAACTTCTTCGCGCTCTCGATGTGGTTGTGGGGCGGGATGCTCTACATCTGGATGATGTCGCTGATCTTCTACCGCTACACGTTCTTTACGCTGGCGCCGGACGACCTGTCGCCGCCGTATTGGATCAACATGGGCGCCATGGCGATCTCGACGCTGGCCGGTTCGCTGCTGATCCTCAATTCGTCCCAGGCGCCGTTCCTGCTGTCGCTGCTGCCCTTCCTCAAGGGCTTCACGGTGTTCTACTGGGCCACCGGAACCTGGTGGATCCCGATGCTGATCGTCCTGGCGCTATGGCGCTACGTCTACCGTCGTTTCCCCCTGCATTACGATCCGCTGTACTGGGGGGCCGTCTTCCCGCTGGGCATGTACGCGGCGGCGACGCACCGGATGATCGAAGCGATGGGATTCGCGTTCCTGCGCTTCCTGCCGCTAGTGTTCCTGGTGATCGCGCTGGCCGCATGGGCGGTGACGTTCACGGGGCTGCTCCTCGATCTGCGCCGCCGGGTCCGGACCCGTTCTCCCCGGTGATCACCGCCGTCGCAGCCGAGGTCCGCGGGCGGGCCTTCGCGGAGTGCATAGCGCGTTGACCTTGCGGAGATGCGCGTGCTAACGACCCCGACCGCTTCGAACATGAACGCCGAGAATCATAGCGAACGGCTCGCTTGGTGGACTTTGGCCGCCACGACTTTCGCGTTCTCGGTTTGCTTCGCGGTCTGGATGGTGAACGGGCCGCTGACGACGTTTCTCGTGGACAGGGGATTGTTCGCGTGGAGTCGGAGTCAGGTCGGCATGCTGATCGCGGTGCCCGTGCTCACGGGTGCGGTGATGCGATTGCCGGTCGGCGTGCTGTGCGACCGGTTCGGCGGGCGCATCGTGTTCTGCGGGCTGATGCTGATCTCGGCAGTGCCGATGTTTCTCGTCGCGTACGCGCACCGCTACGTGGAGTTCGTGCTGGCCGGCTTGGGATTCGGCGTCGTCGGAGCCGCATTCGCGGCGGGCGTCGCCTACACGTCGGTGTGGTTCAGCAAGGAGCGCGTCGGTACTGCGCTCGGAATCTTCGGCATGGGCAATGCCGGCGCGGCGGCAACCTCGATGTTCGCGCCGCTGCTGCTGCGCCGGCTCACGGCAGGCGACTTGGAGGGTTGGCGGACCCTGCCGAAGCTCTACGCCGGATTGCTGGTCGCGACCGCGGTATTGTTCTGGTTCGCGACCCAGGACCGCCGGGCAGCCGGCGCCGGCGGCGGAATGTTGGCGCGGATGGCGCCGCTGCGGCACGTGCGCGTATGGCGATTCGGTCTGTACTACGCGTTCTTCTTCGGGGGCTTCGTCGCCCTGTCGCAATGGCTGATCCCATATTACGTGAATGTCTACACGCTACCGATCGTCGTCGCCGGACCGCTCGCCAGTATCTACAGCTTGTCGTCGTCAGTGCTGCGGGCGCTGGGCGGCTGGCTGTCCGACAAGCTCGGTGCGCGGCGGGTGATGTACGGGTCGTTGGTGACCGGAATGATCTTTTGCGCGCTGTTGTTTCCGGCGGCGATGGTCATCCACACGCCGGGCCAAGGAATCGTCGCCGGAGCGAACGCGACCGTGACGCGCGTCTCTGCGAGCGCGATCGAGCTTTCCACTGGTGAGAAATATGCGTTGCGGGAGAAGGATCCGGCGAAGCTCCTCGATTTCACGGTGGACCGGCACCTGATCCTGCCGAGCTCTACACAGTGGCAGGAGCCGGTGGTGCTCGAAGGGCAGACGGTGCGCAAAGGCGACCTGCTGGCGGGCGGAACGACCCGGATCTTCTTCCAGGCGAACCGCTGGGTATTCACGTTGTTCGCGTTCCTGCTGGCCTGCTCGATGGGCTTCGGTATGGCGGCGGTGTACACGCACATTCCGACCTATTTCCCCCGCGAGGTGGGCGTGGTGGGCGGGTTGGTGGGCGTGCTCGGCGGTCTGGGCGGGTTCTTCCTGCCCATCGTCTTCGGCTTGCTGCTGGACGCGACCGGTTTGTGGACGACTTGCTGGGTGTTCTTGTTCTTGATGGCCGGCGCGTGTCTCCTGTGGATGCATCTGGTCATCCGGCGCATGATGCTGACGGGAGCGCCGGAGCTGATGCGGCGCGTGGAATGATGGGAATGACGCTGCACTCGGTGTGATATGGGAGGTTCACGCGATCGGCTGCGGCTCGCGCCGGCCCGTGCACCAGCGACTCCCATGCGCCATTCCATTCGCTTCCTGATCCCGATCCTCTATGCCTTGCTGGTTGCGGTCGCGCCGGATGCGGCGACGGCGCGGCCCATCGAGGTTCCGGCGTTCGGGCTCGATGCCGGCGCCGAGGGCGTCGATCCCCGCGTCGCTGTCGGCACGGGCGGGTCCATGCTCTTCGCGTGGCGCAGCGGCACCGACGTCCGGGTGCGGCTCTTCGCGCAATCGGGAGTCGCGCTCGCGGCGCCCGCGACGGTCGCTGCCGGCACGGAGCCGCGACTCGCTGCCGACACGCGCGGCGGCTACGTCCTCGCATACTTGCGCGAACGTGACGGCCATCTCCATCTCTTCGGACGTCGCCTCGACGGCTCCGGGCAGCCGGTAGGCGCGGAGATCGCCGTCGACCAGGTCGAGGATGAGGATGCACACCTGCCGGAAGCCGTGGGACTTCCGGCCGGTTTCGCGTTCGTGTGGCAACAGGACAATCATTGTTGGTTGCGACGCTACGATCCCGACGGCGCGCCGCTCGGCGACCCGCAGATAGTAGGCGAGAACGGCTGGCGACATCCGCTGGTGGCGACGGCGCTCGACGACGGCGGCATGGCCGTCGTCTGGCACGATCCTTCGGTGCACACGCTCCTCGGACGGACGTTCGCGCCCGATGGCGCGCCGCGCGCCGGCCCGAGCTTCCTCCCGAGCCTCGCTTTCGACGCGCAGGCGATCGCCCCCAGCGTTGGCGGCGGCCTCGTAGTCGCCGGCGTGTACCTGCAGTCGACTCTCCGGGTGGTCGAGCTCGACGCGAGCTTCGCTGCAGTGCGACAGCGGGACGTGGAGGTGCTGGCGAGCACCGATCTGCCCACGGCGACGATCGCACGCGACCCGCTGGGCCGCTGGCTGCTCGCTTATGCGACGGCGCGCTACGATGCGGGCCTGACGACGCTCCAGGCGTATCTGCCGCCGCGCGCTCTTCCTCTCGGGGTCGATCTCGAACCGCTCGAAATGAGCTTTCCGCTCGCTGCCGCAGCGAAGCCGCGGGTCGCCGCCGCGCTCCTGTCGAGCGGCAGCTTCGCGGTCGCATGGGGGGAGCCGGGGACGGATCACGCTTTCGCCGGCATCGTCTCGCTCTGCACCGCCGACGTGCACGTCTGCGGTGACGGCATATTCGATCCGCGCTGCGAGGAATGCGATGCGGGTGCGGGCAACGACGACCACGCACCCGACACCTGCCGCACGACGTGTGTCCTGCCTTCCTGCGGCGACGGCGTCGTCGACAGCGGCGAGCTCTGTGACGATGGTACGCCGTCGCCCTGCGACGGCTGCGACGATACCTGCCGGCCGGTTGCAGGGCTCGTGTGCGGCGACGGTGTCCTCGTCCCCGGCTGCAGCGAGCAGTGCGACGACGGCAATGCGGTCGCCGGCGACGGCTGTGCGCCGACCTGCACTCTCGAGCGCATACCGGGCGGCGGTGCGCCGGCTAGCGACTGCCTCGGCGAATGGATGGTCCCGAACCCGACCAACGTACCGCCGTTCGACAAGCGCGGACGGCCGCCGCGGACGCAGCGCTGCGTCGACGACGACCCGGCCTGCGATTTCGACGGCGGCGTTCCCGGCTCGTGCACGTTCCACGTCGCCGTTTGCGCCCGCAACACCGACGTCTCCGGCTGTGTTCCGGCGCCGCTCGCGGGCTGGGAGCTCGTCAAGCCCTCGGCGCAGCAGGCGGTGCGGCGGTCCGCACTCGCCGCCATCCGGGCCGCCTTCACGTCCGTTTCGGCGACGCTCGTTGGCGCCGCCGCCGACGACAGCTGCACGCCGCCGCTCACGGTTCCGGTGCCGCTACGAGGCACGGCTCCGCAGTGGCGCATCGGCAAGGCGACGGTTGCGGCTGTGGCGACGGCAAGCGGCGGTCGTCGCGACAAGGACAGCCTCCGACTCGTCTGCGTGCCGCGCTGAGCGGTAGTCGAGTGAATGCGAGGTTGTCGAGCGCCACGCACCTCGGTAATTTTCGCGCGGGAGGAGGAGAGGATGACGGGCCTTCGATCTCTGGCATCGTGCGGTCTGCTGGCGGCGTCGCTGCTGCTCGCCGCGACGGCGTGGCCCGAGAGCCGCCACGCTCCGATCTATCCCGCCCGGTCGATCCGCTGCGAGTCGGAAGCCCACCGTCACTCCTACTGCCGGACCTACGCGCAGGGCCGGGTACGACTCGAGCGGCGTCTCAGTAAAGCGCCGTGTCGCGAATACGACACCTGGGGCGCCGACCCCGACGGCGGCGGCGTCTGGGTACGCGAGGGCTGCCGCGCGATCTTCACCGTGGTGCCGTGGATGAGCGCTCCCATTCGTCCCGGCCCCCGCGTCGGACCCGTCGGCGTCTACCGCATCACCTGCAAGTCGGATCGCTACCGACCGCAGTATTGTCCCATGCGGCCCTGGGGTCGGGTCCGTCTCGAACGCCGACTGAGCGACGCACCATGCCGCCGCTACGATACCTGGGGCGCCGACGGGGGCGGCGTCTGGGTCGATCGCGGCTGCGCTGCCGTCTTCGTCGTGAGTTATTGAGGGCGGCGCGCTCGTGGCGCCGAGCACGGTCGTCGGTATAGTTCCCGCGGCCTGACGTTCGCAGCGGTCGCGGCCGCTTTCCAGCCGATTGACTCTTCGAGCGATTACTCTAAGAGTCACGGCTCATGGCGTACTCGCTGATCGAGATCGTGCGGCAGTCGGGCTTCCCGGTCGATACCATCCGCTACTACCAGACGATCCGGCTCCTCCCCGGCCCGGCACGCGAGGGGCGCAACGCGATCTACGACGACCTCCACCTCGACCGGCTGCGGCTCATCCGTTCGATGGCGTCGCGCGGCTTTTCGCTCAAAGCGATAGCGATGCTGCTCGAGAAAGGGGAGCGCGCAGAATCCGACCGTGCTCTTCTCACGGCGATCGAGGAGGAGTCGCCCGAGTCCGGCTACGACAGCGAGGCAGCGGCGCGACGGCTCGGCATCCCGCCCGCCCTCCTCGCGTCGGTGGAGCGCGCCGGCTTGGCCGAGGCGCAGGAGCAAGCCGATGGCTCGCGGCGCTACACCGAGGGCGACCTGCGGATCGCACGCGGCGCGCTCCAGATCTTGAGCTACGGTTTTCCGCTGACGCGGCTCCTGGCCCTCGCGGTGAAGCACGACCGCGCCATCCGCAAGACGGTCGACGGAGCGATCGACCTCTTCGACCTGTACGTTCGCAAGCGTACGCGCGGCCGCGAGGCCGATCCCGAAGCAGTGAGCGCCGCGTTCAAGGACATCCTGCCGCTGGTCACCGCGCTCGTCGCGCACCATTTTCAGCGCGTCCTAGTGAACCGCGCTCTCAAGCGTCTGAAGAAGAGCGGCGAGCGCGGGCCGCTCGAGGTGGCGCTCAAGGTCGCCTCCGAGGCGCGGCTGGGCGTCCGCTGGCAATGAGAGCGCGCCCATGACCCTGCCTGCCGCCGACGACAAGCGTGCGGTCGTCGAAGCGATGTTCGACCGCATCGCGCCGCGCTACGACCTCATGAACCGCCTCATGACCTTCGGCATCGATCGGGGATGGCGGCGCCGGGCGATTGCGGCGCTCGGGCTGCGGCCCGGCGAGCGCGTTCTCGATCTCGCCTGCGGCTCGGGCGATCTCGCGGCGGCGGCTAGGGCAACGGGGGCGCGCGTGGTCGGGATCGATTTCTCCGCGGGCATGCTGCGCCAGGCACGGACACGTCGCCTCGACTGCGGGCTCGTTCGTGCCGATGCGCTGGCGCTGCCATTCGCCGACGCGTCGATCGATGCCGTCGTCTCCGGCTTCGCCCTCCGCAACTTCGCCGATCTCGCAGCGGCGCTCGCCGAGAGCGCCCGCGTTCTCCGCTGCGACGGTCGCCTCGCGCTTCTCGAAGTGGACCGGCCGGCGAGCACGCTCCTGCGCTGGGGTCACGCTATCTACTTCCGCCGCGTCGTACCGTTCATCGGCGCGCTCCTCTCCGAGCGCGACGCCTACGCCTACCTGCCGGAGTCGACCGTCTACCTGCCCGACGAGACGGCGCTCCGCGAGATCCTCGTGGCGGCCGGATTCAGGACGATCCGCAAGCGCTCGCTGCTCGGCGGCGCCGCCCAGCTCGTGACGGCGAGGCGGGCGGAGGTTGCAGCCGCCGGGTCGGCGGCGCCGAAGGGGGAGGGCGCAACGCGCATGGGAGCAGCGCAGCGCGGGGCGCTCCATGCGTGAGACCGGCGGGCTCCGTGCTCGGACGCGCGTCATCGACGATCCGGGGGATCTGCTCGCCCTCGCAGGCCGCTTCCCGAGCTCGCCGCTCGTCTTCTGGGAGCACCCGACGAGCGGGCGCGCGATGCTCGCGGTCGGTATCGTGCGCGAGGTTCGCACCCGCGGCGCGGGGCGGTTCGCGGCCGCCGCAGCAGCGGCGGCGCGCGTGCTCGCGAGCATCGAGCCCGACGGCGGATCCGCCGCAGTGCGCATGCTCGGCGGCTTCGCGTTCTCCGACACGCTCGGCCCCGACCCCGAGTACCCGCCGGCGCGCGTCGTTCTCCCGCGCTTGCTGTGGACGCGCATGCCCGGCCGGACGACGCTGACGACGGTGCTGGATGCGAACGCCGGCGCGACGGCGGCGACCATGGAAGAGGCTGCGGCGTGGACGTTGGGCGCCGGCGCCCGCGCCGCCGCAGGGACGGCGGCTGCGCTCGGTGCAGGAGGCGCGGCGCCGCTGCTGGCTGCTGCGCCCGCGCTGCGGTTGCGGGCGCCCGCGCCCGACGCCGGCGAGCGCGAGGAGTGGCAGCGGCGCGTGGCGCGCGCGCGGGCGCTCATCGACGAGGGTGCCGCGCAGAAGATCGTGGTCGCCCGCCGCCGGCGGCTCATCGCCGATCGGGTGATCGATCCGGCTGCGGTGCTGGCGCGTGCCCGCGCCGGACGACCCGGCTGCTTCAACGTCTGGGTGCGTCCTGGCCGCGGCGCGAGCCTCATCGCCTCGACACCCGAGCTGCTCGTGTCTCGGTCCGGGGGGGAGATAGCGGCGAGCGCGCTCGCAGGGTCGGCGCCGCGGGGCGCAGATCGCGCGGATGACGAACGCCTCGCCGCAGCGCTCCTCGCCTGTCCGAAGAACGGGCGCGAGCACGCCCTCGTGGTGCGGGCGGTGCGCGATGCTCTCGCGGCGGCCGGCGCCGATGTCGCTCCGGCGCCGCCTCCCGGGATCCTCCGACTTCCCGAGGCGCAGCACCTGGAGACGCCGGTGCGCGCCTTCGCGGCGCAGCCGCTCCCGGTCTTCGCGCTCGGCGGCGTACTGCACCCGACACCGGCCGTCTGCGGAGTTCCGGCCGCGGTCGCGCGCGCTCTGATCGAGCGCGAAGAGCCGACGCGCGGGTGGTACACGGGGACGCTCGGGTGGACGGATGCTGGGGGCAACGGCGAGCTCGTCGTGACGCTCAGGAGCGCGCTCGTGGAAGGTGCTACGCTCGAGATCTGGGCCGGCGCCGGGATCGTCGAGGGCTCGGACGCCGATGTCGAGTTCGCCGAGACCGAAGCCAAGATGCGGGCGCTCGTCGCCCCGTATCTGGCTCCGGCCGTTGCTGCGGCGGGAGCCGGCGCGGCGCCGGCGGCTGCAGCGCTGGAAGCATGATGGAGAAGTCGAATGCCAACGCGCGCGCGATGCGCACCTTTGCGGGGGCGCTGCGCGCTGCGGGGGTGACCGACATCTGCATCTCGCCGGGATCGCGCTCGACTGCGCCGGCGCTGGCGGCCGTCCAGGCCGGCATCCGGCCCTGGGTCGTCACCGATGAGCGTGCCGGCGGTTTCTTCGCGCTCGGCATGGGGAGGACGCGCGGACAGCCGGCGGCGGTGCTCTGCACTTCGGGCACCGCGGCCGCCAACTATCTTCCGGCGGTCGTCGAAGCCGCAATGGCCGAGGTGCCCTTGATCGTCCTCACGGCCGACCGGCCACCGGAGCTTCGCGACTGCCATGCGGCCCAGACTATCGATCAGGTGCGGCTCTACGCGACGCACGCGCGGTGGAGCGTGGATGCGCCGGCGCCGAGTGCGGACGTCGATCTCGATGCCTATTTTCGGACCCTGGCGCATCGGGCCGTCGCCGCCGCGACCGAGGCGCCGCGCGGGCCGGTGCATGTGAACCTGCCGATGCGCGAACCGCTGCTCGACGTCGGCGCAGAACGCCGGCGCGGCGCTGCGGCGCCGGAGGCGCGCTTGGCGTCGGTACCGCGCGTCCATGCCGCAAGCGGGGCCCCGTCGCTGTCGGCGGTGGCGCACGTTGCAGCGGCGCTGGGCGGGCGGCCGCGCGGCCTCGTCGTCTGCGGACCGGGAACGGCTGCCGACGCCGCGACCGCCGCAGCCCTGGTGCGTCTGACCGACCGGCTCGGTTGGCCGCTGCTCGCCGACCCGCTCTCCGGCCTGCGCTTCGGCAGCCACTACCGCCCCGGCATCGTCGACGGGTACGACCCGCTGCTGCAGGGCGGGCTCTGCGATGCTGCCTGGCATCCCGAGGCCGTTCTCCAGTTCGGCGCGCCGCCGGTCTCGGCCGCGCTCCAGCGCTTCCTGGCGGCAGCGCGCGCGTCTCTCCATGTCGTCGTGGCTCCGGCGGGACGCTGGCCCGATCCGCTCTTCGCCGCGACCGACGTCGTCCGCGCCGAGGCGCGGCCCTTCGCCGAGGCACTGACCGCGGCGCTGCCAGCCGCGGTGCCAGCCGCTGCGGCTCCGTGGCACGACGCGTGGCGCCGCACCGATGGCGCCGTGCGCAGAGCGCTTTCCGTGCTCCTCGTCCGTGAAACTACGCTCTTCGAGGGCACGATCGTAACCGAGGTCGTACAAAGGCTCGGCGCGGCTGCGATCCTCCATGTCGGCAACAGCTTGCCGGTCCGCGCGTTCGACACCTTCGTCGGCGGGAGCTCGGCGGCGCTCGCGGTCGCGTGCAACCGCGGCGCGAGCGGCATCGACGGGGTCGTCGCGACCGCGCTCGGCGCGGCCGCCGTGGCGGAGGTCCCGACGGCGCTCGTCGTCGGCGACTTGAGCTTCCTGCACGACCTCGGGGCGCTTCAGATCGCGGCCAGATATAGCTTGCCCCTGCTCATCGTCGTTCCCAACAACGACGGCGGCGGCATCTTCTCGTTCCTGCCGCAGGCCGGGCTCGATGCCGAGACGTTCGCGAACTTCTTCGCGACGCCGCACGGGCTCGAGCTCGGCGGCGTAGTGACGATGTGCGGGGGCCGCTATGTGCGGGCGGCGGACCGCGCCGCGCTAGCGGCGGCGGTCGACGCTTGGCGCGCGGCGCCGACGTTCACGGTCGTCGAGGTGCCGGTCGAGCGGGCCGCGTCGCGGGCGCTGCACGCGCGGCTGATCGACGCGGCGCGCCGGGAGGCCGCCGCCATCCTGGCCGGCGCGGCGGCGCACGGTGCACAGTGCGCAAAGGCGCAATGATCCGCCGCATCGAGATGGCCGCAGGGACGGTAGCGCTCTCCGACGAGCGCCCCGTCCGCGGAGCGGCGCGGGCCGTCCGTCCGCTCGTGCTGCTGCACGGCTTCACCGGCAGCCACGAGAGCTGGGCCGCCGCGCGCGCGACGTTCCGAGCGCAGCGGCGGGTGATCGCCATCGACCTTCCCGGCCACGGCGCGACCGTGGTACGTGATGCCGCCTTCGACTGGAGTCTCGCCGCCGCGGCGGATCTGGTCGCGGCGACGTTGGCGGCTCTGCGCATAGGGTCGGCCGACGTCCTCGGGTACTCGATGGGCGGACGCGTGGCGCTGCAGATGGCGCTTGCGCACCCGGCGCGCGTCGGGCGCCTGGTGCTGGAGAGCGCGTCGGCGGGGCTGGAGAGCGCCGCGCTGCGGGCACGGCGGCGCGCTGCCGATGGTCGGCTCGCGGCGGCGATCGAAGGCGAGGGGATAGCGGCCTTCGTGCGCCGCTGGGAAGCGCTGCCGCTCTTTCGCTCGCTCGCGCGCCAGCCCGAGGCCGTGCGCGACGCGCTCCGCCGTCAGCGCCTAGCCTGCAAGCCGGCGGGGCTCGCGGCGAGTCTCCGCGGCATGGGGCTCGGCGCTCAGCCCTGGCTCGGCGGCGAGCTCGAGACGTTGCCGATGCCGGTGCTGCTCGTCAGCGGCGAGCGCGACGCCAAGTTCACCCGCATCGCTGCCAGCCTCCTGCCGCTCTTCGCGGCGGGCACGCACGAGATCGTGGCCGGAGCGGGACATCTGCCGCATCTCGAGCAGCCTGCGCGCTTCCTGCGCGTAGTCTGCGATTTCCTCGACGGCGGCGGGCGGCGCCGCGAGTTTCGACGTTCACTTTCACGAGGAGAAGACGCATGACCATCGAGTGGCGCACCGTTCGTCCGTACGAGGACATCACCTACCAGCACGCCGAGGGCATCGCGAAGATCGCGATCAACCGTCCCGAGGTTCGCAACGCGTTCCGGCCGCAGACCGTGATGGAGCTGATCGACGCGTTCGCGCGGGTGCGCGAAGATCCTGCGGCCGGCGTCGTCATCCTGACGGGCGCCGGCAATGAGGCCTTCTGCAGCGGCGGCGATCAGCGCGTGCGCGGCTCGCAGGGCTACGTCGGAGCCGACGGCGTGCCGCGCCTCAATGTGCTCGATCTGCAGCGCCTGATCCGCAGCCTCCCGAAGCCGGTGGTGGCGATGGTCGCGGGATACGCGATCGGGGGCGGCCATGTGCTGCACCTGGTCTGCGACCTCACGATCGCTGCCGACAACGCCGTGTTCGGGCAGACCGGCCCGCGCGTAGGCAGCTTCGACGCCGGCTTCGGCGCGTCCTATCTCGCGCATCTCGTCGGTCCGAAGAAGGCGCGCGAGATCTGGTTCCTCTGCCGCAAGTATTCCGCAAGCCAGGCTCTGGCGATGGGGCTCGTGAACGAGGTCGTGCCGCTCGCCGAGCTCGAGGCGACGACGGTGCAGTGGTGCCGCGAGATGCTGGCGCTCTCGCCGACGGCATTGCGCTGCCTGAAGTCGGCCTTCAACGCCGAGACCGACGGCATGGCCGGCATCCAGGAGCTCGCCGGCAACGCGACGCTGCTCTTCTACATGACCGAGGAGGCGCAGGAGGGTCGCGACGCCTTCAAGGAGCGCCGGCCGCCCGACTTCTCGCGCTTCCCGCGCTTGCCGTGAGCGAACGCGCCGGGAGTGCGCCGCCGTCGGCGCCTGCCGCGGTATCGGAGGTAGACGGCGAGGCCCGCACTGCGGGCGGCGACGCCACGGGGCAGACCGCCGCGGCAGCGACGGCAGCGGCGGTCTCTGCCCGACCGCCGGCCGGTTCCCGGCTGGCGCCGTGGCTCGCGGCAGCACGCCCGCGCACGCTGCCGGCGGCGGTCGTACCCGTGGTCGTCGGACTCGCGCTCGCGATGCGCACGCACGAACTCGATGCCGGGGTCGCGGTCGCGACGCTGGTCGCGGCGCTCCTGATCCAGGTCGGCACCAATCTCGCGAACGACTATTACGACTTCGTCGCCGGCGCCGACACCCACGAACGTCTCGGGCCGCGGCGGATCACGCAGGCCGGCCTGGCGGCGCCGGCGACGGTCCGGGCGGCGGCGTTCGGCGTGCTCGCGGCGGCGGGCATCGTGGGCGCGTATCTCGTCGTTGTCGGAGGCTGGCCGATCTTGGTGATCGGCGTCGCCTCGCTCCTCGCTGCCGTTGCCTACACCGCCGGCCCGTGGCCGCTAGCGTATCATGGGCTCGGCGACCTCTTCGTGTTCGTATTCTTCGGCGTCGTTGCGGTGGCGGGAACGGTGCTCCTGCAGACGGGCGCGGTCGGCGGCCTGGCGATCGTGCTGTCGCTGCCCGTCGCATGTCTGGCGACGGCGATCCTGGTCGTCAACAACCTGCGGGACATCGCCACCGATGCGCGCGCCGGAAAGCGCACGCTCGCGGTGCGGATCGGAGCGGCGGCGACTCGTGTCGAGTACGTCCTCCTGGTCGCGGCGCCGTATGTCGTGGTGGTGGTGGTTGCGGCGTCGGAGGGCGCAGGGCTGCTGCTGCCGTTGGTGACGGCGCCGCTCGCCGTCCGCGAGATACGAGCGCTCGTGCAGCGTTCCAGCGTCGCGCTGAACGTGAGCCTCGCGGGGACGGCACGGCTGCACCTGCTCTTCGGTCTGCTGCTCGCCGTGGGCGTGCTCGCGTGATCATCGCCGGAGCGCGCATCGAGCCGTTCACGTTGGCGCTCCGCCGGCCGTTGAGCACCGCGCGCGGCCGGATCACCGAGCGCCGCGGCTTCCTCCTCCACGTGACCAGCGCCGACGGCGTCGGCGGATGCGGCGAGGCAAGCCCCGCTTACTGGCTCGGCGAAGAGACGCTGGCGCGGACGGCGGCCGGGCTCGAGCGCCTCGTCGGGCGGCTGGCGCGGCGGCCTAGGTTGGCGACCGTACGCGAGCAGTTCGACGCCGATGCGCTAGGGTTGTCGCCGGCGGTGGCGTGCGCCCTCGACGGTGCGCTCCTCGATCTCGAAGCGCGCGAGCGGGGCATGGGCGTCGCGGCGCTCTTCGGCGCCGACCCGGGAGCGGTGGTGACGGCGGCAGCGCTCGTCGGCGGTTCGACCGCCGACGCTGCAGGTGCCGACGCGGCAAATGCGGTAGCGCGGGGCTTCGGCGCGGTGAAGCTCAAGGTCGGGGTGGCGCCGCTAGCCGACGAGGTGACGCGTATCGCCGCCGTCAGAGCGCGGGTCGGTACCGTGGTGCGCCTGCGTCTCGACGCCAATCGTGCCTGGACGACGGCAGAGGCCGGGGCGGCGCTCGATGCCCTGGCCCCGTACGGGATCGAGTATGTCGAGGAGCCTCTGCGCGGGTTCGACCCCGTAGCGCTCGCTATGCTGACGGGAGTCACGGGCGTGCCGGTCGCAGTCGACGAGTCGCTGCGCTCTTCCGCCGACCTCGGGCGGCTGCTCGCGGCGGGAGCGCGCGTGCACGTGGTGCTGAAAGCGGCGCGGCTCGGCGGCATGTCGCGCCTCGTGGCACTGGCGCGCCAGGCGACCCAGGCGGGGTTGCCGGTGGTGGTGACCGACGCCATCGAGAGCCGCGTCGGCATCGGGGTTGCCGTGCATGCGGCGGCTGTCGTCGCCGCCCGCGGCGCCGTACCCGCTGCGGTCGGACTCGGCGGTGCCCAGCTCGTGGCGGCAGCGGCGGCGCTGCGGACGCCGGAGCTGGGCGCCGTCGGACCGGGATACGACGTGGCCCCCGTCGCCGCGCGCGGCGAAGCGGAGACGGCTCGTGGGTGAACCGTTGCCGGACCCGGCGGTTCCTTGGCTCCATGGGCGCGCGCTCTGCGACCCCGAAGGGCTCGGCCTGATCGCGGGCGGCGAACGTCTCACCTGGGGCGGGCTCGCCGCGCGTGCTGCGCATACTGCGGCGGCGCTCGCGGATCGGGGAATCGGCCGCGGGGATCGCATCGCGGTGGTGATGGCGCCGTCCACAGCCGGAGTCGTTCTCGTGCACGCGGCGCAGCGGCTCGGTGCTACGCTCGTGCTTCTCAACACACGTCTCGCGCCTTCCGAGCTCGCGGCGCTCGTGGCCCATGCGGCGCCGTCGCTCCTGGTGCACGACGAAGCCAATGCGGCTGCGCTCGTCGCGGCGCGTACGCCGCGCCTCGACGTGACGGCGCTCGTGACGGTCGAGGGTGCGGCGACGCCTGGCCGGCGATCAGGGGCCGGGCCGGGCGCAACCGTGGCCGCTGCGGCACCGCCGCCGCTCGACCTCGCGGCGGCGGCGACGATCCTCTACACCTCGGGCACGACCGGGCGGGCGAAGGGGGTCATGTTGACGCATGCGAACCATCGCGCCAGCGCCGCAGCCTCGCGCGCCGCTCTCGGTGTCGCGGATGGGGACCGCTGGCTCTGTTGCCTGCCTTTCTTCCATGTCGGTGGTCTCGCGATCGTGATGCGGAGCGTGCTCGACGGCGTGCCGATGCTCGTGCACGGACGCTTCGATGCGCCCGCCGTATGGCGAGCGGTCGTCGAGGAGCGCGTGACCCTGCTCTCGGTCGTGCCGACGATGCTCTACCGGCTCCTGGCCGAGGTCGAGTCGGCGCCGCGGAGCCATGCGCTCCGCTGCGTCCTCGTAGGCGGCGCGGCCCTCGATCCGGCTCTCCACGCCCGGGCCGCGGCTCTTGGCCTCCCGATCGCAGCCACCTACGGCCTCACCGAGGCGTCTTCGCAGGTGGCGACGGCGGAGGTCGGCGATGCACCCGGCGACGTCGGGCGGCCGCTCGACGGCACGCGCGTCCGTATCGCTGCTCCCGATGTCGACGGATGCGGCGAGATCCTCGTCGCCGGTCCGACGGTGATGGCGGGATACTTCCACGACCCGGAAGCGACGGCGGCAGCGCTTCGGGACGGATGGCTGCACACCGGTGATGTCGGTCGGTACGGTGCGGACGGTCGGCTGCGCGTGCTCGACCGGCGTGCCGACCTCGTGGTGACGGGAGGCGAGAACGTGTATCCGACCGAGGTCGAGGCCGTTCTCCTCGCACATCCGTCTGTCGCCGAAGCGGCAGTCTACGGCGTCGACGATCCCGAGTGGGGTCGGCGTCTTCAGGCCGCGGTGGTATTGAAGGCGGGTTGCGACTTCGATGCGGCCGCACTCGACGCCTGGTGCCGGATGCGGCTCGCGGGCTTCAAGCGGCCGCGCGTGATCCGCGCGGTGTCCGGTCTCCCGCGAACGGCGTCCGGGAAGCTTCGCCGCCATGTCCTCGCGTCGGGGGCGGCGTAGCCGCGGCGCGAGCGAGCAGCGAAGCGCGCGCTTCACCTCCGAGTACGCGCCTCGCCGCCGGCTCGGCGTAGCGGCGGCGCGAGCACGAGCCCGCGGCTATCGCGTCGCCGACCGTACCGTCATTTGCACGGGTCGACGGCTGGGGAGACGGCGGGGCGGCGCCGCCAGCGGGCGCGCCCCTTGGCGGCGCGTTCGGCGTGTGAAATGAGACCTGCTCACGGAACATCGGGATGGAGATCGATCACGTGACGAGCACGCGCGCGTTCCTCGTGGGCCTCAATGCCGCGTAGACGTGTCTTGATCGTCGGCGGAGTCGCAGGAGGCGCCTCGTGCGCAGCGCGTCTCCGCCGCCTCGACGAAGAGTCGGAGATCGTCATCTTCGACCGTGGCGCACACGTTTCCTTCGCCAACTGTGGGCTGCCGTACTTCGTCGGCAACGTCATCGCCGACGAGCGCAAGCTCCTCGTGGCGTCGGCCCAGCTCTTCCACGATCGCTTCGCGATCGCGGTCCGCACGCGGCACGAGGTACTCGCGATCGATCGCCTGCGTCGTACCATCCGCGTGCGCGACCTCGACGCTCCCGGCGGCGCCGCCGAGCGCGACGAGCCGTACGACGTGCTAGTGCTCGCGCCGGGTGCGGCACCCATCCGCCCGCCGCTCGCCGGCATCGATCTTCCCGGCATCTTCGCGGTGCGCACCATTCCCGACAGCGTCCGGATCCGCCGTTGGATCGATGAACGAAAGCCGCAGCGGGCCCTGGTCGTCGGCGGCGGCTTCATCGGCCTCGAGATGGCCGAGAACCTGACGGCTCGCGGCCTGCGTACGACGGTACTCGAGAAGCTGCCGCAGGTGATGCCGCCGTTCGATCCGGAGATGGCCCTGGAGGTCGCCGAGCATCTGCGGCGCTTCGATGTCGATCTCCGCCTCGGTGACGGGCTGGCACGATTCGAGCGCGGCGAGGGTGAGGTACTGGTCGCCATAACCGAGTCGGGCGCTCGAGTCGAAAGCGACCTGGTGATCCTGGCGATCGGTGTCCGCCCGGAAACGGAGCTCGCTACCAAAGCCGGCTTGCCGGTCGGACCGCGCGGCGGGATCGTCGTCGACGCGGCCATGCGAACTGCCGATCCCGCTATCTGGGCGGTCGGGGATGCGGTCGAGGTTCGCGACGTGGTGACCGGCCAGGAGGTCATCGTGCCTCTGGCCGGACCCGCGAACCGACAAGGAAGGATCGCAGCGGCGTCGATCTGCGGCCGGCCGTGCGGCTTCCGCGGCGTCCAGGCAACGGCCGTCGTCGGCGTGTTCGGTCTTGCCGCCGCGTGCACGGGCGCGAGCGAGAAGGGTCTGAAGCGCGCCGGCGTGACCGATTTCGCCAAGGTGTATCTGCATCCCGGACACCATGCTGCCTACTATCCGGGTGCCCAGCCGATTCGGCTGAAGCTCCTCTTCTCGGTCGCCGACGGACGCGTACTCGGTGCGCAGGCCGTGGGGACGGAGGGCGTCGAGAAGCGCATCGACGTGATCGCGGCCGTCATCCAGCTAGGCGGTACCGTCTACGATCTGGCGGAGACGGAGCTCTGTTATGCGCCGCAGTTCGGCGGCGCCAAGGACCCCGTGAATCTCGCCGGCATGATAGCGGCCAATCATCTCGACGGCTTGATGCCGCTCGCAGACTGGCAGGCGCTCGAACGTATCGGAGCGGTACTGCTCGATGTCCGCGACGCCGAGGAATACGCCTCCGGTCACGTCGAGGGTGCGGTGCACGTACCTCTTTCCGAGCTGCGCCGGCGTCATGGCGAGCTGCCGCAGGAACGGCCCATAGCGGTCTATTGCGGCGTCGGCCAGCGCGCGTACTACGCCACGCGATTCTTGCTACAACGCGGCTACCGGGCCGCCAATCTTTCCGGAGGCTATGCGACCTACCGCGCGCTGCAAGCGGTCGGACTAGCTCCTCCCAAGACGCATTCGTGAAAGGAGAACGATGATGAGAGTTCGAACGGTTCTCGTGGGAGCTGTAATGGGAATGGTGCTGGCCACGACGGCGGGGCTGGCGACAGCGGCTATGGACGTCAGCGAGGTGCTACAACGCTCGCGGGAAGCGACCTTTGCCGGCAAGGACATGAGCGCCACGTTCACTTTCGACATCGCGAACTCGAAAGGCGAGAGCGTGCGCTGGACGGGGCACTATTTCCGCCGCAGCTCGCCCGACGAACGGATCCGCCTGTCGTTCGAAGCGCCGGCCGATCTGAAAGGCACCGAAGTGAGCGTCGCCAGCAGCAAAGGAGAGGGGCGGGTCCGCGTCTACGTGCCGAGCCTGCGGCGGGTACGAGAGATCACCGGCGACATGCGGGGCGAAAGCTTCTTCGGCACCGACTTCAATTACGAGGATCTCGGCTTCCAGCCGATCGACTATTCCCAGCACACCATGAGCGAGGCCAAGGATCCGTCGGGGCGCGATTGCTACCGCATCGAATCGACGCCCCAGCACGGCTGGTGGTACGGCCGTATCGTCCGTTTCGTCGACCACACGACCTTCCTGCCGCTGCGCACGGAGTACTATGACCGCTCCGGCGTACTCTGGAAGGTGCGGACGCTCGGCAACATCCAGACGATCGCGAAGCATCCGACGGCGACCGAGATCACGATGGAGACCGTGCCTACGCAGACGTCCACTCGGATCACGCTCTCCGACATCAAATACGACGCCGGGCTCGATGCAGCCGCGTTCCCGGAGCTCTGATCTCCTTAGCGGCGCCGCCGAGCGTAAGCCCGCCATCGCCGATATCGAGAAGAATGCCTGATCCGAACGAACTGGTGGACCCGGGATAGCCGTCCGTGGATGTCATCGGACAGCGGCGTCGCGCACGTCGGCTGCCGACTGGTCAGGGATGTCGCTGCCGCGCCCAATAGCGGCGCACGATCCAGGGACGGGTGTCGGGGGATGCAGACCGGCTCTCGGCCTCGGTCAGCCATCGCAGCGTTGCGGTTCGGGCCTCGTTCCAGATCGCTTGCGGCTCCGCATCCGCCGCCAAGGCTCGCGCTTCGAGGCGATCGCGCTCGTCGAGGAACGCCGCCAGGCGTTCGGGATTCCGCATGACCCGGCGCACGAGCCGCTCGTGCGTCCACCAGAGGCTCGTATCGGGCTCGAGGCCGGGCGTCGGTCCGATATCGAGGGGAGCTGCGATCGTGAAGGGCTTGAACACGGACAGGCACGGCGTGCTCGTGGCAGTCGCCCAGCAGCGTGCGGCACCGTCGGCGAGCTCTACGATCAGCGATGCCGTCGTCTGCGATCCCACCAGGATGCCGCCCGCATGCATACACGGGGCGCACATCGCTCCGCGGTACCAGTCGTACACGGGCCAGCGCGAGTCTCCGTGATCGCGTAGGGCCTGCACCAGGTCGGCCGCGCTCGTCACCCGCGTTGCGCTCGCTGTGGTTCGACGCCGCCGGTGCCGACAGCCGGACACCGCCGTCCTCAACTTGTCGCCGTGGCTTGCCGCGAAATCCGCAATGGAGAGTCCGTTCGAGATGGAGCGCGCTCCGTGTACGGGCTCTAGCGCCGTGTCGGACCCTGACGTCTCGAGGACGAACGCTTCTACTGGATCGGCAATCATGAAGCTCGAGAAGTAGCGCAGATACCGCTGCTCGTAGCCGCACCGCCCCCCCTGGCCATACCGTGCGTTGAGCGAGGTGATGACCTCGACGGCCTCTCGCGCCGAGACGGCCCGTTCGAGGGCGAGTCGCAGGAGGTCCATGCCGGTGAGGCGTGCATCGCGCGGGACTGTATTCTTGGTGAAGACTGCCTCGTTGCCGATCACGACTCCGTGCTCGTTGATGCCCATCTCCCCGCCCCACATCCATACGGGACGCGACAGCACGAGCGCGTGGGTGCGGTCGACCTGGGGAACGGAGATGTGCGTGCAGCGGACCTCGCCGGCGAGGCCGGAGCGGCGCGGGTGCCACTCGAGCACCTGCGGCTCGTCGGGCTCGCGGTCGGAGTTCTTGGCGAAGAGGACTCGGCCGGGATCGACCCGGACGATGATGTCACACATCGCGTGGGGGGCTCGGGCACGCGGAGGCTCGTCCGGCTCTCGGCGCCCCTCTGCGGCCGGGTATATGAGCGAACATTAGCTCTGAGCCCCTATGGGTCTCGCCGACCTCGTACAAGACCGCTCGGGAAGGGCAGTGTTATGTGATGGTCCAGAGGTCGCCGCTGTTGAAAAGAGCTGCCAGGTCGCCTCGTCCACGGCTGGCGCGTGCGTCGGCGTGGAGCTGCGTGTTCATCCCTTCATAGGTGGGGGTGCTCACGGCGCGAAAGACACCGAGCGGCACCGGCAAGCGCGGCGCATCGAATTGCGAGAGGAAGAAGGCCGCGCCGCTGTGTTCGGAAGCCTCGTCGTGGACGACGAGATCGGAGACCGAGACGCCGTCCTCGCCGATCGTCACGACCTCCGGCTCGAGGCCGCGTAGACGTATGCCCTTGTCCTTGTTCTTGCCGAAGACCAGCGGCTTGCCGTGCTCGAGAAGCAGGCGTGCATCGTCACGCACGCTCTTGTCGGTGATGGCCGCGAAGGCGCCGTCGTTGAAGACGATGCAGTTCTGGAAGATCTCGACGAAAGCGGTGCCTTCATGTTCGGCCGCCCGTTTCAGTACGCTGCCCATGTGGGCCTGATCGGCATCGGTCGTGCGGGCGACGAAGGTGGCGCCGGCTCCCAGCGCGACCGCGACCGGACTGAAAGGTCGGTCGATGCTGCCCAGCGGCGTCGTCTTGGTCTTCTTGCCCAGCTCCGAAGTCGGCGAGTATTGGCCCTTGGTCAAGCCGTAGATGCGATTGTTCAGCAGGATGATCTTGAGGCCGATGTTGCGGCGCATGGCGTGGATGAAGTGGTTGCCGCCGATGGCGAGCGCATCGCCGTCGCCGGTCACCACCCACACCGAGAGTTCCGGCCGCGCCAGCTTCAGGCCGGTGGCAATGGCCGGTGCACGGCCGTGGATGCTGTGCATGCCGTAGGTTTCCATGTAGTAGGGAAACCGGCTCGAGCAGCCGATGCCGGATATGAAAGCGAAGTTCTCGCGCGGAATGCCGAGAGTGGGCATCAACTTCTGCATCTGCGCCAGCACGGCATAGTCGCCGCAGCCGGGACACCAGCGTACGTCCTGGTCGGATTCGAAGTCCTTCTTGGTCAGTGTCGGAGTTGCGGTCATACTCGTCATGTCGCTGATCCTCAGCTGAAGTCGATGATACGATCGTAGATCTCGGATACTTTGAACGGCTTGCCCTGTACTTTGGACAGCTGGATGACGTCGATCAGGTAGCGCTCGCGCAGAAGCCTGGAGAGCTGGCCCAGGTTCATTTCCGGCACCAGCACTCTCTTGTAACGCTTGAGAATGCCCCCGAGGTCGGGCGGCAGCGGATTTAGGTGGCGCAGGTGGACGCGAGCGACGGAGCGCCCTTCCGCAGCGGCCTGTTCGCACGCCTGCACGATGGAACCGTAAGTGCTACCCCAGCCGACGACGAGCAAGTCGCCGTCGTCCGGTCCGTCCACCTCAAGCGGTGGGATGTCCTTGGCGATACCTTCGACCTTGGCCGCGCGCACTTCTACCATGCGTTGGTGGTTGGCCGGGTCGTGCGAGATGTCTCCGGTGAGGAAGTCCTTCTCCAAGCCGCCGATGCGGTGTTCGAGGCCGGGCGTGCCTGGGCGCACCCAAGCGCGCGCCAGATTGGCATCGCGCGCGTAGACCTGGAATCCCTCCGGGTCGGTGCGGAAGCGGACTTCGAGTTTCGGCAGCGATTCCGGGTCAGGAACACGCCACGGCTCCGCAGCGTTGCCGATACCGCCGTCGGACAAGAAGATAACCGGGGTCATGTATTTGACGGCGATGCGGAAGGCTTCGATGGCACAATCAAAACAATCGGCCGGCGAGTTGGCGGCGATCACCGGGATCGGGCACTCGCCGTTGCGGCCGTAGAGTGCTTGCAGCAGATCCGACTGCTCGATCTTGGTCGGTAGCCCGGTCGACGGGCCGCCGCGTTGGACGTTCACGACTACGAGGGGCAGCTCGAGCATGACGGCGAGCCCCAGGGCCTCGGTTTTCAACGCCATGCCAGGGCCCGAGGTAGTGGTCATGCCGAGCGCGCCTCCGTAGGCTGCCCCGATCGCCGAGCAGATGCCGGCGATTTCATCTTCGGCCTGGAAGGTGGCGATGTCGAAGTGCTTCAGCGCCGAGAGCTCGTGCAAGATGTCGGTGGCCGGTGTGATCGGGTAGGAGCCCAAGAAAAGCGGTACGCCTGAGCGTTCGGAGGCGGCGACGAAGCCAAGCGCCGCTGCATGGTTGCCGGTCAGGCTGCGGTAGGTGCCGGGGGCGATCTTGGCCGTGCGCACCTTGTAGCTGGTGACGAACATCTCGGTCGAGTCGACGTAGGCGTAGCCGGCGCGCAGGGCCAGCACATTGGCTTCGGCGATCTCGGGCTTCTTGGCAAACTTGCGACGGACGTCCTCTTCTTCCTTTTCCAGCGGTCGACTGTAGAGGGCTAGCATCAAGCCCAGTGCGTAGTAGTTCTTGCAGCGACCGATCTCCTTCTTGGAGAGGCCCGTCTCCTTCAGGGCATGAGCGGTCAGCTCCGAGATGTCGATTTGGTAGAGCCGGAAGTCTCCGAGGCTTCCATCTTCAAGAGGGTTGGCCTTGTAGCCGGCCTTGGCGAGGTTGCCGTCAGTGAAGGCGCCGCTGTTTACTATGACGATGCCGCCGCGCTTGACGTCGGAAAGGTTGGTCTTCAGCGCCGCCGGATTCATAGCTACCAGAACGTCCGGAGCATCGCCTGAAGTGAACACCTGACGAGCGGCGAACTGGATTTGATAGCCGGAGACGCCGAACAGTGTGCCCGTCGGAGCGCGAATCTCGGAGGGATAGTCTGGATGGGTGGCAAAATCGTGACCGGCTTTGGCTACGGCGCGAGAGAATTCGGTGCCGGTCAACTGGATTCCGTCACCGGAATCCCCGACGAAGCGTATGACGACGCTCTCCAGCTCTTCGACCAGCCGGGACGGCGCTCGACCCGGCTCTCCCGCCTCCTCAGCGGCTTGTGTGACCGACATGACTACCTCCCGATGGCTCAATGGACGCGATTCATCATATGTTCAGTGGACTATATTATGACATGGATCGAATATGCACGAATTACCACTTCGTAGTTCATATAGTCATTTGCGATCGCTCACTCAACAGAGGAAAGCGACGTGGCACGATGGTCCTACCCATGGACTGGCGCGGACCGTGCGCGCGCCGGTGCGCCGGTTGGGACGGCATCGAGCCGCGGCGCCGGCGGCGTTGCGCTGCGGGCGCCGTTGCCGCACTGTGCGCCCGGCTCCGACGATCGCTACCAGTGTGACGACCGATCGCCGTCAGCCGGCGAGGGTCTGCCGTAGATGCATGGCCACCTCGGTGAGGAATCGGTGTACGCAGGCGTCGGCGATCCGCCGACCGACCAGTGCGTCGAGTGCTGCACCGACGGCCCCGAGCGGCGGGTCGTAGCGGCTCACGAGCTCGAGTTGCGTCTCGGTCGACGTCAACGGGTACGCGACGAGCTGTGCGTGCATGAAGGGAAAGAGGCGCGGCATTCGCGCTGCTTGCCATTCGAGCGCGAACGTCGTCTTCGGCGGCGTCTTCGGATCGGCGCCGTGCTCTTCGATGCCCTCGAGGCGGATATCGATGTCGGTGCCGATCTCGAAGCCGCCGACGTTCACGTGCAGTTCCGAGGCCAGCGACACGGCTCGTGACGCTGCGGTCTTGGTCGCGGCGCGACACACGGCGAGCACGTCTCGACGGAGCGCCTCGCATACCCGCTCGTAGCTCGTATTCACGTAGTCGTAGTAGCGGATCTCACGCGAAGTGGTCATGGCACCGCTTTCGTTTTCTCCGCCGTCTCCGTGCGGACCACGAGCGGCTGAGGATGCGGCTCGAGCCGTCGGCGGCGCAGCTTCGCTTCTGGTGGTCGAAACCAACGAACGACGCGATGCCGCGTGACCTGCAGCAGCTTGCTCACCGGGCGCGGGTGGCGCGTGACGGTGGCGGCGAGGGCGAGCATCGTCCAGTCTCCTTTCGTGCGACCGCCGCGGCGGTCGCGCTGTCTAGAGCAGCGCGCGTGCCAGTCCAGTCGCTCGACGAAGACCAGAAAACCTCATCCTATGAGCGCGCATGCGCTGCGTTCGTCGGAAGCCCGCCCGGCCGGATTCCCGATTTCAGGAATTCTTACGAATGGGAATCATGACGGACTCGATACTGAGAGCATCCGTGGGGTGGGCTGATCCCACGGTGGAGGAGACCGCCTCGTGCGGTACTGCTGTTCTGTGACGGTGGCGCCGGAGTCGCTTTGTGGTTCTTCACGGCGCCGGTCGGTGCGGCGACCATCGCGAATGACGAGATGCGATCCCGAAGCCGTTCCGGCCAATTGGCTTTGCGACCACCGTCGACTACGAAGGCGTCTCCAGCCGAACAGCCAAAGGCACGTTCTGCGAGGGGACGACTAGATGACGAGTTTCGAACAGCGGCTGCAACGGATCGAAGACCGGCACCGGATCGAAGAGCTCCGAGCGACATATTGCTTCCTGGTCGATGATGGGCGTTTCGACGAATTGGTGGATCGATGTTTCGCCGCCGATGCGCGTTGCGACTTCCGCGATGCCCACGGCGTCATTGCGCCGCTGATCTCCACCGGTCGCGCGGAGATCCTCACTTTCTTCACGCAAGTCGTCGCCTCGTTGCTCCACGATATGTGCCACACCGTCCACAACCACCGCATCGTCGTCGACGGCGACTCGGCGCACGGCGATTGTTATTTCGAGCTGACGGCGATGCATCCCGCGACGAACGAGGCAGTCGTCGGCGCCGGACGCTACTGCGATCGCTACCGGCGCGTCGAGGGTGCATGGTACTTTGCGGAGCGGGTTGCGATCATAGCTCACATGGCGCCGCTGGACGAGGGCTGGGTGCGTCGGCGCTTGTTGCGTGTGCTCACCGGTGAGTGAGCGGAAAGAGAGGCGGTAGTGGAATTTGCGGAAGTCGTCGGCATTCGGCGGTCGATCCGGTTCTTCGATCCGGACCGCGCCGTAGAGCGCGAGAAGATCCAGAAGATCCTGGAGGCCATGCGGTTGGGGTCGTGCGCGATGAACGCCCACTGGCTGCGGGCGATCGTCGTCTATCGTGACGACCTGGCGCCCGAGACGTTCGAGGCGCTCAAGCTCCCGGTGGCGGGCGTCGTCATGGAGTTGGCTCCCGTGCACATCTATTGTTACGGGGATCTCTCGGTGATCCAGAACGATCACGGCAAGCAGCCGAAATTGCTAATCGATATGGGCGCGCTCGCGCCGAGTCACGGCTGGACGCATCGCTTCGTCGACGAGTTCGTGTGGCCGATGCTCCTCGATCCTATGAGTAAGAGCCCGCAGTATCCGATCGCCATGGCGTTCGACAACGGTGGCTGCGCGACGCAAGGCCTGCTGATGGCGTACGAGGAGGGACTAGGGGCTTGTTGGACGGCATTCAATATCCCGGTTGCCAAGGAGGCATTCGGTGTTCCCGACCACTGGGTGCCGCATTATGTGTTGAACCTCGGTTATCCGCTCGAATCGCGGGAGGCCGGTGGCCAGCGCCCGCGTCCTCCGTTCGAAGATCTCTACTTTGAAGGCCGGGTCGGCAACCCGTTCCGCCGCGACGAGAAAGTGGTGGAGGAGCTGAAGCGGCGCAAGATGATCCAGGCTTCGGCACCGTTTCCGAACCGGCAGCAGGAGCTGCGGGATCTGGCGAGGCGGCTCGGCTTGCCGGAGTGAAGGTATGCTCGATCGGCCTGTCGAGAGCTACGATACCGTAGCTGCCTGGGAGAGCGGGCTGCGGACACAGTGGGGCGGCAATCCGTTCGCCGAAGATCCTGTCAAGCTGCGGACGTTGGTCGAATTCTGCGAGTTCGTCGCCAGGGATCCGGATGCGGTGATCGCATTCTGCTTCTTGCGCAAACGGGCGACGGGCGAACGCTTCCAGAGTAAGCAACGCCGCGACGAGCTCTTGAGGAGGCTCAAAGAGTTCGAGATCGCCGGCAGCTCCGGCATCGACGCTCGCCGCCGCCGGAGTCATGTGGTGTCCTTCCTGTCCCACAACGGCGTCTTGATCTACTGACATACGTGATGTTCTGGCCGTCGCGAAAGAACGCCGTTTCGCAAGTTGTTCGGGAGGGACATGCGCCGACATAGCAATGCGGTCGTCTCGCACGTAGCGATCCGTGCCGATGGCGGCACGCTCGAAGGATTGCTCGGCATCCCCCACACGGCGCGCGGTCTCGTGGTTTTCGCGCATGGGAGCGGCAGCGGGCGCCTGAGCCCCCGCAACAGCCATGTTGCTGCTTCGCTCCGTGAGGCTGGGTTCGCGACCTTGCTCTTCGACCTTCTGACCGAGAGCGAGGCGTACGACCGCCGACTCGCCTTCGACATCCCATTTCTCGCCGAGCGCCTCGCGGCGGCGCGGGACTGGGCCTGCGAAGCCGTCGAGACGCGCGCTCTCGCCATCGGCTATTTCGGGGCGAGTACGGGTGCAGCTGCGGCTCTCGTCGCGGCTGCGGGCGATCCCGCGATCCGGGCGATCGTCTCGCGCGGGGGCCGTCCCGACCTCGCCGGTGCAGCGCTCGCGCGCGTCGACGCGCCGACGCTCTTGATCGTCGGCGGCGACGACCACGGCGTCATCGATCTCAACCAAGAGGCGTACGAGCGCTTGCGGTGCGAGAAGCGGCTTACGATCGTCCCCGGGGCGGGGCACCTCTTCGAAGAAGCCGGCACCCTCGACCGGGTGATCGAACTAGCGATCGAATGGTACGACCGCTGGTTCCCGCCGGTCGCGTAGCGACCCGCTGACGACGGCTCGTACGTTCGTACACGCGATCCGATGCCGTCACATGCCGGTGGGGTAGGTTTCGGGCGCTTCGCCGGTCTCCCAGTCGCTCGTACGTTCGAGGGGTTCTACTGCACGGGTTTCGTCGAAGTGGAGGATCGCGTCGAACTGCGCCGGCAGAGTGGCGTGGAAATAATGACTCTGGAGCTCCGTCTCGGGCTTGTAGACGACGCCGATGGCGCGCTCGAGGCGCGGCGTTCCTAGCACGTCAGCAGCCGTCCCGGGCTCCCGCAGCGATACCAGGAAGCGCGGAATGCCGACTGCGTGAAAGAGCGCCTCGTAGGAACCGGCGAGCGCCGGACGGACCTGCTTGCGTTCGGCAGGAGCGTCCCAATCGGATGCCGCCGTTACCGTTCCGGTGTAGGTGGTGAAGCCTACGGCCGCCACACTGCTTCCGTACCGCTCGCGCACCAGCTGACCGACGTTCAGCTCGCCGAGGCGTCCCATGTCGGTCGCTCGTGCATCGCCGAGGTGCGAGTTGTGCGCCCAGACGACGATCTTCGGCGACCGTTCGTCGCGGCCGAGGTGCGCATCGAGCGCCTCGAGGGTTTCCATCATGTGCTGGTCGCGGAGGTTCCACGACGAAACTCGGCCGAGGAACATGGTTCGGTAGTACTCTTCGGCATTGCGCACCAGACGGGCGTTCTGCTCGGCGTAGAACCAGCCGTCGGCGTCGGTCGGGAGGGCGCGGGCTCGCCGCTGCCGGAGCTCGACGAGTTGGTTCACGACCTCCTGCTCGCATGAGCGGCTGAGACCGAACCCGGTCGCATAACCATATGCCTGAGTGTCCTCTCCGAAGTGATCGAAGCAGGCGTAGCGGTGTCGCGCCCGGCGCGCCGCTTCCGGATCGACGTTCTGGAGGAAATCCAATACCGCGGCCATCGAGTCGTGCAGGCTGTAGAGGTCGAGCCCGAAGAACCCGAGCTTGTGAGCTTCCGAGCGGGCATCGTTCTGGCTGCGCAGCCAGCCGACGAAGTCGAGGACGTCGGCGTTCCGCCACATCCAGGTAGGAAAGCGCCGGAAGCCGTCGAGAGCCTCGACCGCATCGGTATCGCCGCCGAGGCCCTGCACGTAGCGGTGCACGCGATATGCATGCGGCCAATCCGCTTCGACTGCGACCGTGGTGAACCCGCGCTCGAGGATCAGCCGCTTCGTGATCTGGATGCGCTCGCGATAGAAATCGTGGGTCCCGTGCGACGCTTCACCGAGCAAGACGAATCGGGCGTCATCGATCAGATCGAGGAGAGGGTCATACTGATCGATGGCACCGGTGAGCGGGTGGACGCTGGTGCGCAGCTTCTCCGCGAGTGCATCGTCGGAGCCGTCGAAGCGATAGAGGGTTGTCGCCATTGCTGAGCCCTCCACACCGATGAATGCAAATAGAGAGAAGCAATGTGCATGCCTCGGATAGCGACCTGCGTCTCGGGCGTTAGACTGCGTGGATCAGGCGTTCGCCGCGGCTGCGGCAGCTGCAAATTTCCGGCATTCGGGAACGAGGCCGGCACACTTGCCAGAGCTGCAAATTGCGGCGTGAAAAATCGTAGCCGTGCGCGTGGCACGTGCTTGGCTTCGAGAAAGATCTCGAACACGTTCCCGCGTGTACGATTCGCCTGCTGGCAACGGCGAACTCGGACGAGGAGACGACGATGCCGCCACCGAAGGAACTCAAGCGTATCGACGAAGCGACATGGGAGCTGCCGACATCGTTTCGCGCCGGCATGCTGGTGCCGGTGCGCGTGTTCGCGACCGATGTGCTGGTGCGACATATGGACGATGCCGTGTTTCGCCAAGCGGCGAACGTCGCGACGCTCCGGGGCATAGTCGACGCGAGCATGGTCATGCCCGACGCGCACCTGGGCTATGGTTTCCCGATCGGCGGCGTTGCGCCGATAGACCCGCGCACGGGCGTGATCTCGCCCGGCGGGATCGGCTTCGACATCAACTGTGGCATGCGGCTCGTGCGCACCAACCTGACGCTGCCCGAGGTCCAGCCGGTCTTAGAGCGTCTGGTCGACGAGCTGTATCGGCGCGTGCCCGCTGGCGTCGGCGGTCAGGGGTTTCTGAAACTCTCCGACGACGAGTTCGATGCCGTCCTTCGCGAGGGGGCGCGTTGGTGCGTCGCCCATGGTTACGGCACGGTCGACGACCTCGATTACACGGAGGAAGGGGGATGCTTCGCGGGCGCCGACCCGGAGGCGGTGAGCGCGCGCGCGATCGAGCGCGGGCAGAATCAGATCGGGACGCTCGGGTCCGGCAACCACTATCTCGAGATCCAGGTCGCACGACCCGAGCATATCGTCGACGTCGAGGTAGCACGGCAGCTCGGGATTACGAGGCCGAACCAGATTACGGTCATGTTCCACTGCGGGAGCCGCGGTTTCGGGCACCAGGTCGCGAGTGACTATCTGCAGGAGTTCCTGCGTGTGATGAAGCCGAAGTACGACCTCGCGATCGTCGATCGCGAGCTGGCTTGCGCACCGTTCCGCTCGCCGGAGGGACAGCGCTATTTCGCTGCCATGCAGTGTGCGGCGAACATGTCGTTCGCAAACCGCCAGGTGATCCTGCACCGCATCCGCGAAGTGTTCAGCGACGTCTTCGACCGGAGCGCCGAGGATCTCGACCTTCGCACTGTGTACGACGTGGCACACAATACGGCGAAGCTCGAGACGCATCTCGTCGAGGGCGAGCGTCGGGAGCTCCTCGTGCACCGCAAGGGGGCGACGCGGGCCTTCGGTCCCGGCATGGCGGGTGTGCCGGCAGCGTATCAGAAGACGGGACAGCCGGTGATCATCGGCGGTAGCATGGAGACCGGATCGTATCTGTTGGTAGGTACCGAAAGTGCCAAACGGAGCTTCTACAGCTCGGCACACGGCAGCGGTCGGACGATGAGCCGCACCAAGGCGAAGAAGCAGTTTCACGGCCGTGAGCTGCAGCGCGCGATGCGGGCGCGCGGCATCTACGTGCGCGCCGCTTCCTACGGCGGACTCGCCGAGGAGGCGGGCTCCGCCTACAAGGATATCGATGCCGTCGCCGAGGCGACGGAGCTCGCAGGGCTCTCGCGACGAGTCGTCCGCTTGACCCCGATCGGAAACATCAAAGGATGAGTCGCGTGCTCATCGGAACGAGGCAGGAGCGCCTCAAGAGCTGAGGCGGGCAGGAGTTCCTTACGATGCCCTGGCGATTCGTCGACGACGGTGTGACCAGCGATCTGACGGTGCTTGCGACCGGTCGCGACCTCGACGAAGTTTTCGCATCCATGGCGGATGCCGTTACGACCGCGATGATCGAGGATCCGGCGCACACGGTCGCAGCGAGCGTAACGCTGCCGGCGGTAGTGACCGCTCCGGCGCCGGACCTCCTCCTCGTACGATTCCTCGACGAGATCCTCTTCTATAAGGATGCTCGCGGCCTGGTACTGCGGGCTGAGGGGGTGCGCGTCGACGGTGATGCGACACGGGGATACACGGCCAATGCGACGCTCGTCGGCGAGCCGATCGATCCCCGAAAGCACGTTCTCGGCGCCGATGTGAAGGCGGCAACACTCTACGGGCTCCGCGTCGACCGTAAGGCGGACGGCTGGGAGGCCGAGATCACGCTCGACGTGTAGCGTCGGCGCTCGCCGTGCTCGAGAAGCGATCGCGCGCATGCCGTCACCATGCCGCCCCGACCGTCTCTCGCCGCCAGCTCCGGAGCACGACCCACGCTCCGATCATGCCGCCTACGTGGGCGAAGTGTGCGACGCCTGCCTGCGTGCCGAACACGCCTTGCGCGAGCTCGACGGCACCGTAGAGGACGACGAAGAGCCACGCCGGCATCGGGATCGGCGGAAAGACCAGGGTGACGATACGACGCGGATAGAGTGTTCCGAACGCGAGTAGCACACCGAAGACGCCGCCGGATGCACCGATCGTAGGGAAAGGGTCGCCCTCGACGGCGGCGAGTACCAGGAGCTGCGTCACCCCTGCCGAGAGCACTGCGGCGACGTAGAGGATGAGGTAGCGGGTCGCGCCTAGCGCCGCCTCGACATCGCGTCCGAAGATGCGGAGCGCGAACATGTTGAGGAACAGGTGGATGACGCCGGCGTGCAGGAAAGCATAGGTGAGAAGCTGCGGCAGGTGAAAGCCGACGACCGTGCCGAGCTCGGGCACGTAGAAGCGGCCCAAAGGCCAGAGGGCGAAGCGGGCAAGGAGCACATCGCCCTTTGCGACCTCGGCGAGAAAGACGAGGACGTTCAAGGCGATGAGCCGCGACGTTATCGTTCCGGGTCGCACCACGGGACTGGGCGCTCGAAGAATGTCATGCTCTCCGGAGATACGGCATCACACGTACGGGCACCATCGTGTGGGCGTGTTATGGAATGACATGGCTGCGGATCGGATCTTCATCGGCGCCGCAATTCTGGTGCTCCTGGCGATTGCGCCGCAAGTAGAAGGCTCCGATGCCCTGTCGATCACGTCTCCGGCGTTCAGACCCAACGGAGATATTCCACGAAAACATACCTGCGAGGGCGACGACGCCGCACCGCCGCTCTCATGGTCCGGGGTGCCGGCCGCCGCCAAGAGCCTCGTATTGATCGTCGACGATCCCGACGCTCCGGATCCCGCAGCGCCGAAACTGACCTGGGTCCACTGGGTTCTCTACGATATTCCCACCACGGCGACGGGTATTCCCGACGGCGGTACGCCGCTGCCCGTCGGCACGCGAAAGGGCTGGAACGACTGGAAACGCACACGCTACGGGGGCCCCTGCCCGCCGGTGGGACGACACCGGTATTTCCACAAGCTCTACGCGCTCGATGTCGTGCTCGGCGATTTGGGTCAGGCGACGAAGGCCGTCATCGAGGACGCAATGCGTGGTCGCGTCGTTGCGGAGGCGCAACTGGTCGGCACCTACGAGAAAGGCGGTCGCCCGTGATCATGGTCGTGGCGCTGCGATGATCATTCCGGCGGTCGGGAAACGGCATCGTAGCGCATCCGTATAACGCACGATCGACGCACCATTTTCGTGAGCGCATCCTTATGGCGAGCCATTTGCTAGATTGCGGACGGTAGAGCCGATCGGCCGATCTGACGAAAGGAGGGTCTATCATGCGTGAGGTAGTACCATTCGGCGCTGGCCTGGGCAGGATGCGTCATCAGATGGAGCGGATGTTCGATCGCTTCTTCGACGGTGAGGGCTTCGAGCTTCGCGAGCTCGGAGCCTGGTCGCCCAAGGTCGAGATCTCGGAGAACAAGGACAAGGTGACGGTCAAGGCCGAAGTGCCCGGCATCGAGGCGAAAGATCTCGAGATAATCTCGGACGAGCAACGTCGACTGACGATCAAGGGCGAAAAGAAGCAGGAGAGGGAGGAAAAGGGCGAGCAGTATTATCGCTCCGAGCGGGCATATGGGGCGTTCTCACGGACGATCGTCCTGCCGGCGGCAGTGGACGCGTCGAAAGCGGAGGCCAGCTTCAAGAACGGCGTCCTCACGATCACACTGCCGAAGTCCGCAGGCGCGGTCGGGAAGACCATTCCGGTCAAGGCGGGTTGAGGCTTTGTCGGGGAGCGAGAGCCGGACTTTCGCTCCCCGGCTTCACGCCGGCAGCACTGCTCGCAGGTAGAGCAGAAGCGCAAGCCCGAGGTGAGTTTCACGTCGTGCTCGAGATCGACGGGAGCTACGGCGAAGGAGGGGGGCAGCTCGTACGTCTAGCGGTGGCGTTGTCCGCAGCGACCGGACGTCCGGTCGTTCTGCGGAACGTGAGGGCGGCGCGTCGCAACCCCGGTCTTGCTCCCCAGCATCTGGCGGCGGTGCGCGCCGTCGCGTCGCTCGCGGACGCTGAGGTCGACGGCGCCGCGCTGCGATCGCTTGCGTTGCGCTTCGTACCCGGAGCGCTCCGTGGCGGCGAATATCGTTTCGACGTCGGCACCGCGGGTAGCATCACGCTCGTGTTCCAGGCGCTGCTGCCGGTGATGGTCGTCGCCAACCGTCCCGTGGCGATCCGGGTCGCCGGCGGCAGCGATGTTCGACAGTCACCGTGCACGGACTATTTCGTCCGAGTGCTGCTGCCGCTACTCGCGCGCATGGGGATCGCGCCCCGACTAGAGATCGTGCGGCGCGGCTACTATCCGCTCGGCGGCGGCGAGCTCCGACTCGAGCTCGACGCTGCCGAGCTGCAGCCGCTCCATCTCGGCAAGCACGGCACGGTGACGTCCATCGAGGGATGCGCGCATGTTGCGAATCTTCCCGAGCACATCGCGATACGCATGCGCAGCGGGACGCTGGCCCCGCTCGCAGCAGTGACGGACGTGGCGCCAGAAATCGCGGCGCTCGTCCTCGACGAGCGCCGGGCACACGGTGCCGGCGGCGCCATCGCCGTTTGGGCACGTACGACGACGACAGTGCTCGGCGCCGGACGTGCCGCCGAGCGCGGTGTTCGCGCCGAGGCGCTCGGCACTGCAGTAGGAGCGGAGCTCGCCGCCGATATTGCGACTGGCGCGACCGTCGATCTCCATGCGGCGGATCAACTGCTCGTTTTTCTCGCATTGGCGGGTGGCGGCTCGTACCTAGCGCGTGCGGTCACGAGCCACATGAGGACGGCCATGTGGTTGATCGAGAAGTTTCTCCCCGTCGAGTTCACGGTCACGCCGCAGACGGGGCTCGTACGGGTCGAAGTCGCGACGCGTTGAACCGTGCGCCGACGGAGCGATGGCGCCTTTACGCCGCCTCGGTCGAGGCGCCTCCCGACTTTTCGAGCGCCGCGGCGATCGCGTCGTCGATCTTCTCTACGAAGACGATTTCGAGTCGCCGGCGCGTGTCGTCGGATATTTCTTCGAGATCCCTCGCATTGCGGGCGGGGAGCATGACGCGGGTGAGGCCGGCGCGAGCCGCTGCAGCCAGCTTCTCTTTGATACCGCCCACCGGCAAGACGAGGCCACGCAGGCTGATCTCGCCGGTCATCGCGGTGTCGCTCCGGACCGTGCGGTTGGTGAGCAGCGAAACGAGCGCCATGGTCATCGCTACGCCGGCGCTCGGCCCGTCCTTCGGGATCGCACCCGCCGGAACATGGATGTGGACGTCGCTCTTTTCCAGCAGAGCCGGATCGATTCCGATCGACTCCAAGCGGCCCTTCACTAAACTGAGCGCCGCCTGCGCACTTTCCTTCATCACGTCGCCGAGCTGGCCGGTCAGGATCAGGCGTCCCGAGCCCGGAACACGCGTGGCCTCGACGAACAAGATGTCGCCGCCGACCGGCGTCCAGGCGAGACCGGTCGCTACGCCGGGGACGCTGGTGCGCATCGCCACCTCACTTTCGAAGCGCGGCGGACCCAGCACCTTGGCAAGCTCCTCGACGCCGAGCTCGACGCGCTCGCGGCGCCCTTCGGCAATCTCGACCGCCGCGGAGCGGAGCGCGCGGCCGATCTCGCGTTCGAGGTTCCGGACGCCGGCTTCGCGGGTGTAGTGGTCGATGATGTCGCGGAGGGCGGCTTCGCTGAGCTCCGCCTGCTCGGCCTTGAGGCCGTTCGCCTCGAGCTGGCGGCGGACGAGATAGCGCTGCGCGATCTCGAGCTTCTCCCCGTCGGTGTAGCCGGATAGCTGGATGATCTCCATGCGGTCGCGGAGCGGTCCGGGAATCGTGTCGAGCACGTTGGCGGTGGTGAGGAAGACGACGCGACTCAGGTCGAACGGCACTGCCAAGTAGTTGTCGCGGAAGGTGGAGTTCTGCTCGGGGTCGAGCACCTCGAGCAGCGCCGCCGACGGATCGCCCTGGATGCCGGCGCCTACCTTGTCGATCTCGTCGAGCATCATCACGCAGTTCCGGGCCCCGGCGCGGCGGATCCCCTGAACGACGTTGCCGGGAAGCGCACCGACGTAGGTGCGTCGGTGTCCCCGGATCTCGGCCTCGTCGTGGACGCCGCCGAGTGAGACGCGGATGAACTTGCGGCCCATCGCCCGCGCTATCGATTGCCCGAGCGATGTCTTGCCGACGCCGGGAGGCCCGACGAAGCAGAGGATGGGAGCCTTGCCTTCGGGCGCGAGCTTTCGCACCGCGAGGTACTCGACAATGCGGCGCTTGATCTTCTCGAGGCCGTAGTGATCCTCGTCGAGGATCCGGCGCGCCTCGGCGAGATCGATCGGTGCTTCCGGCGGTAGCTTCCACGGTAGCTCCACCAACCAGTCGAGATAGGTGCGGATCATGCCGTACTCGGTAGCCGCTTCGGGCATGCGCTCGAGCCGGCGGAGCTCGCGCCGCGCTTGCTCCTCCACCTCCTTCGGCATCTCGGCCTTGGTGATCGCGTCGCCGAGCTCGGCAACCTCGTTCGCCGTGCCGTCGAGCTCCCCGAGCTCCTTCTGGATCGCCGCCATCTGCTCGCGGAGCAGCACCTCCCGCTGTCGTTTGTCGAGCGAGGCCCGCGTCTGCTGGCCGATCTCCTGCGAAAGCTTGAGCACCTCGATGCGCTCGGTAAGCAGGCGCGAGACGCGATCGAGTCGCGTCGTCAGATCGATCGTTTCCAGGACTTCCTGCTTCTGCTCGACGGGCAATTCGAGGTATGCGGCGACCATGTCGGCGAGACTGCCGGCGTCGCTGATCGCATTCACCTGCTGCACCAGCTCCTGCGGCACCTGCGGCAAGAGCTCCAGCGCTTCCAGCGCTTGGCGCTTGAGGTTCAGGAATCGCGCCTCGATCTGCGGGGACGCGGTCTCTGATGGAGCGAGTCGCTCGATCCGCGCCACCAGGAACGGCCAGCCCTCCAAAAACTCGACGATGCGGAAGCGTTGCTCGCCCTGCGTCACGACGTGATGCGCTCCGTCCTTGGCGGTGAGATAGCGCACGATGTTGGCGACCGTACCGATACGATAGAGATCGATCGCCGTGGGTTCGTCGATCGCGGGGTCGCGCTGCGTGAGAATGCCGATCTGGCGCTCGCTGCGAACGGCAGTCTGCGCGGCCGCGACCGAGCGCGCCCGACCTAGGGTCACGGGAATCACCATGCCGGGAAACAGGACGAGCTGGCGCACCGGTACGATGGCGATCGCATCGGCGGGCATCTCCTGCTCGGTCGGCGCGCCGCGTTCGGGATCTTTGGCGTTCAGAGCATCGGTCTCGGCCACGTCAGCCTCCCTCGGTTTTATGGAGACGAATCAGCAGGCACCCGTTGGCTGCCTCGCGCTGTCCGGCATCGTAGCGTCCGGGCGGCAACGGGATCCTCCGCTCGAAGCAACCGTAGGGCAGCTCCATGCGGTGTATGCGAGCACGGCGCAGCGACTCCGGCAGGTGCCGCGTCCCGCGCACTATGAGCGCGCCGCCGCTGATCACGGCATCGGCTGTCTTAGGATCGACCCCGGGGAGCGCGACGAGGACCAGCAGCTCGGTAGACGTCTCGATGACGTCGACCGGCGGCTCCCACGTCGGCGTCGTCTCGCCCATGCGCAGCTCGAAGAAACGGCTGCGCATTTCGTCCACCTCGCTCAACATGGCGCGCATCCGCGTCCACATCCAGACGTTCGATTTACGCGCCCCCATATTGCCTCGTTGTCGCACTCATGCTCGGGAGTCTACCTCCCGCGCGCCCGCCGCGCGAACAACTTGCCGGCGTCGGCGCCATGGCGGCGGATCCGCCCGCACCGCAGCCTGCAACCTGCGGACGACCCGACGCGGAAGCCACGCACGGGGTGGGGATCGGAATCAGGGCCTCACCCGGTTGCTCGAGCCCGATGATGCGCGCACGATCCATCCAGTGCCCCCGCTACCCGCACGGACGAATAGCGACGCCGTCGAACCGCCGCTCGCGATCGCGACTCCGCGTCAGGCGATAGCCCGCGAGCTCGCGGTAGCGCCGTGCACCGCACATGCCCTTTCTGCGCTCGTGCAGGTTCCGGAAAAGGACGTCGTCGGGCACCTCGAGCACCTCGCGAGGTCGCTGCGCCGAAGGGGGGCGCGACTCGAGGTCGAGGCGGCGCACTGCCGCGATTGTGGCTACGTGTTCCGCGGTCGCCGCCGACTCGCCCGCCCGACCGCGTGTCCGCGCTGCCACGGGCAACATCTGCAGGCTCCGGTGTTCAGCATCCGGGAGGGATCCTGACGATGGTGGAAGCGACGGTGGACCGGGAAGCGGTGGTCTTCATCCCGGCCTGCGTACGGCATTCGGTTCGCAACGGCGGCGGTACGATGGCATGCGGGCCATACGGCTGAGGAAACGAGATGAGCCCCCGCATCGAGCTCTATTACTGGCCGACCATCCAGGGACGCGGCGAATTCGTTCGCCTCGCCCTCGAAGAGGCGGGCGCGCATTACGTCGATGTTGCCCGCACCAAGGGCGGGATGGCGGCGATGATGCGCTTCCTCGAAGGCCGCGAGCCTGGCGCCCGGCCGTTGGCGCCGCCGTTCGTCAAGGTGGGCCGCCTCGTCGTATCGCAGACCGCCAATATCCTCGGGTATCTAGCGCCCCGGCTCGGTCTCGTTGCGGAGGCCGAGGCGCAGCGCGTGGAGGCGTGCCAGATCCAGCTGACGATCGCCGACCTCGTTGCCGAAGTGCACGACACTCACCATCCGATCGCCTCGAGTCTCTACTACGAGGACCAAAAGAAGGAGGCGCGGCGCCGCGCCGCGATCCTCGTAGCCGAGCGCCTACCGAGATATCTCGGATGGCTCGAGGACGTGCTCGAGCGGAACGTTCGCGGCAACGGCTGGCTCGTCGGCCGTACTTGCTCGTACGTCGACCTGTCCGCGTTCCAGGTGCTGGCCGGGTTGCGCTATGCCTTTCCCAACGCGACGGCGCGGCTCGAACGCCGGATACCGCGCCTTGTAGCCCTCCACGACGCCGTTGCGGCGCGGCCGCGTATCGCCGTCTATCTCGCCTCCGGTCGTCGCCTCCCGTTCAACGAGCAGGGCATCTTTCGTCATTACCCGGAGCTCGACGCGCGCCCGGCGCAACGGCGGGCCGTGAAGGAGCGCTGAGACAGAGGCGCGGCGCCTCCCGAGGAGCCGTCGGCGCGGCGCCCCAGCCAGTCTTCCTAGCGGCGGCGCGGGATTTCAGTGGGCGCGCAGATGGCTGAGGAGGGCCCGGCAGACGGCTTCGGCAGCCTCGACGGCGGCGGCGTGGCCGACTTCATCGAGGACGCACAGAGTGGCGCCGGGGATGGCGCGGCCGACGGCTGCACCGGCGGGAGTCAGCAGATCGGCGCCGGCGGCGACGACCAGAGTCGGCGCCGCGACCGCAGCGAGCATCGCCGCCCGTGAACCAGACCACGACGCCATGCCGCGACCCCAGCGGTCGAGCGCATCGGGCGATGCCGCCGACAGCGAAGTGCGCAGGCCGCGCCGCATACGCTCGCGCAGCATGGGATCGGCGAGCACGCGCTCGGAGAAGAGCCATGGCAGCAGCATGTGCGCGAGGACGTCACCGTCCGCGGTTCGCGCGACCGCCCGCCAGGCGTCGGCGACGGCGAGGAGCCGCGGCGAGGCTGCGACGAAGGGCGTTATCAAGGTGAGGGAGCGCACCCGCTCGGGGTAGCGCAGGGCGGTTTCGAGCGCGATCGCCGCGCCGAGACTGGCACCGACTAGGTGGACCGGTGCCGCCAGCGAGGCGGCCAGGGCGGCAGCGTCCGCGGCTGCCGTTGCGACCTCGTATGCCGCGTCCGCGGGAGCGTCCGACTCGCCGATGCCGCGCCCATGCAATCCGATGGCCTCGAACCCGCCGCTGGCCACGAGGGCCTGGACCTGCGGGGCGAAGCTCGTCATGCCGACGCCGAAGCCGGGCAGCAGCAGGACCGGGGCGCCGTTGCCCTCGCGCAGGACCTCGAGCTGCACGTCGCCGGCGACCTCGAAGAGCCGCGCGCGCCGCGCTGCGAAGGCGTCGACGTCTTCACGCGTGACGCGACCGCCGGGGCCGCTGCCGGCAACGGCTGCGAGGTCGATGCCGAGCTCGCGGGCGAGCGCGCGTGCGGCCGGCGTGCTCGGAGCCGGGCCGGTGCGCACACTGTTCGGGTGCGGCGCGGCAGCAGCGCCGGAAGGCGGCCCGCCGTGTGCGGCCTGCGGCGCGGGCGCAGCCGGGCTGCGGTCGTTGGCGCGACGGAATGCCTCGGCATCGAAGGGTTCGTCCATGGTCGCAGTGATGGCGCCGAGCAGGCGACCGCACGGAACCGTCTCCCCGGCCTCGATGTACACGTGCCGCAGCACTCCGGAGTCGGTGGCTTCGATCTCGACTGCGGCCTTCTCGGATTCGATCAGGACGACGGCGCGCCCCTTCTCGACGGCGGCGCCGATGGCGATCGGCCACTCGAGGACGGTGCCCTCCTGCATCGTCATGCCGAGCTTGGGCATCACAATCGGAGTCGCCACGTCGACCTTCGAGCGCTCAGAGGAGTCCGCGCGCAGCTTCGACGACGCGGGCTGCTGAGGGCATGTAGGCTTCTTCGAGGACGCGGGAGAACGGCACCGGACACATCGCCGCGGTCACGCGCTTCACGGGACCGTTCAGGAAATCGAAACCCTTGTCGACGCAGAGCGCAGCTATGTCGCTGGCGATTCCGCAACGCGGCGTGGCCTCGTCGACGACCACCAGCCGCCCCGTCTTGGCGAGCGTGGCGAGGATCGCATCCTCGTCGAGCGGCGCCAGGGAGCGCAGATCGAGCACCTCGGCGCTGATGCCGTCGCGCTCCAGCTCGTCGGCTGCAGCCAGCGCCATCCCGACCGTCGCCCCCATGCCCACCAGCGAGACGTCGCTGCCCGCGCGCACTACTTTGGCCGTGCCGATCGGCACCTCGTAGTCTTCTTCGGGAACATCGGTGGAGAGAAACAGGATCCCCTTGGGTTCGCAGAAGATCACCGGGTCGTCGCTGCGGATCGCCGCCAGCAGGAGCCCCTTGGCGTCGGCGGCATTGGAGGGGATCACGGTCTTGAGGCCGGGGATGCCGGCCGTGATCCAGTACAGGGACTGCGAATGCTGGGCGGCCGCCTGCAGGCCGGCGCCGGTTACGGTGCGGACCGTCAAGGGAACGCGGGCCTTGCCCCCGAACATGTAGCGGAACTTCGATGCCTGGTTCAGCAGCGGGTCGAGGCAGGTGCCGATGAAATCCATGAACATCAACTCGACTACCGGGCGGAGTCCGGTGAGCGCGGCGCCGACCGCGGTGCCGAGGATGCCCATCTCGCTGATCGGGGTGTCCAGGACCCGATCGGGGAACTCGCGGACCAGTCCCCGGGTGACGCTCAAGATGCCGCCCATCTCGTCGGTGCCTTCGGGCCGGCTGCCGCCGCCGGCGACGTCCTCTCCCATGAGGATGACGTCGGGATCGGATGCCATCGCGATCCTGAGCGCTTCGGCAATGGCGAACGCCGTCGGGATCGTGCGCGCAGACTTGGTCGGAGCAGTCATGTCGGCGTCTCCCTCGGCATCACCGTTGCACGTACACGTCTTCGAGGAGATCGCCGGGGTCGGGGAGCGGCGCCGCTTCTGCGGCGCTCACCGCTTCCTCGATGCGGTCGGCGACTTCCCGGTCGATGCGCTGCAGATCCTCGACGGCGAGCAGGCGGTCGCCGACGACGCGGCTCGTGAAGATCTGCAGCGGGTCGCGGTGATTGATCCAGTGGTCGGCTTCGAGCTTGTTCCGGTAGACGAGGGTGTCGCCGACGTAGTGGCCGGCGAAGCGATAGGTCTTGCACTCGAGCAAGGTCGGGCCTTCGCCTCGTCGCGCCCGGGCGATCGCGGCGCCGGACTTGGCGTAGACATCGAAGAAGTCCATCCCGTCGGCGATCAGGCTGTGCATCGCGTAGGAGCGTGCTCGCTCGGCTATGTCCGCTACCGGGACGACGAACTCGGTCGGTGTGAATTCGCCCCAGCCGTTGTTCTCGCACACGTACACCGCCGGCAGCTTCCAGTTCGCCGCCATGTTGAGCGATTCGTGGAACGCGCCCTGGTTGGACGCCCCGTCGCCGAAGAAGGCGACTCCGACTCCGCCGGTCTTCTTGAGCTTGGCGGTGAGCGCAGCGCCGGTGGCGAGCGGAATGCCGGCGCCGACGATGCCGTTGGCGCCGAGCATGCCTCTTCCGAGGTCGGCGATGTGCATGGAGCCCCCGCGTCCCTTGCAGATCCCGCTGCCGGCGCCGAAGAGCTCCGCCATCATGCCGCGCACGTCGACTCCCTTGGCGATGCAGTGGCCATGACCGCGATGAGTGGAGGCGACATGGTCGTCGTCGCTCAAGTTGGCGCAGACGCCGGCCGCTACCGCTTCTTCGCCGATGTAGGTGTGGAGGAAGCCGCCGAGCTTGCCGCGGGTCACCAGCTCGACGAGCTTCTCCTCGAAGCTGCGGATGGTGCGCATCGTACGATAGGCGACCAGCAGGATTTCTTCCGTCGGTTCCATGGTCCGCATCGTCAGTGCACCTCGCCGCCGCCGGCGACGGTGAGCGTCGTGCCGGTGATGCTCTCGGCCCGGCACAGGAACACCGCAGCGGCGGCGATCTCTTCCGGCGTCTGCTCGCGTTTGGTGAACGTGGTGCGGGCGATGAAGTCGTCGAAAGCGGCTTCCGCCGCTGTCCCGGTCATCGCCGCCAGCATGGGGGTGAGGACGTCGGTCCACATAGCGGTCTTGATGAAGCCGGGGCAGAGGGCGTTGACGGCGACGCCCGCGGGTCCGAGCTCTTCGGCGAGGGATTGGGTGAAGGAGATGACGGCGGCCTTCGAAGCGCAGTAGGCCGAGAGGCCGGCGCGTCCGGTCTTGCCCGCCACCGAGGCGACATTGACGATGCGACCACCGCCGCGGGCGATCAGGTGGGGGATGGCGGCGCGCGCGCACAGGAAGACCCCGCGCACGTTGACCGCGAAGATGCGGTCCCAGACGGCCTCGTCCATCGCCGCCACCGGCGCGGCAGCGATGATCCCGGCATTGGCGACGACGATATCGAGACCCCCCATCGCCGAGACGGCGCTACCCACCATGCGCTCGACATCGGCGGCCTTGGTGACGTCGGCAACGACGGCCAGGGCGCGGCGCCCGCAGGCCCCCACGGCGGCGGCCGTCGCTTCGAGATCCTCAGTCCCGGAAAGCGTGTAGGCGACGCCCTCCTGCGCCGGTGCGCCCAGATCCGAGACGACGACGTCGCAACCTTCGCGAGCCAGAGCGAGAGCGATGGCCCGTCCTAGCCCGCGGGCGGCGCCGGTCACCAGGGCGATCTTGCCGACTAGCTCCATCGAGCCGCGCACCATAGGCCCGATTGCGTGCAACGTCGAGCACGCCCACGGAGCGGCGGAGCGGCGATAGCGAGGGCGGCAGCCGGCCATCCGGCGGTGAGGCAGCGGACGGTTGCCGGTGCGGTGCCGATATGCGGCCCGGCGTTGCCGCCGACGCGGATCATCTCTAGAAGGAGCTATGTCCGGGCAGTTGACCGAATCTTCGCCGACGCGGATCCGCGCTGCGGCCATTCAGCTCGATGCGGTGGTGGGCGACGTGGCGACGAACGTCGCCAAGGTCGAGAGGCTGGCCGAAGATGCCATCGCTCGCAGCGGAGCTCGGCTCGTAGCCGTTCCCGAGTTCTTCACCTCGCAGCTTCCCTTCGACCGGCGAGTACACCGGGCCGTGCTGCCGCCCGAGAACGTGGCAGTGGACATGTTGCGCGCCGTGGCGCGGCGGCATGGTTGCTGGATCGGCGGCTCGATGCTGATCGCCGAGCACGGCGGCATCCGCAACCGCTATCACCTGGTGGAGCCCTCGGGCCGGATGCATCTCCACGACAAGGATCTGCCGACGATGTGGGAGAACGCCTTCTACGGCCCCGGCCAGGACGACGGCGTCTTCGCGACCGACCTCGGTGCGGTGGGAGCCGCGGTGTGCTGGGAGCTGATTCGCAGCGGCACGGCCCGACGTTTACGGGGGCGCGTCGGTGTGGTGGTCACGGGGACGCACTGGTGGACGCTGCCTTCCAACTGGCCCCTGATCCCGCGCCTGCTCGAGTCGATCAGCCAGTACAATCGCTACCTCTCCGAGAACGCGCCGGCCGAGCTGGCGCGCCGCGTCGGTGCGCCGGTGCTGCAGGCGTCGCACTGCGGGCGCTTCTCCACCGACTTCATGCTGCTGCCGGGCAGCTCCTGGGGACTGCCGTACGCTACCGAGTTCGTCGGCTGCACTCAGATCGTCGATGCCGGCGGCCACGTCCTGGTGCAGCGGCAGACGCAGGAGGGCGCAGGCTTCGTCGCCGCCGACATCGATATCGGTATAGGTACACCGGTGCTGCCCATCGAAGACCGGTTCTGGATTCCGGCCCTGCCGCTCGCGATCCGCGCCTATTGGCACCACCAGAACGCTTGCGGGAAGGCCTACTACCGTTCGCACGGCCTCCGCGCGGGACTGGCAACCGTGGGCGACGCGGGCGGGACCGCGATCCGCTGAAGCCGCCCGCCGCTGCCGCCCCCAGAACGAGTGCCGGCGCCACTCACCCAGCCTTGTAGCGGGCGTTCTGACCTCCTATGTTTCCGCGCGTCGAAAGCCCGCGAGCGGCGGAACACGGGAAAGGAAGCCGCACCATGTCCGAAGACGTCGTCCTCTATGCCAAGAAGGATCGCATCGCCACCATCACGCTGAACCGGCCGGAGAAATTCAACACGCTGCGCACCGAGGTGCTCGAGGGGCTGAAGCAGCGGCTCGAGCAGGCGAACAGGGATCCGAAGGTCCGCATCATCGTGCTCGAAGGCAACGGTGACGCGTTCTGCGCCGGGTTCGATTTCTCCGGGGGACTCGAGCACTTCGATGGCATCAAGGAAGAAGGCTACGACCCGGGCATGGACATGTACTGGGTGGCCAATTCGTACACCAGCTACATCACCGCTTTCATGGGGCTGTGGCGTGGGCTGAAGCCGACGATCGCCAAGGTCCACGGCTACTGCGTGGGCGGCGGCTCGGAGCTCGCCCTGTGCGCCGATCTCGTGGTGGCGTCGGACTGCGCGCGCTTCGGCACGCCCTACTCTCGGGTCTGGGGCTGCCACCTCTCCGGCATGTGGATCTACCGCCTCGGGTTGGCCAAAGCCAAGTACTACGCGCTGTCGGGCGAGTGGATCAGCGGCAAGGATGCAGTCGCCGCCGGGCTCATCAACTTCTCCTGGCCGCTCGAGGAGCTCGACGAGCGCACTGACGCGCTCGCCCGGAAGCTCGCGCAGATCCCGCTCACGCAGCTGGCGGCGATGAAGCTCATCGTCAACCAAGCCTACGACAACATGGGCCTGCACGGCACGCAGACCCTGGGGCCTATCCTGGACGGCATCATGCGCAACACGCCCGAAGGCCGCGAGTTCGTGCGGGTCGCGCGCGAGCAGGGCGTGAAGGGTGCGATCCGTCGTCGCGACAGTCCCTTCGGCGACTACAGCCAGGCGTCCGCAGCGGCGCAGCCGCGCCGCCGCAGCAAGGTCGGGCGCTCCTGAGTGCGGGCGCGGCCGTTCTCTGCCAAGCTGCGCTGTACCTGTACCTGACATCCAAGAGGGACGATCCGGCTCCGCACCTGGAGCAACTCCGCACTGCCGCCTGGCGGCGAGGGTGGGAGTTCGTCGGCGTATTCACCGACCGCCCGCGCCGACGAACTCGATTGCGCGTGATCAGGTGATGCGCAATGCCCCTTGCGCCGCTTCCGCTGCCGCCGTAGCCAGACGCCATGCGTACGGCCGAAAGACTCAGTATCGCCGTCGCCCTCGTCGTCGTTCTTGCGGCGCGTGCAGCCACGGCTGCAACCGTCGTCCTCGACGTCTACGACGCAGCCGGTGCGCATCTCTCCTTCCGCCAGGTAGTCGCGACCAGCGCCGCGGGCGGTAAGGGGTGGCGCAACGACCTGTCCTACCGGATCGCGGACGGCACGACGGTGCGGTACCTCCCGCTCTACGACCTGGGCGGGAGTCCAGCCTTCGACGTGGACGAGGCCGGTGTCGGCCTGAGCCTGGCGTGGCCCACGGAGCACACCGGCTATTCGACGCTGTTCGTCGACGCCGGCGGCGTCGGTTTCTCCGGCGGTACGGTCAACTTCACCTATCGCGCCGCCCTCGACTACCGCGCCAAGCTCGATGCGGCGTTGGCGCGGCGGCCCGATTTCGTGGCACCCGGCGCCTTCACGCTCGTCGACCAACAGGCGAGCGACCTGCTCGCCGCAGCAGCTACGGCTCCTACCGAGTCACTGCGCGGCGCACTCGGCCAGCAGGCGCTCGACTCGCTGGCAGAGGCCTTCGAGATCCTCCTCCGCGAGTACGGTCGCCAGCGCGGACGTACAGCCGCGGCACCGCGCTGGTGGGGCGTTACCGTCGATCGCACGACCAACTACCCGGCAGTGGTGCAGTCGGTGCACGAACTCGTCGACGGGGATCCGCAGGACGCGTTCATGCGTGTCGTGTTCGACGAGTTCGTTCCGGCGAGCGCCTATGACGGCATCGTCGGTGCAGCGGCCGCAGCCGGTGTGCACGTCGTCGGCGAGATTCTCGACAGTTCGGCCATGGGCCGCTACTCGCGGGCACAGTGGCAGAGCCGCGTGCAGGAGTACCTCGGCCGCTTCCCCTCCCTGGAAGCGTGGGAGGTCGGCAACGAGGTGAACGGCGAGTGGCTGGGGGCGCAGGTGCAGGAGAAGATCGAAGACGCCGCCGCCCAGGTGAAGACTGCCGCTCCCGCGGCTACCACCATGCTCACGTTCTACTGGCAGATGGGCACGGCCGGCTCGGGCGCGGCCACGCTGTTCCAGTGGATCCACGACCACGTCACGCCGGCGCTCGCCGCCAACGTCGATGTCATCGCACTCAGCACGTGGATCGGCGATGCGCCGCTCGGGATCGCGCACGACGAGGTCTTCGAACGGCTGCATGCGCTCTTCCCGACCCAGCAGATCGTGATCGGGGAGCTGGGCTACTGGTCGCCGCGGACGACGCAGGCGTGGTGGTGGCGCAGTCCGAGCAACCCCACGACCACGGTGCGGCAGGCGCTCGCACGCCACATGTATCTGGCCAACCTCGCGTTCCCCTATGCGCTCGGCGGCAACTTCTGGTGGTTCTACTACCAGGAGATGTTCGGCGGCACCTCGCTCTGGGAGACCGTCCGCGACGTGCACCGCAGCCTGGACGGCACCTGTGCCGACGCCGACGGCGACGGCTATTGCGACCTGGAGGATGACTGCCCTGCGGTCTACGATCCCGACCAGATCGACCGCGACCGCGACGGCCTCGGCGACGCGTGCGATGCTGCCTGTCCGGACGGCGTGAAGCTCGAGGTCGCTTCGCTGGCCCTGCCGCTGACATCGTCCGGCCGGCTCGCGGCACGCGGGACGTTCCGCGCGCCGGGCGGGTTCGACCTCGCGGCCACCGGGATGGCCATCCATCTCGAGTCCAACGGCACCACGCTGCTCGACACGCAAGCCGGCGGTCCCGGTGCGGTAGCGCAGTTCGTCGGTGTCGCCGGCCGCGGCTTTCGCTACGTCGACCGCGCCGGTACGGCCGGCGGCTTGACGCGCATCAGTGTGCAGCCCTACGGCGGCGCCAGCGGCATCTGGCGGGTGAAGCTCTCGGGCCGCAGTACGGGCTTCACGGGCGTCGCCGCTCCGGTCGCCCGGCTCCTTCTCGGCCTCGACGGCACGTGCGTGGAGACGCACGCCGACGCGCTCGCGTGCAACCTGCGCCGCCGCGGAGCCGCGCTGCTATGCCGGTGGTCCGTCCGTTAGCGAGGTGATCGCGGCGCCTGGCCCCTGCAGCGGATCCCGGGGTGGCGGAGAGGGCACTGCAGCCCCTGGTTGCCTCCGCTCAGTCAGCCGAGAACAGTCGAGGAATGGGCTCGAGGTCCGGAGGACGCTCGAAGATCACGTGCTCCTTGGCGCCGAACGAATGCGACGCCTGCGCTTCGATGAACAAGGCGATGTCCTCGACCAGCAGGCGCATCATGCGCTGCGCCTCCGGGATCTGGAGTCCCATGAGAGCGCGGCGGTCGAGCCATACTTCCGCCTGTCCTAGAATCCGTGAACTGTCCGCGAAGCCGCCGCCCAGCATCGTCTTGATCTCGGTGCCGACGCGCGATTCGATCCGATGGCCCTGGACGTATTTCACGAACGGTAGGATGTGCAGGAAGCGGCGGGCCAGGGGTCCGTGGCACGCGTTCCAGTGCAGCTGCGCCTCGGCGAGGCTGAGGCCGTCGCGCATCCGCGCCACGTAGAAACCTTTTAGAAAGGCGTTGTCGCGGGTAGCGACACAATGGTCGGCCAGCAGCACCTGCCGGTGCTCGACCGAGAACCAGTAGTCCGACCGCTGGTGATCGACGTAGCGCGCTTCACCCGCATGCAGTTCCTGCCACGACGCGCATACCTCGGGCCTGGCGAGCAGCGACTTGAACCGCGCGAAATCGTAGATCTGCATCTGGTCGACGAAATCGTAGCCGTCGCTCGCCGTGCCATAGACCTGGCGGAGCAGATCCGCAGCGTCGTCGTCGTATAGCGTTTCGCACTTGATCAGAGCTTCGACGCCGAGCTCTTGCATGAGCGCCGCCGAGCGTGCGGCATGCTCCGTCAGCCAGTAATCGCGGAAGCGCGCCGGCTCCACTGATCCCTGCCGTCGTACGAGGTGGTTGAGTGTGATCATGGCATCCTCCTATGGTGTGGCGGCGGTGTCGCAGATTACCTGCCTTGTCGTCCAGCGTCGCCGTTGCGGACGCCGTTTGATTTCCGTCGCTCAACGCCATGCAATCGTTCGGTAATGTTGTCGTCTGAAATCACTGCCGTTCTGGAGCGTTTTTACACAGGCTCGGGGGCCAGCGAGGCCTCCCGGGCAACCCGAAGGAGTAGACCATGAAGAGCACCATCCTCATCATCTGTACGATGCTTGCGCTTGCGACCGCACCCGCTTTTGCCGCCGAGGTCGCGGCCGAGCACGAGCACGGCCCGGACGGCACCACACTACAGCTCGATGCCGGGAGAAAATGGCAGACCGATGCGCCGCTGCGCCAGAACATGGGTAGGATTCGCCAGACTATGGCGACCGCCCTGCAGGCTATCCATGAAAATAGGCTCGGCGATGCGAAGTACACGGAGCTGGCGCGACAGGTGCAGAGTGCCGTCAACGACATTGTGGCCCAGTGCAAGCTGCCGCCCGCGGCCGATGCCCAGCTGCACATCATCGTCGGCGAGCTGCTGACCGGCGCTGGCCAGATGGACGGCAAATCGGCTGACCATGGCCGTCGGGACGGCGCTGTCACAGTGATCGGCGCACTGGAGAAATACGGCAAGTACTTCGACGATTCCGGCTTCAGGCCGCTCGAACACTGAAAGAATTCCATGGGCCGCCCCCGTGTCCATCTCGGCGATCGCAACGCGCTCGAAGCCCTCATGGACTCGTGAGGTGTGATGAGTATGGCGCGGCTCACGCATCCGAGCGGCAATCTCTTCTTCGACGTCCGGACGGCAGTGCTCATGCGCGAGCACGGCGTACGCCGCATCTACACGGTCGATAGCGTCTTCGCCCAGTTCCCCGAGATCGAAGTCGTGAACCCGCTCGCGCCGAACGACGCCTGATCGAAGGCCATCGCGTTACTGGATAGGCTTGCCTCGGCACGGCACGCTGATCATCGTCCATCGACACGAGGAACCCGTGGCGCACTTGCGGCAATTCCTGCTTGCTCATTGCCGGAGACTGGATCCCGGCTGCTTCGCGCTGGTCATGGCGACCGGCATCGTGTCCATCGACGCGAGCCAGCATGGCATGCCGCAGCTGGCGCTGGCCCTGCTGATCGTCAATGCCGCAGCCTACCTGTGGCTGCTGGGCCTAAGCGCGCTGCGGCTGTGGCGCTTTCCTGTCCGCGTGTTGGCGGACTTCGCGAATCCGCGTCGCGCTTCGGGATTCCTGACCCTCACCGCGGCGACCTGCGTACTCGGCAGCCAGTGCCTGCTGGTAGTGCACGTGCGCGCGCTGGCCGGCGGGCTGGCGCTGGCCGGCGCGCTGCTGTGGTTCGCGCTGCTCTATCCGCTGTGCGTCGTCGCCATAACGCGCCACCACAAGCCGGGCTTCAGCCGCAGCATCAACGGCGGCTGGCTCGTCTCGGTGGTAGCGACGCAGGCCCTCGCCGTGCTCGCCATCCTGCTCGCGTCCGGCAGCAATGAGGGCAGCGGGCTGCTCTTCGCCGGGCTGTGTTTGCTGCTGCTCGGTGCCGGACTCTACGTGCTCATCATCATCCTGATCGTCTCCCGGCTGTTCTTCTTTCCGCTGCGCGCGCTCGAATTCCGCGCGCCCTACTGGATCGACATGGGCGCTCTCGCGATCACCACGCTCGCCGGCAGCCTCTACGTCGAGCACGCAGTCGGCTCGCTCGTGGGCTTCGTGCCCTTCGTCCGCGGGCTGACGCTGTTCACCTGGGCCGCGGCGAGCGCATGGATCCCGCTGCTGATCATGCTCGAGCTCTGGCGCTACCTCTGGCGACGTGTGCCGCTGCGCTACGAGCCGGACGCCTGGGACATCGTCTTTCCGATCGGCATGTACACCGTCAGTACCTTCGTATTGGCACGCGCACTCGAGCTGCCCTTCCTGCTGATCGTTCCGGAAGCCGGCGGGTACGTGAGCCTGGCCGTCTGGGCGCTGGTCGCCATCGGCCTCATCGCCCGGCTGCGTCGGGAGGGATGGTCATAGGCGGCTCGGGCCGTCGTTTCGCCACCGACGAGGATCGGTACTGCCGTCGATGCCCCGGTCGCGCTCGGTATCTGGTCGATACGCGATATCGAAACCGCCAGGAGGAAGGACGAGGAGGAGAGGCAATCATGTTCCGGCTCGTAGAACTTTCGGTAGATGTCCCCGGTGCGCTCTTGCTGCACAGCATGCCGGGGCGGAGAGAGGATCTGGCCGAGGTGTGGCGACAGATCCCTCGCCGGGCTCGATGAAGCGCGCCAGAAAGGCCGGCTCCGGTCTCGAGAGATCCGAGCCGCGAGCGCTCGTCGAATGGTGCAGCGGGCAAGCGCGCTCGCATGACGCCGCTCCTGTACGCGGGCTCATCATCGCCGAGCCGTACATCGGCTGGATCCTTGCGGGGAAGAAGATCTGGGAGCTGCGTGGCCGGAAGACGAACATCCGCGGTCCGATCGCGCTGATCGCCAAGGGCACTGGCACGGTGGTCGGGACGTGCGAGTTCGTCGACGTACTCGGTCCGCTGAGCGTTGCCGAGCTGCGCGACAACGCAGCCCGGCTCAACAAGCGTCGGGAAGAGATCACCGGTCCGCACTACTATGGCGACCACACCTACGCGTGGGTGCTGACACGGGCACGGCGTCTTCCGGTGCCGGTACCCTACAATCACCCGGTGGGTGCGATCATCTGGGTGAAGCTCGAGTCAGCGGTCGTTTCCCAGCTCCGCTGGAAGTCGAGCGCGCCGCGCTAGCATGAGCTTTCCCGTCGTTGCAGCAGCCGATCCATGGTCTACTCGGGCAATGGCGCGGACCGGGCTGCGAACGATGCCGACGTCGTCGTTTCCACCCCCGACCTACCAGAGAATCGGGGCCGGATAGCGGGCGATGGCCGGATCCGGGGTAACGATACTCAGCCCGAGCAGAATCGCCTGCGAGACAAGGCCGCGGTCGAACGGATCGCGGTGGAGCGGCGGAAGCAACGCATCATGGGTGGCTGCGGCAGCGTCGAAATCGAGAGGCTCGAGGCCGAGCCATGTTCGCCGGCTGGCGACGTAGCGCGGCGGCGGCTCCGGGAGAGGCAGGCGACCCAGGCGGTGCTTGATCGCGATCTCCCACGCCGACAGAGCACTCAGGTATACCTCGTTTGCGGGATTGCGGCAGGCGTCGCGAGCCGTGGGGGAGACTTGCGGGTCGTCGGCGGCGAGCCACAGGAAGGTGCACGTGTCGAGGAGGAGTTTCACGTCGACTCGTCGCGACCCTCGAAGGCATCCAGAATCGTGTCCGGGAGCGGCTCGAAGAAGCTCGGCGGAATCGTCATGCCGCGATCGATACCGACCGGCCTCGGCTGCTCCGGCAGCTTTCGCAGCGGTCGGATCTCGGCGATCGGCACGTTCCGACGGCACAGTACGATGACCTCGCCACTCTCGACGCGCTCGATGTAACTGGAGAGATTCGCTTTGATTTCTGCAATGTTGACCCGCATCATGTCCTCTTAGTTGACTATATTCACGACTATGTCAAGCGACGGTTGGTGACGGAGCGACCGTCCGTGCGCTCGCTCAGTCTCGTTCCGCTCGTTCTCGTGCTCGTCGTCCGATCCATCGCACGGGCGGGCGACACGGACGTCACCGCGGTCGTCAAGCTCGGCGTCGAGCCGGTCGCGACTCATGACGGCGGCGAGTCGGGCCGCGATCGGAGCCGTACGCTTCGACCGCAACTCGCGCGCGGTTCGGGCGTATCGTGCCCACGTCGCGCGCGTGCAGGACGACTTTGAAGCGATGCCCGCACATCGCCGGCGCGGCCGACCTGGGGAGAATGTTTGTGAGAAGCCACATCGACCGCTTCCGCCTCGGTCCGTGTTCGTGCGTTGCCGCGATACCGGCACCGTCGGTAGGTTTCCGCGTGCGACCGCTCGAGCTGGCTGCAGTACGCGGCCGGTCCGCCATGCCGGGGGACGAGCGGCCTCGACCGGGCCGGGGCGGTCGCGGCATCGGTCGCGGCATCGCTTGCTGCACAGCCGGCCCTGGGCAAGAATCGCCGGGCCGCACAGAGGAAGCGACACGATGGACGCCGCCGCCGTTGCACCGCCGGACGAAACGCTCGTAACCCGCGCCCGCGAGGGCGGCGTGCTGACGCTGACGCTGAACCGTCCGCACGCCGGCAACAGCCTGTCGACGGCGATGATCGCGGCGCTGCAGAGCGCGCTCGACGCTGCCGCGGCCGATACCGGTGTGCACGTCGTCGTGCTCGCCGGTGCGGGCGGCAAAGTGTTCTGCGCCGGGCACGACTTGAAGGAGTTCCAGAGCAACCGTGATCCTTCGTTTGCGAAGGCAGTCGCGGCACAGTGCAGCCGGATGATGCAGACGATCGTCGCGATCCCGAAGCCGGTGATCGCGAAGGTCGAGGGCGTGGCCACGGCCGCCGGCGCCCAGCTCGTCGCGGCCTGCGACCTGGCGATCGCCGCCGACAGTGCGCGTTTTGCGACCCCCGGCGTCAACATCGGTCTCTGGTGCCTGACGCCGATGGTCGCGATCAGCCGCGCGATCGCACCCAAGCACGCATTGCAGATGCTGCTCACCGGCCGGCTGATCGATGCCGCTACGGCGCTGCGCTTCGGGCTGATCAACGACGCCGTCCCGGCCGCGCAGCTGGATGCGGCCGTCGGGGCGCTCGCCGCCGAGATCGCGGGCAAGTCGCCGTTCACCGTCGCGCTGGGCAAGCAGGCGTTCTACAGGCAGCTCGGGATGGATCTCGCCTCGGCCTACGACTACGCGTCCGAAGTGGCGGTGCGTAACATGCTCGCCGAGGACGCGGCCGAGGGTATCGCCGCGTTCACGCAGAAGCGAGCGCCGGTCTGGAAGGGTCGCTGAGCCGGTAGCGCGGCTTCGCCTTCAGAGAGGCCGCAACTCGGGACGCTTGGCGACGCGCCCATGGGCCGACGAGCGACCCACCGCATGTCGCACCACCCAAGGCAGAAACCACCGTGTGCTCCAGGCGAGTTCTCTGCGCGCCCGATCGGACAACGACTTCTCCGGCGCTTCGACAATCTCCCGAGCCCAATCATCGAAACCGGTAAGACCGAGGACCCAGGCAAGCCCGGCGGCAATGCGCTCATGCCCGGCAGTGCTGGGGTGAAGCCTGTCTTCCGCCCAGAGACGAGGGTCGCGACTGACCGGAGTGTGCTCGAGATCGAGCAACAGCGCCCCCGTGTCTCGGCACGTTCGTCGTAGACGCTCGTTCAATGCGACAAGGCGCCCGCGAATCAAACCCGCCAACGGATTCACCGGGGTCATATCCGGCATGGTGAAGGTGATGACCCGCGCGCCTGTTGCCCGGAGCGCCGCGATCATAAATCGCACTTCAGCTGCGACGACGTCGGCATCGAAACGTGGCCGGAGGAAGTCGTTGACGCCGCCAACCACGGACGCCACCTGCGGCCGGAGCGCGAGCGCCGAGCCCAGTTGCCTCGTCCTTATCTCGCTGGCACGCAGTCCGCGAACAGCCAGGTTGGCGTAAGCTACACCGCCATGCGCTGCCTTCAGATGCCCGGCCAGGCGGTCCGCCCAACCGACGTAACCGCCCTGGCCATCCGGGTCCTGTAGGCCCTCGGCGGTGCTGTCACCGAGGGCCACGTACCTCAGCATGCGCGTCGAACGCGGCGACGGCGGCGCAACAACAGGACAAGGCTACCTAGGGCAACGCTCAACTCGTCACCGCTAGTGCAGCCGTAACCACCGCCGGTGCCAGAGCTCCGGTGCTGCTGGCCCCGCCAGCGCCAGAACTGCCCTTCCATGACGTATCAATGTCGAGGCTCTCTATGACAATGCACTCCCGCCCTGAACGGGCTGGTCGGTAGCGAAATCCCTTTCGATATAACGGACGTTGGTGAGCTTCACCGTCAAGTTGCCGTTGTTCTCGTCCACTGTCGCGCTGGCGACAACCACCTGCCCACTCTGCAGGAACCCTATACGGAATGGTCTTTCGAACAGGTAATCCTAGATGGTCGGAGCGCGTGCGAACAGATGATGGCGTTTGTGCGCTCGGCGTGCATCCTCTCGGGCGCGAGCCCGCCATCGACGCGGCCGTCGACCGACCGCTGGTGCTACGGGCGCATCGGATTGCACTGGTCGTAGTCGACTCCGACCGTGGCGACCTCGTGGTGCCGCTCGTTCAGCTACGAGCAGATGTCGGTGACGCTCGTCTCGTCGACGCCGCACGCAACCGTCGGGAGCGACGAGGCGGACCGGTACGCTCAGTCGATCGGACCGAGCTTCGGCACGTCCGCCTTGGCGTAGGTGTGTTTCTCCTTCACGAGGCGGCCCTCGAAGTGGAGGAGATCGAGGCCGCGCCAGCCGCGGACGAGACCGTCGCGCTCGAGCGTACATGTCCAACGGATCATGGCTTTTCGCGCGGTCGCATCTACGAAACAGTCCTCGGTGCGAAACCGCATCGTCCCGAAGTCTCCTCGGAACTGCGGCACGAACGCCTCGCGAATGGCCGCCTTCCCGACGGCGCGTGCGCCGTCCAACTGATCGTAGACGGCATCGTCGGTCAGGCACGCCATCACCGCGTCGAGATCTTCGCGGTTGAAGGCCTCGGTAAAGGCGAGCACGAGCGCTTCGAGCTCCTGTCGGGTGGCGGTCGCAGCAGACATGAACGGATCCCCCAGCGTAGTCGTCGCCCGCAGGCGCGCGAGCTTCTGTGGCTCACTCGCCGACGAGATGCAAGACGAGCTCGCGCACGTGCGGCACCGCACGATGTTCGAACACGTACACCCCCTGCCAGGTGCCGAGTGCGAGCACGCCGTCGACGACCGGGATCGAGAGCTGGGTCGCCGTCAACGCGGCGCGGATGTGCGCCGGCATGTCGTCGGGGCCTTCGGTGGTGTGCCGATACGATCGATCGCCTTCCGGAACGAGCCGCCGCAGGAACGACTCGAGGTCGTGCAGGACGTCGGAATCGGCGTTCTCCTGGATCACGAGCGACGCCGAGGTGTGGCGGATGAACACGGTGAGCAGTCCCTCGCGCACGCCCTGGCGCGCGAGCCACGCCCGGAGCTCCGACGTCACGTCGTGGAGACCGGCGCCGCGTGTCCGGGTCTGCAGGCGATGGGTGGCCTGGCGCACGGTCGCGACCATACCGGCGACGCGCGCCGCCCGCGAGAGGGGTTTGATACGGATCTCTAGCGGACGTTCGGGCCGCTACTGCCGTTTGCCACGGCCTCCTCTCGGGCATCGTGCTCATCCCGCTCGTGAGCTTCGTGCTCACGCCCGTGTGGCGGGCGGCGACGGGGCGGCGCGGACACTGAGTCGGCGCCGAGCGGGTCGATCGAGCGGATCTGCCGTTCGCGCCGCGCTCGTCGTTGACAATCGCAGCGCTTCCGGCAGAGAACGCGCTTCCCAGGGGAGGAATCGCGCCATGCTACGTCGCCTCGTCGTCGTTCCGCTGCTGCTCGCCGTCGCCGGTCCGGCGGCCGCCTTCGACCTCACGGGCAGTTGGACGGGGACCTGCAAGTGCAAGTTCTTCGATGCCGGCGTCAAGTCCAAGGTCGATCGGGAAGGCACGGTCGCGATCACCCAGGTCGGCAATGCGCTCGGCTTCGACAGCGCCATCGGCAGCCAGCATCTCTATTCCGGCATTGCCAATTTCGGCACCGAGAAACCCGACAAGGGCGAGCTCTCGGTGCGCCACTGCCGTGATCACGTCGACACGACCCCGTTCGACGCGCTCGGACGCTTCTCGGTGAAGACCAAGACCGGCAAGGTGAAAGCCACGATCACGGGCATCACGATCGTCGCCAACGACGACGTCGGCGCGCCGAGCCACGGGACGTGCAAGTGGAAGCTCACCCGAACCGCGACCACCGATCCCGGTGTCCCGGCGGGCTGCGGCATACCGTCGCGGCGGGCTGTCAAGACGGACGTCGCTTACCTGACTCGGGCCGAGACGAGACGCCTCCACGACGAGCTCGTGGCCTACCGTCTCGCCAAGTATCGCTACGCGGCGTCGAGCACCTCGTCTGCCACGCACCTAGGCTTCATCATCGACGACGTGCCGCAGAGCCCCGCGGTCGCAGCGAGCGGCGATCGCGTCGACCTATACGCGTACACCAGCATGGCGGTCGCGGCGCTTCAGACCCAGGCGCGCGAGATCGCGCAGCTGCAACGGGCGGTGGCGAAGCTCAATTTACGGCACGCCACCCAGCGGCGCGCACGCTGACTGAAACCTCGCCATCCAGCAGGGAAGTACGAGCGCGGATAGTCCGATCTCGTTGGCCCGATCGTGGTGAGGTTGTTCCGGCGGGTGCTGGCGTGGCCCTGTTGGTCTCGCGCGCACGGGCGGCTGCTACGGAACCTCCGTCACGCGTCGAGCGGGGATGTACGGCTCGAATTAACTCCGGACCGACGGATGAGGATCATACCCGACTTCGAAGATCCTCAGATCCGGCTGACCGCCGAGCATCTCGCCCGCATCCGCGAACACCCCGAGATGCTGGGCCTCGAACACGCGATCGAAGAGACACAGCGCACGCCCGCACAGCTACGACGACGGCATCCGATTCGAGCGGTGCGGCGTGGTGATAGACATCTTCAACGGCCTTTCGCTCCGGCGAGTCGACACGATGCACGCTATCGGACGTTGGGGGCCTCTACTGCCGTTTGCCGCAGGACCCTTATTGCATTAACTGCGATAATACGCACATTCGAAGAATTCATCCCTGTGATACGTGTATCAAGGATAGATTCGATAAAAGCCTTACGGCGCGCTTCTTTTATTCAAGCAAACTGTTCCCTCAACCCTCTGCAGCCGACCTTATTGGAAAATCGCCCACTTCGTTTAACGTCTATATTCTAATTGATTCAATGAATCAAAACCGATGGAGCAAGATGTCTTTTACGGAGAAGATCAAATGGCGTTCCCGCCATCCTATCAGGAATTCATGGCATTTTGTCGATAAGATTGAAGCAAAATCTATTGCAAAACAGCGTGCTCCAGAGTGCAAAATTGCCCGCGTCATTGAAACTTATGATTTCAGCTCGAGCTCTTACGTTGTCAAGGCGAATCACGGTTCAGGATGGTGCATTAGAGTTAAGGACGGGAAAGAAATCAATACTGGCAAGACCGTTATTACGGATATGCTTGAGAAGCAGGCCGGGCTCTGGTTAAATAAAACGTACAATAGGGGCAGAGAGAGACAGTACGTGCCTATCAAGCCGCGCGTGTTCTTCGAGGAGTATATTGATGATTTCCTAGAATGTAGATGCTTCTGTTTTCACGGAAAATTACGATTCATCATGGTGGACGTCGATCATTCGGGAGAAGTTAGGTCGACATTATATGATGTAGGATGGAACCGGATCAGGGCGCGTTGGAGAGATCCTGAAGGATTTGGGATGCAGCGACCATCGAACCTTAACAAGATGATTAGCATCGTGGAGCAGTTGGCCGCTGATATGGATTTTATACGGGTTGACGTTTACCTCAAAGGGCCTGACGTATATTTTGGTGAGTTCACCTTCACGCCAAATGCGGGACGGGGAACAATTCAGCCACAAAGATTGGATAATATATGGGGCAGTTATTGGAAATATGATATGTCAGACAGTCAAGGGTTGAGGATCCCGGCGGGCGTGGAGAAGCTGAATGTGACATCGAGATTTTTGACTAAAATGCACAAGACGGCCCATATGTTCGCGAAAGATCTGAGAGGTATACTAAGGCATAATTGAGGTTGGCGCCGTTTATAATCAAGCCGGCCTTGATGCATCGCGTGTGGGGCTCATGTGAGGCCGAGGTGCTTGTAGGAGTAATCTTGATGATATTGTGCCGCTGGACAGTATCTCTCGGCTGGCGGAATTTGTGGGGCAGGGGGTTGAGGCCTTATTTAGAGTATTCTGGGATCAAGGGCCACCTGCGCAGCTTAAACATGTCCTGTTGTGGGCGGTAGGCATCTTCGGCGGCCTTTTCGCTCGAGCAAGTTAACGCGATGCGCGCTATCGGACGTTCGGATCTCTACTGCCGTTTGTCGCAGCCCGCAGGGCTGCGGCAGGGACGGTGGCCATGCGAACAGGAGACGACATGCTCGGTCAGATGATGCAGCAGCCGCTGCTGATCTCTTCGCTTCTCGTGCACGCCGAACGCCACCATGGCGAACGTGAGATCGTCTCGCGGCGGGTGGAGGGCGACCTCCATCGCTACACCTATCGCGAGCTCGGCGCGCGCGCGCGGCGCTTGGCGAATGCACTGGACGGGCTGGGGCTGGCGATGTCCGACCGCGTGGGCACGCTCGCGTGGAACGGCTACCGGCACATGGAGCTGTATTACGCGGTCTCGGGGTCGGGGCTGGTGCTGCATACGCTCAATCCGCGGCTGCATCCGGACCAGATCGTCTACATCGTCGATCACGCCGAGGACCAGGTGCTCTTCTTCGACCTCAGCTTCCTGCCGTTGATGGCGGCCGTGGCCGGGCGCACCAGCACCGTCAGGCACTGGGTGGCGATGTGCGACCGCGCGCACCTACCGGCGGACGCCGCGAAGATCCCCGGCCTGCTGTGCTACGAGGAGCTGATCGACGCCCAGCACGACCGCTACGACTGGCCGATCTTCGACGAGAACGGCGCGAGTTCGCTGTGCTACACGAGCGGCACCACGGGCAACCCGAAGGGCGTGCTCTACAGCCATCGCTCGACGCTGCTGCACTCGTATGCCGCAGCGCTGCCCGATTCGCTGAACTGCTCGGCCAACGACACCATCCTGCCGGTGGTGCCGATGTTCCACGTCAACGCCTGGGGCCTGCCCTACGTGGCGTGCATGACGGGCGCCAAGATCGTCTTCTCCGGCCCGGCGCTGGACGGCAAAAGCCTCTACGAGCTCCTTGAGGGCGAGCAGGTCACGGTCTCCGCCGGGGTGCCCACGGTCTGGCAGGGCTTGCTCGCCCACGTGCAGGGCAACGGGCTCAAGTTCAGCAGCATGAAGCGTACGGTGATCGGCGGCTCGGCCTGCCCGCCGGCGATGTTGCGCACCTTCGGCGAGGAATTCGGCGTGCACGTGCTGCATGCCTGGGGCATGACCGAGATGAGCCCGCTGGGCACCGTCTGCAGCCTCAAGCCACGCCATCAACAGATGGACAAGGACGGCCGCTGCGCGGTTATGGCCAAGCAGGGCCGCGTCGTCTACGGCGTCGACATGAAGATCGTCGACGACGACGGCAATAACCTGCCCTTCGGCAGCGAGAAGTCCGGCGAGCTACTCGTGCGCGGACCCTGGATCGTCGACGAGTACTTCAAGGGTGAGGGCGGCAATCCGCTGCGCGCCGATGCCGCCGGGCGTGGCTGGTTCCCGACCGGCGATGTGGCCACCATCGACGCCGACGGCTACATGTACATCACCGACCGCAGCAAGGACGTGATCAAGTCGGGCGGGGAATGGATCGGCTCGATCGAGCTCGAGAATATCGCGATGGCGCACCCGGCCGTGGCGATGGCCGCGTGCATCGCCGCCCACCACCCGAAGTGGGACGAACGTCCGCTCCTGGTGGTGACGAAGAAGCCCAATGCCGAGGTGACGAAGGAGGAGCTGCTCGCCTTTTTCGAGGGCAAGGTCGCCAAGTGGTGGATCCCGGACGATGTCGCCTTCGTCGAGGTGATCCCGCTCGGGGCCACCGGCAAGATGCAGAAGAACAAGCTGCGCGAGCAGTTCAAGGACTACAGGTTGCCGAGCGCCTGAGCACGTTACCCCGCTTTCAGTCGCAACCCTTCACACGCAGCTCGACGCGCCGGAGTGATAAGGCAACACTAGGTGGCGACGTACGTCCTCCGGGAGGAAACAGGTTCCTCAGCCTGCTTCGACAACAGGTCAGCTCCATCCGCGAAGCCCTCTGCGCCGGGTAGGATCGCGCAAGTGGTACGTGACCGCCTCAGCGTCGCTCCGTGCCGCTGTCCTGCTCGCTGTTCTGCCTGATCATGAGTTCCAGGTGCGCTCGCACCGTCGGCCACTCGTGATCGAGAATGCGAAACCAGGCGGTATCGCGATTGCGTTCTTTAATGATGTAATGCGCCTGCTGGATGCCCTCGAACGTGAAGCCCATCCGTTCGGCGGTGTGGCGCGATCGGGCGTTCAGTGCGTCACACTTCCACTCCACGCGCCGATAGCCGAGCTCGAACGCGTGTGTCAGCATCAGGTAAGTCGCCTCGTGATTTGCGCCCGTACCCTGCACGATCGGGCTATACCAGATGTTTCCAAGCTCAACCTTCAGATGCTTCGGTTCGTTGCTCATGAATGTCGTGACGCCGACCTGGTGACCGGTTGCGACATCCTCGACGCAAAGCGGTAGCAGATTCGGTGTTTCTGCTAGCCCTTGCAGGTAGTCTCCGAGGGAGCTGACGTCGTCGAACGGTCCCGCGGGCATGTATCTCCATACCTCGGCGTCGGCGTCGTAGGCGCCAATCCGACGCGTTCCCAGTGAAAACGGCTGACCGTTCGATACGAGATGGAGTGGTTCGATATCCGTAACAAGGTCGAGCGGTCGTAGCCGCACCCGCTGTCCTTCCAGCGCCACGGGTACCGGTTTGATCGGCAATTCGTCGCGGCGGGCGAGGATGCCCGGTGTAAGGAGCTCATCAAACGGTCGGTTGGCCGGCATCCTCCCCCTCGATATCTCGTCGACACGGTCTTTGGATCATGGTTGCGCGAACCTCTCTGCTATTCTGCGCCATATGTCGTGTCGACACGACGTTGCGGTCGGATCCGGCACTCGATGCGCTCGAACAGGCGGTCTGTGCGCGTCCGGATCGTGACCGGCCCATCCATCCATCACAGCGATTGCGGCGTTCGTCTCGTGGGCGTTGACGAGCGGGATGAATCTGGGGGCGTTCGCCGAGTACGTCGGCACGTTGCGATGATCGAGAACAGCTACGGCCACTTCGTTTCCTACCACGGCCTGGCGCCATTCATGTCTGCCGTCGGAGCGGTCTGCCGGCGAAAACCTCGCAACCCGGAACCTAGCGGGAACCGTCGCCACGCAGCGGCCACCACCCCAAATGAAAAAGCCTCGGGTGAGCGAGGCTTACGAAGTGGTCCCAGGGGGAATCGAACCCCCGTTTGCGACGTGAGAGGCCGCCGTCCTAACCGCTAGACGATGGGACCGAGGTGGAACGCGAGTGTGGTGCCGCTGCGCAGAGCTGAGGAGGAAGGACTCGAACCTTCAATGCCCTGATCCAGAGTCAGGTGCCTTACCAATTAGGCGACTCCTCACCGATCGAAGGCCAATATCTATAGACCGGAGTCGTGATGGTCAAGAAATCCGTCCGAGGGCGGCGTCGAGGCGGGCCAGGGTCCGCTCCCGGCCGAGGATGTCGAGGACTTCGAAGATTCCCGGGCTGGCGGTGCCGCCGGTGACGGCTACTCGGACGGGCTGGGCGAGCTTGCCGAGCTTGAGCTCGTGCTCGGCGAGCACCCGATGGAAGGCGGCGGTGATGGTCTCGACGGTCCAATCGCCTGGCGATGCAAGGGCGTCGCGCAGCGAGTGCAGCGGTCCGGCGATCGCAGGGGTCAGGAACTTCGCTGCCGCGGCCGGGTCGATGACGATGTCGTCGGTCAGGTAGTAGCGACCGCTGGCGACGAGCTCGACCAGCGTTTGTGCCCGTTCTTGCAGGGTGACGAGCGCTCGTGCGAGCCACGCATCGTCTCCCGGGACCGGGAGTCCGGCCGCCGCAATATATGGATGCGCGGCGCGGACGAGGGCGTCGGGTGCGAGCGCCTTGAGGTGGCACCAGTTGACCCAGCGCATCTTCTCGACGTCGAACACCCCGGCCGACTTGCCGATCGCCTCGACGTTGAAGGCGGCGACGAGCTCGTCGCGCGTGAAGATCTCCTGGTCGCCGTGCGACCAGCCGAGACGCGCCAGGTAGTTCACTACCGCTTCGGGCAGGAAGCCGAGGTCGCGGTACGCGGTAACGGCCATCGCGCCGTGCCGTTTGCTCAACCGCGCCTTGTCGGGCCCGAGGATCAACGGCACGTGGCCGAACGCCGGGAGGTCGTACCCGAGCGCCTGGTAGAGCAGGATCTGCCGCGGCGTGTTGGCGAGGTGGTCGTCGCCGCGCAGCACGTGGGAGATGCGCATCTCGGCGTCGTCGACGACCACGCAGAAATTGTAGGTCGGGGTGCGGTCGCTGCGCAGTATGATGAGGTCGTCGAGCTCGGCGTTCTGGAAGACGACGCGCCCTTTCACGAGATCATCGATGACGGTCGCACCGTCCTTCGGCCCGCGAAACCGCACCGTGTGCGGGCGCTCCGCGTCGCCCGGCGCCGCGACGCGGTCGCGGCAGGTCCCGTCGTAGACCGGCTTGCGGCCCTCGGCGAGCGCCTTGAAGCGCTTCGCCTCGAGCTCGTCGCCCGTGCACCAGCACGGGTAGGCGCGGCCCTCGCGGAGCAGGCGTTCGGCTTCGGCGACGTACACGGCCGTGCGTTGGCTCTGAAAGTACGGCCCCTCGTCCCACGCGATGTCGAGCCATTCGAGACTCTCGATGATCGCCGCTATCGAAGCGTCGGTCGAGCGCTCGCGGTCGGTATCTTCGACGCGCAGGATGAAAACGCCGCCGTGGCGGCGGGCGTAGAGGAAATTGAAGAGGGCGGTGCGGGCTCCTCCGATGTGGAGGTAGCCGCTCGGGCTCGGAGCGAAACGGGTGCGGGGCGTCGAGGAACCGGTCACGGTGTCAAATTTTTCTCAGGCGAAGCATGTCGGCGCCGCTCGGCCGGACGGCGTCCAGGATCCGGAAGTTCTGTCGGCAGCGAGCGAACCCGCCGTTTTGACAAGCGCCGCGCGCCGCGTCTATAGCCTGTATCCACCCTCACGGCTAGCGGCATAGCTCTTGCTGCCCTCCACGGAAATCCTGGATGCCGCTGAGCGCGTAGCAGCCTCGTCGGCGTCTGCAGCACGGACGGGGTCAGGCGGGTTGGCGCGCGCCCACATGAAAGGCACCAATGATGAATCGTAAGAAGATCCTGGTCGTCGAGGACAACGAGGACAACCGGCGGATCCTCGTGTACCGGCTTCGTAAGATCGGCGATTTCGAGATCTTCGAGGCGCAGAACGGCCTCGAGGCGATCGAGATGACGGAGCAGCATTCTCCCGACCTCATCTTCATGGATCTGAAAATGCCGGTCATGGACGGGTGGGAGGCAACCAAGCGCATCCGCCTGACGACCGGCGGGCGGCGCGTCGCGATCATCGCCCTCACTGCGCAGGCGATGGCCGGCGATGAACAGAAGGCGCTCGCGATCGGCTGCGACGACTATCTCGCGAAGCCGGTCGTCGATCCGGAGATCGTGCGCGAGAAGGTCGAGCGGCTGCTGAAGAAATACGCCGGGCCGACGCTGGTGGCCGTCCAGTAGAGCTGCAGCATCGAGTGGCCGCGCCCGGATCGCGCGGCGTCGGTTCCCGCACGCCCCACGACACGTTCGGGAAAGCAGTGCCGTAGCTCGTCGCCGACGACGAGCAGGATCCGATCGAGGACGCTCCGGCCGAGCTGTCGGAGCGTCCTCGTCCATATGGAGCCGCGGATGCGGCGCGGCGTTGACCGTCCGCGAGCGCCCCGCTAGAGCACGCCGCCGTGCCTGTCGGGCGAGCGACGCTGGCGATCGTCGTGTGGGCAGTGTCGGTGGCGGCGACACCGGGGCAGTCGCCGCCGTTCGGGCGCGTGATCTACCACGCTGCGCGTGTCGCCAGCTTCGGTGAGCTCGGCGTGACGATGATCGCCTGCCGCCATCGCGACCCCGTGCCGCGCCGCTTCGCGGTGGAGTTCTCCGGTCCGGAAGGGCAGGCGGTGTCGAGCTTCGGGATCGTGAGGTCGCCGCCGATACCCGCCGGCAAGAAGGTCCTCTTCGTTACCGACGGTACGTTTTTCGTCGGTCGCGACGACGTGTTGAATGTTCGCCTCGGGCACTTGGCGCTCGGAACTGCACGCGTCATTTCGGATGCGCGCATCGTGCACTGTGTCGGGAAGATGCGGATGGATCCGGGAGCGCGGACGTCGAGCTATCGCGACGAGATCGGCCTCGTCCGCGCCGGGGAGCCGCTGCCAAAGCTGCCGCGGACGTGGAAGGCGGCGCCGTATGCAGCGCCGCGCCGCTGACGCACCTCTTTGGCCGTGGGCGGTCGCGGGCGCACCGTCCCGTTGCCGGCGGGTGATGCCGTAGTGGTCGGCGCTGCGGCGGTCGTCCGGCGTCGCGGCTGTAGCGGCCGATGCGGTTGTCCGCAGTAACGGAAGCTCGTACGGTGCGCCGACCATGAGCGGCATCGCCGACGAAGATCCGTGGACGGCGTTCTGCGCTGCCCTCGCCCGCGCCGGTTCCCAGATCCTCCGGCCCGACGCACCCGGTGACGACCTGACGCGCGCCGAGGGCTGGCGCTATCTTTCGCGGCTAACGCGCGGCGCGCTCGAAGCGTGCGTCGAGCACGCCGATCCCGAAGCCCCGAGCTTCTACAGCCTCGCGCACGAGACGCTGAAGATCGGCGCCGACAATCCCGACAATTTCTATCAGAATGCCTGCGTCGACGGCCGGCTCGAGTACAAGATCACGGGTGTGCGCGGCACCGTGCATTACCTGGGCTTCAGCACCAAGGCCGGAGACTACGGCTCGACGGGCGGTCTGGCGCCGACCGGGTTCCTCGACAGCACCCGCCTCGCGGTCGCTGCGGACGGCCGCTTCGAGGTGATCGTCAGCGCGACGCCGCACGCAGGCAACTGGCTGCCGATGACGCCGGCGACGTCGATGCTGATCGTGCGGCAGACCTTCCTCGATCGTAGCCGCGAGCGCCGCGCCGAGCTCGCGATCGCGCGCCACCCGGCGCCGGCCGCGCCGCGGCCGCTCGATCCGGCGACGATCGCACGCCGCCTCGGCAATGCCGCCCGCTTCGTCGAAGGCACGGCGCGCGTCTTCGCCGATTGGGCGGCCGGCTTCGCCGCGACGCCCAACGTCCTGCCGCGCCAGGACCAGGCCCGTTATCTCGCTGCCGGCGGCGATCCGACCATCTACTACTACCACGGCTATTTCCGCCTCCGGCCGGACGAGGCGCTGATCGTCGAGGTGCCGCGCCTTCCGCCCTGCGAGAGCTGGAACCTGCAGATCAACAACCATTGGATGGAATCGATGGACTATCGGTACGGGCGGGCGCACGTGAACAAGCATACGGTGGTGTACGGCCCCGGGGGCAGCTGTACGATCGTGATCGCAGGGCGCGATCCGGGCCGACCGAACTGGCTCGACACCGCCGGCCACGCCCAGGGGACGATGTGCTTCCGCTGGATCGGCGCCAGCGAGATCGTCGACCCGACCGTGCGCGTCGAGACGCTGGCACGCTGAGAGGGGGAGCAGGGAATGGAAATGGCGACGCGCCTCGACGAGCAGTCGATCCTGGACGAAGCGCGGCGCAAGGCAGGCCTCTCGGACTTCGGCGACGAGTCGTTCCGGGAGCCGCTCCGGGTGCTACTCGCCGCGCTCGACGAGGAGGCCGGGCTCCGCGACTTCGGACGCGCGGCGCAGCGCAGCCGCATCGTCGATCTCCTGGTGAACCGGCTCCGTGCCGAGGACGCGTTCCGCCGCCACCCCGAGATCCTCGACGAGGAGATCGGCGCGCCGATCGTGATCGTCGGGCTGCCGCGCACGGGTACGACCCTCCTGCATCGCACACTGGCGCAGGATGCGCGCTTCTACTCGGCGCGCTGGTTCGAGTGCCGATACCCGGCGCCGTTCCCGGGCGGCAGACTCGGCGCCGGCGATCCGCGCATCGTGCAGGCGCAGTCGGAGGTGCGGGCGATGCTCGACGGCTCGCCTGCGCTCGCCGCCATTCACCCGCTCGACGCCCTGGCTCCCGACGAGGAGATCTTGCTCCTCGAGCACTCGTTCCTCAGCACCGTGCCGGAGTCGGCTGCGAACGTGCCGTCGTACGGGCGCTGGCTCGACGCCCAGGATCAGACTCCGGGCTACCGCTATCTCCACAGGCTCCTCCAGTTTCTGCAGTGGCAGAAGGCGCGCAGCGGGGAACGCGGCGAGCGCTGGGTCCTGAAGACACCGCACCACCTCGGCTATGCCGACGTGCTGCTCGAGGTCTTTCCCGGCGCCCGCATCGTGCAGACGCACCGCGATCCGGTGGAGTCGATCCCATCGCTGGCGAGCATGATCACGGCGCTCTGGGGGCTCATTGCCGAGCGCGTCGACCCGAAGGTCGTCGGACGTCTCTGGAACGACAAGATGGCAGCGGCGCTGCGGCGCTGCCTCGCAGTCCGCGAGCGTCATCCGGACCGTTTCGTCGACGTCTGGTATCTCGACGCTGTCCGCGATCCGGTGGCAGAGGCCGCGCGGATCTACGATGCCGTCGGGATGCCGTTCCTGCCCGAAGTGGAGCAGGCTATGCGCGCCTTCATGGCGACGCACCCGCGCGAGGGGCGACCGCCCCACCAGTACACGCTCGCGGAGTTCGGGCTTGCTCCCGAGGGCATCGCACGCGATTTCGCCGAATACCGCGCGCGCTTCATCGCGAAGCGCTGAGCGGGGTGGCTGGCGCACCCTCCGGAAGCGAGTGCGCCGGCAGCAAGCCCTGGTACGTCACCCAGGCGGCGCCGATCGGCGCGCCTACCAGAGGAGCCAATGTCCGGTCGCCAGCACCCAGATCGCGATCAATGCGTTGGTGATGGCATGCGCGGCGATCGCGTCTCCGAGCTCGCCGCGCCGGTACATCGCCAGCGCGTAGCCCATGCCGGCTAGCGTGCCGGCGAGCCAGCGCCCGTGCATGAGGCCGAAGAGCAGGGACGAGGTGACGAACGCGGCCCAGGTGAAGCGGCGAAAGGGCACCAGGTCGAAGTCGGCGGCGACCAGGCGGCGGTGGAGGTAGCCGCGAAACGCCAGCTCCTCGGAGATCGGCACCGTGACGACCGCGCCGACGATGCGGAAGGCGATCCAGGCCGTCTTCCCCGCCGATCCGAGCGCGTCGAGCGCCGCTGCGAACGCCGTCTGCTTGGCTGCGTCGGGCGCCGGCTCGAGCGCCATCCAGAGCGCGAAGACGCCGATGCCGATGCCCGCTGCCGTCCACGAGCAGGTCCAGTGAAGATCGCGATACGCGCGCCGGAAGGCGACGAGGACCGCGCCGGCGGCGAGCACGCGTCCGGGATACAGGATGTCGAGATCCGTTCCGCCCGCGGACACCGCTCCGGCTATCATCTGCATCGCGACGATCGCGAGGAAGGGCGCCAGGTAGGCTGCGGTGAGGTTCGTGCCTCCGGCTGCGGTCTCGTCCTGGGGAGATCCCACCGGAGTCGCGGCGAAGTAGGACGAGCGGCGCGTCGTCCATACGAGTGCCAGCGCGATCCCCGAGAACAGCAGCGAGCCGCTGTACGAGTGGAAGCCGCCTAGCGCTATGTCCTCGGAGACCCAGGTGCCGATCATGATCAGGGCGACCAGGCGCAGCGCATTGGCTACCCAGACCGCTAGCGTGCCGATCGGGATCAGGAGGAGCGCCTGCGGAAAACGCAGCTCGTTGCGGTAGACGACGATATAGGCGCTCAGGAATACCCAGACGAGCCCGATGCCCTCGTAGCCGGCGCAGACGCTCAGGATCTGCACGCTGAAGCGCTCGGTGCCGACGAGGAGCTCCTCGGGGGCGAAGACCGGGTCGGGCGCGATCACGTGGATCAGTGCGGCAACGAGGTTCATGGTGAGGTGCCGAAGCGGGTCCCAGAGTCCTTCGGTGATGAGTCCCGCTACCCACGCCATCGCGCCGACGGCCGCGATCAGCAGCACGACCGCGCGCGCCCGCCAGGCGACCGCGAAGAGCGCACGGGGAGCCGCCAGGCTCGCGATCCAGAGGACTGCCGCAGCGCCGGCCGTCGCGAGCCAGGCGCCTACCCAGAGGGGCTTCACGGTCGAAGTCGCGAACGCGCCTTCGAGGAGGAAGGCGGTAAGCTGCGCGAAGATGGCGAAAGCCGCGAAGTGTCCGACCAGGTACGGCCAGGCGCGATGCGGCGTCCGGATCTCGTTCGCGGCGCGTCGCAGCTCTGCACGCAGGCGGTCGCCGCCCAGGAGGACGCCGGCCGTGGACATCGCGATCGCGAGCGGTGGCAGCGCGATCTTCCACCGCCACAGTGTATCGGCCCACCATTGCTGCCCGGCCGCCTCGAGCGACTCGGTACTGAAGCGGAGCATGAGGAGCCAGAACTCGGCTGCGAGGATCGCAACCAAGCCGATCGGGCGAGCTAGGGTCATGCCGGCACGATGCAGCCTAGCGTCGATCGTCAGCGAGGGGGAGACCGGAATGCTAGGGGGCGTAGATGTAAGGAGGGAGGGGACGATGCATGACAAGCGGCGCGAGCATCACGGGGACGCTCGCGCCGCCGGATACGGATGCAGCGTGCGACGATCAGCGCCGAAGCTTGTCGCGCAGTATGGCGATGCCGCCCGCTGCCAGGGCGATCGCGCTGCTCAGCGTGCTCGCGTCGATCTCGGGTGCGCCACCGGGTGGCTTCTGGAAGCTGGCGAGGGCCAAATCGGGCATCGCAACCGAGACAGCGGCAAACGCTACCGTGATCGCCGCCGTGAAACGAACCAGCGTTTGTGTCGACATGATACCTCCCGTGTAGGTTTCGCACTCGCAAGGCAACTCGAAGGTACCGCCTTCCGAGGCCGATCCTCGTCCTTTGCGAAACGCGGACCAAGACCAGAGCCCCGTATAGTAGAGGTAAGGCATTGTTTCAATGGTACTTGCCTCGACGGGCCGTTCTGCAGGACCGCAGGTTCTGGCAGCCGCGCATGGTTCCCCATGGAAACATCAAGGAGAAGCCCAGTAAGCCGCGCCGACACCTCTTGCTCGTCCCGGTGGCGGCAGCTATCTCGCCCGCCAGCGCATGCTCCTCGCAGGCAAGGTCGTCGTGGTCTCCGGCATCGGTCCCGGGCTCGGTATCGAGCTGGCGCTTCTCGCCGCCGCCGAGGGCGCTACGGGCGTCGTGATCGCCGCCCGCACGCCGGCGAAGCTCGACGACGCGGAGGCGGCGATTCGCGAGCGCGGCCTTACCACCCCGGTCCTGAAGATGCCGACCGATATCGCCGATGCCGAGCAGTGCCGCCGCCTGGTCACCGCTGCCGACGATGCCTTCGGCCGCATCGACGCGCTCGTCAACAGCGCCTACGTACCCGGGCGCTTCGAACCCATCGCCACGGCCGATCTCGACGACTGGCGCCGCACCTTCGACGTCAACGTCTTCGGGACGATGCACCTCACGCAAGCCGTGATCCCGGTGATGAAGCGGCAGGGCGGTGGCGCCATCGTGATGATCAACAGCATGGTCACGCGAAAGCCGGTCCCGTGGCAGAGCGGCTACGCGGTGTCGAAGTCGGCGCTCACGACCGCCACCGCACTCCTCGCGCTCGAGCTGGCGCCGCATGGCATCCGCGTGAACTCTGCCTACATGGGCTGGATGTGGGGTCCCCCGGTCGAGAGCTATCTGCGCGAGGCGGCGGTGCGGCAGGGGACGACGGTCGAAGCGCTGGCGGCCGAGGTCGCGAAGAACATACCGCTCGGCCGCATCCCCGACGACGCCGAATGCGCGAAGGCCGCGCTCTTCCTGGTCTCCGACTATGCGAGCGTCGTCACCGGCGCAGCTCTCGACGTGAACGGCGGCGAGTTTCTGCCGCGTTGAGCGGCGGTCGTACCGACGACGGTGGTTGCGTCTATGTGTCCGGCAGCGGGCGAACTCGACCGTCACTGCCGCGAACTGAGCTCGGTGTGCTGGTCGGGGAACGTCATTCGCCACTCGATTGCCCGCGACAGTTGCTCGGAAGCCGGGGAATGCGTAGAGTCCCACCCTCGCGGGCCGTTAGCTCAGGTGGTTAGAGCAGCTGCCTTTTAAGCAGCGGGTCGTAGGTTCGAGTCCTACACGGCCCATTAGCCGTAACCCCGTGAAACTCGGGCGGTATCATTTCCATCGAAATGCTCGTCTCGGCGGGGTCGTTATACCGCTGGTCTAAAAAAGTCACCACTTGGTCACCACTTCGTTTTTGCACTGTACCGCTGGCATACACGCGGTCACCACCCCGTATTCCGGTTGCGAGGTGCGCTGCGTCACCGAGACTGTCGACCGCTGCCTTGTCGCCCCGCGGGAGCCACTTCCCGTAGGTGTCGACGGTCAACGTGATTGAGGCGTGACCGAGCTGCGCTTGCACGTAGGCGGGCGACTTGCCCTCGGCAATCAGGATCGACGCGAACGTGTGCCGCAGACAATACGGCGTGAAGTGCGAGGAGAGCTGCGCGCGCTTGAGCCTGCGCGCAAACGCGCGGCGCGCGTTGTGCGGGTCGATCGGTCCGCCGCCGTGTTCCGCGAACAACCACAGGCGCTCGTCGGCTCGCGTGCCTATCTCGATCGCTTGAGTTCGGCGCGCGATCGCCTGGCTGCGGAGCTGCCGTTGCGAGCTGGCTCGACATGTCGACGACGCGCGCCCTGCTCATCTTCGGCGAATCGACGCGGCGGGCATCATCCGACAAGGCGCGGGCAATCGTGATCTCGCGCCCCGCGAAGGCGAGGTCGCCGTTATCGTGCAAGCCGATCTGAAGCGCCACGGCTTCGCCGATCCGCATCCCCGTTCGCGCGAGCGTCAACCAGAACGGATACCAGGGCGGCTCCGCTTCGACCGCCGCTCCGAGGAACGCTGCGAGCTGCGCGCGCGTCATGATCTTCCTTCGTCCTGACCGCCTGCTGGCAACTCGCCCTCGACATCGTATCGGCGGCGGCAGAAGCCGTCGCTGGACACCGCCCCACCGGCTGGGGTGTCACAGGAGGCGCCGCCGAAGAAACGTTTACGACAACGTTAACCCGCCACGCGGGAGGGACTGACCCCAGGGGAAATCCTTGTGAGAAGGCCGGGGGCAAGGTCGTGAGACGCCACAACGTGATGCGTCGGGCATGGCGATTCCCACCTGCCGGGCAAAAACCCTTGCCGACGCCGGATAGCGATCATCCGCGGCCGGAGGATGTCGCTGCCCCATATTGGAACGGCATCGGGCCATGCTAGCTTCCAATGTGCCAGCGAGTGACCTTTCTTTTCGACGAACAGCCAGATCCATGGCAGGGCTCCGCCGACTACTCCATCGTGGCGCTGATCTTCGCGATCGGGGTTGTGGTGCCCGATCCTCCAGGCCAGAGGGGGTAAAGGAGTACCGATGGGTTTCTTCGAAAAGCTGCTCAACCGAGCCGAAGACGCGCTAACGCGCGTGCAGGACGCCGCGGGCGAGATTGCGGCTGAATGGTCCGAAGCCAGTTTTCGCGAAGCGATCCGAGACGCGATGCTGAAGATCGTGCTGATTCAGGCAAAGGCGCCGCCTCGGAGCGATCTCAAGGAGAGATTGCAGCGCGTTCACCTCGAAGGGATCGATAGCCTGATCACGCACGCACGGCAGATTGGTCCTGGAACAATCGAGGAGCAAGAAGGCGGCGACGAGGAATTCGAAAAGCGTCTCGATCGGTTGACGACGCGTATTATGACGAGGCGACCGGATCTGTCCGTCCTCACCTTGGCACTTGGCGCTGACCTTGAGCCCCACCTTGAAAACATCGCTCGAACTCTGGTCGCGCTTGACGAACGCCGCAAACAAGCGACTGATTCCTCCTCCGCTCGACAGGCTCGACGCGCAGAATTGCTCCGCGAATACTCAGAGTTGACCAAGACCTCCTCGTACGACGATTTGAATCGTAGCTCCCTGTTTTCGGACGTAGTGAGGACGGCCAGCATTTCGGGTGCCGCGGTCCGATGTGCGTTCGACATCCCACGCCTCGAGGAGACGGTTCGCAAGTACCCGCGCGACCCGATGGGATATGTCGATCTTGCCGAAGCCCTCACACGCAGTCGGCCTATCGACGAGATTCGCCGCGCCGTCAGGGGCGTCTTCAACCCGCTGGGCGCGGCTGCATTCCAAGTCGTTAGGTGGGTGAAGGGCGACGCGCCGCCGCGCGAGGTGGTCCTCGCTCGCACGGCGTTGCTGCTGAGTCGCCGAATACTCGCGGTCGATCGCACGAACGATTGGGCACTCGTGGCAGCTGGGAGGGCACATCTCTTGCTCGGGGATTTGGAGGCGAGCGCGCGATGCTTGAAACTCGCGCTCGCTCTGCGACCAGCGGTCGGCGAACTCTACTACTACCTTGCCATTGCGCTTGACGGTTTGGGATACCACAAGACCGCGCTCGACTACCTTGTGATCGGCACGCGAATGGGGAGCGCCAGCTGCGCTCACGCGCTCGAGACAACGATCGAGTCTTTCGATGCCGAGCGCGGCGGGGATACAACGTCTTTTCCTGAATTGCGGGCGGAGTTGGACAAGGGGCAAGAGGCCGACGATGCCGGTAGAGATATCGGCGAAAAGGTCGGGCAGTTCGTTGGCGAGAAAGTCAATGCCGTAAGTCGGCTGGGACGCCGACTCGAGCGCGCATTCGATCAGTTGATCCTTAGCGGGAAGGAACCTGACCGTGATTGATGGATTGGAAGGGCTGGATCTGGACGATCTCTTCGACAGCCTCGGAGTCGACACGGAAGACCTCGATCTGGATCCGGATAGTGTCGAAGCGCTCGTTGGGGATGAGACCGAGCACCTCGAGGTTCTGGAGCCCGCGGAATTCCACGATGTCCTCGAGGCGATCGCGAGAAGTACGAACGACCTGGACGATGTCGGTGCGACGATCGCGGAAATCGACGACTACGTTGCAAACGTGGCTGCCGGGCCGGAGGAACTCGAGGGGCTAATCAATAACATTAAGGGTATCCACGGAGAGATCGAAGTTCGTGATTTGCTGAACGCGCAGAATGACGGCCTCGAATATCGACTGGCCGAACTCACGAACAATCCCGGCGTCGATATCTACGGGTATGACGCGGACGGCACCATCGTTCGGCGACTTCAGGTGAAGATGACGGAGAACCCCGACTACATCAGAAAATCTCTCGCAAACCTCCCGGCCGGCGTCGAACTTGTATCGGGCACGGAAATGGCGACAGCGTTTCCTGGGCAGATTCTCGATCTCGGCGTGTCGTCGACCGAAGTGGCGGCGGACGTCGAAGCTGCGTTGACGATTCTGCGCACAGAGGAGCCACTCTTCACGCAGCTTGCGACGTCTGAGCCGTTTGCGTCCTACATCGCTAAGAGAGGCATCGCATTCGCGTAGCGTCACGTTATCGCTGGTTGATCTAGGAGCGTTCCAGTTCCGCGACTCTTCGCGCCGTTGCCGGCGGTATTGGTGTTACCCGCACGTTGCCTCCGGATTGGTATTCCGACGGATTCCGAGGGGACCTAGGAGCGCTTCGCGATCATCGCCGGCGGGAGCTTCGCATTCAAGCGGTACGGTGGGGCACTCCGGATTCACCCGAGGAGGTCGGCCGTTTGGTTTGTCAGCTTCGATGGATAGGGTTAAACACCCGGCATGTTGCTGACCGAAGTCTTCCTGGTCGCCATGCTGATCATACTCGTCCTGCCATATCTGGTGTGGCGGCTGGGAAGAACCGATTATTATGCGCCGCTAGTCGTAGTTCAGATCATTATGGGCATATTGTTGGGTCCGGGAATACTGGGCAGGATCTTTCCGGAATATCATCAATTTATATTTAATGCTCAGGTCGTTTCATTGCTTAACGGTATTGCCATTTGGGCGGTGATGATCTTCGTGTTCGTGGCCGGCGTGGAGTTGGATTTGGTGAAGGCGTGGCGCCATCGCAGGGAAAGCGCGATCACGGCAGGTCTGGCACTGGGTATGCCGCTGTTCTTCGGAGTCTGGGCCGGGATGCTCATGCTGACCATGGACGGGTGGTTGGGAGCAGCCGGACGTCAGTGGCAGTTCGTCCTGGGAGTGGGGATGTCCTGCGCGGTGACGGCTCTGCCGATCCTGATCCTGCTCATGGAAAAACTGGAGATCCTGCGCCAACCCATCGGCCAACGGATCCTGCGCTACGCGAGCCTGGACGACATTGCGATCTGGGCTGTATTGGCGCTCATCCTCATGGATTGGGAACGCGTTGGACGTCAGGGCTTGTTCCTGGGCGCATTCGTCGCCGCAGCCTGGATGTACCGCCAGTTCATGCGCCGGCTTCCCGAAGAGGATCGCTGGTACGTCGGCATCATATGGCTGGCGGCCTGCGGATTCACTGCCGATTGGGCGGGGTTGCATTATATGGTGGGAGCATTTCTGGCCGGAGCGGTCAGCGACCAGGATTGGTTTTCCCAAGCGCAGATGGATCTGCTGAGGAAGCATCTGCTGCTCACGGTCATGCCTGTATTTTTCCTCAGCACCGGACTGCGGACTGATTGGCGGATGGGAGGCCTTGCAGTTCTTGCCGTCGCCGCCCTGCTGCTGTTTGTGTCGGTGACCGGCAAGCTCGCTGGCGTCTATATGGCCGGGCGGTTTTTGCGCTGGAAACGCGGGGAAGCTGCCATAATCGGTTGGCTGCTCCAGACCAAGGCGTTGATCATGATCATTTTTGCCAATGTCCTGCTGGATAAACGCATCATTACGAATGAAACGTTTACCGCCCTGTTGTTGATGGCGGTGGTCAGCACCATGTTGACCATCCCGGTAGTCGCCCCGAAGCTCGCTCGCATCAAGGAGATGATTTTCCGCGCCGACTGAGCACCGCCGTGGAGCGCTGGAGGCGGTGGGAGGCGTCGCTGGCGTGCTCGTGGATGCCGATGATCGGAGGCTGCGCTGCGGGCTCCGCAGGTTCCACGGGACGGACGTAGCGCGTTTGTCGCGCTCGTCACGTCAGCGTCGCCAGTATGACTTCGGCGCCGAGCGTCACCCGGCGTTCCGGAGGGCATTGTGATGCCGGACGAGCTCCGAATGCGAATACAGAGCCACCCAAGGGAATCGAACCCTCGACCTACCGATTACGAATCGGTTGCTCTGCCAGCTGAGCTAGGGTGGCGTAGTGGGTGGAGCAGCGGTGAGGGCGAGACCATAGAGGCTCGCGGGCGGATGGTCAATCGCCGGTGCACATACTAGAGAGCACGGTTCATGCGCGCCGTCGTTCTCAAAGAGCCCGGGATCCTGAAAGTCGAGTCCGTTCCCGACGCGGTGGCTGAGCCGGGCGAGATCCTGCTGCGGGTCCGCAACTGCGGGATATGCGGCTCCGACCTGCACGCAGCGAAGCTCGGTATCGGGATGCCTCCCGGCACCATCATGGGACACGAGTTCGCCGGCGAGATCGCAGCCCTCGGGGAGGGGGTAGAGGGCTGGAAGGTGGGCGAGCGCGTCGTGTCGCTGCCGCAAATGACCTGCGGTTCGTGTGCGGCCTGTCAGCGCGGCGAAGGCCACCACTGCCCGGCGGCGCGGGTGATCGGGCTCGGCGCGTTGCCGGGTGCCTATGCGGAGTTGGTCCGGGTGCAGCCGGCGCAGTTGTTGCGGGTGCCGGACGGGGTGACGATGCGCCAGGCGGCGCTCGTCGAGCCGCTCGCAGTCGGCCTCCACGGTGTACGGTTGGGGTCGGTGACGACGGAGACCGCGTGCGTGGTCATGGGCGCCGGACCGATCGGAGCGGTGACGCTGCTCTGGGCGCGCCACGCGAAGGCTCGTGCGATCGTCGTCTCCGATCCGTCGCCGGGGCGCCGCGCGCTCGCGGCGCGGCTCGGAGCGAACGCGGTCGTCGACCCGACGACTCGGGATCCGGCCTCGGCGCTGCGGGATCTCGCGGGCGTCGATCCCGAGGTCGTGCTCGAGTGCGTCGGACTCAAGGGCACGCTGAATGCAGCGGTGCTCCTCGCCGGCGTCCACGGGCGCATCGTCGTACTCGGTGTCTGCACCGAAACCGACGAGATCTTCCCGCTCGCCGGCATCATGAAAGAGCTCGAGATCGCTTTCGCCTTCGCCTACACGCACGCCGAGTTCGCGGCGGCGCTCGAGGCGCTTCGCAGCGGAGCGATCGACGTGACGCCGCTGGTCACGGACGTCATCGACCTAGCGGACGTTCCCGAGGCCTTCCGGGCGCTCGAGCGCCCGGAGTCTCAATGCAAGGTCGTGATCGAGCTGCCGTGAATCACGGCGCCCGGATCACCCGGGTTTGGTGACGTTGGCGGCTTGCAGGCCCTTCGGTCCCTGTGCGACCTCGAAGACGACGCTCTCGCCCTCTTGGAGAGATCGGAAGCCGGTGCCGTTGATCGCCGAGTAGTGCACGAAGACGTCCTGACCGTCGTCGCCGGTAATGAAGCCGTATCCCTTCTGTGCGTTGAACCACTTCACTTTCCCAGTGGGCACGAAATCCTCCTGACTAGGCCTCGCGTGTGCGACCGAGCTCGCATACGCGCGCAAACGCGGTCGCGATTAACACGATTGCGAATCGACGGGCAAGAAATTTCGCACTAAAACGGCGCTACTTTCGTGACGCAGAGCGGCAGTTGTTTCCGCGCACGGCCTCCCTGTATAAGCCACCGCCGGTGGCGACGGACCGACAGCTGGCGTCGGTGATCTGCATGCGCGATGCCGGACCTCGCGGCGGGGCGCTGTCCGCGATGTCCGTGCGCCTCGGCGTTCGTGGAGCCGACGCGGGGATGTGGGCCCAGGCATCCCGAGAGTGACGCGCACGCGGCGGCGCGGACATCGGTTCCGCCATCGGCTCGAGTACGCCGGGCTGCGGCTCGCCGCGGGCGGGCTCGGCGCCTTGCCGCTCCCGGCGGCGATGCGCCTCGCGGCCGGTGTCGCGGCAATGATCATCCGTGTCGCACGTCCGCTCCGGCGGATCGCTCTCACGAACCTCGCGATCGCGTTTCCCGAGAAGAGCGACGCCGAGCGCACCGCCATCCTGCTCGCGAGCTATCGCAACCTCGGGCGCATGGTTGCCGAGTGCGCCCATCTCCACGACCTAACGGCCGCCAACGTCGGCGAGGCGGTTCGCTACGGGGACGAGCGCGTGTGGCGCGAAGAGATCGAGCCGCTGCTCGCGACCGGAGGCGTCCTCGCGCTTACCGGCCACTTCGGAAACTGGGAGCTCTTCGCCTACGCTTACGGGCTCCTCGGGCACCCGGTTTCGCTGGTACACCAGACGATCAAGAACCCGCTCGTCGACGCCTACGTCGAACGGATGCGGAGCGGCGGCGGAACGCGACTCTTCCGCAAGCAGGAGGCTGCCCGGGCGGTGCTCCGTGCCCTCAAGGAGCGGGCTATCGTCGTGCTGCCGCTCGACCAGAACCAGTCGCGACGCGCCGGCGTCTTCGTCGACTTCTTCGGCGTCCCGGCGAGCACGAGCGACGGTCTCGCCCGCTTGGCGCTGCGCACCGGCACCCCGATCATTCCCGTCTTTCTCGTCCGTGATGGTGTGAGCGCCCGGCATCGCATCGTTTTCTTGCCTCGCGTGGAGTTTCCGGTTATCGAGGATCGCGATTCGGCGGTGCGCGAGCTTACGCAGCGCTGTACGGCGGCACTCGAATCGATGATCCGCAACCACCCCGATCACTGGCTCTGGACGCACAAGCGCTGGCGGACGCGCCCGCTCGGCGATCCGGAGATCTACGAGGCTTGAGGAGGCGACCGATGGCGACGACGAAGCGCAGCAAGAAAGGGCGCGCTGCGGCGCGCGGTCGTGGCGGCGCAGTCAAGAAGGCGACTCCGAAGAAGCCCGTGGCCCGCACCAGAGGCGCCAAGTCAAAGGTGGCGGCGAAATCGAAGGTGGCCGCGAAGCGGAAGGCGGCGGCCAGGCCGCGGCCGAGCGTGGGATCCAAGACCGCCGCGCAATCGAGGATCGCCGCGAAGCCCAAGGTGGTCGCGAAGCCCAAGGTGGTCGTGAAACCCAAGGTCGCCGCGAGGCCGAGGCGCCGGGTGGTGAAGCCCGCCGTGATGCCGCGGCCGAAGGCGGCCGCAGCGAAGCCTGTGGCCGGAGTCGAGAGCGCCGAGATCGCAGCTCTCAAGAGCAAGTTCCAACGCGAGCGGAACGGCCTCGAGAAGCGTCTCACCGAGGCGGTGCGCGAGATCGGCGTTCTCCGCCTCCACGAGCTGCGCGTAAACCAGCTCGAGCGCCAGCTCGCCGAGCGCGACGCGACCATCCTCCAGCTCCAGCAGCAACTCGCCGGAGGCGGCGGGCGGTCGCCCGCCGAGTCGATGGTCTACGCCCGAGAAGTGCAGCAGTCTTTCGTGCTCGACATCCCGGAGAGCGAACGCCGCAGTGCCCCGAGCGCGGAGGAAGAGCTCGAGGCGGCGTTCGACGAGTTCGGGGAGCCCGGGCTCGTCGACGATGCGGAGCTCGTCTCGGACGTCGAGGCGCAGGATCTGGCTCCGGACGACGGCGACATCGTCGCAGACGACTGAGAGTCGAGCCGATCTCGCGGGAGCGACCGGAGCTCCGGATGCTCCGCTCATCGCGTGCAGAGGTTGCCGCCACCGAGGAGGCCTGAGCGATGGCGAAAACGCGGGTATTGTTGGCCGAGGAGCACATCGTCATCCGCAAGGGGCTGCGGCGGGCTCTTGCCGCCGATGCGGAGATCGAGATCGTCGGTGAGGTCGGCGATGGCCGCGAGGCCGTGGAGACGGCGAAGCGCTTGCTGCCGACGGTCGTGATCCTCGACATCGAACTTCCCGGATTGAACGGCATCGAGGCGACGAAGCAGATCACGAGAGCTGCCACGGGTGCGTCCGTCCTCGTCCTCTCGTCGTATTCCGACGAGGAGCACGTGCGGCCGAGCCTCAAGGCCGGCGCGAAAGGATACCTCCTCAGGGACGCGGAAGATGTCGATCTCGTCAAGGCAGTGAAGTCGCTGGCGCGCGGCGGATCGTACTTCAGTCCGTCGGTGTCGAAAGTGCTGCTCGCCGGTTACTTGAAGGAACCGAGCGCGGACAGCGCAGCCGACGCCTTCTCACGCCTCACGAATCGCGAGCGTGAGGTCCTGCAGCTCATCTCCGAAGGGAATACCAACAAGGAGATTGCGCGCATCCTGGCGCTCAGCGTCAACACCGTCGAGAGCCATCGCAAGCACGTGATGGAGAAGCTCGACCTCCACAATACTGCCGAGATCGTACGCTTCGCCGTTCGCAAGGGCCTGGTGCAGTAGGCGCGTGCCGACACGATCGTTGCCGCGTGCGTACGCAGGTACGACAGGGCGCGCGCTTGTCGTTCGGCCGCCTGGACTCATCGGTCGCCGACGACCGCGCGAGTTCTCCCCCCGTGCGGCTCACTCGGGCGCGCCCTCTCGTCTCCCACCACCATCCGACCCAAGCTCCGGCCGGTTCGTCCGCCGCAGCGAGCCGAGCCCCCGGAGCCCGCGGACCGCAGGTCACCCCGCCGGTCCGCGCCTCCACACTACCAGCACTGCGCCGAGCCCGCGGTGACGGCGTCGGACACGCGCGGCGTCAACCTGCGTGCCGATTGTTCCAGCGCCAGCGTTCCCAGAAGGTCTCGTTGCCCACCGTTCCGTTGGCGGCGCCGACGCGCATGAACGTGCGTACTTCCCAGGTGCCGTTGATCTTGCGTCCCGTCGCGAGCAGCCGCTTCGCCGGCTTCCGCGTCCCCTCTGCCATCTTGCGCTGGCTCATCTGCCCCTCCTTGGGCTGCGAGTGTCGTTGCCGAGGAGGAGAGCACGATGCAGGCCAACCGCGGGTAGCGCGATTTATCATGCGAAATGTCGCCCCCGACCCATTCACCGTTCATTAATGTTCGGGCGGCGGCGGATTATGTACGCCGTCGGCGCTTCGGACCGGCGGGTACAGGTAGCGCCGGCGACCGCTGCGACGGCTACGGTGTCGCGGGTGCGTCCGGCGGCGCCGCGGGCATGGGCCGCGCGCGCACCGCGTCGGCGACCGCCGGCACGGCTTTCAGGATCATGTCGAGTCGAGCTGCGGCCGGACCGATGACGTCCACCAAAGCGCGCTCGTACTCGTCGAGGGCGGCGGCGAGGTCGTCCTCCTTGCCGGCCTGGATGGCGCGCTCGTCGGCCGTGAGCGTAGCGTTGATGCGCTCGGCGATGCCTTCGAGGGTCTTATCGTGCTCCTCGCCGATGGCGCGGCCGATGGACTCCGCCCACATGGTGTGGAAGGCGACCGTCGCGGGTACGTTGCGACGAAGGCCGCCGCTCAGGTTGTATAGGCGGTCTGCCAGGATCGCCGGCGTCGGCGGCCGGCGGCGCGACACGAACGCATTCAACTGCACCAGCCGGTCGTAGAGCTTTCCGTAGCCCATGCGCTCGGCGACGATGTCGACGGCCGCACGCATCTCCTGTGCAGTGGGATTGGCCATGGGGAGCGATCGGATGCGGGCGCTCTCATCCCCGTTTCGCAATCCGCAGTCAAGCGCGCGGAATGGGGCGGCGAACGGAGGCGGCGTCGATCGCCGTACCCGGTGCGGCATCGACGCTCGCGGCGCGGAGGGCGCGCGTAGCGATGCGGGCGAGTACGACGCTCACTGCCATCGTCGAGATGAGGCCGAAGAGCGTCGCGGTCCAATAGACGGTGTCGTGCGGCACCTCGGCGCCGTGTGCAAGGGCGGCGACATCTCCCATGAGCTTCCCGTAGTAGACGTAGAGGAGGACGCTCGGGAGCATGCCCGTCGAGGCCACGGCGTAGTCGGCGAAGCGGATCGTCGAGATGCCGAGCGCGTAGTTGAGGGCGCTGAACGGCACCGCCGGTGAGAGTCGAAGCAGGAAGACGATGCGGCGCCCCTGGTGCGCGGCGACGCGGTCGAGGGCTACGAAGAAGAGCGAGCGCGCGAGCCGGGCCTCGACCAAGGGTCGGGCCGCCGCGCGCGCGATCCAGAACGCCGCGGCGCCGCCGAGCGCTTCGCCGAGGAATGCGTAGACGGTGCCCGGACCGAGCCCGAAGATGACGCCGGCCGCCATCGTCGGTAGCGCCCCCGGCACTAGGGCGACGGTGAGGACGACGTAGCCGGCTACATAGAAGAGCGGCGCCCAGGGGCCTTGGGCTCCGACCCAGGCGGTGAAGCGCGGGATCTCGCCGCCGGCTCGACCGACGAGCGCGGCGATGGCGGCGAGCGCCGCGAGCCCCATCGTCCAGCGCAGCACCAGCGCGGACATGGCGCGGCCGGCGGCGGGAAGCCGGTTCGGACCGCTCACCAGGTCACCGCCGCCGGTGCGCTTTCACGAGCGCCGCCGGCACCGGGCTTTCGTAGCGGACCGGTTTGCCGGTGTCGGGGTGGACGAAGCCGAGGGCGGTGGCGTGGAGGCAGAGGCGACGGACGGGATCGGTCGCCGCCTGGTACGTGCGATCGCCGACTACGGGATGCCCGAGCGCCGCGAGCTGCACCCGGATCTGGTGGCGCCGCCCGGTGCCGAGGGTCAGGTGGAGGAGGGTCGTGTGCTGGCCGCGGCTGCGGACGCGATAGCCGGTGACGGCGACGCGCGCGCCTTCCTCGGGGCCGCGGGCACGCCGGACGCGCAGGGCGCTGCTCTGCACGATGCGGTCTTCGAGCGTGCCGGCCTCGGCGACCACGCGGCCTTCGACGACGGCGGCATACTCGCGCGTCGCGGCGCGCGCGGCGAATTGTTGCTGGAGGCTGCGTTTCACCGCTGCCGACTTCGCCATCACGAGCAGTCCCGAGGTCTGGCGGTCGAGGCGGTGGACGATGAACGGGCGGCCCGGCGGTCGCTTCGCCGCGAGGTATCCGTAGACCATCCGGTAGACGGTGCGGTCGGGCTCGGAGTCGGTCGCGATGGTGAGCAGGCCGGCCGGCTTGTCGACGACGAGGAGGTGGTCGTCCTCGTGGACGAGGCGCAGGGGGCGGGGCAGGGTGATGCGGGCGACGGTCTCGGCGCCGAGGCGGATGCGATCGGCTGGGGCGACCTGCGTCCTGCCGTCGCGGACGACGGCGCCGTTCACGGTGACCCGTCCGCGCGCCAGCCAGTCCTTGCGGCTCACGCCCGAGGCGTCGGGAAAGAGCGTGCGCAGACGCTCGGCCAGGGTGGGCATCGGCGCCGTGTAGCACGTCCGCGGCGGCGCCGCGCTCCGGGCCTCGCCCGGAGTTGCCCGGGGTCCTGCCGGTGCCGGCGGCGCTTGCGGCGGCATCCCGGCAGCTCGCGCTCTGCGGTCTGATGACCGCGCCGCACGGGAATGCTACGAGAGCGCACGCGACGCGCCTCGCGCCCGAGCTTCCACGGGAGACCGACCGGAGTGGACACGATCGCCATGGCCGAGATGGATCGCCTCGACGAGGATGCGCGGCGCATCCGCAACTGGAAGCGGTGGGGGCCGTACCTCTCGGAGCGTCAATGGGGCACGGTGCGCGAGGACTACTCCGAGCACGGCACGGCCTGGGACTACTTCCCGCACGACCATGCCCGCAGCCGCGCCTACCGCTGGGGTGAGGACGGCCTCCTCGGCATCTGCGACCGCGAGTGCCGTCTCTGCTTCGCGATCGCGCTCTGGAACGGCCGTGATCCGATACTCAAAGAGCGACTGTTCGGACTTGCCGGCCCCGAAGGGAACCACGGCGAGGACGTGAAGGAACAGTACTTCTATCTCGACGCGACGCCGACCCACTCGTACCTGAAGGCGCTCTACAAGTATCCGCAAGCCGCCTACCCCTACGCAGCGCTCGTCGCCGAGAACCGCCGCCGCGGCCTGCGCGACCCCGAGTACGAGATCCTCGATACCGGCATCTTCGACGACGGCCGCTACTTCGACGTCCTCGCGGAGTACGCCAAGGCGGGGCCGAACGATCTCTGCATCCGCATCACGGTGACGAATCACGGCCCGGACAGCGCTCGCCTCGACCTCCTGCCGACCATCTGGTTCCGCAATACCTGGTCGTGGGGAAGGAGCGGCGAGGGGTACTGGCCAAAGGGGGTGATGCGCAAGCTCGGAGACGGCGTCGTGGAGGCGGAGCACCCGTCGCTGGAGCGCATGCGCTTCTGGGTCGAACCTTGTGACGGTCGCACGCCGGAGCTCCTCTTCACCGAGAACGAGACCAATGACGAGCGCCTGTTCTCGAGCCCGAGCGCGACTCCCTACGTGAAGGACGCGTTCCACGCCTTCGTGGTCGAAGGCCGGCGCGCTGCCGTGAATCCGGCGGGCGCCGGCACCAAGGCGGCGGCCCACCATCGGCTCGACGTGCCGCCGCGGTCGAGCGTCGTGCTGCGAGCGCGCCTCGCGTCGACCGACGAGGCGCCGCGGATGCCCTTCGGCCGCGGCTTCGACGAGGTCTTCGCGGCGCGCATCCGCGAGGCCGACGCCTTCTACGCCAGCCGGGCGCCGGCTCACCTCGGAGACGAGGAGCGCCGTGTGATTCGCCAGGGGTATGCGGGCCTCCTCTGGAGCAAACAGTTCTACCACTACGTCGTTCATGATTGGCTCGAAGGCGATCCGGCGCAGCCGCCGCCGCCGGCGGCGCGACGCAGCGGCCGCAACTGCGATTGGCGGCACCTCTACAACCGCGACGTCATCTCGATGCCGGACAAGTGGGAATATCCCTGGTACGCGGCGTGGGACCTCGCGTTCCACATGATCCCGTTCGCGAAGATCGATCCGCACTTCGCCAAGGAGCAGCTCGTGCTGATGTCGCGCGAGTGGTACATGCACCCGAACGGCCAGCACCCCGCCTACGAATGGGCGTTATCGGACGCGAACCCGCCGGTCTCGGCGTGGGCGGCGTGGCGCGTCTACAAGATCACCGGCGCCCGCGGCGCCCGCGACCGCCTCTTCCTCTCCCGCATCTTCCAGAAGCACCTCATCAATTTCACCTGGTGGGTGAACCGCAAGGACGTGGCGGGAAACAACATCTTCGGCGGCGGCTTCCTCGGCCTCGACAACATCGGCGTCTTCGACCGCTCGCGGCCGCTGCCGACGGGCGGCCACCTCGAGCAGGCCGACGGCACCGCGTGGATGGCCTTCTATTGTACGACCATGCTGTCGATGGCGATCGAGCTGGCGCGCGACAATCCCGCGTACGAGGATCTGGCGTCGAAGTTCTTCGAGCACTTCATCGCCATCGTCGATGCTATGAACAGCCTCGGCGGCAACGGCCTCTGGGACGACCAGGACGGTTTCTACTACGATCAGCTGCGCCTCGCCGGCGGCAACGTGCCGCTGCGCATCCGCTCGATGGTGGGCATCATCCCCCTCTTCGCGGTGGAGAATCTCGAAGCCGAGGTGCTGGCGAGCCTGTCCGGCTTCGCCAAGCGCATGCACTGGTTCGTCGACAACCGGCGCGACCTGGCGAAGTACATCTCCTACTTCGAGGCTCCCGGCGACGACCGCCACGGCCTCCGCCTGCTGGCGCTGCCGTCGCGCGAGCGCCTCACGCGGGTGCTGGAGTACATTCTCGACGAAGCCGAGTTCCTCTCTCCCTACGGCGTCCGCTCGCTCTCTCGCTACCACCGCGAACATCCCTTCGTCCTGCAGGCGGGCGGCGAGGAGCATCGCGTCGAGTACACGCCCGGCGAGTCGAACACCGGCCTCTTCGGCGGCAACTCGAATTGGCGCGGTCCGATCTGGATGCCGCTCAACTACCTGCTGATCGAAGCCCTGGAGCGCTACCACCATTTCTACGGCGACACGCTGCAGATCGAGTGTCCGACCGGCTCCGGCCGCCTCATGGACCTCGCCGCGGTGGCGCGGGAGCTCTCGCGGCGTCTGACCACGATCTTCCTGCCCGACACTGACGGTCGGCGTCCTTGCCATGGCGGCGATCCGCGCTTCCGCGACGACCCGGCGTGGCGCGACCTCGTGCTCTTCCACGAATACTTCCACGGCGACGACGGCCGCGGCATCGGCGCGAGCCATCAGACCGGGTGGACCGCGCTCGTCGTGCGCGGCATCGAAGACCTGGCGGACCGGCAGCGAGGAGCGGGCCGGAGCGCCGCCAGCAAAGCCGACTGAAGCCGCTCCGGGAGCTCGCGCCATGAAAGCCGTCGCCGTATTTCCAGCCAGCCGCGAAGTGAAGTCGATCGCCGTGCCCGAACCGCTCTTGGCGACGCCGACCGACGTGCGCCTCCGCATCCTCGATGTCGGCATCTGCGGCACCGACAAGGAGCTCTGCGCCTTCAAGTACGGGACGCCGCCGGCGGGGAGCGACCATCTCGTCATCGGCCACGAATCGCTAGGGGAAGTGGTCGAGGTGGGAAGCGCTGTCACGCGGGTCGACGTCGGCGATCTCGTGGTCCCGATGGTGCGCCGCCCGTGCCCGCGCGCCGACTGCCGCGCGTGCGCGGCGGGCCGGCAGGACTTCTGCTTCACCGGCGAGTACACCGAGCGCGGCATCAAGGAGCGCCACGGCTTCATGACCGAGTGGGTCGTCGACGACCAGCGCTACATGAACGTCGTGCCACGCGCGCTCCGCGACGTCGGCGTCCTGGTCGAGCCGCTCACCATCGCGGAGAAGGCGCTGGCGCAGGTGCGACTCGTGCAGCAGCGCCTGCCCTGGACGGCGTCGGCGAGCGACAGCGCGGCGGGGACTGGCCATCGCGCCGTCGTGCTCGGCGCCGGTCCGGTAGGCCTCCTCGGCGCCATGGCGCTCGTCGCCGCCGGCTTTGCGACCTTCGTGTACTCGCGCGGCGGTGACGCCGGCCCGCGCGCCCGGATCGTCCGTGAGATCGGCGCCACCTTCGTCGCTGCCGAGAGCACGACGGTAGCGGCGCTGCCGCAGGTCGTCGGCGCGATCGACGTCGTCTACGAGGCGACGGGCGCTTCCAAGCTCGCGTTCGACGTCCTGCCGCTGCTCGGTACGAACGGCATCTTCGTCTTCACCGGGGTGCCCGGACGGCGCGCGCCGGTCGCGGTCGACACCGATCTCCTCATGCGCAACCTCGTCCTGAAGAACCAGATCGTGCTCGGCTCGGTGAATGCCAGTCGCGCCGACTTCGAAGCCGCGATCCGCGACCTCGGGCTCTTCCAGTCGCGCTGGCCGCGCGCGCTCGCTGCTCTCGTGACCGGACGCTTCCCCATCGATGCCTACGCGGAGGCTCTGCTCCGGGCGCCTGCCGACGCCATCAAGAGTGTCGTCGCCGTTTCCTGACGATTGCGAGTGGCTCGAGCCCGACGGGCTCGGCGGCTTCGCGAGCGGCACCGTCTCGGGCGTGCGCACGCGCCGCTACCACGCGCTCCTGCTGGCGGCAACGGCGCCGCCGGCGGGTCGCATGGTGCTGGTAAACGGCTTCGATGCCTGGGTGGAGCGCGGCGCGCGGCGCGAAGCCCTCTCGGCGCAGCACTACGTCCCCGATGTCGTCTATCCCGACGGCGGTCGCCGCCTCGCCGGCTTCGTCCACGAGCCCTGGCCGCGCTGGACCTACCGTCTCGACGACGGGACGATCGTCGAGCAGGAGATCGTGGCGGCGTACGGGTCGTCCCTGGTGCTCGTGGCGTGGCGGCTCGGCGTGCGCCTGCCGCTCCCCGAGTCCGGCGTGCGGCCGGCGGCGGTCGGGCAGGGGGCAACTCCGGAACCGAGGTCCTCGCCGGCGGCGCCACCGGCGCCGCTCACGCTGAGCGTGCGGCCGTTCCTCTCGGGCCGTGACTATCATGCCCTGCACCACGAGAATCCGGGCTTCGACTTCCACGCCGAGGTCGTCGGCGAGCGGGTGTGCTGGCGGCCCTATGCCGGGGTGTCGGCCATCGTCGCGACCGCGAACGGCCGCTACGTGCACGAGCCCGACTGGTATCGCAGGTTCCTCTACAGCGAGGAGCGCGCCCGCGGTCTCGATTGCATCGAGGACCTGGCGGCTCCCGGCACCTTCCGGTTCGATCTCGACCGCGAGGAAGCGGTGCTGCTCTTCGCTGCCGACGGGTTCGAAGCGGCGGGCGTCGCGGCCTCGGCGACGGCGCGCGCCGAGGCGCTCCGCACCGCCGAGCGCCGGCGGCGCGCCGCTTTCGCGAGCCGCCTGGAGCGGAGCGCCGACGCCTACCTCGTTCGCCGCGGCGCCGGGCGCACGATAGTCGCCGGGTACCCGTGGTTCACCGATTGGGGGCGCGACACCTTCGTCGCTCTCCGCGGCCTCTGCCTCGCCACCGGCCGTCTCGCCGACGCCCGCGACATCCTGCTCGGCTGGGCCGAGACGGTGAGCGCCGGCATGCTGCCGAATCGCTTCCCCGACCGCGGCGTCACGCCCGAGTACAACTCCGTCGACGCTGCGCTCTGGTACGTCGTTGCGGTGTACGACTACCTCGCAGCCCGCGCCGGCGGCGGCGAGCGCATCCCGGACGCGGAGCGGGAGCGCTTGCACGTTGCCGTCGACGCCATCCTCGCCGGCTACGCGGGCGGCACGCGCTTCGGCATCGGCGCCGCCGCCGACGGCCTGCTCGCTGCGGGCGAGCCCGGCGTGCAGCTCACGTGGATGGACGCCAAGGTCGGCGACCTGGTGGTGACGCCGCGGATCGGCAAGCCGGTCGAGGTGCAGGCACTGTGGTTGAACGCCCTCCATGTCGGCGGCTCCTTCTCGCGGCGCTGGCAGGAGCTTTTCGCGCACGGCCGCGCCAGCTTCCTGGACCGCTTCTGGAACGAGGCGGCGGACGGCCTCTTCGACGTCGTCGACTGCGACCACCGGCCGGGGCTCGTCGATCCCGCCTTCCGGCCGAACCAGATCTTCGCCGTCGGCGGCCTGCCGCTGGCGCTCGTGGAGGGCGCGCGCGCATACCGGCTCGTCGAGGCGGTGGCGGCGCGGCTCTGGACCCCGCTCGGTCTTCGTTCGCTGGCGCCCGGCGAGCCGGGGTATGTCGGCCGCTATCTCGGCGGCGTCCGCGAGCGTGACGGCGCCTACCACCAGGGTACCGCCTGGCCGTGGCTCCTCGGCGCCTTCGTCGAGGCGTGGGTGCGGGTGCGCGGCAGCACGCCGGCGGTGAAGCGCGCCGCGCGCGCGCGTTTTCTGGCGCCGCTCTGGCGCCACCTCGATGCTGCCGGGCTCGGGCACGTGTCGGAGATCGCCGACGGCGACGCCCCGTACACGCCGCGGGGCTGCCCGTTCCAGGCCTGGTCGGTCGGCGAGGCGCTGCGGCTCGACCGCGTCGTCCTCGCCTGACATCGCCGCGGCGGCAGCGCCTCCAAGCTCCCGACCGACCACCATTGCCTGATCGATGTCCTCGCCTGACGTGGGTGCGGCGGCGGCAGCGTCGCCGCTTGCCCGCCCGCGCGGTCGCTGGTACGTCTCCCGGATGCGAATCGTGGCGGTGGTGGTGGCGGGGGTCGTCCTGCTCGCGGCAGCGCACCCGGCGGGCGCTGCCGAAGCCAAGCGGCGACGCAGCGAGAAGTGCCTCGAGATCTGCAACTTCACCTTCGAGCAATGCCAGAAGGAGTTGGGTCCGAAGGGGCACGGACGCTGCAGCAGCGACGCCGTCCGCTGCAAGAACGCATGCCCGTTCGAGACCATCGAAGAGCCTGCCGTGCCGACGGCGGCGAGCCACCAGCGCTGCATAGATGTCTGCCGCGACACCTATCAGAAGTGCTTGCGGCGTCCCGAGAACAAGAACGGCGGGCGCTGCGCCGCCGACGACGTGCGCTGCGAGCAGGCGTGTCCGAAGCCGGCGGAGCTGGCGGCGGCGACCGGGGCGCCGGACAGCAGCGTTCCAGGGGCGGCCGCGCCGGCGAAGAAGCCGAAGCGCGGCCTGCGCATCGAGGGCTCGGCGGCCCCGGCGCCGCTGGAGCCGGCACCGGTCGCTGCACCACCCGGCGAGCGCCCGCTGCCGGCGGCGGAAGGCCCGGCCGGCAGCGTGCCGGCGCACACCGAGGCCGTGGCGCCGGCCGCCAAGGCTCCTGCCGACGCGGCGGCCGCAGCGGCGGCTCCCGGCGTAGCACCCGCGGCGCCTACGGCCGCGGCCGCCGCCGCGGCCGCACGTCCCGCTTCCGAGGAGCGCGGCTTCTGGGGAACGCTGCGCTGCTTCTTCGTCGCCTGTGAGAAGCCGGGAACGACGCCGTGCCTCCAGCAATGCGAAGCGGCGTACGATCAGTGCCGGGTGCGGGAGTCGAAGCGCGGTGGCGAGTGCAATACGCGGCTCATGCGCTGCCGCAAGGAGTGCAGCGCCGCGACTCGTTGAGGACGACCGGACGCTTGCGGAATCAGGAGCGCGCGTTCAGCTCGCGCGTTCCCTGCGAGATGCCGTTAACGAGGATCTCGACCCGGTAATCGCCGGCGGGCCAGCGGCCGCCTGGAGGATGAGCTTCGAACGTCGTGATCGTCGGACCCTTAGGCGACAACGTCTTGCTCGCCTCCGCCTCGGTGTCCTCGGGCCCGGTCCAGCGTGCGACCATGGTCACGTCGGCGGCCGAGCCGGAGGTCTCGACGGCGACGTAGAACGTATCGGTCGTCCAGAACATGTTCGTGCGCGAGTCCTCTTTGATGCGGCCGCCGGACGCGACTTCACGGCCCGTCGTGATCGCGGTGACGACGAGGTCGCCGGGGAGGGACGGCTTCGAGCAGGCGGCGACGAGCGCGATCGCAGAGGCGACGAGAAGCGAGCGAGATGCGGTCCCCGGGAGCATGGACGCCGCGCAGATAGCGCGATCGGTGAGCCTTCGGCAAGCGCAGGGACGGGCGATGCCGCGGCGCTTCGGCTTGGCGAAAGTCCCGGTTCGTGCGACGCTCCGCGCTTTTCGGACGCCGATGGACAAGACTGCCGCCAGCCTCGTCGCCTTTGCCGCCGGACCCGAGAACATCGAGCGCCGAGCCGCCGCCATGCTGATGCTGGCCGAGCTCGGGATCGATGCGGCGGGGGTGCGCACGGTCGCTGCGGCGGCCGTGGCGAGTCCGACCGTCCTCCAGGACTACGCGCTGCGCTGGTTCGAGAAGATCCGTCCCGAGGCCGGGCTGCCGGCACTGGTGCCGCTCTTCGACGCCCCGGATCCGGGAATCCGCGAGCGCGTGCGGCGCCTGGTGGCCGGCTTCGGCGGCGCGGCGGTGGCAGCGATCGCGGCCTGCGCCAAGACGGCGCCGCGCTCGTGGCTGCCGGGTGCGGTCGAGGTGCTGGGCGGGATCGGCACCGGCCCCGCCGTGCGCGCGCTCTTCGAGCTCGTGGGTCGCGGCGATCAGGAGCTCGCAAGGGTTGCGGTCGAGGCGCTCCACAAACGCTGCCGCGACCTCGGCGAGAAGGCGCGCGGGCAATTCCTCGAGCACGTGCTCGCGGCGGCGGCGCGCCCGACCGTGGCGGCGAGCCCGACAGCGACGACGGCGGTCATCCGGACGCTCACCCACCTCGGCCTGCCGGGAGCGCGCGCCTGGCTTCTCGCCCAGGCGACCCGCGCTGACGTCCCGGAGCTCCGCGCCGAGGCGCTGCGGGCGCTTGCAGCGTGCCTTCGCCACGAGAAGCTGCAGGCGAAGGAGTTCGCCAAGATCGCGCCCATGCTCTCCGACCCCGACTTCCCGCGCATCGTCCGCCCGGCGCTCGATCTCTTGGAGGGGCATCAGTTCGGCAAGGGCGATCAGGCGTTCCTCCTCGGCCTGCAGAAGAGCCCGCACGTGGCCGTGCGCTCGTTCGCACTCGGCAAGCTCGGAGCCAGCGAGGCGCCGAAGGCGGTGAGCGCGCTCCTCTCGAGCCTCGACGACGCCGAGGCCGTGCGCCGCTCGGCGGCGCGCTCGCTCGGCGAGATGCCCGAGGCGCGGCAGGCATTGATGAAGCGCTTCATCGAAGCGGTCGAGGCGAGCGCCGCATTCACCATGGCGGAGACCTTGATCCGCTACGAGGTGCCGTGGCGGCGGCCGATTCTCGAACAGATCTGGAAGCGCTGGCAGAAGGCCTTCGAGGCCGACGACCGCATCCAGGGCGCGTTCCTGCATTTCCTGCGGACGACGGCGCCGGAGTTCGCTGCCGCGGCGCTGCGCAAGCAGGCCGCGAGCTGGCTCCGCGCCGGACGGGCGCGCGACGCGGCGCGCCTGCGGATGCTCGTCCGCGAGATCCCGGGTAGCGACGCCGAGGACGGCTATCAGCTCGCGCTCGCACTCCTCAAGACGCGCAAGCGCGGGCTCGACCATCCGATACGTCGTCCCGATCCCGCTCTCGACGTGCTCCTCGAGATCGATGCCGACGGCTTCGCTACCGCGCCGCGTCTGCGCAAGGAGCGGGCGCTCGACGCCGACGAGCTCTACGCGATCGGCTTCGCGCTCGCGGAGACCAATGCCGCCGGCGCCGCGATCGCCGAGGACGTGCTCGGCCACCTGGCGAAGAAACTGCCGCGTACGAAGATCGGCAAGGCGGCGAAGAACAAGCTCGAGCTCCTGTCGGCGTGAGGCGTGGGTACGCCTCCCCGGCGTGTCGCCGCGGTCGGGACGGCTCAGAGCCTGTGAAGGAATCCGGTTGTCGCGCCGGTTCCTGTCCAGCCGATGGGCATCGCGGTCAATGCGGTCATGATCCGCCGTGGTGAAGCGGCCGCTGGCGGGAACGACGCCCGTATGCCAGTGCCATCGAGCCGCAGCTCACCGGCGTGGGCCGCGGATCGCGTGCTCGCGGCGTCGCCTTCGGAGCTCATGTCACTCCGCCGGCTGCGATCCAGCGCAGCGCGTTGTAGGCCACGGCCGTCCAGAGGGCGACACACAGAACCTTCGCTTGCCCGCGAACGTTAAACCTGTCCAACCCCCGGTGCGTCCGGCAGTCCGCGTTCGTAGTCTCGGCCGTGGCCGCCCGCTCTTTGTAGATCGCCTTCGCCGCGTCCGTGCCCATCCGCTCACGCCACGCCGCCACCGCCGGCTGATCGTCGGCCTTCGGCGCGTAGCGGTCGACCCCGGCGGCGCGGGGCTCCGGCACCGGCGCGTACACCGTCACGCC
>MWST01000010.1 GCA_002050235.1 Polyangiaceae bacterium UTPRO1 | reverse complement strand
CCGGATCGAGGTGGGTGTCGAGGCTCTTGCGTATGGAATAGATGCAGCCGGTCGCGCCGATCACGGTGAAGATGCGGCTCTCCCAGCGGCGGATCGCGGCTTCGTAGCTCCAGTACATCTGCCGGCCCTTGGCGCTCGCCTCTTCGCCGTCGCGGACGTAGCGCACGTCGCCGCCGACGCTGCCGACGCCGGGGTCGGCGTAGTTCGCCACCAGCGCCCGCACGGCTTGCGGGTCGTACATCGTGGTGGCGTCGGAGAAGACCAGGATCTCGCCGCGGGCGACGTCGGCAGCGCGGTTCTGCCCGACGGTCTTGCCGCCGCGGGGCAGATCGAGGAGCGTGACCCGCCCGGGCTGCCGGCCCGCGAACTCGCTGACGATGCGATTGGTTGCGTCGGTCGAGCCGTCCGAGGCGACCAGGATGTCGAGCTTGTCGGCCGGGTAGTCGAGTGCCAGCGAGTTCTCGAGCTTCTTCGCGATCGCCTGCTCCTCGTTGTAGGCGGCGATCACCATGGTCACCGTGGGAGTGATCGCCGCCTTGGCGACCCGGCGCCGCACCACGCGCGACACCAGGAAGAGGAGCAGGGGATAGCCGACGTACACGTAGGCCATGGCAGCCGCGCAGAGCCAGAAGAGGATCGCCATCAGACGAGGCCGAGGCAGTCGCGCATGGGGGCGAAGCGGAAGTCGCCGAGCAGCCGGCGGAGCTTCGCCTCGGTGCGCCCGAGGTTCACGTAGTGGCTGCTGAAGCCGCGGCGCCCGGCGGTTTGCATGCGCGGCTGCTCGGGATCGACCTCCCAGGGGTGGATGTAGAACACCGCGCCCCGGCCCTCCCGGCGATGCACCCGGCGCATGCCCCACCGCATGTAAGCGTAGGGGAAGATGCGCAGCCAGCCGCCGCCGCCGAGCGGGAGATTGCGGCCGCAGAGCACGGTCGTGGTGATCGGGAACTCGACGAGCCTCCGGCCGTCCCGCTCGCGGATGACGTAGGGGAAGCGCTCGGCGTCCGGCATGCCGTAGAGCGTGTCGCGCACCGGGAAGACGCTCGAGTCATAGCGGTATCCGAGGTCGAGGAGCACGTCGGGGCCCCACGCCGACTCGGCGGTGAACGAGAACGACGGTGCGCGATAGCCGAGGACGGCTTCGCCGATGATGTCCTCGAGGGTCTTCTTGGCGCGCTCGACGTCGGCCCGGAACTCCTCGCGGGTCTGTTCGTAGACGATGCGGTGGGCGTAGCCGTGGGAGGCGACCTCGTGGCCGGCGGCGTGGATGGCGCGCACGATGTCGGGCCGGCGCTCGGCGTTCCAGGTGAGGACGAAGAAGGTGCCCTTGGTTCCGAACTCGTCGAGGAGGCCGAGGATCTTCTCGGTGCTGCGGCGCAGCCGGGACTCGTACCGATCCCAGGCGGCGAAGGGGATCACGGCGTCGAAATCGGCGACCTGATACCAGTCCTCGACGTCGACGGAGAAGGCATTGAGCGGAGACTCGGAGGGGGGCGCCGTCATGCGGTGGGCTCCCGACCATAGCCGAAGGCTCGCGGCGGCAACAACCCGCGAGTCTGACGCCCCCCTGCGCCATATTGGTGCAGGAAATCGACGCGCAAGCCGGGGGTCGCGGCCGTTTTCGCTCCATCGGTGATCGTGCAGATGCTAGGGGGATCGGCGCATCTGGACCGAGCCCGTTCCCCCGCTGCCGTCGACAAGGAGGATCTCCCCGTGCTTGCCGCTCGCTCGACGTCGATCGCCGCTGCGGTCGCCGCCATGCTCGTCGCCACGCCGCTGTTCGCTGCGACCATCACCGTCCAGCCGTCCAATCAGGACGCCTTCATCCGCAAGAACTTCCCGAACCGCATCGCCGGCGCCAGCCCCACCAATCAACGGATCCGCGTCCAGGCCTCGCCGCCTAACACCCAGGTGTGGCGCGGGCTCGTGCAGTTCAGCCTCGCCGGCATTCCGTTCGGCTCGACCGTCAACTCCGCGGTCGCCGAGATCTCCGCCGGCAACAACGCCAACAACCCGACGCTCGTCCACGGCCTGCACCGGATCACCGGGCCGTGGCTGCAGAGCGGGGTCAAGTGGAACAATGCCCCGACGTTCGTGGCCACTCCCACCGCCACCGCCCTGGTCGGCAGCGGCCAGGGCTTCAAGGCCTTCACCGTGACCTCGGACGTGCAGGCCGCGGTGAACCTCTGCGCGGCCGATCACGGCTGGATCGTGAAAGACCAGAACGAGACCGCGAGCAACGACCAGGTGAACTACGTCGCCCTCGAGGACATCCATCCGGCGCAACTGGCGAAGCGGCCGAAGCTCACGGTCGACTTCACGCCGCCCCCGTGCACTACCGATGCCGACTGCGCCGACACCAACTTCTGCACTACCAACGAGCGCTGCGTCGCCGGATCTTGCGTAGTGACGCCGGTGAGCTGCGACGACGGCGATCCCTGCACCGACGACATCTGCGATTGCGCATCGGGCTGCATCAACGCCAACATCTGCAACGACGGCTTCTCGTGCACGACCGACATCTGCGATCCCAACACGCTCGCGTGCACCAACATCCCCAACAACGCCGTCTGCAGCGGCCAGTGCTCGACCGGCACCTGCCTCGCCGATCCCGACGATACCGCCGAGGATCCCGTCACCGGCTGCATCGTCACGGCGACGAGCCCCAACGGCACGCCGTGCAACGACGGTGACGCCTGCACCACTGGCGACCAGTGCGCGAGCGGTGCCTGCGGCGGCGCCCCGGTCGTCTGTACGCCGCTCGACCAGTGCCACGACGCTGGCACTTGTACCGCCGGCGTGTGCTCCAATCCCCCGAAAGCGAACGGCGCGCCGTGCGACGACGGCACGCTCTGCACCGCCCCCGATGTCTGCAACGGCGCCGGCGCGTGCGTCGGCGGCAATCCCGTCGTCTGCACGCCGCTCGACCAGTGCCACGACGCCGGCATCTGCAATCCCGGCACCGGGCTCTGTTCGCAGCCGCCGAAGGCGAACGGTGCGCCGTGCGACGACGGCGACCTGTGTACGCAGACCGACGCGTGCGGCGGCGGCGTCTGCGTCGGCGGCAACCCCGTGGTCTGCACGCCGCTCGACCAGTGCCACGATGCCGGCGCCTGCGATCCCGCTACCGGGCTCTGCTCGCAGCCGCTGGCCGCCAACGGCACCGGCTGCGACGACGGCAACCTCTGCACGATCAGTGACGCCTGCAGCGGCGGAGTCTGTGTCGGCAACTCGCTGACCTGCGGCGACGGCGTCGTCCAGTCGGGGTGCGGCGAGGACTGCGATGTCCCCGGCGGGGATCCCAACTGCACGGTCGATTGCCACTTCGTCTGCGGCCCGACGCCGCAAGCGGGCTGCCGCGGCCCGGCGGTCGCGGGCAAGGGCGGGACGCTGAAGCTCGTCGACAAGTCGCCGGACAAGAAGGACCAGCTCAACTGGAAGTACGTGAAGGGCGCGGCGACGACTCTCGCCGACTTCGGCGATCCGCTGACGGCGACCGACTACACGCTCTGCGTCTACGATGCCTCGGCGCGGCCGCAGCCGATCCTCTTCGCCCGCGCGCCGGCCGGCGGCACCTGCGGCAAGAAACCGTGCTGGAAGGCGATCAAGGGCGGCTTCAAGTACAACGACAAGCTCTATACGCCCGATGGCCTGCAGCAGCTGTTGCTGAAATCGGGACCGGCGACCAAGACCAAGATCCTCGTCAAGGGCAAGGGCGCCGACCTGCCGATGCCGGCGCTGCCGCTCACGACCGCGGTCACCGTACAGCTCAAGAACGCGGCCGGCGTCTGCTGGGAAGCGCGCTACTCGGCGGCCCAGAAGAATTTCGCGGAGCAGTTTCGCGCCAAAGCCGACTGAGTGGGGCGGGGTGGGGAGGGCGGTGACGCGAGTACGGCGCGTCACCGCCCGCATGCGGCCGGGGGCTCTTACCCGGGCCGGCCCCGCGCCCGCCCCTGTGCCCGGCGCCCCTGGTCTGATAACTGACCCGGTGGGTCATGGCGCAGTCGGCGGCAGCAACGGAGGTTGTGGCTCTCCGCTCGACTCGCGGCCGCAACTGCCTGCTCGTACTCACTGTCGTGCTCGCGTCGGCGAGCGCTGCGAGCTGCCGCCCGGATTCCGATCCGGCGGCGCCGGCGATCGTTTCCCCGCGCTTTACCGACGTCACCGCCGCCGCCGGGATCGCCCGGACCGCGCAGACGTACGATGCCGCCGTCGGCGACTTCGATGGCGACGGCGAGCCGGATCTATACGTCGGCAACCACGCGACCGGCGGCATGCTGCTGCGCAACCAGGGCGGCGGCCGGTTCGTGGACGTGTTGTCCGGCTCCGGAATCGCGCCGCGCGGAGATCAGCACGGGTGCGGCTGGGGCGACTACGACAATGACGGGCGCCTCGATCTGCACGTAGCTCTCGGAGCGGGACGCGGTCTCGCCGCCAAAGCCAACCGCCTCTATCACAACGAGGGCGGCGGTCGCTTCCGCGACGTCGCCGCCGCTGCCGGTGTGGCGGATCCTACGGGACGGGCGCGCTCCACGGCGTGGCTCGACGTCGACCGCGACGGCTGGCTCGATCTCCTCACCGTCAACTGGGCGTCGCCGAGCACGCTCTTCCGCAATCGTCGCGACGGCACCTTCGAGGATGTGTCGGCAGCGTCCGGCATCGGCGCGTATTCCGCGACGCGCCTGGCGTGGGCCGACGTCGACGGCGACGGCTATCCCGACCTGGTCCTCAGTGGTACTCGAGACGGTCTGCGCTTCCTCCACAACGACGCCGGCCGCCGTTTCGTCGACTGGACCGACCGTTCCGGGCTGGGAGCGGCTCGATCCGTTCAGGGCATGGCGTTCGGCGACTACGACAACGACGGCATCCTCGACCTCTACGTGAGCTCGGGCAGCGACTTCTCGGATGTCGTGCTGGCGCCCGCCAGCGATCGGGTGACCTTCGCCTTCTTCGCCCACGAGGCGCCGACCGGCTTCGACTTCGAGGGCGGCGCCGACGTGCATGCCGAGCTCTACGAGAACGGCTCCCTGGCGGCGGTCGACCGGATCCGCTGCGGACCGACCTGGCGGCCGGAGACGGCGTCGTTCCGCTGCTCGACCGATGCCGCCGCGAGCGCCGACCCTCCCGAGGGTGCGCTCGGGTTCTTCTTGTGGCGCGAGCCGGCGGGGCGCGAGCCGTGCACCGGCTGCCCGGCGGTCTACCAATGGCATCTGCGCTGGCGCGGCGCCGGCGACCACCATCTGAGCGGCATCCTCGAGGGCGCCCGCCGCCCCGCGAGCGTCGGGCTCGGCTCGCCGCCGCGCACCGGGGGCTCGCTCTGGCGCGGCCGCGCCGACGGACGCTTCGTCCGCACGGCGCCGCGCGGGCTCGAGCACGATGCCGACGGCCAAGCGGTCGCCTGGGCGGACGTCAACGACGACGGCTGGCTCGATCTCTACGTCGTCGACAGCGGCGTCGACGGCGCCGGCGGCCGCAACGTGCTGTTCGTCAACGACGGTCGCGGCGGCTTCATCCGCCAAGATGCTGCGAGCGGCGCCACTCCGTCGAGCGGCGGCGGTCGGGGCGTCGGCGCCCACTTCTTCGATTTCGACGGCGACGGTCGTCAGGATCTCTTCCTCACCAACGGCTGGGGCGCGCCGCCCTTCGATCACGGGCCGTATGTCCTGCTACATAACGAGACGCCGCCCGCGCATTGGCTGGACGTCGTGCTCGAAGGCGTGCGCTCCAACCGCCAGGGGCTCGGGGCGCGCGTCGAGGTAACCGCGTGCGACAGGCGCCAGATCCGCCTCCACACCGGCGGCTCCAACTATTTCTCGCAATCGGCAATAGGGCCGCACTTCGGGCTCGGCGACTGCGCGCGGATCGAGACCCTCACCGTCGCGTGGCCGTCGGGGATCGTCCAACGCGTGGCCGACCCGGGGATCGACGGCGTCGTCCGCGTGCGCGAGCCCGATGCGGCGGTCGGAGGAGAGCTATGAGCGGAAAGAAAGTGCTGGCGCGTCGGAGCCTCGGCTTGGCGATGCTCGCGGCGGCGGTCCTCGTCGCCTGCCGGACGTCACCGTCGGGGCGAACCCAGGGGGACGTCGTCCTCGTGGTCATCGATACGCTGCGCGCCGATCATCTGCCCATGTACGGGTACGAGCGCAACACGGCGCCGCACCTCGAGCGCTTCGCGCGCGACGCGGTGACCTACGCGCACGCGATCACGCCGGGTACGTGGACGGTGCCCGCGCACGGCGCCCTCTTCACCGGCCGGTGGCCGTCGTTCCACGGGGCCGAGCGCGTGCCCGGCGACCACAATCTCGCGCTGGCGCTCAACGACGGGCAGACCACTCTCGCCGAGATCATGCAGCGCCGCGGCTTCCACACCGCCGCCTTCGTCGGCAACAGCACCTACGTGTCGGGGATCTTCGGGTTCGCACGCGGCTTCGCCGAGTACTTCGACAAAGACCTCTACTCGCCCGCCAAGCTCCGCGAGGCGGTCGAAGCCTGGCTGCCGACGCGCCGGGAGCCGCTGTTCCTGTTCATCAACATCCTCGATCCGCACGAGCCCTATGAGCCGCCGCCGCCGCTCGACGTGATGTTCCCGACCAAGCACGCCGAGCTCGGCACCATGATGACCGACCTCGTCTATGGCGGGAAGGCGCTGACGCCGGAGATGCGCGAGCACTTCGTGTCGCAGTACGACGGCGAGATCGTCTACGCGGATCGCGAGCTCGGCGCCATCCTGGCGCGCCTCGAGGCGGCGGGACGCTACGACGATGCGCTCATCGTCGTCACCTCCGACCACGGCGAGCTCCTCGGCGAGCACGGGCTCGCTGGCCACGGGGTGGCACCGTTCGAGCCCGAAACCCACGTGCCGCTCCTGGTGAAGTATCCCGGGCAGCGGCGCGGCGGCGAGCGCGTCGAGCGCCGGGTCTCGACGCTCGGGATCTTCGCGACCCTGGTGCAGCACGTCGGCGCGGCGCTGCCGGCGGGCGTCGACTCGCGGCCGCTCGACGCGCCGCATCCGGTATGGGTCGAGGACATCGCCTCCGACGGCGCCCGCGTCCGCGTCGGCTACGACGGCGATCAGAAGCTCGTCGTCGCGACGCCGATGCAGGGCGCGCCGTGGACAGCGCTCTACGACCTCGCCGCCGATCCCGGCGAGGACGCGCCGATCCGCGACGGCAGCGGAGCAGCGGCGCTCCGCAGAGAGCTCGACGCTTTCGCGAGCGCCGTTCGCCCCGTGAATACTGCCGTCCGCCCGGTCATCGATCCGGAGCGGGAAGCGAAGCTGAAAGCCCTCGGCTACCTGCGTTGACACCGGCGCGCCGGCTCACGTCGGCGGCCAAGCGGTGAAGGAGCGCAGCGCCAGCGAGGCGGCGGCAGGGATGCCGTCCAGGGTGTAGGGTGCGGCAGCGGGGGTGGCGGCGAGGGTGAAGGAGAGGGCGTTGCGCTCGCCGGTGCCGCGCGCGCGGAGCTCGATGCGGTAGGTGCGGCCGGCCGAGTCGGTCTCGGTCGGGAGCTCGATCGCGAGCCAGTCGCGATCGGGCGCGACCCCGGCCCATAGCTCTTGCGTCGCCGCGACCGTGTCGTCGTCGCGGCGGACGACGGCGGTGAGTCGGTGATCGAGCGCCAGACCGTAGGTGACCGTGTGCAGATCGACGCGGCAGAGACCGTCGTGACGGCACGCGAACGCCTGTGTCAATCGTTGACCGCTGCCGAGCGACGCCGACACGCCGGTGCCGGGCGCGGCGTAGGCGTCGCGCCGGGCCGCAGGCTGGCGCGCCGCGCGCGCCACCTCGCCCGGGTACATGGCCGCGAGCTCGCGCTCCGAGCGTGCGACTCGCCCGAGCTTCGACCGCTGAGCGGCGCGCAGCCCGGCGACGACGGAGCTCAGAAAGGCCGCGAGGGGACGACCCTGGGCCGCGGGCGCGAAGCGCAGCTCGGCGTCGGAACGCGCCCGCGCACCGACGTGCGCAGCGTGCTCGGGGTGGGTGACGACGGTTGCGAGGGCGTGCTCCCAAGCGGCGTCGTCGGCGGCGAGCCAGCCGGTCACGCCGTCGCGGACGGCGTCGCGGAAGGCGGCGATCGGACTCGCGATCACCGGGACCGACACCGTCGCCGCCTCGAGATACTTCACCGCCCCCTTGGCGGCGGTGAAGGGGTCGCGCCATTCGAGCGGGACCAGGCTCGCCGCGCAGGTCGCGACCAGCGCCGGCAGCTCCGCCCAGTCGACGAGGTCGTGCCGGACGATGCGCTCGCCGAGCGCCGCCAACGCCGCCGGCGGGGTGACGGCGCCGACCAGCAGCAGCTCGACCTCGGGATGGCGCGCCAGCACGGCGGTGAGCGGCGCTGCGATGGTCGCCAGGTCGGCGTCGTGGGTCGCGGTGCCGCTGAAGTAGCCGAGCCGCACGCGGCCGGGGACCGAGGCGGGCGGCGCGGCGCGCGCTGCGGCTCCGAGGGCGAGCTCGATCGCCGACACGCCCTGGCGGTGCAGCGCGGTCGGCAGGCCGAGCTCGCGGCCGACGGCGGCGATCGGCTCGGTGGTCGCGAGCAGCGCGTCCGCGGCCTCGAGCGTGCGGCGGTAGCGGCGGACGCCGTCGTGCCAGAGGCGGCGCTCGGCGTCGCCGCGGCGGCGCAGCAGCGGCGGATCGGGGAGCTCGGGGGCGACGATCAGGTCGTCGACCGCGAACACCGTCGGCCGCGCCAGCGCCGCCGCGCGCCCGCAGAGATGACGGATCCAGTCGCCGTCGGGCACGCGATACAGCAGCAGCAGGTCGTGATCCTCTAGGTCGGCGGCGAGGCGCGGGTCGGAGTGGGCGCGAACGGTGGCGGCGATGTCCTGGGTCGCGAGCTGCTCGGCCCAGTGCAGCGGCCCGTAGCGGTGGCAGAAGCCGTCGATCCCGCTCGCGATCAGCACCCGCATCGCCGGACGTTAGCGCACGCGAGGCGACGACAATCAAGGCGGCGTCGCGGCCGGCGCGGCGCCGCGGTTGCATGCCGGGACGGCGGCGGGAATAGTCGCGCCCGTGCAGCGCTCGGAGAAGCGTGTGGTGACGATCGGACTGGTGCAGATGCGCTGCGCCGTCGACCCCGACGCCAATCTCGCCGCCGCCGCGAAGCACGTGCGCGCGGCGGCACGGCGCGGCGCCGAGATCGTCTGCCTGCCCGAACTCTTCCGCTCGCGCTACTTCTGCCAGGCGGAGGACCATGCGAGCTTCGCGCTCGCCGAGGCGATCCCCGGTCCGTCGACGGCGCAGCTCGGGAAGCTCGCCCGCGAGCTCGGGATCGTCATCGTTGCGTCGCTCTTCGAGCGCCGCGCCGCCGGCCTCTACCACAACACCGCCGTGGTGCTCGACCGCGAGGGCGCGATTGCCGGCACCTACCGCAAGATGCACATTCCCGACGACCCGCTCTTCTACGAGAAGTTCTACTTCACGCCGGGCGATCTCGGCTTTCGCGCCTTCACCGTCGGCCCGGCGCGGATCGGCACGCTGGTCTGCTGGGACCAGTGGTACCCCGAGGCGGCGCGGCTCACCGCCCTCGCCGGCGCCGAGATCCTCTTCTACCCGACGGCCATCGGCTGGCACCCCTCCGAGAAGCGGGAGCACGGCGAGGCGCAGCACGCGGCGTGGGAGACGGTGCAGCGGAGCCACGCCATCGCCAACGGCGTCTTCGTCGCGGTCCCGAACCGGGTCGGCCACGAGCCGCATCCGGGCGGCGACGGCATCGAGTTCTGGGGGCAGAGCTTCGTCGTCGATCCGGCCGGCCGGATCCTGGCGCGGGCGGGCGCCGACGGCGAGGAGATCCTGGTCGTGCCCTGCGACCTCGGCGCGATCGAGACCGCGCGCACCCACTGGCCGTTCCTGCGCGACCGGCGGATCGATGCCTACGGCGACCTCACCCGGCGCTACACGGACTGAGCTCATGACCCCTGCGATCACCCAGACGGAGCTCACGTTCCCCGGCGACGACGTCGCCATCAACGGCTACGCCGCCTGGCCCGCCGCCGCTGCGGCGCTCCCCGGCCTGGTAGTGGTCCCCGACGTGCGCGGGCTCGGCGACCACTACCGCGACATCGCCCGCCGCTTCGCTCGCGAAGGATTCTTTGCGCTCGCCGTCGACCTCTACAGCCGCGAAGGCGTCCCCGACCTTCCCGACATGGAGGCGGTGTCGGCGTGGATAGCGGCGCTTCCCGACCGGCGGGTGCTCGCCGACCTCGGCGCGGCGGTGCGCTACCTCGGACGCCGCCCCGAGGTGCGCCGCGAGAGCGTCGCCGTCACCGGCTACTGCATGGGCGGACAGTACGCGTTCATGGCGGCGTGCAGCGTCCCTGGCCTCGCGGCCTGCGTGTCGTGGTACGGGATGCTGCGCTACGCGGTGCACGACGAGCGCAAGCCGGCGAGCCCGCTCGAGCTGGCGCCGCGGCTCGGGTGTCCGTACCTCGGCCTCTTCGGGGCCGAGGATGCGCTGATCCCGAACGCCGACGTCGACGAGCTGCGGACGATCCTCGAGCGCGCCGGCAAGACCTTCGCGATCGAGAGCTATGCCGGCGCCGGCCACGCGTTCTTCAACGACACCCGCCCCGACGCCTACCGGCCCGCAGTCGCGGCCTTGGCCTGGCCGCGGGCGCTGGATTTCCTACGCCGGCACCTGGCGGGCGCGTGAGCCGGTCGGCGGCGTCCGAGCCGAGACCACGCGAGCGCCGCTCGCGCCCGGTGCGCGGTGCGGGGCGGCAGGGCCGGCCGCAACGACGGCGCGCGCCCGGCCGGCGCGCCGCCGCGCGCCCGGGGGCGGGCAGGGCGGAGCGGCGATGAGCGGGGCGACGCCGCGCGCGCTCGGTTTTCGCATGCCGGCCGAGTGGGAGCCGCACGCGGGCACCTGGCTCTCCTTCCCGCGGCCCGAGGGGATAAGCTTCCCCGGGCTCTACGAGCGGGTGCCGGCGCTCTGGGTGCGCATGATCGCCGAGCTCTCGAGCGGCGAGGACGTGCACGTGAACGTGCTCGACGCCGCCGATGAGGCGCGGGTCGCAGCACTCGTCGCCGCCGCGCCGGACGTGACGCCCGGGCGCGTGCACCTGCACCGCATCCCCACCGACGAGCCCTGGTGCCGCGATCACGGCCCGATCTTCGTGACCCGTCCCGGCGAGGTCGCCGTGATCGATTGGGGCTACAACGCCTGGGGCGGGAAATATCCGCCGTTCGACCGCGACGACGCCGTACCGTCGCGAATAGCTGCGCTGCTCGGTCTCCGCGCCTTCCATCCCGGTATCGTCATGGAAGGCGGGGCGCTCGACGTGAACGGCCGCGGGACGCTGCTGACGACCGAGTCGTGCCTACTGAACCCCAACCGCAATCCGACCCTCGACCGGGCGGCGATCGCCGATCACCTGCGAGAGTACCTGGGCGTGCGCCATGTCGTCTGGCTCGGTGACGGCATTGCCGGCGACGACACCGACGGCCACGTCGACGACATCAGCCGCTTCGTCGCGCCGGACACGATCGTCACCGTCGTCGAGCCCGACCCTGCCGACGAGAACCACCGCCCGCTCGCCGACAACCTCGAGCGCTTGCGCGCCGCCCGCGATCAGGACGGCCGCCCGTTCACGATCCTCGAGCTGCCGCTGCCGGCGCCCGTGGTGCGCGACGGCCAGCGCCTGCCGGCGAGCTACGCCAACTTCTATATAGGGAACGCGGTGGTACTCGTGCCGACCTTCGCCGACCGCAACGATGCTGCGGCGCTGGCGCTGCTGCGCCGCTGCTTTCCTTCGCGCCGCGTCGTCGGCATCGACAGCCGCGATCTGGTGTGGGGGCTCGGGGCGTTCCATTGCGCCACCCAGCAGCAGCCCGAGAAACCGGCTTGACCCACGAGTGGCCCGCACCTAGGGTCGACGCGCAAACGAGGATTCCGGTTACGTCCGCCGCCCCCCACACCCGCGTACTCGCCGCCGTCGCGCTCGTCCTGCTGCTCGCGGGGCCGGGGGGGTCGAGCCCGGCGCAGGCGCAGCTCGGCGACCCGGCGCAGGCGAAGGCCGTCGTCGCCTGCGCCAGGAACGTCTCCGCGGCCGGGCGTACCTACATGGCGAACGGCTACAAGGCGCTCAAGAAGTGCGTCGATACGGTGTTTACCTGCGTCGAGCTCAAGCACGAGGACGCCGGCTGCCTCCTGAAGGCGCAGGTGACCTGCGACAAGCAGTTCGCCAAGCTCGACAGCGAAGCCCTGAAGCTCGAGCGCACGATCGACAAGAAGTGCGCCGAGGACCGGATCGCGTTTGCGACCCTGCGCTCCGAGCTCGCCGCCGGCATCGACGGTCTGCTCGCCGACTGCCGCCCCTACGTGGCCGCTCTGGGCTCGCTCAACGACTACAAGGACTGTCTCCGCAGCGCCTACGAGTGCCGGATCGACGAGCTGCTGCGCTTCGCGGCGCCGCGGGCGGGCGAGATGCTCGGCCAGGTGCAGCGGAGCCTCGCGGTCTGTCCGACGCCGACGCCCGGCGCGACGAGCGCGACGCCGACGCGCACGCCGACGCCGCCGCGCACCCGCACCCCGACGCCGACGCGCACGGCGACGCCGGGCGGCCCGCCGGCGACGCTCACGGCCTCGGCGACGTTGACCCCGAGTGCCACCGCGGCGACGCCGACGGCGACCGCGACACCGACGCCCACGGTGACGGCGACGCCGCAATTGAACCGCGTCTTCGTCACCTCGACGCTGCAGAATGGCGGCTTCGGCGGTCTCGCCGGCGCCGACGCCATCTGCGCCGCGCGCGCCGCCGCCGTATCGCTGCCGGGCACGTACGTAGCCTGGCTCTCGACGACCGGGACGGCGGCGCCTGACCGGCTAGGCTCGGCGCAGGGCTTCGTACGTGTCGACGGCAAGCCCTTCGCGAACAGCGTCGCCGACATCCTCGCCAACGAGATCTTCGCGCCGCTGCGGATCGACGAGAACGGGGTCGACGTGTCGGTGGGCGAGCCGCCGACCGCGAGCCCGCTCACGGTGTGGACCGGCACCGCCAAGGACGGCAGCATCGCTGCGTACACCTGCAACGACTGGACGTCGCCGGACGCCGCGGCGAGCGGTATGGCCGGACGCCTGACCGGAGGACCGGCGGCGTGGACGGCGCGCAGCAATGCCGGCTGCGATACGGCCCGGCGCCTCTACTGCTTCCAGGTCGACCATACTGCGAGCCTCGGCCCGGCGCCGACGAGCGGCAAGATCGCCTTCGTCAGCACCAAGGCCTTCACTCCGGGACCGGGTGTCGGCTTGGCCGGCGCCGACGCGCTCTGCGCCGGCAACGCCGCCGCTGTCGGGCTCGGCGGCACCTACAAGGCGCTCCTCGCGACGACGACGGCGAGCGCGGCGTCGCGGATGGCGCTGGCCCCGCTCTACGTGCGTCCGGACGGTACGCCGATCGCGACCGGTGCGACGCTCGCGGCCGGCGGCGCGCTCGAGAGCGGCATCTGGCAACGGGCCGACGGGAGCTACGTACCGTCGGCGGGCGATCTCGTGTACACCGGCGCGGCGGCGCCGGCGGTGGCGGGCACGGCGGCGTCCACCTGCGACGACTGGAGCGCACAGACATCGACGGCGGCCACGATCGGCGCCTCGGTGTACGCCGACACGACCTGGTGGTCGCACGCGACCAACGCCGCCTGTTCGGCGACGATCGCGGTCTACTGCCTCGAGCAGTAGCAGCGTCGCCGCCGGCGCGGCGGCGTCCTCCCTCTCGCGGACGTTGCGACGCGAGCGTTGGCACGACGTCCCGATGCGCGATCCGGTAGGCCAGAGCCGCGTCCTCCCTCCCGCGGACGTTGCAACCAGGCCGCCGACGCGGCTATGGAGCGCCCATGGGTCGAGCGGCAAAGCCGGCGAAGCCGCGAGCGCGCTCCGCAGGCGCCGCGCCGCGCCCGCGGCGCCGCGCCGTAGCCCGGCGCGCCCGGCCCCCGCGGCCGGCGCTGCTCACCCGCGGCGAGGTGGTGCGCGCCGTCGTCGAGCTCGCCAACAAGCTGGCGCCGGCGGACGTCGGCGATCTGCTGGTAGTCGAGTCGCCGATCCGCGAGCGTGCGGCCAGGCTCGCCGGCGTACCGGGCCAAAGCCTGCGTGCGCAGCTCGACCTGGCGCTGCTCTGCCTCAAGGACCACGCCGCCGGCCGCTGCCCGCAGATCCCGTACTACGCGATCAGCCTCCTCGCGGCGGGGGTTGCCTACCTCGCCGACCAGCTCGACTTCGTACCCGACTTCCTGCCGCGGATCGGCATGATCGACGACGCGCTGGTGATGGCGGTCGCTTGCGACCTCGGCCGCGGGGGTCTCGAGCGCTATTGCGTGTGGAAGGGAATCACGCCGCCGTTCGCACGCCGGGCGCAGCGTCCCGCCGCCGTTCGCGACCGCCGCCGCCGGCGCGCGTCTACGGGATCGTGAGCGCCGAGGCCGGACCGCCGTCGACCGAGAAGGTCTGACCGGTCACGAATCCCGACGCCTCGGAGGCGAGGAAGACGCACGGCCAGGCGATTTCCTCGACGCGACCGAGGCGCTTCAGCGCCGTCGAGGCCTCCACCAGCTTCTTCATCTCCGGAGTGCCCCAGCTCCGCGTCTGCGCTTCCGGGGTGTCGATCGGGCCGGGAGCGATGCAGTTCACGAGGATCCCGTACTGGGCCCACTCCATGGCCAGGGTGCGGGTGAGCTGCTGCACGCCGGCCTTGGCGGCCGCGTAGTGCACCATGCCGGGAGCGCCGTAGATGCCGGCCTCCGACGACATGTTGATGATGCGCCCGCCTTGCTTCTTCTCGATCCAGCGCCGGGCGACGGCGCGGGCGCAGAGGAAGGTACCGTTCAGATTGATGGCGACGATGGTGGCGAAGCCGTTCGGGCTCAAGTCCTCGGAGCGGGCGTAGAAGCTGGCGCCGTGGTTGCTGATCATGACGTCGACGCCGCCGAACTGCGCTTCGGCGCGGTCGACCATCGCTTCCACCTGATCCGGATCGCGGACGTCGCAGGTGATGCTGTCGACGCTGCCGCCGGCGTCGCGGAGCGCCTTCGCGACCGGGCCCAAGTGCTCGCCGTTGCGGCTCGCGATCAACACCTTGGCGCCGCGCTCGCTAAACACGCGGGCGATGGCGGCGCCGATGCCGGTACCGCCGCCGGTGACGATCACCGACTTGCCGGCGACCGCGAAGGGGTCGTGGACAGGGCTCATGATTGCTTTCCCGCCGGATCGCGCGGCGCCGGCGACCAGCGTCCGTCGCGTCCGATCGTCTGGTCGATCTGGCGCTGCGCGTCGTCCATCTCGCGCGCCCAGTCGCGGGTCTTCTTCGGAGCGGTGCGGAACTCTTCGTAGAGCGGCCGCGCCAGCTCACGCCGGCTGACGCCCTCGGGTGCCACCATGATGTCGACCTGCGCGCTCGTGAGGTCGAAGCCGCTGTGCACGAGGTCGTCAGCCGCCATACCGAGGTCGGTGAGGATCTGCCGGAGCGTAGCGGCGTTGGTACCGAAGCGGCGCGCGACTTCATGGATGTTCTGGATGCGGTAACCGCCCTCGGGCGTGATGCCGAGGTGGTAGGCGCAGAAGAGGTCGAAGGGGTCGATGGCGCCGGTGGCGGGCGCCGGAGCCGCCGCGGTCCCGGTTCGTGGCCGGTACGGGGGCGCCGCCGGGCGCGGCCGCGATCGACCGGCGTCGTCGGCTCGCCGCGGGCGCTGCTCCTCGCCGCGGAGATCGCGTGCGAAGACGCGAGGGCGGGCGGCCTCCGCGCCGCGGCGTCCGCGCGGCGGACCGCCGTGCGGACGATGGAGCTGCCAGCGCGTCAACGGCGAGGGCGGCGGCGTGTAGGTGCGGGACTGCGGGACGGGGCCGTCGTCGCGGCGCCCGTCCGGACCGACGCGCGGCTGGGCGTCGGACTCGGATTCCTCGGGTGCGTTCTCGGGACGGCGTCCCTTCCGCCTGCGGACCATCGCAGGCGCGACTATGCCTCAAGCCTTCCGGGGCGTCGAGGGCGGTGCGCTTTCCCGGGTGGGGGCGGCGCGCTATGAGCGCCGGCGATGATCGCCGCGCCGATCCGCCTCGCCGACCTCGCGGCGTTGACGCTCGTCGCAGCGCTGGCCTGCGCGTGGCCGCTCGTCGCGCCGCCGATCTGTACGCACGGCGAGGCGCGCGAGGGGCTCGTGGTGCAGGACATAGTAGCGCGCGGCCGCTGGGTGCTGCCGTACCGCAACGGCGAGATTCCGTCGAAGCCGCCGCTCTTCCACTGGATCGCCGGCGCTGCCGCCACGTTCGTCGGGCTCTCCGATGCCGTCGTGCGCTTGCCGTCGGCGCTCGCGGCGTGGACGATGCTGGTGGCGGTGTACCTCGTCGGTGCCGGCGCCGGCGGCCGCGCCTGCGGCTGGCTCGCCGCCGGCGCGCTCGCCGGCATGCACGGCTTCGTCGCGGCGGCGAGCGAGGCGCGGGTCGACATGCTCTTCGCGACCGCCGTCACCGTGGCGCTCGCGGCCTTCCTGCGCTGGCATCGCAGCGACGATCGGCGCGCCCGCGCCCTCTGCTACGCCGCCGTCGCCGCCGCGGTCCTCACCAAGGGACCGGCGGGGGCCGTGCTCGTCGGCCTCGTCGTCGTCGGCTTCCTGGCGCTCGAACGCCGGCTCGATCGCCTGCGGGCGTTCTGGTCGTGGCGGCTCGTCGCGCTCGTGGTCGCGGTCGATCTCGGGTGGTACGCGGCAGCGACGTGGGCGGGCGGCCGCGACTTCCTGAGCCGCCAGATCCTGCACGAGAACCTCGACCGCTTCGTCGGCCGCGGCGTCTTCGGCCAGCACGGCGGCCGCTCGCGGCTGGCGATGATCGGGCATCTCGCGACCGACCTCCTGCCGTGGAATCTGGTGCTGATCGCCGCCGTGGTGCGCTGGCGGCGCGGCGTCCGCGAGGACGAAGTCGGGCGCTTCCTGCACGTCTGGTGGATCACGATCCTCTCCTTCTTCACGCTCGCATACGGCAAGCGCAGCGCCTATCTCCTGCCGCTCTATCCGGCGGTCGCGCTCCTCGCCGGGCGCGCTCTCGCCTCCGCGCGGGACGCCTGGCGCGATCCGGGTCGGGCTCCGGGGCCGGTTCGCGCGGCGCTCGGGCGGGTCACGACGGCGGCGCCGGCGCGCGTGCTCGCGGCCGCGGTGGTCGCGATCGACTTCGGCGTCCTCGTCAGCGGACAGAGCGTGCGCGTACACCGCGCCGCCCGCCGTTCGCTCGTGCCCTTCGCCGACGCGGTCGCGGCCGAGGTGGCCGAGGCGGCGCCGCTCGTCGCCGACCCCCGGCTCGACGAGAGCGATCTGCTGGTGCTCGCCTATCGTCTGCGACGGCCGCTGGCGCGCGCCGCGTGTACGCCGGGGGCGTATCGGCTGGCGGCTCCGCGCGCGGGCGCAGCGGTGGTCGATCCCCTCGTCGTGTCGCACCGTCACGGGGTTCCGGTGGCGCTCGTCCGCGACACCGCAGAGACGTGCGCGCTTGCTCTCGGGCGCGACGGCGATAGGTAGGCGCCGCCATGGCGATCGCCAAGACCGCGCCGCCGAAGATCATGCTCGGCTTCGTCGTCCGCCAGTGCGCGGTGGCGCTCGGCCACCGCCCGTCGCCCGAGGAGCTAATGGCGTGGGCGAACGATCAGGGCGAGGGCCGGGCGCGCCACTGCCTCTTCGGACGGCCGATCACGCTCGCCGAGGCGCGCGTCATCCTCCGTCATCCCGGCCGCCCGGTCACGGTGCGCAGCACCGATCCGTACCCGATCTTCGCCCTCGCGCGTCGTTAGCGGACGGGCAGGGCGGGGCCAACGCGGCGACGAGTCCGGCGGCGGCCGCGGTGCTTCACACCACGAGGATCGGCGAGCGCACCTTGTCCTCGAGCCACTGCGAGAGGTCGGCGAGGCTCGCGGCGCAGATCTCGTGGCCCATGTCGTACTCGCGGTACACCGCCGGTACGTGCAGCGCCCGCAGCGTCTCTAGCGACTGCTGGGCGCGGGCGACGGCGATGATCTCGTCGGCGACGCCGTGCTGGACGAGGGTCGGAAGCTCGTCGCGGCCGGCGACGTCGGGCAGCGCGGCTACCAACTGCGGCGGCAGCCACGAGCTCAGCGCCGCGAGCCCGGCGAAGCGCCGCGGCGCCGCCAGCGCCAGGCGATAGGCGAGCACGCCGCCCTGGCTGAAGCCGAGGATCGCGAGCTTGCGGCGATCGACGGCGTAGCGCGCCAAAGCCGCTGCGAGGAAGCCTTCGAGGCGCGCCGCGGCTTCCTCTAGCGGCCCTTCGATCGCCGGCTGCACGGCGCTCAGCGGAAACCAGCCGAATCCCACCGCGCCGGTCCCCCCGAGCGGGACGACGAGCGGCCCCTGCGGACAGATCACCTGGAAGCGGCCGCCGCCGAGGTGCGGCGCCAGACCCACCAGGTCGAGGGCGCTCGCCCCCCAACCGTGTAGAGCGACGATGGTCGGGTGCGGACCGGCTCCTTCCGGCTCGTACAGCGTGTGCGCGAGATCCACGGCTTGCTCTCCTGACGTTGGTGGCGCGGTTTGCCTCTGCTAGCCTTTCGCGATGCGCGTCCGCAAGGAGACTGCATGAGCGCCGATTATCGGATCGTCGTCCAGAAGGATTCGCTCAAGTTCTCGGCCGCGCACTTCATTGCCTACAAGGGCTTTCGCGAGCGGCTGCACGGCCACAACTACCAGGTCTCGGTGGCGATCTCCGGCAGCGTCGGCGCCGACGGCTACGTGCTCGACTTCGGCATCGTGAAGCGCGTGACCCGCACCGTCTGCGAGGAGCTCGACGAGCGCGTCCTGGTGCCGGCCCGCAGCGACTGCCTGACGGTGGCGCGCGAGGGGCCGAGCGTCGTCTTGACCTACGAGGACGGGGCGCGCTTCCTCTTCCCGGCCGCCGACTGCGTGCTGCTGCCGATCGTGCACGTATCGGCCGAGGAGCTCGCCGAGTACGTACTGTCGCGCCTGCGCGACGGACTCGACCGACACGCGATGCGCGGACTCACGGAAATCGAGGTCGGCGTCAGCGAGGCGCCGGGCCAGGCCGCGTACCGCCGCGCCGAGCTTTGAGGGTCGCCACGGTGGAGGGCGCGCACTGCCGGTCGCGCTTGTCAACGCCGGGCGACCCGGATAGCCGGTGGCGCGCATGCGGAGGGGGCGTCGGTTGCTGGTGGTCGGCTCGCTGGCGGTCGCCGCCGGTTGCGCGCACCCGCTTCCCGATCCCGGCTCGCCGGGGGCGCGGATCTACGAGGAGCGTTGCGGGGGGTGTCACGCGTTGCACGAGCCGCGGTCGCTCACGGCGGCCATGTGGGAGATCCAGGTGCGGAAGATGCGCGAGACCATGCGGCGCCGCGGCGTGCGGCCGCTGAACGACGACGAGGAAGGCGTGCTCCTGCAGTACCTGCGCGCGCACGCGACCGACGCGGGAGGGCAGTCGTGAGGATCCGCCTGAGCGCGGCGCCGCCGGAGCGCGTCGACGCCGCTCTCGTGGTGCTGGTGGTCGCGAGCGACAAGCTCGCGCGCCTGCGCGCCGCCAGGGCCGCCGGTCCGGCCGTCGTGCGCGCCCTCGAGCGCCAGCGCTTCACCGCTGCCGAGGGAACGTCGATCCTGCTGCGCACCGTCGGCCGCGGCGCGGCGCCGCTCGCCATCGTCGGTGTCGGCGCCAGCACGGCGGCGAACGTCGCCGACGCCTATCGCCGCGCCGGCGACCAGACGGTCGCGCGGGCGCGCGAAGCCAAGGCGCGGACGGTCGTCGTGGCATTCCTCGCCGAGCCGACGCGGCTCCCGGTCGAGCGCCCCGAGACGTTGGCGGCGTTCGTCGAGGGGGCGCTGCTCACCGGCTACGGTTTCAGCCGCTACAAGCGCGATCGCGACCGGGTCGAGCTGGCGACCCTGACGCTCGCCGGGCTCGTCGGGCCGCGCGATCCGGCGCTCAGGCGGGCGCTGCGCACCGCCGAGATCCTGGCCCGCGCCACCAACCGGGCGCGCGACTGGATCAACGAGCCCGCGGCGACGATGACCCCGGCAGCCTTCGCCGCCGAGGCGGCGCGCGTGCTTGGCGCCGCCGGACTCGAAGTGCGCGTCGACGGGCCGTCGGGCATCCGCAAGCTCGGCATGGGAGCGCTTCTCGCGGTCGCGCGCGGCAGCGCCGAGGAGCCGCGGTTCATCCGCGTCGCCTATGATCCGCCGGCATCCGGCAAGGCCGCGGCGGCGGCACGTCCTGCCGCGGTCCGCCTCGCCTTCGTCGGCAAGGGCATCACCTTCGATAGCGGCGGGCTGTCGCTGAAGCGCCCCGACGGCATGGAGCACATGAAGCGTGACATGGCGGGCGGCGCCGCCGTGCTCGGCGCCATGCTGGCGCTGGCGGAGCTGGCGCCGTCGATCACGGTGCACGCGTACGTGCCGGCCAGCGAGAACATGCCGGGCGGCGCCGCCATGAAGCCCGGCGACGTGGTGCGGACGGCGTCGGGGAAGACCGTGGAGATCGTGAACACCGACGCCGAGGGGCGGCTCGTCCTCGCCGACGCGCTGGCGATCGCGGTCCGCGATCGGCCCGATGGCATCGTAGATGTCGCCACCCTGACCGGCGCCGTCCGCAGCGCGCTCGGGACCCGCATCGCCGGCATCATGGGGAGCGATCGCGCGCTCGTGGCAGCGCTGATCGCCGCCGGCGCGCAGGGCGGCGAGCGGCTCTGGGAGCTGCCGCTCGTTCGCGACTACCTGCCCGACCTCGAGGGCTCGATCGCCGATCTCGCCAACGTGGCCGCCGGCGGCTACGGCGGCGCCATCCATGCCGGGCTCTTCCTGCGCGAGTTCGTGGGCGAGATCCCTTGGGCCCACCTCGACATCGCCGGAGTCGGCTTCACGGACCGCGACCTTCCGAACGCGCCGCGCGGCGGCGTCGGCTTCGGCGTGCGCTTGCTGGCGCGCTACGCGCTCGCTGCCGCGGTGGGCGGGCCGCAGGCGATGCCGCGCTCCTGAAGGAGCGGGCGGTGCTCGCCATGGCACAGCGACTGATAGGCGTCGGCCTGGCGGTCGCGGCGGCGCTCGTTGCCGTCGCCCTCGTCGAGGGCCTGGCGAGCCTCGCGATCCTAGCCGGCCTCTTCTTCGGCCCGAGCGGTCACGTCGCCCTCGATCGCTTCGCCCGCTACGACCCGGAGCTCGGCTGGGCGAGCATCCCCGGGATCTCGCTCCCCGACTTCTACGGCCCCGGCGTGGGATTCCATACCAACGCCCACGGCTTCCGCGGCCGCGTCGACCCGGTAGCGGCGCTCCCGCCGGGGAAGGTACGGGTGGTCTGCAGCGGCGACTCGTTCACGCTCGGTCCCGGCGTCGGCGACGACGATACCTGGTGCGCGCAGCTTGCCGCCCTCGATCCCCGGCTGGAGACGATCAACATGGGGCAAGGCGGCTACGGCGCCGACCAGGCCTTCCTCTGGTATCGCCGCGACGGCGCCGGGCTGGCGCCGGCCGTGCACCTCTTCGCCTTCATCGACGGCGACTTCGAGCGCATGCGCAGCGGCCGCTTCCTCGGCGACTACGGCAAGCCGACCCTGGCGGTGCGCGACGGTGCGCTCGTCGTCGAGCACGTGCCGGCGTGGCGGCGCCCCTTCTGGATGCCGACGGTGCGCGTCCGCGAGATCGTGAAGCGGACCAAGACCTACGAGCTCGTCGAGCGGATCGGCCGCCGCCTGTCGGCGGGGATGCCGCCGCCGGCCGTCGATCCGGCAGCGCAGGCGCCGGTGATCGACGCCGCTCTCGCGGTCTTCGCGGCGCTGCAGGAGACCGCGGCGCAGACGGGCGGAGCGCTCGTGCTCGTCTATCTGCCGACGCTCTTCGACTGCCGGCTACCGGCTGCGGCGCCGAGCGGCCTCGTCTGGTGGCCGGCGATCGGGCCGCGCGCTGCGACTGCCGGCTTCCGGGTGGTCGATCTCTCGCCGGCGTGCCGCCGCCTACCGGCCGCGGAGCAGGAGGCGCTCTTCTTCCCCGAGGGCGCGGTCCGGTTCTACGCCGCCGCCGGCCACTACACCGTCGCCGGCCATCGTTTCATGGCGGCGGCGCTGCAGCGCGAGCTCGCGTCGGTGTTCGACGGGGCGGCAGCGGCGCGCTGAGCGGCGGCGGCCGCGCTCCGGCGGACCGTCGCCGGACGGCAGCCGTGGCGCGGTGGCGCTACTCGATGTCGCCGAGGGCTCGGAGCGCTACTTCGTGCTCGGGTGTCCGCGGTGGCGGCTGCGGTCGCGTGGGCCTGCGGTCGCGGCCCGCGGCGCGCTGCCGTTACTCGATGTCGCCGAGGGCCCGGAGCGCTACTTCGTGCTCGGGTGTCCGCGGTGGCGGCTGCGGTCGCGTGGGCCTGCGGTCGCGGCGGGGCGGCGCGCTGTCGTTACTCGATGTCGCCGAGGGCTCGGAGCGCTACTTCGTGCTCGGGTGTCCGCGGTGGCGGCTGCGGTCGCGTGGGCCTGCGGTCGCGGCCCGCGGCGCGCTGCCGCTACTCGATGTAGCCGAGGGCCCGGAGCGCCGCCTCGTGCTCGGCGCCCAGGGTCGCGGCCGCGGTTGCGTGGGCCGCCGCGGCGGCGCCGTGCCGCCAGGCCGTGAGCGTGCCCCGGAGCGCAGCGGCGGCAGCCGGTGTGCTCGCGGCGACGTCGTGGCGTTCGCCGGGGTCGCGGCGGAGATCGAAGAGCCGCTCCGCCGGGGCTTCGAAGAAGCCCGTCATGAGCTTGTGGGTAGCGGTGCGGAGGGCGGCGAAGCCGAAGGGCTGCAGCCCGGCGACTGCGGGCACGGCGGGCAGCGCGGCGGCGGCGCCGGGAGCGAGGAGCGGCGAGACGTCGCGTCCGGCGTACTCGGCGGCGAGCGTACCGGCGCCGAAGCCGGGCGGCGCCGGACGGCCGGCGAGCGCCAGGATCGTCGGTGCGACGTCGATCAGGCGCACCGGCGCGTCCACGGTGGCGCCGGCGGCGACGCGCGCCGGGTAGCGGACGACCAGCGGGACGCGGATGCTCTCGTCGAAGAGCGCCTTGTGGTGTCCCTTGCGGCCGTGCTCGAAGAACTCCTCGCCGTGATCGGAGGTGACGACGACGAGCGTGTCGCCGCCGCCCGCAGCGCTCTCGACCGCGGCGAGGATGCGTCCGAGCCACTCGTCGGTGAAGCGGATGTCGCCGTCGTAGAGTGCAACCACGTGGGCGAGGTCGCGCGGGTCCATGCCGGCGTGCACCTGGGCGCCGGTCTCGAAGTCGTCGCCGGTCACGGCGCCGCGGTAGTCGGGATCGAAGAGCGTGTCGTAGGGCGGCGGCGGGTTGAAGTCGTAGTGCGCGTCCCACATGTGCAGGAAGATGAAGAAAGGGCGCGCCGGCGCCGCCGTGCGCCAGCCGTCGAGCCAGCGCGCCACGGCGGCGTGCAGCGCCGGGGAGGTGTGGGCGCGGTGCGTCCTGCTCGGGGCGACGCGGACGGCGCTGTAGTCGTCGTAGTGGTCGAAGCCGCGGTCGAAGCCGTAGCCGGCGTCCAGGTAGGGGCCGGAGACGAAGCCGGCGGTCGCGTACCCCTGCCGGCGCAGCACCTCCGCGAGCGTGACGGTGCTCGGACCGAGGCGGAAGCGGTCCTCGCTGACGCCGTGGATCTCGGGCGGCAGCGCCGTCAGCAGCGAGACGTGCGCCGGCAGCGTCCACGACGTCGGTGAGATGACGGTGGTGAAGCGCGCCCCGGCGGCGGCGAGGGCGTCGATGGTGGGGGTCGTGTCGCGCCCGTAGCCGTAGCTGCCGAGGTGGTCCGGGCGCAGCGTGTCGATGGAGACGAGGAGCACGTTCGGCGCTCCCGGAGGCGCCGCCGGCCGCGCTTCGGTGCGGCCGGCAGCGGCGACGGCGAACGGGAGGGCGGCGAGCGCCGCGGCCGTCCCGGCGAGCGCGATGCCGCGGCAGGCGGCGACGAGCCGGCGGGCGCCGGCAGCGGCGACGAGGGGGCGCGTCGCCAGCCACGTCGCGACCGCGACCGCGAGACCCGCGGCGGCGGCGAGGCGGCCGTCGACGTCCGTCCACAGGACGAGGCGGTGCGCCGCGATCGGCGCCAACGCCGCCGCCAGGACGGCGCTCGGAAGTCCGCGCGGTATGCGTCCCGGGCCGCCGCCGGCACGGCGCGCCAACGGCAGCGCCAGCGGCGTTGCAAGCGCCGCCAGCGTCCAAGCTCCGGCAAGGTACGTCACCAGCGCCAGAGCGGTGAAGAGTGCCAGCGCGCTCGCGGCGTGGAGAGCGAATGGCGCGTGCACCAGTACCGGCAGCCAGGTGAGCAACGGTACGTCGACGGCATCGAGGGCTACCCTGAGCGCGGCGAGGAGGCGGAGGTCGCGAACGCGGGCGAGGTCGCGGACGAGCGCTAGCGAGGCGACGTTGGCGAGCGCGATCAGCACCGCGGCGGCGCCGCTGCACGCGAACAGCGCCGCCGCCGGAGAGCCTGGGGTCGTACCTCCGGTTGCTGCGCCGGCGCTGCCCGCGGCCGCCGCCGGCGCGGTCCCGGGCGGGCGCCGCCTGCCGCCCGCCGCGAGCCCGCTCGCCGCGAAGAGGCAGGCGAGCGGAATCAGCACGTGGTGGAAGCGCGGGTCGCCGTAGATCGCGGTGAAGAGTCCGACCCAGACGACCACGAACACCGTGACCGGCCGCCAGGCGGGCCGCGTCTCGGGACGGCGCCGGAACCAGCCGGTGAGCGCCAGGACTCCGAGGAGCGCATAGGCGGCGTTGCCGACGGCGCCGAGCCGCTGCCGCGCCGCCGCCGTAGGCGCGAAGCGCGGCGTCCCGGGTCCGTACCACTCCTGCCACACGTGATCGCCGCGGAAGAGATGCCAGGTGCGCAGCGGCGTCAGCGCCAGCTCGCGGCGCGGGTGGGCGAGCGCGAAGTCGAGCGCCTGCCGGCGCAGGAGGCGGTCGACCGCGAGCTCGCCGGCGGCGGTCGTGGCCGAGAGGCCGGCAGCGGCGACGGCGCCAGCCATCGCCTCCTGGATGGTCGTGGTCATGCCGCCGGTGGCAACGGGATTGTGGCCGATCCAGAGCGTCCGGCCGAAGCCGGTGCTGGTCGGCACGAAGGCGCCGAAGACCCTGGCATTGCGCGCCGTCCACGGCGCCAGGACGAGGAGCGCTCCCGCGGTCGTGGCCGCGAGAATGCGGGCGGCGGCTCGACGCTCGCCGGCCCACGCCAGGCTCAGTGCCGGCACGAGGACCAGGACGACGCTCTCGGCGCGCACGAGCGCGGCGGCGCCGACCCCGATCCCCCAGACGAGCCAACGCCGGGCGAGCATCGGACGCCCCTCCCCGGCGAGCCAGGCCACCGCGGCTAGCAGGAGCCCGGAGACGAGGCAGGTGAAGAGAGTCTCCGAGAGGACGAGGGCTGCGAAGAAGACATGGCCCGGGTAGCAGGCGAGGAGGGCCGCAGCGACGAGGCCGGCGCGGCGGCCGGCGAGCCGGCTTCCGAGCCGGGCGACGAAGAGGCAGGTGAGGGCGCCGAAGACGGCGTTCAACACCAGCGCGGTTGCCGGCATCGGGCCCGTCAGGCGATAGGCGAGCGCCAGGAGGAGAGGGTATCCGGGCGGCCAGGCGGCGGTCGGTTGCCCGGTGATCGGGTTCGTGTAGCCGCCGCCGGCGGCGAGTGTCGCCGCGGTGCGCTGGTACCAGAGCGAGTCGTCGAACGCCGCGCCCGGCGTCACCGCGGCCGCGAGCCCCCACGCCAGCCGGATGGCGAACGCGAGCGCGGCGATTGCGAGCGCCGCCCGGGCGTCTCTGGTCCGGACGCGCACCGCGGCCATACGGGCGCAGGTTGTAGCACGGGGCTCCGTGCGACCGACAGCCAGGCGCCGCTTCATCGCGGCGACGGCAGCGGATAAGGTGGATCATCGGAGGTGCGACATGCGAACGATGGTGATGGCGGCGGTGCTGGTGCTGGCGGCGGCCGAGGTGGGGGCGGGCCTCGACTGCGCCCGCGTGAAGGAGATGAAGCAGCAGGGCGCGAGCGCGGTCGAGATCGCGCGCGCCCTCGGCCTTACGACCCCCGACGTCCAGGCCTGCCTCGCCGGCGTCGTCGACGAGCCGCAGATGGCGAACCCCGCCGGCAAGCTGCCGCTGGCGCCGCAGCGCCCGATCAGCGACGATCCGATCCGCCGCGGCCCGGCCGGACAGAACGAGTGAGCGGGCGCGGCCGCTGGTCGCCGCCACGAGCGCGCGCTCCGAGGTGCGGAGCTAGCGGCTGGCCGGGAACACCTGCAAGAACGGCTTCAGCTCGACGCGATTGTAGATGCCGTTGACGACGAAAGGGTCGCGGGCGACGAGCGCCCAGGCGTCGGCGAGGGAATCGGCTTCGAGCACGATCAGGCTGCCGCTGCCGTCGGTGAACGGTCCAGCCAGGGCGACGCGACCCGCCTTGGCGAGCGGTTCGAGGTGGGCGAGGTGGGCCGGACGGTGGAGCGAGCGCTTCTCCTTGGCATCCGGGGCGTCGTGGCCGATCATCACGAAAAGCGGCATGGGCGGCACATAGCACATGGCGTCCGCCTTCGAGCCACCACCCGTTCTCGAGACCCTGATCACCCGCCTCGGCGAGCTCGCCGTCGTCGTCGGTCCGGCGGCGGCGCCGCGCCTCGGCGCCGTCCGCGAGGCTCTCACCCGGGCCCTCGGGCTGAAGGCGGCGGGCGACATCCCCGCCGCCATGCAGGCGATCGCTGCCGCCATGCGCGAGCTCGCGGCGGTAGCCGCGGCGCTCGACCCTGCCGAAGCGGCTCTCATGCGGGCTGCGGCCGAGCAGTTCGGCGCCGCCATGAGGCGCGGCGAGAGCGGCGAGATGCGGCGCGCCAGCGAGGTCATGCGCGAGCGCTCGGGGGCGCGGCCGGCAGCGAAGAAGTGAGCGGGACGCGGTTGACAGCGCCGAGCGCCGACGTGAGAACGGCACGCGCATGGCGGCGACTTCCGAGCTCGCGGTGTTGATGGCGCTCCGCGTCCACGGTCGCAGCGACGCGGCGCTGGTCGCGCGCGCGGCCGGCTGCGACATGGCGGCGGCGGCGGCGGCGCTGGCGGCGAGTGCGGCCCAGGGCACCGCCGACCTCGTGTCCGAGGCGGCGCCGGCGCCGGCGACGTTCGCCATCGCCGCCGCCGGACGGGCGCGGCTCGCCGACCTCGTCGCCGCGGAGCCGATCGACCGCGCCGCTCTTGCCGGGTGCTACGACGACCGCTTCGCGGCGGCGGACCAGGCGCTCAAGGAAGCGGTCACGGCATGGCAGTTGGCGGCGGCCGCCGCCAAGCCGGCGGCGCAGGCGGCGGTGCTGGCGAGCGCTGCTGGCGCCGGCGACGTCGCGGCGGCGCTGGCGGCGATCGCGCCGCGTCTGGCGCCGTACCGGCGCCGCCTCGCCGCTGCGGCGACGGCGATCGCCGGCGGCGACTCGCGCTTCATCGCCGGCGCGCGCGTCGACTCGCTGCACCAGATCTGGTTCGAGATGCACGAGGATCTGCTCGTGACGCTCGGGCGGAGTCGGGACGCGTGAGCGTTCCCGCAGCACGAACGCTGCGCGCGATCGTCTTCGATTTCGACCACACGCTCACCGACTTCGGCCGCTGGGTCGACTGGGCGGCGGCACGGAGCGCGGTCATGGAGCTCTATCGGGCAGAAGGTCTCGACCCCGAGCACGTGACCCGCCGGAGCTATGCCTTCGGACTCTTCGTGGCGCTCGACGCGGCGCTCGCGTCCGGTACCTCGCGGGCCCACGCCGACGTCGTTCGCGACCGCGCCCTGGCGATCCTCGAGCACCACGAGCACGCCGGCGCGGCGCGGGCCGGCTGGCTGCGCGGCGCCGGCGAGCTCCTCGATCTCGCGGCGTCGCGCGGCATCGCGCTCGGGATAGTGAGCGCCAACGGCGAGGCCCCGATCCGGGCTGCGCTCGCGCGCCTCGGCGTCGCCGACCGCTTCGGTGCGGTCCTCGGCCGCTCGACCCTCTTCCCGCCGAAGCCGGCGCCCGACATGCACCGCGAGGCGCTGCGCCGGCTCGGCGTCGAGGCCGCAGATGCGCTTGGTATCGGCGATAGCCCGAACGACATGCGCGCCGCCCAGGCTGCGGACATCCTGACGATCGGCGTCCTCGGCGGCGAGGGCAGCGAGGAGCGGCTCTTCCAGGCCGGCGCCGCCTGGGTCGCCGCGGACCTGACCGTGGTGCCGGCACTCCTCGACCTCTGGATGTCGGCGGTCTGAGCCGGCGCCGTCGGGCAGCGGGGCGCGTGGGTTGCCGCCTCGCCGTATCTCAGCGAAAAATAGGGCTTTGACACCCATCCGGAGGCTGTGTCACCCTCGGCGGATCGGTCCATGAAGCTGGTCATCCAGATCCCCTGCCTGAACGAGGAGGAGGCGCTCCCGCATGCGCTCGCGGCCCTGCCGCACCAGGTCCGCGGCTTCGACGAGGTCGAGGTGATCGTCATCGACGACGGCAGCAGCGACGCGACCGCCGACGTCGCCCTGGCGCACGGCGTCCACGAGGTCGTGCGCTTCCCCAACCACCAGGGCCTGGCGCGCGCCTTCGCCGCCGGGCTCGACCGCGCCCTGCAGCGCGGCGCCGACGTCATCGTCAACACCGACGCCGACAATCAGTACGACGCCCGCGACATCGAGGCGCTCGCGCAGCCGATCCTGCGCGGCGAAGCCGACATGGTGATCGGGGATCGCAATCCCTCCCGCCTCGAGCACTTCAGCTTCACCAAGCGCGTCCTCCAGGGGCTCGGGAGCTGGGCGGTGCGGCAGCTCTCCGGCACCTCGATCCCCGACGCCACGAGCGGCTTCCGCGCCGTCAGCCGGGCGGCGGCGCTCAAGATGAACGTCCTCTCCGACTTCACCTACACCCTCGAGACCATCATCCAGGCGGGGAAGAAGCAGATCGCGGTGACGCACGTGCCGGTGCGCACGCGCCCGACCGAGCGGCCGTCGCGGCTCTTCTCGGGAGCGTCGCACTACATCCGGCGCTCGGTGGCGACGCTGCTGCGCATGTACGCCTTCTACGAGCCCTTCAAATTCTTCTTTCTGGGCGGCGGCATCCTGATCGCGATCTCGACCGCGATCGGCGCCCGCTTCCTCTGGTACTACTTCACCGAGGGCGGCGCCGGACACATCCAGTCGTTGATCCTCGGGGGTGCGCTCCTGATGATCGGCGCGGTGACCTGGCTCTTCGGAGTGCTCGCCGACCTGATCGGACGCAACCGCCAGCTCTCGGAGGAGATCCTGATGCGCATGCGGCGGCTCGAGCTGCACGTCGGTGCCGGCTCCGGGACGCACCGGCCGCCGCGGCGCGGGGACGAGGCGGCACCGCGTCGCGCCGCGGACCGACGGCCGCGATGATCCGCGCCGTCCTCTTCGGAACCTACAGCGCTGCGCACCCCGCCAACCGCCTCCTCGCCGCCGCGCTGCAGGCGGCCGGCATCGCCGTCGACGTCTGCCACGAGCCGCTCTGGGAGCGGACTCGCGACAAGCACGCGAGCTTTTTCGGAGCCCGGAGCCTCGCCCGCCTCGGACTCGCGTACTTGGCTGCCGCCGCGCGCCTGCGCCGCCGCTACCGCGCCTTGCCGCCCCCGGACCTCGTGGTGACGGGCTTCAACGGCCAGCTCGACGTGCTCCTGGCGCGTCTGGTCGCGGGCCGGCGGGCGCGTCTGGTGTTTGCGCCGCTGGTGACGCTCACCGAGACCCTCGTCGACGACCGCCGCGTCTACCGGCGCACCGGCCTCGAGGGTCGGGCGGCGCGGTTCCTCGACCGCCGCACGCTCGAATGGCCGGATCTCGTGCTCACCGACACCGAGAGTCATCGGCGCTGGATCGCGGCGCGGCTGACGCCGCGGGCGCGGACCGCGACGCTCTACCTCGGCGCCGAGCCGCCGTTCCGGCCGACGCCGGCGCGGACGCGGACCGCGGCGGAGCCGCTGCGCGTGCTCTTCTACGGACAGTACGTACCGCTGCACGGCACCGAGGTGATCGTCGAGGCGGCGGCGCGCCTCGGGCGCGAAGGGGGTGTGCGGATGACGATGATCGGCACCGGTCCCGAGCGCGAGGCGACGATGCGCCTCGCCGCCGCGCGCGGCGCCGCCGACATCGAGATCATCGACTGGGTCGCCTACGACGAACTGCCGCAGTACCTCGCCGGCTGCGACGTCGCCCTCGGCATCTTCGGAACGACGAGCAAGGCGCGCATGGTGATTCCCACCAAGGTCTATCAGGCGGCGGCGTGCGGTCGCGCCGTCGTCACCGCCGACACCCCGGCGCTGCGCGAAGTCTTCACGCCCGGCGATGACATCCTGGCGGTGCGGGCCGGGGACGCGGGCGCGCTCGCGGCGGCGCTGCGGCGCCTGCGCGACACGCCGGAGCTGGCGCCCCGGATCGGCGCCGCCGCCGGCCGGCTCCTCGCCGAGCATCTCGACGCCGATGCGCAGGGCGCGCGGCTGGCGACGGTGCTCGCGGCTGCGTTCCCCGATCTCGGGGCGCGCTTCACTGCCGGCGAGGCAGCGGCGCCGGCACCCGTGCTCGCCGGCGCGCCGGTCGGCTGGGAGGCATGACGCATCCGGCTGCGATCGGCGTCGTCGTGCCGACGTGGAACCGCGCCGCGGCCGCCGCCGCCGCCATCGGCTCGCTCGCTCGCCTCGAGACGACCGTGCCCGTGCAGGCGTTCGTCGTCGACAACGGCTCGCGGCCGCCGGAGCGCGAGGCGCTCTCCGCGGCGCTCGCCGGCCGCGCCGACGTCGAGATGATCGCGCTCGCGGAGAACCGCGGCTTCGCCGGCGCCGTGAACGTCGGTCTGGCGGCGGCGTTCGCGCGCGGGGCGGCGGCGGTCCTGGTGCTGAACGACGACGCCGAGGTGGCGCCCGATCTCCCGGCGACGCTCATGGCGGTCGTCGCCGGCGATCCCGGAGTCGGCATCGTGGCGCCGCGCATCGTCGACGCTGCGAGCGGGCGCGAAGTATCGCGCGGCGAGCGCGTGTGGCTGCCGCTCGTCTGCTTGCCCCGCACCTGGCTCCGGGTGCGCGGCGGCGGCGCGGCGCCGCGGGCCGTGGCGAGCGTCATCGGCGTCGCCTTCCTCGTGACCCGCGCCTGCTTCGAGCGGATCGGCGGCCTCGAAGAGAGCTTCTTCGCCTACTACGAGGAAGTCGATTACTGCCTGCGGGCGCGCGCCGCCGGTTTCCGCATCGTCGTGGCGCCGGCGACTACCGTGCGTCACGCGGGTTTTCGCGGCTTCGCCGGCGGCCTGACGCCGCTCGCCGCGTACCTGAAGGCGCGCAACTTGCCGCTCCTGGTCCGCCGCCACGGCGGTCTCCTCACCTGGCTGCTCTTCGCGCCGACCTATGCGGCGATGCTGGCGGCGAGCGCGGCCGGATACGGGCTCCGCGGCGGCCCGGCCGCGGTCGTGCGGGCGCTCGGCCGCGGCGCCGCCGACGGCCTGCGGGCGCGAAGCGGCCCGCCGCCGGCGCTCGCGGCGGCGGCAGCGGCAGCCGCATGACCCGGATCGCCATCGGCGCGATCACGCGCACCATCGGCGGCCCCGCGACCTATGCGGTGGAGTTGGTGCGCGCCCTCGGCGAGCGCCGGACACCGGGCCTCGAGTACACCGTCCTCACCGACGGCCCCGAGGCGTTCGCCGACATGCCGGTTGCGGTCGAGCACCTGCCGCTCCGGACGCCGTGGATGCAGCCGCTCTGGGACCACGTCCTGGTACCGCGCGCACTCCGGCGCGTCGGCGCCGATCTCTACCACGGCACCAAGAACGTCGTGCCGCTCGGCTGTCGCTCTCCGGCGGTGGTGACGATCCACGACCTCGCCGTGTACCACCACCCCGAGAGCTTCGCGCTGGCGCAGCGCTGGCACTTGCGCGCCGAGACGCCGCACGCCGCTCGCGCCGCGTGCGCGATCGTGACCGTGTCCGAGCATGCCGCCGCCGACCTGCGGGCGCGCTTCCCGCGCTTTGCCGCCAAGGTGCGCACGGTGCCGAACGGCGTGAGCGCGCGCTTCCGACCCGTGACCGACCCTGCGGCGCTGCAGGAGTTCCGCGCTCGTCACGGACTGGGCGGCGGGCCGCTCGTCGCCTACCTCGGTACGCTGCAGCCGCGGAAGAACGTCGAGCTCCTCGCTGCGGCATTCGCACGCGCCGCACCGGCTCTCCCCGGCGCCGAGCTCGTCCTCGCCGGCCGGATTCGCCCGGGCTATCGACCCGCGCTCCCGCGCGAGCGCGTCCGGCTGATCGGTCCGCTCGCCGCCTCCGAGCTGCCGCTCTTCTACGGCAGCGCCTCGGTGCTGGTTAATCCCTCGTCGTACGAGGGCTTCGGTCTCACGCTCGTCGAGGCCATGGCGTGCGGGTGTCCGGTGATCGCTCTCCGGCGGAGCGCCGTCCCCGAGGTCACGGGCGATGCCGCGCTGCTCGTCGACGAAGCGAGCGCGGAGGCGCTCGCCCGGGCGCTGATCGCCATGGTCGGCACCCCCGCTACGGCCGCGACGTACCGCGCCCTCGGCCTCCTGCGCGCCACCGAGTTCTCGTGGACGCGGGCGGCCGCGGCGGTGGAGCAGGTCTACCTGGAGACCATGAACGCTGCGACTGCTCGGTGAGGGCGCTGCCGTCGCCGCCGTTACGAGCGCAGTATGTCGCCGATGTAACGGAGAAGCGGCGGTGCAGCAGCGCGGACGCCAAGATCCCACGCGAGATCATCCGGCGCCGTACCCGACACGCGGATCGTACCGTCGTGAACGCCATGAAGATGGTGCGCGGCGCATATAGTCGTACGATTTTCACGCCCGTTGACACCGCCCCGTGAGCGAAAGCGGACATGATGGTCGTGAAGGTTTCGCCGCGAGCTGCAGCCCGGTACGGTGCACCGCCAGCCGTCGCGAGCGAACACTGGATCGCGGTGGCGAGGCAGCCGCTCCCATTCCGCGATAACGTGCCGCAGCATGCGTTCGAATGCTGCCCAGCGCGGTTCGCCGGCGCGGCCGTAGACGTCGAGCGTATTCCTGAACAACGCCGCAACGCTGACCGGAGTCGTGAGCGTCACCTCGGCGTCGCAGACCTCCATTGTCGGTAAACCATCGATGCCGCGAACCCGGCCACCTGAGGCAAGTGACGTTTTGCGGCACTCGCACGGGGTCGGCATCGACGCTGCTGCCGGTGCAGTCAACGTACCGATTTGCAGTCGATCAGCGAGTGCCGTTTCGCGGCACGAGCACGTCGCCGTACGACCGGGTTGCGCCGACGCCTCCCGCGGGCCTGAGACGAGCGCCGCTCCCTCAGGCGGCCTCGTCGACATGGATACGAGCCTGCTGCCGGCCGGCGGCGGATCGAGCGATGCGTCGGGTCCGAGCAGGTCGCGAGCATCGAGCACCCAGTTGACCTCGTCCGTAAGACGGCGCACCGTCACGCTCGTTGCCCGGGCGAGCCATGGGTCGGCATTTCGGGGCGAGATCACCGGCAGCAGCGTCAGAGCTCGCACCCACGAGAGGGAGCCGTCCTCGTAGCTCTGCGCGAACGTCGCTATCGGGCGGGCGCGCCGCTCGACTCTGAGGAGCGCCCACGCCTTGCGGGTCGAGATCCCGATTCGTTCGCGGACGTACTCGTCGAGGCTGCGCCACCCGAGCGCACGATAGAAGCGCCGATCGACGAATATCCACAACAGCCGGCCGATCTTCGCTTCGTTCGTGCGCAGCGCCGTGATCGCCGCGAGCAGACGGGTGTCGAGCGTGAAGGCATCGAGCCGGGTAGGGGACGTGGACCGTTCGTGACGTGCATGGGGTACGGTGTCGGCGGTTCGAGAACGCACGGCGGCGACGACCGAGTGTTCACACGCGCCGGCTGCGGCGCCGAGCGGACACGAGTCCGCACCGCCCACCGCCGCCGATCCGCTTGCCGCCGCTTGGAGTCGCTGCGTGTGGTCGGTGCGCTGCATAACAGTAGATGGCAGGAGTTCGGACTCAATCCCGGCCTCATCGAATCTGATGTTGTGCGTGTGGCGGGTGCGCCGCATCGTCGGAGGCGGCAGGCGGTTGCCCAACCACGTCCGCGCCGGCCGTCCTGCGAACGCTTCGGCGGCAATGACCTCCGCGGCACGCCAGGTCGCCAGGGCCTCGCCGGCGACACGACTGGCGAGCTCGAGGGCGCGTCGCCAGAGGGCACGCAGACGTGCCGGGCAAGGTATGCGTATGCGTACCGCGAGCTCGTCGTCGAGCTCGCCGGGCTCCGGCGGAGATCCTGTCGCGGCGACGCTCGTACGGGTCAGCTCTTCCAGCTCGGCGGCGGTAAGCGACCGCGCTCGCACGAGCCAGGCGGCTTGTTCCCCCTCTCCTGCCACCCGGGCGATCGCCCGCGCCTGCGTCCAGGTGATCTCCGAACGATCGAAGGCCGCGGCGACGAGCGGCAGCGCTTCGAGCCGGGTCACGAGCCAGGCCGCCAGCTCGAGTGTGCGCGCTGACACCCCGAGCCGCTCCCGGGCATAATCGGCGAGTCGTGCGAAGCCCAGACAGCGGTAGCTACGAGCCGCGATCAATGCTCGTGCTGCGCGGCCGAGATCGCGGCGCGCCGCAGCCTCAGTACGGCAGATGGCGCGTAACTCGGCGTCGAGCCGGGCGGCGAGCCGCGTCCGTCCGGTCGTCCGTGTGCTTGCGCTCGCGGGATCGTCGCCGTGACGGGCCGCACCGCCGGGACGCTGCAGACGATCCGGTGGCAGCTGGCGTCCCTGCGAGGAAGAACCCCGACGGCTAATCGGACTATAGGCGCGCACGTAAACGATCCAGCAAACGAAAGAGACACCACTCCAGTAGGCGAAGAATAGGCGAAACTATTCCCGGCGTCAAGCGTGTAATGCAGCGCGGAGCGTACGAGCGGGGAGTGTGGAGGCCGGAAGCGTGGACGCACCGAGCGCGGGGAGCATGCAGAGGGCGTCGGGATCGTAGGGCGCGGCAGCTGGCTTCGCTGATGCGACCAACCTGGACGACGGTCCTGTCCACGACGGTGACGGGATCGCAGGGCGCCACAGCGGTGAGCTCCGCTCATTGCAACGTCCGTAAGCAGACGGTGCGGCACTTACGGGCCGCATGTCACTGGAGGAGATGACGGGCGGCGCTGGTGTGGCGGACGCGGTGAAAAGCGGCGCGTGCCGCTCGCGGCGCACGGTAGGCGGAGGATCGGAGTGGGCGAAGCGAATAGAGCTGCCCCACCCGCGCTGCCGGTCGCTATCCCCGACGCAGTCAGATCCGCCGAACTGACGGCGGTTAGATCGACCTAGCCCTGACAGCGGCGCACACCCGTGTCCCCGAGACTGCCGAGGGGGCACTCCAGACTCGACTGCTGTATGCGCGGCAGCAGCTCCCGCCGTGGGGCTGATGCGAACGCGCGCTGCCGGTACGGCTCGGGACCGGGGCGCGCTAGCGACGCGACGGCCGAGCTCGGGCGCCGTAGCGGAGCCAGACGGTGTCGATGCGCTGGTGGCGCTTCTTCGAGCGCAGGCGGACGATGCGGTCGGGGGGCAGCGGGGCGCCGGCGCGCCGGAAGGCGTCGCGGTCGACGACGACCGTGCCGGCGGGCGCCTGCGAGCATAGATACGCGGCCTGGTTCACGGGCTCGCCGATGGCGCCGAACTGCTTCTTCCCCGACGGGCCGAGAAGGCCGATCGTGGCCCGGCCGAAGCTCACGCCGACACCGAGACCGATCGCCGGAATCTCTCGTCCCTCCCGGCGCCACTCGCTGCGCCAGCGCGCTGCGAGCGCATCGAACCGCGCGTGCAGCTCGCGGCCGGTCTGGTGCGCGATGCGGGCGAACATCGGTCCGGTGTCGGTGCCCGCGAGCTCGGGCAGGAAGAGTGCCAGCAGGCCGTCGCCCGTATACTGGAAGACGACTCCGCGCTGGTCCTCGACGATCTCGGTCATCTCCGTGAGGTAGGCGCCGATGAGATCGGCCAGGTACTGCGTATCGTGGAGGGCGTGCGTCAGGCGCGAGAAGCCGCGGATGTCGATCGCCAGCACGGCGACGTGATGGAGGTGCGGAACCAGCATGCCGGGGTGGGCGCTGGCGCGCAGCGGTAGCTCCAGCGTCGAGGCGCCGGCGTGGTCGGCGACCGCGGCGACCGCGCCGGAGCTCCAGCGTACGAGCGCGGCCGCAGTGGGGCCGAGCCAGCGACCGGCCGCGGCGGTGAGCAGACGTACGAAGCCGTGCGGGAGGCCGGCGGCGCGCCGGACCGGCGGCCATGTCCGCGCGTCCGCGATCCAGCGGGCGACCGGCGGCGGCAGATCGGCCTGCGCGACCGAGCCGGCGAGGACGAGATCGAGCCGGCGCGGCCGGTAGCGAACCGCATCTACCGCTCTACGAGCCGCGCCCCAGGTGACGACGTCGAGGAGCCTGGCGGTCGCGTTGCGCGTCGCGTCGAACATCTCCGAGAGCATGCCAGACGCAGCGCGTCAGGAAAATGGCGAGGCTCGTCCGCTCCCCGTCCCTCGATAGGCCGACCGCCCAAATTGCGCTGGAGATACGTTCGATTCAGGAACTAGTAGCGGAAACTAACTAGCGGGAATCATTGTAGAAATATAAATCTCGCAGCACAGATGAGGGTGCGCTCGAAGTGGCAGCGACGGTCAAAATCCGGGATCAAAGTGTCGACGGATCGGCGCCGTCGGTGGCGATGCCGAAGGCAGTGATCGCCTCCCGAAGCCGTTCGGCGCCGATCTGACCGCGACGGACGAGCTCGGCGAGGGCGGCGACGCAGACGCTCTCGGCGTCGACCTCGAAGAAGCGGCGGAGCGCTTCGCGGGTCTCGCTGCGGCCGAAGCCGTCGGTGCCGAGGGCGCGCAGGCCGGCGGGCACGAAGGGGGTGATCTGATCGGCGACGGCTTTCATGTAGTCGGTAGCGGCGACGATCGGCCAGGGCTCGGGGGCGAGCATCCGCTCCAGCCACGAGGTGATCGGCGTATCGCCGGGGTGGAGGCGGTTCCAGCGCTCGCACGAGAGCGCTTCGCGGCGGAGCTCCGAGTAGCTGGTGACGCTCCAGACCTCGGCGGCGACACCGCGCGCGGCCAGGAGCTCCTGAGCCCGCAGCACCTCGCGCAGGATGGCGCCGCTGCCGAAGAGGTGCAGGCGCGGGCCGGCGGACGGATCGGCGGCGGGCCGGATCTTGTAGAGCCCCTTGATGATGCCGACTTCGGCTCCCTCGGGCATCGGCGGCTGCAGGTACACCTCGTTCATCGCGGTCACGTAGTAGAACGCGTGCTCGCGGGCGCCGTACATGCGGCGGATGCCGTCGGCGACGATCACCGCGAGCTCGTAGGCGTAGGCGGGGTCGTAGGCACGGCAGGTCGGCACCGCGCTCGCGAGGAGCTGGCTGTGGCCGTCCTGGTGCTGCAGCCCTTCGCCGGCGAGGGTCGTCCGCCCGGCGGTGCAGCCGACCAGGAAGCCCTTGCCGCGGGCATCGGCGTGCGCCCAGATGAGGTCGCCGATCCGCTGGAAGCCGAACATCGAGTAGAAGAAGAAGAACGGGATCACGTTCACGCCGTGGGCGCCGTAGGCGGTGCCGGCGGCGGTGAACGACGCCATGGCCCCGGCCTCGGTGATGCCTTCTTCCAAGAGCTGTCCGTCCTTGGTCTCGCGGTAGTAGGCGACGACGTCCGAGTCGACCGGCTCGTAGCGCTGCCCCGCCTGCGAGTAGATGCCGAATTTCCGGAAGAGCGAGTCCATCCCGAAGGTGCGCGCCTCGTCGGGCACGATGGGCACGATCAGCCGGCCGAGTGTCGGGTGGCGCATGAGGCTCCGCAGCATGCTGACGAGCACCTGCGTCGTCGCCACCTCGCGCTCGCCGCCGGCGTGGAACTCGGCCAGCAGGTCGGCAGGGAGGTTGGCGAGCGGTTCGGAGCGGACGCGCCGCTGCGGCACCGGGCCGCCGAGCGCCGCCCGGCGCTCGCGCAGATAGGTGATCTCCTCGCTGTCCTCGGCGGGACGATAGAACGGCATGCCCGCGAGGTCGGCGTCGCCGATCGGGATCCCGAGGCGGTCGCGGAACTCGCGGAGCTCGGGGCCGGAGAGCTTCTTCGCCTGGTGCGCGATGTTGCGGCCCTCGGCCGCGGCGCCGAGGGCGTAGCCCTTGATCGTGTGCGCGAGGATCACCGTCGGCTCGCCGCGGTGCGCGAGCGCCGCCGCGTAGGCGGCGTAGACCTTCTCCGGGTCGTGACCGCCGCGGCGCAGGCGCCGGAGCTTGGCGTCGGTCAGGCCCTCGACCAGCGCCAGCAGGCGCGGATCGGTGCCGAAGAAGTGCTGGCGGATGTAGGCTCCCGACTCGACCGTGTACTTCTGGAAATCGCCGTCGACGACCGCGTTCATGCGGCGCACGAGCACGCCGTCGACGTCGCGGGCGAGGAGATCGTCCCAGTCGTCGCCCCAGATCACCTTGATGACGTTCCAGCCGGCGCCCCGGAACGCCGCCTCGAGCTCCTGGATGATCTTGCCGTTGCCGCGGACGGGACCGTCGAGCCGCTGCAGGTTGCAGTTGACGACGAAGACGAGGTTGTCGAGGTGCTCGCGCGCCGCCAAGGTCAAGGCGCCCATGCTCTCGGGCTCGTCCATTTCGCCGTCGCCGAGGAAGGCCCAGATGCGGCTGGCACTCGTGTCGACGAGGCCGCGGGCGTGGAGGTAGCGCGCGAAGCGCGCTTGGTAGATGGCGGAGATCGCGGCGAGCCCCAGCGACACCGTCGGCCACTCCCAGAACTCCGGCATCAGCCACGGGTGCGGATACGACGACAGACCGCCCCCCGGCGCCAGCTCGCGGCGGAAGTTGGCGATGTCGGCCTCGGAGAGGCGGCCTTCGAGGAAGGCGCGGGCGTAGATCCCGGGCGCCGCCGTGCCCTGGAAATAGACGAAGTCGCCGGCTGCCGCGGCCGTGTGGGCGCGGAAGAAGTGGTGGAATCCGACCTCGAGGAGCGTCGCCAGCGACGCATAGGTCGAGATGTGGCCGCCGATCCCGCCGGAGTGCTTGTTCGCCTGCACTACCATGGCGGTCGCGTTCCAGCGGATGACGTTCTTGATCCGCCGCTCGATCTGGCGATCGCCCGGATACGGCGGCTGGGCGCTCGCCGGGATGGTGTTCACGTACGGCGTATTGGCGCTGAACGGCGCCGTCACGCCGTGCAGGTGGCCATACTCGATCAGCCGCGCCAGCAGATGTCGTGCGCGCGCGGTGCCGCTCTCGCGGATGATCGCGTCGAACGACTCGATCCAGCCCTGCGTCTCCTTCGGATCCGTGTCCTGCTCGGGTGCCATGTCCATGAGCCTAGGATACACGGCGAAGGAGTCGGGTCGATACGGCGGTGCATCGGCTGCGGCCCTGTCGCGCTCAGAACTGGCGCTCGTAGCGGGCAGGATCGACAGGTGTCCGCTCGCGCGCGATCCACTGCGAGGTGCGGCCGTCGGCGAGCGTGCGGTCGAGCGGGTCGCGGAAGAGCCGCATCACGAAGCCTACCGGGGTCACCACGAGGTAATAGAGGAGCGTCAAGATGATGCGGGTATTGACGTGGCCGAGGACGATCGCGAACGCCATCCAGGCACGCTGCACGGGTGCGAGCGCCACGGGGAAGAGCAGGCCGGGCACGAAGAGGAGCGCCGCGAGCGTCCACAACACGCGCGGGGGCACCTCGTGGCCGCGCCACCAGCTGATGCCGCCGAGCACCGCAAAGGCGGCGCCGACGGTGAGCCCGAACCTGCGGAGCTCCGCCTTCTCGGCAGCCGCGGGCACCTAGAAGATCGTGTACACGAACGGCGCCAGAGCCGAGCCCTGAGTGAAGACGATCAACGATCCGAAGAGCGCGAGGATGATGATGATGGGAGCGAGCCACCACTTCTTCCGTACACGGAGGAAGGCCCAGAATTCGCTTGCCAGGGAGGCCAATCCGGAACGTGCCATGCGTCGGTGCTCCTGTGAAACGCCCGTGGGGTTCGCGACTGCGAGTCTCTTCTAACACGGGCTCGGTTGCCGGGGAATCGGGTTGTTCCGCCGAGCCGCAAGCTGCACCGCCGGCTCGCGGCTCCAAGTTGACGGGCGATGTCCGGCTGCTACGAGTGTCGGGGTCTTCGCCCATGTTGCGACCGTATCTCATCCGCGGCGGTAGCCTCGCCGCCGCCTTCCTCCTGGTGATCTCCGGAACCGGCTGCGAGCGGTCGTCGGCGCCGACGCGAGTGCCGTACGCGCGCCTGGTCGATTTCACCAAACCGCCGGGCGATGCAGCGATTCCGCACGGGGCCATGGGCGACGAGATGCGCCATGTGCTCGTGCTCCGCCAGGGACACGTGCGACCGGGCGCCATCGAGCGGTCGTTCGACTCCGTGTCGATCCCGATTCCGGCGGGAGCGGAGCTGGACTTCGCGCTCGGTGCGGCGACGGCACCGGAAGGAGATCGCACGGTGACCTTCGAGATCGGCGCCTGCGACGAGGCGGCGTGCGAGACGATCTTCACCGAGCGCGTCGACTTCGCCGCGGCGGGGGTCGAGGCGTGGATGGACCGCCACGTCGCGCTCGACCGCTTCGCGGGAACCGACCGGCGCCTCACCTTCCGCGTCGTCGTCGCGACCGCGAGCACGCTTCCCTACTTCGCGAATCCGACGCTCTGGGTGCGGACGCCGGAGCCCAAGTTTTCGCGCAACGTCGTTCTCGTGTCGCTCGATACGCTGCGCGCCAGCCGGCTCGGCAGCTACGGCTATCGTCACGACACGGCGCCGTTCATCGACGCCACCTTCGCGCGCGGCGGCACGCTGTTCGAGGCCTGCGTCGCCGCGGCCACGAACACCACGGCGTCGCACATGACGATGTTCACGTCCCTGCCGCCGTCCGTGCATGCCGTCGGGATCGACCCGCTGCTGCCGCTGCCGCCCTGGATGGCGACGCTTCCCGAGCGCTTCCGGGCGGAGGGATTCACGACCGGGGCGATCACCGAGGACGGCTGGGTGGCGGCGGCATTGGGGTTCGGACGCGGCTTCGACACCTACGCCGAGAACAAGAGTCCGGATATCATGGAGCCCAGGGGACAGGCGGACGTCACTTTTGCCGGAGCCGGCGAGTGGCTCCGGCGGCATCGCGACGAGCGCTTCTTTCTCTTCGTTCATACCTACCAGGTTCACTCTCCCTACGTGCCGCCCGCCGAGTACGGAGCGCTCTTCACCGCGCAGCCCGACGTCCCGCCCGCGGCGGCAGTCGATGCCGCCAACTACGACCGCGAGATTCGATTCACCGACGACATGCTGCAGCGGCTCGTCGCAGCGATCCGCGACCTCGGGCTCGCGGACCGGACCATAGTCATCGTGACCGCGGATCACGGCGAGGAGTTCCTGGAGCACGGCTGCCTCTGGCATGGCCCCGACCTCTACGAAGAAGTCACCCATGTACCCCTGATGCTCCGGGGTCCGGGCATCCCCGCCGGACTGCGCATCCCCGAGCCCGTGGGACTGATCGACCTGCTCCCGACCCTACTCGATCTCGCCGGTATCGCCGTTCCGCCCGAGGCCATGGGTCGGAGCCTGGTGCCGGCATTGCAGCGCCGGCACGCCGATCCCGACCGCGAGCTTTCCACCGAGGCGTGGATGAATGCCGAGTGCGGAGGGCGCTCGTACGCGATGCCCGGGTTCGCGCTCCGCGTCGGTAACCGGAAGATGGCGCGCTACCGGCGCGCCGGATCGTTCGCATACGAGCTCTACGACATCGCCACCGATCCGCGTGAACGCTCGGATCGCCGCGCCGCCGACGCGCGCGAGGCGGCCGACCTGCAAGCCCGCATCGACGGCTACGAGAACGATTGCCGGGAACGGCGCGAAGCGCTGCGCGTCCGGGCCGGCGCCCCGGCGACGGCGAACAAGCCGGTGGCGATCGATGCCCGCCAGCGCGAGAAGCTCCGGGCCCTCGGCTACGCCGAGTGACGCCTGTCCCGGGCACCGGATCCGCTCGCGTCGTGCGGGCGCGCGCGCCTCTACGATAGCCGCCGCAGCAGCGCCAGCACGCCCTGCTTCAATGCCGAGCGGTGCGGCGACGCGCCCTCGGCGTTCATGATCTCCGCCTTGTGGGCGCGGTACCAGTCGTAGGACTGGCAGAGCATCTCGTCGTTCGACCAGCGCGCCCGCCAGCCGAGCTCGCGCTTCGCCTTGGCGACGTCGAAGTAGAGGCTGCGGCCGTACATGAGCGAGTGGTAGGGGCCGAGCGGAGAGAGGCCGAGCGCACCCGTGACCCGCATGGCGGCGACAGCGAGACCCATAGGCACCGAGTACACGCGGCTGCCGGTGCCGGCATGACGGCAGAGCGCCTCCAGTACCTCGCGCATGGTCCCGAAGCGCTCGGCGCCGATGTTGTAGACGGTGCTCCCCGGCCGCTCGGCGGCGCGGACGCAGGCATCGGCGAGATCGTCGGCGTGCACGAATTGGTAGCAGTTGTCGCCCTTGCCGAGCACCGGGATATTGCGGCCTTCCTCGACCCAGTTGAAGAGGATCTGGAAGATGCCGAGGCGCCCGTGGCCGACGATGGTGCGCGGCCGGATGATCGTCACGTCGAGGCCGTGCTCGGCGGCGAAGGCGGCGGCGAGCCGTTCGGCGGCGAGCTTGGCCCGGCCGTACTCCTCCATGGGTGTCGGTGCGGTCGCCTCGTCGACCGGGTTGCGCTCGGGAACGCCGAAGATGGCGCTCGTCGAGGTGTGGACGAGCTTGCGTACCCGCGCATCGCGGCACGCGGTCAGTAGATTCTCGGTGCCGCCGTAGTTCACGGCCCAGAAGAGCGCGCGGTCCTTCGCCAGCGGCACCTGGGCGACGTTGTGGTAGACGACGTCGACGTCTTCGCAGGCGCGCCGCACGACGGCGGCGTCGCGGATGTCGCCGCCCACGTAGTCGACGCCCTGCGGCCGGTCGCCGGCGTCGACGCGGTCGAGGATGCGGACCGTGTCGCCGCGCGCGAGCAGGCGATCGCGGAGGAGACCGCCGAAGTATCCGGAGCCGCCGGTGACCAGGGCGCGCATCAGATCCGGTGTCCGTTGGCGAGGCACCACTCGACCGAGGCCGTCATGCCCTCGCGGAGCGCTATCGTCGGCGCGTAGCCGAGGTCGCGCTCGGCCTTGGCGATCGAGCAGGCGATCGACTGGTGCATCTCGCCGAGCACGTGGATCTTCTGCCGATAGACGCCGACGCTCTGGAGGGCGGCGTCGATGCGCCGCGCCAGCTCGCCGGCCGCGCGCGGCAGGCGCATCTGCCGCTGCTCGCAGACGAAGCCGAAGGACTCCAGCACCTCGGTCACCGTCGCCACGATCTCGTTGATGCTGTAGGGCCGCGCGTCGGCGATCCAGTAGGTCTCGCCGTTCGCATGCGGTGTCTCGGCGGCGAGGAGCAGGCCCTGGCAGATGTTGTCGACGTACGCCATCGACCGCCGCTGCGTGCCGTCGCCGAGGACCGGAAACTTGCCGTCCTTGATCATGGTGAAGAATAGCGTCTGCCGCGGCGGCTGGTGGGGACCGTAGAACCAAGGCGGTCGGATGATCACGGTCTCGAGGCGGCCGCGCGCCTGGATCGCGTGGACGAGCGCCTCCATCCGCGCCTTCGAGCGCCCGTAGCCCATGTACGGGTCGTAGGGCGACGATTCGTCGAAGACGTGTCCCGGGACCGGCGGGTTGCAGCCGATCGGCGAGTTCGACGACACGATGACGGCGCGCTTCACCCCCGCCTCCTCGGCGGCCGCGAGGAGCGCGCGCGTTCCCTCGACGTTGATGCGGTCGAAGTCGCGGGTCCAGAGTCGGGGATGGACGAGCCCGGCGACGTGGAAGAGCGTCGCCCCTTCGGCGTTGCGGCAGAAGTCGCGGAGCGAGGCCGCGTCGGTGAGGTCGCCGGGAGCGACCGTGAGACTCTCCGAGAGCCGTTCGAGGTCGCGCGCGTCGTCGGCGGGACGCACGAGACAACGCAGCCCGCTGTTCCGCGGTGTCGCCGCCGACGGCACGCCCGGCAGGCCCAGCGTCAGAGCCTCGGCGAGCCGTGTGCCCAGCCAGCCGGGGGCTCCGGTCAAAAGATGCGCGGGACGCGCCGCAGCGGCGGGGCGCGCTCGCGCCGGGAACGAACGTCGTAGGTGCAGGAAGTGCTCCGAGTTGCGAAGCGCTATTGCCATGGTCGTGCCCTGCGGGTTCACGCCCGGGGCGTCGGGGATCAAGCTCGCGTCGTTGACGTAGAGGTTGCGAAGGCCGCGGACCTTGCCGAAGGAATCGGTGGCGCAGACGTCGCGGTTCTCGCCCATGGGACAGGAGCTGAACGCGTGTACGTTCGAGAGCGCCATCGCCGCGAGGGGAATCGGCTCTTTCACCAGGCCGCGGCACTGGTCGACCGAGCGCAGGATCGGCGCGCCCGCCAGAGACGGGTAGACGGCGCGTGCTCCCGCCGCGAAGAGGAGCTCGCCGAGGAGCCCGAGGCCGGTGCTCAGGTTCGCGCGGTCGGCTTCAGAGAGCCGGTAGCGGATCACGACGCCGTCGTCGAAGCCGCGCAGGACGCGCACCGAGCCGCGCACCATGGCGCGAGTGCCGGCATAGTAGAGGCCCATGCGCGGCCAGTCGTGCATCGCGTCCCGGTAGGCTTTCCAGCCGTCGGCGAGGGTCATCGCCAGGAACCCGGGCGTGAATACTGCGCCCCCCATGGTGATCGTCGGCCAGAACTCCTTCACCTGGTAGACGGGGAGCGCGTCGTCGTGCGCTTCGATCTCCTCGTCGAAGAGCGCGGCTGCCTTGATCATCGGATGGATGCGCAGGCTGTCGCCGACGTTGCGCTTGACGCCGCTCCGCCGCAGCAGCGCCGGCGTCTGGACGGCGCCGCCGCAGAGGAAGACCGTAGCGGCGCGGATCTCGAAGCGGCGGCGCGCGCCGTGCGGATGCTGCAGCACCTGGACGCCGACGACCCGGTCGCCCTCGATCACCAGCCTGGTTGCTTTCGTGTCGGCGAGCAGGCGTGCGCCGGCGGCGACGGCGCGCGGAATGTACGTCCGCTGCATCGATTGCTTGGCGCCCGGCGCGAACTGGCTGCCGCCGTCCTTCTGGCAGCGCGGTACCTGCTGGTAGTCCCAGCCGAGGCGCTCGATGCCGCGGCGAAAGAGACGCGAGCTGGCCGGGATTTGACCGTCGGGGACGAGCGACACCGAGAGGTCGCGCTCGATGCGCTCGAAGTACGGCGTCATCACGTCCGGCGAGAAGTTCCGGAGCAGGACGTCGGAGCGCCAGCGCTGGTAGGCGTCGTCCGGCAGCCGGTGCCAGAGGCCGCTGTTGATCTCGGTCGATCCGCCGACGCAGCGACCCTCCACGTAGACTATGGCCTGGCGTCCGAAGATCGGCGTCATGCCGCGGTTGCGGTAGAGGTGGGCGATCGCAGCGGTCGAGTTGGTCGCGACTCGCGAAGTATCGGTGGCCGGCCCCTCTTCGAGGAGCAGGACTTCGCGGCCTGCTTCTGCTAGCGCCGCCGCGGTGACGGCGCCGCCGGCGCCGGAGCCGACCACCAGGTTCTCGACCGCGAAGCCTTGTCCGCCCGCCGGCACTCCGCTCCCGATGGTCATGGGATGGCCACCGTGCTTCCGGTCGTCCGGCTCGCCTGACGCTCCAGGGGATCCCGCACGGCAGGGTGGTCGTAGAAGGCCAGGAGCGTGCAGCTACGGATCAGCTTCACGAAGTTGCGCGACGCGGCGAGCGGCGATTCGGTCCAGAAGTCCACCCAGGTCCGGCGTCTGTCGCCGTCGAGTGCCGTGAACGGCCGACCGAATCGGAGCACGGCGAGCCACTCGAAGGCGATGAGAGCCAGGCGATAGAGGTAGCGGAGGTGCTCGGGCATGGCGTCGACCTGCGATGCCGTGAAGGCCGCCACGTCGGTCAGCACCACCCGGCGTGTCGCCGCGTCGAGGCGCGGAAAATCGGGCGCCACGGCCTCGACGGCAGCAGCGATCGTGCGCCCGGCAGTGCGCCAGGGACGGCTCTGCCCGAGTGCCGGCGCCGCGGTTCTCGGCTCGATCGATTGGAGGTCGGTGTCCGTCACGTCGTCGCGGTGCCGAGGCGGGTCCGCAGCCGGCCCAGGTCGGACGGGCAGGGTAGCACGGCACTCGTGGCAGCGACGACCACCGGGACCATGTCGGGATCCGGGCCGATCGGCGGGCCGCCTGCGGATCGGCCCCGACCGTCGCAGCGGCTCGTCGTTGCCTGGGACTGCGGACGCGTGCCGCTGCTCGGCGTCGTTCTCCGAGGCCCGCGGTGGCGAGCGCCAAGGCGCCGGGACATGATCGTGGCTGGCAGCTCCGCGCCGGACCGTGCTACGACCCTGCGACGGTGCGGATGAGCTCGGGAACGCGCGTGCCGGCCGGGGGAATACCGCTCTGTGTCGATCTGGACGGGACGCTGCTCCGCACCGACAGCCTCGTCGAGTCGGTGCTGCTGCTGGTGAAAGGAAGCCCGGCTGCGATCCTGCGGCTGCCGTTCTGGTTGTGGCGCGGCAAAGCAGCCCTCAAGGACGAGATAGCCCGGCGCGTCACCCTCGACCCCGCCGCCCTGCCGTACCGCGGCGAGCTCGTCGAGTTCCTGCGGACGGAGCACACCAAGGGGCGGTCGGTGCTGCTCGTCTCGGCCGCGCACGAGTCGATCGTGCGCGCCGTCGCCGAGCATCTCGGCTTCTTCGACGACGTGATCGCGACCGCGGCCGGGACCAACCTGAAGGGGCAGCACAAGAGGGCGGCGCTCGTCGCCCGCTTCGGCGCCGGCGGCTTCGACTATGCGGGCGACAGCCGCGCCGATCTTCCCGTCTGGGAAGCGGCGCGGAGCGCGATCGTCGTCGGCAGCGATGCCCGGCTCGCGCGCCGGGCCGGCGCGCGGGTGGAGCGCGTCTTCACGTCGCCGGTGCGGCGGATGCGGGCGATCGCGCGGGCTCTGCGCGTGCCGCAGTGGGTGAAGAACTTCCTCGTCTTCGTCCCGCTCCTCATGGCCCCCGAGGTGCGCGAGCTGCCGCTCTTCCTGGACGCTGCCCTGGCCTTCGCCGCTTTCAGCGCCTGCGCTTCGGCGGTGTACGTCGCCAACGATCTCCTCGACCTCGCTGCCGACCGGCGACACCGCAGCAAGCGCCGGCGGCCGTTCGCGGCGGGGGAGCTGCCGTTGGCGCTCGGGCTGGCACTCGTTCCGGCGTGCCTCGCGGCCGGGTTCGCGGTTGCGTGGCTCCTGCTGCCCCCGGTTTTCACCGCGGTTCTGGCTGCGTATCTGGTGGCTACGACCGCCTATTCCTTCCGCCTGAAGCACGTGCCGCTCGTCGACGTGCTGGTGCTGGCGCTGCTCTACACCGGTCGCGTGATCGCGGGCGCGGCGGCGACCCATGTCCGGCCGTCGTCGTGGATCCTCGGCTTCTCGCTGTTCTTCTTCTTGAGCCTGGCCTTCGTGAAGCGCTACACCGAGCTCTACACGCTACGTGACGCTCCGCCGGAGCTGCGAGTGCGCGGCTACCATCCGACCGACCTCCAACTCGTCGCGATCAACGGCGCCGTCAGCGGCTACATTGCGGTGCTGGTGGCGGCCCTCTACATCAACAGCGACCGCGTCGTCGGTCTGTACGACCGCCCGGAGCTCCTCTGGCTCATCTGTCCGCTGCTGCTCTACTGGATCAGCCGCGTGTGGATGCTCGCCTTCCGCGGACAATTGCACGACGATCCGGTGCTGTTCGCGATCCGGGATCGCGAGAGCTGGATCGTCGGCGCCTTGATCGCGGTGGTGCTGCTGCTCGCCCGCCTCCTATGAGCAGCGACGAGCGGCGCCTCCTCGATCCTCTCCCGGGACGATCGTGACCCGGCCCGTAGTCATCGTCGTACCGTGCTTCAACGAGGAAGCGCGTCTGGACGGCGAGGCCTTCCTCGACTACGCGCGCGGGCATGCCGACGTGGGCTTCCTCTTCGTCGACGACGGCAGCCGGGATCGTACCGCGGCGCGGCTGGAGCGGCTTCGCGCCGACCTGCCGGATGCCATCGCGGTCCAGGCGCTGGCGAAGAACGCCGGCAAGGCCGAGGCAGTGCGGACCGGGGTGCTCGCGGCCCTGAGTGGGGGCTGCGAGTGCGTCGGCTACTGGGACGCGGATCTTTCTACGCCGCTCGTCGAGATCGCTCGCTTCCGGGAGATCCTGCGCGCCGACCCGGCGCTCCTCGCCGTGCTCGGCTGCCGGATCCGGCGCCTCGGGGCCGACGTGCGGCGGCAGAGCGCCCGCCACTACCTGGGGCGGGTGTTCGCGACGGCAGCATCGCTCGTGCTGCGGTTGCCGGTCTACGACACGCAATGCGGCGCCAAGCTCTTTCGTGCGGATCGCCGCGTCTGCGAAGCGTTCGCCGTGCCGTTCACGAGCCGCTGGGCCTTCGATGTCGAGGTGATCGCCCGCCTGCGCGCCGGTCTCGAAGACGCCGCGGCCGAGCGGCTCTTCTACGAACAGCCTCTGGGCCGTTGGCAGGACGTCCCCGGCTCCAAGCTCGGCGTCCGCCACATGTTGGCGGCGCTGCGCGACCTGTGGCGCATCCGCCGGAGCTGCCGCCGCTCATTTTCGGTGGTTGTCGGGCGGCGGGGCAACGCAATACATTGAGCGTTCGCCATGCGCTCGCGGTCCCGGGTCGAAGTCGCGTTCGTGGCCGTCCTGGCCACCGTAGCGCAGCTACCTACCTATGCGTTGGGCCACGTCCCCATCGACGAGGGGCAGATCGTGCAGATCGCCCACCGGCTGCTGACAGGTGAGCGGCTCTACGGCGACATCTATACGGGAATGTTTCCCGGCATCTACTGGCTGACCGCCGGCCTCTTCCGGTCCTTCGGCACGGATGTGATCGTCACCAGGTGGGCGGCGATCGCGGTCAATACGGCGACGAGCGTGCTCGTATGGACGTTCACGCGCGTCCTCGCAGGCAGAAGCTGGGCGTGGCTCGCCGCCGTCCTCTATCTGGCGCTCGCGGTGCTGAGCTTCCCGACCTTCACGATGTTTGCCTACTCGTCGGTGTCGCTGTTCTGCGCGCTCGCGGCGCTGTTCTGCCTCCTGCGCTATCTCGAGGAGGGGCGGGTGCGGGACGGTGTCGGGCTCGGGGCGCTCGTGGTTCTCTGCGGCGTCTTCAAGCAGAACTACGGCGGCATCCTGTTGGTCTCCGGCCTGCTCTCGTTGCTGTGGAGCCGGCGCGACAGCGTCCTCGCCCAGCGCTCCGTCGCGGCGGTGCTGACGGCGCCGGTGATGGCCGGGCTCGCGATCGCCGTTCCGGTCGTCGGCTATCAGCTCTGGGCCGGGACGTTCGCGGCCTTTCTCTACGACACCCTGCTGGTGATCGGCCGCTCCCAGCTCGAAGCGTTCCGCGAGCCGATTCCTCCGATCTTCGGCCCGCATCCCGCCGCCGCCGGTCGCTTCGTCTTCCTGTATTCGCCGCCGCTGCTCTTCAACTACCTCATGCGCGGCGCGCCGCACGTCGGGTCCGAGACCGTGCTGGCGCTGAGCGGCACCTGCATCCGCCTCGGCTATGGGTGCGCATTGCTGGCGCTGGGGGCGGCGCCGCTGCTGCTCGTCGATCGACTGCGGTCTCCGGAGCCCGAGGCGCGCCACGCCGCCCGCATCGTGATTCCTTTCGCGGGCCTCTTCTTCCTCGGGATCTTCCCGGCGGCGATCTGGTCGCATCTCGCCGTCGTGCTGGTGCCGTTGCTGATCGTGCTAGCACTCCTCGGCAAGCGCGTCGCCGATGCCACCGATCGCCTCGGCGCAGCGAGCGTCCGGCTGCGGCGCGCGGCAGCGGTGGCGCTGGCCGGCGGGGCCCTGGCCGTCGTGATCCAAGGATCGAGGGATCTTCGCAAGTGGTATTCCGAGCCGCTCGGCATCGCCGGGGCTTCCGTCCGGGTCGCTCCGGAGCAGGCCGAGCTGTGGCGCAGCGCCGTGGACTTCCTCGGTACCTGCGCCCGCGGCGATGCAACCATATTCGCCGCTCCGGACATGCCGCTCCTCTACGTGTCGACGGGAAAGCGCAACCCGACGCCCTTCGATCTCGTGATCCCAGGCAACGTCGAAGACGACGTCATCGTCCAGCGGCTGCGGGCGGCGGGGACGCGGTGCGTGGTTTACAACCCGACCATGTACGTGCAGTTCCGGCCTTTCGCGGAGCTGTTCCCGCGCACGGCGGCGTATTTCGCCGCTGCTTTCGCGGTCGAGCGCCGGCTCGGCTCGGAGCCGGGCGGATGGCTCGGCCTCGAGCGCAAGGACGACGGCGATGGCGCGTGACCCGGGCATCGTCAGGCTCGGGCGCGGCGCTGCCGCGGCCGCGGCCGCGCTCGTCGTCCTCGGCGCCACGGTCATCGTCTTTCGCCGCGGCCTCGTGATCGGCGACGAGGGCTACATCGTCGGCCAGTCGCTCGCGATCGCCGCCGGCAAGGTGCCGTATCGCGATCTCGACATGTTCGTGGCCCCCGGGATCTGGCTGCTGAACGCCGCACTCTTCCGCGCCTTCGGAGCTTCGGTGCTGCTGGCGCGGGTGCCGATGGCGCTCGGCTACCTGCTCACGGTCGCGACGGCGTACTGGATCGTGCGCACCGCGAGCGGGCGGACCTGGGCGTTGGCGGCGGTGGTGCTCTTCGCCGCTTTTCTTCTGTGGGCGTTTCCGGCGTGGTCGTTCTCGTTCTACTCGCCGCTTGCCGCCATGTGCGTCGTGGCCGCGATGGCGCTCCAGCTCGCGTGGTTGCGGCGTCCTACCGCGATCAAGCTCGTCGCTACGGGAATGGCCATCGGCCTCGGCGTCGCCTGCAAGCAGAATTACGGCGTCTATGGAGCCGCAGCCGCCGCGGTCACCGTCGCCGCAGTGACGATCGGCGGCGTCGCTACCAGGCGCGCCGCTCTCCGCGGCGTTGCCGCCCGCTTCCTGGTGCTGCTCCTCGGCGGGCTCGTGGTCGTCGTGCCGCTCGCGGCGTATCTCGCGGTCCGCGGCGCCGGGTGGGTCATGGTGGACTCGCTCGTGATCCGACCCTTCCACGGCTTCGCCGACCAGCATGCGATCGCCTACCTGCACCCCGGCGACCTCTGGCGTCAGCGGCAGGTGATGACCGCGGGCGGGCTCGTCTACCTGCCGTCGCTTCTGTTCATGCGCGGCGGGCTCATGGGGCCGATCTGGATTCCGGCGATCGTCAAGGCGCTCGTGGTCCTGCTCTATTGGCTGCCCGTGGCGCTCCTCGCGGCCGGTACGCTGCTCGGGCTCCGATACGGGCCGGATCGCGGAGCCGACCGCCAGCTCCTCGTCATCACCGTGTTTGCGGCCGCGCTCTTCCTCGGCGTCTTCCCGCGCTCCGACCTGAGTCACCTCGTCAACGTCTACCAGCCGATGCTGATTCTCGCGGTCGTAGTGGTGCAGCGCCTCGCCGCACGCGCCACGCGGCGTCTCCGTCCCCTGGTGCTGGCGCCGGCGGCGCTTCTCTTCGCCGCCTATTGCGCTTTCGGGGCGGTGTGGCTGCGCGATCTCCGCCGCGCTTTCGCTGCCCCGCTCGCTGCCGGGCGCGGCGGCGTCTTCCTCGATACCGTGGCGGCGTCGCTGGTGAACTACCAGGTGGGAGCCATCCGGGCGCTGACGGCGCCGCACGATTCCGTACTGGCGCTACCCGGGCTCGCGATGCTGCCGTTCCTGGCGGAGCGGCCTATGGCGACCGGCCACTACAACTTCTACGCCGTGCACATCGGCCGCGATGCCGGCGCCGCAGCCGCCCGGGAGGCGGCAGCCGCCGCCGCGCCGCTCGTCGTCAGCGACTACTACAACTTCTTCTCCGATCCGGTCGGCATGCTCGCGTATGGGCCGCTCCTGCCGCAGTACGTGCGCAGCGAGTTCCGCGAGGCTTTTTCGGCGCCGCCGCGGCGGCAGGCTTTCTTCGTCCGGCGGCAGCAGCCGTTGCCGTTTCGCTGGCGGTCGGACCTGTTGGCGGATTGCTGGACGGCGACGATTCCGCCGCCGGCGGGAGCGGTCGTCGAGCACGTACTGTTTCGTTCCCTCTATCAGAGCCTGACCCCGGACTCGCCCTTTGCCGACAGCTTCTGCGCGGCGACGATTCCCCAAGGGGCGGAGCTCCGCTTCGCCCTCGGCATGCGCACGCCGGACGCAGCATCGGCCGATGCGCACGTCGTCGCCGAGATCTGGGTCTTGCCGGAGACGGGCTCGGCGTTGCCGGCCGAGCGCGTCTTCCGCACCGACCGGTCCGTGGTGCCGATCAGCGAGTGGGCGGGGCCGCCCGCGATCGAGAGCACGGTGGATCTCCGCCGCTACGCGGGGCAGAGGGTCGTCCTGGCCTTTCGGGCGCGGCTCTCAGGCGGTGCGGTGACGATGAATCCGTTGACTCCCGGCGACTTCGCTGCCGTGTGGGACGGACCGCTCATCGAGATGCCGCCGCTCGCGGCGCCGGCTCCGGAGGCGCTGCCGGACGGCGGCCGGGGCGGCGGCGGCTAGCCTCCAGGCTACTGGAGGTAGCCGAGAGCGCGCAGCTTGTCCTCGCGCTCGGGATCGAAAGGCGCCTGCCGTGGCGCTTCGGCCGCCGTCTCGTCGGCGGGGATGATCCCGGCGCGGCGGCGCGCGGCGACGTCACGGTAGGCGTCGAGTGCCGCCGCGAGATCGGCCGGCTCCGGGATCGCTGTGGCGCAGAGGTTGGTCCGCTCGTCCGGGTCGGCAGCGAGGTCGTAGCACTCCGACCGTTGCGACCCGCCGCCGTCCGGATAGCGTGCCGTCTTGCGCTGCCCCTGGCGGACGGCGAAGGCGGGCGCGAAGAACGGGAGCAGCGTGCCGTCGGGGCCTTCGGCCATCGAGCCCCAGGACTCGGTGAAGTAGAAGGCGCCGTCGACGGCGGAGTTACCCTCGGCGAAAGTCCGCCGCAGATCGACGCCGCGCGAGCCGCGCGGCGGCTCGACGGCGAAGAAGGATGCGAGCGTGTTCGCCAGGTCGACGTGGCCGACGGGTGCGGTGACGCGCAATCCGTGCGGGATGCCGGGGCCGCGCAGCAGCAGCGGCACGTGCGTGACTTCTTCGAAGAGGAACGAGCCGTGCTGGAGGAAGCCGTGCTCGAGGAAGGCTTCCCCGTGGTCGGAAGTGACGATGAAGACGGTGTTGTCGGCGAGGCCGAGGGCGTCCATCGCGGCGAGCAAGGCGCCGAGCTCGTCGTCGACGTAGCGGATCTCCTGATCGTAGCTGCGGGCGGCGCGGACGGCTGCGGGCGCGTCGGCGTCGATCGCCGCGCCGTCGGCGTCGGCGGGGAAGAGGTTCGCGTACCTGGCGGGCGGTGCATACGGGTAGTGCACCTGGAACGTGTGCAGGAACAGGAAGAACCGTTGATCGGTATGGCGCCCGAGCCAGGCTTTCGCGGCGGCGAACGTGGCGTCGACCTGTCCGATCGCGGTCATGATGTCGGCGCTCTTGTTTTCTTTGTACTCGTCGAAGCCGCGGCCGAACCCGAACGTGGCGCCGAGCCATCCGTCCTCGGTGATCGCGCCCGTGGCGATACCGGCGGCACGGATGTGCTCGGTGACGGTGAGAATCGCGGGGTCGAGCACTAGGAGGCCCGTCGTGATCCCGTGCTCCAGCGGCTGCAGTCCCGTGAACATCGACATGTGCGCTTGCGGCGTCGCGGTCGCCGCGGCGACGCAGTCGGTGAACACGGTGCCGCCGCGGGCGAAAGTCTCGGTGAGGACGGGAGCCGTATCGCGGAAGTATCCGTAGGTGGGCAGGTGCTTGGCGCTCAGCGTATCGATCGAGAGCATGACGACGTTCGGCGCCGAGCGGTCGGCTCGGCGCGGCACACGAATCGTCGGATTCGCCCATGCCGGGAGCGAGAGCTCCTCGGCGGTCGTCGGCGACAGCTCCGAGCGGAAAACCAGGGCGACGGTCCTACCGGCGTAGCGATCCAGGGAGACCGCGGCATCCCGCCAGCCCCGCTCCGACGCTTGCGCCGGATCCATGCGGGTTTCGTAGAGCGGCTCGCAGACCGAGTCGGCGCAGGCCTCGACGACGAAGCGCACGGGCCCTTGGTTCCAGGCCGGCTCGAAGACTCCGGTCGCCAGCTCGAGCTCGGCCTTCCTGGGAATCAGCAGCGGCGCGCTCCGCAGCGAGATGCGCGGTCCCCAATCGACCGCGGTGGCCTCGACCACCAGCGCCACCGTCCTGCCGGCCAGCTCTTCCGGGAAGCGGAGATCGACGGTGACGCGCGGCTTGCCGTCTTGGCGGTCGACGTCGACGATGCGGCCCGGCAGGCGCAGCCATTCGCTGCCGACCTGCACCTGGGGCTGCAGCCACAGGCGCGCCGCTCCCGCCAACAGGTCGCCGGCGCCGACGGTGTCGCGGTAGGCGCCGGACGCCGCGATCTCGAACCAAGGTGCGTAGATCAGGACCTCGTGCGCCGGCGCCGCCAGGACGAGGCGGGTCTCGTCGTCGATCTCGGCCCGCGGGTAGTCGGACGTTGCCGCCGTGATCGACGGTGCCGGGCTCGGGCGTGCTTCCGGCGCTGCCGGCAGCGGGGCCGGCCCGTTGCCGAAGTCGGCGGTCATGCGCGCGCGGTGCTCGGGATCGACGAGGCGGATACTTTGCGTCGGCGCGGGGTGATCGCAGGCTGCCGCCGTGACCAGAAGCATCAGCAGACCTGCGAGCAGCGAGCGAGACCGTGTTCGGCGCTGCAGCTGCGCGCCGGTACCTGCCGTCGTGGCGGCGGCCATCGCTTGCTTTTGCCGGCAAGCGACCGCCGCTGCAAGCGACCGCTGGATTCCGAACGCCGTCGCGGCTAGGCCGTGCACGAATGCAGCCGAGTGACATCGAGGACATGTTCAACATCGAGTCGTCGCACTGGTGGTTCGCCGGCAAGCGCCTCCTCATGCGCCGGCTGCTCGGAGAGCGGCTGCGGCGGCCGGGGCTGCGGATCCTCGATGTCGGCTGTGGCGCCGGCGCCACGGCCGTCGACTTCAGCGTCCACGGTTGGGTGTGTGCGTGCGACCGGAGCCGGCAGGCGCTCCGCTACGTGGGCGCACGCGGCGTCGCCGACCGGGTGGCTGCGGAGGCGACGGACCTGCCGTTTCGCGACGGCGCCTTCGACGTCGTCCTCGCTTTCGATGTCCTCGAGCACGTCGCCGACGATGCCGGGTTCCTGCGCGAGCTCGCGCGCGTGCTCGCGCCGGGAGGGGCCCTCGCCATCCACGTACCCGCGTGGCCTTCGCTCTGGAGCCGCCACGACGAGGTGCTGGAGCACAAGCGCCGCTATACGCGACGGCGCTTGCGGGCACTGCTCGCCGGGTCGCCGCTACGCACCGTCTACATGGGATGGGCGAGCTCGGCGATCCTGCCCCCGACTTTCGCGATCCGCTGGGCGCGGCGTCTGGCTGGTGCCGAGTCCCGGGAGGCCGGCGCCGACCTCGGCGTCGTTCCGGCGTGGCTCAATCGCGTGCTCCTCGGCGTCTATCGCGTCGAGTCGGCGCTGGCGGTCCGCACCGGACTACCGTTCGGGGTTTCGCTGGCTGCGATCGCGACGCGCCCCGAATAGCTCGTTCATCCGATCAGCGTCTGCGCGCGCTGCGCTCCGAGCACGCGGCGCACGGCGACGATGAAGGCGATGGTCGCCAACAACGTCGACAGCGCGAGCTCGACGTGCTGCAGGTCGGTTTGCGGCCGCAACAAGCGACTGAAGATGGCGATGAACGAGATATGGTAGAGATAGATGGGGTAGGTGGCGTCGCTGAGCCAGCGCACGATCGTCCCCGCGGGCTTTTCCGAAGCGCACAAGCAGGTGGCGATCGCCGCGAGGATGGTGACGCCGAAGACGGCATCTGCCCACGGCGGCCAGTAGGCCGCATTTACCCCGCTGAATCCGACGCCCACCACGACGATCGCGATCAGCCACACTACGGGGGCGGTGCGGGCGATGACCGGCCGGGCGCGGACGAACGTCGCCGGGCCCAGCAGCGCGCCGACCCAGCCGGTGAGGAAGTAGGGTGCCCAGCGGAAAGGGCTGCGCAAAATGACGTCCCAGGAGCGGCCGAAGAGCCAGATGACCGGGTCGTAGCGCGCTCTCATGAACAGGTAGGGCGCCAGCAGTGCCCAGACGATCCAAGCTGCCCGCCGGGAGCGCGCGAGCGGCATGGTCGCGATCATGGTGAACACCAGGACCGGCACGAAGTAGTAGATCCCTCTCCCGAGCACGAGATCGCGGGCCAGGCCCGGCAGCGACACCGGCACACCGCTTAGCCAGGCGTCGAGGATGGTCAGATAGAGCGTCGCGATCACGTACGGAATCCCGAGGCGGCGGAGCCAGCGTGCCATCGTTCCCGGCGGATACCTGGTGTCGCGCGCGTGCAGCCACCCGGAGGCGAAGAAGAAGGCCGGGACGGCCCAGATGGTGACGATGTGCGACCACTGCTCGTAGACCGATCGCCAGAAGACGAAGGTATGGAATCCGTGGATCCAGATCACGGTCACGATGGCGACGGCCTTCAGGCGATCGAGCCCGTGGATGCGGGGACGGGTATCGGCCGGACCGGTGCTGGTGCCGGCGCATCCGGGGACGGCGGAGCGCGGATCCATTCAGTGCGCGTAGCCGAGGGCTTTTAGCCGGTCGAGGATCGCCGGGTCGACGTGCTCGGCGGCGGCGACCGGGCCCGTCTTCCAGACCAGGACGGCCGGCGCGTCCGGACAGGTCGGCACGTAGACCGGGGGCACGAGAGCTTGGGCGGCACTCACCGCTACGAGCGGCGCTGCGGCCGTTCCCGGCGGCGTCAGGCCGCGGCCCACCGGAACCGCGGGGCCGGCGAACGCCAGCTCGAGGGCGGCGCCGTCCGCGAACACCAGCTCGTCGGTGTCCGGTCGCGGACGGCGGATGAGTTTGCCGAAGAACTCCTCCTGCCGCTGCTGCGGCCGGAGGTGGCTCGTGAGGAAGACGGTCTTGCCGTCGGCTGCGACCTCGGCGCGGTCCTCGGGCTCGAGGCCGATCCGTTCGACGGCGCCGCTCGTCATGCCGCTGATGCGCAGCCGGACCGTGGTGCTGTCGGCGCCGCCGCAGACGCGCACGTGCCAGCCGCGGCGGTGCGCCACCAGCCGGTCGTCGAGGAGCCGGCGCAGGCGGGCGGCGCGCTCCGGCTCGCGGTCGGCGAGGTTCCGGCGCTGGCGGGGGTCCGCGGTCCGGTCGAAGAGCGACGTGCTCGGCTCCGGATGCGTCTCGATGATGAGGGTCGTGGCGGCGTCGTCGACGGCGTAGACTTCGGTGTCGTCGAGGGCGGTGGTGGCAAAACGGGGTAGCGAGCTGCCCGGCAGGGCGCGGCCGCGGCCGTCGACGAGGACGCGCCCGGGAAGATCGGCTGCAGGGGCGCCGAGGAGGCCGAGCATCGTCGGCAGCACGTCGACGATGCTGGCCGCGGCGTCGACGCGCGTACCGCCGCCCGCCAGTGCCGGCAGCTTGATCAGCAGCGGTACGTGCAGTTGTTCCCGGAAGAGCGTGTGCCCGTGGTAGATGCCGCCGTGGTCGCGGAACTCCTCGCCGTGGTCGCCGACCACCACGACCAGACTATCGCGCCAGCGGTCGGCGACGCCGAGGAACGCGAAGAAAGCGCCGAGGTGCGCGTCCAGGCTGGCGATCTCGGCGTCGTAGCGGTCGACGGCGCCGGCGACCTCGCGCGCGTCCGAGCTCGGCGTCAGGTTCCTGCCGGGGACCTCGGCGCTGTAGGCTCCGAGGAGGCGCCGGGCGGCGTCGAGCGGCGGGTCATAGGGCGCGTGGGCATCGTTGACGTGGACGTAGAGGAACAGCGGTTCGCGCTCGGCCGCCTGCACCGTGTCGCGAGCGACGGCGAGGACGCGCCCGGCGTCGGCGTTCGCGGTCCACTCCTCGGCGTCGACGTCCACGAACTGGTCGAACCCGCGGGCGAAGCCCCAAACCGGCAGGACGTTCGGATTGGTGCTGAGCGCCACGGTGCGAAAGCCGCGGGCGCGTAGGAGCTCGGCCATGGTGGGGTACGCGGCGTCGAGTACGGCGTCGCGTCCGAGGACGCCGTGCACCATGGATGGCTCGCCGGTCATGAGCGTGGCGACGGAGCCGCGCGTCCATGAGACGTCGGCGGCGGCGTCGGTGAAGGTCACGGCGTCGTGCGCCAGCCGCTCGAGCGCCGGCGTGGTCGGACGTCCGTATCCGAGCAGCGAGAGGTGGTCGGCGCGCACCGTGTCGAGGAGGACGACCACGACGAGGGACGGGCCGCGTACGGCACCGACGACGGCAGGTGCTCCCCAGCAGAGCGGTCCGCCGCCGGCGCGAGCTACGACCTCGGCCTCGCGTCCCGCGACCGGCGCCAGATCGACGGTGCGCTCGCGCCAGCGCCCGGTCGCCGCCACCGCATCGTGGACGGCGACGTCGGACCCGACGGCGGTCACGGTGAGCGCCAGCTCGGCGGGAGCCGCGGCCGGCGTCGCCGCCGCGTAGCGCAGGACGGCCCCGGCGGGGACCCGGAGGCGGATGCGCGTCTCCTCGCCAGCTTCGAGACGCTGCGCTTCGCGCGAGTCGCCGTCGACGACGCAACGGTCGGCGACGGCGCCGCCCGCTGGCGCCAGGAGCCGGATGCGCTCGGTCGGCGTCGCGCGCGTACAGCTCGCGATCAGAGCGGCGCCGAGCGGCGCCAGCATGCCAAGGCGGCAGAAGCTGCGGTGGACGTGCGCGGGGGACACGCGCGCTGCACCATAGATGTCCGATCACGGCCCGACAATCACGCAGGTCGCCGGCGTTTTCGGACTTGCCGCTCGCGCATGGCGCATGGCACTCTCGCAGGCGTGGCCGCGGGTGCTCGTGATCGTTCTCGACTGGAACGGCGCCGATGACACGCTCGCCTGCCTCGAGAGCCTCCAAGGGGTGGACTATCCGGCCTTCGACACGCTGGTCATCGACAACGGCTCGCGCCGCTCGGTAGCTCCGAGGGTGCGGGTGGCATTCCCGGCGGTCACGTGCATCGAGCTGCCGGTGAACCGCGGATACGCGGGCGGCAACAACGTGGGGCTGCGGCGGGCGCTCGAGATGCAATACGACTTCGCATACGTTCTCAACAACGATACCGTCGTCGATCCCGGGACTCTGCGGGCTGCCGTCGCGGCGGCGCGACCGGACGACGTCGCCGCGGTGGGCGGCAAGGTCCTCACCTTCGCCGACCCGACCCGGCTGTGGATGACCTACGGCCGCATCGACTACCGCCAGAGTCTGGTCCAGCTCGCCGGCTGGGGCGAGCGTGATGCCGGGCAGTACGACGAGCCGCGCGACGTCGAGTGGGTTCCGGGGTGCGCCCTCCTATTGTCCTGCCGGGCTCTCGCCGAGGTCGGGCTCTTCGACGAGGAGTTCTTCGCCTACCACGAGGACGTCGACTGGTGCACGAGCGCGCGCGAGCGGGGCTGGCGCATCCGCTACGCTCCCGACGCCGTCGTCCGCCACCGCGGCAACCGCACGCTCGGCGGTCCGAGCTACGTGAGCCCGCGCAAGTACCTGAGCGCCCGCAGCAGCGTGCTCTTCGCCCGCAAGCACGCGACGGCGCTGCAGCGGCTGAAGCTCGGGTTCAGCATCCTGGTTACGCTGCCGTTCGTCTTCGCCCGCCGCCTGGCTACCGGCGAAGGGCGCGGCGTGTGGCTCAAGGTGCGCGGCTGGATCGACGGCCTTCGGCATCGCGAGCCGCCGTACGAAGCGCTCGGGCTGCGTTGATCCCCCGAAACTCCGACCCGCTCATGGCCAAGAAGATCGTCGTCATTCCGACGTACAACGAACGCGGCAACATCACCGCGATCGTGCCCCGCATCCTCGCCGTCGACCCGGAGATCGAGGTGCTCGTCGTCGACGACAGCTCGCCTGACGGCACGGCCGACGCGGTCACGCAGATGGCGCACGCCGAGCCCCGCGTGCACCTGCTGCTGCGGACGGTACGCCAGGGCATCGGGCCTGCGTATATCGCCGGCTTCCGCCGGGCGCTGGAGATGGGCGCCGAGCTCGTCGTGCAGATGGACGCCGACTTCTCGCACCCGGTGGCGTCGCTGCCCGACCTCTTCCGCGAGATCGACGGCGCCGACGTGATCCTCGGCTCCCGCTACATCCACGGCATCACGGTCGTGAACTGGCCGATCGAGCGCTTGCTGCTGAGCTATTTCGGCAACGCCTACGCGCGCCGGGTGACGGGGATGCCGGTGCGCGACATCACCGGCGGGTTCAAGTGCTGGAAGCGGAGCGCGCTCGAATCGGTCGACCTCGATCGCGTGCGCTCCAACGGCTACGCCTTCCAGATCGAGATGACGTATCGCCTGTGGCGGAAGGGCGGCCGCATCAAGGAGCTGCCGATCATCTTCGCGGACCGGACGATCGGGGAGTCGAAGATGTCGAAGCGGATCAGCATCGAGGCTTTCTGGATCGTCTGGTGGCTCAAGCTGCAGGACCGGCGCGGGAAGCTCTGACCGTGGCGGCGGATCGGCCGCATGTGTTCGTGCTCAACGAGCGCGACATCGAAAATCCTCTGGCCGGCGGCGCCGAGGTCCATCAGCACGAGGTGTTCGGCCGCTTGGCGGAGCGCGGCTTCCCGGTGACTCTGGTCTGTGCCGGCTACCCCGGCGCCGCCGCCATCGGCGCCGAGGGCCGCATGCGCGTCCTGCGGGTCGGCAACCGCTACTCGTTCTACGCTCGCGGGCCGCTGCTGGCGCGGCGGCTGGTGCGCGACGTCGGCGACCGGGCGCTCCTCGTCGAGAACCTGAACAAGCTGCCCTTCTACGGTCCGCTCTGGTCGTCCGTGCCGGTGCTGGGACTCGTGCACCACCTGTTCGGCGCCACCGCGTTTCGTCAGGTGAGCTTTCCGGTGGCGATGATCACGTTCCTCAGCGAACGCGGCATCCCGACCATCTACAGGGACGTGCCGTTGATCGCGGTGTCGCCGAGCACGCGCGACGATCTGATCGCGCGCGGCATCGCGCCCGATCACGTGACCTTCATCCCCAACGGCCTCGACCACGAGCGCTACCGGCCGTCGTCGCGGCCGCCGGGGCCGGTCGTCCTCTCGCTCGGGCGCGTCGAGAGCTACAAGCGCATCGACGTGGTGGTCGCGGCGATGCCGCGCCTGCTTGCCGCGGTGCCGAAGGCGCGCCTGGTGATCGTCGGCCGCGGCGATGCGGTGCAGCCGCTGCAGCAGCAGGTGGCGCGGCTCGGCATCGGCGACGCGGTGGAGTTCCGCGGCTTCGTCAGCGAAGAGGAGAAGGTCGCGCTCTACCAGGCGGCGCGCGTCTTCGTGAACCCGTCGGAGAAGGAGGGGTGGGGGCTCACGGTGCTCGAGGCGGCGGCGTGCGGCGTCCCGGCCGTCGCCAGCGACTCGCCGGGGCTCCGCGACTCGGTGCGGCACGAAGAGAGCGGGGTGCTCGTACGCCACGGCGACGCTGCCGCTTGCGCTGCGGCCCTGGTGCGCCTGCTCACGGACGATGCCGCCTGGCACCGCCTGCGCACGGGAGCGCTCGCCTGGGCGCAGCGCTTCACGTGGGACGGCGTCACCGACGAGATCGAGGCGGTGGTCGAGCGGCTGGCGGATTTCGGAGGCGCGCGTGCCTGAGCGCGGCGCGCCGTCATGACGCCGCACGGGCGCCGGCTGGCGCTGGCGACGGCGGTCTTCGCCTACGCCCTCGCGTATCTGCTGCCCTTTCGCGCCTACGGTCTCAACGTCGAGGACGAAGGGACGCTCCTCTATCAGATCGCGCGCGTGGTCGGCGGCGAGCTGCCGTACGTCGATTTCAGCACCGGCTATACGCCGGGATTCTTCGCGCTCAGTGCGGCGCTCTGGCGGGCGGTGGGCGATCTGGTCGGTTTCCGGACGCTCGTGGCACTCGTGCATGCCGCGACCGCGGCGGGGCTCGCGGGACTTCTGGCCGGCGTCGCCCGCCCGTGGATCGCGCTGGCGCTGCCGGCGCTCTATCTCGCCTACATTCCGGTCTACCCGGGGGAGTTCTGCGCCTTCAACATCGCCTATCCGGCGTGGTTCGCGACCGCGGGCTGGACGGCGACGGCGGCGGCGACCGTCGCCTTTGCGCGCCGCGGTCGCCGCGCCTGGCTCGCCGTGGCCGGCGCCGCCGCGGCGGCGACGCTGGCAATGAAGCCGAACGCCGGTGTGTTCGCGTTCGCCGCCGCGGCGGCGAGCGTGCTGGCCTGCGAGCGCAGCGCCGACGGCCGCGGCGGTCGCGTCGTCGCCGCGCTCTGGGGGCTGGTCTTCGTCGGCATCCTTTTCGGCGTGGTCGTCGTCTTCGGGATCGTGCCGCGCCCGCTCGACGCGGTCGTCTACCTGGTGCCGCTGGCGCTGGTGATGGCGGGGACGGCGACGCGCGGGTGCGTGCGGCGCGCCGGCGCGTTCGGGGATCTCCTCGTCCTCGGCGCGCCCTTCCTGATGCTTTCGCTGCCGTGGCTCGCCTTCTTCTGGCGGCGGCTCGGGACCGCGGGCTTCCTGCGCGAGGTGCTGCTGATCGGCTCGGGTGCGGCCGACATCTACTACGAGCCGTTCCCGCGCCCGGAGCCGTGGGGGCTGCTGTTGACGGCGCTCGCGATCGGCTACGCGAGCGCCGCCTTCCTGGCGCGGCGCTGGGTGCTGCCGCGCGCCACCGTCGCCGCGATCGTGCTCGCCGCCGCCCCGGCAGCGGGCGCCGTGGCCCGCTTCGGCGTCATGCCGGAGGGGCTGCTGTGGTCGGCGATCTGGCAGCTCCAGAGCGGCGCCTTCACGCTCGCGCTCGTGGCCCACGCCGCCGGAGCGTGCTGGCTTTGGCGGCGCCGGCGGCGCGGTTCCGCGATCGACGACGCCGCGCCGGTGGTGCTGCTGGTCTTCGCGAGCTTCATGTTCCTGCAGCTCTATCCGCGCGCCGACTTCATGCACCTGCTCGCTGCCGCGCCGCTCTCGCTGGTCTTCGCGGGCTTCCTCCTCGAGCGCGTGCTCCGCGCCTGGGAGCACGCGCTTGCGAGCCGGCATCGGCGCGTGCTGCGGGCGCTCGTGATCGGCACCGCCGCGCTCCCGGCGGCGGCGATCGGCGTCGGGCTCCTGCCGGGCTTGCAGATCCTGCGCTCCGGAGGCCGGTTCGTACTGCCCTTCGCGGCCGCGCCGGTCGGCGTCGAGGAGGAGCGCGCCGACGATCTCCGCGCCCTCGCTGCCGCCAGCGAGCGAGTCGGATCTAGGTTGCGCACCAACGACGCGACCCTCGGCTTTCCGAGCCTGGCCGTCGTCCTGTTTCTGACCGGCGGCCGCAATCCGACGCCGCACGACTACTTCTTCCCCGGACGGCCCGATCACCGCGAGGAGGCCGAGATCGTCGATGCGCTGGCCGCCGCCGGGCCCACGGTGCTGGCGGCGCTGAACCACCAGTTCACCTTCTTCGACGCCGCGCCGGCGTACTACTTCCTGCTGCGCGGCTTCGTCCGCGCCCACTACGCGCTCGGTGAACGGGACGGACGCTTCGACGTGCTCGTGTCCGGCAGCGATGCCGTGCGCCTGCGGCGCGGCGCCGCCGCGGCGCCGCCGCTGCCGGTATCTCTCGGCGCCGCCCTGGCGGGCGCGGCGTCGGAGGGTGACCTCGGTGCGCGCCTGCAGGCGATCGCCGCGCTGGCGGCGCATCCCGCCGCGGCGACGGCGCCGGCGCTCCTCGCGCTCGCCGGCGACGGCGATGCGCTGGTGCGCCGGGCCGCAGTCACCGCGCTCCTCGCCGCGCTCGAGCGCGAGCCGGAGCGCGGGCTCGAAACCTATGTCGCCGCGAGCGGGCTCGATCGTCGCGCCCGCATCCTCCTCCTGCGCACCATTCGCGACCTGCGCGACCCGCGGGCGGCGTCGTATCTCTTCGCTGAGGCTGCTTCCGGCGATCTCCGGATCATTCGCGACGCGCTCGGGGCGATGAAGGTCACGCGCGCCGAGCTCGTGGCGCGCGCCCACCTGTGGGCGGGCCCGGAGCTGCCCGCGGTGTGGCCGGGGCGCGAGGCATTGGCGGCAGCGGTGCGCGCCGTTCTCGTCGACGCGGTGGCGCCGCCTGCGGCCGCCGCGTTCGCCGCCGAGCTCGCGGGCCGGCTCGGAGACGCGGCGACGGTCGACTCGCTGCGCGTTCGGCTCCGCGCCGGCACACCGGGAGCCGCGGCGGGCGCCGTGCTCGCGGACGCCGCTACGACCGCCTCTGCGGCCGCGGCGCTCGCGGTTCTGGCGCCCCGCGGCGTCGCCTGCGAGCTCACCGCGCTCCTGGCGCGTCCCGAGGCGGCGCTCGCCGAGCTGGTGCCGACGACGCTCCTCGACTTGGCGGCTACGGATGCGGCGGCGCGGGCCGAGGTCGTGGAGTGCGTGCGGGGCGCCGTCGCCGGCGGCGTCGAGCCGGCACTCTGGATCGCCGCGGCGCTCGGCGAGCCGAGCCTCGTCGGCGCCGTGCGCGCCGCTCTCGGGCACGGCAGCGCTGCGGTACGTCGCGCCGCGGCGTGGAGTCTCGGGGAGCTGCCGGCGACCGCCGACGTCGCCCCGGCGCTGGCAGAGGCCGCGAGCAGTGACGGCGACGACATCGTGCGCCGCCTGGCCGGCAGGGCCTATAGCAAGCAATCGGGAGCGCTCCCGCGCTCGCTCGTCGCTATCGACAGCACGGCCTTTTCCATGCCCGGGAGCGCAGGCTACAACACGAGTCCGCCCGCCTCCCTCGCGGCTCCGGAAGGACCGGCATGACCCAAGCGGCAGTGACCCCATTGCTCCACAGCGGTGAACGTCCCGGCCACGGCGAAGGCTTCGCCTACGACGAAGCCCGGCACCTGGCGGCGTACCGCTACGCGCGCGAGCTCGCCCGCGGCCGCGACGTGCTCGATGCCGGCTGCGGGGAGGGCTTCGGGACCGTGCTGCTCGCCGAGACGGCGCGGCACGTGACCGGCATCGACTACTCCATCGATGCGGTGCGGACCGCGGCAGCCAGGTACGTGCGCCCCAACCTCGAGTTCCGCCGCCTCGACGTCTACGAGCTGCCCGGCCTCGACCTCCGCTGCGATCTCGTGACCAACTTCCAGGTGATCGAGCACCTCGCCGATCCGGCGCGGTTCCTGGCTGCCGTGCGCGCGGCGCTGCGACCGGGAGGCGTGCTCATGCTGACCACGCCGAACCGGCTCACCTCGGTCTCCGAGAACCCGTACCACCTGCGCGAGTACATAGCCGACGAGCTGCTGGACTTGCTGCGCCCGCTCTTCGCGCGCGTCGACCTCTACTCGATGATGGGCAACGACAAGGTGCGCGCTTTCGACGCCGAGCGGGCCCGCCAGGTGCGCCGCATCCTGCGCCTCGATCCGCTGGGTCTGCGGACGCTGCTGCCCGACCGCGTCGTCAAGTACGTCTTCGGGCGCCTGGCGGTGCTGGTGCGCCGGCGCGTCGCCGACGCCGACCGCGACAGCCGATCGATCGCCCCGAGTGACTTCCACGTCCTCGAGTCCGTCCATCCCGAAGCCCTGGACCTCATCGCCTTGTGCCGTCCCTGACCCCGCAGCGAAGCGGTGCGCGCGCCGCGGTCGCGCCGACGCCCTGCGCGCTCTGCGGCGGCAGCGGCTATCGGCTCGTCCACGACATGGGGTGGCGGCGCATCCTGCGCTGCGCCGGCTGCCGCCTCATCCGCGCCGAGCCGCTGCCGTCGCTCGCGGAAAAAGCCGAGATCGAGACCCAGGGCTACACCGACGAGACCGCGTTTCCCGAGGTGCGGGACTTCTTCGCCAACTGCCACCGAAACTTCGTGGAAGATCCGGTGATCCGCGAGATGCGCCGCCACCTCGGGCGGCTCGAGAGCGCCACCGGCGGCCCCGGCTCCTTGCTCGACATCGGCGCCGGGACCGGCATCCTGATGCACCTGGCGCGCGAGCGCGGCTGGCGCGCCCGCGGCATCGACATCTGCTCGCTCACGGCCGAGAAGGCGGCGCGCGAGTTCGGCGTCGAGATCGTCGTCGCGCCGATCGAAGAGCACCGCTTCGGCGAGTCGTTCGACGCGATCACCATGCTCGACGTCCTCGAGCACGTCGTCGATCCGCTGGCGACGCTGCGGCGCGCCTACGATCTCTTGCGTCCGGGCGGAGCGATCGCCATCGCCGTTCCCAATCAGCGCTGCCTGCTGACCTCGCTGGTCGGCCTCTACGCGCGCCTTCACGGCCCCAGAGCCAACGAGCTCCTCTTCCGCCTCTACGTGCCGCCGCACCTCCACTACTTCACGCCGCCGACCCTGCGGCGCATGGTCGAGCTCGCCAAGTTCCGCATCCTCGAGTTCCGCCAGGGCGCCGTCTACCTCGGGCGCTACCGCATGCCGCTGGCGATGCGGGTGCCGCTCGAGCTCGTCCTCGCGGCGGGCGCGGCGGTCGGGATGAACGCGCGCCTCGCCGTGCTCGCGGTCAAGGACTGACGGCGTCCCGGCGCTCGAGGACGACGATCCGTCCCGTTCCCGGCGGCAGCCAGCGCCGGTAGGGGAGCGCGCGCCGGACGGTGTATCCCGGGAGCGGCCGGAAGCTCACCAGGTAACGGTCGTCGACGACCCACCACCAGCTCTTGCGCACAGGCGGCTGTCCCGGACGCGCCTCGGCGTCGGTCGGCCAGCGATCGAGGGTTGCGGCGAGCGTCCAGCCGTTGAACTCCATGCCGCCGTCGATCGCCGCCGGCGGTACGCCTTGCGCCGCGAGCTCGGCGAGCCCGGCCCAGCGGGCGCGGTTCCAGGCCAGGTAGTCGTGGGTGCCGGCGACGGCGTAGTAGGCGAGGAGTGCTGCCAGCGCCAGGCTTGCCCGTCCGGGCTCGACCCGCGCCGCGACCGCGAGCGCGCCGATAGCAAACGGCAGGACGGCGAGGAGATAGCGGTCGAAGTAGTAACGGGTGTGGACGAGGCTCCCGAGGAAGAGCGCCGCGGCGGCGACGCCGAGGAAGAGCGCGACCGGCTCGCGGCGGCGCCGGAGGACGAGGAGCCACGCGACCACGACGATGCCGGCGGCCCAGGTCGCAAGCAGCGTCAGCGGCACGCCGAGCGCCCGTCCGAGCTCGACGGGATGCGGCAGCGCCAGGAACTGGGTATCGCGGAGCGACGAGGCGCCGAGCCCGAGGTCGTACATGACGTTGGTGAGGTAGAACATGCCGGCCCCGGTGCGGCGGTAGAGGAGGACGGCGAGGAGTGCCAGGACGCCGGTCGCGGCGATGGTGCCGGCGCGGTGCCGGGACATGACGTCGCGGCGGAGTGCCAGTGCGAGCGGGGCGACGAGAAAGGCCAGGGTCTCGAGCCCGCGGAAGGCGGCGTTGACGACGCCCGCCGCCTGCACCCGGCTCGCCTCGCCGAGCTTGGTGTGCACCGCGAGCGGTGCCCCGTGGAGCGCGAAGAGCCAGACGTGGAAGGCGACGGCGGCGGCGAGGGCGATGGCGCCGGCGGCCGTGGCATCGGCGAGGCGCGTCCGCCACGGGCGCTCGGCTGCGAGGAGTGCGGTCAAGCTCGCGGCGGCGGCAACGAAGATGCCGTGCTGACGGATGAGGAGCGCGGCTGCGGCGATGCACGATCCGGCGATCAGCCAGGCGCGCCGCCCGGTCGCGAAGCCGCGGACGTAGCAGTAGCCGGCCCCCACCGCCGCGACCGTGAAGGGGACGTCGGTCATGAAGGTGAAGGCGAGGTTCACGTAGAGCGGGTCGAGCGCGAAGAGAACGGTGGCGAGGACGCGCGCTGCGCCGCGGACGCCCGCCCAGCCGAGGAGCGCCCAGAAGCCGAGTGCGCCCGCCGTCGCCAGCACCACGGTCGAGATCCGGAGCACCTCGAACGAGAAGCCGCAGGCGCGGCAGAGCGCGGCGCCGTACCAGGTCTGGAGGACGAGGCTGGCGCCGGTCCAGGGCATGAAGCGGAGCGCGCCCTCCTCGCAGAGCGCCTGCACCGACCAGGCGTAGGACCAGTCGTCGCTCAACGGAAAGTCGCCGCGGACGCCGACGAGCGCCGTCACGGCTGCGGCGACGGCCACGATCGCCGCATACGCGGCGCCGCCGCGCCCTGCTGCCGGCGTCGTCAGCGCAGCGATCGTATCACCCAGGCGATGAAGCCGAGGCCTGCGAGCACCCCGGGCACGACGACGACCGGCAGCCACCGCCTGCCGGTCGGCGACTGCTTGAGGAGTGCGCCGACGGCGACGCCGAGCGAGAAGTAGGCGAGCGCGATCGCCAGCGCCCCGGCGACGCCGGCATTGGGAAACGACGGTCCGAGCGTCGGCCAGAGCGAGGGCGGGGCGGCGGGAGCGGCGACGGCCGGGAGCGACGTCGGGGGCGGCGATGCGGTCGGCATGGGCGCCGATGCTTACACCGATCCGGCGGCAAAGATCACCCCCGGAGCGAGGATGCCGCGCCGGTCGAGAGCCTGCTTCACCCGGCGCATCGCGGCGATGCCGACGTCGCCGTAGAGGCTGCGGAGCAGCGCCTGCTTGACGGGGTTGCGGCCGACGCCGTGCTCGGAGAGAGGGCTGCCGCCGAGCGCGACCGCGGCGCGGCCGATGGCGAGCTCGGCGGCGGCGGCAGCGGCGCCGTCGCCCGGGCGCCGCGGCACGACGTTCGGGTGCAGGTTGCCGTCCGAGAGGTGACCCCAGATCGCATAGTCGAGGTCGCGGGCGGCGAGCTCGGCGTGGATCTGCGCCAGGAGCGTTCGCAGATGCTCGGGGGCGACGATGACGTCGCCGCCCGCTTTCGCGAGCGTCGGGTCGATGCGGCGCTGGGCCGCGCCGACCAGGCGGTTCACGGCTTGCGGCACGGCTTCGCGAAGCGCGAACAGCCGCTCGCGGCCGGCGGCGTCGCCGGGGAGCGCCGGGATGGCGGCGGCGAGGACGCCGCGCCGTTCGAGGAGGCGGTAGAGCCTCCCCAGCATCGTGTCGCTGCTCGGATCGTTGGCGCGGGCTATGTCCGCTGCCGCGGCATCGGCGTCGAGATGCGCGGGCAGGGCCACCTGCAGGAGCACCGCTCCGGCGGCGGGCGGCAGCGGCGCGGCAAGCGCCGCCGCCGTCGGATCGGCGCGCACCAGTGCCGCCGCGCGCGCGTCGAGCCATTCGAGGGCGGCGACGTCGATGGCGGCGGCGCTCGCAGCGGCGCGCCGCAGGTCGTCGGCGAGGGCCAGCGCCGCACCCTCGCTGCGGCAAGGGATCAGGGCGGTGAACCATGCCGGCACCGCGTCCAGGACCGCGAGGGTCACGGCGGTCACGACGCCGAGGGTGCCCTCGGCGCCGACGAAGAGATCCACGAGGTCCATTTCCGGGGCAGCGTAATAGCCGGCCGCGAGCTTGCGGACGGCGGGCATGCGGTAGCCGGGGACGTCTATGCGGCGCACCGTCCCGTCGACTCCGACGACCTCGAAATGGCCCTCCGGACTCGCCGTCACCTCGCCGCGGACGAGGTCGAGGACGCCGCCGTCGGCGAGCACTACCGTGAGTCCCCGGACCCAGGCGCGGGTGGCTCCGTACTTGAAGGTGGCGGCGCCGGCGGCGTTGGTGGCGACGCTGCCGCCGACCGTAGCGCCGGCGTAGGTAGGGAGCGGCGGGTACCATTGACCGCGCGCCGCGAGCGCCGCGGCGAGGTCGGCGAGCACGACGCCGGCGCCGGCGGTGACGCTCCCCGGGGTGTACGGGCCGACCGCCGTCAGGCGCGCGGTCGAGATGATGCGCTCGCCGCGCGGCGTCGCCCCGCCGGTGAGCGACGACTGCGCGCCGATCACCAGCGCCGGAGCGTCGGCGGCAAGAAGCGCCGCGATCGCTCTTTCGCTCGCCGGCAGGGAGACGGCGGGCGTATGGCCTCCAGGGACCCGCGCCGCGTCGGTCAGGTAGGATGCGAGGCGCTCCGGGTCGGTCGTCGTCACGACATCGGCGGCGTCTCCCCGCGGCGGCCGGCAGCGCGCCATCCACGTCGGCGACGACGCGGCAGGCACTAGGCGGCGGCCTCCATGCAGCGACGCATGTCGCAGAGGCCTTCGCGGGCGCCGGCGAGGCGTGTCGTTCGCAGCAGTGCCTGCGTCGAACGGTTGTCGACGCCGGCGCGCAGCGGCCGGGCCGCGGGCTGCTCGAGCTCCGGTGTCGTCACCGGCACGAGGAAGGCGTCGTCGTAGCCGAACACCTCGGCGGCGAGGCGCGCGAAGTCGATGCGGGTCAAGTAGTCGGGACCGGCCGGGTGGACGATGCCGCGATGGCCCGAGGCGGCGAGCTCGCGGACGGCGGCGGCGAGGCTCGGCGCGTAGGTGGGGGTGCCCCACTGGTCGCTCGGGACGCGCATGCGCTCGCCGGCGGCGCCGAGGCGGGCTAGCGCCATCACGAAGTTCTTGCCGTCGGGCTGATAGCCGTAGACGCCCGAGACCCGAGCGATCAGATGATCGGCGACGGCGGCGCGCACCAGCGTCTCGGCGGCGAGCTTGTGGCGGCCGTAGACGTTGATCGGGCAAGGCGCGGCATCGACCTCGTAGGGCCCGGCGGCGCCGTCGAACACGTAGTCGCTCGAGAAGTAGACGAGGCGCGCTCCCAGTCGCGCCGCCGCCCGGGCGACGTTGCCGGTGCCGCCGACGTTCACCCGCTCCGATTCGTCGGGATCGAGCTCGCAGCGGTCGACGGCCGGCTGGGCGGCGGGGAGCAGGATCAGCTCCGGCCGCACTCGCGCGACGAGGGCGTCGACCGCGGCGGCGTCGGTGATGTCGAGCGGCACCAGGCCGGGTCCGGCGTGGCGGAGGTAGGTGCCGGTGGCGTCGGGAAACTCGTTGCGCAGGGCGCCGCCGACCAGCCCCGAAGCGCCGATGATCAGCGTCGGCACGGGCGAGACCTCGCGGGGGCTTCGTGGTATCGAGGCCGGCGTCCCATGCTCTTCGGCAAGCGCATCGTCGTGGTCCTGCCGGCGTATAACGCCGAGCTGACGCTCCGGCAAACCTATGCCGAGATTCCGCACGCGTACATCGACGAGGTGCTGCTGGTCGATGACGGCAGCGTCGACCGCACCGCCGACGTCGCGCGCTCACTCGGCATCCCGACCATCGTCCACGCCAAGAACCTCGGCTACGGCGGCAACCAGAAGACCTGCTATCGGGCCGCGCTCGAACGCGGCGCCGACGTGGTGGTGATGCTGCACCCCGACTACCAGTACACGCCGAAGCTGCTGGTGGCGATGGCGTCGCTGGTCGCCGTCGGCCAGTACGACGTGGTGCTCGGCTCGCGCGTGCTCTCGGACGGGGCGCTAGCCGGCGGCATGCCGAAGTACAAGTACGTGGCCAACCGCGTCCTCACGCTCTTTCAGAACCTGCTCCTCGGCAAGAAGCTCTCCGAGTACCACACCGGGTACCGCGCCTTCTCGCGCCGTGTCCTCGAGACCCTGCCGCTCCTCGAGAACTCCGACGACTTCGTCTTCGACAACCAGATGCTGGCGCAGATCGCGTACTTCGGCTTCTCGATCGGCGAGGTGTCGTGCCCGGCCAAGTACTTCGCCGAGGCGTCGTCGATCGACTTCCGCCGCAGCCTGGTCTACGGCCTCGGCGTCCTGCGCACCTCGCTGCAGTTCCGGATGGCGAAGTGCGGGCTCGGGCGGGCGCGCATCTTCGCCGCCGACGGGGCGCGCCTGACGGTGCGGGAACCGGCGCCGGCGGCCGCAGCCCGTGACTGAGGCTGCCGTAGTCCTGCGCGCGGCGGCGGTGCTGGGGCCGTTGGCGCTGGCGGGAGCGGCGATCGCCCGGCTCGGACGCGGCACGGCGGATCTCTTTGCGGCGGTGTGGTGGGGCCTGGCCACGATCTCGGTGATCGCGGTCGTGCTCGCCCGAGCGGGGGCCTTTTCGCTCGGCGCCATCGCCGCCGGGCTCGTCGCCGTCGCCGCCGCCGCCGGGATCGCGGGCGCCATCCGCGGGCGCCCGGCAGCCGGCGCGGCGACGGTGGTTCCGGCGCGGTTGCGGCGCGCGCGCCGGATCGCCGTCGTCGCCGGGCTCGCGGCCTGCGCCTGGTCGTGGCCGCCCTATGAGACCTTCATCGCCGCCTCGGACTCGACCATGTACGTCGACGCCGGCGTCCACCTGGCGGCGACGGGGGCGTTCGCGGTGCCGGACCGCGTCGGGCGCGATCTGCCGCCCGATCTGGCGCAGGCGCTCTTCAGGAGCGTCGGCGACTTCGACCGCGGGCCCTACATCCGGCTCGCGGGCGGGCTCCTGAAGGAGCGCCGCGAGGCGGCGATGGCGATGCCGGCCTTCTTCCCGCTGCTCTCGAGCTTGGCCGGGGTCCTGGCCGCGATCGGGGGGCCGGCGTGGGCGCCGGTGATCGCGCCGCTTGCGAGCGGGCTCGGGACGTGGGCGCTGACGCTGCTCGCCGGCGAGATGCTGGGCGCCGCGGCGGCGATTCCGACCGCGATCTTCTTCCTCGGCAATTTCGCTGTCTGGTGGTTCGGGCGCTTCCCGATGCCGGAGACGCTCACGGTCGCCTTCGTCTGGGGCGGGCTCGTCTTCCTCGGCCGCGGCGCACCTCTCGCCGCCGGCGCCATGCTCGGGCTCGGCGGCGTCGCGCGCGCCGAGACGTTGCTGTTCGCCGCCGCGGCGCTCGTCTGGTGGGCGCTCACGAGCCGGGTGTCCGGCCGCGAGCTGGCGTTGCTTGTCGCCGGCGCCGCGAGCGCGGGCGCGCTGGCGGCGGTCGGCCTCTTCGGCGCTCCGAGCCATCACGCCGCCTACCTCGGGAACGACTTGATGATGTGGCGGGCGCGGATGGTCTTCACGATGCTGCCGGCGCTCGGCGACGGCCGCATCCTGGCGCTGCTCGTCCTCGCACCGGTCGTGCCGGCGCTGGTCGCGCTCGGCGCTGCCTGGCGGGGAGCTCCGGTCGGACGCACGACGCTGCGCTTCCTCGCCGCCGGCGCCACCGTCGGCCTCGTCTGGCTCTACCTGCGGATCGGCGGCCGCAGGGACATCGTGCGCCACCTCGGCTGGCTCGCGGGATCGATGTCGCCGCTCGGCCTGGCGCTCGGTGCCGCTGGTCTCGCCGGCGCCTGGTGGAAGGGCGGGCGCGTGGTGCGACTCGCGGTGCTGCTGGTGGCGCTGGTTGCTCTCGTGTTCGTGCCGACGCCGCGCGTCGCCGACTATCAACCGTGGTCGATGCGCCGCTACCTGCCGATCGTGCTCCCGGGTCTGGCGTTGTTCGCGGGGGCCGCGATCGCCGAGCTCTGGCGCTCGCGGCGGCGGCCGTGGCGCGCCGTCGCGTTGGTTCTGATGGCGGTCTGCTGCGCCTGGCAGGTGCGGCCGATCCTGGCGCTACGGCCGGCGCCCTACTACTCGGGGAGCCTGGACACGGTCGCGAGGATCGCCGAGCGCCTTCCTGCGGACGCGGTCGTGGTCGTCGACGGCGGCTTCGCCGATCTCCAGATCCAGGTGGCGCTCTGGCTCGTTTACGGCCGCGAGACCATCATGGCGACCGGGGGCGGTCCGGCATGGCGCGCTCTGCTGGCGCACCTGGTGCGGGGCGCACGGCCGATCTACTGGATCCAGAACCGCTACGCGCCCGCCCCGGCGGCGCCGGGGATCGTGTTCACCCCCGTCGCTACGGCCGGCGAGCCGGCGATCGATCTCCCGGATTCACCGCCGGACGCGCCTCCGGCGGCGGTGATGCGCAAGCTGCTGACGCTCGGGGTCTACGGCGTCGGTGCCGGCGTCACCGGCACCCAGTCCGGATACTGAGCTTTCAGCGCCTCGATCTCCTTCTCGTCCGCCTGCATCCGGTAAGCGTAGTCGACGGGGTGGTGAACGAGGAGGCCGAGCTGCATGACCGCCGTTTCGCCGGCGGCGTCCTTGGCATGGACCACGACTTCGATGTTTCCGGTCTTGTCGAAGCGGTGCTTGATCATCTCCCCAGATCCCTCGGGGGAGCCGTCACCGAAGTCCCAGGTGAAGGTGAAAGGCGGCGTTCCGTTCAGGGCCTTGGCCTTGAAGGTGACGACATTGCCGCGCGGCATGTAGAAGGCGGTGGCGCCGACGTCGATCTCGAAGTCGGTCCCGAGCGCCGCTTCCTCGAAGCCCCAATCGAAGTCGGCGCTGTCGGAGAAGTCGTTCATGTCCACCGCCGCGCCGGGCTCGGGCGAGGCTTGCGGACTCGCGGGCGGGGCTGCGGCCGCTGCCGTGGCCACAGCGGCGGCCGGCGTGGTCGTAGCTGTCGGCGCCGGCGTCGCGCGTTCGCTCGGCGAACAGCTCGAGCTCGCGAGCGCGATCACGAAGAGAGCGCCGAAAACAAAGCCATCCGCCCGTGGACGGGGCGGATGGCTCTGGTGGGACAACCGGAAAGAAGCGATCAAACGCTGCGTGCTACGGGAGGAAAGCGCCGAGGTTCGCAAAAGCGTTGTTGTTCGGATCCAGCACGAGGACCTTTACGACCTCGATCGTGGTGCAGGCCGGAAGCGCCGGCTGACTGAGGGCGTTCAGGATCACGGTCGCGGAGGTCTTCTTGGAGACCTTGCCGCCCGTAGCGGTGATCCCGAAAGTCGTCGGGAAGTCGATGACCGTCATCGGGCCGAGCGCGTGTTGAGCGCGGTCGATGAGCGTCGCGCGCGCCACCGTCGCCACCTGGCCGTTCGCTCCCGTCGCCGGGCCGGTGTTGTCCTCGATGCCCGCCATCTTGATGGAGATGTAGAGATCCGAGGCGGTCGGATCGGTGTTGAGCGGGCCCCCTACCTTGTTCTTGCCCGCCTTGAACGTGATGTCGCCCTTGCCCTTCGCGCCCCAGGTCCAGCCGAGAGCCGGTGAGCCGTTGGCCTCGTGGAACGTCTCGGCCGGGTAGCAGGTCGGGACGGTGCCGGTTTCCGTGGTCGCGTTCGGAATGTGGCCGCCCGGGTTGTTGCAGGAGACGAACGCCTGCACGAGACTGGCCTTGATCTGCTTCGCGCTTGCGGGGTGTGCGTAATTGACCGCACACGGCGCGGCAGCAGCACCGGCGATGCCGGCTGTACCGAGTGCCAGCGCCGCAGCGCCGGCTACGAGAACGAGCTTCTTCATGGTTACCCTCCTTCGTCGGGTTGGTTGGGGATGGCGGAGCGCGGTACGAGCCGGTGCGGTCCACGTCTCACCGAAATACTCGTGATTGCTCTTGACCATCAGGGTGGATCCTAAACGAACGGCACTCTGGTTCTTCATTCAGGTCGCGCTTGAGACATATAGGAGCCCCGTCGGACGCTTGTCAAGGAAAATAATCGTCACGAACGCCAATGAAGCTCAGAGTTTTCCTGCACTTGTGCGAGATCATGGCAGTTGCGCATGCGTCTTGCGCAGCGACTCGCGCTGGAGTCGTGCGCGCCTACGACACTGTCTCCGATCCTCAACGCTCGCCGCGACATTTCCCGTTCTTTGGCGCGTGCACTGCAAATCGTGGACCGCGGGTCACGATCTCAGGTCGGGCGATTTTTGCCGGATTATCTCGTTGCAGAGGTGCCGACGCCGGGCGCGAGTGTCGACGGATCGTTCATTCGTACGCTTTTGTGACGGCTTTTCGGCGTCGCATGTCATTCGATTTGCCCGCCGCGAGAGCGCCTCGCTATAGCATCGGTTCCCGGGATGTGGCTGCGGTGGAGCGTACTCGCCTTCGTCATCCTGTGCCGTAGCAGCGCGGCCGCCGTCATGCTCGACGATCTCCCTCCCGGCGCTGCCTACGTCGTCGCGGCCGTCCGCATCGAAGGCGCCGCCGGCGTGTCGGCGGCGAAGCTCCGGTCGGTCATGCAGACGCGGGTGCCGCCGTGGTACGCGCCCTGGAAACGCTGGCTCGAGCCGCCGATCTTCGAGCCCCACCTGCTGCGCGGCGATCTCGAGCGGCTGCGGGCGTGGCTGCGCGAGTCGGGTCGGTACGAAGCAACCGTCGACTACGATCTGCTGCCCGACGGCGATCGCGTGACCGTGGTCATCGTGGTCCGCGAAGGCGCCGTAGTCGCCGTGGGGAGCGTCATCGTCGAGCCCGTCGACTTCGCGCCGACAGCGGCCGAGCGCGCCGCGCTCCGCGCCGAGGTGCCGCTCGCTCTCGGCGCCCCCTTCGTACAAGCCGACTACGACGCCGGGCGCGACCGTCTCCAGCGCTGGCTCGAGCGCCGCGGCTTCGCGTACGCGCGGGTGGAGAAATCGGCGCTCGTCGACACCGCGACCCACGAGGCCGCGATCCGCTATCGCCTGACCCGCGGCGGCCCCGCCGTCTTCGGGATCACGTTCGTCACCGGAACCAACCAGGTCGCGATGCGCCTGGTGCGCCGCGAGATCGCCTACCGGCAAGGCGATCGCTACGATCCCGCCAAGCTCGACGAGACCCAGGCGCGGATCTTCGGTCTGCGCCTCTTTCGCTCGGTGCTCGTCCGGCCGCGCAACCTCGACGAGCATAGCGGCACGGTCGACATCGCCGTCAGCGTCGTCGAAGGGCCGCCGCGCGAGATCGTGGCCGGCATCGGCTACGGGCTCGAAGACGGGGTGCGCGGCCAGCTCCGCTGGCAGCACAACGATTTCTTCGGCGGCGGCCGCCAGCTCGGCTTCCGGCTCAAGGGATCGGAGATCGAGCAAGCCGTAGAAGGAGAGTTCCGTCAGCCCTACTTCCTGCACCCGCAGCAGACGCTCATAGCGCCGCTCACGCAGCTCCGCGACGACGAGCCGGGCTTCACGGTGGCGCGGATCCGTTTCGCGCCGCGGGTGGAGCGCAAGCTCATGCCGCAGCTCACCGTCGCCGCCGGCTACGGCATCGAGTACGACGATCTCAGCAACGTGCCGAGCGCCACCGTCGCGCGCTTCGCGGGCGGGCGCGACGCCTACGTCGCCCGCGGCATCGTCTCGAGCCTCCGCGCCGTGATCGAGCGCAACACCACCGTCGACCTCCTCGATCCGCGCCAGGGCAGCGTGCTCAATCTCGCGCTCGAGCAGGCGGGAGGGCCGTGGCAGGGCGCGTACAGTTTCTACACCGCGGTGCTCGACGCCAAGAAGTACGCTCCCCTGCCCGGCAACCGCGTGCTCGCCGGCCGCATCCGCCTCGGCGTCGGCGACGGCTTCGGGCAGAGCCGCGACCTGCCGATGTTCCGCCGCTTCTTCGCCGGCGGCATCAACAGCACGCGCGGTTACGCGCGCAGCATGCTCGGGCCGCTCAACGGCGGCGGCAATCCGGTCGGCGGCCGCAGCCTGCTCGAGGCCAGCATCGAGCTCCGCACTCCCATCTACGGCGCTTTCGGCGGCGTCGCCTTTTTCGATGCCGGCGAGGTGCGGCGCCAGGCGGTGAGCTGGACGCTCGGCGACCTGAAGCTCGGGACGGGAATCGGCGTGCGCTACCACACGCTCGTCGGCCCGCTGCGCGTCGACTTCGGGGTGCCGCTGGATCCGCCGCGACACGAGCCGCGCTGGCAGATCCACTTCAGCATCGGGCAGGCGTTCTGACGATGGCGATCGGGGTGCGGCGCTGGGCTCGGATCGTCCTCGTCCTCGGCGTCGGCGCCGGTGCGATGCTGGCGGTGCTGGCGGCGTTGTCGCAGACCGCGTCCTTCCGCGATCGGCTGCGCCGCGTCGTCCTCGCGCGGGTGAACGCGGAGTTGAACGGGCGCCTGACGATCGGCGCGCTCGACGGCGGTCTCCTCGCCGGCATGGTCATCCGCGATCTGCGGCTGGTGCACGAGGGCCGGCGCGTGCTCGCGGTGCGCCGCCTCGCGGCGACGTACGATCTCCTGGCGTTCGTGCGCGGCCGGGGCTTGCGGATCACGTCGCTCGTGGCCGATGGCGTTGCACTGGCACTCGTCGCCGACGAGCGCGGCTGGAACATCGAGCGCCTGTTGGCGGCGCCGCACGGCGAGCCGTCGACGCTCGTCGTCGACATCGACGCCGTGCGCGTGACCGCCGGCGCGCTGCGCGTCGAGCGGCCGGGGCGCGGCGCGCGCCTGCGCGACGTCACCTTCGCCGGCGCGGCGCACGCCGGCCCTCACGCGGCGAGGATCGCGATCGACGCGCTCGCCTTTCGCGAGCTGGGGAGCGGCGTTCGCGTCGACGAGGCGAGCGGCCGGATCGCCGAAGAGGGCGGCGAGTGGACGCTTGCGGACCTGCGCCTCCGGACTGCCGGATCGGCGCTCGCCGCCGACGGCCGGCTTGGTTCCGTCGTGCAGGGCACGCTGCGCGTCGAGCGTCTCGCGGCGGCGGACGCGCGGGCGCTCCTGCGCAGCCCGCGCTCGCGTGCCGACTGGCGCGGCGAGGTGCACGCGGCGGGGCGGCGCGACGCCGTCGCCGTCGGCGGCACGTTCGCCGCCGAGGTTGCCGCCGCCGATGGTCGGCGTGCAGCCGGGAGTTTCGCCGTCGAGGGCACTCTCGATCTCGATTCGGCGGCGCCCGCCGGTTCGGTGCGGGCGGAGCTCGCGCACGTCGATCTCGCCGGGCTCGCCGGCGAGTCGCTGCCGACGACGGATCTCTCCGGTGGCGTCACGGTGACGGTGGCGCCGGGGGCGGCGGACGTCGTCGACGTCGGGCTCGATCTCGGGGCGTCGCGCCTGGGCGCGCTCGCACTCGCGACCGCGACCGGCACGGCGCGCGTCGCCGCCGATGGCCTGCGCTTCGCGGTGACGGCGGCTAGCGCCGCCGGCAGCGCGCGGGCGAGCGGCGAGCTGGCCTGGAATCCGCCGCGCTTCGCGGTCGACCTCGCCGCCTCCGATCTCGACCTCGGCGCGGTGCTCGAGCGCCGCGAGCTCGCCGGCCGCGTGAACGGGAGCGCGCGCCTCGCCGGCACCGGGCTCAGACTCGCGAAGATGCGCGCCGACGCCGCACTGGCGCTGACGCCGAGCCGGATCGGCGGCGTCGCGGTCGCAGGCGCTGACGTCGCTCTCGGTATCGACGCCGGACGCGTCGGGATCGAGCGGCTCGACGTCGCCGCCGACATCGGAACGTTCACGGCCGCGGGCGCTGCGGTAGTCGAGGGCGGGCTCGCCGCCGCGACCGGCGAGGTGCGGGCGGAGGCGCGGATCACCGATCTGGCGCCGCTCGCGACGCTCCTCGGACGGCCGGGCCTGCACGGCGCCGCGACCGTCAACGCCGCCGTGCGCGGCAGCGGCGCCGCCTTCGACGCCGACGTCGGACTCGTCGGCAAGGACGTCGCCGGGGCGGGGTGGCGGATCGCAGGGCTCGACGCGACGCTCAGCGGCCGCGGGTGCGGCAGCGGCGCCGCCGCCGTTGCCGTGCGCGGAACGGCGCGCGCGCTCGAGATCGGCGGCCGGCGGATGAGCGAGCTCGACCTCGACGCCGGCGGCCGGGGCACGCTCGCCGACTTCCGCGGCGAGATCGCCCTGCGCGGCCACGAGCCCGGTGGCGCCGCGCCCGAGCTCCGCGCCGAGGTCGCGCGCCGCGGCGGCACGACACGCGCGACGCTCGCGACCTTGCGCTTCACGTACGGCGACACCGTCTGGGCGGCGGTCGGGGCGCCTACCTTCGAGCTCCGCGACGAGCGGCTCACCATCGCCGACCTCGTGGTGCGCTCGCGTGACGGCACCCTGCGCGCCGGCGGCGTGCTCGCCGCCGCGGGGAGTGACCTCGAGGTCGGCGTCGAGGGTTTCGAGCTCGGCGCGCTCGTCGGGCTCGTGCCCGCCGGCGTACGCGGACGCCTCGCCGGCCGCGCCCACCTCGGCGGCACGTTCGCGGCGCCGCGCGTCGACGCCGATGCCGTCGTCGCCGCGCCGACGCTCGGCGGCACGCGCTACGACGAGCTGCGCGCGCGGCTGGTGGTCGCCGCCGGCCGCGGCGAGCTGCATGCCCGACTCGCGCAGGCAGCGCAGGCACTGGTGGTCGATGCCGCAGCGCCGCTGACACCGGCGGCGCCGCCGTTCGACTTCCGCCTCGGTGAGCCGGAGGTGCGGGTGCGCGCCGACGGGATCGACCTCGCGTTCGTCGACGTGCTGTGGCCCGGTCTCGTCGCCAAGGTCGGCGGCACGCTGGCCGCCGACGTGCGCGTCGCCGGGCCGATCGCGGCGCCGGCGGCGCACGGTACGATCGCGCTCAGCGGCGGCCGCGCCTATCTAGTGCCGCTCGGCGTCACCTACGACGCCGTCGACGCGATCGTGCGTCTGGAGGGGCGCGTCGCCTCGATCGATCGCCTCGCGATCAGGAGCGGTAAGGGTAGCGTCACGGGCGGCGGTACGGCGCGCTTCGAAGGCGAAGGCGCCACCATGGACGCGCGCTTCGAGGCCAAGCAGTTCCCGCTTTTCGCCAACGAGTACGGACACGGCGTGGCGAGCGGCTGGCTCTGGATCTCGGGTACGACGGCGGCGCCGGTGCTCGAGGGCGCGCTCGAAACCGACGGGCTCGTGCTCCGAGCTCCGGAAACGCTGCCCGACACCGTCCGGCCTCTCGACCCGACGATCGTCGTCGTCGGCCCCGGAGCGCCGGCGCCGTCCCCGGCCGCTAGCGCGCCGCCGCCGCCGCGGGTGCCGTCGCTCTTCGAGCGTGCGGCCGTGACGGTGCAGCTCGCCGTGCCGCGCGACGCCTGGGTGCGCCGCTCCGACGCCAACGTCGAGCTCGAGGGATGGATCACCGCCTGGAAGAAGCCCGGCGAGGAGCTGCACCTCGCCGGCGACATCCGCGGCGTCCGGGGCTGGTACGCCTTCCAGGGCAAGAAGTTCGCTCTCGAGGAGGGGAGCGTGCGCTTCAGCGGTCAAGGCTTCGATCCGGTGCTCGACATCACCGCGACGCACGCGGCGGGCGAGTATCTCGTGCGCCTCAAGGTCGGCGGCACGATCACGAAGCCGACGCTCGCGCTCGAGAGCGAGCCGGCGCTCGATCAGGCCGACGTGCTCTCCGTCCTGCTCTTCGGCGCCCCGGCTGCCCAGCTCAGCCATTCGCAGTCGGTGGGATTGCGCGAGCGGGCGCTCGGCATCGCGGGCGGCTACGTGGCGTCGGAGCTCAGGGAGTCGGTCGCCAATGCCCTCGGCGTCGACGATCTCCAGTTCGACACCGGCCCGACCGGGCTGCAGGACGCGCGCGTTTCGGTCGGCAAGTACGTCGCCGACGACATCTTCGTGAGCCTTGCCCACCGCTTCGGGCAGAGCGTCGAGGAGGTGAGGATCGAGTACGTGATCCGCCCCGGGTGGAGCCTGGAGACATCGACGGATACGCTCGGGCGGAGCGCCGTCGATCTGCTGTGGAAGCGCCGCTACTGACGGCCCCGCTGCTCGACACCCGGCCCGATACCCGTCATAACGCCGGAACGATGGCGACCCGATCTCCCGCCAAGAAGACGACCGCAAGCGCGAAGAAGACCGCACCGCGCAAGGCGGCGGCGCCGCGTCCGCGCAAGGCGCCGGCCGCGAAGACCACCAGGACCGCGCCGGCCGCGGCCGCCGTGAGCGGGCCTCGCCGCGCCGTGTTCATCGACGTCGAGAACACCAGCAGCGAGCAGGATCTCGTGCGGGTGCTGGACGAGCTGGCGCTCGATCTCAGCGCCGGCAATACCGAGATCACCGCGATCGGCAACTGGCGCGTGATCGGCCAGCAGCTCGGACGCTCGCTCGCGCAGCGCGGCGCGCACCTCGTGCACAGCGCGCCGGCGACTCGCGTCTCGGACTGGAGCGACCTCTGGATCGCCGTCCACGCGGGCATGTGGCTCGGACGATCGCGTCCCGGCGATGCGATCGACATCGTGTCGCACGACCGCGCCTTCGACGCCGTCGGCGACGCCGCCGCCCGCCTCGGAGTCAAGTTCACCCGCATCACCTACCGGGGCACGACGCCGAGCGCGGCCGCAGCCGAGCGCACGGGCGAGGGCGCCAGGGAGCGCCGCGGCCGGCGCGGTCGGCGCGGCGGCCGCAGTCGCAGCGCGGGTGCGGCGGCGCCGCCGCACCCGGCGCCGCGGCCGGCGGCGGCGGCGCCGACCGCGCCGCCGGCGGCCGGAGACGAGCCGCAGTCGGCTTCGCAGGAGCAACTGCAGCACGTGATCGCGCGTCTCGCCGCCGCCGACCCGGCCCACATCGTCACCCTCGACGCGCTCACGGTGGCGCTCAAGGCGGCCGGCTTCCAGCGTCCTCCCGGCTCGCCGCGCCTCGTGACCCGCCTGCGGCGGATGAAGGACATCGAGGTGCTGGCGAACGGCCGCGTGCGGATGCTCGGCGGCGATGCGCCGACGCCCCCCGAAGCGGCGGCGCCGGGGGCGGAGGAAGCGGCGCTTGCCGGCGGCGGCGCGGCCGCTGCGGCCGAAGCGAACGGCGGCGCCGAGGCGGCGACGCGCCGGCGGCCGCGGCGGCGCGGCGGCCGCCGGCGCGGCGGCCGCGCCCGCAAAGCCGGCGCCACCGCGCCGGCGCCGGCACCGGCAACCGAGTAGTCGCAACCCCGGGGGCCGCGGCGGCCAACGCTCGCTACTCCGGCAGGCCCGGCTTCGTCATGCGCAGCGGGTCGAGGACGCGCGCCAGCCGCTCCTCGGGCAGCACCTGCCGGGCGCGGGCGATGTCGCGCACCGTCTGCCCGCTGGCGTACGACTCCTTCGCGATCGCCGCCGCGGCGTCGTAGCCGATGATCGGCGCCAGAGCCGTGCACATGGCGAGGCTCTGCTCGATCGCCGCGGCGGCGCGTTCGCGCTCGGCGCGGATGCCGACCACGCAGCGCTCGGTGAAGGCCCGCACCGCGGCCGCGAGGATGCGCAGGCTCTCGAGCTGCTGATGCGCCATGATCGGCATCATCACGTTGAGCTCGAAGTTGCCCGCTTGTCCGCCGAGGGTGACGGTGAGGTCGGCGCCGATCACGAACGCCGCCGCCTGCAGCAGCGCTTCCGCCATCACCGGGTTCACCTTGCCGGGCATGATCGACGAGCCCGGCTGCGTCGCCGGGATGCTGATCTCGCCGATGCCGCAGCGCGGTCCGGAGGCGAGCCAGCGCACGTCGTTGGCGATCTTGGTGAGGGCGACGGCCGTCGTCTTGAGGGTGCCGGAGAGCTGCACCACGGCGTCCTTGCCGCTCTGCGCCTCGAAGTGGTTTGCGGCCTCGCGGAAAGGCAGACCGGTGCGCTCGGCGAGGCGCGCGATCGCCAGGCCGGCGAAGGCGGGGTGCGCGTTGAGGCCGGTGCCGACCGCGGTGCCGCCGAGCGCCAGCTCTTCGAGGCCGGTCGCCGCCGCCTCGAGCCGCGTGATCGCCAGCTCCACCTGGCGCGCGTAGCCGCCGAGCTCCTGGCCGAGCCGCACCGGCGTCGCGTCCTGCAGGTGCGTGCGGCCGATCTTGACGACGTCGTCGAGCTCGCGCGCCTTGGCGGCGAGTGCTGCCGCCAAGGCGCGCAGCGCCGGCAGCAGGTCGGAGGCGAGGGCTTCGGCGGCGGCGAGGTGCATGGCGGTCGGGATGACGTCGTTCGACGACTGGCTCATGTTGACGTGGTCGTTCGGGTGTACCGTGACGCCGGCTGCCCGGGCGCGGTGGGCGATCACCTCGTTGGCGTTCATGTTGGTCGAGGTTCCCGAGCCGGTCTGGAACACGTCGACCACGAAGTGGGCGTCGAGCGTGCCGGCGACGACCTCGTCGGCGGCCGCGCCGATCGCGGCCGCGAGATCCGGGGCGAGAAGGCCGAGCGCCGCGTTGGCTTCGGCGGCGGCGGCTTTCACGAGCCCGAGGGCGCGGATGAAGCGGCGCGGGAAGCGCCAGCCGCTGATCGGGAAGTTCTCGACCGCCCGCTGCGTCGACGCGCCCCAGAGCGCGCCGCCGGGCACCTGCATCGTTCCCATAGAGTCGCGTTCGATCCGCGTCGTGTCGTCGCTCATGGCCGCGTGCTCCTCCGGGCGATCGTTTTGACACGGCGGGGCGGCGATTCATATAAGCAGCGTCCGTGATCGCGCCCAGATCAGTACGCGCCGTCGCGATCATCCCGGCGCGCCATGCGTCGACGCGCTTGCCCGGGAAGCCGCTCGCCGAGATCGCCGGCAAGCCGATGGTCCAGCACGTCTACGAGCGCGCCGCGCGCGCCGCCGGCGTCGCGCGCACGCTCGTCGCCACCGACGACGAGCGCATCGCCGCCGCCGTGCGGGCGTTCGGCGGCGACCTGGTGATGACCGGAGCGCACGCCACCGGCACCGATCGGCTCGCCGAGGTCGCGCGCGGCCTCGATGCCGACATCTTCGTCAACGTCCAGGGGGATCTGCCGCTCGTCGATCCCGATACGCTCTCGGCGTGCGTCGCCGCCTGCGCCGGCGATCCGGACGCCGCGATGGCGTCGCTGATGACGCCGATCGGCGACGAGGCGGAGTTCCGCAGCCCGCACGTCGTCAAGGTCGTGACCGGCGGCGACGGCTGTGCGCTCTACTTCTCGCGCAGTCCGCTGCCGTACTGGCGGGGCGCGCGGAGCGGCGCCGCACCGCTCGGCTGGCGGCACATCGGGCTCTACGCCTATCGGCGTGCGGCGCTGCTGGCGCTCGCGGCGGCGCCGCGCTCGCCGCTCGAATGCGCCGAGGAGCTCGAGCAACTGCGCGCGCTCGAGTGCGGCATGCGCATCCGGATGATCGAAGTTGACAGCGCGCCACCCGAGGTGGATACAGCGGCTGACCTCGAACGGGTGCGGCGCTTGGTGGAGGGCCAGCGGTGAGCGCGAAGAAAGCCAAGACCAAGTTCATCTTCGTGACCGGCGGCGTCGTGTCCTCGCTCGGCAAGGGCCTCGCCTCGGCGTCGCTCGGCGCCCTCCTCGAAAGCCGCGGTCTCAAGGTCACGATGCTGAAGATGGATCCGTACATCAACGTCGATCCCGGCACGATGAACCCGTTCCAGCACGGCGAGGTCTTCGTCACCGACGACGGCGCCGAGACCGACCTCGATCTCGGACACTACGAGCGCTTCGTCTCGACGCCGATGACGCAGAAGAACAACATCACCACCGGCCGCGTCTATCTGAGCGTCATCGAGAAGGAGCGGCGCGGCGACTACCTCGGCGGCACGGTGCAGGTGATTCCGCACATCACCGACGAGATCAAGGCGCGGATCGCCGCCGCCGCCGAGGGCTTCGACGTCCTGATCGGCGAGGTCGGCGGCACGGTAGGCGACATCGAAAGCCTGCCGTTCCTGGAAGCGGTGCGACAGTTTCGCGCCGACTACGGCCGCGAGAACGTGATCTACGTGCACCTGACGCTGGTGCCGTACATCTCGAGCGCCCACGAGCTGAAGACGAAGCCGACGCAGCACAGCGTGAAGGAGCTGACCGGCCTCGGTATCCAGCCCGACGTGCTCCTCTGCCGCACCGATCGGGCGCTCGACCGCAAGCTGAAGGCGAAGATCGCGCTCTTCTGCAACGTCGAGGAGAACGCCGTGGTCACCGCGCGCGACGTCGAGTGCATCTACGAGCTGCCGCTCGTCTTCCACGAAGAAGGCTTCGACGACCGCATCGCCGAGCGACTCAACATGTGGACCCGGGCGCCCAAGCTGGCGCGCTGGAGGAAGATCGTCGCCATCGCCAAGAACCCGAAGGAGCACGTGCGCATCGCCGTGGTCGGCAAGTACGTCGACGTCGTCGACTCGTACAAGAGCCTGAACGAGGCGCTCGCGCACGGCGGTCTCGCCAACGAGTGCGCCGTCGATCTCGACTACATCGACTCCGAGGTCATCGAAGAGCAAGGGCTCGGCGCTCTGCGGGACGCCGACGGCGTCCTCGTGCCGGCGGGCTTCGGCCAGCGCGGCACGGAGGGGAAGATCGCCGCGGTCCGCTACGCCCGCGAGCAGCATCTGCCGTTCTTCGGCATCTGCTTCGGCATGCAGATGGCGGTGATCGAGTTCGCGCGGCACGTCTGCGGGCTCGAGCGGGCGAACTCCGCCGAGGTCGATCCCGAGACGCCGCATCCGGTGATCGATCTCATGACGGCGCAGAAGAGCATCGACAAGAAGGGCGGCACCATGCGGCTCGGCGCCTACCCATGCGTGCTCGCCGACGGCTCGCTCGCGGCCAAGGTCTACGGCAAGAAGAAGATCTCCGAGCGGCATCGCCATCGCTACGAGTTCAACGACGCCTATCGCGGCGCTGTGGAGTCGCGCGGCATGCGGCTCTCCGGGCTCTCTCCGGACGGGACGCTGGTCGAGGTGGTCGAGATCCCGGGGCATCCGTGGTTCATCGGCTGCCAGTTCCACCCCGAGTTCAAGTCGAAGCCGCTCGATTGCCACCCGCTCTTCCGCGGCTTCGTCCGTGCCGCGCTCGCGCACCGGAGCGCGGCGCGCGACACGCTGCCGCTCGGCACCCTGCGCGCGGCGCGCCGCTGAGCGTCGTTGGCGGCGGTGAGTGAACGCGCGGTCGCGGTCGGGTCGGTGGTCTTCGGCAATACGCGCCCGCTGGCGCTGATCGCCGGCCCCTGTGTCATCGAGAGCCGCGACTCGGCTCTGCGGCACGCCGAGCGCATTCGCGACGCCGCCCGCGAGGTCGGAGTCGCCTGCGTCTTCAAGGCCTCCTTCGACAAGGCGAACCGCACCTCGCGGGCGGGATTCCGCGGTCCGGGAATGGAGGAGGGTCTCGCCATCCTCGCCGAGGTGCGGCGGGAGGTCGGCGTGCCGGTGCTCACCGACGTCCACGAAGCCTGGCAGGTGCCGGCCGTGGCAGCGGTGGTCGACATCGTGCAGACGCCTGCGTTCCTCTGCCGGCAGACGGACTTCCTGGCGGCCGTCGCCGCCGCCGGCAAGCCCGTCAACGTCAAGAAGGGGCAGTTCCTCTCGCCCGGCGAAATGGAGCACGTGATCGCCAAGGTGAGCGCCGAGGGCAACCATCGGATCCTGGTGACCGAGCGCGGCGCGAGCTTCGGCTACAACAATCTCGTCGCCGACATGCGCTCGCTCGCGATCATGGCCCGCTTCGGGTACCCGGTGATCTTCGACGCCACCCACAGCGTCCAGCTCCCGGGCGGCGCCGGGACCGCTTCGGGCGGGCAGCGCGAGTTCGTGCCGCCGCTGGCGCGGGCGGCGGTCGCGGTCGGGGTCGCGGGCGTCTTCATGGAGGTCCACGAGGATCCCGATCGCGCCCGGAGCGACGGCCCGAACTCGCTGCGCTTGGACGACCTGCGCCCGCTGCTGGCGACGCTCGCCGCGCTCGATCGGGTGGTGAAGCCGGCCGACGGCTGGGCGGGGCGATGAAGCGGGCGCGGCCGGACGCCGGGTCGCTACCGGCGAGCGTCGGGCACGGACGGCGGGTGCTCGCCGTCGAGGCCGAGGCGCTGGCGGCGCTAGCGGCGCGGCTCGATACGCGATTCGACGCCGCCGTGCGGCTCATCGCCGATCGCGGCGGCAAGATCATCGTCACCGGCGTCGGTAAGTCGGGCCACGTCGGCCGCAAGATCGCGGCCACGCTCGCCAGCACCGGAACGCCGGCCTTTTTCATCCACGCCGCGGAGGCGCTGCACGGCGATCTCGGCATGCTCGAACGGCACGACCTGGTGCTCACGGTGTCGAACAGCGGCGAGACGGCGGAGATCCTCGACCTCGTGCCGCACGTGAAGCGGCTCGGCGTGCCGCTCGTGGCCCTGATCGGGCGCAGCGACTCGACCCTGGGGCGCGCCGCGGACGTGATTCTCGATGCCAGCGTCAGCGAAGAAGCGTGCCCGCTCGGCCTGGCGCCGACGGCGAGCACGACCGCCGCGCTCGCCATGGGCGATGCGCTCGCGGTAGCGCTCCTCGAGCATCGCGGCTTCCGACCGGAAGACTTTGCCGCCCTGCACCCTGCCGGGACGCTCGGGCGGCGCCTGCTGCGCGTCGCCGACCTTATGCACATCGGCGCTGACGTGCCGCGAGTCCCGGCGGCGAGCGGCATGGCGGAAGCGCTCGTCGAGATGTCGGCGAAGCGGCTCGGGGTGACGGCAGTGGTCGACGACGACGGCCGGCTCGTGGGCGTAGTCACCGACGGCGATCTACGCCGCGCGCTCGGGGCGCAGGAGCCGTTGACGAGCCGGAGCGTCGCCGCGGTCATGAGCCGGCGCCCGAAGACCATCGCCGCCGACGCGCTCGCGGCGCTCGCGGTCGCGACCATGGAGCGGCACGCGATCACGGTGCTCTTCATCGTCGACGCCGACGAGCGTCTGAGCGGGGTGATCCACCTCCACGACCTCCTGCGCGCCGGCGTCGTCTGAGCCGGTTGGGCGCTGCGCGCTGCGGCGATCGCCAGGGTGTACTCGCAGGCAGTTCGAGCCTTTACTATCTGACAGTACATGGTATTTTTCTTGCATGCAGCGGCTTCCGGCTACCGCCTTCGATCGGCGACGGGTTCGCGCCGTGCTCGCCGTCCTCATGATCGCCGCCGTCGGAGCCGTGGTCGTCCAGCTCGTGCGCAGCCAGTGGGCGCAGCACCTGCGGAGTCTTCGGACCCGGGAGCTCGATTTCCTCCCCCAGGTCTCGCAACGCATCCAGAACTTCCGCCGCGTCAAGATGGAAGGCGAGCGCAAGGTTTGGGAGGTGGCCGCCCGCGAGGCCCAGTACTTCGAAGAGGACAAGCTGATCGTCGTCGATGATCCGGAGGTGAGCTTCTTCGTCAAGGACGACCAGGGGGTGGTGTCGGTGAAGGGGAAGCAGGGAAAGATTCTGCTGGACGACCGGGAGATGGACCGTGTCGATCTCGAAGGGGGCATCGAGCTCCGGTTCCGCGACTATCTGGTGCGGACGGATCGGGCCTCGTACCAGCGCTCCGACGATGCCGTCGTGTCCCCGGGGACCGTCCTGGTGACCGGCGACGGCCTGTCGCTGAGCGGCGAACACATGACCCTGGAGATGGGATCGCAGCGCGTCCGCTTCGGAGGGAACGTACGCACCGTCCTGCAACGGACGGCCGAGGGGACGGATGCGAATCGGTCGTGACGTGACGGTGGGCGCCGTCGCGTTGCTGCTGGGGCTCGCCGGAGCGTCGCGGGCGCAGGACGCCAAGCAGCCGGTGATCGCCGATCCGGCCGGCGGGCTTTTCCAGAGCCTGTCGCTCGGATCCGGCAAAGGTCCCGTGCGCATCGACTCCGACACGCTCGAGATCGACTACAAGACCAGCAACATCCTATATCGCGGCCACGTCCAGGTGACTCAGGGGGACGTGCGGCTCGACAGCGACACGCTCGCGATCCGCTACGATCCGCGCGCGGTGAAGCGGACGCCGGACGGCGTCCCGACCGCCGCCGCAACCGGTCCGGCCGGGAAGGCCGCGGGCGCCGGCACCGACGCCGAGCGCATCAAGGAGATCGTCGCCGAGGGCAACGTGCGCATCCGCCAGGGGACGAAGCTCGCCGAAGGTCGACGCGCGGTCTTCGACCAGGCGCAGCAGACCTTCACGTTGAGCGACGGCGCGGTGCTGCACGACGGACCGAACCAGGTCGCGGGCGAACGGGTGATCGTCTACCTGAAGGAGGAGCGCAGCGTCGTCGAAAGCGGAGCGAAGACCCGCGTCAAAGCCGTCCTCTATCCGAACGCGAAGGAGTCCGGGGATGCCAAGGCGGCGGCGTCTCCCGCGCGCACCGCGGCGCCGCCGGCGGCGGCCGCGGCAGCCGAGCCATGACCGAATCGCTGCTCACCGCCGAACGCCTCGACAAGTCCTTCGGAGGTCGCCGCGTCCTCCGCGACGTGTCGGTGCGCATCTCCGCCGGCGAGGTCGTCGGGCTCCTCGGTCCGAACGGTGCCGGCAAGACTACGACCTTCTACATCATCGTCGGACTCGTCCGCCCCGATGCCGGGCGGGTGGTGCTGAACGAGGTCGACGTGACCGAGCTGCCGATGTTCCAGCGCGCCCGCGCCGGCATCAGCTACCTGCCCCAGGAAGCCTCGGTGTTCCGCAAGCTCACGGTCGAAGAAAACGTGCTGGCGATACTGGAGACGTTGCCGATTTCTGCCGAGGAACGCCAGGGACGGCTATGGCGATTACTGGAGGACCTCAGCATCGCGCATCTCGCAAAAACGAAGGCATACGCTTTGTCGGGGGGCGAGCGGCGGCGCCTCGAGATCACCCGGGCGCTCGTCATCTCGCCCGCTTTCATGCTGCTGGACGAGCCGTTCGCGGGCATCGACCCGATCGCCGTGATCGACATCCAGAACATCGTCCGACAACTAAAGGAGCGCGGCATCGGCGTGCTGATCACTGACCACAACGTGCGCGAGACGCTCGGCATCTGCGATCGCGCCTATATCCTGAACGAGGGCGCGATCCTCGAGGAAGGCATTCCGTCGCACATCGCCCAGAGTCGCCAAGCGCGCGAAATCTATCTCGGCGAGCGGTTCAGTCTCTAAGCCATGGCTCTCGAAACCAAGCTCTATCAGAAGCTGACGCAGCAGCTGGTGATGACGCCCCAGCTGCGGATGGCGATCAAGATCCTGCAGGTCGGGCGCATGGAGCTCGAGGCGCTGATCGTCGACGAGATGTCGCAGAACCCCGTGCTCGAGGAGGCCGCGGAGGCGAGCGAGGAGCAGCAGAAGGTCGAGACCGCCTTCGAGACCTCGGAAGTGCCGACGGTCGACGGAACCGTCGCCAGTACGAGCGCCGACGAGTGGAAGCCGAGCGAGGACGTCGCGCCCGATGTGACGGCCGCGAACGCGCTCGGCGAGATCGACTGGAAGGACTACCTCGACAACTACGGGAACGACTTCCATAACGCGCCCAGCGGCGCGGCGCACGACAACGACGACAAGCGCCCGGCGCTCGAGAACACGTTGGTGCGGACGAGCTCCCTCGTCGACCACTTGATGTGGCAGCTACGGCTCTCGGATCTCGGCGCGCACGAGCAGACCGTGATCGGCGTCATCATCACCAACCTCGATGCCGACGGGTATCTGCGGCTGCCGCTCGAGGAGGTCGCGTTCATGGCCGGCGTCGAGCTCGACGAGGCCGAGCGGCTGCTGAAGATCCTGCAGGAGTTCGATCCGCCCGGTGTCGCTGCCCGCAGCCTCGCGGAGTGCCTCCTTTTGCAGCTCGCGCAGCGCGGACAGGGTGACTCGCTGGCGGCGGCGCTGGTGCGCGATCACCTGACGGCGCTCGAGGGCAAGCGCTTCGACAAGCTCGCGCGCGAGCTCAAGGTCACGACCAACGACATCGCCGAGGCGCAGAGGGTGATCGCCACCCTCGAGCCGAAGCCGGGGCGGAACTACGGCGACGGCGACGTGCGCTACGTGACGCCGGACGTCTACATCCAGAAGGTCGGCGACGAGCTGGTGATCACGCTGAACGACGAAGGGTTGCCGCGGCTGCGAGTGAGCCAGTTCTATCGGCGGGTGCTCGGCCAAGGGGATTCGACAGAGGCCAAAGGCTACATTCAGGACAAGATGCGGGCGGCGGCGTGGCTCATCAAGAGCATCCACCAGCGTCAGCGCACGCTCTACATGGTGACGCAGTCGATCCTCAAGTTTCAGCGCGAGTTCTTCGAGCACGGCGTCTCGCACCTGAGGCCGCTCGTGCTGAAGGACGTCGCCAACGACATCGGCATGCACGAGTCGACCGTCAGCCGCGCCACCGCCAACAAGTACGCGCACACGCCGCAGGGCATCTACGAGCTCAAGTACTTCTTCACCTCCAGCCTGCGCGGGGCCGATGGCGAGGACGTCTCCGCCGAGAGCGTGCGCAAGAAGATCAAGGAGATCATCGGCAGCGAGGATCCGTCGAGCCCCTTCAGCGACCAATCGATCGCCGAGAAGCTCGCCAAGGACAACATCGACATTGCGCGGCGCACGGTAGCGAAGTATCGAGAGCTGATGGGAATCCTGCCGTCGTCGAAGCGCCGTCAGTTCGGCTGACGGGCGGGCGGCGGCTACGCCCCCATAGGGCGGCGGGATCAGAAGGAGGGCGCATGCGAATCGACGTCACCTTCAGGCGCATCGAGGCCACGGACGCACTGCGTGCGTACGCCGAGAAGCGCATCCGGCGGCTCGCCAAGTACGTGCGCCAGCCGCTCTCCGCCCACGTGATCTTGTCGGTGGTGAAGCGCCGGCACATCGCCGAGGTGATCTTCAAGGCCGACAGGAAGACGATGACGGCCAAGGAGGAGACCGGCGATCTCTATTCGGCGATCGACCTGGTCGTCGACAAGCTCGAGCAGCGCGCCCGCAAGCACGCCGAGAAAACCTCGTTCAGCAAGCGCGCGCCGCGCGCGCGCCGCGCCCAGATCTCCACGCTCGTGCCGGCGGCGCCGCTGCCCGCGGCCCGCGATCTTCCCGGCTTGCGCATGCACGTGCTGCGCGCCGACAGCTTCGGGCGCCGCAAGGGGCCGAAGGTCGCGCGCGTCAAGCGGCTGCCGGTGAAGCCCATGTCGGTCGAGGAAGCGGTCATGCAGATGGACCTCATGAGCAACGAGTTCCTAGTGTTCCGCAATGCGGCGACCGGCCGGCTCGCGGTCGTCTATAGCCGCCAGGACGGGGACTACGGCCTCATCGAGTCCGAGAGCGATTGAGTTTTGCCCGTGAGGTCGGGCTGGGGTATAGGCACCCGGGTCGCCCATGAAGATCCTCGACATCCTCGCCCCGAACGCGATCATTCCCGCGATGCGGGCGACGACGAAGAGCGAAGCCCTGCGGGAGCTGGCGTCTCTGCTGGCGACGCTGCATCCGGAGATCGACGGCGACCGCCTGATGCAGGTGCTGCTCGAGCGCGAAGCGCTCGGCAGCACGGCGATCGGAGAAGGCATCGCGATTCCGCACGGCAAGATGCCGGGCGCGACCAACGTCGTCGCGGCGTTCGGGCGCAGCGTCGCCGGGCTGCCGTTCGACTCTCTCGACGGCAATCCCACGCACCTCTTCTTCTTGCTGGTCGCTCCGGAGGAGTCCGCCGGCATCCACCTGAAGGCATTGGCGCGGGTGGCACGGCTGCTCAAGGACAAGAGCTTCCGCGACCGCCTCACGAGCGACGGATCGCAAGAGCAGATCTTTGCCATCATCAAGGAAGAAGACGAGAAGTACTGAGCGTCGCCGCGCCTAGGCCCGGCGAGACGTCGACAGTGCGAGGCGCGGGCCGATGGTGACGATCAGCGAGCTGCTGCAGGCGCGCGGCGAAGCGTGGAAGTTGACCCTGATCGCCGGCGGCCCCGGCCTCGGCAACGAAGTGGCGATCCCGCGGATCCAGAAACCCGGCCTCGCGCTCGCCGGATACCTGCCGCAGATCCACCCCGAGCGGATCCAGGTCATCGGGCGCACCGAGCTCGGATATCTCGCGACCCTCGGGGAGGACGCGGCGCGCCGTGCGGTCGATCGCGTGCTCGGCGAGCCGGTCGCCTGCCTGATCGTCACCAACGGTACGCCGCCGCCGACCTACTTCGTCGAAGCGGCAGAGCGCCACCGGGTGCCGTTGATCGCCACCGAGCTCAAGAGCTCCGAGCTCATTCGCAACGTCACGACGTGGCTGGAGGATCGCCTCGCGCCCCACACGCTCATCCACGGCGTGCTCGTCGAGGTGTTCGGGCTCGGCGTCTTGCTGCTCGGCAAGAGCGGCATCGGGAAGAGCGAGGCGGCGCTCGACCTGGTGACGCGCGGGCATCGCCTGGTCGCCGACGACGTCGTCGAGGCGCGCGTCGTCGGCGCCGGGCGGGTGATCGGATCCGGGGTCGAGATCATCCGCCACCACATGGAGATTCGCGGCCTCGGCATCATCAACGTGCAGGATCTCTTCGGCATCATGGCGACGCTCACGGAGAAAGCGATCCAGCTCGTCGCCGAGATGTTCGAGTGGAGCAAGGAAGAACGCGCCGAACGCCTCGGGCTGGAGGACGAGACCCACACGATCCTCGATACGGCGCTGCCGAAGGTGCGGATCCCGGTCCGCCCGGGGCGCAGCGTCGCCACGATCATCGAAGTGGCCGTGCGCAACCACGTCTTGAAGCGTCTCGGACGGCACTCGGCGCGCGAGGTGGCGGCGCGCCTCGACAGCGAGATCGCCCGCCGCCGGCGCCCCGCGGCCGCCGGCGCAACGAGCTCGGGCGAGCCCGTTCCCGGCGCCGCAGCAGCCGGTCCCGTCTCCGGGGGGCGATCATGCACGTCGTGATCGTCACCGGCCTTTCGGGGTCCGGCAAGAGCACCGCGATCCGGGTGCTCGAAGATCTCGGGTTCTACTGCATCGACAACCTGCCGGTCGTGCTGACGCCGAAGTTCATCGAGCTCTGCCAGAGCTCCGAAGCCGACATCCAGCGGGTCGCGCTCGGGATCGATCTGCGCGAGCGTGCGTTCCTCGGCGACTATGCGAAGGTCGTCGACGAGATCCGCCGCGCCGGTCATCGGGTCGAGATTCTCTACCTCGATGCGGCCGACGATGTCCTGGTGCGGCGCTTCAGCGAGACGCGGCGTCCGCACCCGCTCGCCGACGGCGTCGATGTCGCCGCCGGCATCGCCCGGGAGCGGGCGGGGCTGGCGGGCCTCAAGGCTCTCGCCGACCGGATAATCGACACCTCGGTCTTCACCGTGCACCAGCTTCGCGACGAGCTGCGGCGGCTGCTTGCCGACGCCGACGGCGAGCAGGCGATGCGAGTCCTCCTGCTGTCGTTCGGCTACAAGTACGGACTGCCGAGCGACGCCGACATCGTGCTCGACGTGCGGTTCCTGCCCAATCCGTTCTTCGTCGAGGAGCTGCGCGCCCGCGACGGCACGGATCCGGCGGTCGCGCGCTACGTGCTCGAGCGCACCGAGACCCAGGAGTTCCTCGCCTTGACGACGGCGCTCCTGGATTTCTCGCTGCCGCTGTACGTTCGCGAGGGCAAGCGCTATCTGACGGTGAGCCTCGGGTGCACCGGAGGCCGCCACCGATCGGTCGCGCTCGTCGTCGAGCTCGAACGGCGACTGGGGGATCACGGGTTTCCGGTGCGCGTGCAGCACCGAGACGCGAATCGTTCGTCATGATCGGAATCGTACTGGTCGGGCACGGGACGATCGGCCCCGAGGTCCTGCGCAACATTGAGAACATGCTCGGGCATCCCGTGCCCAACATGATCGCCGTCGGGGCGACGCCCGCCGACACGCCCGAGACGCTGCAGGCGAAGATCGCCGCGGCGACGGCAGCGGTGGAGCAAGGCGAGGGCACGATCATCCTCACCGACATGTTCGGCGACACCGCCACCAACGTCAGCATGGCGTTCGCGCGCGAGGCCAACATCCAGGTGGTGACCGGGACGAATCTGCCGCTGATAGTGAAGGTCATCTCGGCGCGGCACGAGATGCCGCTCGAGCGTCTCGCCGCCTTCGCGGTCGACTACGGGCGCGAGCACATCCTGCAGGCGGGCGCTCCGGACGGTGAGCGCCGCACCGCGCGGACCCGACGATGACGCTGCTCGGCAAGGAGCGCGTCGACGCCGAGACCGTGCGCGCCGACGTCGAGATCATCAACCGGCTGGGCCTGCACGCCCGCGCCGCGGCGCGCTTCGTCGAGACCGCCAGCAAGTTCGCCGCCGAGGTGACGGTCGTGAACGGGGACGAATCGGTCTCGGGGAAGAGCATCCTCGGCCTGATGATGCTCGCCGCGGGACAGGGAACGACGTTGTCGCTGGTCGCCACGGGAGCCGACGCCGAGGCGGCGATCGACGCTCTGGCGGAGCTCATCGCGCAGCGCTTCCACGAGAGCGCGTGAGCCATGCGGAGCGCGCCGGCGACGCCGCGTCCGCCGGCGGCAGCGGCGGGTTCCTGCCTTGACGCTTCGGGAAACGCCTCTGTATAAGATTCTACCCACCGCAGGAGGATCTCCACATGCCACTCAAGGACTTCATGTTCACCTCGGAGTCGGTGTCCGAGGGACATCCCGACAAGATGTGCGACCAGATCTCGGATGCGATTCTCGACGCGCTGCTCACCGAGGATCCGGAGAGCCGGGTGGCTTGCGAGAGCCTGACCAAGACCGGGATGGCCGTGGTGGCGGGCGAGATCACCTCGAAGGCCGTGGTGCCGTACGCCGACATCGTGCGCAAGACGATCGAGGACATCGGCTACACCTCTTCCGACATGGGTTTCGACGCCAAGACCTGCGCGGTCTTGATCGCCATCGACGGCCAATCGCCGGACATCTCCCAGGGCGTCACCGCGGGCCAGGGCCTACACAAGGAGCAGGGCGCCGGCGATCAGGGGCTGATGTTCGGGTACGCCTGCAACGAGACCGACGAGCTGATGCCGTTCCCGATCCAGATGGCGCACCGACTCGTCGAAAATCTGACCGCAGTGCGCAAGTCGGGGAGGGCGGATTTCTTGCGTCCGGACGCCAAGTCGCAGGTGTCGGTCGAGTACAAGGACGGCCGACCGGCGCGCATCGACTCGGTCGTCGTCTCGTCGCAGCACGCGCCCGAGATCACGCACGACGAGCTCGCCGCGTTCATCCGCGAGGAGGTCATCAGGAAGACGATCCCGACGCAGTATCTCGACGCCAAGACGCGCTACCACGTGAACCCGACCGGCCGCTTCGTCGTCGGCGGACCGATGGGCGACTGCGGTCTCACCGGGCGCAAGATCATCGTCGACTCGTACGGCGGCTACGGTCGGCACGGCGGCGGCGCGTTCTCCGGCAAGGATCCCTCGAAGGTCGATCGCAGCGCCGCCTACATGGCGCGCTACGTCGCCAAGAACGTCGTTGCCGCCGGCATCGCCACCCATTGCGAGCTCCAGCTCTCGTACGCGATCGGCCTCGCCGAGCCGCTGTCGGTGCTGGTCGACACTTTCGGCACCGGCGTGCTGCCCGACGACAAGGTCGCGGCCTTGGTGCGCGAGGCTTTCGACTTCCGCCCGGCGGCGCTGGTGAAGACGCTCGACCTGAAGCGGCCGATATATCGGCCGACGGCGGCGTACGGGCACTTCGGACGGAAGTCCGACAAGGGATTCTTCCCGTGGGAGCGCACCGATCGCGTCGATGATCTGCGCAAGGCGGCGGGTCTCGGAGCCGCGAAGGCGGCTGCCGGAGGCCGGTAGGCGGCGCGGCCGCGTTCACGATCGAAGCGGCGGCGTCCCGTTCGGGACGCCGCCGCTTTTTTGTCTGCTCGGCTGCTCGGCGACGCCGAGCGATCAATACCGGTAGTGGTCCGACTTGTACGGGCCCTCCGCTGGCACGCCGATGTAGGCTGCCTGCGCCGGCGTCAACCGCGTCAGCCGCACTCCGAGGTGGTCGAGGTGGAGCCGAGCGACCTCCTCGTCGAGGTGCTTCGGCAGCATGTAGACCTTCTTCTCGTACTTGTCGTTGTGGAGGTGCAGCTCGAGCTGAGCGATCACCTGGTTCGAGAACGACGCCGACATGACGAAGCTCGGATGCCCGGTGGCGCAGCCGAGGTTCAGGAGGCGGCCTTCGGCGAGGATCATCACGCTGTGGCCGTCGGGGAAGCGCCACTCGTCGTACTGGGGCTTGATGTTGATGCGCTCGATGCCCGGCACTTTCTTGAGGCCGGCCATGTCGATCTCGTTGTCGAAGTGGCCGATGTTGCCGACGATCGCCTTGTCCTTCATCTTCTTCATGTGCTCGACGGTGATGATGTCGACGTTGCCGGTCGCGGTGACGAACAGGTCGGCGGTGGCGACGACGTCTTCGAGCGTCTTCACCTCGTAGCCTTCCATCGCCGCCTGGAGCGCGCAGATCGGGTCGATCTCACCGATGACGACGCGGCAGCCCTGGCCGCGTAGCGCCTGCGCGCAGCCCTTGCCGACCTCGCCGTAGCCGGCCACGAACGCCACCTTGCCGCCGAGCATCACGTCGGTGGCGCGGCAGATGCCGTCGGTGAGCGAGTGGCGGCATCCGTAGATGTTGTCGAACTTGCTCTTGGTGACGGAGTCGTTGACGTTGATCGCCGGGACGAGGAGGGTTCCGGCTTCCTGCATCTGGTAGAGGCGGTGGACTCCGGTCGTCGTCTCCTCGCTGACGCCGCGCAGCGCGCTCGCGATCCTCTGCCATTGCCGGGCGTCCTGTTTCTGCACTTTCCGGAGCAGGTCGAGAATCACGCCCCACTCTTCCGGATCTTTGTCCGGATCGAACGCGGGCACGGCGCCGGCCTTCTCGAACTCGAGACCCTTGTGCACCACCAGCGTCGCGTCGCCGCCGTCGTCGACGATGAGCGTCGGACCGCTGCCGTCCGGCCACAGGAGCGCTTCGTTGGTGCACCACCAGTACTCTTCGAGGGTCTCGCCCTTCCAGGCGAACACCGGCGTGCCGCGCGGATCGTCGGCGGTCCCGCCCGACTCGGGGCGGCCGACGACGACGGCGGCGGCCGCGTGGTCCTGGGTCGAGAAGATGTTGCACGACACCCAGCGCACGTCGGCGCCGAGGTCGACGAGCGTCTCGATCAGCACGGCGGTCTGGATGGTCATGTGGAGGCTACCCATGATCCTGGCGCCGGCGAGCGGACTCTTGCCCCGGTAGCGAGCCCTGAGGGCCATGAGGCCCGGCATCTCCTGCTCGGCGAGGCGGATCTCCCGGCGGCCGAAGCCAGCCAAGGACAAGTCGGCGACCTTGAATGGGACGCGGCCGTTACGGGCGGCGTCGGCAAAGGCCGTCGCCGTTTTGGTTGCGGGCATGCTCATCGAGATTCTCCTTGGTCGGGTGTCGTTGCTGTGGACGAGAGCGCGGCAGCGGCGCGCCGGGCGGCGGTGGCGACGAAGAGCGTCGGCCCCTGAGCGCGTGGGTCGGGAGGTAGCGGCCTGAAGCGGATTCCTTCGAAGCCGGCATCGTCGAGGTAGCGCCGGATCTCGGCTTCCGAGAAGCCGAGCCACACGTGGCCCATCTGCTGACGGTAGGCCTCGCGATCGTGCGGCATCATGTCGGCGAGCAGGAGCCGGCCGCCGGGCCGGAGCACGCGCGCCGCCTCGGCGAGCGCGCGTGCGGGCGCCGGCAGATGGTGCAGGACGAGCGCGCAGGTGGCGGCGTCGAGTGCGGCGTCGTCGATCGGCAGCGCTTCGAGCGCGCCACGCCGCACCTCGACGTTGGCGAGGGCGCGGACGCGCCGCCTCGCTGCTTGCAGCATCGCGGCGGACTCGTCGACGGCGACGACGCGCCTCACCCACGGAGCCAGGGCTTCGGCGATCTGGCCGGTGCCGCAGCCGAGATCGGCGACGATCCAGTGCGGATCGAGCAGGGCAAGGAGGGCCGGCAGGTGGAACGAGTCGCCGAAGAGCTCGGCGCGGAGCTGATCCCACCGCCCCGCCGACGTCGTGAAGAACTGCCGCGACGCCGAGCGCCGGCGGCGCAGGACGCGTTCGAGTCGCCGGCCGTCCTGGAGCGCGCTCGGCGTGTCTGCGACCTGCTCGCGGACGAGCTGCCACAGGCGCTCGGCGGCGGCGTCGAGGGCGTCGCGCCGGCCGCTGTAGAGCCGGCTCGTTCCTTCGGCGCGCGCCGCCGCCCATCCGCCCGCGGCGAGCGCTTTGAGATGCCGGCTCGCCGTCGATTGGGGGATCTGCATGACGGCGCAGAGCTCGGCGACCGTCAGCTCCCGATCTTCGAGGAGGAGCAGGATCCGGCTGCGAGTGAGGTCGGCGAGCACCGGCAGGTGGGCGAAGACGGCGGGAGTCGCGGCAGCCAGCATGGAATATATCCGTCGAGCCGGATGGATGGATATATGCGGCGTTGGCGAGCGTCAAGCCGCGATCGTCCGCCGCGCCGGCGAGCGCGCCGTCGCCGCCACCGCGGCGCAGGGCGTGCGGCCGCCCTTCGACGGCTACTGCGTGACCCGGATCTCGAACTCGCGGTGCTTGGTGGCGCCCGCCTCTTTGCCGCCGTTCAACGCGATCGTGACGTGATAGCGCCCGAGCGGGTGCTCGCCCTTGGCGGGCGGAATGTGGAACTCGTAGCGCGTCGGCTTGGCGTTGGTGAAGTCCTGCTTCTGATCCGCGATCACCTGGCCGCTCGGATCGGTCCACGTGGCGGTCAGGATTCCCGGGCCGGTCCCTTCCACCGCGATCGAGGCATAGATCGTGCTCGTCGGCGCGAAGGTCTCGCGCGCCGAGCGAGGCTCGTTGTGCTCGTCGACCTCGTGGGTCAGGTCGACCTGCGCGATCTTGAGGGGCTCGGCCGACTTGGAGCACGCGATCGCCCCCAGCAACATTCCCACCATCAAGGCGGCGGCATTCCTGCGCAGCGATGCGTACATGGCGCTCCCCCCTTTCGTGTCGTGGCCTTATGTCACGAAAGGAACGGCCGCGAAAAGGGCGGGGACGCCGTTGTCGGGACCGGGGGTCGAGGGTAAGTAGGGAGCATGAGCTACGAACAGATCACCATCCGTCGCCCGTGCGCTGCCATCCAGATTCCGCACGGCAATACCGTCACCATCGAAGAGGGCACGCTCGCGATCATCACGCAGGCTCTCGGCGACACGTACACGCTGCAGGTGCCGGCGATGGGGGGCCTCTTCCGCGTGCACGACCGCGATGCCGACGCGCTCGGCAAGGAGCCGCGCCGCGTCGAGGGCGCGGCCGCCGCGGCGGGCGAGGACGAGCGGGTTAGCGAAGCTGCGGTATGGGAGGCTCTGAAGAACGTCTACGATCCGGAGATCCCGGTGAACATCGTCGATCTGGGATTGGTCTACGACCTGACGGTCGGCGACGCACCCGGCGGCGGCAGCAACGTCCAGGTGCAGATGACGCTGACGGCTCAGGGTTGCGGCATGGGGCCGTCGATCGCCATGGACGCGCAAACCCGGATCGAGGCGCTGCCGGGCGTCGCCGAGGCGCACGTGCGGGTGGTGTGGGATCCGCCGTGGAACCCGAACATGATCTCGGCCGAGGGCAAGGCGCGGCTCGGGATGTGACGCCGGGCGGATTCGTCGGAATCGGGGCTCTCCCGGTTGCCTATGATCGGCACCGGCCGCAACATGGAGGAGATGCCGGTGCCCGCGGTCGATCTCGAGTGGTGTCGCGACTGGTTCCGTCGTAATCGAGCGCGCTCCCGCGAGTGGTTCGATCTCCTGAGCGACGACGCCTATCGCGCGCGCCCCATCAGCCTCCGCCATCCCATCGTCTTCTACGAAGGGCACCTTCCGGCCTTCAACGTCAACACGCTCGTCAAGCTCGGGCTCGGACGCCCCGGCGTGGACGCGGCGCTCGAGGCGCTCTTCGCGCGCGGCATCGATCCCGACGAAGACGAGGCGGCCGCGGCCGTCGCCGAGTGGCCGTCGCGCCCCCGTGTCCTCGCCTTCGCGGACGCCTGCGACCTGTTGGTCGAGGCGGCCTTCGGATCCGAGGCTCTATTGCGCGACGATCGCCCGGTGCTTCGCCGCGGGCTCGCGCTCTTCACGATCCTCGAGCACGAGGCGACGCACCACGAGACGCTGCTCTACATGTTCCATCGTCTTCCCGCGGCCGCGAAGAAGCGGCCGGCCGGGGCCCGGCCGGCCGTCGGCGGCGATCCGCCGCCGCCGCGCTCGGTGGACGTCCCTGCCGGCGCGGCGACGCTCGGCGCCGACCCCGGCGATCTCGCGTTCGCCTGGGACAACGAGCTGCCCGCGCATCGGGTCGACGTCCCGGCCTTCGCGATCGACGTCTACGACGTCACCAATCGCGACTTCCTCCGCTTCGTCGAGGACGGCGGCTATGAAGATCGCGGACTCTGGACGGCGGAGAACTGGGAGTGGCGCGAGCGTGAGGGCATTCGCCATCCGAGTTTCTGGTTCCGCCGTGACGGTCGCTGGTACTGGCGCGGTCTCTTCGACGACGTGCCGTTGCCGCCGGCCTGGCCGGTGTACGTGAGCCACGCGGAGGCCGACGCCTACGCGCGCTGGCGGAGCGCACGCCTGCCGACCGAGGCCGAGTACCATCGAGCCGCCTTCGGCGCTCCCGGCGGCGGGGAGCGCGCGTTTCCTTGGGGCAGCGACGCGCCGAGCGCGCGGCACGGCAACTTCGGACTCCGCCACTGGGATCCGGTGCCGGTCGGATCGCATCCTGAGGGCGCCAGCGCCTGGGGCGTACACGATCTCGTGGGCAACGGCTGGGAGTGGACGGCGACCGTGTTCGCGCCGTTTCCGGGTTTCGAGCCCATCCCCTCGTACCCGCAATACTCGGCCGACTTCTTCGATGGCGGGCACTACGTCATGAAGGGCGCTTCTCCGGCGACGGCATCCGAACTCCTGCGGCGCAGCTGGCGCAACTGGTTCCGGCCGCGCTACCCGTATCCCTACGCGACCTTCCGGTGCGTGCGCTCGTGACCGCGTCGGCCGGGCTCCCACATCCGGCGTCCGACGACGAAGCCCGGCAGGAGTTCGCCGCCGACGTGCGCCGCGGCTTGCTGCTCCGGCCGCGCCAGCTGCAGGCGCGATACTTCTACGATGCGCTCGGATCGCAGCTCTTCGAAGCCATCTGCCGGCTCCCCTGGTACCGCATTCCACGCGCGGAGCGCGTGCTGTTGGCCGAGCACGCGGCGGCGATCGGTGTGCGGTTGCCGGAGTTGACGACGCTCGTCGAGCTCGGGTGCGGGAGCGGCGCCAAGCTCGCGCTCTTCGTCGAGCGCTTGCAGCGGGCACGCCCCTTGCGCGTGCGGCTGGTCGACATCTCGGCGGCGGCGCTCGAGCTCTCCGCGCGCACTCTCGGGCGCTTCTCCGACGTCTCGGTGGTGGGGCATCGGGCACCGTTCGTTCCCGGGCTCCGCGCCGCGGTCGCGCGCCGACCGGTGCAAGGCTCGATGCTCGTCCTCTTTCTCGGCTCCAATCTCGGGAATTTCCACCCGCCGCGCGCGGCCGCCTTCCTGCGCGAGGTCGCCGACTGTTTGCGCCCCGGCGACGGTTTCCTCCTCGGCGCCGATCTCGTGAAGCCGGAAGCCGAGCTGCTGCTCGCCTACGGCGATCCGATCGGCGTGACCGCCGCCTTCAACAAGAACCTGCTCGCGCGCGTCAATCGTGAGCTCGGAGGCGACTTCGACCTCGGTGCCTTCGATCACGTGCCGCGCTGGAACGCCGCGGCTGCGCGCATGGAATCGCACCTGGTGAGCCGAACGGACCAGATCGTGCACGTACCGGCGGCCGACCTCACCGTTTCCTTGTGTTCCGGTGAGTCGATCTGGACCGAGAGCTCGTACAAGTACGAGCCCGAGGGATTGGCCGCGATGGGGGCTGACGCCGGACTCGTTTGCCGCGACCAGTGGATCGAGCCGGCGGCGCGCTTCGCGCTCACGCTCTTCACCCGGTGACGGGGAGCGCGGCCGCGTAACCGCATCACACGAGCTCGGCGAAGATCGAGTCGGCGAGCAGGAGTCCGCGCTCGCTGAGCGCGAGTCGGCCGCCGCGGTCGGCGAGCAGGCCCGCGGCGCGCAGCGCGGCGACCTCCGGATGGACCTCCTCGAGCGGCCGTCCGAAGCGCGCCGCGAAGGCCGCCGGATCGATGCCGCGCATCTCGCGGAGGCCGAGGAATGCGAACTCCGCCGCCGCAGTGGCAAAGGCGAGCGTTTCTGCGGTCGCCGTCGGATCGCCGCGGTCGACGGCCGCGATGTAGCGCTCGGGAGCGCGCTCGTTCGACCAGCGCCGGCCCCACGCCGGCAGATGCGCGTACGAATGAGCGCCGGCCCCGAGCCCGAGGTAGTCGACGCCGCGCCAGTAGCTCTGGTTGTGCCGCGCCTCGTGGCCGGGGCGGGCGAAGCTCGAGATCTCGTACTGCTCGTAGCCCGCCGCCGCGAGCGCCGCGCGCGCGTGCTGGTACATCCAGAGCTCGTCGTCGTCGTCGAGCGGCGTCAGCGCGCCGCGTGCGCGCTGCGCGTGGAAAGGCGTGCCCGGCTCGTACGTGAGGTTGTAGGCCGAGGCGTGCTCGGGGGCGAAGCGGATGAGCTCGGCGACGTCGGCTTCCCATTGCGCGCGGGTCTCGCCCGGGACGGCGAAGATGAGGTCCAGGTTGAGATCGGCGAAGCCGGCGGCGCGCGCCGCAGCGATTCCCGCCCGCGCTTCGTCGGGACCGTGGATGCGCCCGAGGGTTGCGAGCAGGGCGGGTTGGAAGGACTGGATCCCGAGCGAGAGCCGGCGGATGCCGGCGCGGCGAAAGTCGGCGAGGCGGGAATGATCGACGGTCCCGGGATTCGCCTCGAGGGTGATCTCGGCGTCGCCAGCGACCGCGCACGCGGCGGCGATGCCGTCGAGCAGCCGCTCGATCGTTCGCGGGTGGAAGAGCGACGGCGTACCGCCGCCGAAGAACACGGTGGCGACGGTGGCGCCCGCGAAAGGCGGCTCGGCGACGCGGCGCGCCAGCTCGGCGAGGAGCGCGTCGGCGTAGGCGTTCTCCGGCCAGCGGGCCGCCGCGTACGAGTTGAAGTCGCAGTACGGGCACTTCGCCGCGCAGTACGGGATGTGGACGTAGAGCGAGAAGCGACCGGACATCTTCCGGTCCTTACCGGATTCGGCGCCGCGACGACACGCGGATCCTCAGGGGCGCGCGAGCAGGGAAGCGAGATCGTGGATCGACGCGATCGCACCGTCGAGCGGTGTGCCGTCCGCGAGCGCCCGCTCGCCGACGAGCACGGCACGCATGCCGAGCGTGCGGGCCGTGGCCAGGTTCTCGGGGCGGTCGTCCACGAAGACGCAGGCCGGACCGTCCACGCCGAGGCGCGCGAGCACGGTCTCGAACGCGACCCGCTCCGGCTTCGGAACGTAGGCGACGCTCTCGAGGCTGAAGACGTGCGCGAAATGGGCACGGACGCCGAGGCAGGAGAGCACGCGCTCGGCATGCTCCGCCGAGCCGTTGGTGAACACCGCCTTCGGCTGCGGGAGCGCCGCCAGCATGGCGCCGAGCACGGCGTCGGGTGTGAGCAGCTCCTCGACCGCGATCTCGTGTACGGCGGTCAGGTAGTCGTCGGGATCGACCGCGTGGTGGCGCATCAATCCGTTCAGCGTGGTGCCGTAGGCGTCGCGATAGCGCGCCCGCAGCGGCCCTGCGGTCTCGGGCGCCATGCCGAGCCGCTCGATCAGATAGCGGTCGATGCGCGCGTCGACGCGGGCGACGACGCCTCGGCTCGGCGGGTACAGCGTGTTGTCGAGATCGAAGATGAGCTGGGTCGGCGACACGAGGCTCAGGCGGCGGAGCGACGGCGCTGCGGACGATACTTCCGCATGACCGCGGTCACGACGCCGCGGATCTCGACGTCGCCGGCGCGGGCGATGATCGGGGAGAGGCTCTCGTTGGCGGGTTGCAGGCGTACCATCCCGCCCTTTTCGCGATGGAAGCGCTTGACGGTGGCCTCGCCGCGGACGAGAGCCACTACCGTATCGCCGTTGTCGGCGGTATTGCGCGCCTCGACGACTACGTAGTCGCCGTCGAGGATGCCCTCGCGCACCATCGAATCGCCCTTCACGCGCAGCACGAAGGTCTCGCCGCGTCCGACGAGCTCTTCGGGGACCGCGATCATGTCGTCTTGTTCGAGCGGCTCGATCGGCGCGCCGGCCGCGACGCGTCCGACGAGCGGCAGCTCGACCGCGGCGGCCTGGCGCTGCCGGGGAACCACCTCGAGCGCCCGGCTGCGGTTCCATTTGCGGCGGATCATGCCTTTGCGCTCGAGGTTGGTGAGATGTTTGTGAATGGTAGCGAGCGAGCTCAGCCCGAAATGCTGACCGATCTCCTCGAGCGTCGGCGCGTATCCCGAGCGGACGATGTAGGCGTCGAGGTAGTCCACAAGCTCCTTCTGCCGCTTGGTCAACATCGGGCCGGTCATGCGTGCGCGCCTCCCGTCGCGTCCGCGTATTCTAAGCGAAGGAAAGGCGAAGTCGCAAGCGGGCCGGGCTTTTGCGGCGCGCCGCATACGAGCCGGCTCAGCGACCCCGGCGCTGGAATCGCTCCACGGCGCGGTTGTGATCGGCGAGCGTGTCGGAGAACTCGTGGGAACCGTCGTTCCTGGCCACGAAATAGAGCGCCGGGGAGCGTGCCGGCTCGAGGACCGCGTCGATCGCTGCGAGGCCGGGATTGGCGATCGGCCCCGGGGGGAGCCCGCGGACGACGTAGGTGTTGTAGGGGGTCGCGCGGTTGAGATCGGCGCGCGTCAGGGTGCCGCCGAATTCCGGGATGCCGTAGATCACGGTCGGATCGCTCTGCAAGGGCATGCCGAGGCGGAGGCGGTTCGCGAACACTGCCGCGACGAGCGGGCGCTCGTCGCGCTTCCCGGTCTCCTTCTCGACGATCGAAGCGAGGGTTATGACCTGGTTCACCGTCCAGCCCTGCTCTGCGGCGCGGCGGTGATGGGCGGCATCGAAGCGCTCGTGGAAGCGGCGCACCATGGTCTCCAGGATCTCGCCGGCGGCGGCCGTGGGAGCGAAGCGATAGGTGTCGGGGAAGAGATAGCCTTCGAGCTGCGGCCCCGGGACGCCGGCGGCGAGCAGGAACTCGGGATCGGCGGCGAGGCAGGTCACGTCGTCGCGGCGCGCCAGCCCGCGTTCGGCGACGAGGTCCGCGACCTCGCGGACCGTGAGCCCTTCGGGGACCGTGAGCTCCACCGGGGTGATGCCCGCGGCGAGCCGCGCCAGCACCTCGGGGATCCCGGCCGCCGCCGTGAAGCGGTAGGTTCCGGGCTGGAGGGTGCGATCCCGACCCGACCAGCGGGCCCAGGCGCGAAAGAGGAGGGCGTTGCGCACGACCCCGGCGGCCGCGAGGCGCCGCGCGATCTCGCCGACGCCGTCACCGTCGCGAATCACCACGACGGCGCCGTCCGGAGGCAGAGGAGGAGCGGTCGTGAGGAGGCGCGCGGCGAGCAGGAGCAGCACGCCGAGGAGGCCCACCACGACGGCGCGGCTTCCGACGCTCACGAGCGCGCGCGACCTTACCAGCGAGCGGCGGCGGCGGCAACGCGCGCGGCGGCTGCCAGCGCTTTCCGCAGCGCATTCGGCTTGACAACCCGCACCCTCGTTGGCAGGGTCGCCGGCACGTCGCGTTCCCCCGGGAGCGTTCCGAGTCGAAGCGGATGGACGGGCATCGAACCTCGACATCGCCACGCCGGCATGCAGGGTGGGTGGCAGCGTTTCTCGTGATCGCGCTCCTGCCCGGCGCTCCCGAGACGCTTGCCTCCAGCGAGCTCCGGGCCGAGGTGCGGGGCAAGGCGCGCGGCGTCGGACGGGCGTCCGGCGGCGGCGCGGCTGCGGTGTCCGTCCCGGGTGAGGACGGCGCCAAGGTGCGCCATCTCGTCGCCGAGGGCGAGACCCTGGCGTCCATACTCGGCGGACACGGCCTTCCCGCAGCCGAGGTGCAGGCGTGGGAGCAAGCCGCGGCCGCCGTCTTCGCGCTCGACGGGGTCCGGGCGGCGCACGCCATCGAGCTCACGTTCGCCAAGGATCAGGGGCACCTGCTCGGCCTAGAATACGAGATCGATCCCCACTCCGTGCTCAGCGTGCGGCTGGTGCACGGGCAGATCCAGGCGCGCCTGAAGGCCATGCCGCAGCTGGCAGCGGTGCGCGGAGTCGCCGGTCGGGTCGATGCCACCCTCGCGACCTCGGCGTCGGCGGCCGGAGTCCCGGTCCGCATGATCTCCGAGCTCGCCGATCTCTTCGGATGGCAGATCGACCTCGAGCAGGACGTGCAGCCGGGCGACGAGTTCCGGCTCCTCTACGCCGAGCTGGCCGACGACGACGGCGATGCGCCCCGGCCGGGCGACATCCTCGCCGCCGAGATCACCAGCGGCGGCCGGACGCTCACCGCCATCCGCTTCGAGAACGAACGCGGCGAGACCGAGTACTACGACCTCGACGGCCGCGCCCTCGGCCGGCGTTTCCTCAAGTACCCGGTGGCCTACCGGAAGATCACCTCCAACTACACCGGCGCGCGCTTCCATCCGGTCCTGCACCGCATGCGTCCGCACCGGGGCGTCGACTTCTCGGCGCCTGCGGGTACCCCGATCCGGGCGGTCGCGAGCGGCGTCGTCACGTTCGCCGGGCGCAGCGGACGCTACGGCAACCACATCGAGATCGAGCACCAGCAGCCGTACGCCACCTCGTACTCGCACCTGCAGAAGTTCGCCCGCGGCGTGCGTGCCGGGACGATGGTGCGCAAGGGGCAAGTGATCGGCTTCGTCGGCGCCAGCGGTATGGCGACCGGACCGCATCTTCACTTCATGCTCTTCGAGAACGGCGCCTACGTCGACCCGCTCACCGCGAAGCTCCCCACCGACGAGCAGATCTCGGGCGCCCGCTGGAAGCGCTTCGCGGCCCTGCGCAGCGACCTGGTGGCGCGCCTAGCGAACCTCGGCCGGGCCACGGTGCCGTTGCAGTCGCTCTCCTTCTCGCCGGTGTCGCTCCTCGACCTCCTGCGCCCGCACGCGAGCTCCTCGCTGCGCTGACGTCGGGCGGCCGCAGTGCGCATCGGCTTCCTCGGCGAGCCGCCTCGCCTCTTCGGACACCGCGGCGCGGCCGGCGTCGCCCCGGAGAACACCTTGCCGTCGTTCGCGCGCGCCAAGGCCGACGGCGCCGACGTCTTCGAGCTCGACGTGCACGCGACCAGGGACGGAGAGGTCGTCGTGCTCCACGATCCTACCCTGGAGCGGACGACCGACGGCGCCGGACCGGTCGCGGCGCTGACGTTCGCCGAGCTCTCGCGGCTCGATGCCGGGCATCGATTCTCTTCCGATGGCGGCCGCACCCATCCGTTCCGCGGCCAGGGGATTCGGGTCCCGCGACTCGCCGAGCTGCTGCGCGCCTTTCCCGACGCACCGCTCAACATCGAGATCAAGTCCGAGGGGGCGGACATCGTCGCCGCGGTCGTGGCCATGGCGCGGGCGGCGCCAAGCCCGGTCGTGCTCGCCGCCGAGCACGACGTGATCATGCAGACGATCCGCGCGGCGGCGCCGGACCTGCCGACGAGCCTCGCTGCGACCGAGGTCGCGGCGTTCATAGGAGCGCTGCGCGACGGCGAGCGCCCGTCGCTCCCCGCGGGCGCAGTCGCCCTCCAGATCCCGCCGACCTACGGCGGCGTGACCCTGGTAAGCGGCGAGAGCGTCGCCGCCGCGCACGCGCTCGGCGCCGAGGTCCACGTCTGGACGATCAACGACCCCGGGGAAGCGCGGCGGCTGCTCGCGCTCGGGTGCGACGGGATCATCACCGACGTCCCGCACGTCATCGCACCGCTGCTGGCCGCGCGCCGCGCCGGAGCCGTCTGAGTGCGCCGCATCGCGCTCTTCCTGGGCGTGCTCGGCCTCGTCGCCGGAACGCCCCTCGCGAACGCCGGCGAGCGCGTCGACGTCACGGCCATGGACGGCGTCCAGTTGATTGCGGAGCTCGATGGCGCGAGCGGCCCCGGCGTCGTGCTGGTGCCCGATGCCGGCGAGGATGCGAGCGCGTGGCAGTCGGCGGCGAGCGCCGTGGCCGAGCGCGGATTCCGCGTTCTCCGCCTCGATCTTCGCGGGCGCGGGGCGTCCGACGGCGCCGTCGATCTCGCCGCCGCCGACCGCGACGTCGAGGGCGCGGCGCGCTATCTCCTCGGGCGCAAGATCCGGCCGCTGTTCCTGGTCGGCAAAGGGGCGACGGCGACCGCCGTTGCCCGGGTGGCGGCGCGCGTCCCGACCGCCGGGGTCGTGCTCGTCGGCGCCGGCGGCGCACCGGAGATCGCGGCGCCGGTCCTGCGGCTCGAGAGCATCGCCGATCCGGGGGCGCTCTCGCGCCTCACTGCCTGGCTCGACTCACTCCATTGACGCGCGCACCGTGCGGATCGTGTTCAGGATCGGGCGATGCAGGAGCCCGTTGGACGCGATCAGCCCCGGCAGCAGCGTGTCGGCGTTGTTGAAGCGGACGGCGCGGCCCTCGGAGTCGGTCACCATGCCGCCCGCCTCGGCGACGAGGAGCGCGCCGGCGCAGACGTCCCACTCGTTCTTCGGCGTCAGCGTGAAGGTGGCGTCGTGCCGGCCCGCCGCCACGAGCCCGAACTTGTAGGCGACGCTCCCGGTCAGCTCGACCCGCATGTGCGACCGGTAGGGGTCCCACTCGCCGCGTGCTTCCTCGCTGCGGCTCGCGAGCACGCTCGCGTGGCGGAGGTCGCTCGTCTTGCTCACGTGGACCGGGGCGCCGTTGAGCGTCGTCCCGCCGCCCTTGCTGGCGATGAAGAGCTCGTCGCGGACGGGATTGTACTCGACCGCGAGGCGCGCCAGACCGTCTTCCACGAGCGCGATGCAGACGCAGAACTCGGGGATCTCGTCGATGAACTCCTTG
>MWST01000023.1 GCA_002050235.1 Polyangiaceae bacterium UTPRO1 | reverse complement strand
TTCACGACGCAGGTCGTGACGCCGCCGGCCGCGAGCGGCAGCGGCGCGCCGAAGAAGTACTGGCAGTCGCCGGCGCCGCCGCCGCAGGCGGCGTCGCTGGTGCACCGCTTCGATGTGTCGCTCACGCAGCGGCGACTCGCGAGCTCGCCGGCCCCCGCGTGCAGGTTCTCGATCGGGCCGCTCACGCTGCAGATGCCGCAGGGACGCTTGCTGGCTGAGCAACTCGCCGTCAGCGTCACCAGGCCGCTGCTGATGATCGGGGAGCGGTGCGAGATGCCGGTCCAGCCGGCGTCGAGCAGCGTCTCCGGGGCATCGGGATCGGGCTGGAACGTCACCTTGCTCGGACAGGCGCAGTTGCAGTCGACGCAGGTGAAGTCGGCTCCGCACATCCCCCAACCGGCGGCCGGCGCCGACTCGTCGCACGCCTCGCCGGGATCGTTCTGGCCGTTGTGGCAGGTGCCGCCCGCGGTCGCTGTCGGACCCGGCGTCACGACCCCGGTCGGCGTCGGCGTCGGTGTCGATGTCATGAGCGACGTCGCTGTCGGGGTCGGAGTCGGGTACACGCACTCGGCGTTGGAGGGATCGAGCGCGCACCCCTGCTCTTCTAGGTACTCGTCGGCGAAAGGCCGCAGCACTGTCGCCTGGCTTCCGCCATTGGTGCAGTCCGACGCCCGCGCCGCCTTGTCGAGGCACCCCTTGTTCCCGTCGGCGAGCTTGTTCGCAAGCTTGTCGACGCACGCCGTATCGATCGCCCCGCCCTTGCGCGCCGCCTTGGCGTAGCAGCCGGTGACGCCGGCGATGTACTTGGCGACGCACTTGTGCTTGGCGGCGTCGCACTTCTTCGGTGCGTGGCCAATGATGCTGTCGATGACTGCCGCATAGGCGAAGGTATCGCCGTCGCGAGCGGCGTCATCGCTATCGGTGAGACAAGGCGGCACCGACCCGGCCTCGAGCTTGTTGAATGGCCCCGAGATCCTGGCGCTCGCCTTGGCTAGGCATACCGGGTCTGCAGCTACGCCCTTGGATGCGCTCTTGCCGTAGCACGCCAAGTAGCCATCCATGGCCTTGCCCACTGCTTTGATCTTGCCCGATAGGCAGCCGTTGACGCTCAGGCTCGTCAACGCCCGTGCCCCCGAGGCGGATCCCGAGAGCACGATCGCGACGCCGATTCCGAGAATCGTTCTCCGATCGATATTCATGGCTTCCCTCCTCAACCGCCGCGAACGGCCCGGACGTACAGGCTGCCGCTCTTGCCGACCGGATTCATCGTGCCGTCATAGAAGTAGACGCGCCAGGCATTCCCGGGCGCGCCCTGGGCGGTCGAAGACGACCAGTAGTAGTTGGTCTTCGTGCAGCTGCACGTAGTCACCGTGCAGCCTCCCGTGCAGCCGGTGTTGAAGACCGCCGGTACTGCCGGAAACACGTTCTCGATATCGGTTATGCTCTCCAGTTCCTTGCGGTTCGGGATGCGCCAGTCGGTGTGGCCCGCGAAGCCGCCGCCCGCGTTCAGGGCCGCGAGGAAGGCCGTCACCATCGTGCCGTTCATCGCGTACGGAGGCGTCTCGAGACCCCAGGTGTAGGTGTTGTCCTTGTCGTGGATGGAACCGTCGTCGCTCTTCTTCTCCCACATGAGCCCGGTGACGTTGTCCGTGACCGTGCCGTCGCCGTTGTCGGTGTAGGAGTGCACGAAGCCTTTCTGCTGGTCGCCGTCGCTGCCCGCACCGTAGCTCGTGGTCTGGCCGGTCTTCACGAGCTCGCCGCCGAGCCCGATGAACGTTCCCGTGACCCCGAAGAGATCGATGCCGCTCTTGATGTTCGCCGCTACGAGATCGGCATCCCCGGCCACCACTCCCAGGCCGTTGTGGTAGCCGGCCGGAATCGCCTGCGGGCTCGTCGTCGGCGTGATCGTGAGCGCACCGTTGTCGGGCATGGTCCCGGTCACGCCGAGCCCGGCGGCGCTCGAGAAGGTCTTGCCGCTGACGACGTCGCTTGCCACGGCCGTGCCGGCGAGCACCGTAGCGAGATCCTGCGTACAGTCCGTGAGCCCGCCGCCGCCCAGTGCGGTCGCGATGTTGCCGGTGCAGGCGTCGATCACGAGCCGGAAGTCGCTCTCCACGAGCGGAGCGTCGAGGCACGCGCTCCCGGCCTTGGCAGCCCTGGCGATCGCCTTCTGCCATTCCTGCGCGAGCTTGGCCTCGCACTTGGCGATCGTCGCCGAGTACTTCGCCATGTCGCCGTTGGTCGCCAGCTTGGCTTCGGCGTCCTGGCGGCACTTGGCATACTTGCCGGCGGCCTTGTTCTTCGTGGTCTGACACTGCTGTTGCGGCGTCGCAGCGACACCGTCGACGGCGCTAGCGGCAACGAGCGCTACCGCCAGCAGGAGAACGATCAGGAGCGGTCGGGACGGCATGCGAGGGGACCTCCTGTAACCAGAAGTTTTGCCTGCCTGTAGCACGAGCCCACCGACTCACCAAAGCAAATCTGCCGCTGGCTTAGTGCGCCGGCGAGGAGCGGCCAGTGCGGCGCGGGCCGGCGCTCCGTCAGCGTTTGAGGATCGTTCCCGAGCCGTTGCCGCCGAGCCCGAGCGTCTGCGCGAGGCCGACCTTGGCGTCGGGCACCTGCCGCTCGCCCGCCTCGCCGCGCAGCTGCCAGCCGAGCTCGCAGATCTGGAAGAGCCCCTGCGCGGTCGTAGCCTCGCCGAAGGAGATGAAGCCGCCGCTCGGATTTATCGGCAGCCGCCCCGTCGGCAACGTAGCGCCGCTCTCGAGCAGATGCTCGGCCTCGCCGGGCTCGCAGAAGCCCCACTCCTCCGGGAACGAGAGCTCGTAGTAGACGGTGTTGTCCTGGAGCTCTACGAGGTCGATGCCGTCCGGACCGATGCCTGCCTGCGCCATCGCCTTCTTCACGGCGGCCGCCGCCTCGCTATGGTACGCGCGCCGGTCGGTCGGGACGGCGCCGGCGAGGCCGCGCGGGATGCCGTCGTCGAAGCGCGCCGTTGCTACCGCGCTGGCTGCGACCCAGATCGGCCGCGTCGTGAGCCGGCGCGCCTTCTCGGCCGAGCAGAGCACCACCGCGGCGGCGCCGTCGCTCACGGGACAGATCTCGAAGAGGCGAAGCGGGTAGCTGACGAGCGCCGAGCCCATCACCTCGGCTATCGTCGTCTCCTTCCGGAAGCGCGCGTTCGGATTGTGGACCGCGAGCTTCCTGGCCTTGACCGCGATCTTGGCGAGCTGCTCCTCGGTCGTGCCGTAGTCGGCCATGCGGCGGCGGCACATGAAAGCCCAGAAGGTCGGCCCCGGGACACCGATGCATACCTGGCGCAGGTACTCCGGGTCGGTGGTCTCTTCGACGCCCGAGGTCTGGATGAAGCCTTTCGGCATCTTCTCGCCGCCGACCACCAGCACCATGTCGTGCTGACCGCTAGCGACCAACATCGTGCCGACGTTGAAGGCGTTGCCGCCGGCAGCGCATCCCGCCGAGAGGTTGTAGACCGGGATGCCGGTCGCTCCCATGTCGTCGACGACGTCGTTGCCGTTGAGCCCCCAGCCGCGGCCGCCCGAAAACCGCGAGCTCGCCGCGGCGACCGCTTCGATGTCGCGCCACGCGACCCCGGCGTCCTTCAGGGCGGCGTCGACCGCGACCCGGCAGAGCTGCTGCACCGACTTCTCGGCGAACTTGCCCCAGGGGTGCATCCCGAGGCCGACGACGGCGACGTCACGCATGATCGACCTCGAACTTCCACGTCAGGATCTCGTTGCCGGCGTCGTCGTGGCAGAGAGTGTCGACGACCAGCGTCACCTTCATGTCGGGCTTCACGCTGCGGATATCGTCGGTCTTGACCTGTCCGAGCACGCGAAGCCCGTCGTCGAGGTCGACCACCGCCATGGCGTAGGGCCTGTAAGGCTTGTCGAACTTCGCAGGCGCAGGCGGCGGGTAGTCCTGGATCGCGCAGCTCCATATGGTCCCGCTCGGGCCGAAGCCGGCCTCTTCGATCTTCGACTCCGCGCACTCCGGGTGCCGGCACCAGTCGACCCTCGGGAAGTACGGCGTGCCGCAGGACGCGCAGCGCGAACCGATGAGCCGCGCGCCATCCTTGGTCTCCGCGAAGAGCCCCGCCGCGACGGGAATGCGATCAGCCATCGAACGGCACCTATCCTTTCACCGCGCGGGTCAGAGCCGGCAGGATCTCGAGGCAATCGCCGACGATGCCGAAGCGCGCGTATTTGAAGATCGCCGCGTCCGGATCACGGTTGATCGCGACCAGCGTCTTGGCCGCAGCACAGCCCACCATGTGCTGGCTGGCCCCGGAGATGCCGGCGGCGATGTAGAGCGTCGGGCGCGTGATCTTGCCGGTGAGGCCGACTTGCCGCGCCGGTTCGGCCCAGCCCTCGTCGACGATGGGCCGCGAGGCCGCGGCCATGCCTCCGAGAGCCTCGGCGAGCTCCTGCACGAGGCGGTAGTTGGCCTTCTCGCCGAGGCCGCGCCCCCCGGCGACGAGGATGTCCGCTTCCTCGATGCGCGGTCCGGCCGCCTCGCTCCGCGCCACCACCCGCACGCGCTCCTCGACGCCCGCGAGGTCGACGGGGCAGTGCCGTGTCACCGCCGACGCCGGCTTCGCCGCCGGCGCTGCGGTGAGCGCGCTCGTCACGATGCCGACGACGAAGCGTCCGGCATCGAGTGCATAGACGACCCGGGTGTCGCCGCCGTAGGCCGACGCCGTGACGGCGAGGACGCCGCCTTCCATCCCCACCCCGACGCCGTTCATCACGACACCGGCGTCGATGCGAGCCGCGACCCGCGGCGCCAGCACCCGGGCATCGAAAGTCTGCGGGACGAGCATCAGCCGGAAGTCGTGCTGGCGGGCGTAGGCGGCGACGGCGGCGATGGCGACGTCGCCGCCGAACGACTGCAGCTTCTCGTCCTCGATGCGGTCGACGATCGGGACATCCTGCCGGCTCGCGATCTCGGTGAGATCGTGCGGCGCAGGTCCGAGGACGAGCCAGCCGAGGGTCGCATCGAGCGCCGCCGCGGTGCCGCGCGCCAGCGTCAGGAGCTCTTCGGCCCCGCCGGTCGTTCCCCAGGTGCAGACGACGACCCGGCTCATCGGACCACGCTCTCCGCGCGCAGGCGCGCGATCAGCGCTCGCGCCGCTTCCTCGGCGTTGCCGGGGATCATTTCGCAGGAGCTCTTCACCGTCGGCACGAACTGTTTCGCCAGCGTCACCCGCGGCCGCAGCTCCTCTCCGGCGATCCCCAGCTCCGCCGTCGTCACGCTCGCGATCTTCTTCTTGCGCGCCGCCATGCGGCCCGCCATCGTCGGATAACGCGCCTGGCCGAGCTCGTTGCTGATGGTGACCACGACCGGCGCCGACGCCGTCACCGTCTCGTCACCGTCAGGCGTGACCCGCACGACGCGGACTCCGAGCTCGCCGCCCGCCGCCGTCGCTTCGACCGAGCGTGCGATCGTCACTGCCGGCACCCCCAGGTGTTCCGCCAGGAGCGCCGGGACGACGCCCTGATCGTCGTCGGACGCCTGGCGTCCGCAGAGCACCAGGTCGGCGCCCCCGCGCGACGTCACGAACGCCGCGAGAAGCTTCGCTATCCCGTGCTGGTCGAGCGTCCCGGAATCCGCCTGGATGGCGACCGGCTCATCGATGCCGAGCGACGCGGCGTGCTTCAGGATGTCCTGCCCCTCCCCGACCGACACCACCGTGATCGTGCACTGCACGCCGGCCTCGCGGATGCGGAGCGCCGCCTCGATCGCCTGCTCGTCGTAGGCGTTCATGAGGCGGGGGATGGAGGATTGCGTCAGCGACCTGCCGTCGTCACCGATCACCAGCCGGCCCTCGAGCGCGTAGTTGTTGACCGCGTCGGGGTCCAGCACTTCCTTCGCGCAGACGACGATCCGGAGCGCCATCTAGACCGGCTCGCCTGCGACGAAGAGGTTCTCGGCGAGGCACCAGACGGCGTCGCCCGGATACCCCTCGGGACGGCGGACGAGATCCTTCAAGAGATACCAGCGCCAGGGCGGGTCGCCGTGATCGACGTACTCGCCGGTGAGGGTGCCGGCGAACTCTTCGCGACCGGCGTAGCGGGTGCCGACGATAGCGCCGCCGCCGTCACATTCGGCGGACTTCCCCGCCCGCGCCGGATCGAAGCCCGGCACGGTCGCCATGGTGCTCGGAAGGGAGTCGTTCGCCACCATGCCTCCCGCGTCAGGCGTCCGCGGCCTCGCCGGTGATCTCCTCGAACACCGAGAGGGCTTCCTCGACCATATCGTTGACGATCTGCTTCGCGGGCTTCATCGAGTCGATGAAGCTCACGCCCTGCCCGGCCGCCTCGAACATCAGGTCGGCGCGCCGGTGGTCGTTGGCGGCCTGGATGTAGTCGGAGGCGAGCAGCATCTGGTACGGCGAGCTCAGCACGCGCGGAGCCTCGGGCTTCGCCCACTCCTCCGTCCACGGACACTTGAGGACGCGCATCGCAAAGCCCGACACGCTCTTCGAGTACACGGTGTCGTCGGCGGTCGCGGCGATGAGCTTCTCCTTGATGATCATGTCGTTGTCCGACTCACGCGATGCGAGCCAGAGCGTGCCGGTCCAGACTCCCGCGGCGCCGAGGCAGATCGACGCCGCAAGGTGTCGTCCCGTAGTGACGCCGCCGGCCGCGACCACCGGGGTATCACCCGCGATCGCCACCACCTCGGGCACGATCGAGAAGGTGCCGATCGGCCCGGTGTGCCCGGCGGCGTCGTAGCCCTGCGCGATGATGACGTCGACGCCGGCCTCGATCTCGCGCTTCGCTTGCCGAGCCTTGCCGATCAGGCCGAAGACCTTCATGCCGCGCTCGTGCGCCGCCTTCAGCATGAAGGCCGGGCTCCCGAGGCCCGAGACGAACACCGGCACGCGCTCGTCGAGGATCACGTCGAGCTGCTTGCGGGCGATCTCGTGCGTCAGGCCGCCCCACTGGTGCAGCGCCTGCTGCCCCTTGGGGTCGGGGACGTCGTACTTCTCCTTGATGTAGGCGGCGTAGCGTTTGTGCTCGTCGGGGATCTTCGCGAGCAGTTGCTCCAGCGTGGACGCGTCGGGCGCCGACGCCGGCAGTACGAGATCGATGCCGAAGGGCTTGTCGCCGACCCGGCTCCGGATCCATTTGATGTCGGCCGCGATGCCGTCGGGGGTGTGCATCGCCTCCCCGAGGACGGCGAAGCCGCCGGCATTGACGACCGCGGCGACGACGTCCTTGCAGTGGGTGAAGGCGATGATCGGAAAGTCGATCCCGAGCAGGTCGCAGAGCTTGGTGTGCAGCGGGTTCTTGCCCACGAGATCTCCTTCGATCGGCGGCGCCACGGCACGGAGCGCGGCAGCGGGATTGCGAGACCGCGGAAGTAGAACATGTTCTAGTTTCCGTGGCAAGCGCAGCCGTTGCAGATGTGGGATAGTGCCCGGCCATGAAGACCGCGCACGATGTCGTCTGCGGCATGTCGGTCGATCCCGAGACGACGCCCCATCGCACCGAGCACTCGGGCGCCACCTACTACTTCTGCAATCCCCGCTGCCGCGACAAGTTCATCGCCGACCCGGATCGCTACCTGGCGCCGCCGCCGGCGCCGCCGCCGAGCGCTACCGAGCTCGGACGCGAGTACACCTGCCCGATGGATCCCGAGGTCGTCCAGCTCGGTCCCGGAACCTGCCCCGTCTGCGGCATGGCGCTCGAACCGAAGACCTTCGCCTTCCATGCACCCGCGGCGGCCCATCCCGAGCTCGACGACATGCGGCGGCGCCTGCGCGCCAGCGCGGCGCTCACCCTGCCGCTCTTCCTCCTCGCCATGTCCGACCTGCTGCCCGGGCTGCCGCTGCAACGGCTGGCGTCCTGGCCGGCGCTGGCGTGGATCCAGCTCGTGCTGGCGACGCCCGTAGTCGCCTGGGGCGGCGCCCCTTTCTTCGCCCGCGGCTGGACGTCGCTGCGGACGCGGCGCCTCAATATGTTCACCCTGATCGCGATCGGTACGGGCGCAGCCTACGGTTACAGCCTGTTCGCGACCGTCTTCCCGCACCTGGTCCCTGGCCCGGACGGCCACGGCACCGGGCTCTACTACGAGGCCGCGGCCGTGATCACGACGCTCGTCCTGGCCGGACAGGTGCTCGAGCTGCGGGCCCGCCAGCAGACCGCGGGCGCGGTGCGCGAGCTTCTCGATCTCGCTCCCAAGCTGGCGCGCCGCCTCGGCGCCGACGGCAGCGAGCATGACGTCGCCTTCGCGGACATCCGCGTCGGCGATCGCCTGCGGGTGCGCCCGGGGGAACGCGTGCCCGCGGACGGGGTCGTGATCGACGGCGCCAGCGCGGTCGACGAGTCGATGATGACGGGCGAGGCGATCCCGGTCGCGAAACAGCCGCGCGACAAGGTGACCGGCGGAACCGTGAACGGCGCCGGCGGCTTCATCATGCGCGCCGAGCGTGTCGGCGAGGATACGCTCCTCGCCCACATCGTGCGCATGGTGAGCGAAGCGCAGCGCAGCCGCGCTCCCATCCAGCGCCTCGCCGACGCGGTCTCGAGCTGGTTCGTACCGGCCGTGGTGCTGATCGCGGCCGCCACCTTCGCGGCCTGGCTGGCTATCGGTCCCGAGCCCCGCCTCGCCCACGCGCTCGTCGCCGCCGTCGCCGTGCTCATCATCGCCTGCCCGTGCGCTCTCGGTCTGGCGACGCCGATGTCGATCATGGTGGGCGTCGGCCGCGGCGCCCGCGCCGGCGTGCTCATCCGCAACGGCGAGGCGCTCGAAACCTTGGAGCGCATCGACACTCTGGTCGTCGACAAGACCGGGACCCTCACCGCCGGCAAGCCGCGACTCGCGACCGTCGCCGGAGACGCCGAAGCGCTGCGCTGCGCCGCGAGCCTCGAGCGGGCGAGCGAGCACCCGCTGGCGGCGGCAATCCTCGCCGGTGCCGCCGAGCGCGGCGTCAAGCCCGCCGCCGTCGCCGAGTTCGCCTCGATCACCGGCAAGGGCGTGACCGGTGTAGTCGACGGCCGGCGCGTAGCCCTCGGCAACCGCGCTCTCATGGAGGACGGCGGCATCGCGGTCGGCGCCTGGGCCGAGCGGGCAGCGGCGCTGCAGCGCGACGGGCAGACCGTCATGCTGATCGCCGTCGACGGCGTCGTATCGGGACTCCTCGGGGTCGCCGACCCCATCAAGGAGTCGACGCCGGAAGCGCTGCGGCTGCTCGCGGACGACGGCGTCCGCCTCGTCATGCTGACCGGCGACAGCCGCGCCACCGCCGCCGTGGTCGCCGAGCGCCTCGGCATCGGCGACGTCGAAGCCGAGATCCTGCCGGAGGCGAAGCGCGCCGTGATCGAGCGCCTCATGGCCGCCGGCCGCACCGTCGCCATGGCGGGCGACGGGGTTAACGACGCCCCGGCGCTGGCGCTCGCGCACGTCGGCATCGCCATGGGCACGGGCACCGACGTCGCCATGGAGACCGCAGGAGTGACGCTCGTCCGCGGCGACCTGCGCGGCATCGTGCGCGCCCGCCGGCTCTCGCGCGGCGTCATGCGCAACATCCGCCAGAACCTCTTCCTGGCCTTCGTCTACAACGCCCTCGGCATCCCGATCGCAGCCGGAGCGCTCTATCCGGCCTTCGGTCTCCTCTTGAGCCCGATGATCGCGGCGGCGGCGATGAGCCTGAGCTCGGTGTCGGTGATCGGCAACGCCCTCCGCCTGCGGCGCCTGGAGCTCTGAGCCGGCGCGCGCTCTCCGAGCGGCGCCGCGCGACGCTGGGGTGCGGGTGCCGGCGGCGCCTGGAACCGGCCTCCGCCGGCCGGCGGAGGGCGGACGCCGCCAACGAACGGTGCTTCCCGCCCGACCCTCTGCCATGTACAGTGCCGACTCACTCGCGACGGCCATCTCGATGCGGCGTTCCCCTTTCTCCACGCGCGCCACGCGCACTGCGACCGTAGGCTGGCTCCTGCTGTCCCTCCAGTTGGTGGCGGCATCAGCGAGCGCCGGACGCGTTCTCTGTCTCGCCGCCGACGGGCACGTCAGCGTCGAGATCGCACACGGCGGCGCCTGCACCCAGGAGAGCGCGCGGCATCATCGCCACGAGGCGCCGGCGACGACGCTCGCTCGCGGCTGCAACGAGCATCCGTGCGCCGACATCGTCCTCGGTCAGCCGACCTCGCATCTCCGGGACGTCGAGTGCGCCAACGCCGCCGTCGTCGCCACGGCCGCGTTCCTGCCTGCCGACTCGCATAGCCCCGCCCGCCGCCTCTCGCCGGGCCGGCTCGCCGCCGACCGCGGCGACGGCAGCGTCGCGGCGCGCCGCTGCACCGTCCTCCGCGTCTAGCGTCCTTCCCCGACAACGCCTCGCCCGCGAGCCCGACACGTCGCGACGTGCCGGCGCGCTTGCGGATTCGCTTCGTACCGTCGGAGGAAGACCATGGCAACAATATCCGTACGCCTCTCCGCGGCGATCCTCGTCGTCCTCACGGCGACGTCGGCACGCGCGGACGGCGACCTCGTCGAACCCACCGGAATCGTCACTCTCGGCGACGCCGCGCAGGCCGCCCTGCTCGGAAGTCCGGATTTGCGCGCCTTCTCGGCCGAAGTCCGCGCCCGCGAAGCACAGGCGCTACAAGCGGGCCTGGCGCCGAATCCCCTCTTCGCTGCGGAGGTCGAGAACATCGGCGCCGGCCGGGGCGACGCCTTCGCCCGCACCGAGACCACGCTGAGCCTGGCCCAGCTCCTCGAGCTCGGCGGCAAGCGCGCCAAACGCCGGCACGTTGCCCTCCTCGAGCGCGACCTCGCCGGCTGGGACTACGAGACCCGGCGCGTGCTCGTGCTCTCCGAGGTCGCCAAAGCCTTCGTCGCCGCCCTCGCCGCCCAGGAACGCCTCGCGCTCGCCGACGAACTGATCCGCATCGCCGATGCTTCCGCGGCGAGCGTGGCTACCCAGGTGCGGGCGGGTGCCGTCTCCCCGATCGAGCAGGACCGGGCGCGAGTGGCCGCCGAGCGGGCGCGCCTGGAACGCGTGCAGCTCGAACACGAGGGCCGCGCCGCCCGGGCGGCGCTCGCTGCCACCTGGGGTAGCTCCCGTGTCCTCTTCGACGCCCTCCACGGCGATCTCGCCGAGGTCGCCGCGCCGGCGCCGCTCGAGCGCTTCCTCGCCCGCGTCCAGGACAACCCCGACCTGGCACGCTGGGGTGCGGAGCTCGCAGAGCGACGAGCGGCCTTCGAGCTCGAGCGCGCGCGCGCGATTCCCGATCTGACGGCGCGGGTCGGGGTGCGCCATCTCAACGAGGACGACGCCGCCGCGGCCGTCGCCGAGCTCTCCCTCCCTCTGCAGCTCTTCGATCGCAACCAGGGTGCGATCGCGGCAGCCCGCCAGCGCCTCGCCAAGGCCGAGGCCGAGCGCGCCGCCGCCGAGACCGCAGTGCGGAGCGCCCTCGCGCAGGCGTACGAGATCTTCCACAGCGCCTACGATCAGGTCGTCACCCTCCGCGATCTCCTGGTGCCGCGCGCGCAGTCGGTGTTCCGCCGCCTCCGCGAAGACTACGCTCGCGGACTCTTTCGCTATCTCGACGTGCTCGACGCGCAGCGTACCGTCTTCGAGCTGCGCAACCAGTACCTCCAGACCCTCGCCAGCTATCACCACGCCCGCATCGAGGTGGAGCGCCTGAGCGGTGCGACCGCCTCCACGAGCGGACCCGGAAGGGAGCAGCCATGAAATTCGCACGACTCGCCCTCACCATGCTCTTCGCGCTCGTCGTCGCCGGCGGCTGCCGACCGGCGCCCGAGGCGGAGGTCGGACACGTCGACAACGACGAGGCGGATGGCGCCCGCATCCGCCTCTCGTCGGAGCAGATGCGGGAATTCGCCGTCGTCGTGTCGACCGCCGGTCCCGGCACGGTCGATCTCGGACTCGACCTGCCCGGCGCGGTACAGCCGAACGGCGACCGCCTGGCCCACATCGTGCCGCGCTTTCCGGGGATCGTTAAAGACGTGCGCAAGAGCATCGGCGATACCGTCCGCACCGGAGACGTGCTGGCGGTGATCGAGAGCAGCGAGAGCCTCGCGCCCTACGCGCTGACGACGCTCATCGACGGTACCATCATCGGCAAGCACCTGACCCGCGGCGAAGCCGTCGACCGCGACAAACAGGCGTTCGCGATCGCCGACCTCTCCACCGTGTGGGTGGATTGCAGCGTCTTCCAGAAGGACCTCGACCGGGTTGCGGTCGGCAAGCGGGTCCGCGTCTCCGCCGGCAGCGGCGGCCCGGAAGCCGACGGTACGATCTCCTACGTCACCCCGGTGCTCGACCAACCGACGCGCACCGCGACGGCCCGGGTGGTGCTCGACAACCGCGACGGCCGCTGGCGGCCGGGCATGTTCGTGACCGCCCGCGTCCTGGCGCCGGTCGAGGTCGCCGTGGCCGTGCCGCAGGCGGCGCTGCAGCGCCTCGGCGACGAGCAGGTGGTGTTCGTCGCCGCCGCGGACGGCTTCGAGCCGCGCCCGGTACGCGTCGGCCGCTCCGCCGCCGCGACCGCCGAGATCATAGCCGGCCTCGCATCCGGCGAACGCTACATCTCGGCGAACGCCTTCCTCGCCAAGGCGGAGCTCGGCAAGGGCGCCGCCGAGCACCAGCACTGAGGCCGGCCATGCTCGAACGCGTCCTCCGATTCTCCGTCACCCACCGCGGGCTCGTCGTCCTCTTGACGCTCGTAGCCGCGGCGCTCGGCTTCTCCGCGCTGCTCCGGCTTCCCATCGACGCCGTTCCCGACATCACCAACAACCAGGTGCAGATCAACACCGAGAATGCCGCCCTGTCGCCGTTCGAGATGGAGAAGCAGGTGACCTTTCCCATCGAGACCGCCCTCGCCGGCATCCCCGGTCTCGCCTATACGCGCTCGCTATCCCGCAACGGCTTCTCGCAGGTCACCGCGGTCTTCGACGACGGCGTCGACATCTATTTCGCCCGCCAGCAAGTGAACGAGCGGCTCACCGAGGCGCGCGAGGCGCTGCCGCCCGATACCGAGCCGCGCCTGGGCCCGATCTCGACCGGCCTCGGCGAGGTCTTCATGTGGACGGTCGAGTACATCCACCCCGACGGCGCCGGCGCCACGCCGACCGACGGTGCGCCCGGCTGGCAGGCCGACGGCAGCTATGTGACCCCCGAAGGCGAGCGGCTGACGACGGATCTCGAGCGGGCCGCGTATCTACGCACGGTCCAGGACTGGATCATCCGCCCGCTGCTGAAAGGCGTCGTCGGCGTCGCCGGCGTCGACGCCATCGGCGGCTACGTGAAGCAGTACCACGTGCAGCCGGATCCGAAGAAGCTGGTCGCCCATGGATTCACGTTCCACGATCTGCTCGCTGCCCTCGAGCGCAACAATGTGAGCACCGGCGCCGGCTACATCGAGCACCACGGCGAAGCCTACCTGGTGCGCGCAGCGGGGCGCATCCAACATCCCGATCAGATCGCAGCTATCGTGATCGGCGAGCACAACGGCATCCCCATCCCCGTCGGCGAGGTGGCGACGGTCGCGCACGGTCGCGAGCTGCGCACGGGCAGCGCCAGCGAGAACGGCGCCGAGGTCGTCGTCGGCACCGCGCTCATGTTGATCGGCGCCAACAGCCGGACCGTGTCGGCGGCCGTCGCCGCCAAGATGGCGGCCATCAACGGGACCCTCCCCCCGGACATCCACGCCAAGACGGTCCTCGACCGCACCACGCTGGTCGACGCCACCGTGCACACGGTCGAGAAGAATCTCGTCGAGGGCGCCGTCCTGGTGATCGTCGTCCTCTTCCTCTTGCTCGGCAACTTCCGGGCGGCCCTGGTCACCGCGCTGGCGATTCCGCTCTCGATGCTGCTGACGGCGATCGGCATGGTACAGGCGCGCGTCAGCGGCAACCTCATGAGCCTCGGCGCCATCGACTTCGGCCTGATCGTCGACGGCGCCGTCATCATCGTCGAGAATTGCCTTCGCCTCCTCGCCGAACGGCAGCGCGAGGTCGGCCGCGTCCTCGGCGTGCGCGAGCGCCTCGAGGTCACGCGGCGGGCGAGCGCGCAAGTGTTGACGCCGGCCGTCTTCGGCGCCGGCATCATCATCACTGTGTACGTGCCCATCCTCTTCCTCACCGGAGTCGAGGGGAAGATGTTCCGGCCGATGGCGCTCACGGTCATCTTCGCGCTCGTCGCCGCCTTCACGCTCTCGGTTACGTTCGTCCCCGCCATGGTGGCACTCGTGATCCGCGGCCGCGTCGAGGAAAAAGAGAATCCGGTGGTCCGCGGCGCCAAGGCGATATACGAGCCGGCGCTGCGGCTCGCGCTCCGCGCCCGCGCCGCCGTCGTGGTCGCGGCCGGGCTGCTCCTGGCCGGCTCGGCGGCGCTGTTCGCGAGCCTCGGGCAAGAGTTCGTACCGACGCTCGGCGAGCTCGACATCGCGCTGCACGCGATCCGCATTCCGAGCACCGGGCTCACGCAGTCATCGCAGATGCAGTTCGCCGTCGAGCGGGCCGTCACGGGCATTCCCGAGGTGGCATTCGCCTTCTCCAAGACCGGCACCGCGGAAATGGCGTCCGACCCGATGCCGCCGAACGTCTCCGACACTTTCATCGTCCTGAGACCGCGCCGCGAGTGGCCTGACCCGGGGGCGACGAAGGAGGACGTTCGCCGCCGCATAGAAGAGGCGGTCGAGCGGCTCCCCGGCAACAACTACGAGTTCACGCAGCCCATCCAGATGCGCTTCAACGAGCTCATCGCCGGCGTGCGCGGCGACGTCGCGGTGAAGCTCTTCGGCGACGACTTCGAGAAGCTCCTGCCCCTCGCGAACCGCATCGCCGAGATCCTGCGCGGCGCTCCGGGAGCGGGCGACGTCCGCGTCGAGCAGGTCGAGGGACTTCCCACCCTGAGCGTCGACGTCGAGCGCGACACCCTGGCGCGCTATGGGCTCACGGTGGCCGACGTGCAGGAAGTGGTCTCGATCGCGATCGGCGGCCGCAAGGCCGGACAGCTCTTCGAGGGCGATCGGCGGTTCGACATCGTCGTCCGTCTCTCCGAGGACTTCCGGCAGGATCTCGACCGCCTCGCCGAGTTGCCGCTCCCCCTGCCCGTCCGTGCCGGCGATCAGGCCGCGGGCCGCGACGGCGCGCCGCCGCTGTTCGCCTTCATTCCCCTGGGCTCGGTCGCACACGTGACCGTCGCCGAAGGTCCGAACCAGATCAGCCGCGAGAACGGCAAGCGGCGCATCGTCGTCCAGGCCAACGTGCGCGGTCGCGATATCGGCTCGTTCGTCACCGAGGTCGAAGCCCGCATCGCCCGCGAGGTCGAGCTCCCGCCCGGCAGCTGGCTCGAATGGGGCGGCCAGTTCGAGAACCTGGTGCAGGCGAAGCAGCGCCTCGTCGTCGTCGTGCCGGCGTGCTTCGCCGTCATCTTCCTGCTCCTCTTCGGCACCTTGGGCTCGGTACGCCAGGCCGTGATCGTGTTCACGGGGGTACCGCTCGCGCTCTCCGGCGGCGTCTTCACTCTCTGGCTGCGCGGTATGCCCTTCTCGATCTCGGCGGCCGTCGGCTTCATCGCCCTCTCCGGCGTCGCCGTCTTGAACGGCCTCGTCATGGTGACCTTCATCAATCAGCTGCGACAGGACGGGCTCGCGATCGGCGACGCCGTGCGCCGGGGCGCGCTCACCCGCCTCCGCCCCGTCCTCATGACCGCACTCGTTGCCTCGCTCGGGTTCGTACCGATGGCGCTCGCGACCGGCACCGGCGCCGAGGTGCAACGCCCGCTCGCGACGGTCGTCATCGGCGGGCTGGTCAGCAGCACCGCGCTCACTCTCCTGGTGCTGCCGGCGCTCTACTCGCTCTTCGCCGGACCGCTGCCGCCGGCGGCGCAGTCCGCAGCCGAGAGCGGCGGCACCGAGCCCGAGTGATCGCCGCAGCTCGCGACCAGCCGCCTCTTGCCGGCCCGGGGGTTCCATACTACTGCGACCCGGCCCATGGTCGCCGGCGCTCTCCACGGCATCAGCGTTCTCGAGATCGGCGAGTACGTGTCGGCGCCGTACTGCGCCAAGCTCTTCGCCGACTACGGCGCCGACGTCGTCAAGGTGGAGCCGCCGGACGGCGACCCGAGCCGCGCCTGGGGCCCGTTTCCGGGCGACGTCCCCGACCGCGAGAAGAGCGGCACCTTCTTCTTTCTCAACACCAACAAGCGCGGCATCATGCTCGACCTGACGACGGCGCGCGGCCGTGATCTGGCGCGGGCGCTGGCGGCGGACGTCGACGTCGTGATCGAGAACCACAGGCCGGGAAGGATGGCGGCCTGGGGGCTCGACCATCAGACGCTCGCCGCAGCCAATCCGCGGCTGGTGATGATCTCGATCACCCCGTTCGGCCAGACCGGGCCCTACTCCGACTGGCTCGGCACGGATCTGAACGCCTTCCACCTCTCGGGGGCGAGCAGTCGCTATTGCGGACGCCCCGGGGAGGCGCCGCTCGAGCACGGGACGTTCGCGGCCGATTTCTACGGCGCCGTCACCGGCGCGGCCTGGGGCCTCGCCGCCGTCTACGGCCGCGCCCGCGTCGGCGGCGGCCAGCACCTCGACGTCTCCTGCGCCGAGGCGATCGCCGCCACCTTCGTCGGCGGCCAGAACATCGGCGGCTGCGCCCAGGACGGGAAGTGCGAGCGCCGCACCGGCGTCGGCATGCCGCTCGGGGCTCCGGCGACGATCCTCCCGTGCAAGGACGGACACGTGTGGATGCTGGCGCTCGAGCCCGGACAGTGGAACGGCCTCGCCCGCGTCATGGGCAATCCCGAGTGGATGACCGTCGACATCTTCCAGGACATGTACCAGCGGGCGCAGAACGCCGATGCCATCTACCCGCTCCTGATCGAGTGGACGATGCAGCACGGCAAACGCGAGATCATGGATCGCTGCCAGGCCGAGGGCGTGCCGGTGACCGCGGTCTTCTCGATCGCCGAGGCTGCCGAGCATCCGCACCTCGCGGCGCGCGGCTACCTCACCGAGATCGAGCACCCGGCGCTCGGCCGGGTCCGCGATCTCGGCGCGCCGTTCAAGCTGCCGGCGAGCCCCGGGGGACCGACACGTCCGGCGCCGCTCCTCGGCGAGCACACTGCGGCGGTCCTCGGGGAACGCCTCGGGCTCGACGCTGCGGCCCTCGCGGCGCTCGAGCGCGAGGGCGTCGTCGCCAAGGTGCGTGCATGACGGCAACCGACCCGCTGCTGCCGCTCGCCGGCATCCGCGTCGCCAACTTCGGCTGGGTCTGGGCCGGTCCCGTGGTCGGCCAGACGCTAGGCTTCCTCGGCGCCGACGTCCTCAAGATCGAGTCGCGGGCCCGCATCGACCTGACCCGCATGTTGCCCCCCTTCGGCGGCGGGGTGCGCGATCCCGACCGCAGCCTCTCGAACCACGCCTGCTGGGCCGGAAACGGCAGCGTGTCGCTGAACCTGAAGCACGCCGACGGGCGCCGGCTGGCCCGGGATCTCATCGCCAGGTGCGACGTCGTCATCGAGAACTTCGGCCCCGGCGTCATGGAGGACCTCGAGCTCGGCTGGAACGATCTCCGCGTCGTGAAGCCCGATCTGGTGATGTTCTCGATGCCGGCAGCGGGACTCACCGGGCCACTGAAGGACATCCGCACCTACGGTCTCAGCCTCACGAGCACGACCGGCCTCGACAGCCTGGTCGGCTACGGCGACGGCGCGCCCATACCCGTCGAGAACGCCTTCTCCGATCCCTACAACGGCATCATGGGGGCGTTCGCGATCCTGACCGCGCTCTACCACCGCGACCGTACCGGCCAGGGTCAGCACATCGACTACTCGCAGCAGGAGGCCGTCATGCAGATGGTCGGCCCCGCCTTCATGGACTACGCCCTGAACGGCCGCAGCGCCGGGCCGCTCGGGAACCGCCATCCGCGCGCCGCCGCCGCGCCCCACGGCGTCTTCCCCTGCACCGGGGAGGACCGCTGGATCGCCATCGCCGTCACCGGCGACGATGCCTGGCAGGCGCTGGTCGACGCCATGGATCGCCCGGCCTGGGCGACGGCGCCTGCACTCACAACCCTGGCCGGACGCCTGGCGGCGCTCGATGCGTTGCACCGCCAGCTCGCTGCCTGGACTGCTCCCCAGGACGACTACGCGCTGGCGCAGCGGCTCCAGAGCGCGGGCATAGCCGCGACTCCGGTCCTGAACGTCGCCGATCTCCTCCGCGATCCGCACTGGCGCGCGCGCGGCACTTTCATCGAGGTCGCCCATCCGCTCGGCTTCGAGGAGACGATCTACGGCGCCTACGTGAAGACGAGCCGGAGTCGGATCGACGTGCGTCCGGGTCCGCGCATCGGTCAGGACAACGAGCGCGTGTTGAAGGGCCTCCTCGGCCTCGACGACGACCGCTACCGGGCGCTCGTCGAGGCCCGGGCGATCTACTGAAGCGGCGGCGACGTCCGCACCCGGACGTACTACCTCCCGGGCCGTCGCGACGGCCCGGGTCAGCGGTCGTGGAACGTCGCCACGACGGGCCCGTGGTCGCTGCTGCCGAACTCGCGCTGCACCACGCACCCCGCAGCGCGCTCGGCCAGCGGCGTCGAAGCGAGCACGTAGTCGATGCGCCAGCCGATGTTCCTGGCCTTCAGGTTGCGCCACGGAGCCCACCAGGTGAACAGCTCGTCGTTGTCGGGGTCGAGGGCGCGGGCGATGTCGACGAGGCCGCGCCCACACAGGTTCTCGATCAGCGCCCGTTCCTCGGGCTTCTGCCCGATGGCGCCGGGCTTGCGCTCCTTGGGATGGACGTCGCGATCGGTGCGGGCGACGTTCAGGTCGCCGCCGAGCACGAGGTGACGCCCGGCCGCGTGCACGCCGGCTGCGTAATTCTCGAGCGCGGCGAGGAAGCGGATCTTCGCAGCGTAGTCCTTGCCGCCGTTCGGTACGTAGACCGAGGCGAACACGGTGTCGCCGGCCACCGCCTGGACGATGCGGGTCTCGTAGTCGAACTCGGGGTGGCTGAAGGACGGCGCGGCGGGGAAGCGGCTCTTGGCGAGGTGCAGCCCGACGCCCGAATACCCCCCGGCGCCGTGCCAGCGGCACCAGTAGCCGGCGAGGTTGCAGAGGGCCTCGGGGACCTGCTCGGGCTTGGCCTTGATCTCCTGCAAGCAGACGACGTCGGGCGCCTCGCGCTCGACCAGCTCGAGCACCTGTGCAGCGCGGGCGCGAATGCCGTTGACGTTCCAGGTCGCGATCTTCATGACGTACCTTTCACCGTCCGCCGGCCGCCGCCAGCGCCTTGGCGCCGAGCCGCTGGCGGACCGTCCAGTACTCACGCCAGGGATCGCGCCGCAAGCGCGCCAGCCGCGCCGACAGATTCGCGACCGTGAAGTGATCGGCGCGCCGCCGGGGCGAGAGCTCGTGCCAAGCGAGCGGCACGGCTACCGGAGCGCCCGGCCGCGCGCGCGGCGAGAACGCGGCGATGGCCGTGGCACCGCGCTGATTGCGATAGTAGTCGAGGAGGATCTTCTTCTCGCGGCCGCGCTTGCTCATGACCGTCGTGTAGGTATCCGGCTCCTGGCGCACGATCGCCGCCGCCACGCTGCGGGCCAGCGCCAGACACGCCGCCCAGTCCAGTTCGGGCGTGAACGGCACGACCACGTGCAGACCCTTGCCCCCGGTCGCCTTGACGAAGCTGCGGAGATCGAGGGCAGCGAAACCGTCGCGCACCCGCTTCGCCCCGGCCAGGACTCGCGGCCATGCCACCTGCGGTCCGGGATCGAGGTCGATGACTACGCGGTCGGGCCGCTCGAGCTCGTCAGCGGTGCAGTTCCAGGTATGGATCTCGAGGATGCTCATCTGCGCCAGCGCGACCAGCCCCGCGAGGCTGTCGACGACCAGGTATTCGCGGGTCGCGCTCTTCTCGCGGATCGGGATGCGGCGCAGGCCCGGGGCACCGGCGATCGCCGCGTGCTTCACGTAGAAGCAGCTGCCGAGACCGGTCGGACAGCGCACCAGGCTGAGCGGCCGCCCCGCCACGTGCGGCAGGAGCCGCTCGGCGACCGCCTCGTAGAAGCGCGCCAGGTCGAGCTTCGTGAAACCGAGGTCCGGATAGAGGATGCGGCCGGGGTGCGTCAGTCGCACGCCGGCTATGGCGAGCGCTCCCCGGGTCGTCGCCGCGTCCCCCTGCGTACGCACCGCGCGGCTCAGCGCCCCGTGAACCTCGGCTGCCGCTTCTCCGCGAAGGCTTTCGGACCCTCGGCTGCATCGGCCGATGCGAAGACGCGGGCACCGAGCGCCTTCTCGAGGACGAACCCCGACTCGAGTCCGAGGGCGCGCACGGCGATCTCCTTCGCGGTCTTCACCGCCAGCGGACCGTTCCTGCAGATGGTCTCGGCCCACTCGATCGCGGTCGGCAGGACATCGGCGGCGGGCACGACCGCGTTCACGAGCCCGATGTCGTAAGCGCGCCTGGCGTCTATCGGCCGGCCCATGAACAGCAGCTCCATCGCCACCGCCCACGGGATCTGGCGCGGCAGGCGGATGTGCGAGCCGCCGGTCGGGATGATGCCCCAGCGGACCTCGCCGAGGCCGAAGGTCGCGTGCTCGGCGGCGATGCGCAGATCGGTGCCCTGGAGGAACTCGAGGCCGCCGGCGATGCAGTAGCCGTTCACGGCGGCGATGATCGGCTTGAAGACGTCCGAGAAGGGCCGCTTGGTATGGTCTTCGTAACCGAGCTCGTCGCCTTCGGCCAAAGCCGGGATCGCCTCCTTGAGGTCCATGCCGGCGCAGAAGGCCTTGTCGCCCGCAGCGGCGAGGATGGCGACCCAGAGATCCGGGTCGGCGTCGAAGTCGGCGAACGCCGCATCCATGCCGCGCAGCATGTCGGCGGTAAAGGCGTTCATGGCCTCGGGGCGGTTGATGGTGACTATGGCGATGCGGTCGCGCTTCTCGTAGCGCATCGTCGGCGGCAGCGTCGGCGGCGTCTTCTTCATCGGCGAATCCTTTCGGGCGCGCGCCCGGGACGGGAAGCGGGCGCCATCAGGTACGGCGGAATCTCGGCAGCGTCACTTCCGGTGCTACCGCCACGAACACCACCTCTACCGGCATGGCGATGGCGAGCTCGGCGGGCGGGCAGTCGACCATCCGGCCGAGCAGCCGCACGCCTTCCTCCATCTCGACGACCACGGGCGCGTAGGGCGCATCGGCGGCGAAGCCCGGGTGCAGAGCCCGCGCCACGACCGTCCAGGTGTAGATCCGTCCGCGGCCGCTCGAGCGCTCCCACGCCCAGGCGACGCTGCCGCACTCGGCGCACATCTCGCGCGGCACGTGCCGCCACGTGCCGCAGCCGCTGCAGCGCTGGAAGCGGAGCTCGCCCTTGGCGCACCAGGCATAGAACTCGCCGGCGAGCCCATGCCGGGACGGCAGCGGGCGCGGAATCGCGACAGCCTCGCTCATCGCCAGGTCCTCTCCCGCGCCGCTCTCATGCGCGCCCCAGGATGGCGATCGAGCCGTCGCCGAAGTCGCCCCACCCGGTGACGACTCCGAGAGCGGCGGCGGCGACCTGCCGCTCGCCGCCGTCGCCGCGCAGCTGGCGGACGGCCTCGACGATGTGGCTCATGCCGAGCGCGTGCGCCTCGGAGAGGAGGCCGCCGTGCGTGTTCACCGGCAACGCGCCGCCGAGCTCGATCGTGCCGCCCTCGACGAAAGGTCCGCCCTCGCCGCGGCCGCAGAAGCCGGTCTCCTCGAGCTGCTGCAGCACCTCGAAGGTGAAGCAGTCGTAGATCTCGGCGAAGTCGATGTCGGCGGGCGTGACGCCGGCCATGGCGAACGCACGCGGCGCCGCCAGTGTGAGACCGGTCGCGAAGAGATCCTTACGATTGGTGATCTCGTCGGCGGGATACGGCTGCGCCGCCGCGACACCGAGGATCGCGACCGGATGCCGGCGCAGATCGCGCGCTCGTTCCCGGGTCGTCACCACCACCGCCGCGCCGCCGTCGGTCTCGAGGCAGCAGTCGAAGAGCCGATACGGCGCCGTCACCATAGGTGAGGCGAGATAGGCGTCCATGGTGAGCGGCTTGTCCTTCATCACCGCTCCGGGGTTCAACTGCGCGTGCTTGCGCATGGCGATCGCGATCGCTCCGAGGTGCTCCGGAGTCGTCCCGAACTCGTGCATGTGGCGGCGGGCGATCAGCGCATACCACTGCGGCGGCGCCGTCAAACCGTGCGGCAGGTAGTAGTCGCGGGCGATCGCACCTCCCGGCAGCAACGAGGAGTCGACGGCCACCGACTCGCGCACTCGCCGCCCCGAATAACCGTTCCACCCCGCCGGCAGGAGGACGTAGTCGGCGCTGCCGCTGACCACCGCCGCCGCCGCCACCTGCAGCGAGGCCACCGGCGCCGCGCCGCCCATGTGGACGGTCGCTGCGAAGCGCAGGTTCGCGATTCCGAGGTTGGCGGCGAGCTCCTCGGCGCTGCCGAGATTCGGAAACGGCATCACGCCGTCGAGCTGGCGCGGTCCGAGCCCGGCATCGGCGAGCGCGGCCCGCGCCGCCTCGAGCTGGATCCCGAGCTCGGTCTTCCCGGATCCGGGAGCGCGGCAGTACGCGGTCTCGCCGATCCCGACGATGCAAGCGCGATCGGACAGTGAAGTCGTCATCAACGCGCCGACATAGCGGATCGTCCGCGGCCGTGCCACCGCGCCACCCCGCGGCCTTCCCGTTCTCGGCGCGTCGAGCGCGACGGCCATGACCCGCCCGTGGCGCCGTGACCCGCGTCGTGTGCCCGCGCTTCAGAGCGGCGCGGTGGCGCGCGCCAGCCAGGCGGCGTCGGCGGCGTCGAGAGCGGGAGCCAGCTCGGCGCCGACCCGCGCGTGGTAGACGTCGATCCATTCTCTCTCTGCCGGGTCGAGCGCCCCGACATCGATCAGCCGACGCTCGAAAGGCGCCAGAGTCAGCGTCTCGAAGGCGAGCGTCCGCAGCTCGGCGCCGTCGGGCTGGGGCTCCGCCACGGTGACGACGACGAGATTCTCGATACGGATCCCGAACGCGTCGGCCTTGTAGTATCCGGGCTCCACCGACAGCACCATGCCGGGCTCCAGCTTCACCTCGGTGGCGCGCTTGGAGATGCTCTGCGGCCCCTCGTGTACGCAGAGATAGCTGCCGACGCCGTGCCCGGTGCCGTGATCGAAGTCGACCCCGGAGGCCCAGAGATACTGTCGCGCCAAGGGATCGAGCTGCGCGCCCGTCGTGCCGGCGGGGAATCGCGCCCGGCTGACGGCGATCACGCCGCGCAGCACCTCGGTGTAGCGGCGGCGCATCTCGGCGGTCGGGGTCCCGAGCATCACCACCCGGGTCACATCGGTGGTGCCGTCGAGATACTGGCCGCCGCTATCCACCAGATAGAGATCGTCGGCGGCGACGACGCGGGCGTGCGCCGCGTCGACCCGATAGTGCGGTTGGGCGGCGTTGCCGCCGAGAGCCGAGATCGTCTCGAAGCTCGGACCCCGGTAGTGGTCACCGCGCGCGCGCAGCGCCGCCAGGACCGCGGCGAGCGTGGCCTCGGTCTCGCCGATCCGCGGCGCCGCGGCGAGCCAGGCGAAGAAGCGCGCCAACGCCACCCCGTCGCGATGGTGGGCGCGGCGCATGCCCGCGATCTCGACGGCGTTCTTACGCGCCTTTGCCGCCTGGCAGGGATCGGGACCGACGTCGACGCTGGCGCCGGCGGCCTCGAGGCTATCGCTCAGGAAGACCGAGCCGGTGCCGGCGTCGAGCCGGACCTTCTTGCCGCCCAGCGCCGCGAGCGCCGCCGCGAGATCCTCCGGCGCCGCCAGCGTCACCGCGCCGCCGCCGTCGCCGACGAGCGCCGCCCGCACCTCGGCCCCGAGCTTCGCCGGATCGACGAAGAGCGCCGCCGCGCCGTCGGCGCCGAGGATCGCGTAGCCGAGGACGATCGGCGTCATCGGCACGTCGGCGCCGCGCACATTGAAGAGCCAGGCGAGGTTGTCGGAGGCCGACACGATCAGCGCATCGAGCCCGCTCGCGACCAGCTCGGCCGCAATGCGCGCCCGCTTGGCGGCCGAGGACTCGCCGGCCATCTCCGGAGGATGCAGCGTCAGTTGCTTCCGCGGCGGCGCCGGCCGGTCGCTCCAGCAGCGATCGACGAGGTTCGGCAGGACCGGCACCAGCTTCACTCCGAGCGGCTCGAGCGCCGCCCGCTGCCGCTTGATCTCGGCGACGGTGTGCAGCCGCGGGTCGAAGCCGATGCGATCGCCCGATCCGAGCCGCTGCTTGACCCAGTCGAGGAACGGCGCTTCGACATGATGGCGGTGCTCCCAGAGCGCCGCGTCGCTCTGCCGCCGCACTTGCAGCATGTAGCGGCCGTCGACGAAGAGCGCGGCGTGCTCCCGTCCGATCGCCGCCAGTCCGGCGCTGCCGTCGAAGCCGCTGAGCCAGCGCAGGCGCTCCTCGGACGCCGGCACCCCTTCGTTCTGATGCTCGTCGGCGCGCGGCACGAGGTACGCCGCGAGGCCCTGCTCGGCCATCGCCGCACGCAGCGCCGCGAGCCGGCGGCCGTGTTCGCCGCACCCGCGGCGAGGGTCCGCCGCCGCGCTCTCGGCGCCGGTCATCGCCTCATCCCTTCTTCTGCACCCGCTTGGTAGGCTCGATCTTGGCGAGCTTGGCGAGATTCAGGCCGAGGAACTTGGCGCGCATCTCCTCGGTGATCTCCGGATACCCCCACTTCTCCTGCAGCTCCTCGGGCATCTGCAGAGTACGCACCCAGTCGACGACGCGCGGCATGTCGTCGAACGCGAGGTCGAGTCCCATGACGATCTTGTCGGGGCTCACCCACTGCAAGGCCTGCCCGATCATGTGATAGCCGCGGTACGGCGCCCGCTGCAGCCAGCCGATGATGCCGGAGAGGCTCAGGTAGAGATTCTTGTGCTTTCCGGCATAGCCCATCATCTCCTCGTGATAGGGCCAGCCCATGTGGTAGGCGATGACCTTGAGCTCCGGGAAGTCGAGGCAGACCTCGTCGAGCAGCAGCGGCAGTGTGTACTTGGTCGGCTGCGGGCACACGTAAGCCATGCCCATGTGGATGGTGAGCGTGATGTCGAGCTCGCAGGCCTTCTCGTAGAACGGCCAGAGCCGGCGGTCGTTGAGCGGGCCGTCCTCGGGCGCGTAGACCTTGCAGAGCTTCGCCCCCCGCTCCCGCACCAGGTATTCGAGCTCCCAGATGGCGTTCTCCACGCCGCGGCGCATGATCGGGCCGACGTTGCACTCGAGGTACATGCGGTCCGGGTACGGCGCGATCTCCTCGAGGACGAAGGCGTTCGTCGACATGCAGGAGGCGTATCCGGCGACGTCCATCATCGACTCGCGGAGTGCGAAGCAGACGTCGACGCCGGCTCTGTCCATCCATTCGATGAGCGCATGGGCGCGCGGCGGCGGCATCGCACCGCCGCCGGCGAGGTCGCGGTTCGCCCAGGCGCGGATGACGCCGTCGACGCTCTGCCACCACCTGGTGAACCCCGGATAGTAGCTGATCTCGTGCATCGACTGCTCGTTCATGAAGTGGCACTCGGAAAGAGCCACGAAGTGGTCCGCTGTCGGTGTCGTCACGGTGCTCTCCTTGGCGCGGAATTCGAGCGGCTGCGGCGCTGCTTCTTAGCCCGATCCGGCTCGCGTCGTCGAGCCGACTCGTCCGCGGCGGCGAAGCACGCCGCGCCGGCACGCGCCGCCGGCTACCTTGACCGCTTCGCACCGCCTGGCTAGCGTGCGTCCGCTCCGACACTCCCGACGACGAGGATCCTGCATGCACGCACGCACCCCGGCTATCGTAGCCATCGCGGCAACGCTGACGCTCGCTGCGACGACGGCACGCGCCGCCGACCCTGCGGCCACGGCATCTCCCGCCGCCGCCAGGGTAACTACCGCGAGCGGCCTCGAGTACGTCGAGACGAGTCCGGGCGAAGGGGCGGCGCCGCAGGACGGCCAGACCGTCGTGGTGTTCTACTCGATCACCGCCGGCGGCCGGGTGATCGAGGGCAAGAACGGCGGCCGCACCTTCGAGTTCGTCATCGGCAAGGGCCAAGCCCTCAAGGGCCTCGAAGAAGGCGTGTCGACCATGAAGGTCGGCGGCAAGCGCATCCTCTACGTTCCGCCGAACCTCGGCTACGGCGCCGAGGGCGTCCCGGGGCGCGTGCCTCCGAACGCAACCCTCGAGATCCCGGTCGAGCTGCGGGCGATCCGCTAGGGACGCGCCGCCTTCCCGCCGGCGCGCGGCCGGGCGTCGAGCGGCCGGTCGGCGCCGCTATTCAGCGGTCGCGCCGCGCCTGCCGGAGTAGCGTCCACAAACGCTGCGGGCTCGCCGGCACCTCGCGGAACTCGAGGCCGAGCGGCGCCAGTGCGTCGTTTATCGCGCAAAGAATCGCCGCCGGCGTCGCGTGCATGGCGCCTTCGCCGCAGCCCTTGGCGCCGAGGGGCGCGAAGGGCGACGGCGTACACAGCGCCTGCTTCACCGTCATCGGCACCTCGTAGATCGTAGGCAGCAGGTAGTCCATGAAGGTCGACGTTCGCAGCTGCCCGTCTTCGTCGTATACCGCCTCTTCGAGGAGCGCCGCGCCGACGCCCTGGGCGACGCCGCCCTGGGTCTGCCCTTCGACGCTCGCGGGATTGAGGCGCGTACCGCAGTCGTCGGCGATCCAATATTTCTCGATACGCACCTGCGCCGTGTCGACGTCGACCTCGACCACCACGAGGTGACAGGCATTGGCGGCGGTGAGATAGCTCTTGGCGCGGCCTTGGTCGTCGGCCGGCGTGCGCCCGGGCGCCGTCCACACGTACGTCGCCTCGGGATTGGGATCGATGCCGGGCGGCAGGAGATCGCTGCGGCCGAGCATCGCCTGCGCGACCTCCTGGAACGGCATCGAAGCCTCGGGATTGCCCTTGACGCCGATCCGCCCGTCGCGAAGCTCCACCTGGTCGGGCGTCGTCCGGAAGAGCCCTGCCGCGACGGCGATCAATTTCTCGGTGAGCCGCTGCGCGGCGCCGAGCACCGCGCCGGTGACCGCGACGCCGAGGCGGCTCCCGCCCGGACCGAAGTGCGGCGGCGCCGACAGCGTGTCGAGGGGGATCACGCGCACGTCGGCTATGTCGACGTTGAACCAATCGGCGAGCACCTGCGCCGCGACCGTGTACTGGCCCTGCCCTTCGAGCGCGAAGCCGACCTTGATCGTGAGCTTGCCGAACAGGTCGATGGCGACGGTCGCGCCCTCGGGAACTCCGGTGCCGGGCTGACCGACGATGGCGTACGCGTTCCAGTCGAAGACGCCGGGCTCGATGGTGGTGACGAGGCCGATGCCGAGGTAGCGGCCTTCGCTGCGCAGGCGGGCCTGTTTCTCGCGCAGGGCCCGGTAGTCGCCCATGGCGAGCGCGGCCGCCAGCGTCGCCTCGTAGTTGCCGCTGTCGTACTCGTTGCCGCTCGCGATGGTGTATGGAAAGGCGGCGGGCGGTATGAAGTTCCGCCTCCGGATCTCCGCGGGATCCAGTCCGAGCTCGCGCGCCGCCAGATCCATGAGCTGCTCCAGTACCCAGTTGTGCGGCGGCGGTCCCATGCCGCGATAGGGGCTGCCGGGAAGCTTGTTGGTGGCGACGATGGTGAGATCGTACTGGGCCGCCGGGATGGCGTAGCAGCCGGTGAAGGCAGTGAGCGGCTTGGCTGCGCTCACGGCGCCCCATCCTTCTGCTGTGGCGCCGAGGTCGTCGAGCAGGCGCACCCGGAAGCCCAGCACCTTGCCGTCGACGTCGAGAGCGAGCGCTGCGTCGTAGTGCCGGTCCCAGGCCTGGCTGGCGCCGCCGGCTAGATACTCCATGCGGTCCTCGATCCACTTGACCGGACGACCGCCGGACTTCCGCGACAGCAGCGCCGTGATGTCGGTACCGCGAGCGCCGCCCTTGCCGCCGAAGCTGCCGCCGTGCGGGTGGCTGATGAAGCGTACTTTATGGAGCGGCAGGTTGAAGACCATGGCGCGCGACATCGCGAAGTGGTTCTGGGCCTGGAAGCTGCCGCGGCACGTGAGCGTGCCTTCGACCTCGTCCCACTGGCTGATCACTCCGAAGGTCTCGAGCGGGTTGGCGCCGAGCCGGTGCCAGCGGAAGTCGCGCTGCACCACGTGCGCCGCGTCCGTGAAGGCGGCGTCGACGTCGCCCCACGTGAAGAGCTTGCGGAACATCACGTTGTCGCCGTTCTCTTCGAAGAGCAGCGGACTCCCGACCGCGAGCGCCTGGCGGGCGTCGACCACAGCCGGAAGGGGCTCGTAGTCGACCGTGATCAGCTCGAGGGCGTCCTCGGCGACGTAGCGGCTCGTCGCCGCGACCGCGACCACCGGCTCGCCGACGAAGCGGACCTTGTCGATCGCGAGACAGTGCGTGCCCCATCCCGGCGGGACCGTCATGACCGGGTTCGACCAGCGCCTGGCGTCCTCGCCGGTGACGATCGCAGCCACACCGGCGAGCTTCTCCGCTGCGCTCGTGTCGATGGCCGTGATTTTGGCGTGGGCGTGCGGGCTGCGCAGGATCGCGCAGTGGAGCATGCGCGGCAGGACGACGTCGTCGATGAACTGGGTGCGCCCGGTGAGCAGCGCCGGATCCTCGAGCCGGTTGGTCGGCCGGCCGATGTAGCGCGGTCGGCTGTTCGGAATCTCCGCTAGGCTCCGCGGAATCGCTTTCTCGGCAGAGCTCATTTGGTGCGCAGCTTCTCGATCGCCAGATGTACGGCCTCGACGATCGCTTGGTAGCCGGTGCAGCGGCAGAGGTGCCCGCCTATCGTGTCGGTGATCTCGGTATCGGTGGGCGCGCTCGTCCGCGCCAGCAGCTCGTCGATCGAGAGCATCAGGCCAGGCGTGCAGAAGCCGCACTGGAGGCCGCGCTTCTCCAGGAACGCCTGTTGAATCGGGTGCAGCGTCGCTCCCCGAGCGAGTCCCTCTACGGTCTTCAGCTCGGCGCCGTCGGCTTGCACGGCGAGCATGATGCACGAGCGCACCGCCTTGCCGTTCCAGAGGACGGTGCAGGCGCCGCAGACGCCGTGCTCGCAACCGACGTGGGTGCCGGTGAGCCCGAGCGTGCCGCGCAGGAAGTCGACGAGCGTGGTGCGCGGCTCGACGTCTGCCTCGTAGCGTTCGCCGTTCACGGTCATGCCGATACGTCGGGTGCTGGTCACGTCGTCCTCAGGCGGCGTGCGCCCGCGTCATCGCCTCGGCGAGCGCCCGCCCCACGAGAACGCGCGCCAGGTCTCGGCGGTAGTCGGCGCTCGCGTGTACGTCCGTGAGCGGTTCCTCCAGGTCAGCGGCGGCCTGGGCGCTGGCGCTCGCGAGGAGCGCGGCGTCGGCGACGTGGCCTTCGAGCAGGCGCTCGGCCGCGGCGGCGCGGACCGGCGTCGCCCCGACCCCGTAGAGAACGACGCGCGCCCGGCTGATCGCGCCCGAGAGCGCCAGACCCACGACCGCGACGACGCCGGCGAGCGCGAAATCGCCGTGGCGGCGCGCGACTTCCTGGATCGCCCACCCGGTTCGCGCCGGCAACATCGGGAAGCGCACCGAGGTCAGGATCTCGGTCGCGGCCAGTGCGGTGGTCAGGTAGGTGAGGAAGAAGTCGGCGGCGGCGACCGTGCGCGTGCCCTCGGGTCCGGCCGCCTCGAAGCTGGCGTCGAGCGCGACCGCGAGCGCCGGCAGCTCGGCCGCCGGATCGGCGTGCGCCAGCGAGCCGCCGATCGTCCCCTGATTGCGATTCTGCGGGTGAGCGATCAACTGCAAGCCGGCGTGCAGCAGCGGATGACGCTCCTGCACCTCGGGCGCCAGCTCGACCGTGCGCTGGCGCGTCATCGCTCCGATCGCGACGACGCCATCCGCGACGCGCACCCAGTCGAGAGCGGCGATGCGCGCGAGATCCACCAGCACCGCCGGCCGCGCTAGCCGCATATTGAGCAGGGGCACCAGGCTCTGCCCGCCGGAGAGGAGCTTCGCTTCGCCCTCGTAGCGCGCCAGCAGCGCAATCGCCTCGGCGACGGATGCCGGGGTAGCATAGTCGAAGATAGGCGGTTTCATAGGTGCAGCGGCTCGCTCGAATGTAGAACATGTTATAAATCCATCGGCAAGTGGCACCACGGAGCGCACCGCGCGTGCCTCGCGGATCGATCCGTTCGCCGTGCGTACGCCTCGGCGCAGAGGCGGGAAAGGTCGTGGCAGCGCTATGACGAGCTTCACCGCGTGGTCCAAGGTCGAAGGCGAGGGCCTCGTCTTCGACGAGATCGTCTACGAGAAGAAGCACCACCTCGAGCTCAGGGGCGGGGTTGCGCGCATCACCATCAACAAGCCCGAGAAGCTCAACACGATGACCCTCCACACCGTCGACGAGATGTTCCGCGCCTTCTACGACGCCAATCACGACCCGCTGATCGGCGTCATCGTCGTCGCCGGAGCCGGCAAGCACTTCGGCGCCGGCGGCGACGTCATGTGGGAGCGCTGGGGACTGCGCGAAGCCTTCTACAACCGCTACCCGCACAACCGCCTCGTTCGCCTCTCGCGCAAGCCCGTCATCGCCCAGGTGCAGGGCTATTGCCTCGGCGGCCACAACCACATGGCCTACGTCTGCGACTTCACGATCGCCGCCGACAACGCCGTCTTCGGTCAAGCCGGCCCGCGGGTCTCGAGCCCGGCCGACGGCTATTTCGTGCCCTTCCTCACCAAGGTCGTCGGCCACAAAAAGGCGCGCGAGATGTGGATGCTCTGTCGCCGCTACCCCGCGCTCGAGGCTCTCGACATGGGGCTGGTGAACCGCGTGGTCCCGCTCGATCGGCTCGAGGCCGAGGTCGATCAATGGTGCAGCGAGCTCTTTCTCGCGAGCCCCGGATGTCTCGAGATCCTGAAGGCCGCCTTCGATCAGGAGATGGACGGCTACGCGGAGATGGGCGTGATCTCGAGCAACTTCTACCCCGACTGGTTCGACGCTCCGGAGGGCAAAGAAGGCGGCAGCGCCTTCGTCGGCAAGCGCAAGCCGCGCTTCTACGAGCTGCGCGAGCGCGAGGCTGCCGCCCGCGCCGGGCTCGCCGACGAATACGAAAAGGACAAATGATCCCCCCGCACCCCGCTTCGTGGCTCTTCCTCCTCGTGAGCCTCGTCGGCGCCGGTTTCACGGCGAGCGCGGTGCTGCGGCTGCGGCGGATCAGCTACCTCATCGTTCCCTACTTCTTCGCTTCGTGGCTCACCGGCGAGCTCGCCGTGCACCACATCGCCTGGCAGGCGGTGGCGACCATCGCCTTCGTCGAGCTCGACGCGCTCGGCGCCTGGCCCGGATGGGTCGGCCTGGTCGTCACTTTCGCGTCGTGGGTCGCGCTCTTCATCTTCTATCAACGCGCCGGCAACTCGGGCGCGGTCTTCGACGCCGCATTTCACCACGACCTCGCCGACGGCATCCTGCCGCCGAACCACGCGGTGCCGTTCCGCCGCATCGCCCGCCCCTTCAAGTTCCGCGTCCGCGGCGTCGAGCGCATACCCGACATCCCCTACGGCCCTCACGGGCGGCGCAACCTCCTCGACATCTACCGGCCCGCCAACGGCAACGGCGACGGGCCCGCGCCGATCTTGTTCCAGATCCACGGCGGCGGCTGGACGGTCGGACAGAAAGAGCAGCAGGCGCTGCCTCTCATGTACCACCTGGCAGCGCGGGGCTGGCTCTGCGTCGCCGCCAACTACCGCCTCTCGCCGCGCGCGACCTTTCCCGATCACCTGATCGACGTGAAGCGCGCCCTCGTCTGGACGAAGCGACATGCCGCCGAGTACGGCGGCGATCCGGCGTTCGTGATCGTGACCGGCGGCTCCGCCGGCGGCCATCTGGCGGCGTTGGTCGCGCTCACGGCCAACGATCCGGAGTACCAGCCCGGCTTCGAGGATGCCGATACCACGGTCCAGGGCTGCGTCCCCTTCTACGGCGTCTACGATTTCCTCGACCGCCACGGCGAGCGGCGGAAGGCCTCGATGACGCCCTTCCTCGAGCGCCTGGTCATGAAGAGCTCGCCGACCGCCGACCGCGACGCCTGGGAGAAGGCGTCGCCGATCGCGCGCGTGCACGCCGGCGCCCCGCCCTTCTTCGTGATCCACGGCACGCACGATTCGCTCGCCTACGTCGAGGACACCCGCCACTTCGTGGCGGCACTGCGCAGGGTATCGCACCAACCCGTGGTCTACGCCGAGCTGCCGGGCGCGCAGCACGCCTTCGACCTGTTCCATTCCCGGCACTCGGCCTATGCGATCGACGCCGTGACCCGCTTCGTCGAGCTCCTGCGCGCCGAGGATCTGGCGCGCCGCTCGGGCGCCGCGTCACCGCCACTCGTCGCGGTGACACCACCGGTCGCCGCCCTCCCCGCGCCCTGAACCGCGGCGGTCCTCGCGGTCGTAGCGTCCGGCGCCGCTGCGCGGCGGCATCGTCAATCGGCGACGCCGATCGTACGCTCGCGGCGCAGTCGCTCTATCTCGTCGGCGGCGAGCCCGAGCTCGCCGAGGATCTCCAGCGTGTGCTGACCGTGGACCGGCGGCGCCAGGCGCACGCTCCCCGGCGTGGCGCGCAGCTTCACGGGGACGCCGGTCACCTCGAGGCGCCCGAGCGTCGCGTGCTCGGTGGCAACGATCATCTCGTTGTGGCGCACCTGCGGGTCGGCAGCCACCTCGGGGATCTCGTGGATAGGCGCCGCGAGCACGTCGGCCGCGATCAGGCGCTGCAGCAGCTCGTCGCGCGTAAAATCGCGGCAGCGAGCTGCGAGCAGCGCCTCCAGCGCTTCTTGGTTTTCGAGCCGCGCCGCGACCTTGGTGAAGCGCGGATCGGCGATCCAGGCGACCTCGAGCGCCCGGCACAGGTGGGCGAAGAACTTGTCGGAGGGGCAGGTGATGACGATCCCCTTGCCGTCGCGGCAGCGGTAGACGCCCGAGGGCGCGAAGTACTGACTGCGGTTGCCGGTGCGCGGCGTCACCTCCCGGTTCAGGAACCAGGCGCCGAGGCCGCTCGCCTGCGCATGCACGAGGGCGTCGAGAAGCGACACGTCGATGCGCTGGCCCCGGCCGGTCTTGGCGCGCACCAGGAGTGCTGCCAGCACGCCGCTCACGGCGAGCTCGGAGGTCATCACGTCGACGAGCGGCACGGTGACGCGCACCGGATCGCCGGCGGGGTCGCCGTTCAACGAGATCAGCCCGGCGTATCCCTGGGCCAGGAAGTCGATCCCCGGCCGCCCGGCGTAGGGACCGTCGGGTCCGAACGCGGTGATCCCGACCCAGATGACGTCGGGGCGCTCCGCCCGCAGCTGCTCGTAGGCGAGGCCGAGCTTCGAGAGCGCCGGCTCGCGGACGTTGGTGATCACGACGTCGCTCGTCGCCGCCAGGCGCGCGAAGACCGGCCGGGCCGCGGCCTTCTGCAGGTCGAGCACCAGGCTGCGCTTGTTGCGGTTCAGGCTCAGGAACGGCGAGCGCTGCCCGGCACGCTCGGGACCGAGGTGGCGGCTGTCGTCGCCGTAGTGGGATTCCACCTTGACCACGTCGGCGCCGAGATCGCCGAGGAGCGTCGCGGCGTACGGGCCCGCGAGCATGGTCGAGAGGTCGAGGACGCGGATCCCCGCGAGCGGCGCAGTCACGGAATCGCCCCCGCGGCCTTGAGGGCGCCGATCTCGTCCCAGTCGTAGCCGAGCATCTCGAAGAGGATCATCTCGGTGTCCTGGCCGAGCTCGGGGCCGAGGCTGCGGATGGTCCCGGGCGTGCGCGACAGGGTTATCGGCATGCCGCGCACGGTGACCGGGCGCTGCACCTCCTCGCAGTACGTCTCCATCAGATAATCGTTGGCTCGGACTCCCGCGTCGCGCACGAGATCGGCGAAGGTGGCGATCGGACTCGCGGCGATGCGGCGGTCGGCGAGCGGCGCCCAGCGCGCCATCCACTCGCCGGCGGTGCGCGTCGCGACTATCGCGTCGAGCGCGGCGACTAGCTCGCGCGCGTGCTCGCGCCGCCCGGCAACGGTCGCGAAGCGCGCATCGCCGGCGAGCGGCGCCGCCCGCCCTGCGCCGGCGGCCTCCAGCGTCGCCGCCAGCGCGGCGAAGGCATCGTCGCGGTTCGGTACGCAGAGGACGAGCCACTGGTCCTTGGCGCGGTAGGTGTTCCAGAGCGGATTGTGCGCCGCAGCGCGCGGCTGCTGCTCCGAGTAGCGCCGGTCGCGCGTCGCCAGCCACGCTTGCAGCGTCGGCGCCGCGAGGAAGAGCTGCGCCCCGTAGAGCGAGGCGTCGACGCGCTGGCCCTTGCCGGTCGCGTTCCGGTGCCAGAGCGCCAGCAGGATGGCCAGCGCCGCCATGAGGCCGCCGTAGGCGTCGCCGGAGCCCATGCCGAGGTAGATCGGCGGCTCGCCCGGCTCGCCGAGCCGGCTCATGAGCCCGGTCAGCGCCTGTACCGTCATGTCGAAGGCGGGCTTGCTCGTCGTCGCGTAGGGTCCGTAGCCGCTGGTGGTCGCATAGACGAGCTTCGGGTTCACCGCCGAGAGCTGCTCCCACGTGAGCTGCCAGGCCGCGAGGTTCTCGGCCCCGAGGTTCGAGAGGAAGACATCCGAGCGCTCGACGAGCCGGTACATGATCTCGCGGCCGGCCGCGGTCTTGAGGTCGAGCGCCATGCTCTTCTTGTTGCGGTTGATGACCAGGAAGTACTGGTTCCAGTCGCCGACCGGGAGCGCCTTGATGCTGCGGACGCCGCGGCCCTGGTCGCCGCCCTTGGGGCGCTCGACCTTGATCACCTCGGCGCCGAAGTCGGCGAGGTGCTGGGCGGCGACCGGCCCCTGGAACCACACGGTGAGGTCGATGACCCGGAGCCCTGCGAGCGCGCCCGCCATCGTCTCCCCTCAGCCGGCGATCGTGCCGGCGTCGCGGAGCGCCGTGATCGCGTCCTCGGAGAGCCCGAGGATGTCGTGGAGGACGGCGGCACTGTGCTGGCCGCGCGCCGGTGCCGTAGCATCGAGACGCGCCGGCGTCTCGCTCATGAAAATCGGGAAGCCGAGCGAGGTCTGCTCCCCCGCGCTCGGATCGTCGATGGTGAGCAGATAGCGGTTGCGGCGGACCTGCGGGTCGGCGGCCGGGAACTCGTAGCTCTCGATTATGTCCGCCGAGAGCTGGTGCTCCTGGAACATCGTCCGCCAGTGGCCGGCGGGCCGGCGCCGGATGGCCGCCTCCAAGACCTGCATCATCTCCAGCCGGTGCGTACCGCAGCGCTTGTCGTGCGTATCGAAGCGCGGATCATCGACGGCAAGGTCGACGAGCGGCGCGAAGATCGGCCACCAGCGGTCGGTATCCGGCATGGTGAGGGTCACCCACGGGCCGTCGGCGCTCCGGTACATCGTGCCGCTCATCGGGTTCCCGGCATCGAGGCGCGAGATCGGCTGCAGCATGCGCTCGCCGCCGATCGCCAGATACGCCTGCAGGTCGAGGCTGGCTCCGTACATGTTGCCGCCGAGGAGCGAGGCGTCCACTTCCTGCCCCTCTCCCGTCCTGGCGCGATGGTGGAGCGCGGTCAGAATCCCGAACGCCAGCATCACCGCCGTGTACATCTGACCGTGGCCGGGGAAGACCGGCGGCCTACCCGGCTGCGGCAGGATCGGCATCATCCCGGTGCGCGCCGCCGCGAGCTCGTCGATGGCCGCGGCGTCGGCGTCGGGTCCCTTGGGCCCGAAGCCCGAGCCGCGGGCGTAGACGAGATCCGGCTTCCGAGCCGCCAGGGTCGCGTAGTCGAGGCCGAGGCGGACCAGATCGGCGCGTCGGCGGTCGGTGATCGCGACGTCGGACTCGACGACGAGCGCCCGGACCAGCTCGCGCCCGCGCTCGCTCTCGAGATCGACGGCGAGGCTCCGCTTGTTGCGCTGCGCCAGCGCCGCATGGGCGTTCCAGGCCCCCGGCGGCCGCTCGTCCTCCGCTCCGACCGCCGGCGACGGTCCGAGACCGTCGATGCGTACCACCTCGGCGCCGAAGTCGCCGAGAAGCGCCGCGCCGATGCCGCCCCAGAGCTCGACCGTGAGGTCGATGACGCGCAGACCCGCGAGCGCGCGCGTCACCACGTCACCGCCGCTCGCAGTGTCCGGTCGTACCCGGCTGCGGCGACCCCGGCGGACCACCGCCCGCCGCTCTCGGCTTGAAAATGAAACATGTTCTAGAAAGCCGGGGCACTATGCAGAACCCGCCGCCGACTTGCAACGCCGGCGAGCCGCGGAGCCGCGCCGGGTCCACCGGCGTCTCCCCCCGACGATCACGCGCGCGGCGAGGTTCACCAAGCCGTCCGAGAATGGGCCTCCGCCAAGCTGCATCGGCGGCGCGATTTTTCTTGTACCGGCGGCGACAGACATGCTACGCGCCGGGGCGGTCCACGAACCCCGACTCCAGGGAGGAGCGACGATGCGAGGAACGATGCGAACGGTGGTGAGCGCGCTCGTGGCGGCAGCGGTGGTGCTCGGAGCGAGCGCGCCCGCAGCGGCGTTCTGTGTCTTCAACTGCAACTACACCAAGACCAAGTATCCGATCGTACTCGAGCACGGACTCGGCGGCTTCGACGAGCTCTTCGGCGTCTACAGCTACTGGTTCGGGATCGTCGGCGCCCTCGAAGACGGCGGCGCCCGGGTCTTCACGACGACGGTGAGCCAGCTCAACTCCACCGAAGCCCGCGGCGAGCAGCTGATCGACCAGATCGAGACCATCACCGCGCTCACCGGGAAGCCGAAGGTCAACCTCATCGGCCATAGCCACGGGGGACTCGACATCCGCTACGTCGCTGCGGTCCGTCCGGACCTGGTAGCGTCGGTATCGTCGGTCGCAACCCCGCACAAGGGCGCGGCGCTCGCCGACTACCTCCGCGCCAACGTCAAGGACGGGTCCTTCACGGAAGCGGTGCTCGCCTACTTCGCCAACTCGCTCGGTACGGTGATCGGCCTCCTCACCGGCCACAGCAATCCCCAGGACGGCATTGCGGCGCTGAGCTCGCTCACCAGCTCCGGGCTCGCCGCCTTCAATGCCCAATATCCGCAGGGGGTGCCGGCGTCTGCGTGCGGCTCCGGCGCCGCGAGCGTCAACGGCATACGCTACTATTCGTGGAGCGGCACCGGCATCCTCACCAACGCTCTCGACGTCTCCGACAGCTCGCTCGCCCTCTCCTCTTTTTTCTATCCGGAGGCGAACGACGGCCTCGTCGGCAAGTGCAGCTCGCACCTCGGCACGGTGATTCGCGACAACTACTTCCAGAATCACCTCGACGAGGTGAACCAGATCCTCGGCCTGGTATCGATATTCGAGTCGAGCCCACCTTCCATCTTTCGCGCCCACGCCAATCGCTTGAAGGCCGCCGGCCTCTAGGCCCGGCAGCCGCATGCGCCGAGCACTGATCCCGGCCCTCGTCGCCCTCGCGGCGGCGGGGGTCTGGCTCGGCCGTCTGCGCCTGGCGCCGCCGGCGCCCGGAGGCGGCGCCGCCTCCGCGGCGCCGCGCGCGCACGATCTCGACACGCCCGGCCCGAGCGCGCTCCGGGCATCGACTGGCGGCCCGGATGCCGCGGTACCGCGCCGGCCGCGCTCGCTCCGCGGCACCCGCGTCGACGGCGGCCTCGTCGTCGACGCCAGCGGCCATCTGCTGCCGACGATCGACGCCCGTCGCTTCTTCGACTACTTCCTGACCGCCACCGGCGAGGTCCCGGACGAGGAACTGCGCGCCCGCATCGTACGCGAGATCGGGCGCCGCCTCGAAGACCCGGCGGCGGGCGAGGCCATCGCCCTTCTCGACCGCTACCTCGCCTACCGCGAGCGCGTCCGCGCACTCGCCGCGGCGGCAGCGCCCGACGCTGCCGACCTCGACGCCCGCTTGACGGCCCTCGCTGCCATCCGCCGTGACGTCCTCGGCGAGGAGGCGGCCGAGGCGTTCTTCGCCGCAGAAGAAGCGGAGGCGCGTCGGCTCCTCGAAAGCCGGCGGATTGCCGGCGATCCGCGCCTCGCGCCCGAAGAGCGCGCGGCGCGCGCGGAGGCCCTCTTCGCCACCGCCGAGGCCGAGCTGCCCGCGGAGGTGCGCGAGGCGCACGCCACCGCGCGCCTTGCCGCCACCCTGCGTGCGGCCGAAGACGAGATCCGCGCCCGCGGCGGCGACGACGCCGAGATAGCGGCGATTCGCGAGCGCCTCGCCGGCCCGGAAGCCGCCGCCCGCCTCGCCGCCCTCGATCGCGAGCGCGCCGCCTGGCGCGAACGCGTCGCCGCCTTCCGCGCCGCCCGCGATCGTCTGCGCCGCGATCCCGCCCGCGACGCGGCCGAGCGCGCCGCCGCCGAGTCGCGTCTCCTCGAAGAGTCCTTCGCGCCGGCGGAGCGCCGCCGGGTCCGGGCCCTCGACCGCATCGACGCCGAAGCGGCGCCCGCACCGCTAGGACGGACGGCGTCCGAGGAGCCGTAGCAGGAAGCGGCGGATCGCGTTCCAGATCACGCTCAGCACTAGCGGCACGATGCGGATCGCCCGCTGCTCGATCTGCGGCTTCGGCAGCGGCGGCGGCAACACCTCCGGCGCGGGCGCACCCGGCGCCGCTGCGGCCGACGCCGCCGCCAGAGGCTCGAGGTGTCCCTGCACCGCCGACACGAACTGGAGGAAGAGCTGGTGCGAGACGCCCTGGATCATGCCGCGCCCGACCTGCACGATCTTGCCGGTGAGATCGACGCTCGCGGTGGCGGCGACTTCCGTGAGGCCGTCGGGCAGCGTCCGCATCTCGGCGGTCATCGCCCCCTTGGCGGTGCCGCCGCCGGTCTCGCGGCCTTCGGCCGCCATCCGCACCCGCCGCGCCGCCGCGTCGACCTCGGTGAGCTGCACCTTGCCCTTGTAGCGGGTAGTGATCGCCCCGACCTTGATCTTCACCGTGCCGAGGAAAGTGCGCTCGTCGACGATCTCGTCGAGCGCGGCGCCCGGCATGCACGGCGCCACCTGCTGCGGATCGAGCAGGAACCGCCACACGAGCTCGATCGGAGCCCGCACCTGGAAAGTCTCGGTGATGTCGATAGCCACGTCTAGAAGCCTCCCGTTGACGCCGCCTGGACTGCGTCCATGACGCGCCGATAGTCGTCGCCGTCGTCCACGTCGGCGAGCGGTGCTCCTGCGATCGCGATCTCGCGGACGCGCTCCGGGCGGCGGGCGAAGAGCGCGCGGGCGCCCTCGTCGCCGGCGAGCGCCGCCGCTTCGGCGAAGACCTCGCGGCCGAGGACCACCGGATGGCCGGGCTGCGTCCTCCCGTCAGGCGAACGCCATACCGGACGCACTGCCGCCGCATCCGTCGTCCGGAAGGCGGCGAGCATCCCGTCGATGAGGGCGCCCGATACTCCCGGCTGGTCGCCGAGGAGGACCGCAGCGGCGATGGCCTCGCCCGGTGCGACGGCGCCGAGCCCGCACGCGAGCGACGCCGCTTGGCCGGCTGCCCACGCCGGGTTGACGACGATGCGCGCGCGCGCCGGGAGCTCCAGCGCCGCGGCGACCGACGCCGCCTCGTGTCCGAGGACGACGACGATCTCGGCGAGCTGCGACGCCGCTGCGGCGTCGAGTACGTGCTGGAGGAGCGGCCGCCCCGCGAGCGGCAGTATCTGCTTCGGGCGTCCCATGCGCCGCGAGCCGCCGGCGGCGAGCACGATGCCGGCGATCGATCCCGGGCGCCCGCTCATCGCGCTCCCCGCAGGCGCGCGGCTCGGCCTTGGTCGTGGACGATGCCGTGCTCCCTGAGGGGCCGGGCGTCGCGGCCGGAGCGCACGGCCAGGATCTCGGCGAGGATCGCCACCGCCATCTCCTCGGGCGTGCGGCCGCCGATATCGAGGCCGATCGGCGTCCGGATGCGCGCTATCGCTCCGGCGTCCACTCCGGCGCCGATGAGCTCCCGGCACCGCTTCTCGTGCGTCCGCAGGCTCCCCATGGCGCCGACGTAGGCGGCGCCGCCGGCGAGGGCCGCCGCCAGCGCCGGCACGTCGAGCTTGAGGTCGTGCGTGAGGCTCACGACCGCGGCGCCGGCGAGGTCGATCGCCGCCAGGGCCCTGGCAGGAGCCGCGTGCACCAGCTCGTCGGCGTCGGGGAAGCGCTCGCGCGATAGATAGGCGCTGCGCGCGTCGATGACGGTGACGTGCATGCCGACCTGTTTCGCCATCCGCGCCAGCACCACGGCTACGTGGGTGCCGCCGTTCACGATCAGCCGCTCCGGCCTGGGGAACGCTTCGAGGAAGACGCGGGCGGCTCGGGGATCGGCGTCGAGCGCCAGCACGCTCACTGCCCGCGTCCCGAGCATGCCGCGCGCCGCGGTCGCGACCGTCGCCGGCGCCTCGCCGCTGAAGCTACCGTCCGCGGCCAACGCCACGCTCCAGCCGGCCTGATCCGCAGGCTCGATTGCCACTGCCAGCACGACCGGTGCACCGGCGGCGAGCGCGGTGCGAACGGCGTCCCACGCCGCGCCGGCGCGCCAGGGCTCGATCAGGACCTCGATCTCGGCGCAGGTGAGGCCGACGGCGAGGTCCGAGTCGTCGGCGATCCCGTAGCGCACGAGCGTCGGTGCACCGCTGGCGAGCACTCGTGCCGCCCGCACCGCGACATCGTTCTCGACGCAGCCGCCGCTCACCGACCCGGCCATGCGGCCGTCGGCGGCGATGAGCATGCGCGCTCCGGGCAGGCGCGGCGCCGTCCCGAACACCTGCACGAGCGTCGCCAGCGCCACCTCCTGCCCTTCCCCCCGCCAGCGGTCGAGCGTCGCGAAGAGATCCCGCATGCTGCCGCCCGCTCCCTAGGCCCTGGCCGGCCGCCGTTCGGCGAGCGTCGCCGCCGCGACCAGCTCTTCCAGGTAGCGGTCGTCCCAGAACGAGAGCTGGAGCTGCTTGGCGCGCCGGAAGAACAGCTGGATGTCGTACTCGATGGTGAAGCCGATGCCGCCGTGCACCTGCTGCGCCATCGCCGTGACGTCGCGGTAGGTCTTGCAGGCGAAGAGCTTCGCCATCGGCGCCAGCTTGGCGATGGAGCGCCCGCTCGCGAGCGCCCAGGCGGCCTCGTACACCAGCGTCCGGCCGCCGTCGACCGCCGTCGTCGCATCGGCGAGATAGTGCGCGATCGCCTGGAAGGCTCCGAGCGGCTTGTCGAACTGGTGGCGGGTGCGCGCGTAGTCGACGGTTATCTCGAGCGCCCGCTCGGCGCCGCCCATCGCCTGGGCGGCGAGGAGCACGATGCCCTCGTGCATGACCGCGTTCCACGCCGCCCAGCCAGCGCGCGCCGCACCCACGCGCTCGCTCGCCGCCACCGGAACGTCGTCGAAGGCGACTGCGTACTGCGCATCGGCGGCGATCGTGTACTGCTGCGTCAGGGCGACCCCGGGAGCTGCCGGATCGACCAGGAAGAGGTCGACATCGGCCGTCCCGCCGCCGCTGCGCGCGAGCACGAGAAGCCTGGTCGCGGCCTTGGCGAAGTGCACGTGGCGCTTGCTGCCGCTGAGCTTGACGCCGCCGTCGCCGGCAGCGGCTGCGAGCCGCACTCCCGCCGGGCCGTAGCCGCCGTTCGGCTCGAGCCAGGCGGGAGCGATGATCGCCTCGCCGCTCGCCAGCCGCGGCAGCCAGTAGCGCTTCTGCGCCTCGGTGCCGGCGCGAGCGATGACGCCGCCGGCCAGCACCGCCGAGACGAAGTGCGGCGACGGCGCCAGGGCGCGGCCGAGCTCCTCGTAGACGATCGCGGCTTCGAGGGCCGTCTGGCCGCCGCCGCCGTAGGCCTCGGGGAGCGTCAGTCCGGTGATCCCGAGCTCGCCGAGCTGCCGCCAGAGCTCGGCCGGATAGCCGATCGGGTCGTCCTCCATCTTGCGCACCACCGCGATCGGGGAGTGCGCGGCGCAGAGGCCGCGCACGGTGTCGCGGAGCATGTGCTGCTCTTCGGTGAAATCGAGGTCCATCCGGCCAGGCTCCTTTCCTTCGCGTCAGGCGACGATGCCGGCGGCGCGGAGCGCGGCGATCTCCGCCGCGTCGAGCCCGGCAGCGGCGAGCACCGCGTCGGTCTCGGTGGCGTCGGCATCGGGCACCTGGTACTCGGGCGCGCGTTCACAGCCGGCCAGCACCGGCGCCACCTGGCGGAAACGGCCGCGGGTCGGGTGCCGGGCCTCGGCGAAGACGCGGCGCGCGCGGTGCTGCGCCATCCCGGGCAGCTCGGCGATCTCGCGGACCGGCGCCACGCAGGTGTCGTTCGGCGCCAGCCGCGCCACCCAATCGTCGCGGTAGCGGGTCGCGAAGACGCGGCGGAGATCGGCGCGGATCGCCTCCTGGTGCGCGTCGTCGTACTGGTGCTGCGTCCACTGCGGCAGCTCGAGCAAGCGGCAGAGGTTGGCCCAGAACTGCGACTCGATGGCCGCGACCGCGAGCCACCTGCCGTCGCCGGCGCGGTAGACGTCGTAGCAGGCATAGCGTCCCGTCAGGAGATCGCCTCCCGGCGCCGGCGCCCGTCCGGTCGCCAGGTGCTCGTCGATCACGAGGCCCATGAGCGCGAGCACGCCCTCGCTGACGGCGACGTCCAGATAGGCCCCGACGCCGCTGCGGCGGGCGCGCACCAGCGCCGCCAGGATGGCGATCGCCGCGTGCATGCCGCCGGCGGCGGCGTCGGCGATCGTGGCGCCGGGGAGCGCCGGGCCGCCGTCGGCCCGCTTGCCGCTCATGGCGAGGAAGCCGCCGTCCGCCAGGTAGTCGAGGTCGTGGCCGGCCCACGCCGCCTGCGGGCCGTCCTGCCCATAGCCGCTCGTCGAGCAGTACACGATCGCCGGATTCACCGCCCGGACGTCGTCCCAGCCGATGCCGAGCCGCGCCACCACTCCCGGCCGGAAGCTCTCGATCACCACCTGCGCCGTGGCCGCAAGCTTCAGGAACGCATCCTTGCCGCGCGGCTCCTTCAAATCGATCTGCACGCGACGGGTGCCGCGTCCGGCGCTGTAGGCGAAGAACGGCGGCTGGATCTGCACGCCCTTCTTTCCCGGCGGCGGACCGACCTTCACGACTGCAGCTCCATAGTCGGCGAGGAGCCGCGAGCAGCGCGCCGCCGGACCGACGGTCGCGAGGTCGAGCACCGTGACGCCGTCGAGAAAGCCGCTGTCCGTCATCCGCCGACCCGCCGCACTCAGAAGTTCTTCGGCAGACCGAGCTTCCGCCGCGCGATGATGTTCTTCTGGATCTCGGAAGCGCCGCCGCCGATGGTATCGATGACCGTGTAGCGGTACGTCGACTCGGCGCGGCCGCCCATCGGCGCCCCCTCCGTGCGCACCCGCAGCTGCGACCCCGGGCCCGCAATGTCCATCGACGCATTGGCGAGCCGGCGCGAGAACTCGGTGGCGTAGAGCTTGTACTCCGAGGCTTCCGCCGTCGGCGCCGCTCCGCCCGCCATCGACGCGGCGACGAAGCGGAGCCCGAGCACCCGCGCCACTTCGGCTTCGGTAGCGAGCTCGGCGACGCGCCGGCGGATCACCGGGTCGTCGCTGAGCGGCATGCCGTCGCGCTCCGCCGTCGCCACGTAGTCGAGCAGGAGGTCCAGACGCTGCTGGATCGGCGAGAAGGTGAACATGGTGAAGCGTTCGAGATCGAGCGCCTCCGAGATGTAGTTGAAGCCCTTGCCGGGCTCGCCGACCATGTAGTCGTTCGGCACGTAGACATCGTCCAGGAAGACCATGTTGGTGATTTCGTCGCCGATGGTCGGCATCGGCGTCACCGTGATGCCGGGACTCTTCATCGGCACGAGGAAGAGGCTGATGCCCTTGTGCTTCGGCGCTTCCGGGTCGGTGCGGGCGCCGACCCAGTACCACTCGGCGAAGTGCGCCGAGGTGGTGAAGATCTTCTGTCCGTTCAGCCGCCAGCCGTCGCCGTCGCGCGTCGCCTTGAGAGCCATCGCGGCCGCGTCCGATCCCGCCTGCGGCTCGCTGTAGCCGATCGCGAACTCGACGTCGTTGGTCAGGATCTTGGGCAGGAAGCGGCGCTTCAGCTCCTCGTTGCCGTGGCGCATCAGCGTCTTGCCGACGATGCCGACACCCTTGCCGATCTGGGGGGCGCCGACCGCAGCGAGCCGTTCGTTCAGGAGGTATTCATGGAGACCGCCGATGTCGGAGCCGCCGTATTCTCTCGGCCAGCTCATGCCGAGCCACCCCGCCTCGCCGATCTTCTTCATGAACGCGCGGCGCTTCGGCGTGTCGCAGATCTGCGCCATGTTCTCGCGGCTCACGTCCATCACCTCGGGGTCGCGGTTCGCCTCGATGAAGGCGTCGACCTTGGCGACGAACTCCTTCTCCGCGGTCGAGAATTCGAAATCCATGGAAATTTCCTCCGGCTAGTCAGCGAGCGTCCAGCACGGGAGGATGGTTCCCGCCTGGTCGTGGAAGCGCAAGCGCACGCGGCGTCCCGTGCGCACGCCCTCGGCGCCGCCGTCGGTGGTGAGCACGCGGCCGGCATCGTCGACGAGATAGCCGAGCAGGCGCACCCCTTCGTCGAGCGTCACCAGTAGGACGACGAACGGCACCATCGCGGCGAAGGCCGGGAGCGTCGGCGGGCGCAGCACCGTCCACGACGCGATCGCGCCGTCGCCGCTCACCTGCGTCCAGGTCGGGTCCGGAGTCTGGCATGACGAGCAGATCGGCCGCGGCTGCCAGAGCCACTTCCCGCAGGCGCCGCAGCGCTGGATCAGGAGCTCGCCGCGCCGACACCCGTCCCAGAAAGGCCGGGTGTCCTGGTCGGGGACCGGGATCGGAAAGCCCGGATCGCCGACGCTCACCACGGCTCCTTCGAGAACACGATGGCGCCGGTCGGCACGACGTTGCCGCTCGTCACCAGCGAGTGCCGCACGTTCGGCGCCTGGGTGGTCGACGTGCCGCGCACCTGCCGCACGCCCTCGACGAGGAGATTGAACCCGTGCACGTAGGCCTCCGAGAGCCCGCCGCCGCTGGTGTTGTAGAGCGGACACGCACTCGACTGCATGAACGCCGGCCCTTCGCCCTCCTTGCAGAACCCGTACTCCTCGAAGCCGAGCGGGATCTGCGGCGTGAAGGCGTCGTAGAACTGGACGACGTCGATGTCCGCCGGCCGCAGCCCGGTGTTGCGCCAGAGCTCGGGCGCCACCCAGCGCGACGGCGTCGCCCCGAGCTCTTCGCCGTAGAAGAACGTCATCGCCGTCATCTGCGGGCCCGAGCCCATGCCAAAGCCGGTCACGTACGCGGGCGGGGTGCGGAGATCGGCGGCGCGCTCGGCGGTCGTCAGCACCATCGCCATCGCCGCGTCGGTCTCGAGACAGCAGTCGAAGAGTCGCAGCGGATCAGCGATGAGTCGCGACGCCAGATAATCGTCCATCGTCATCGGCTTCTGCATGAGGGCGGCGGGATTGCGCCGTGCGTGCTGGCGCTGCGTCACCGCTACGCGCCCCAGATCCTCGGGCTGCCAGCCGTACTTCTCGATCCAGAAGCGAGTGTGGAGCGCCATGCCGTCGACCGGGCGCACGATGTGATAGGGCCGTTCGAACTGATCCTGACCGACCGCGTGCAACTGGCTCGCCCACGGCCGTCCGCCCGACGAGCGGTTGCGGGCCCGCCAGCAGACGACGACGTCGGCGAGCGAATTCTCGATCGCGATCGCCGCGTGCGCGATCGTCGGTGCGCCGGCGCCGCCGCCGTAGTCGACCTCGCCGAAGGCGCGCAAGTTCTCGACGCCGAGGATGCGCGCCATCTCCATCTCGGTGGTGTTCTCCCAGACGAAGCGGTACATGGCGTCGACGTCGGCGACCTCGAGTCCGGCGTCGGCGAGCGCGCCGAGGATGGCTAGGGCTCCGGCGCGACGCTCGGTCATGCCGATGCTCTTCGAGAACGGCAGCGCATGGATGCCGACCACCGCCGCCTGGCGATGGCGGACGGTGCGAGCCGGCCGGGTCATGCTGGAAACCTCGAACGTGCGTGCATGCGTGCGATTGAAAAGCGACTTCGAGCGAGTCTAGAGTCGACTCGATGTTTGGAGCCTACTCCAAGCCGGCGGCAGGCGGCAAGCGCAGCGCCGGCGGCGACGCCGCGACTGCCGGCGCCGGCGAACCGCGCGTCAGCGATGGTTATGCCCGTGCCCTGCTGGCAACGCTCGGCTACGCTGCCGACGAGATCCGCAGTGGGCCCGCCGAAGCGCACCCCGCACTCGCCGCGGCCGCGACCGGCCTCATGGCTTTGACCGGTTACGCCGGCGTACCGCCGGTGGCGCCGCCCGGCCACCTGGCCGCGTGCGCCCGCGGCGCGCTCGCCGCCCTGCGCACCCTCGCGGGAGATCACGGTGACGCCCCCGCCCTCGCACTCGTGGACGGAGCGACGCTCCTCGGCGAGCGCGCCGCCGTCCTCGGGCTCGAACGCCGCGGCACGACGTCGGCCGGCGGGTACTGCCGGCTGGTACCCGCGCGCGACGGCTGGCTGGCGATCAATCTGCCCCGCGCCGACGACCTGGCGATGGTGCCGGCCTGGCTGGAGGCGACGCCCGCAACCGACCCGTGGCCGGCGATCGCCGGCGCCGTCGCCGGGCGTCGCGTGCGGGCTCTCGTCGCCCGGGCGCGTCTGCTCGGACTCGCCGTCGCGATCGCGGCGCCGCCGCCGCCGGCCGCGCCGCCGTGGTGTCGCCTCGCCGCCGTCGGTCGGCGCCGCGTGCCGCCGCCCGCTCGTCCGCCCTTCGTCGTCGATCTCTCCGCGCTCTGGGCCGGACCCCTGGCGGGCGATCTCCTGGCGCGCGCCGGCGCCCGCGTCGTCAAGGTCGAGAGCTCGCGCCGACCGGACGGCGCCCGCAGTGGCCCGGCGGCATTCTTCGATCTCCTGAACGGCGGCAAGGAAAGCGTCGCCCTCGACTTCGCCGCCGCCGCCGGACGCAGCGCGCTCATGGCTTTGCTGGCGCGCGCCGACATCGTGATCGAGAGCTCGCGACCGCGCGCCATGCACCAGCTCGGCATCGACCCGGCAGCCCTCGTCCGCACCCGCCCCGGACTCACCTGGATCAGCATCACCGCCTACGGGCGCCGCGGCGCCGCCGGCGGCTGGATCGGCTTCGGCGACGACGCCGCGGCGGCCGCCGGCCTCGCCTACGCTACCGGCCGGCGCGCGGGCGGCACGACGCCGCTCTTCTGCGGCGATGCCGTCGCCGATCCGCTGACCGGGATGCACGCGGCGGCTGCGGCGCTGGCGGCATATCGCCGCGGCGGCGGCGTGCTGGCGGCGCTGACGCTCCGCGACGTCGCCGCACACGTGCTCGCCTTCGGCCCCGAGCCTGCCGCCGCCGCGGTACGCCTCCTCCCGGGACGGCGCCGTGCGGCCGCCTGGGAAGTCGTCGCCGACGGCGTCGCGGCGCCGATCCTGCCGCCGCGCGCCCGTTCCGCCGAGTGGCGCGCCCGCCCGCTCGGCGCCGACACCGAAGCGGTGCTGAAGGAGATCCATGTCCGCTGATATGCCCCGCCCACGGCGCGATCTCGGCCGCGCCACCGCCGTCCGCGCCCGCCGCGACGTCGCCGCCTGGGACGCCGAGGCCGACGTCATAGTCGTCGGCTTCGGCGGCGCCGGCGCCTGCGCCGCCCTCGAAGCCGACGCCGCCGGCGCCGAGGTTCTGGTGCTCGAACGCGCGAGCGGCGGCGGCGGCACGACCGCGCTCTCGACCGGACAGATCTACCTGGGTGGCGGTACGCCCATCCAGAAGGCGTGCGGCTTCGACGACTCGCCGGAGGAGATGTGCAAGTACCTCCTTGCCGCTTGCGGGCCGGGCGCCGACGAGGCGAAGATCCGCCTCTATGCGGCCGAGAGCGTCGCTCACTTCGCTTGGCTCGCCGCCCACGGTGTGCCCTTCAAGCCGTCCTACTACGGCGAGGGGTCGTACACGCCGACCGACGATTGCCTGAGCTACTCGGGTAGCGAGCTCGCCTGGCCCTATCGCGAGCTCGCCAAGCCGGCGCCGCGCGGCCATACCGTCCAGCAGGACGGGATCGAGGCCGGCGGCCGGCTCATGCGCGCGCTGGTGGCGGCGGTGGCGGCGACGCCGGTCCGCGTCGAGTGCGACACCCTCGTCGAGACGCTCGTCGTCGACGACGGCCGGCGCGTGGTCGGCGTCGTCGCCAAGGTCGACGGCGCCGAGCGCTGCTACGGAGCGCGCCGCGGTGTCATCCTCGCCGCCGGCGGCTTCATCAACAACAAGGCCATGGTCGAACGCTATGCGCCGCTGCTGCGCAAGTGCCGCTTCCGCGCTGCCAGCGACGGCGACGACGGCCGCGGCATACGCATGGGCATGGGCGCCGGCGGCGACGCGATACGCATGGACGTCGGCTGCATCGTGCTGCCGTTCACCGTGCCGAAGGGGCTGCTGCGCGGCATCTTCGTCAATCGCCGCGGCCAGCGCTTCGTCGCCGAGGATCTGTACCAGACGGTGGTCGGCGAGCGGGCGCTCCTCGGCGAGAACGGCGAAGTCTTCCTGATCCTCGACGACGCCACCTTCGAGCGACCTTTTCCGCCGACCGAGCTCGCCGCCGTAGAGGATACGATCGCCGACCTCGAGCGCGCCCTCGACTGTCCGACCGGCAGCCTGCAGCACACCGTCGCCTACTACAACGAGCACGCCGCCCGCGGCGAGGATCCCCTCTTCCACAAGGCAGCCGACCACCTCGTGCCGCTCGTCAAGCCGCCCTTCGCCGCTCTCGACTACCGCCCCGAAGCGGCGCTCTACACCGTGTTCACGCTCGGCGGCCTGCACACCACCGTCGACGGCGAGGTGGTGACGGCCGACGGCGAGATCGTACCCGGCCTCTACGCCGCCGGGCGGACGACCTCGGGCCTCGCGGCCCAGGGCTACAGCAGCGGCCTCTCCATTGCCGACGCGACGTTCTTCGGCCGCCGCGCCGGCCGCGCCGCCGCCGCCCGCCGCTAGGAGCCGCGCCGTCCCGGGTGCGCCGGCGACTGCCGCCGCCAGGTCGCCGCCGCGGCCGCGGTCACGGTATCGACGAGCCCCCAGGCGCGCGCCGTCGCGGCATCGAGGCGCCGCCCCGTGAGCGCCAGGAGCGCGGTCCGCTGGCGCCCGATCCGCCGCGGCAGGCTCGCTGTCCCGCCCGCCCCCGGAATGAGCCCCATCGCGATCTCGGGGAGCGCGAAGAACGCGTCCGCTGCCGCCGCCACTTCGCGCGCCCAGGCCGCGAGCTCGATGCCGGCGCCGATGCAGGCGCCGTGGACCTCGACGCGGAGCCGCGAACCAAGCGCCGCGAGGCCGGCGGCCGGACTCCGGGTCGTGCGCACGATGTGCGCCGTCGCCGGATCGGGGAGCCTCCCGAACTCGTCGAGGTCGCCGCCGCTGCAGAACGACGGCCCGGCGCCGCGGAGCACCACCGCGAGCGACGGATCGGCGAGCGCCACTGCGAGCGCCGCCGCGAGGGCGTCGCGCATCCGCAGCGAGTAGGCGTTGTGGCGGGCCGGCCGCGCCAACGTCAGCACGAGCACGCCGTCCTGCCGCTCGACGCGCACCGCCTCGTCCGCCGCGGTCGCTGCAGCCGCGGCCGGCGCCGGGCGCCGCGCCAGCCAGCGGCGGTGCTCCGGCCCCGCCTGGAGCGCGCCGTAGGCCAGCGACTCGACGACGAGCGCCGCCGCGGTGTCGAGCGCGGCGCCGGCGCGCAGCACCTGGACGAGCGTCGCCGCGGCGATCGGCGCTGCCGCTATCCCCGCCGCCACCTCCGCGAGCTCCTCTTCGCTGGCAACCACGACGTCGCACGCGGCGCAGAGCTCGGGCGCCGCGGCGCGGCCGGCGGCGTCGGCGAGCACGACGACCGGCGCCGGCACTGCGGCGATCGCAGCCAGCGCCGCCGGCGGCGGCGCGGCGCCGGCGCCGCGCCGCCGCGCGTCGATCGCCAGCAGCGGTGCGTCGCCGAGCGGCGACCGGGTCTCGCGAACGTACGGGGAGAGGAGCTGGTCGCAGGCCGCGGCGACGTCGAGGCACCGCACCGCCACTGCCGCTACGCGACCGTCCGCGCCAGCTCCTCGCGCAGCTTCCGGCGCAGGAGCTTGCCGGTCTCGTTGTACGGGAGCTCGCGCCGGAACTCGACGCGCGCCGGCGCCCGCGACGAGCGCAGCCGCTGCTTCACGAACTCCCGCACCTCGTCGGGTGTCACCGTCCGGTCGGGATGGGTGACGATCACCGCCGCGACCGCCTCGCCCCACTGCTCGTCGGGCACGCCCACGACCCCGCAATCGGCGATCGCGGGGTGCGCGAGGAGCACCTCCTCGATCTCGCCGGGCGAGAGGTTCTCGCCGCCGCGCACGATGACGTCGTCGATGCGGCCTTCGAGGAACAGATAGCCCTCGGCGTCGAGCGTGCCGGCGTCGCGGGTCGGGAACCAGCCGTCCCTGGTCAGGCGCGACGCGAGCCCGAGGTATTCGCCGGACACCTGCTCGCCGCGCACGTGGATCTCGCCGGAAACTCCGGCCGGGCACGGCCGCCCTTCCTCGTCGCGCACCTCGAGCTCGATGCTCGGGAGCGCGCGGCCGACCGAGACCAGGCGCCGGCGCACGGCGGGATCGGCGCTCGCCGCCGCCGCGCGATGATCCTCGGGACCGAGCACGGTGATGGTGGAGCTGGTCTCGGTGAGGCCGTAGGCATTGGTGAAAGCCGCCTCCGGCAACAGCGCCATGGCGCGCTCGATCACCGGCTGCGGCATCTTGCCGCCGCCGTAGGAGACGGCGCGGAGGTGCGGCAGGGTCAGGCCCTCGCGCGCCAGCACGTCGACGATGCGGGTGAGCATGGTCGGGACGACGAACGCGTGCGTGACCCGCTCGCGCCGCGCCGTCTCGACCCAGCCGGCGGCGTCGAAGCTCGAGAGCTGCACGATCCGTCGCCCCGAGTAGACCGAGCTCAGGATCGCCGCCATGCCGGCGATGTGATACGGCGGCACGCTCACGAGCGCGGCGTCGCTCGCATCGGCGGCGCCGAATTCTATCGAGCCGAAGATGTACGACACCAGGTGCTTCTGCCGCAGGACCGCCGCCTTCGGCGCTCCGGTCGTACCGCTGGTGAAGAGCAGGATTCCGATCGCATCGGCGTCCATCGACCACTCGCCGGGCCGGTCCGCACCGCCGCGAGCGGCGGCGAGGAACCCCTCTCGATCCACGACCGTGCGCACCGTGGCGGCGAGCGCTCCGGCGCGGTCCGTGTCGGTGACCAGATAGGCGGGCGCGATCGAGGCGAGGAGCGCCTCGAGCTCCTTTCCGGTGAGCCGGTAGTTGAGCGGCACGAAGGGCACGCCGACCCAGGCCGCGGCAAAGAGTCCCACCGGCACGGCGAGGCTATTCACGTCGAGCACCGCGAGGCGCTCGGCGCCGCTCGCCGCCACCGCGTGCGCGGCGGCGCCGGCCGCCGCGAAGAGCTCGCTGTAACTGAGCTTGGCGTCCTGGCTCTGGATCGCGATCCGATCGCCGAAGCCCTCGGTCGCCATCTCGAGCAGCATCATCAGGTTCATGGAGAGGTCTCGACGCCCGCCGCGGCTCGGCCGCTCAGTCGGAGGACGGCAGCGGCTTCGCTTCCTTCAGGACCAGCGGCGACGCGCCGACGGCGAGCGATCCCTTGCCGGGCTTGGTGCAGAGGAGCTCGAGATCGCCGCCGGCGCTGATGTAGCGCTTGCCGAGCGCAGTGCCGCCGGCGGCAGCGGGATCGAGGGCGGCATCGGCAGCAGCCTCCTCGCCGCTGGCGAGCATCGGTGCGCCGCCGCAACGCACGTCCACCTCTCCGGCGGGAGCCGCGATGACGATAACTTCGGTTGCACAGACGGCGCTCTTCAGTCGGGCGCCAGCTTTCAATCGAGCCATGCGGCTCTTTAGCCCAACCTTCGTCGCGCTTTCAATCGCCGAGCGCCCGTACGAGCGTCCGCCACGGCAGGAGCGCACACGCAATACGGGCCGGGTGCCGGTGCACGTCGGCAAACGCCGCGAGAGGGCCGAGCGCGTCGGCGGCACCGCGGCCGTCGCTGCACAACGCCTCCATCGCCGCCGCCCGCCGCCGCGCCTCGTCGACGTGTGCACCGCGCAGCTCCTCGGTCATGAGCGATGCCGACGCGGTCGCGAGGATGCAGCTCTCGCCCGCGAACGCCAGCCGTGCGAGCACGTCGCCACGGCGCTCGACCTCGACCCTGACGCTGTCGCCGCAGAGCGGGTTGTCGCCCTCGGCTGCATGGGTCGCGCTCGCCAGCGGGCCGACGTTGCGCGGCCGCCTGCCGTGCTCGAGGACGACGTCGCGATAGAGTCCGGGGGCGGCGCTCATGCCGCGAACGTGCGGCGTACGACGTCGAGCCCCGCGAGCAACCGATCGACGTCGGCGCGGCCGTTGTAGAGCCCGAACGATGCCCGCACCGTCGCGGCGACACCGAAGCGCCGCATGATCGGCTGCGCGCAGTGGTGCCCGGCGCGCACGGCGATGCCCTCGGCGTCGAGGACCGTGGCCACGTCGTGGGCGTGGACGCCGGCGAGGACGAAGGAGTGGCCGCCGATCTTGTCGGGAGCCGCGCCGATCAGCCGCAGCCCCGGCACCGTGGTGAGCGCTGCAGCGGCGTACGCGAGGACGTCCTGCTCGTGGGCTGCGAGCGCGGCGCGATCGAGCCTTTCGAGGTAGGTGATAGCGGCCGCCAAGCCTACGGCGCCCGCGATCGGCGGCGTCCCCGCCTCGAAACGATGCGGAGGCGCTTCGTACGTGACCGCGTCCCACGTGACCGAGCGCACCATCTCGCCACCGCCCTGCCACGGCGGCATCGCCGCGAGCCGCGCGGCGCGCCCCCAGAGCACCCCGATGCCGGTCGGACCATAGAGCTTGTGGCCGGAGAAG
>MWST01000018.1 GCA_002050235.1 Polyangiaceae bacterium UTPRO1 | reverse complement strand
GACGCGATCTCGCGCTTGGTGGGTCGCCTGCGCGCGGACTTCGACGCGTGGGCCGAGCACGATCTGGCGGCCGATCAGGTCCGCTATCTGTTCCTCGACGGCTGGTACCCTCGCGCGCGGATCGGGAAGAAGCGGGTCCGGGTGCCGGTCTTGGTGACGCCGAATAGCGACGTGGCGAAGACACTATCAAGATTCGCGGCGAACTCGACTGCGCCGTGAAAGCCGTCGAAGCCGGTTATCTGACCGTCAAAGTTTCAACCGGTCGCCGTCTTCTGTTGCGCCTCGACCGCATCGTCCGTATCGACCCAGCATAGGACCGCTGTGCAGAGTCCGACGGTGCCCGCTCTACGGGTCCCGGTCCGCTTCGCCCGCCGAGCGCTCCCAGATACGCCCGACGCACGGCTCAACGAGGGCATCCACCTCGGGCTGCCGCCCCTTCGTTCTGACTGCGGCAAACACGCCGAGCCGCACACGCGGATACACTTCGGCGAGACGCGTCGCTGCTCCGAGCAGTGTATTTCCCTTCGTTACGAAGTCATCCACGATGGTGACTCGCTGCATGACCGCAAGGTCCGCGGTCGCGCGAATCGTCTCGTAGTGCTTGAACGCGTTCGGGCGATTGCCGCGCGCAGCGAAAGCCGACTTCGGCACGGCCTCGACACGCTCGAGGGAGAGAAGCACGTGCCGGCCGAGTCCCACGCGCACGAGCTCCTCGGCCATCAGCTTCCCAGGCCAGAGCGCGCCTTCGACGAGCGGGCTGCTTCTCGGACAGGGCACCAGCGTCACGTCTGGACCGAGTATCGCCGCCAAGCCGGAGGACTCGAGGTTCCTTGCGATGTGCTCCGCGATGTTTCGAAGTGTTGCCGCCCGGCCCGCCTTCACCGCGTCCCGCAGCTCGCGTGACCGTCGGGAGACGTCGGAAGTGCCTTTCGGCGAGTAGACGAGGTAGCTCCCGAACGAAACCTCAGAGCATAACGGGCTCGCCACGGGCCAGCTCCGGCATCCCCTCAAGCACGAGCTCGAGATTCTCTCGCGAGAGAACTTGCGCCCCGTAGCGCATCATCTCTTTCGCCCAGGCAAGCGACGGGTCGTTCGCAACGCTTTCCATGAGAAACAGCAGTCGCCCGAGGCGGAGCGCTTCCCAGCCCTGATGGAGTGTGCCGCTCTTCTCGCCCGCTTCGACAATCACCGTGGCATCGCTGATAAGGGCCATCGTCCGATTGCGGATTGGAAAATTCTTCGGCTGTACCGGAGAGCCCGGCGGAAACTGCGAGACGACGAAATGCTCGCCCTTGAGACGCTCTTGGAGGACACGGTTCTTTGCTGGGTAGGCTTCGTCGAGCGAGGTGGCGATGACCGCGATGGTGCGACCGCCCTCGACGATGGCCGTCTCGTGCGCGGCTGTGTCGACGCCCTCGGCGAGACCGCTCACGACCACCATGCCGCGCTTCACGAGCGCCTTCGTCAGCGCGCGGGTACGAGCAAGCCCCTCGGCGGAGACTTTGCGCGAACCCACGACCGACACCCGCGGGCCCGCCCGCAGGAGCCCAACGTCACCCGCGACGAAGAGCCGCCGCGGGGCGTTCTTCCGCTCGACCTCGTTCAAGGGTCCGAGCAGCTCTTCAGCGGCGTACTCGCGTGTTTCCATGCCTCGTTGCCGGTGAACATCTCGCAGACCCCTTGAATCCGTCAAGGCAGCCGTTGACGAGGTTCCGAAGTCCGCGCGTGGCCGGCTTTCGGCTTCGCCAGGGTTCTCCCTCCGTGTAGCGCGTTTCTCTCTTCGCACGCTCCCCTCCTCCTCCGGTCACGGTCGTCCTTCGGCTCCACCTTGACCGCACAGGGGAGCGCGCCGGGTCTACCTCGAAACGCAACTCGAAGGGCGAACCCCACGCATGAAGCCGACTACACCACTCGACACCGACATCGCCGCCATCCTCGGCCCATCGTTCACCGGACCGCTCGACCCGCTCCTTCGCCGTATGGCGCTCGCTGAGAACGAAATTGACGCCGCGAAGAAGCGTCACCCGGAGCACGCCATGGCGCTGCATGATGCGTTTCTCGCCCTCCAGCCGAGCGACGTCATTCTCCGCTCCGGCCCCGACAAGCTCTATCCGCTCCACTGCCACGAGCTCCTCGAGCGCGCGGTGCACGCGGTGCATCTTTCAGGATGGCGTGAAGAACAATTGCGTATTCAAGTCGAGCGTTGGATGTTCACCGCCATGGCAGTCCCGAGCCTTCCCGAGCGCGAGCACTGGGAGACGGTGTTCCGTGAAAAGCATGAAGACGAGGTCTCGTGGTTTCAGGAGCGAGCCGCTATTTCTCTCCAGCTCATCGCGAACACCGGAGTTGCGAAGACGGCGAGCATCGTCGACGTTGGAGCGGGAGCATCACGCCTCGTCGATGGGCTGCTCGCGGCCGGCTATCGCGATCTGCTCGTCGTCGACCTCGCCGAAGCGGCTCTCGCCAAGGCTCGGGCGCGACTCAAAGAGCGGGCTTCGGAGGTGCGATGGCTCGTGCGCGACGTGACGACGTGGGTGCCAGAAGAGCGCTTCGACGTCTGGCACGATCGCGCTCTGTTTCACTTCATGGTCCACCCAGAGGACCGCGAGGCGTACCTCACCACGCTGCGGCGCGCGCTCTCGGTCGGCGGCCACGCCATCTTCGCCACCTTCGCGAGCGACGGCCCCGAGAGCTGCAGCGGTATGCCCGTCCAGCGCTACGAGCCGGAAACGCTCGCGCAGGCTCTCGGCGCCGACTTCCACCTCGTCGAGAGCGTCCGCGACGCGCACGTGACGCCCGCGAACAAGGTGCAGTCGTTTCAGTACAGTCGCTTCGAGCGTGTCCGATGACGCCATCCGTCCGCGGGTCCGAAGACGCGCTCGACAAGTAGCTTGCCAGGCTCGGCGCGGCGCCGGAGCTTCTCGAGGGTCCGGCGTGACTGGAAGCAGGCGCAGGCCGGTAGGAGCGCCCTCGCGCCCACCACTCGCTCGCGCGCGACGCCGCGAGCAGAGTGCGGGCACCGGGCGCGTCGCCGCAGATGCTACGCGAACGCCCCGCGAGTCGCGAGGCGCGGCTGCCCGCCGAGGGTCGGCCCGGCTCGAGCACGTGTCACCGGACGGCGGGCCGTCGATCAACGACGCCGGCGACGTCGCGTTGTCCGCTACGCTCGGGTCCGGTGGCGGCATCTTCGTCGACCCGGCTGCCGGTCCGGCGGTCGCAGCGGCCCGTACCGGCGATGCCGCACCGGGGGGCAGCACCTGCGCGTGCTTCGACGGTGTCGCGCGCATCGACGCAGCCGGCAACGTCGCCTTCGTCGCGCGGCCGAGCGGCATCTTCCTGCCGGGATCGACGTACCGGAAGATCTTCGAGGAGATCGGCGTGTCGCGAAGCGGCACCTGGGCGACCTACAGCGCGAACGTGAAGCAGCCGCCCGGAAGCGGCGGCGCAAAGCTCGGCCTCTTCCGCTGCGAGGGGAGCTGACCGGCGGGGGTATCTCGAAGCGACGAAGCTGCGCGCTCCAGCCACGCGACGCCGACGTGCAGATGTTCCTACGCCCGGCGTCGCGGCGGCGGCCGCAGGCCTTCAGAGCTCCCGCGGCGACTCCAGCGCGAGCGGTGCGCCGGAGCGCGGGTGCGGCACCACCAGGCGCGCGGCGTGCAGCATGAGCCGCGGCGCCGGCGGTCCGCCGTACGTCCGGTCGCCGAGGAGCGGATGACCGAGGGCGCGCAGGTGCACGCGGATCTGGTGCCGGCGGCCGGTCCGCGGCCGGATCCGCAGGAGCGCGCCGCGGTCGTCGGCGGCAACGAGCGCCCACTCGGTCCGCGCCGGCCGGCCGCCCGGATCGATGCGGACGCGCCGGGCGGCGTCGTCGATCGCGTCGTCGATGGTGCCGGCGCGGGCGTCCGGCACGCCGGCGACGCGCGCCAGATAGGTCTTCTCGACGCGCCCCTCCGCAAACGCCGCCGAGAGCGCCGCCGCGGCGGCGCGCGTCTTCGCGAAGACGAGCACTCCCGACGTCGCGGCATCGAGGCGGTGCACGACCCAGAGGCGCGCCGGCCGGTCCCGGCGCGCGCGCAGCGCCTCGGTCAGGAGATCCAGGGCCGTGCCGGCGGCGGCGCTGCGGGTGGGCGAGGTCGCCATGCCGGCCGGCTTGTCGATGGCGAGGAGATCGGCATCCTCGAAGAGGATGGGCGGTACGACGGCGGCCGCCGCGCGCGCCACCGCGGCCGCCGACGCCACCCGCAGCACGTTGCCGGCGTAGACCGGGCGCGACGCCACCCGGCAGCGCCGTCCGTCGACGAAGACGCGTCCGTCGGCGATCAGGCTGCGGGCGGCGCCGCGCGACGTGCCGGGGAAGAGCCGCGCCACGGCGCGGTCCAACCGGTCCTGCGTTTCCGCCCGCCAGACCACCGACCGATCTGCGTCCGGCGCCCTCATGGGCAGGGCGTCATCCATCGTCCAGGCGCGCCGAGCCGGGGGACCTCGCCGGCTGCGGTCGCAACGCCGGCCGCGGCCGGGTCCGCCGCCGTTTCCGCGGCGCTCAGCACCACCAGCCAGGCGAGCGCGCCGGCGGTGAGGGCGACGCGCGCATGCAGCAGGAGATCGCTGCCGAAGCCTTCGAGCAGGCTGTTCGGGAAGGTGATCGCGAAGAGGAGAGCCAGCGCCACGAGTCCGGCGCGCGGCCGGTCGTGCAGGTGTCGCCAGAAGGAGGGGATCAGCACCGCTAGCGCCGCTACGTCGTAGCCGTGTGCGAACCCGAAGAGCATTGCGATCCCGATCAGCAGCGGCAGCACGTCGCGCTCGGTGATGCGGCGGCGGTACCACCAGAGCACCAGCGTCACCAGCAGTCCCACGATCAATAGATCCGGGGTCTCGATGCCGGCCGCGTTCAGGAGGCTACGCAGGTTGAAGAGCATCCGCGTCCCGAGCGCGTTGTACCAGTGCGTGCCGTAGCGGCCGATCGCGATGCGCCAGTCGAGGAGCACCTGCAGGGGGCCTTCGGCGCGGATCGCTGGCCACGCCAGCACCAGCGCGCTCGCGGCGGTCACGAGGAGCACCCGCCAGCGACGGGCAAGCAGGAACCACAGTACTACGAACACGCTGAGCGTCGGCTTCATCGACGCCAGCGCCAGCGTGACGCCGGCCGGCACCGTGCGCCCGCGGCGCGCCCAGTGCCACGCCGCGGCGAGCGCCGCGGTGACGATCAGCGTCGACTGCCCGGTCCAGACGACGAAGATCGTCGACAGGTTGCCGGCCACGAGGGCCGGGACGAACCAGCGCTGCGCCGTGGACACGGACGGAGCCACCGCATACGGACCGGGCTCCTCGACGACGCCGACGCCGATCCGGGCGATGACCGCGATCGCCAGCAGATTTAAAGTCGCCATGATCCGGCACGCGAGCGGGAAGGATCCGAGCGCCACTAGCATACAGAGCGCGGCGCTCGTCGGCGCATATGCGAAGTCGAAGAGCTCGATCGCATCGCCGAGGGGCGGCAGCTGCGGCGGCACCCCCACGGGCACGTACGCGCTCATTCCTGCGCCCCAGTACCTGCCGGCGATGAAGAAGTAGCGGGTGTCGATGTCGGCGGTACCGGGTGCGTGTCCGAGCCCGAGGACGCCCAAGCCGACGAGGAGCCCGAGCGCCGCCGCCACGGCGCCGAGGCGGACGTCGCGGCGCGCGGCGAGCGCGACCATCCAGCGCTCCGGCGCCGCGCTCACGGCATCGGCCTCGCGCCTCAGTCCTCGCACTCGCGCGCCATCTCGATCATCGTGCGCCGAAAGCCGAGGCGTGCGAAGAGACGTTGCGCATATCCGTTGTTCTCCGCCGTCCACAGCATGACCCGGGGAACGCCGCGGCCGCAGAGCCATTCCGCCGCGGCCTCGACCAGGCGCGCACCGATCCCGAGACCGCGCGCGCTCTCGACGACGAGCACGTCGTGGATGAAGCCGGCGCGGTCGCGGAGCTCCTTCCACGAGCGCGGCTCGACGGCCGCGAAGCAGTATCCCACGATCTCCCCGCCGCGCTCCGCCACCAGTACGACGGCGTCGTCGTTCGCTGGCGCCGCGGCGAGGAAGCGTCCGTAGCCGGCCTCGGCGCTCGGACCGGGCGCCATGAAGCGCTTGGCGTCGAACGCATGATGCACGCGCAGCAGCTCGGCGCCGAGCCGTCCGAGCACCTCCTCATCGGCCGCCGTCGCGCGCCGGACCGTAACCGTAGCTGCGCCCATCGCCTGCGCTGTACGCGGAGCCGCACCTCGCTTCAAGCAGTGGCGCGCACCTGGCGCTCGCGCGCCGTCTCCTCCTTCAGGCGTTCGAGATCCTCGCGCGTCACCCGCCGGTAGGACTTCGGCGCCCGGATCAGGAAGACGCCGCCCTGGAACGACAGCAGGAGCTTCTCGATCCAGAACCCGACGTGGCCGATGAGGAAGGCCTTGGCCGTAGGGATGCGGCCGCCGAGGAGCTCGACGAACATGAGCTCGCGCACGCCCTCGCCCGCCGCGGTCGGAATGAGGAAGGTGAAGAGCGTCATCACCGCGGCGGCGTAGAAGACCTGGAGCATGGTCACGCCCTCGACCTGGAGCGCCATCGCGTTGCCGAAGTACATCGCCATCGTAGTGACCTGGCCGAAGACCGCGCAGACGAGCGCGACCACCAGCGTGCTCCGCCGGGTCGAGTAGGCGGTGGCGCTGCGAATCGCGCTCTCGAGGAAGTTTCGCGCCTTGGCTATCGGCACCAGGCGGATGATGGGCGCGAAGAGCGACGGCTGGAGGAGCAACATGAGACCGAGGCCGACGGCCGCAGCGAGGGGAACCGCGAGCCTCTGGAGCACGTCGGCGAAGGTGCGCCCCTGGAGGTCGGCGAAGGGCATGAAGAGAAGGATCGTCGCGATCAGACCGATCAGGCCGGTGATGCGCTCGACGGCGAGGACGGTCGCGCACTCGACGGGCTTCCGCGAGATGCGGATGGTGTCGTAGAGGCGCCAGCCGTCGAGGCCGAGCGTCGACGGCATGACGATGCCGAAGAAGCGGCCGACGAAATAGCTCGCCGTGAGCCAGCCGAAGCCGAACTCCAGCCCTTGCCCTGCGAGCAGCACCTTCCAGCGCACGATGTTGGCGAGGATCCCGAGGAACTTGATGAAGGTCGCGAAGAGGATCCAGGGGACGAAGATCGCAAGGTCCAGACCGCGGACCTCGCGCCACAGGTCCTCGACCGTCATCGGCACCCGCTGCACGCCCTGCTTCTCGACCCAGACCGTGTCGCCGGTGGCCGCCGCGAGCGGCACCGGGCGGAGATCCTCCGGCCCGGCGAGCACCTGTCCGAGCCTGCCGTCGACGCAGTGATGCAGCGCCCGCAGCCGCACCATGTCCCCGGCCGCGGTCTTGACGAATACGCGGCCGCCCTCGAGCGCGAGCGTGCAGGCGTACTCGCTCGAGACCGGCACGTACGGATCGGGGAGGGTCGCCCCGGTGAGCTTCGCCCGCAGCTTGCCGACGAAGCCGGGGCTCGCCGGATTCTCGCGGTAGAGGATCGATCCGTCCGTCAGGCCGGTGCGCGACACGGCGACGGTACCGCCGCCGAGCTCGACGAAGAGCGACACGAAGATGCCGACGGTGACGAGCGTCTTGACGACCGTGACCAGCATCTTCTTGAGCTTCATGGCGGCTTCCTTCCTGGCGTGGGCGGTGTCCGGGTCGAGCAGCGGGCGGATAAGCCCACGAGTGTACCTGATGACCGGGCCGGAAAGCGACGTCGCATCTGCAGGCGCCCGCGGCGTTGACTGAGCTACGGGTCGACCCTAATACTGACCGGTCAGTTCTGGAATTGCTCTCCATGGCAGGCCGCAGGTCCGACCCCAACAAGCGCTCGCAGATCCTCCGCGCCGCGGCCGACGTGTTCTCGGCCCGCGAGTTCCACACGGTGCCGGTCGAAGACGTCGCCACGGCCGCCGGCGTCGGCAAGGGCACGCTCTACCTCTACTTCCCGAACAAGGAGCAGCTCTTCTACGCCACCATCCTCGAGGCCATCGACGTGCTCCTGGTCGAGCTCGCCGACGCCGTCCGCGAGCGCACCGGCGAGGAGGCGCTGCGCGCGTTCACGCGCTGCTTCCTCGGCTTCTTCTGGAAGCGGCGCCATCTCGCCGTGCTGATGGGGCGCTACGAGCACAAGCAGCACGAGCCGGAGGGGGAAGCTTGGCGGCAACGGCGCGAGCGCGTCATCGCCCTGGCGCGCGCCATCCTGCAGCCGGAGACACGCGCCGCGCGCATCGCGCCCGCCGACACCGTGCTCGCATCCGAGATGCTGCTCGCGCTCATCCGCGCCGCCATCATCAACCAGGCCGAGCGCGCCGACCCCGAGCGCAGCGTCGAGCTCGTGGTCGGCCTCTTCCTCGACGGACTGCGCGGCGGCCGCGCGCTAGCGCGGCGGCCGCGCGGGGTCGCCGCCGGGGCGCGCCGATGATCCGCCGCGCCCGAACGCTCGCCGGCGTCGCCGCCGGGACGCTCGCGCTCCTCGCCGCCGGCTGCGCGCAGGAGACCCGCAGCGCCGAGGCGACGGCGCGGCCGACGACCGATCCCGTCGAGGTCGCCGTAGCGGCGGCGACCGTCGCCGCGGTCGAACGCTCGGTGCCGCTGGTCGGCACCTTCCACGCCAACGAGACCGTGGCGATCGCGGCGCAGATCGAAGCCCGCGTCGCCGCCTTCGGCCCCGACATGGGCGATCGCGTGAACGAGGGCGACGTGCTCGTCCGCCTCGACGACGCCGACCTGCAGGCCGCCAAGCGCGAGATCGAAGCCCGCCTCGCGAAGGCGCGCGCCGACGATGCGCGCGCCCAGGTGCTGCGCGGCCAGGGGATCATGGCGGCCGAAGAGGCCGAGAAGACGCGCACCGAGGCGGCGGTGCTGGCGGCGCAGCGCGACGTCCTCGACGTGAAGATAGCCCGCACCGTCATCCGCGCGCCCTTCGCCGGCGCGATCGCGGAGCGCTACACGTCGGTCGGCGCGGTCGTGAAGACCGGAGAGACGCTCTACGAACTCGTCCAGGACGACCCGCTCAAGTTCCGGACCCCGGTGCCGGAGCGCTTCGCCGGCTACCTGGAGCTCGGGCAATCGATCCGAGCGACCGTCGACGCCTACCCGGACCGTGTCTTCGCGGGGAAGATCACCCGCATCAATCCGACCTCCGAGACGGCCAACCGATCGATCACCTTGGAAGCGCTGGTGCCGAACGGCGATCACTTCCTCCGCCCGGGATTCTTCGGCAAGGCCGATCTCGTCTACGACCAGCACGGCGACGCCGTCGTCGTCCCCGAAAAGGCCCTCACCACCTTCGCCGGCGTCACCAAGGTCTTCGTGATCGCCGACGGCAAAGCGGAGGAGCGCATCGTCCGCACCGGCGTCGCGGTCGGCGACCGGCGGGAGATCGTCGACGGCGTGCAGCGCGGCGAGCAGGTGGCGGTCTCCAACCTCGAGCGCCTCGAGCAGGGCGCGCTCGTCACCGTCGCCGACGCCGCTCCTTGACGGCAGGAGCGCCAATGTCCCTCGCCGACGTCTGCATCCGCCGTCCCGTTTTCGCGACCATGCTGATCATGGCGCTGGTCGTGCTCGGCTGGTTCTCGTTCGCGCGCCTCGGGCTCGACCTCTTCCCCAACGTCGACTTTCCGGTGGTGACGATCAAGACGACCTTGAAGGGCGCCAGCGTCGAGGAGATCGAGAGCGGCGTCACCAAGCCGATCGAGGAGATCGTCAACACCATCGAAGGCATCGACACCCTGCGCTCGACCTCGAAGGAAGGGCTCTCGGTCGTGGTCGTGCAGTTCGTCCTCTCCAAGGACAGCGCCGTGGCCGCGCAGGAGGTGCGCGACAAGGTGTCGACCATCGTCTCGCGTCTGCCGCAGGGCACCGATCCGCCGATCATGGAGAAGTTCGACGTCGACGCGGCGCCGATCATGAGCGTGGTCGTGGCCGGCAACCGCAATCTCCGCGAGGTCACCGAGATCGCGAAGAAGCAGATCAAGGAGCGCATCGAGACCGTGACCGGCGTCGGCGCGGTGATCATGGTCGGCGGCTGGGAGCGCGCTGTCAACGTCTACGTCGATCCCGACCGCATGGCCGCCTACCAGATCTCGATCCTCCAGGTGAAAGAGGCGCTGCAGCGGCAGAACATCGAGATCCCGGGCGGCCGCGTCGACGAGGGGCACCGCGAGCTCGTGCTGCGCACCATGGGGCGCATGGAGGACGTGTCCGCCTTCGCCGACCTGATCGTCTCCACTCACGAAGGCCGGCCGATCCGCATTCGCGACATCGGCCGCGTCGACAACGGCATCGCCGAGCCGCGGAGCCGGGCCCGCCTGAACGACAAGAACGCCGTCAGCTTGATCGTCAAGAAGCAGTCGGGAACCAACGTCGTCGCCGTCGTCGACGCGGTGAAAGCGAAGCTCGCCGAGCTCCGCCCGGTGCTGCCGGCGGACGTCACGACCGAGGTCGTGGTCGATCAGTCCCGCTTCATCAAGCGCACCATCGCCGAGGTGCAGCACCATCTGATCCTGGGCGCCATCCTGGTGGCGCTGACGGTGTGGCTGTTCATGCGCGACGTCCGCAGCACGCTGATCGCGTCGGTGGCCATACCCACCTCCATCATCGCCACCTTCACGATCATGCGGCTCATGGATTTCACGTTGAACAACGTGACCATGCTCGGGCTCGTGCTCGCGGTCGGCATCGTCATCGACGACGCCGTCGTCATCCTCGAGAACATCTTCCGCCACATCGAAGAGCGCGGCGAGACGCCGTACGCCGCGGCGTCGATCGGCACGCGCGAGATCGCGCTCGCCGTCATGGCGACGACGCTGTCGCTGGTCGTCATCTTCCTGCCGATCGCCTTCATGGGCGGCATCATCGGCCGCTTCTTCCAGAGCTTCGGCGTCACGGTGGCGGTCGCGATCGCGATCTCCCTGCTGGTGTCGTTCACCCTGACGCCGATGCTGTCTTCGCGCTTCCTGCGCCCGAAGGGCGCCGCGCACTCGGCGAAGGACAGCCGCTTCTACCGGGCGATCGACCGCTTCTACGGCGCCTGTCTCCGCTGGTCGCTGCGCCACCGGGCGGTGATCCTGCTGCTGGCGCTAGCGGTCACCCTCACCACCGGCCCCCTCATGCGCGCGGTCGGCACGGAGTTCGTGCCGCAGGACGATCAGAGCGAGTTCGAGGTGATCATCCAGACGCCGGGCGGCTACAACCTCGAACGCACCGACGCGCTGACGCAGGAGCTCGAAGCGAAGTTCCGCCGGCTGCGCGGCGTCGAGGAAACCCTGACGATGATCGGCGACACCACGGGAACGTCGCGCCCGGGCGAGGGCGACGTCACCAGCGTGTCCATCTACGTCCGGCTCGTCGATCTCGGGGAGCGCGCCTTCAGCCAGTTCGCCGTCATGAACGACGTCCGCGCGGTGCTGGCCGCCTACCCGGATCTGCGCGCCAGCGTCCAGGTCATCAACGCCGTACGCGGCGGCGGCACGCGCCAGAGCGAGCTCGAGTTCAGCCTCCTCGGGCCGAGTCTGGAGAAGCTCACCCGCTACGCGGAGCAGCTCGCGGCGCGCATGCAGGCCGATCCGGGGTTCGTCGACGTCGACACCACGCTCGCGGTCCGCAAACCGGAGCTGCGGGCGGCGATCGACCGCGAGCGCGCCTCGGCGCTCGGCCTCCGCGTCGAGGAGATCGCGCAGACGCTGAGCCTCCTGGTCGGCGGCGAGCCGGTCTCGAAGTACAAGGAGGAGGACGAGCAGTACGACGTCTGGCTGCGCGCCGAGCCGAGCAAGCGGAGCAATCCCGCCGACGTCTACGCGCTCACCGTATGGTCGCCGTCGGCGCAGCTGGTGCGGATCTACAGCCTCGTGAACCTGGAGGAGGCGCTCGGCCCGGCGCAGATCGAGCGCGAGAACCGCCAGCGCAAGGTCGGCTTCTTCGCCAATCTCTCGGGCATTCCGCTCTCGGTCGCCATGCAGAAGGTGCAGGGGTTCGTGCGAGAGATGGATATGCCGCCACAATACGAAGTCATGCTCGGCGGCCACGCCAAGGCGCTCGAGGAGACGGTCGTCAACTTCCTGACGGCGTTCCTGCTGAGCCTGCTCTTCATGTACATGGTGCTGGCGGCGCAGTTCGAGAGCTTCCTGCACCCGGTGACGATCATGCTGGCGGTGCCGCTGTCGATTCCGTTCGCGGTGTTCTCGCTCTGGCTGCTGCGCAGCCCGCTCGACGTCTTCTCGATCTTCGGCCTCTTCATGCTCTTCGGCATCGTCAAGAAGAACGGCATCCTCCAGATCGACTACACGAACACGCTGCGCGCAGAGGGGCGCGGCCGCGACGAGGCGATCATCGAAGCCAACCACGCGCGCCTGCGTCCGATCCTGATGACCAGCGCCATGCTCGTCTTCGGCATGCTGCCGATGGCGCTCGGCACCGGGCCGGGAGCGGCGTCGCGCGCCTCGATGGCCAAGGTCATCATCGGCGGCCAGACGCTCTGCCTGTTGCTGAGCCTGCTGGTGACGCCGGTCGCCTATGCGCTCTTCGACGACCTCGGCGGCCTCGACTGGTTGGCGCGCCTGCGGGCGCCGGGACGCTGGGTCGCGGCTCGCCGGCGCGGCCGCGGCGGCGCGGCCGCGAACGGACGGGTCGGCGCCCGCCGCTGAGCGCGATGGCGGCGCCGCCACCGAAGGATTCGCCGGGCAGGGCGGCTCGCGCGCGCGGACGGAGCGTCTATACTCGGCGCATGTTGCGTCGCTGGCGGTCGCTGGCCGTGGCTTTCGCGCTCGTCGTTGCGGCGGGGCTCGTCTATCGTGCACTCGCCGGCCGTGAGCGCGCCGAGCCCCGCTGGCACACCGAGCCGGTGACCCGGGGCGACCTGGTGGCGAGCGTCACCGCCACCGGCACCGTGAACCCGGTGAAGACGGTGCAGGTAGGCACCTACGTATCGGGCCCCATCCAGGCGATCGACGTCGACTTCAACTCGCCCGTCACCGAAGGGCAGCGGGTCGCCAAGATCGACCCGCGGCCGTTCCAGTTGCGCGTGCGGCAGGCCGAGGCGGAGCTCGCGAACGCCCGCGCCGCGCTCGTCAAGTCGCAGGCGGACCTCGCCTACAAGACCGCCAACCTCGCCCGCAACCGCGAGCTGCTGGCGCAGGGCATCGTCGCCGCCGACGCGGTGGACGTGCTCGCGAGCGGCGTCCGGCAGGCGCGCGCCGACGTAACCCTCCAGGAGGCGCAGGTCCAGCAGGCGGCAGCCAAGCTCGAGGAGGCGCGCGTGAACCTCGGCTATACCGACATCGTGTCGCCGGTCGACGGCGTGGTCGTGTCGCGCAACGTCGACGTCGGACAGACCGTCGCCGCGAGCTTCCAGACCCCGACGCTCTTCGTGATCGCCGAGGATCTCACCAAGATGCAGGTGAACGCCAACGTCAGCGAGGCCGACATCGGCTCGGTCGAGGCCGGGCAGACGGCCACCTTCAGCGTCGACGCCTATCCGGAGCGCACCTTCACCGGCGTCGTCTCCCAGGTGCGGAACTCGCCGCTGAACGTGCAGAACGTGATCACCTACGACGTCGTCATCGACGCCGGCAACGGCGACCTGGCGCTCCGCCCCGGCATGACCGCGAACGTCGACATCGTCACCGGCCGGCGGGAAGGCGTGCTGCGCGTGCCGGCGGCGGCGTTGCGCTTCCGGCCTCCGGCCGCCGAAGGCGAGGCCGTAGCGGCACCCGGGGACACCGCAGTGTGGCGCCTCGCCGGGGGCGCGCCGGAGCCGGTGATCGTCACCCCGGGGCTCAGCGACGACAGCTACACCGAGATCCGCAGCGACACTCTGCGCGAGGGCGACGCCGTGATCGTCGGCATCGAACGCCGGGCCGACGCAGCGGCGGCGGCGCAGCGCCCGCCCGGCTTCGCCATGGGAGGCGGCGGCGGCCGGCGGCGCTGAGATGACCGCGCGAGCGGCCGTTACGCCGCTCATCGAGACGGTCGGGCTCTCGCGCTGCTACGCGCTCGGAGAAGCTACCGTGCACGCGCTCGTCGACGCCACGCTGCGCATCGACGCCGGCGAGCTGGTGGCGATCATCGGGCCGTCGGGATCGGGCAAGTCGACGCTCATGAACATCCTCGGCTGCCTCGACCGCCCGACGAGCGGCGTCTACCGCTTCGACGGCATCGACGTCGGCGGCCTCGACGGCGACGCGCGCGCCGCCCTGCGCAACCGCCGCATCGGCTTCGTCTTCCAGAGCTTCAACCTGCTGCCGCGGACGACCGCGCTCGAAAACGTCGAGCTGCCCCTCTACTACGGCCCGCTGCCGCTCGGCGCGCAACGGGCGCGCGCTCGCGCCGCGCTCGAGCGCGCCGGCATCGCGCACCGCGCCGATCACGTCCCGGGTAGGATGTCGGGCGGCGAACAACAGCGCGTGGCGATCGCCCGCGCCCTCGTCGGCGATCCCGACCTGCTGCTCGCCGACGAGCCCACCGGCAACCTCGACAGCAAGACCAGCCGCGAGATCATGGCCATGCTCCACGCGCTGAACCGCTCGACCGGCCTCACGGTGGTGATCGTGACCCACGACCCGGAAGTCGCGGCGGTCACCGACCGGGTGATCGAGTTCCGCGACGGCCGGATCGTCGCCGACGGGCCCGCCGCGGCGCGCTCCCCCGGCAGCGCGCGCCCGACCGGAGCCGACGCCCCGTGAACGCCGGCCCGAGCCCGTCCAAGCTCCTCGTCATGACGGCGCACGCCGCTTTGCGCGCGCTCTGGCGGAATCGCCTGCGCTCCGGCCTCACCATGCTCGGCATGGTCATCGGCGTCGCCTCGGTGATCGCGATGGTGAGCGTCGGCGCCGGCGCCGACCGTTTCGTGCAGCAGCAGCTGGCGAGCTTCGGCACCAACATCATCATGGTGATCCCCGGCGCCGTGACCTCGGGCGGCGCGCGCTCCGGCTGGGGCGGCGCCTCGACGCTCACGACCGCCGACGCCGCCGCGATGGCGCGCATCCCCGAGCTCGCCGCGGTCACGTACTCGCGCCGCCAGGTGCTCCAGATCGTCCACGGCAGCGCCAACTGGTCGACGGTCGTGCAGGGCGTGACCGAGGATTTCGAGCGCGTCCGCGACTGGCAGGTGGCGAGCGGGAGTTTTTTCACCGAGCGCCACGAGAAGAGCGCCGCCAAGGTCGCGGTCCTCGGGCAGACGGTGGCGCGCAACCTCTTCGGCGCCGGCCAGGATCCGGTGGGCACGGTCGTCCGCATCAAGAACGTGCCGTTCAAGGTGATCGGAGTGCTGGCGGCCAAGGGCCAGTCGTCATGGGGTCAGGACCAGGACGACGTCGTGATGATCCCCTTCTCGACGGCCGAGCGCCGGGTCATGGGCGCCGGCATCCTCGGCACCGTGGAGATGATCTACGCGAGCGCCCGCACCACCGCCGATCTGCCGGTCGCCGCCGCTGCGATCGCCTCCGTGCTCCGCCAGCAGCACCGCATAGCCCACGGACAGGAGGACGATTTCACCGTCCGCACCCTCGAGGACATGGCGAGCGCCAGCGCGGCGGCGAGCGAGGTCATGGGAAACCTGCTGCTCGCGATCGCGTCGATCTCGCTCCTCGTCGGCGGCATCGGGATCATGAACATCCTGCTCGTGTCGGTGACCGAGCGAACCCGCGAGATCGGCCTCCGCATGGCGGTCGGCGCCAAGGCCCGCCACATCCTCCTTCAGTTCCTCACCGAAGCGGCCGTGCTCAGCATGACCGGCGGTCTCGCCGGCGTCGCCACGGGCATCGTGGCGACGCACCTGATCGGCCGGATCGCACAGTGGCCGACGGTGCTCGAGCCGGCGGCGATCGCGGCGTCGTTCCTGTTCTCGGGCGCCGTCGGAGTCTTCTTCGGGTATTACCCGGCGCACAAGGCGTCGCGGCTCGACCCGATCGAGGCGCTGCGTTGGGAATAGGCGCACCGCGGCCGGCGAAGCCTGGGACGCCGCGGATCTCAGGCCGCCCGATCGCGACGTTCGGCGGACGGCAGGACCAGCGGCAAACGCACGCGGAACGTCGCACCGCCCGCCGGCCCGGTCTCCACCGCGATCGTACCGCCGTGATCGGCGACGATCTGACGCGTCACCGGCAGACCGAGCCCGGTGCCGTTCGCCTTGGTGGTCACGAACGGTTCGAAGATCCGCTCGCGCTCGTCCGGGGCGACGCCCGGGCCGTCGTCGCCAACGACGACCTCGATGCCCGGCCCCCCGGCTCCTTCGCGGAGCGCGCGCGTCTCCACGCGCACGGTCGTGCCCGCCGGACTCGCCTGGATCGCGTTCAGCACCAGGTTCATGAGCGCCTGCTTCAAGCGCGGCGCGTCGGCGACGCCGAGCGGCAAGGCGTCCCCACGCCGCTCGAGCGTGACGTCCTTCTTCCCCGCCGACACCCGCAATAGGCGGACGACCTGATCGACGACGAGCTCGAGATCGGTCGTCGCGAAGCTCGCAATGGAGGTCCGGGCCATGCCGAGGAGCTCGTCGAGGAGTCGCGCGACGCGCTGGAGCTCGCTCGACGCCACCGTGCGCAGGTCGACGGCGACCTCGGGATCGTCCAGCCGCTCGGGAAGGAGCTGGAGGAACGTCTGCACGGCCGTCAGGGGATTGCGGATCTCGTGCGCGAGCTCGGCGGCGAGCGTGCCGACTGCCGAGAGGCTCGTCGCCTGCTGCAGCATGCGGCGCGTCTCCGCGAGCCGCGCCGCTGTCTCCTCGCGTTCGCCGAGGAGCGCGAGATGGTGCGCGAGCACCTCGACGTCGTCGACCTCACGCGCAGCGTAGGCGCGGCCGTCGCAACGCCCGCCGACGGCGAGGAGTCCGAGCGGGCACCTGCCGCTGCGAACCGGCACCACGAGCTGAGCGCCGGTCCTGGCGAGCGCAGCGACGGCGGCCTCCGTCCCCTTCTCGCCGCCGGCGCCGCTGCGCTGCCACACCGCCGCGGCTGCGGCCCAGGCATCGAGCGCGCGCGCGTCGTCGTCGACGATGCGGCCGAGGCGCGACTCCCAGACGCCATCGTCGCCGCGGCGCCACCATTCGACGTGCGAAGCGCCGATGCCCGTCGCGACCCTCTCCGTGAGCATCTCCGCGGCCGCCCCCGGGTCGTCCGCCAGCGCTCGCAACGTCGGCGCGAGCCAGGCCGAGTCCACGGAAGCGCGCCCGGCGCGGCGCACGAGCTGCGCCAGCACACCGGTGCCGGCGATTACGGAGAGGAGGACGAGGCTCGACATGGATTGGCGCTCGCCGCGAGCACGAGCTATCGCGCCTGCTAGAGCAAGCGCCCGGCCAGCCGGACGAGACGCGGCCGGCTGTCACGGCGCCGCAGCGGAAGTCGGCGATCTCGCGAGAGGTCGCCGCGGCGGCGCCACGACGCGGCGCTCGCGCAGTGTGTCATCCGTGACGCAGCGGGTGCGGTGGCGGCACACGCAACGGGCGCCCGTGGCACGCGCGCTCGCGCGCGGTTGCGGCTACGCGACCTCGGCGATCATCTCGATCTCGACCGCGATGTCGAACGGCAGCTCGGCCATGCCGACCGCGGAGCGCGTGTGCCGTCCGGCGTCACCGAAGATCGCGACGAGCACGTCGGAACAACCGTCTATGACCTCCGGCGTCCGGGTGAAGCCCGGCGCACAGTTCACCATGCCGAAGACCTTGACGATCTGTCGCACCCGGTCGAGGCTCCCGAGCTCGGCGGCGACCGTCGCCAGCATGGAGAGCGCGGCCGCACGCGCGGCTGCGCGCCCGCGCTCGAGCGTGATGTCGCGACCGACCTTGCCGCGAATGACGCCGTCCGCACCGACCGGCCCGTGACCGCCGACATAGAGGACGTCACCGAGGCGCCGGCAGCCGAGGTAGTTCGCCACCGGAGCGGAAACCGGCGGCAGCTCGATGCCGAGCGCGCCAAGGCGCGCCTCGATGCGACCGCTCACGTCTCCTGCCCCACCGGCGCCGACGCCGGCATGCGCCGCCGATTCACTGCCCGAGCGCCGGCGGCGTCCCGCCTTGCCGCTTCACGACGTTCATCGCCAGCGCGATCATCGAGGCGACGTCGCCCAGGTTCGACGGTACGACTAGCGTGTTGCCTTCCTTGGCTAGCTTGCCGAACTCGTGCACGTACTGCTCGGCGACCCGCAGCTGCACCGCCTCGAATCCTCCGGGAACCTGAATCGCCGCCGCCACCTGCCGGATGCCGTCGGCGGTCGCCTCGGCGACCGAGCGGATGGCCTCGGCCTCGCCTTCGGCCTCGTTGATCTGCTGCTGCTTCTTCGCCTCCGACTGCTTGATCTCCTGCTGCTTGTGGCCTTCGGCGGTGTTGATGAGCGCGTCGCGCTCACCCTCGGACTTGAGGATCGAAGCCCGCTTCTCGCGCTCGGCGCGCATCTGCTTCTCCATCGCGTCGAGCACCCCCTGAGGCGGCCTGATGTTCTTGATCTCGTAGCGCAGGACCTTGACGCCCCACGCCTCCGACGCCTTGTCGATCTCGGTGACCACCGCCTGGTTGATGTGCGTGCGCTCCTCGAAGGTACGGTCGAGATCGAGCTTGCCGATCTCGCTGCGCAATGTCGTCTGCGCCAGCTGGATGATCGCGAAGGGCAGATTGGCGATGCCGTACGAGGCCCGCTCGGCGTCGACGACCTTCATGTAGAGGACGCCGTCGACGCCCACCATCACGTTGTCGCGCGTTATGCACTCCTGCTCCGGGATGTCGATGGCGTCTTCTTTCAGGCTGTGGCGGTAGCGGATGACGTAGATGAAGGGAATCAGGATGTGGAAGCCGGCTGCGAGGGTCTTGTTGTACTGGCCCAGGCGCTCGACCACGTAGGCCGACTGCTGCGGCACCACGACGGCGACGCGCGAGATCACGTAGAAAGCGGCGAGGGCCAGCAGCAAGACTACGAGCAATGCACCCGACATGTTCGTCCTCCTATTCCGGCTGCAGCCACAGAGTAAGGCCGTCGACGCGCTGCACGCGGCAGCGCGTGCCGCGCGCCAGGGCCACGCCGTCGACGCTACGCGCGCTCCAGGTCGCCCCGCGAAGCTCCGCTCGACCGACGCCGTCGGCGGGCACGTCTTCGAGGATGGTCGCCGTCTCCCGCCGCAGGTCGTCGACTCCGTGGTCGGAGCCGCCTCCGGGGTCGCCGAGCGTCCGCTTGAGCAGCACCAGCGCGCCGATCGACACGACCGTGAACACGAGCCACTCGAGCCATGGCGTCGCCAGCCAGCCGAAGCCGGTGAGCGCACCCACGACGAGCCCGCCGATACCGAAAGCGAGCAGGAAGAAGTTGGTCGTGATCTGCGCTTCCGCGCACGCCAGGACGAGGCCCAGGATCATCCACACCCACCACGCCATGGCGGTGGTTCTGGCACGGAAGGTTCGGGTAAGTCCACGGCGAGAGCCGCGAGCGTCGATCCCGGGGTGCGACGGGACCGAGCTCCGATCGAAATGACATTTGTCACGCCGGATCGTGATCCGAGGAAGCCGGCGCGGAGAACGGGTCGGGCTAGAGACCGCGGTTCCCGGGCCGGACCGACCAGCGACGCTGGCGTCGTGCCCGCAGAGACGAGGCGCGTCGTCGGTGACGATCGAAAGTAGCAGCTCGATGAGCACGAACGGAACGGCGGGAAACCGGGCGCGCGCGGTGGCGGCGCCTGCACCGCCCCTTCGCATCGACCTCAAGATCGGCTTCGCCTGCAACAACCGCTGCGAGTTCTGCGTGCAGGGGGACAAGCGGCTGCATCATGGACCGCGGCCGCTCGAACAGGCGCGCGCCGACCTCGAAGACGGAAGGCTGCGGGGGGCCACCGGCATCGTCATCACCGGCGGCGAGCCGACGATCCACGCCACGATGCTCGAAGTGACGCGCCTGGCGCGCGAGATGGGCTACGAGACCGTACAGATCCAGTCGAACGGACGCATGTTCTCCCACCTGCCCTTCTGCGAGAAGGCGATTGCCGCGGGGGCGAACGAATTCGCGCTCGCGCTCCACGGTGCGCGGGCCGAGACGCACGAGCGCCTGACCCGCGCCCCGCGCGCTTTCCGCCAGGTGGTCACGGGCATACGCAACCTGGTCCAGCTCGAGCAGCGGGTGCTGATGAACACCGTCATAACGACGCTCAACTATCGCGAGCTGCCGGACATCGCGCGGCTGTTCGTCCGACTCGGTGTTCTGCAGTACCAGTTCGCCTTCGTGCACATCCTCGGCACCGCAGCCAAGAACGCCACCTGGCTGGTGCCCCGCAAGACCGACGTCATGCCCTTCGTAAGAGCAGGGCTCGACGTCGGCCGGCGCGCCGGCGTCCGTTGCATGACCGAAGCGATCCCGTACTGCTTTCTGGACGGATACGAGAACCACGTCGCCGAGCAGATCATTCCGCGCACCACCGTTTTCGACGCCGACGTCACGCTCGACGACTACACCCTCTATCGCCAGACCGAAGGCAAGGCCAAAGGGCCGATGTGCGCGCGCTGCATCTACTTCGACCGCTGCGAAGGCCCGTGGACGGAGTATCCGGCGCTCTTCGGCTGGGACGAGATCCGTCCCGTAGAGAACAGCGCACCGCCGCCCGAGGAACCGTCGCCTCCGGCGCCATAGGCGGCGGCGCGGTGACGACGCGCGTGCGGCTGGGCGCGAGCCCGCTCGAAGTCGCCCGCCTCGGCGTCGGCTGCTGGGCCTGGGGCGATCGCCGGTACTGGCGTTACGGAGAAGACTTCGGCCCGCACGACGTCGTCGATGCCTTCGACGCCTATACCGAAGCAGGGCTCGATCTCTTCGACACCGCGGAGGCCTACGGTGCCGGCCGAGGCGAGCAGATCCTCGGCTGGCTGGCGCGCCGCTGCGGAAGAAAGCTGGTGATCGCAACCAAGTACGCGCCCATCGCCGGCCGCGGCGGACCGGCCGCTATCCGCAAGGGGCTGCTCGGAAGCATGGCGCGGCTCGGCAGGCCGCGCATCGACCTCTACCAGCTACACTGGGCCGACCGAGACGAGGTGCCGATCGCAGCGACGATGGCGGTGCTGGCCGAGGCGGTGCACGCCGGCCAGATCGGCGCGGTCGGCATCAGCAACTTCCGCGCCGGCGAGATGCGCGACGCCCACGACGCGCTGGCGCGGCACGGGGTGCCGCTGGCGACCGTCCAGGTGCACTACTCGCTGCTGCACCGCACGCCCGAGGTCGACGGCATCATCGACGCCTGCCGCGAGCTCGGGGTGACGATGCTGGCATACAGCCCTCTCGAGCAGGGCCTGCTCACCGGCAAGTACACGACCACCCTGGCAGCGGACGGACCGCGCGGCGAAACCGCCTCGTTCGCGGCTGCCAACATCGACGCGGCGCAGACAGTATTGTCCACGCTGCGCGCTATCGCCGCCGCCTACGCCGTCGAGCCCGCCGCCGCGGCGCTCGCCTGGCTGCTCGCCAAGTCCCCGCCGATCGTTCCGCTCGTCGGCGCCAAGAACGGCGGCCAGGCACGGCGCAATGCCGAGGCTCTGACGCTGCGCCTCGACGATGCGGCGATCGCGGCTCTAGATGCCGTGAGCCTGCCGTGGCTGGCGATCCGCTGACGCGCGAGCCGGCGCGCACCAGCGCGTTGCGGCGCCGGGGAGCCGTTGGTAGCTTCCTCCCTTCACCCCCGCCGGGTTTCGCGACCCGCGTGGGCGTTCGTGCATGCAGCCGCTCCTACACGAAGAGGGCTCGTCGCTCCGCGACGCGGTCCGGCGCGCGTCGACGACGCGCGCCGGCGAGCGCCTGCGCATCGAGGGGCTCCGCGGCGGCGCCCGTGCGCTCCTCGTCGCCGCCGCCTACCGGGCGACGCCGGCGCCGTACGTAGTCCTGGCGGCGGCGGCCGCCGAAGCGGAGGCCATCGCCGGCGATCTCGCGCTCTTCCTCGGTGAAGAGCGCGGCGGCGCCGGGCTCGAGCGGCGCGTACACGCCTTTCCGGCCTGGGACGTGCCGGCGTTCGAGCCGGTATCGCCGCCGGCGGCGGTCGTCCACGACCGCATGCGGGCGCTCTTCCACCTGGTCCATGGCCGCGCTCCGATCGTCGTCACCACGCCCGACGCCGTGATGCAGCGGCTGCTGCCGCGCGCCGTCGTGAAGGAGGCGATGCGCTACCTCGTCGAAGGCGACGAGGTCGACGTCGCGGAGCTCGTCCGGCACCTCGTCGACTGGGGCTATCTGCGCGTGCCGGTGGTCGAGGACGTCGGCGAGTTCAGCGTCCGCGGCGGCCTCATCGACGTCTTCACGCCGCTCGATTCCGAGCCCTTCCGCCTCGAGCTCGACGGCGACCGCATCGAGAGCATCCGGACGTTCGCTCCCGACACGCAGCGCTCGGCGGCGCCGCGGGAAGAGGTCGTGTTGGTGCCGGTGCGGGAAGCCTCGCTCGCCGATCTCCGCGCGCCCGAGGCGCGGCGCGCGGTCGAGAGCCGCGCCATCGATGTCGAGATGCCGCGTCTCGACCGCAACGCCATGAGCGACGCGCTCGAGAACGGGCTCTTCTTCCCCGGCGTCGAGTTCGTCGCGCCCTACGTCTACCCGCAAGGGCTCGCGACCCTCTTCGATTACCTGCCCGCGGACGTGCGGCTGTGGATCGACGACCCCGCGGGCGTGGAGAGCGCCTGGGACGCGACGTGGGAGCTGGTGCAACAGCATGTCCGCGACGCCGAGTCGGCGCGGCGGTTCTTCGCCCCGGCCGAGCGCTTCGCGCTGTCGGCGCGCGAGGTGCGCGAGGCCTTGCGGCCGCTTCCGGCCATCGAGCTCGACCCGCTGGTCGGCCTCGCCGGCACGGCCGGGCATCTCCGGGTGCCCTGCTACACGCTCGCCGACCTGTCAGCGGCGCGCGCCCAGGCCGCCGCGGCCGGCCGCGATGCGGAAGGGGAGCGCTCGGCGGCGCCGAGCCTGCGCCCGGTCGCCGAGCGCATCCGCGGGTGGAGCGCCGAGGGTCGGCGCGTCTTCCTCGTCGTCCACGGCGCCGGGCAGCGCACGCGCCTCCACGGACTCCTCGCCGCCAACGGTATCGACGTCGCGGCGAGCGGCCAGCCGCTGCCGGAGCTCCTCGCCGAGAGCAGCGGCCCGCCGGTCGTCGTCGAAGGGTCGCTCTCGCAGGGGTTCCGGCTCCCGACCGAGCCCTGGGTGTTCGTCGGCGAGGAGGAGCTCTTCGGCGAGCGCCGCCAGCGGCGCCGCGTTCGCAAGGTGAGCGCCGCGGACGTGCTGTCGAGCCTCGCCGAGCTCAAAGCCGACGACTACGTCGTCCACGTCGACCATGGCATCGGACGCTACCGCGGGCTCAAGCACATGAGCGTCGCCGACATCGACGGCGACTTCCTCCACCTCGAGTATCAGGGCGGCGACCGCATGTACGTGCCGGTCGACCGCATCAACCTGGTCGGCAAGTACATCGGCAGCGACGGCGCCGAGCCGGCGCTCGACAAGCTCGGCGGCACCGCGTGGGAACGCGTCAAGGCGAAGACGAAGGCAGCCCTGCTCTCGATGGCGCGCGAGCTCGTCGAGATCGGCGCCAAGCGTCAGGTCCTGGCCGGACAGAGCTTCGAGAGCGGCGACCCGCTCTTCCAGGAGTTCGAGGCCCGCTTCCCGTTCGACGAGACGCCCGACCAGCAGCGGGCGATCGACGACGTGCTCGCCGACCTGGCGCGCGACAAGCCGATGGATCGGCTGGTGTGCGGCGACGTCGGCTTCGGCAAGACCGAGGTCGCCATGCGCGCCGCTTTCGCGGTGGTCATGGCGGGGCGGCAGGTCGCGGTGCTGGTGCCGACGACGGTGCTCGCCCAGCAGCACTACGACACCATGTGCAAGCGCTTCGCGGGCTACCCGGTCCGGGTCGAGCTGCTCTCCCGCTTCCGCGCCGCCGCCGAGAACAAGGCGACCATCGCCGGCCTCGACGACGGCACGGTCGACGTCGTCGTCGGCACGCACCGCCTCCTGCAGAAGGACGTGTCGATCGCGCGCCTCGGCCTGCTGGTGATCGACGAGGAGCATCGCTTCGGAGTGAAGGACAAGGAGCGCATCAAGGCCCTGCGCGCGACCGTCGACGTCCTGACGCTCACCGCGACCCCGATTCCGCGCACGCTGCAGATGGCGCTCACCGGCATCCGCGACCTCTCGGTGATCGAGAGTCCGCCGGTCGACCGCCTCGCCATCCGCACCTACGTGACCAAAGCCGACGACCACGTGATCCGCGAAGCCATCCTCCGCGAGCTGCGGCGCGGCGGCCAGGTGTTCTTCGTGCACAACCGGGTAGACTCGATCGAACGTCAAGCGGCGCACCTACGGGAGCTCGTGCCGGAGGCGACCGTCATCGTCGGCCACGGCCAGATGGGCGAGCGCCGGCTGGAGCAGGTCATGGACGACTTCATCCAGCAGCGGGCCAACGTGCTGGTGTGCTCGACCATCATCGAGTCCGGTCTCGACATCCCGCGTGCCAACACGATCCTCATCAACCGCGCCGACGCGCTCGGATTGGCGCAGCTCTACCAGCTCCGCGGGCGCGTCGGCCGCTCCAACGTGCGCGCCTACGCCTACCTGCTGATCCCGGGCGAGCACATGATCGGCACCGATGCCCACAAGCGCCTCGAGGCCCTGCAGGAGCTCGACGAGCTCGGCGGCGGCTTCCGCTTGGCGGCGCACGACCTCGAGATCCGCGGCGCCGGCAACATGCTCGGCAAGCAGCAGAGCGGCAACATCACCGCCGTCGGCTTCGAGCTCTACACGCAGATGATGGAAGAGGCCGTCCGCGAGGTGCGGGGCGAGACCGTCGCCAAGGACGTCGAGCCCGAGATCCAGCTCGGCTTTCCCGCGTACATCCCCGACACCTACGTCCAGGACGTGAACCAGCGCCTGATCCTCTACAAGCGCCTGGCCGGCTACAAGACGGCGGCCGAGCTCGCCGCGATCGTCGACGAGATGGTCGACCGCTTCGGGGCGCTGCCGCCGCTCGCCGACAGCCTGGTGCGGGTGATGCAGCTCCGCCGCTGCTTCAAGGACCTGCTCATCGTCGCGGCGCGCGTCCGCGGCGAGCAGATCGTGCTCGAGTTCCACCCCGAGACCCCCGTGCACCTAGATTACATCCTGGCGGTGCAAAAGAAGCTGAAGGATCGGGTGAAGGTCTTCCCGGACGCCCGGGTCGGCTACCGGCCGCTGGCGCAGGACGCCGACGGGCTGATCGCGGAGCTCGCAGACCTCTGCGCACGGCTGCGCTAGCCGCGGCGCCGTCTGCTCCGCGCCCTTCGGGGCGCAGGCGCGGCGCGGCTTGACCGCCCGCGACCGTCGCTCCTACTAGGAAAGCGTCGCATGACCGTCGACCTCTGGATGACTCGCAACCTCGTGACCATCGCGCCCACGATCACGATCTCGGCGGCGGCGCGCGTGATGACGCAGCACAAGGTGCGGCGGCTGGTCGTGGTCGACGCCGACCACCGCGTCGTCGGCATGGTATCGGCGGGCGACGTCGCCCGCGCCTTTCCGCCCGACCTGAACCCGGCCTCGGCCATCGTCACCGATCGTTCCGTGCCGGCGCCGGTCGCCTCGATCATGACGCGCAAGGTAGCCACCATCGGTTCGGGCGCGCCGATCGAAGAGGCGGCGCGCCTGCTCCGCGACCGCAAGATCGGCGCCGTTCCGGTCCTCCAGGGGACGCGCCTCGCCGGCATCATCACCGAGTCCGATCTCTTCCGGGCGCTCGTCGAGATGGGCGCGCCGGGAGAACCCGGCGTACGCGTCACCTTCGAGCTCGACGAAGGCGAGGATGCCGTCGCCGCGATGCTCGAGCTCTGCCGAGGATACGACGTGCGCATCGCGGGCATCCTCTCGTTCCATCATCGCGACGCCCGAACCGGCGACCGGCGGCGGCTCGGCGTATTGCGCCTCGCGGGCGACGTTCCCGAGGCGGTCGTCGACGCGATCTGGCGGTCGCACCGCCGCGTATTCACGGTCATGCGGCGGACGGCGAGCGCCGCAGACGAGAGCGCAACGGAGTAGGGGCGGCGAGGCCGACGTCACCGCCGGAACACCGGCGCCGCCGCGCCCATCACCTTCCGGGGACGGTCCGGAACCGCGGCGGGCGCTTCTCGAGGAACGCCGCGACCGCCTCCGCGTGCTCGGGGCTCTTCCAGCATTCGCGCAGGAGCGCGCTCTCGCGCTCCTGCACCGCCGCGAGATCGCTGGCGCTGCCGTTCTCGGTGAGGAGCTTCTTGATCATGCGCAGCTGCGGATCGGGGTTGGCGGCGAAGCTCTCGGCGATCGCGAACGCTCGCGGCAGGAGATCGCCGGCGCTCGTCAGCACGTCGACGAGGCCCGCCTGATGGGCCTCGACGGCCGAGTAGATGCGGCCGGAGAGGCACATCTCGCTGGCGCGCCCGAAGCCCATGCGCTGCACGAGGAAGTGCGTGCTCGCGAGCTCGGGCACGAGCCCGACCTTGATGAAGAGCATGCCGAGCTTCGCCTGCTCGGAGGCGACGATGACGTCGAAGGGGAGGATCATCGTCATGCCGATGCCGACCGCGGCGCCGTTCACCGCGGCGACGAGCGGTTTCGCCGCCCGCGCCGTCGCCACCCAGTCGAGCCCCGCCGGCATGCCGCCCTGGCCCGCGGCCGTGTTGCCGCCCGGGTCGACGCCCTCGATGCGGCTCTTGAACGTCGCCTCCATGTCGGCGCCGGCGCAGAAGCCGCGTCCGGCGCCGGTCATGACGATCGCGCCGATCGCCGGGTCGGCGTTGGCGCGGGCGATGGCGTCGGCCTGCTCCATGCCCATGCGCGGCGTCCAGGCGTTGAGCTTCTCGGGACGGGCCAGGGTCACGAGCGCCACGGCGCCGCGGGTCTCGTAGGTGATCTGGTCATAGCTCATGGAATCGCTCCTCCCGCGTACCCGCGCAGCAGCGCGAACACGGCGACGCCCGTCACCGATACGTAGAGCCAGATCGGCAAGGTGAAGCGGGCGATGCTGCGGTGGCGGGCGAAGCGCCTCGTCACCGCCCAAAACAGCGTCGACAGGATCATCGGCAGCGCGATGATCGAGAGGCCGACATGGCTCGCGAGCACGAAGAAGTACGCGGGGCGTATCCAGCCGCGGCCGGGAAAGCGCGTGTCGCCGTGGAACACGTGGTAGGCCACGTAGCTCACGAGAAATAGCGCCGAGAACGCGACCGCCGCGAGCATGGCGCGCCGGTGGGCGTCACGCCGTCCGCGCTTGATGCGCCGCCAGCCGACGAAGAGGGCGACGGCGCTGCAGCCGTTGAAGAAGGCGTTCGCGACCGGCAGCGCCTCGATCCACGGCGGCGCCGGCGCCTGCGTCGTCTTCACGTAGATCAACCAGACCAAGAAGCCCGAGATCGCCGCCGAGGGCGGCAGGATCCAGACGAGCGGACGACGTTCGACGAGCGTGGTCTCCATCGGCCGGCTCAGACGTGCGCGAAGACTTCCTCCGCGAGCCGCTGCTGCGTACGCGCATCGATGCCGCCGCCGAACAGGACCTGAGTCACGCCCCAATCGCGGGCGCGGCGCCGGAGCTCGCCGGCGCACTCCTCGGGCGTGCCGATCAGCGCCATCGGCGAGCGCAGCGCACCCTCGGGGGTCGTATTGAACATCGGCGCCATGCCCTCCGCCGTCGCCCGCGTCGCCGCCGGCGAGTCGGTGAGGACGGTCGAGAAGACGACGTTGCTGATGCGGATCTTGCCGCCGTCGCGGCCGAGGCGCGCTGCCTCGTCGCGGAGGAAGCGCACCTTGGAGCGAAAAGCGTCGTCGGTGAACCGGGCGACGTTCTCGAGCTTGATGTAGCCGGGCTTCCCGGTATCGGCGATGATGTTGACGACGTCGGCGTGCTTGGCGGCGACGCGCAGCAGGCCCTTGCCGCTGCCTCCGAGCAGAATCGGCGGCGCCGGCTGCTGCACGGGCTTCGGCCAGAGGATGCAGCCCTCGAAACGGTAGAACTCGCCGGTGAAGGTCGTCTCCTCCTGCGTCCAGAGCGAGCGGATGCAGGTGAGAGCCTCGTCGAGCATGCGCAGGCGAGTCGCGATGTCCGGATACGGGAGGCCCGTCATCCGGAACTCGCGTTCGGTCCAGCCGCTGCCGAGACCCGCGACCAGACGGCCGCCGCTCAGCCGATCGAGGGACGCCAGGCTCTGGGCGGTGATGACGGGGTGGCGAAAGAGGTTGCAGAGCACCAGGTGCCCGACCTGCGCCTTCTTCGTCGCCTCGGCAAGCACCGCGACCATGATCATCGGATCGTACGAAAGGTGCCTGGGGTCGAAGCTCTTCTCGATACCCTCCGCGACGATGTGATCGGGGACGGTGATGACGGAGTAGCCCTGGGACTCCGCTGCCTGGGCGCGGTCGCGGAGCTCGGAGAAGTCGAGGTTCGAGAGCTGCAGACCGTATTCCATGGAGACCTCCTCGGGTTGCGATGCGGGGCGCCGGCGGCGCGCGGTTGGCGAGGGTTATGGCACGACGGGGCGTTGAGACAAGGCGACACCTGGCGTACCCTCCGCGCCCCATGGGAGGAGCCCGCATGAAGCCCGACCGCACCGCCTTTCGCCGCGCCGTCGAAAGCCACAGTCTGGACGACCTGATCGCGCTCTTTCGCGAAGACGCCGTCCTCCATAGCCCGATCACCTTCCAGCCGTTCACGGGCAAGGCCGCCATCCGGCGCCTCCTCGGCATCATCTTCGAGGTGTTCGAGGGCTTCCGCTACACCGACGAGCTCGACGCCGCCGACGGCATGACGAAGATCCTGGTCTTCCGCACGCGCGTCAAAGACCGCGACGTCCAGGGCATCGACCTCATCCGCTACGACGAGGCCGGCATGGTCCGCGACCTGACCGTCATGGTGCGCCCGCGCTCGAGCATGGAGCGGCTCCTCGCCGAGGTGCAGCCGCGGCTCATGGCGGCGCTCGCGGCGGACGCCCAGCGCTGAGGCGCATCCCCCGCTGCGCCGGCCGCTTTTCCCCTCGCCCGGCCTCCGCTAAGGTCCGCCGATGATCATGAAGTCCCCTGCGTTCGCGCGCGCGAGCGCGCTCGTGCTGGCGCTCGCCGTCGTCGCGGCGGCCGGCGCCCGCGCCGAGACGTTGAACCGCATCGTCGCCACGATCGACGGCGAGCCCATAACCCAGATCGAGCTCGAGCAGTACGCCGAGAGCATCAAGGGGCGCCCGGGCGGCGATCGGATCACCGACCAGAAGGCGATCCTCGACGAGCTCATCCTCGACAAGATCATCCAGAAGCAGGTCCAGGCCCTGGGCCTCAAGGCGTCCGACCAGCAGATCGACAACTACATCGAATCCATCCGCGCGCGGAACAACCTGAGCGAAGAGCAGCTGCTCGAGGCGCTGCAGCAGCAGGGGATGACCTGGGACCAGTACCGGGCCCAGGTGCGTTCCGACATCGAGCGCGCGAGCCTGATCAATCGCGAGATCCGCAACAAGGTGAACGTGCCGCCCGAGGAGGTCGAGCGCTACTACAAAGCGCATCTCGACGAGTACGGGACCTCCCCGAAAGTGACGGCGCGATTGATCTCGTTCCCGGTCCCGCGCACCGCCAGCGACGAGGAGAAGGCCGCCATCCGCGCCAAGGCCGAAGAGGTGCAGAAGCTCGCAGCCGGCGGCGCCAATTTCGCGAAGCTCGCGAAGGCGCACTCGCAAGGGCCAGCGGCCGAGGAGGGCGGCGACATCGGCGAGGTCGTGCCCGACGAGATGCAGCCCGAGTTCGCCAAGGCGGCGAAGAACCTGGCGCCTGGCGAGGTGAGCCCGCTCATCGTCACCCCCGAGGGCTTCCACATCCTGAAGATCGAGAAGACCTCCGGCGAGGCTCATCGTCCGCTCGCCGAAGTGAGCGACGAGATCAAAGAGAAGCTCTACCGCGAGGCCATGGAGTCGCGGTACGACCGCTGGCTGAACCAGGATCTCCGCGCGCGTCATCACATCGAGACGTTTCTTTGAGCCGCGCCGGCGCGACGCCGCGGCGGCCCGGGGGATCCGGACGATGAGCGCACGATACAACCCCGCCATTTTTCGCGAGTACGACATCCGCGGCATCGCCGAGGCCGACTACGACGCCGAGTTCGCCAACCTGCTCGGACGCGCCTACGCGACCTACGTGGCCGACCTGGGCATGCGCCGGGTGAGCGTCGGACGCGACGCGCGGCTCACCTCGAACCGCTACGCCGAGGCGCTGCAGGACGGACTGCGAGCCGGCGGGCTCGACGTCGTCGACCTCGGGATGACGCCGACGCCGCTCGTCTACTATTCGCTCCACCATTGCGACGTCGACGGCGGCATCCAGGTGACCGGCAGCCACAATCCCGCCGACCACAACGGCTTCAAGATCTGCGTCGGCAAGGTGTCCGTCCACGGGGCGGCGATCCAGGACCTCCGCCGCATCGTCGAGTCGGGGCGCTTTCGCGACGCGCGGCGCGGTGCGGTCGAGCGCTACGCCATCATCCCCCCGTACCAGGACGAGCTGATCGCACAGTTCGGAACGTTGCCGCGGCGCCTCGAGGTCGTCGTCGATTCCGGGAACGGCGCCGCCGGACCAGTCGCGCCGCGCATCATCTCCGCCATCGGGTGCAACGTGCGCGACCTCTTCTCCGAACCCGACGGCCGCTTCCCCAACCATCATCCCGACCCCACGGTCGCGGAGAACATGGAGATCCTGATCGACACCGTGAAGAAGACCGGCGCCGACCTCGGGATCGCCTTCGACGGCGACGCCGACCGCGTCGGCCTAGTCGATCGGGAGGGCCGCATCCTCTGGGGCGACGAGATGCTGATCCTCTTCGCGCGCGACATCCTCGCCGAGCGGCCGGGCGCCGTGATCGTGTCCGAGGTGAAGTGCTCGCAGCGCCTCTACGACGACATCGCCAAGCGCGGCGGCAAAGGCATCATGTGGAAGGCCGGCCACTCGCTCCTGAAGGCGAAGATGCGGGAGACCCGGGCGGTGCTCGGCGGCGAGATGAGCGGCCACATCTTCTTCGCCGACCGCTACTACGGCTACGACGACGGCATCTATGCGGCGTGCCGCATGCTCGAGATCGTCGCCAAGGCCGGGAAGCCGATCGCCGAGCTGCTCGCCGATCTGCCCTCCGCGGTCAGCACCCCGGAGATTCGCGTCGACTGTCCGGACGCACAGAAGTTCCGCATCGCCGAGCGCGCCAAGGAGCGGTTTCGCGCCGAGGGCTACGACCTCATCGACATCGACGGCGTGCGGGTGAAATTCAGCGACGGCTGGGGCTTGATCCGCGCCTCGAACACGCAGCCGATCCTGGTGATGCGCTGCGAAGCCGAGAGCGCCGCCAAGCTCGCCGAGTATCTCGGCATCGTCGAGAAGGTGGTCGCGGACGCGCGGCGCGACGTCGGCGCCGCATGAATGCCGGCGGCGTCAGCGCCCCCGCGCCCGCCATTCCTCCGGGGTGAAGGTCTGGAGCACGAGCGCGTGTATGCGGCGCTCGCGAAGATCCCCGAGCACCGCATACACGGCGCGGTGGCGGGCGACGAGCCCGAGCCCCGCGAAGCGCGCACTCACGATCGTGGCATCGTAGTGCCCGCCCTCGAGCGCGCCCGCGTGACCGCGATGGCGGTCGCTCTGATCGACGACCTCGACGTGCTCCGCCGCGAGCGCGCCGCGGAGATCCGCGGCCAAGCGTTCCCCGATCGTCATCGCGCCACGTCGCCGCCTCGCCCGCAGAGCCCGGCTCCGCGGGCGGCGCCGCCGCTTCCCGACCGGCTCTTCACGCCGACGACCGCCTCGTAGCCCGGCTCGCCGGCGGCGGGATGACGCCGGTGCAGCGCGAGGGAGCTGGCGATCGCGTCGCTCCGGCGCGCGCTCACGTCCCTACCGCTACGGGTCCGGGTCGCCGCGGTCACCGGTCGCGGCGCCGCGCCAGCGTTGGCGGCGTCATGGCGGAACATCTCCACACGAGCCCTTATGTGAGCCGCAGACGCGGGGTCAAGCCAGCTCCGGCCGCATGTCGCCGCGTGCAGGCGCGCGCGGCCACCCGGCCATGAGCGCCGGCGCCTCCGCGAGCCGACCGCGCGACAGTAGCTACTCGTGGCGGCACGTCCGCTGCGGCCGGCGACGTCGCCTGCGGGTGGCTCGCCGGGTTCGGGCGCGACAGTAGCTACTCGTGGCGGCGCGCCCGCTGCGGCGATCGGCTACGGTCCCGCGCCAGAGAGGAGGTCCGCCATGGCCAGGATCGTAATCGTCTCCGTCGTCGTGCTGCTGCTCGTTTCCGGACCGGCCAGCGCCAGGAAGACCGAGCCGCGGCGCCGTCCACCCCGGATCGCCGCGGAAACGCTGCTGCCCGGAAGCCCGTTCGACTGCGACACTCCGCGCGGCAGCGCCTGGTTCGGATCGACGGCGCGCTGCCTCGCCGAGCTCTGCCGCGGCCGCAACGTCACCAACGCGGCGGTGGTCGGCGACGATGGCCGGCTGCGCGCCAACCCGTGCGTCCGGCGCAGCAATGACGGCGGCTACCGCTGAGCGCGCCGTTGCAATGCGCGGTCGTCGCCCGCATCATCGCGGCGATGGCGCCCTTCCTCGTCGAGGTCACGGAAGAAGACATCCGGCGCGAGCGCCGGAAAGCCCGCGATCTTCGCGCCACCCAGTGGTGGAAGCGCAAGCGGGCCGCCGGCGTCTGCCATCATTGCGGCGGTGCCTTCGCGGCCCGTGAGCTCACCATGGATCATCTCGTGCCGATCATCCGCGGCGGCAAATCGACGAAGGGAAACGTCGTCCCGAGCTGCAAACCCTGCAACAGCGCCCGCAAGCACGATCTGCCGTTCCCGACGGCGAGCTGAGCCCGCCTCGCACGGTCGCGAGGTCTCCGCGCTTGCCTCGCGCGGCGACGACTGCTTTGAAGGCGCCTCCGCGGAGGAGGGCCTTCGATGCAAGAGCTGCCGCTGCCTCACGTGCACTCCGGCAAGGTGCGCGACATCTACGCCGTCGGCGACGACAAGCTCCTCATGGTGACCAGCGACCGCCTGTCGGCGTTCGACGTCGTCATGGCCGAGCCCATCCCCAACAAGGGCCGCGTGCTGACGGCGATGACGGCCTTCTGGTTCGAGCTCTTCGACGGCATGGTCGGAAGCCACCTCCTGTCGACCGACCTCGCCGACCTGCCGGCCGAGGTGCGGGATCTGCCCGATCTCGCCGGGCGCGTGATGCTCTGCCGGCGTGCCGAGATGCTCCCGGTCGAGTGCATCGTGCGCGGCTACCTCAGCGGCTCCGCATGGAAGGAATACAAGAAGGCCGGGACCATGCACGGAGCCCCGCTCCCGGCGGGGCTCCTCGAGTCGTCGCAGCTACCGCGAGCCGTCTTCACGCCGTCGACCAAGGCCGCGGTCGGCATTCACGACGAGAACATCTCCTTCGCTGCCGCCGCTGATCTCGTCGGCGCAGAGCTCGCGGGACATCTCCGTGACATGAGCCTCGCACTCTATTCGCGCGGCGCCGCTTGGGCCCGCGAACGCGGCATCATCATCGCCGACACCAAGTTCGAGTTCGGCCGCATCCCGGAGACCGGCGAGCTCGTCCTCTGCGATGAGGTGCTGACGCCGGACTCGTCGCGCTTCTGGCCCGCCGCCCAGTGGACGCCGGGGAAGACACCGCCCTCCTTCGACAAACAACCGGTGCGCGACTACCTGGAGACGCTCGACTGGGACAAGACGCCGCCGCCGCCGCCGCTGCCGCGGGCGGTAGTCGAAGCCACCAGCACCCGCTACGTCGAGGCCTACGAGCGCATCACCGGGCGGCGTTTCGTCGACTGGCCCGGCGTCCGCTGAGCGCCCGCGACGGGCGCGCGCAGGTGCGTGGACCTGGCCCGGGATGCAGGTTACATCCCGACGATGCCCGACCGCATCGTCGTCCGCGGCGCGCGCGAGCACAATCTCCGCAATATCGACGTCGAGATCCCGCGCGACAAGCTCGTCGTCGTGACGGGGCTTTCGGGCTCGGGAAAGTCGTCGCTGGCCTTCGATACCCTCTACTCGGAGGGGCAGCGTCGCTACGTCGAGTCGCTGTCCGCGTACGCCCGCCAGTTCCTCGAGCAGATGGAGAAGCCGGACGTCGATCAGATCGAGGGGCTGTCGCCGGCGATCGCGATCGAGCAGAAGGCGGCGAGCAGGAATCCGCGCTCCACGGTCGCGACGGTCACGGAGATCCACGACTATCTGCGGCTCCTCTACGCGCGCTGCGGCCGCGCTCACTGCCCGCAGTGCGACCGTCCGATCGCATCGCAGACGGTAGAGCAGGTCGTCGACCGGCTGCTGGCGCTGCCCGAGAAGACGCGGATCAACCTCTACGCGCCGGTCGTGCGCAGCCGTAAAGGCGAGCACCGCCGCGAGCTGCAGGAGCTCCGCCGAGCGGGATTCGTCCGCGTCCGCGTCGACGGCGAGATCCGCGAGCTCGCCGACGACATCGGCCTGGCGAAGACGGTCGCGCACACGATCGAGGTGCTGGTCGATCGTCTGACGATCCGCGCCGGGCTCGAGAAGCGGCTCGCCGACTCGCTCGAAACCGCGTTCGCGCGCGGCGACGAGGTCGCCAGGGTCGAGCGCCTCGGCGGCGACGGCAGCGTCCTCGAGGAGCTGCTCTTCAGTCGCCGCTTCGCCTGCGTCGACTGCGGCGTCTCGCTCCCCGAGCTGAGCCCGCGGATGTTCTCGTTCAACAGTCCGCAGGGCGCCTGCCCGGCCTGCAACGGACTCGGCGTGAACCGCTATTTCGATCCCGACCTCCTCGTTCCCGACGTCCGCAAGAGCCTGGCTGCGGGCGCGGTCGCGGTCGCCGATCGCAAGACCGCGGCGCAGCTCGGCAGCGTCTTCGCCGCCCTCGCCAGGCAATACGGCTTCCGGCTGTCGACGCCCTGGGGGGAGCTCTCGGCGGCCGCACGCCAGGTCGTGCTCGAGGGGACGCGCGGCGCCGAGGTCGAGATCGAGCTGCGAAAAGACGGGAAGCGGCGCACGTTCGCACGCGCCTGGGAGGGGCTGGCCGCCTTCTTCCAGCACCGCTACGAGACCACCGAGTCGCCCTGGCTCCGTGACGAGCTCGAGAGCCTGATGAGCGCGCGGCCGTGCGCCACCTGCGGCGGCGCCCGGCTACGTCGCGAGAGCCTCGCGGTGCGGGTCGGCGGCATGACGATCGCCGAGCTGGCGCGCCTCTCGGTCGGCGCGGCATGCGCCTTCTTCGACACGCTCGAGCTCTCGGCGCAAGAACGGGAGATCGCACGGCTGCTGCTCAAGGAGATCCGCGATCGTCTGGGGTTCCTGCAGCAGGTCGGGCTCGACTACCTGACGCTCGAGCGCACGAGCGCCACGCTTTCCGGAGGCGAGGGACAGCGCCTCCGTCTCGCGACCCAGATCGGGTCGAGCCTCTCGGGAGTGCTCTACATCCTCGACGAGCCGTCCATAGGCCTGCACCAGCGCGACAACGCGCGGCTCCTGGCGACGCTGCGGCGCCTGCGTGACCTCGGCAACACGGTGCTGGTCGTCGAGCACGACCGTGACACGATGCTCGCCGCGGACCACCTGATCGACATGGGGCCGGGCGCTGGTCGAGAGGGCGGGACGATAGTAGCGGCGGGACCGCCGGCCGAGGTCATGGCGAATCCCCGGTCGCTGACCGGCCGCTATCTCGCCGGGATCGCGGCCATACCGACGCCACGGACGCGCCGCCCCGGCTCCGGGTGGAGCCTGGTGATCCGCGGCGCCCGCGAGCACAACCTGAAGAAGGTCACGGTCGCGATTCCGCTCGGCACGATCACGTGCGTCACGGGCGTCTCGGGTTCCGGGAAGAGCTCGCTCGTGATCGACACTCTGTACCGAGCCCTGGCGCAGAAGTTGAACGGCAGCCGCGAGCGCGCCGGCGCCTACGACGAGATCGAGGGCTGGCAACTCCTCGACAAGGTCATCGACATCGACCAGGCGCCGATAGGGCGCACGCCGCGCTCCAACCCGGCGACCTACACCGGGCTCTTCACTCACGTCCGGGAAGTGTTCGCGCAGCTCCCGGAGGCGCGGGCGCGCGGCTACGATCCGGGACGCTTCTCCTTCAACGTGAAGGGCGGCCGCTGCGAGGCCTGCAAGGGCGACGGCGTCATCCGCATCGAGATGCACTTCCTCCCGGACGTCTTCGTAACCTGCGACGTCTGCGCGGGGCGCCGCTACGCCCGGGAGACGCTCGAAGTGCTCTACCGCGGGAAGAGTATCGCCGACGTCCTCGACCTGACGGTGGCCGAAGCCCTCGACTTCCTCTCTCCCTTCCAACCGATCCGCACCAAGCTCGCCACGCTGCACGACGTCGGCCTCGACTACGTGCACCTGGGACAGGCGGCGACGACGCTCTCGGGCGGCGAAGCGCAGCGCATCAAGCTCGCCCGCGAGCTCGCCCGGCGGACGACGGGGCGCACACTCTACGTCCTCGACGAACCGACGACCGGGCTGCACTTCGAGGATGTACGGCGCCTCCTGGCGGTCCTCGAGCGCCTGGCGGATCAGGGCAACACCGTGGTCGTGATCGAGCACAATCTCGACGTCATCCGCACCGCCGACCGGGTCGTGGACCTCGGCCCCGAGGGCGGCGACGGGGGCGGCGAGATCGTCGCGGTCGGCACCCCGGAACAGGTGGCCGAGGTCGCGAGGTCGCATACCGGCCGCTATCTGCGTGACGCCCTGCGGTAATCCAGCGCCACGGCAGCCGTAACCTCGAACAGTGGTTGACTATTCCCGAGACCGTTTATAAGAGACCGGATAACTCTGAATTGGGTGTACCCATCTCGAAATCCGAGCAGCAGCTCCAGTCACCGGAGGTCACGTCGCATGAGCAGCACCTCGAACGGTAAGCCGACGCAGCGCGTGTACATGGACAACCACGCGACCACCCAGGTCGATCCGCAGGTGGTCGAGGCCATGCTCCCCTGCTTTTCGGATAAGTACGGCAACTCGGGCAGCCGCAATCACGCCTTCGGTTGGGAGGCGGAAGCGCTCGTCGACCAGGCTCGTGAACAGGTCGCGAAAGTGCTCGGCGCCAAGGCGAAAGAGATCATCTTCACGAGCGGTGCCACCGAGTCCGACAACCTCGCGCTCAAGGGCGTCGTCGAGTTCTACAAGGAAAAGGGCGACCACATCATCACCGCCACCACCGAGCACAAGGCCATCCTCGACACCTGCAAGGCGCTCGAGCGCAAGGGTCGGGCGACCGTGACCTACCTTCCAGTGGACAAGTTCGGGCTCATCGATCTCGACCAATTGCGCGGCGCCATCACCGACAAGACGATCCTGATCTCGATCATGCACGCCAACAACGAGATCGGAACGATCCAGCCGCTCCACGAGATCGGCAAGATCGCCAAGGAGCGCGGGGTGCTCTTCCACACCGACGCCACCCAAGGAGCGGGCAAGATCCCGGTCGACGTCGAAGCGATGGGCATCGACCTGCTGTCGCTGTCGGCACACAAGATCTACGGACCTAAGGGCATAGGCGCCCTATACGTACGGGCCCGCAGCCCGCGCGTGCGGCTGACGCCGCAGCTCGATGGCGGCGGTCAGGAGCGCGGGTTCCGCTCCGGCACCCTCAATGTGCCGGGCATCGTCGGCCTCGGGAAGGCCATGGAGATCGCGAGCCGGGTGATGGAGAGCGAGAACGAGCGCCTGCTCCGACTCCGCGAGCGCCTGCGCCACGGCATCATGAGCCGGCTCGACGAGGTGTTCTTGAACGGACACCCCATGCAGCGGCTCCCCGGCAACCTCAATATCAGCTTCGCGTTCGTGGAGGGCGAGTCTCTGCTGATGGGGCTCAAGGACATCGCGGTATCGTCGGGCTCGGCGTGTACGTCGGCGACGCTCGAGCCTTCGTACGTGCTGAAAGCTCTCGGAGTCGGCGACGAGCTCGCCCACACGTCGATCCGCTTCGGCCTCGGCCGCTTCAATACCGAGGAAGAGGTCGACTACGTCACCGAGCGCGTCGTCCGTGAGGTCAATCGCCTCCGCGAGATGTCGCCCCTCTACGAGATGGCGAAGGAAGGCATCGATCTCAAGGCCTACAACTGGGCCCGCGAGTAAACGGCGTCAAGGGAAGGAAGGGACCACCATGGCCTATAGCGACAAAGTCCTCGACCACTACGAGAACCCCCGCAACGTCGGCAGCTTTCCCAAGGACGAGCCCGGAGTCGGCACGGGCGTCGTCGGCGCGCCCGAATGCGGCGACGTCATGAAGCTGCAGCTCAAGATCTCGAACAGCGGGCTCATCGAGGACGCCAAGTTCAAGACCTTCGGCTGCGGCAGCGCCATCGCCAGCTCGAGCTACGTCACCGAGCTGATCAAGGGTAAGTCGGTCGAAGAAGCGTATGCGATCAAGAACACCCAGATCGTCGAGGAGTTGAACCTGCCGCCCGTGAAGATCCACTGCTCGGTTCTCGCCGAGGATGCGATCAAGGCGGCGATCGGCGACTGGAGGGGTCGAAGCGAAGCAGAGGGGAAGAAGGAGGACGTTGCCTCCTCCTCCGAGAAGAAGGCGGTCTGAGAAGCGCCGGTGCCTGCCATCCTCGTCAGCGATGCGGCGGCCGAGAAGATCAACGGCCTCGTCGCGTCCGCGGAGAAGTCCGATCACGGCCTGCGCGTAAAAGTCGTCGGCGGGGGCTGTTCGGGCTTGCAGTACAAGATGGATCTCGACGTCGAACGCCCCGGCGACAAGGTGTTCACGAACGGCGACGCCAAGATCCTGGTCGATCGTAAGAGCTTTCTCTATTTGAACGGCACCGAGGTTCACTACGAGGAGAGCTTGATGGAATCGGGCTTCAAGCTGCGCAACCCGAACATCAAGCGCGAGTGCGGCTGCGGCTCCTCGTTCACGGTATGAGCCGTGCGCCGCGAAACCGATGACGACGAACCCCGAAACCTCGTTGTGTCTGCAGTGCGGCAAGCCGGCTGCCGATCAGCTCGTCTGCTCGGGCTGCGGAGTAGTGGCGCCGGATGGCTCCGAGACCGACTACTTCGGCGTCTTCGACCTGCCTCGTAACCTCACGATCGACCTCGACGACCTCGAGCGTCGCTACTACGCCCTGTCGCGCGAGTTCCACCCCGATTTCTTTCACGATCGCCCGCCGGCGGAGCAGGCTGCGAGCCTGCGCCTGACGGCAATCGTGAACCGCGCCTACAAGACGTTGCGGGACCCGGTGCCGCGCGCGCTCTACTGGCTCGAACTGCACGGCGAGTCGCTTGGACGCGACAACGGCCGCGTCCCGCCCGCGCTCGCCGCCCGCGTCTTCGCAGTGCAGGAGCAGCTCGAGGATCTGCGCGCCGCCCGCGCTCGCGGCGCCGCCGCCGCCGAGCGTGACGCGCTGGCAGTCGTCCGGGACGAGCTGCGCAGCGACCTGCGCGCGGCGCAGGCTCGCCTCGCGAGCAGCTTCGCAGCCGGCGACAGCACGAGCGCCACGGCGCTCGCGGAAACCAAGCAGCTCGTCTCCGAGCTGCACTACCTGCGCACGTTGCTGCGTGACGTCGAGAAGGAGCTGTGACCGACGTGGAACGGCCTCCTCCCATCGTCGGCATCGACCTCGGCACCACGAACAGCCTGGTGGCGTGGCTCGACGGCGAAACGCCGCGCGTCATCGCCGATCCGGCGACCGGCGAGGTCATCGTCCCCTCGGTCGTGTCCTTCCCCGCCGCGGGCGACCCCATCGTCGGCAACGAGGCGCGGGCGCTCGCACCGATCGCGCCGGCCACGACCATCCAGTCCGTGAAGCGCTTCATGGGCCTCGGACCGGAGCACGTGAGCGCCGCCGATCGCCAGCGCTACACCTTTGTCGACGGCGACCGCGGGGTCGTGCGCTTCGTGATCGGCGACCGCTCCTACACGCCGCCCGAGATCTCGGCCTTCGTGCTGAAGGAGCTGAAGCGCCGGGCCGAGGCAGCCCTCGGCTGCGCGATCCGAAAAGCGGTCGTCACCGTGCCCGCCTATTTCAACGACAGCCAGCGACAGGCTACCAAGGACGCCGGCCGGCTCGCCGGCCTCGAGGTGCTGCGCCTCGTGAACGAGCCGACCGCGGCCGCCCTCGCCTACGGACTCGACCGCGCCAACGAAGGCACGGTGGCGGTCTACGACTTCGGCGGCGGCACCTTCGACGTCTCCATCCTCAAGATGGAGCGCGGCATCTTCGAAGTGAAAGCGACCGGCGGCGACACTCGCCTCGGCGGCGACGACGCCGACGAGATCGTCGCCGCCTGGCTGCTCGCGGGCGCCGACCTGCCGGCCGACGCCGCCGCGCGACGCGATCTGCAGGCGCGGGCGCGGCGCGCCGCCGAGGAGGCGAAGTGCCGCCTCTCGTCGACCGCGGCGACCGACATCACCGTCGCCCTCGCGAGCGGACAGACGATCGCCCGCCGCCTGACGCGCGCCGAATTCGACCGACTGGTCGCGCCGATCGTCGAGCGCACGCTCGCGCCCTGCCGCCAGGCGCTCGCCGACGCCGGCCTCGAGCCCGCCGATGTCACTGCGGTAGTGCTCGTCGGCGGCAGCACCCGCATGCCCCTCGTCCGCACCAAAGTCGCCGAGCTCTTCGGCCGCGAGCCGCTCTGCTCGCTCGATCCCGACCAGGTGGTGGCTCTCGGCGCCGGCGTCCAGGCGGGCATCCTCGGCGGGCGGCGCAAGGACATGCTGCTCCTCGACGTCGTGCCGCTGTCGCTCGGCATCGAGACCATGGGCGGCGTGATGACGCGCCTCATCGAACGCAACACCACCATCCCGACGAGCCACAGGGAGACGTTCACGACCGCGGTCGACAACCAGACGGCCGTGGCGCTCCACGTGCTCCAGGGCGAGCGCGAGCTCGCGCAAGACTGCCGGAGCCTGGCGCGCTTCTCGATTCCGATCGAGCCTGCGACCGCCGGTTTCCCGCGCGTCGACGTGACGTTCATGATCGACGCCAACGGCATCCTCAACGTGACGGCGCGCGACGTCCGCACCGGGCGCGAGCGCTCGCTCGACGTGAAGCCATCCTACGGCCTCAGCGACGAGGAGATCGAGCGGATGCTCGAGGAGTCGATCGACTTCGCCGAAGAAGACGTCGCCGCGCGACTACTCGCAGAGGCGCGGACGGAGGCAGAATCGTTGATCCGCCAGGTCGAGCGCACGATCCACGACTCGCCCGCCCGCCTCGCCGACGGCGAGGAGGACGCTATCCGGGGCGCGATCGCGGCGCTCGGAGCCGCGCTCCAAGAGACCGACTACAACCGCATTCGCGACCTGGCGCAGGCGCTCAGCGACGCCAGCACGCCGTTCGCCCACCGCATCATGGAGGCGTCGCTGAAACACGCGCTCGAAAGCAAACCGGCGGGAGGCGATCCATGGGCTTGAAATGGGAGGACGCGGAGGATCTCGCGATCGCGCTCGCCGACGAGCACGAAGGACTCGATCCGCTCACGGTCCGCTTCACCGATCTGCACCGCTACGTCACCGAGCTCGACGAGTTCGACGACGATCCGCAGGCGTCGAACGAAAGCAAGCTCGAGGCCGTCCAGATGGCGTGGCTCGAAGAGTACCGGGATCGAAAAGACGACTGAGGGGGACCATGCCGATCATGCAAGTCAGCCGAAAAGTCGACTATGCCCTGCGCGCCGCGATCTACCTCGCGTACCGGAACGATCGCCGGCCGTGCTCGGTTGCCGAGATCGCCACTCGCGAGGCGATTCCGAAGAAATTCTTGGAGAAGATCATCCAGGACCTGATCCACTCCGGAATCGTGCGTTCGACGCGCGGCGCGCAGGGCGGCTACACCCTCACGCGCGAGCCCGAAGCGGTGACCTTCAAGGACGTCATCGAGGCCATCGAGGGTCCGGTGGCATTGAACGTCTGCGTCGGGGACGCCGCCGCGACCCTCGATTGCTGCGCACAGTCGTCCCACTGTTCGATGCTGTGGGTGTGGCAGGAAGCGCAGAAGCGAGTGATGGACGTGTTCGCGACGACGACGCTCGCCGACGTTCTGCAGAAACGCGCGACGCCGTCCGTGGAGATCGTCGCCGACGCGGCGACGGGATGAAGACGACGCTGCTAGAGCGTGCGGGTTGCGAACCCAGGGGGCGATTCCGATGACCGACATCAACAGCGGAGACCGAAACGGCGGCTTCGTGCAACCGGATGCGATCCTGCCGGTGCAGTTCTTCCAGACGTTGCGCTCGAAAGGATGCGCGGACGGCGAGCGCCGCCTCATGATCGCCGTGCTCGTCGACGCCGTAAACTGTTTCATGAAGCAGATCCACGCGACCGATCCGGTGGCGCGCCAGCTCTTCGAAGACGCCGAGGCGTGGATCGCTGCCGAAGACCGCACCTGGTTTTTCTCCTTCGACAACGTCTGCGGGGCGCTCGACCTGAACCCGGAGTACATCCGCGACGGGCTCTTCAAGTGGCGCGCCGCCGAGCGGCGGCGAGTCGATGCGGCGGCGCTTGCGGACGAGCGTTCGCTCCTCGAGATCGCGGACTGCACGCCTACCCCAGAGGCCGCCGCCGAACGCAGCCAACTGCGCCTCCTCCGGCACGGCTGAAACCGTGACGGTGCCGCGCGCAACTCAGGCGTCGCTCAGCGACAGGCCGAGCTGTGCCGCGATCGCCCCCAGCGTCTCGCCGGCGCTGCCGCGGAGCACCAGGTCCGCGTCGGCGTCGTAGGGTGTCGGTTCGCGGTTCACGATGACGAGCGCGGCGCCGTTATCGACGGCGACGCGCGGCAACCCCGCGGCGGGATAGACCTCGAGCGACGAGCCGATCACCAGGAAGACGTCGGACGCCGCAGCATCGGCGGCGGCCTGCGCCGTCTCGCGCTCGGGCATCGCCTGCCCGAACGAGATGGTCGCCGGCTTGAGGAGGCCGCCGCAAGCGCACCGCGGGTCCTGCTCGCCGGCAGCGAAGCGGGCCTGCACCGGCCCGCGATCCTGCCGGGCGCCGCAGGCGAGGCAGCCGACCTGGAGCGCGGTGCCGTGGATCTCTATCATCACCCCGGGCGAGCTGCCCGCCTTCTGGTGCAGCCCGTCGACGTTCTGGGTGACGATGCGCAAGAGCCCGCCGCGGCGTTCGAGCGCCGCCAGCACACGATGCCCCGTGTTCGGATGCGCATCGCGGAGCGCCGGAAACAGGTCGTTTCCCATCTCCCAATAGAGCCGGCGCGTCTCGGCGCTGGCGCAGAAGCGATCGAACGTGAGCTGGCGCGGGTCGTAGCGAGTCCAGATGCCGCCGGGGCTCCGGAAATCCGGAATGCCGGACTCGGTGCTGATGCCGGCGCCGGTGAGCACGACGAGGCGCCGCGCACCGCCGACGAGTGCGGCGGCACGAGCGAGGCGGGTGTCGGCGGCGGGCGCCATGGCTGCGATCTCCGGCGGGAGCGGCCTCGCGGACGCGCGAGCGATCGGCCCGCCGCTCGCCGGTGTACACCAGGATGCGGGCGCTCGCGAGAGTCGATGAGTTCCGGTAGAAGCCGACGGATGCAGATCCGGGTGCGCGGCGGAGAGCCGACAGGAATCGCGGCCGACGTCCTGATCGTTCCGGTAGCCGCGGGGCAAGAAGACGGGCGCGACGTGCGGCGGCTGGCGCGGCGCCTCGGCGGCACGATGGTCAAGCGCGCGATCTCGGCGGCGCGCTTTCGCGGCCGACCGGGCCAAGCGGCCGTACTGCCGGTCCAGGGACCGCGCCGGCAGGCGATCGCCGTCGTCGGTCTCGGTGACGAGGCCCGCATCGATCTCGAGGCGTGGCGGCGCGTCGGCGGCCAGTCGCGGCAGCTCGCCGGCACGCTCGGCGCCGCCCGAGTCGTGGTCGCCTGCGGCGCGCGCCCGCTGGAGACGCCACAGCTCGTCGCCTTCGCCGAGGGTTTCGAGCTCGCCGCCTATCGTTTCGCCAAGTACAAGTCCGAGAGCGACGCTCCTCCCGCCGTCACCGAGCTCACGTTGGTGGTCGTGAGCCCGCCGGCCGAGAAAATCCTGGAGACCGAGTGGCGCGCGCTCGCGACGACGCTCTCCGGAGTCACGCTCGCCCGCGATCTGGTGAACGAGCCGCCCGCGGTGAAGACGCCGGCGTACATCGCCGACGTAGCCAAGAAGGTCGGCCAGGCGGCAGGCCTCGAGGTCGAGGTGTGGGATGCGAAGCGCATCGCAAGCGAGAAGCTCGCCGCTCTGATCGCGGTCGCGCGCGGCAGCAGCGAGGAGCCGCGCTTCGTGCACCTGCGCTATCGGAGCAAGAGCACCCAGCGCCGGATAGCTCTCGTCGGCAAGGGCATCACCTTCGATTCGGGCGGCCTCTCGCTCAAGCCCGCGAAGAGCATGGAGACCATGAAGTGCGACATGGCGGGCGCGGCCGCGGTGCTCGGAGCGATGACGGCGCTAGCTCGCCTGAAGCCCGCGATCGACGTCGACGGCTACATCCCGATCACCGAGAATCTTCCGGGCGGACGAGCGCAGAAGCCGGGCGACGTAATCCGCTATCGGAACGGCAAGACCGTCGAGGTGCTGAACACCGATGCCGAGGGCCGACTAGTGCTCGCGGACGCGCTCCTCGTCGCTGCGGACGCCAAGCCCGACGCCATCATCGACCTGGCGACCCTGACGGGCGCGTGCATGGTAGCACTCGGCACGCAGGTGGCCGGGCTCTTCGCCAACGACCAGAAGCTCGCCGATCGGCTTCTCGCGGCCGGCACCGACACCGGTGAGCCGCTGTGGCAGATGCCGCTCGTCGCCGAGTACAAGGACGACATCAAGAGCGCCGTCGCCGACATCAAGAACATCGGCGGCGGACACGCCGGAAGCATCACCGCGGCGCTCTTCCTTCAGGAGTTCGTCGGCTCGACGCCCTGGGTCCACCTCGACATCGCCGGCCCCGCGTTCCTCGAAAAGGCGCTGCCATACACGCCCAAGGGCGGCACCGGCTTCGGTGTCCGGACGCTCGTCCGCTATCTGACGACCCTGGCCGCTTAGCCTGCGCACGGGCCGCGGTGGACGGCAGCGCCGCGCCCCCGTCCGCGCTCAGCCGCGGCGTTTGCTCGCGGCTTTCTTGACCGGCTTCGAGGCTGGTGCCGTCGCTGCCCGGCGCTTCTCCACGCGCGGCTTCTCCGCCGCCTGCGGGCGCGTGGCCGCACGACGAGCGATATCGAGCTTGGCCTCGCGGACCGGGGCAGCCGAGCCCTTGCGCGCCGTCGGCGCGACGTCGCGCTTGCCTCGCTGCCAGCGCGGCGCCGCGCCGGCGATGCGGTCGGCACCCCGCTTGCCCTGCGCTACCACCGTCGTGCTGCGGCCGCCCTTGGCGATGCTGCGGCCGCCGCGCGCACCGCGTGCGACTTCGCGGCGAGCGTGCACCGGCTCTACGTAGTTGGCGAGACCGATGCGCAGCGGCTCCGCCTTGCCGACCGGTACGCGCAGCGAGTACCCGCTCGGGGTGATTCCGCTCCGGAGCGCCGGGTTCAATTCGGCGAGCTCGCTCGCCGAGAGCCCGCAGAGGTCGGCTGCGGCCCGCAACGACACCGTCCGCTCGACATCGACCATCTCGTAACGCTCGGCCTTGTGGGTCGGCGTTTCGAAGCCGTAATCTTCGGGCCGCTTCGCGATTTGCACGGCGGCCAGGAACTTCGGCACGTACGCCGAGGTCTCGCTCGGCAGATAACCGCGCTCGCGCATGTCCCAATAGTCCTCGACGTCCTTGTTGGCGAGGATGCGCGCGACCCGGTACTCGCCGGTGTTGTAGGCGGCGAGCGAGAGCTCCCAGTTGCCGAACATCTCGTGGAGATCCTTCAAGTACTGCGAGGCGGCCTGAGTCGATTTGATGGGATCGCGACGCTCGTCGACCAGCGAATCGATGCGCAGGCCGTAGCGGCGCCCCGTTTCCGGAATGAACTGCCATGGACCCGCAGCTCCGGCCGGAGACACGGCCTGCGGCCGATATCCGCTCTCGATGAGCGGCAAGTACGCGAGCTCGGCCGGCAGCCCCTCACGCACCAGGATGTCGCGCATCGAAGGCAGATACTTGGCGCCGCGAGTGAGCGCACCGTCGAAAAAGCCGCGCAGATGCGTCTGGAAGGCCGTGACCCGACTCTGCACGGCCGGGTTCTCGAGGTCGAAAGGCGCGTCGGCCTCGCTATGCTTGGCCTTGGCTTGAACCGCCGCTTCCGCTCCGGGGGCGGCGCTCGTCATCGCCTGCTTGGCGCTCGGACCAACGTGAAAGCAGCCACTGACCAGCATCGCAACCAGCGGCAGCAGAAAGTGCGGACCGCCTCGGCAGACCCATCCTTTTCCCCGCGCGTTCGTCATCGCACCCCCTGAATCCCCGTCGACCTGCCGTCCACCCCGAGACCTGAACGGTACCGGGCCGATCCACGGTCCTGCCAGTCACAAACGGCTCCGGGGCTTGTACACGATTTTTTTTCGGATGCAAGCGAAAAAGCCGAGGTGGTGCGCCATATTAGCTCGCGCGGTCAGGCCGTAGACGAAGCCCGGCAGAGGGCTTCGCAGGCGTTCTCGTGTGCGGGCTCGCATGCGTGCTCGCACACCGGACGCCACGGGGTTCGCCCCGGCGTTCCGGCGGACGCCATGCGACCGAGCACAGTGTTGCCGGGTCGGTCGACGACTGCTAGGCGCGTTGAGCTCGTGTCGCTGACCTCCCCATACCCGCACCCGGGCGCCGTGCCTTCACCTCTCGCCGTTCGCCGCCGACGGGGCTCGGCGCCGCGCCGGACATCCCGGGCGTGACGCCCCACTGATTTCCTCGCGGTGTCGATGACCGTCCGTCAGCGCTGGATCGCCGGCGCCGTCATCGCGGCACTGGCCGCGGGGCTCGCGCCGGCACGCGCAGGTGCGGGTGCGGCCGACGACATCAGAGCGCTGCGACGCGAGATCGAGGAGCTCCGCCGCCGCGACCGCGAGCGCCGGCGCGAGATCGAGGCGCTCGAGGTCGAAGTGCAACGCCTGCGCACCGTCGGGAGCGCGCCGCAACCGGCGGCCTCGCCCTCGCCGCTTCCCGCCGCGACCGCTCTCGACCGCGCCGTCGGCGCGCTCGCCACGGCGCCGGGTGCCGCTGCCGCCCCCGGAACATCCACGACCCTAGCGGTGCGGCAGATCGGGTCGGCGGAGATCAAGCTCCTCGACGTCTCGTTGGACTTGATGGTCGCAGCCGGCGGCGCCACCGTTCCCGACGGCGAGATCGGCGAGCTCCAGGGCGGCGACCACGACCCGAAGCGCCGCGGCTTCACCTTGCAGCAGGCCGAGCTTTCGTTCGCGGGGACCGTCGATCCATACTTCACGGCCGAGGCGCACCTCGTCGCCCAGCCGGACGGTGTCGAGCTCGAAGAAGCCTTCTTCACCTCGACGGCGCTGCCATGGAACCTGCAGCTCAAGGGCGGCTACTTCCTGACCGAGTTCGGGCGTATCAACCCCACGCATCCTCATGCCTGGGACTGGATCGACCAGCCGCTCGTCGTCACCAGGATGTTCGGCGGCGAGGGGCTGCGGTCGCCCGGAAGCAGGCTCGCGTGGCTGTCGCCGTTGCCGTGGTTCTCGGAGGTCCAAGTCGGCATCCAGGACGCCGGCGAGGAGCACACGACCACGAGCTTCATGGGCGACGAGGCGATCGGCGGCCGACCGGTCGAAAAGACCGCCACCGCCAGCATGGCGGACCTGCTCTATCTGGCTCGTTGGAAGAACGCCTGGAACTGGAGCGACGCCCTGTCGACGCAGATCGGACTCTCGGGCCTCTTCGGTCCCAACGCGACCGGCGGAGCCGGCCGCACCTACGTCTACGGCACCGACGTGGTCTGGAAGTGGCAGCCGCCAGATCACTTCCGCGGCTGGCCCTTCGTGACCTGGCAGGCCGAGGTCATCGGCCGCGACTACCATGCGGCACCCTACGTCGATGCGGCGGATCCGGGCGCCTCCCTCCCGGCCGCCACGCTCCGCGACTGGGGCCTCTATACGCAGGCGTTGTGGGGATTCCGCTACCAGTGGGCCGCCGGGCTCCGCTACGAGTACGCCGGCGGCAGCGGCTCCGGTCTCGGCGGCCGCCAGAACGATCCCCGCCGCGACGACCGTCACCGCGTCGCCCCGCTCATCGTCTGGCAGCCGTCCGAGTACACGCGCTTGCGGCTACAGTACGACTTCGATCACGCGGAGTTCCTGCCCGCCAAGGACGCCCACGGCGTTTGGCTCGGGTTCGAGGTGCTCTACGGCGCGCACCCGGCGCACCAATACTGAGGAGGATGAACTTGCGCCCGACGATCGCAACCGTAGTAGCGACGGCGACGGCACTGCTCGTGGCCGCGGCCGCACCCGTCCGGGCCGAGCCGCCGCTTGCCGTTTGCGCCACCGTGCCCGAGCTCGGCGCCATCGTCCGTGCCGTCGGCGGCGATCAAGTCACCGTCGAGGTCTTCACCAAGCCGACGGAAGATCCGCACTTCACGCCCGCCCGCCCGAGCCTCATCAAGTCATTGAACGCCTGTGATCTCCTCGTCCAGGTCGGTATGGACCTCGAGAGCGGATGGCTGCCGATCCTGACAAACAACGCGCGCAACGCCGCCGTGCTCCCCGGAGGTGCCGGCTTCCTCGATGCCGCGACGGCGATCACACCGCTCGGGTTGCCGACGGGGACGGTCGACCGCTCGATGGGCGACGTCCATCCCGGCGGCAACCCGCACTACCTCCTCGACCCGCTGAACGGAACGCTGGTCGCCGCCGCGGTGCGGGACAGACTGGCGGCCCTCCGGCCGGCGGCGCAAGCGGGCTTCGACGAGCGGCTGGAGGCGTTCCGGAAGCGGGTCGCGATCGGCCTCGTCGGCAGCGCGCTCGCCGCCAGATACGACGTCGTCAAGCTGGCCCTCCTCGCCGAGCACGGAAAGCTCGTCGACTTCCTCCGCGGGCAGGGCGAGGAGAACGCCCTCGGCGGCTGGCTCGGCGCGCTCGCCGCCGATTTCGGCGCCAAGGTGGTCGACGACCATCCGATGTGGCCGTACTTCGCGCGTCGGTTCGGACTCGTAGTCGTCGCCGACCTCGAGCCGAAGCCAGGAGTGCCGCCGACTACCAAGCACCTCGCCGATGTCGTCGCGCTGATGCGAGGCGAGCACGTACGGGTCGTGCTCGCCTCCGCCTACTACGACCCGCGCCACGCCCGCTTCGTCGCCGACCAGACCGGCGCTACCGTGCTGGCGATGGCGAACCAGGTCGGCTCCCGGCCGGGTACCGACGACTACGTGGAGCTCATCGACTACAACGTGCGCCAGGTCGCCGCCGGGCTGAGGTCGTGACCGGCGCCGAGGTGCTGGTCCGAGCCACCGATCTGGTGCTCGGCTACGCCGGGGTCCCGGTATTGCGGAACGTGCGGCTCGAGATCCGCGCCGGCGAGTATTGGTTCTTCGTCGGCCCGAACGGTGCGGGGAAGAGCACGTTCGTACGCGCGCTCTTCGGGCTCGTGACCCCGAGCGCGGGAGAGCTCTGGATCGATCCGGTGCGCGGCGCCCGCCAACGGCGGGCATTCGTGCCCCAGCGAAGCGTCGTCGACCCCTCGGTGCCGACGACCGTGCGCGAGCAGGTGGCGCTCGGGCTCGTCGGCCTCGGCATCGGACGCAAAGAGGCCGGGGAACGCATCGTGCAGGCGCTCGAGCAGGTCGGCCTCGGCGGGCGCCTGGGTGACGACTTCTGGACGCTCTCGGGCGGACAACGCCAACGCGTCATGCTCGCGCGCGCTCTCGTCCGCCGCCCGACGCTGCTGGTGCTCGACGAACCCGAGACCGGCCTGGACTTCGCGGCCGAGGAGCGCCTGCTCGCGCTCCTCGATGTCATCAATCGCAATCATGGCGTCACGACGCTCTACGTTTCGCACGACCTCGCCAGCGCGCGGCGCCACGCGACGCACGCTGCGCTCTTCCACGGCGGCACCGTCGAGGTCGGGCCGGCGGCGGCGATCCTCACGCGGGTGCGCCTCGAGCGCGCGTACGGCGTCGCCGTATCCGCGGCGGCATTCGCATGATCGCGGAGTTCGTCGCCTCGTGGCCGCTCTTCCACGACGCCTATCTCGCGGGGTGGTCGATCGCGCTCTTGCTCGCCCTCCTCGGGGTCGTCGTCGTGACCCGCGATCAGATCTTCTTCGGCGCCGCCGTCGCGCAGGCGTCGGTGCTCGGCATCGCGGTCGCGATCTACGTCGGCGGCTCGCCGGCCCTCGCGCGGTGCGCCTGGTGCGGCGACGACTGGGCCCACACGCTCGTCGGCGGCCTCTTCGCCGTCGCCGGCGCACTGGCGACGGCGGCGGCGCAGCCGCGGCGCGAGACGCCCGAGGCGATCACCGGCTGGGTGTTCCTCACCGGCAGCTGCTTCGCCGTGCTCCTCCTGGCGCACAGCCCGCACGGCATGGACGAGATCAACCGCCTGCTCGCGAGCACGATCATCGGCGCCGGCGCCGTCGATGTCGCCGTGCTCGCGGGGCTCTTCATGCTCGCCGCCGTGGCGACCGCCCTGTGGAGCGCGCCGCTGCGGCTCGTGCTCATGGATCCCGAGATGGCGAGCGCAGTCGGAGTTCGCGTCGCCGTCTGGAATCGGGCACTGGCGATCGGGCTCGGCGCCGCCATGGGGATCGCCATCCACGTCTCCGGCGTCGTCTTCAGCTTCGGGCTCCTCGTCCTGCCGGCGCTGGTCACGAAACAGCTCTGCCGCGAGGTCGGGCAGATGCTCTGGGCGAGCCCGCTCGTCGGGCTCGCCGCGGCGATCGCCGGATTCGTCGTCGCCAACGACCGCGACCTACCGCCGGGTCAGGCCGTCGTCGCGATCCTCTGCGCCCTGCTCGCCGCCGCGTGGGTCGCGCGACGGCTCGGCGATCGTCTTCAGCTCCGCGCCAGGTTACGGAGCACCATCTGCAGGATGCCGCCGTGGCGGAGGTAGTCCACTTCGATGGCGCTGTCGACGCGCGCGATCGCGGTGAAGACCGTCTCCCGGCCGTCGCCGCGCCGCGCGCGCACGGTGAGCTTCTTGCCGGGCGCGAGCGTGGCCAGCCCTTCGATGGCATAGGTCTCGAGGCCGTCGAGCCCGAGCGTCGTCCGGCTCTGTCCGGCCTCGAACTGCAGCGGCACGACGCCCATGCCGACCAGGTTGCTGCGGTGGATGCGCTCGTAGCTCTCGGCGATCACCGCCTTGACGCCGAGGAGCAGCGTGCCCTTGGCGGCCCAGTCGCGCGAGCTCCCCGACCCGTACTCCTTGCCGGCGATGATCACGAGCGGCGTACCTGCGGCCCGGTATTTCTCCGAAGCCTCGAAGATGCGCATCTCGACGCCGTCGGGCAGGTGCAGGGTCCAGTCGCCTTCCTTGCCGCCGACGAGCTCGTTGCGCAGCCGGACGTTGCCGAAAGTGCCGCGCATCATCACCTGATGGTTGCCGCGGCGCGACCCGAAGCTGTTGAAGTCGCGCGGCTCGACCCCGTGCTCGACGAGGAAGCGGCCGGCCGGTCCGTCCTTCGGGATCGCGCCCGCGGGCGAGATGTGGTCGGTGGTCACGGAGTCGCCGAGCACGGCCAGCGCCCGCGCCCCGGCGATGTCGGCAAGCGGCGCCGGTGCCGGCGCCAGCCCGGCGAAGAACGGCGGCTCCTGGATGTAGGTCGAATCGGCCTCCCAGGCGTAGAGGTTGCCCTCGGGTACGGGCAGGCCCTGCCAGATCGGATCGCCGCTGAAGACTTCGGCGTAGGTCTTGCGAAAGAGCTCCGGCGTGACCGCGCGCGCGATCGCGTCGCGCACCTCGGCGTTGCTGGGCCAGACGTCCCGCAGGTATACCGGCGCCCCGTCCTTGCCGGTGCCGAGCGGATCCCTGGTGAGATCGAGATCGACGCTACCGGCGAGCGCGTAGGCGACGACGAGCGGCGGCGACGCCAGGTACGCGGCCCGCACCTGGGGATGGATGCGGCCCTCGTAGTTGCGGTTGCCCGAGAGCACCGCCGCCACCACGAGGTCGTTGTCGCTCACGGCGGCGGCGACGGCATCGGGCAGCGGACCGCTGTTGCCGATGCAGTTGTGGACACCGACGCCGCCGGCGACGAAGGCGTGTATGTCCGCGACCGTGAGGTCGAACACTGCCTGCGGACCTGCCGGGCGACGATCGCTGAGCCGCAAGGTGAACGCTGGCAGGGTGGGCACCTCCGCGCGGCTGTCACAGTGCCGGCGGCGAACCTCCTCTGCGCCTTCCGCGAGCGGCGCGAACCACTCGCGCGCCCCCATGCGCTCAAGGAGCGCCGCCGTGGACGACAAGGCGGGGGCGCTGCCATGGGGATCCTCGCTCCGCTTCGCCATCCGCCAGCAAGCTGCTGCGGCGCTGGCGCGCAGCGCCTTGTCGGCACAATAGCGGAAGCCGACGCGCTCGACGAAGGAGAGCCCGTCGGCAAGCGTCAGACGAACCGCAACTGGCCGAGCACCGTCCCGCACGGCGGCAGGCGACGCGGCCGCGCCACGCATCGCGTAGGCGTGGATGCCGGCGCCATCGGTCGCCACGCCGCAGCGGGCGAGGAGAGTCAGCATCTGCTGCAGCGTCCGTTCGAGGGCGGCGACGTACTCGGGCGCAGCGCTCAGCGTGTAGGTGGGGGCTTCCAGATCGGCGCCGAGGACCGGCCCCTCGCCGTACGCGCCGAAGGCGCCGGCGGCGAACTCCCTGACGATGGCAACCGGGCAACGCTCGTCGACGACGAAGCCTGGCAAGGTCGGGCAGCCGCCGACGCGCCGCCCCGCCTGCGGACCGTCGAGGCCCGCGAGCGCGGCGGTGAGCGCCGCCGGCAGCGCGATCGTCCACCCGCCGCCCTCGTATCGTGCGTCCAGCGGTCGCTCCCCGGTGACCAGTCCCAGGTCGTCGAGCACCTGCTCCCGGTCCACGGCCTGCCCGACGCGTATGCGGTCGCGGTCGGCGTCGCTCCCCACTCCGCCGCCGTGCAGGTATCCGAGCAGGCGCGCGAAGGCGAGAGTCCGCGCCCGCTCCGCGGGGCCGCCGAGCCCGAACTGCAGCCCGCCGACCCGGAGCCCGTACTCGATCTCGTCGAGTCCCGGATCGTCGACGGGAGCCTCGAGACCCATCACCACCCGGTCGGCGCCGATCCGCAGCCGATCGGCGCGGACCCAGCGGCCGTCGCCGCAGCGGAGCTCGTGGTCCGGCGTACACACCAAGGTGCGCCCGTCCTCGAACGTGAGCATCACGCACTCGCGAATCCCCCGATCCAGGAACGCGGTCTGCGACGCCAGTGTGAGCGTCCCGTCGACGCCGGGGCCGAACAGGCGCGCATTGCCGACGCCGAGATCCTGGATGCGCCGCGAGGTGCCGGTCGCCGTGAGCACCGGGGTTCCCGCCGCGATGCAGGTCGTGCATCCGTAGCCGACCAGGTTGAACCCGAGAGCTTCGAGCGCCGGCAGCACACCGGCGTCGCGGAGATACTCGGTGACGACGCGCGATCCCGGCGCCAGGCTCGTCTTCACGTACGACTTCGGCACCAGTCCGCGCGCCACCGCCTTCTCGGCGAGGAGGCCGGCGGCGAGCATGACCGACGGATTCGAGGTGTTGGTGCAGCTCGTGATCGCCGCTATCACGACGCCGCCGTGCGTGAGCGTGTCCGTTCTGTCGCCGCGCGTTATCGACGCGCTCTTCCCGGCACCGGCAGCGAGCCGCTTCTCGAAGGTGGTCCGGAAGCTCGACGCCACGCCGCTCAGCGACGCCCGGTCCTGCGGACGGCGCGGGCCGGCCAGGCTCGGCTCGACGGTCGCGAGATCGAGCGTCACGATCTCGGAGAATACCGGTTCCGGCGTCGACGGCGTTCGAAAGAGGCCCTGCTCCTTGCAGTAGCGCTCGACGAGGTCGACGCGCGCCGCCTCGCGGCCGGTGGCCCGCAGGTAGCGCAGCGTCTCGTCGTCGACCGGAAAGAGCCCGGCGGTCGCACCGTACTCCGGCGACATGTTCGAGAGGGTGGCGCGATCGGCGATGCCGAGCACCGCGCAGCCCGGACCGAAGAACTCGACGAACTTGCCGACCACCCCGTGCTTGCGCAGCATCTGCGTGAGCGTCAGCACCAGGTCGGTGGCGGTCGTGCCCGGGGGCAGCTCTCCGATGAGCTTGCAGCCGGTCACCACCGGCTGCAGCTGGTAGAGCGGCTGGCCGAGAAGAACGGCTTCCGCCTCGATGCCGCCGACGCCCCAGCCGAGGACTCCGAGGCCGTTTACCATCGTCGTGTGCGAGTCGGTGCCGACCAGGGTATCGGGAAAGGCGAAGGTGCCGCCGTCGCCCGCGCGCACGTCGACGACGCTCGCCAGGTACTCGAGGTTCACCTGGTGGACGATGCCGGTGCCCGGAGGCACGACGCGAAAGTTCTTGAAGGCCTTCTGGGCCCAGCGCAGGAGAAGGTAGCGCTCACGGTTGCGCGCATGCTCGTACTTGACGTTGGCGGCAAAGGCGTCCGGCGACCCGAAGACGTCGACCTGGACCGAGTGGTCGATGACGAGATCGGCCGGCACCAGCGGGTTGATGCGCTCGGGATCGCCGCCGGCGCGAGCAACCGCGGCTCGCATCGCCGCGAAATCGACGACGGCGGGCACGCCGGTGAAGTCCTGCAGCACCACCCGCGAAGGCATGAACGGCAGCTCGCTTGCCGCCGTGGACGCGGCGGTGGCAGGGTTCCAGCGCGCCAGCGACAGCACGTCATCGGCGCTGGCGAAGGGCTTGTCCTGATGTCGGAGGACGTTCTCGAGCAGGATCTTGACCGTCACCGGCAGGCGGTCGAGCACGACGCCGCTCTCCTTCGCGAGCGCGCCGAGGCGGTAGTAGTCGACGGTGAGAGCGGATCCAGCGAGTCGGGCGCGGGCGCCGAAGGCGTCGGATGGCGTCGTCATGGGCTCCTCCCCAGGGGCGCCACTGTGCACCTCGCGACCGGGGGGTGCAAGCCGCCCGGGCTGGACGACGCCGCCGGCGGCGCTATGGTGGCGCGGTGAGGAACCTCCTCGCGGCGATGCTGGCGCTGTCGATCCTGGCGATGTCCGCGTGCTCGCCTCTAGGCCTGGTGCCGAATTCGCTGCCGCAGCCGGGCCACGAGCCGCTCGAGGGCTTCGGCGCCGAGACCAGCGGCGGCACCGGCGGCCGCGTCATCACGATCACCGAACCTACCGAGGAAGCCGTGCGCGCCGCTTTCGCCGATGCAGCGGCGAGCGGCAATGCCATCATCCGCTTCGCGGTCACGACGCCGATCCGCATCGAGAAGAAGCTCCCCATCCTCGGCAAGCCGAACCTCACGATCGAGGGCGGCGGCGCCACGCTCGACGGCGCGGCGATGAAGGAGGGGACGGCGATCGTCGACATCCGCACCAACGACGTCATCGTCCGCGACCTCCGCCTCCGCAACGGCGACGACAATCTGCGCATCGACGGTCCCGAGGCCTACCGCGTCGTAGTCACCCACGTATCGTCGACGGGCGCCCACGACGACGGCATCTCGATCGGCTACGGAGCCCACGACGTAACGGTGCAGTACACCTTCGTCGCCGGCGCGACGCGGTCGATCTATTGCAAGTACGGCGGCACCAACAACATCTCGCTGCACCACAACTGGATCATGAAGGGCGCGATCCGCAGCCCGATCATCTCGGGCGCTATCGTCGCCGACATCCGCAACGTCATCGTCGAAGACTGGGGCGAGTGGGGAAGCCGCTTCGAGGACGGAGCCACGGGGAACGTCGTCGGCTCGCTCTTCGCGCTCTCGCCCTACGCTCGCTCGATCGGCGGCAAGCCGCACTCGGCGCTGCGCTTCAAGGGTGCCGGACCGGTGTATGTCGCAGGCAACGCCGTGCGCGGCGTCGCCGAGCCGCTCGTCGCCGGCACCGCGCCGGCGCCGATCCCGGCGCCGAAGGTGACGACGCTCGCAGTCGGTGAGATGGAGAAGGTCGTCCGCGCCCGCGCCGGCTGTCTGCCGCGCGATGCGATCGATACCGCCTACGTGCGGACGACGAGCGGCTGGAAGGTAGCCGAGGAGCAGCCGCTCCGGCTCGACGCCGGACCGCGCCGGTAGCGCCGCGCGCGACCGGCCGGCGGCGCCTCCTACCGCGGCGTCGACTCGAAGATGCGCTTCGCCGTCGCGTAGTCGGGCTTGCCGTTGGGGGCGCGCGGCACGCGCTCGACGACGAGCAGCTCCTTGGGGACCTTGTAGCTGGCGAGATGGCGCTTGAGCGCCGCGAGGATCGCCGCCGGAACTCCAGCGGCGCCCTTGGCCAGTGCCGCGACGCCGACCACGCGCTGACCGAAGCGCTCGTCGGGGACGCCGAAGACGAGCGCGTCCTCGACGGCCGGGTGCGTCTTCAGTGCCTCCTCCACTTCCTCCGGGAACACCTTCTCGCCGCCGGTGTTGATGCAGTTGGAGCCGCGTCCGAGGAGCGTCACGCGGCCGTCGGCTTCGACGGTCGCCATGTCGCCGGGAAACGCGTAGCGGACGCCGCCGACCTCGCGGAACGTGCGCGCCGACTTCTCGGGATCCTTGTAGTAGCCGAGCGGGACCATGCCGCCGTTGGCGATGAAGCCGATCTCGCCCGAGCCCGGCGTCACCTCGCGGTCGTCGGCGGTGAAGACCTTGGTCGTCGGGTTGAGCTTGAAGCGGGCGGTCTCGACGCTCATGCCGGCGCGCACCGTCGACTGACCCATGCCGCCCTCGGTCGAGCCGAGCACGTCGACGATCGTGAGCTCCGGTATGTGCTTCACCAGGCCCTGCTTCACTTCGAACGAGAACATCGTGCCCGACGACACCATGAGCTTGAGGCACGAGAGCTCGAAGCGTCCGGACCGCTCGTCGAGCGCGCGCAGCAGCGGCTTCGCGAAAGCGTCGCCGACGACCACCACGAGATTGACGCGCTCGCGCTCCACGACCGAGCAGAGCTCGACCGGATCGAACGACTTGCCCTCGAGCAGCACCGCGGTGCCGCCGAGCATCTGCGGCACCATCATGCCGAGCCAGCATCCGGTGCCGTGCATGAGCGGCGGACCGGACATGCTGACCCATGCCGTACCGTCGGCGCGCGTGCGCCGCGCGATCTCGGGGATCAGCGCCGGATCCGGGATCTTCGCCTGCCCGATCATCGACGGGTAGGTCTTGAGAAAGAAACCGACGAACTCGGTCATCGCGTACATCACGCCCTTGGGCATGCCGGTGGTGCCACCGGTATAGAGCATGTAGATCTCGTCGCCCTGCGGCGCGATGCGCGCAGCCGGAGCGACGCCGGCCTGGATGGCGTCGTAGCCGACGGCCCCCGCGACCGGCACGCGACCGCCCGCCGCCGGCCCGTCGTCGACTTCGACGAAGAGCTTGAGGCGCGGCGCCCGCGAGCGCACCGCGGCGACGCGGTCGGCGAGCGACGAATGGTAGACGAGCGCCTCCATGTCGGAGTCCTCGATCAGGTACGCCAGCTCGTCGTCGAGGTAGCGGTAGCTGACGTTCACCGGGACGCCGCGGATCTTCATGGCGGCGAAGTTCGTCTCGCAGTACTCGGGGGCGTTGTAGAGGTACATGCCGACCTTGCTGTGGGCTCCGAGGCCGGCGTCGAGAAAGGCCTGCGCCAGGCGCGCAGCGCGGAGGTCGTAGTCGCGCCACGAGATCCGGCGCGCTCCGTGGACGACCGCGGGCGCATCCGGCGTCGCATCGGCGACGGCTTCCCATATCGATGCGAAAGAGAGGTGCATGATGGTATCGGTCTTAGCGCGGGTCGCGCCGCTCATGCCAGCCGCGGCTCCGTGCGCCCGCTCGGCGCGCGTTCCCGCAGCCGCCTGCCGCCGCGGTAGATGGCGCCGCGCCGCGCCGCATAGTACGGAACTACGCGTGCCGCATCCCCCGTTCCACGTCCGCCGCGGAGAGGCGCGGGCGCCCTTCGTCTTCACCGTCGAGCACGCCTCGGCCGCCGTGCCGGACGAGTACGCGAGCCTGGGACTCGGACCCGCCGAGCTCGCCGACCACGTCGCCTGGGACATCGGCGCCGCGGCGCTGGGGCACGCGCTCGCGGCCGCCTTCGCGGCCCCGGTCGTCGAGAGCGGCGGTTCGCGGCTGCTCGTCGACTGCAACCGCGACCTCGGCGACCGCGACCTGATCGTCGAAGAGAGCCACGGCCTCGTCGTCCCCGGGAACCGCGGCCTCGCCGCCGCGGCGCGCGCCGAGCGCATCGCCCGCTGGCACGCGCCCTATCACGCAGCCGTCGACGACGTGCTCGCGGGGCGTCCGGACACGACGATCCTGGTGAGCGTCCACAGCTTCACGCCCGAGCTCGCCGGAGAGCGGCGCGCCTTCGCGGTCGGCGTCCTCTACGACGATCACTTCGAGCTCGCCGGCGCGCTCGCCGACGCGCTCACCGCAACCGGACTGACGGTGCGGCACAACGAGCCCTACTCCGGGCTCGCCGGCCTCATCTACTCGGCGCACGTCCACGGCACCCGCCACGGGCTGCGCTACCTCGAGCTCGAGGTCAACAACGCCCTCCTCCGCGACGCCGCGGGGATAACGGCGATCGCTGCCAAGGTAGCCTCGGGCCTGCGGGCGCTGCTGCGCTGAGCATCGGGAGGGCAGCAACAGGTTGTCAGGCAACCGCGACCTCAGGTAATTCCGTTTAGAATCGGTCGTCCGGCGTCTGGAGTTGTACGGCGGGAACGGCACACTCGTGAAAACGATCCCCGCGACGGACATCCACGCGATCAGCGTCATTCCGTTACCGCTTCGCATCGAGGCCTACACCGTGGCGTCGAAGTCTCGCACAGTGCTTCGTTTGGACGGTGTCGCGCTCGACCGAGATCTCGGCGACGAGATGTGCACCAAGGGTGCCCTCGCTCGAGGCGTGCGATGAGCGTTCGTCGACGGATAGGCGAATCGTTGTTGCTGACGACCTTCCTCGTGTACCCCGCAACCAAGTCGCATGCGATCGAGTTGCCTCCGGACCTGGCGAGCCCAGCGTGTGTGGCGTGTGGGGAGGATGCGGTCGATTTACGTTCCTCGTATTCTGCGGCGGACTGGCGAGCCCTGGTCCAGCGCGAAGTGCTCGTCGCCGAAACCTCGGAAACCGACGACACGCAGTCGGTTCGCGGGACGATCCATGTCACCGGCATCATCGATCATCCGCCAGTAGACATGACGTCGATAACGACATCGGCGGCACTGCGGGCATGTGGCGCCTGACTGCGCTGACGGACCATTCGGGAACCCTCGTGACTTATCGCGCATGGATCGACATCGGGCGGCCGCTTCCTGGAGCGATCCAGTCGCTGTTGCTGAAACGGTCCTTGCGCGCGATGTTGATCGGCCTGCGTGATGAGGTCGATCGTCGCTTTCCCGCGCGGTAGCATCGGACGCGGCGCGAGCTACCGGCACATACGAGGAGGAGCAGCAGATGAAAATGCCTGGGCACCTGGTGGGCACCGACTGGCTCGCGCAGCAGCTCGCGGCGCCCGACCTCTCCATTCTCGACGCTACCGTGTTCCTGCACCCGAACCCGGAAGGCTACGGCTACCGCACGGAGAGCGGGCGTGCACAATTCGCCGCGGAGCACGTGCCCGGCGCGCAGTTCGTGGACCTGATCGAGGAGTTCTCGGATCGCTCTGCGGAAGTGAGGTTCATGATGCCGCCGGCCGCGGAGCTCTGTGCGAGGATCGGCGCGCTCGGAGTCGGCGACGGACGTCGCACCGTCGTCTACAGCAGCGGCAGTCCGATGTGGGCGACCCGCCTGTGGTGGATGCTACGCAGCGTCGGGTGCGAAAACGTGGCGGTGCTCGACGGCGGTCTCGCGAAGTGGAAGCGCGAGGGACGGACGCTCGAGTCCGGGGCGCAGGCGCCAAAACCGGCGCTGCTCACGGCCCGACCGCGCCCCGAGCTGTGGGCCGACCGCCACGCCGTCCAGGCTGCGATATCCGACGGTGACGTGTGCACGATCAACGCGCTCGCGCCGGCCGTCTACGCCGGCGAGAAAAACGTATACGGCCGCGCCGGCCACATTCCCGGCAGTCGCAACGTCTTCTATGACACGCTGATCGACGCCGCGGACGGCACGTTCCTGCCGGTCGCGCGCCTGCGACCCCTGTTCGCGGCGGTCGGCGCCTTCGAGAAGCCGCGGGTCATCTGCTACTGCGGAGGAGGAATCTCGGCGACGATGGACGCCTTGGCGCTGACGCTCTGCGGACACCCCAATATCGCCGTCTACGACGGATCGATGCTGGAATGGGTTGCCGATCCGACGCTGCCGTTGAAGCTGGGTATGGAGGCCTGAGGAACGCGACGCTCGCGGAGCGCGATTTCGCGGCCGCGGCGGATGGCGCCCGGCGCGGCGTGCAGCAGCCCGGGCTATCTCACCGTCCTCGGTCGTAGAAGCATCGAGCCCTCGGGGCTTCACCTGCCGATGTCGCCGCGGCTCTCCAGGCGCGCCAGCAGCAGGTGGAAGTAGAGCATCCCCTGCTGCGGCGCGAGCGCGCCCACGACATCGTCGACGGCGGTCGCGCCGTCGCCGGCGACGAGCGCGAAGCTGCGGGCGACGCCGGAGTCGTTCCCGGGAAAAACGTCGAGGCGCCCGAAGCCGCGCAACAGGATGACGCTCGCCGTCCACGGCCCGATCCCTTTCACCGTACACAGCAGCTCCGCCGCCTCGTTGCTCGGCCGCGCCTCGATCATCGCCTCCGAGAGCGTCCCCGCGGCGATGGTCTCGCCGATGCGGCGCAGCGTCGCGACCTTGGCCGCACTGAGTCCAAGAGCCCGCAGCTCGGCGTCGCTGGCGCGCAGCACGCGGCCGACCTCCGGGAACACGTACAGCGGCTCGTCGACGCCGGCGACCGAGGCGCCGAACGTCGTGACCAGGCGCCGCACCACCGCCGTCGCGGCATGGAGGCTCACCTGCTGGAAGACGATGCTGTTGACGCAGGCCTCCCACAACGAACGATAGCGCGGCGGCTTGATGCCGCGCATGCGGCGGGCGAGCGGCGCGAGCCACCGCAGCCGGGACGCCGCTGCGTAGAACGCCGTCAGATCGCGATCGATGCCGAGCGTGCGGCGCAGCAGCGCCAGCACGCGCCGGTCGTCGGCGGCGTTGCGGACGCGGCGCGTGATCGTGACCGCGAGCGCCTCGGGGCGCGGCTGTGCGACGCGCACGATCCCGGGGCCCTTCGCCGCCGCGAACGCATGCAGGTAATCGCCGCTCGCAGTGAGCACGTCGACCACGTTGCTGGGTACGCGGCGGAGCGCGTGCACCGTGAGATCGAGCCGGAACGGCGGCGCTACGGGTAGCTCGAAGCGGGTGACCACGGGCCGCGCCCCGCGGCCGGAAGAGCGGCCAGTCCTCGATAGCGGCGCCATGAGCGGCGGCTCCGGCCTTCAGCGACGCAGCCGGGTCAGCACCTTGCCGCGGTGGGCGGCAACGTGATCGGTCTTATCGCTCTTGATCTCGTACTGCGGATCCTCCGGCGAGGCGCGGTGGGTGTGGCCCTTGTAGTCGAAGTCGGCAGTGTGAACGCGAATGATCACGCCGGTGACGTAGCCCGCCTCCGAGTTCCAGCGGACGTGGTCGCCGACGGCGAACTTCTCGGTGCGGCTCACGCAGGCTCCTCTGTATCGGATTCACGGCTCAGGCAACCGTCGCGAGGAGTCCGACCGAGCAGCGCCCGGATCGCGGGCAGCGGCAGGCGGAGCGGCGGCTCGCTGCTCGCAGCCGAGCGCCCGCCCGGCCCCGGAAAACGGCGCGGGGGTCGCGACTCCGGTCCCGACCCCCGCGCTGCTGTCGTACGCGCCGGCGCGGTCAGCGCCCGGCGCGCCCGCTTACTTGCACTTGATCTGGCTGCCGCCCGGCTTGGTTACGCAGCTCGCTGCCGCGAAGGTGTGCTCGGCGCACTGGCCGACGGCCGCCTCCGCCGGACCGCCGAGCACGACCGTCATGCGGAACGGTCCGACGGCCGGAGCGTAGGTGCCGTTCTTGCCCTTCACTTTGAAGGCCGCTCCCTTGCTCTTGGCCGTCTTGTCCTGCGCCTGCGCCTGGGCGATGCCGAGCGCCGAGTTCGGCGCGCAGCCGAGCGGAATGGAGTTGGTCTTGGTAGCGAACTTCTCGCTGGTGAGCGAGCCGTTCGCCTTCCAGCCGTCCTTCGGTCCGCAGGCGTTGGGAACGAGGCCGCCGGGAATGGTGTGATCGAGGAGCACGGTGCTGCCGGCGCCGAGGTCGACGATCTGGACCCGCATGCCGAGCAGATGCACCGCCAGCGGGGGGATCGGCAGCGGTCCGGCGAAGCTCATGCCGGCCTGCGCCTGGAGCTGATCGTCGCCGCCGGGCGCGAGCAGCTTCCCGAGCTTGAGCTGCGGCTTGGACATGCCGACGCCGCCCGTGCAGATGTCGCAGACGTCGCCGATCAGATCGCCGTCGCCATCGGCCTGCGTCGGGTCGAAGTCGTTGGGGCAGTTGTCGCAGGCGTCGCCCCAGCCGTCGCCATCGCCGTCCTCCTGCCCCGGATTCGCGACCGCCGGGCAGTTGTCGCACGGGTCGCCGATCCCGTCGCCGTCGCTGTCGACGTTCGGACCCGGAATGAACGGGCAGAGGTCCAGCGGGCAGAGGTTGGCGGGGAATCCGGGGTTTCCGAAGCCGTCGCCGTCCACGTCCGTGCACGGATCGCAGGCGTCGCCCGTGAAGTCGGCGTCGATGTCCTCCTGGCCGGGATTGAAGACCATCGGGCAATTGTCGCATCCCCCGACGCCGTCACCGTCGGGATCCATGAACGGCGGCACCGGGCACGGGTTGGTGACGAGCTCGAGGCCCTTCACGTCGTCGCCGGGAGCCAGACCTAAGGCAAAGCCGGGGATGACGACGCCGAGCGGAGGGCCGGTGAAGAGCTGCAGGACATCGCCGGGTCCGGCGGGGATCAGGCCCAATGAAGGCGAGCCGGGTGCGAGCGAAACCAGCGGCGGGCCGCCGCCCATGGCGAGCGCGTCGACGTCGTCGCAGGCCGGAGGCGCGCAGCCCGCTCCGCCGCTCACGAGCCCGCTCATGGCCGCCGGAATGGCGACGCCGAAGAAGGCCGGCGGTCCTGGGCAGGCAACGAAGATGTCTCCGGGCTCGCCGCCGAGGGCGCGCGCGGAATTGGTGCCCGGCGTCAGGGTCGGCGAGCCCGGCGCCAGCGAGAAGAGTATGCAGGTCAGCCGCCCGCGGCCCGGAACGCCCCAGTCGAAGTCGGCGATCTGGTCATTGAAGACGACGGCCGGTATCGAGTTCAGCTCCGAGAGCCCGAGGCCGAAGCCCGGGTAGCTCGTGAGCGGTGCCAGCGGCGCACCGCCGTTGCCGTCCAGGATCTGCGTGTGGAAGGGCGGGAAAACGCCCGCCGCCGGATCGAGGGTCGCGAAGATGTCGCTTGCCGCCTCCGGTTGCGTGAGCGGCGGCACCCCGAGGGTCTCCGAGCTCACGTCCGGCGTCAGCGGGCCGGCGACGCCGACCGCGCCGCGGGCAACCGTGAAATAGAGGGTGCTCGGACCCATCGGACCGTCGTCGCCGAAGCTCAGGGCATCGATGATGTCACCGCTGATGAGCCCGAGCTCGGTAGCCTTGAACCCGGCGAGCGGCAGCGGCAGCGGCCCAGGCGCCGGCGCGGCACCCGGCCTCAGAAGCTCGTTCGCGGCGGCGCCCGTCAGGGCCAGCGTGTTCGAGAGCGGATCGAGCGCGAAAGTCTGGGCTCGAGCGGCGGCCGGAACGACGGTCGCAACGACCATCGCCAGCGTGACGATCTTGGCGGCACTGCGCATGACGTGTCCTCCTCCGAGGGCGGTTAGGTAGGGCGATGGCACTCGAGACGGCGCCTCCCGGCAGCGCCGGCATCCGCGGGCACGAACGCAATGCCGTTACGCTGCTCGACACGATCCCGTCAAGAAAAAAATATAGCCGCCGGCAGGAGCCTTGCCGGCGGGGCTCACCGATGGACGCCCACCGCCGGCGCCGCGAGGCACTGCCGCCCCGGAATCGCGAGGGTTTCACGACGGCGGCCGTCGTGGCAGGAGAGAGGCATGTCGACCGACCAATCGCCGTCATCCGAACGCAAGCGCCGGGCCCGGGAGCTCTGCCGCGAGTACCTCATGCCGGCGCGCGTCGCCGCCTGGGAGAACCTCGGCATCCCGCTCGTCATCGGGCGGCGCGAAGGCTACCGCATCTGGGACCTCGACGGCCACGAGCTCCTCGACCTGCACCTGAACGGCGGCACCTACAATCTCGGCCACCGGCATCCGGCGCTGGTCGAAGCGCTGCGCACCGGCCTCGAGACGCTGGATGTCGGCAACCACCACTTCCCCTCCGAGGCGCGCGGCGAGCTCGGCGAGCGGCTCGCCCGCCTCACACCCGGCGACCTGCACTATTCGCTCCTGGTGCCGTCGGGGAGCGAGGCCAACGACATGGCCATCCGGGTGGCGCGGCGTGCCACCGGACGGCGCAAGATCGTGGCCCTGGAGGAGGCTTTCCACGGCCGCTCCGGCCTCGGCGCCGCGGCGGGCCGCGACGACATGGCGCGCTACTTCCTCGCCGACTATCCGGGCGAGTTCCTGACCGTCCCGTTCGACGACCTCGACGCCATGGAGCGCGCGCTCGCTCCCGGTGACGTCGCCGGCGTCCTCATGGAGACCATGCCGGCGACCTACGGCTTCCCGGTTCCGGCCGACGGCTATCTCGCGGGCGTGAAGGCGCTCTGCGAGCGCTACGGATCGCTCTACATCGCCGACGAAGTGCAGACCGGCCTCGGGCGCACCGGCGACCTCTGGGGCGTCGAGGGATTCGGCGTCGAGCCCGACCTGCTGGTCACCGGCAAGGGCCTCTCCGGCGGGCTCTACCCGATCGCCGCGGTAGTGATGACGCGGCGGGCCGGGGCGTGGCTCGGCGAGCAGGGCTGGGGCTACGTATCGACGTTCGGCGGCGCCGAGCTCGGCTGTCTGGTGGCGTCGCGCGTTCTCGACCTCTGCTCCGATCCCGCAGTGCTGGCCGGCGTACGCCGGACGGCGGAGCGCGTCGCCGCCGGCCTCGCCGACCTGCGCGCGCGCCACCGCTTCTTGACCGGCGTTCGCCAGCGCGGCGTCGTCATCGGCCTCGAGACGGCGAGCGAGCTCGGCGGCATGCAGCTCTCGCGCGCCCTCTACCCGCGGGGCGTATGGGCGATGTTCTCCGGCTTCGCGCCGTCGGTCCTGCAGCTCAAGGTGGGGCTTCTCGCCGACGCCGCCCACTGCGACGAGCTGCTGCGGCGCCTCGACCTGGCGCTCGGCGACGTGGAGCGCGAGATCGCGTGACCGTTCCGGCCGACTTCGCGACGCTGGATACCGGGGAACAGGTCGCCCGGCTGACGCGGCTCGCCGAGCGGGCACTCGCAGCCTGGGACCTGGCGACGCCGCGGGTCGAGCTCCTCAAGTACCGCGAGAACGCGGTCTTCCTCGTGACGACGGCCGACGGCGCCCGCGCCATCCTGCGCGTGCATCGGCCGCGGTATCGAAGCGACGACGACATCCGCTCCGAGATCGCCTGGATGCAGGCTCTCGACGCCGACGGCATCCCGACGCCGGCCGCGATCGCCACCCGCGCCGGCGACTGGCTGACGACGGTTGCGGCCGACGGCGTCCCGGAGCCGCGCCAGTGCGACCTCATGGCCTGGGTTCCCGGCACGCCGCCCGGAACGCTCGAGGCCGGAGTCGCCACCGACGCCGCCGGGCTCCGCGCTCTCTATCGCGCCGTCGGCGGGCTTGCGGCGCGCATGCACACCCACGCCGCGGCGTGGCCGAAGCCCGTATGGTTCAGCCGACCGGCATGGAACGTGGAGACGCTGGTCGGCGACGCCCCCACCTTCGGCCGCTTCTGGGAGCTCGACGCGATCGACGGCGAAGCGCTGCCGATCCTGCTGGCAGCGCGCGACCGCGTGCGCCAGCGGCTCTGCGCGCGGCCGGCCGCGGCGCTGATCCACGGCGATCTGGTGCCCGACAACATCCTCGTCGACGGCGCCACGACGCGCGTCATCGACTTCGACGACTTCGGCTGGTCGTGGATCGGCTTCGAGGTCGCGACCTCGCTCTATACGCTGCAGCTCGCCGGCGGCTTCGCCGACGGCCTCGCCGGCTACCTCGAGGGCTACCGCGAGATGCGTCCGTTCCCCGACGAGGATCTGGCGCTCCTCCCCGACTTCCTGATGGCGCGCGGGCTCAGCTACCTCGGCTGGCCGGTCGGACGTCCGGAGATCGAGTCGGCGCGGAACCTCGTCCCGCTGCTGGTCTACGCAGTGACCGACGAGGCCCGGCGCTATCTCGACGCTACCGGCTGAAGCCGGCGCCCGAAGTTCGGCTCACCCCTCGAGCAGGCTGCGCAGCATCCAGGCGTTCTTCTCGTGCACCTGCATGCGCTGCGTGAGCAGGTCGGCGGTGGCTTCGTCGTTGGCCTTGTCGACGACCGGGAACACGGAGCGCGCCGTTCGCGCCACCGCCTCGTTGCCGGCGACCAGCAGGCGCACCATCTCCTCGGCCTTCGGCTGCCCCGGGGTCTCCTTGATGGAAGCGAGCTTCACGTACTCGCCGTAGGTGCCGGGCGCCGGGAAGCCGAGCGAGCGGATGCGCTCGGCGATGAGGTCGGTCGCGAGCCAGAGCTCGTTGTACTGGGTCTCGAACATCAGGTGCAGCGTGTTGAACATCGGACCGGTCACGTTCCAGTGGAAATTGTGGGTCTTCAGGTAGAGCGTGTAGTTGTCGGCAAGGAGCCGCGAGAGGCCGGCGGCGATCTTGGCGCGGTCCTTGGCGCTGATGCCGATGTCGATCGCGGGCGCAGTCGCTTTGTTGTCCTTCATCGCAATTCCTCCTTCGCTGCGGGTTGGTCGGTGCCCGTCGTAGACCGTCCGGGGGCCGGACAGCAATCGGGAGCGCAGACGTCCGGGCTCGGCGGCAGCGGACCGACGCTGAGCGCCGGTGCTCCTTCGAGGCGCTCGCGCACCAGCTCGCGGATGCAGGCGACGAAGCGCGGGTGCGTGCCGACGGTCGCGGCCCGCACCATCGGCAGCCCGAGCGCAGCACAGAGGCCGCGCGCCTCGACATCGAGATCGTAGAGCACTTCGACGTGGTCGGAGAGAAAGCCGATCGGCGCCAGGACGATGCCGGGCACGCCTTGCGCGCCGAGCGCGCGAACGTGGTCGAGCACGTCGGGCTCGAGCCACGGGACCTCGGCCGGCCCGCTGCGGCTCTGCCAGACGAGGTCCCAGTGGCCGTGCCCGAGGCGCTCGGCGACGAGGGCGGCGGTGGTGCGCAGCTCGCGCTCGTACGTGCAGCCGTCGGCCATCGCCCGCGGCACGCTGTGCGCCGTGAAGACCAGCCGGGCGGCGTCGCCTGCCGGACCCGGAAGGCCCGCGCGGAGACGCGTCCAGGCCGTGCGCACGCGATCGCTCACGGCGGCGACGAAGTCGGGATGGTTGAAGAAGCGCCGCAGCGGCTCGATGACCGGCGCCGCCGCCACCGCCGCCCGCGCCCGGGCAATGTCCTCGAGGTACTGCCGGCAGCCCGAGTAGGAGCTGTAGGCCGAGGTCACGAAGGCGAGGGCGCGGCGGACTCCCGCCCGCTTCATCTCGGCCACGGTGTCGGCGAGGAGCGGGTGCCAGTTGCGGTTGCCGAAGAATATCGGCAGGTCGATGCCGTGGGCGGCGAGGTCGGCGCCGAGCGCGGCGATGAGAGCGCGATTCTGGTCGTTTAGCGGACTCCTGCCGCCGAGGCGGTGGTAGTGCTCGGCGACGCTCGCGAGGCGCGCGCGCGGGACGCCGCGCCCCCGGGTCACGACCTCTAGAAAGGGCATCACGTCCTCGGGACGCTCGGGACCGCCGAAGGAGACGAGGACGAGCGCGTCGTACGCCGGCGCCGCCATCATCCGCTGCCGAGGCGAGCAATGATGGCGTCGGCCATGGCCCTCGTATCCGCCGTGCCGCCGAGGTCGCGGGTCACCTCCCGCCCCTCGCCGAGCACGGCGGCGGTGGCGGCGGTGATGCGCTCGGCGTACGCGCCGAGGCCGAGGTGGCGCAACATGGCAAGCGCCGACACGAGGAGGATCATCGGGTTGGCGCCGCCCGGCGCCGCGGCAGCGGGCGCGTCGTCGTAGACCGCCTCGAAGACGGCGCGATCGTCGCCGAAGCTCGCGCTCGGCACGACGCCGGGCCCGCCCGCCAGCCCGGCGCAGAGATCCGACACCAGATCGCCGTAGAAGCTCTGCATCACCATCACGTCGAAGCGGTAGGGGTCCATCACTAGCTGCATGCAGGCGTTGTCGACGATCAGGTCCCGGAAGGCGATCGCCGGATAGTCCCGGGCGACGGCGCGGCAGCACTCGAGGAAGAGCCCGTCGGAGCGCTTCATGATGTTCGCCTTGTGCACGGCCGTCACCTGCTTCCGCCCCGCCGCCGCGGCGTACGCGAAGGCGAAGCGTGCGATCCGCGTGCACGCGCGCTCGGTCGTGACCTTGATGCTCTCGACGACTCCCGGCACGACCCGATGCTCGATGCCCGCGTACTCGCCCTCGGTGGCCTCGCGGACGACGACCAGGTCGAGGCCGGGATAGCGCGAGGTCCGCCCCGGGAAGCTCTGCACCGCCCGGACGTTGGCGTAGAGGTCGAGCAGCTTGCGGAGCGCGACGTTCGGGTTCTCCCGCTCCTCGCCGAGCCGCACCGCGAGATGCCCTTTGAGGGCGACGCGCGTGCGCAGCACGGAAGCGATCAGCTCGGCCGGAATCGCCGCTCCGTGGCTGCGGAGCGCCTGGTCGCCGGCCGTGATGCGCTCCCACGCGATCGGCACGGCGGCGGCTGCGAAGATGCGGACCACGGCGTCGGCGAGGGCGGGACCGATGCCGTCGCCGGGGATCAGCGTCACCGTACGCTCGCCGCTCACACCCGCCCTCCCGCGAGCGCCGCGACTATCGCGTCGCGGACGTCGGTGGTGCCGGCGCGGCCCCCAAGGTCGCGCGTCCGGACCCGACCCTCGGCGAGCACGGCGGTAGTCGCGGCGACGATGCGCTGCGCCGCCGCGGGCTCGCCGAGGTGCTCGAGCATGAGGGCGCCGGAGAGAATGAGGGCGAGGGGATTGGCGAGGTTCCTCCCGGCGATGTCGGGAGCACTGCCGTGCACGGCTTCGAAGACCGCCGCGGCGGTGCCGATGTTGGCGCCGGGCACGACGCCGAGCCCGCCCACCAGCCCGGCGCCGAGATCGGACACGATGTCGCCGTAGAGGTTCTCGAGCAGCACCACATCGAAGCGGGTGGGATCGAGCACGAGCTGCATGCACAGGGTGTCGACCGCCATCTCCTCGTAGCCGACCTCGGGGTAGCGCGCGGCGACGGCGCGGCAGCAGTCGAGGAAGAGCCCGTCGGTCATCCGCATGACCGACGCCTTGTGGGCGGCGGTGACCTTGCGGCGGCCGTCGCGGCGGGCGAGCGCGAAAGCGAACTCGGCGATCCGGAGGCACGCCGCCTCGGTGACGATCTTGAGCGTCTCGATCACGCCCGGCACCACCTCGTGCTCGAGCCCCGCGTAGAGTCCCTCGGTATTCTCGCGGATGATCACCAGGTCGACGTGCTCGTAGCGCGTCGCTACGCCCGGCAGCGTGCGCACCGGCCGGACGCTCGCGTAGAGGTCGAGCGCCTTTCGCAGGCGCACGTTGACGCTCTGGAAGCCGCCGCCGATGGGCGTCGTCACCGGGCCCTTGAGCGCCGTCCCGGTCTCGCGAATCGCCGCCAGAACCGACGCCGGCAGCGGCTCGCCCTCGCGTTCGATCGCCGGTAGGCCCGCCTCCCGCACCTCCCACTCGATCGCGACCCCCGTAGCGTCGATCACGGCGCGCGCCGCCTCCGTCACCTCCGGACCGATGCCGTCTCCGGGGAGCAGCGTCACGCGATGGCCCATGGCGCTGCCACCCTAGCGCGCACCGCCGGCGAGCGCACCTCGGGCGGCCGGCGGCAGCCGGGCTCAGCCGCGGTGGCCGGGGACGAGCGTGGCGAGCGGCGTTTCGGGCGTCAGCGGGTCGGCGATGGTAACGCGGGCGGCGGCAGCGACGCCGGGCGGAACGTCGATGCGGCGATGGATCTCGTCGTCGGGAACGAGCACGGCCGGGCGGAGCACCCTCTTCACCACCGTGCCGAGGAGCTCGCCGGAGACTCCGAACCAGCGGATCACGAGCGGGGTCGGTTCGATCGGATCGGGATGACGATAGGTGCGGGCACCGGGGTTGGCGAAGACGAGGTCGAGGTGGTCCGGGCTCGCGGCCGGAAGCGTCGCGCGCAGCGTCAGCGCCGCCCGGTCGCCGGTAGTCGGGGGCGGCGCCGGGAGGGCGTAGAGCGCCTCGGTGCCGGCGTCGGCGAGCGCCTCGAGGTGGATCGCCGCCGCCGTCGACGGCAGCATCCCGTCGCCGCCCGGGAGCGTGCGGTGGACCACGACGTTGGTCATGCCGAGAGCGGCGAGCGCGCCGGCGGCGCCGGGATCGGCGAGGACGCGGGCGGCGTAGCGGGAGACGTCGTCCTGGAGCGCGGTCAGGAACGAGTTGTAGCAGGCCGCCACCCGGTGGCCATGGTAGGCGCCGGCAAGGACGAAGTCGGCCATGCGGAAGAAGCGCCCGGGCCCGAGCTCGTAGGGAACGTCGAGCACGGCGCCGGGCCGCATGTGCGGGTACATCGCGAGGAACGCGTCCGGCGGGCGGACGACGTAAGCCTGTAGCGTCACCGTCCGCCCGAAGGCGCGCTGCGCCAAGCCCGGGACGAAGATCTCGGCGCACGCGGCCGCGAGGAGCACCGCCGTGATCGCGATCCGCGCCGCGGCGCCGCGGCGGCGCCCCAGAGCCGCGGCACCGAGTCCGGCGAGGACGCTGGCGACGAGGTACCAGCCGCTCACGACGACGCCGCCGCGGCGGACGGCGTCGAACCCCGGAACCACGCTGCCGAGGAGGGCGAAGAGCGACGGGATCTCGAGGCCGGTGCCCGGCAGGTGCAGCCCCTGGCTCGCGCTCCAGGCGACTACGAGGCCGGCGATGACGAGCGCCGCCCGCGGCGGCGCCGCCCCCGGCTCGCGATCGCGGCGGGCGAGGAGCGCCAGGGCGGCGAGCGCGAGCGCCACGGTGCCGGCGTACGCCGGTCCTCCCGGCGCGAAATCGCCGGCCCTATAGAGCAGTTGCCGGCGCCCGCCGAGCGCCCCCCAGGTCTCCTTGAAGACGAGGTACGGACCGAGCACCGCGGCGGCGGCGGCGACGTTCACGAGGCCCGCGGCGGCGAGCTTCGGCACGAGGGCACGCCACGCCCGGCGGTGCCGCCAGAGGCCCGCGAGGCTCACGATCGCGATCAGGATCGCGTGCGGCACGAGCGGGTAGATGCTCTCGAGCGTCTGCAGCGAGCTCGCGACGGCGACCGCCGCGGCGGCCGGCCAGGTCGGCCGGCGAAAGAACCGGTGCAGCGCCAGCAGCGTGAAGACGGTCCAGTGGTTGGCGATCGCCGACATGTGGACCAGGTCGCCGACGCGCGCCGGGTGGACGGCGAAGATCGTTCCCGCGACCAGCGCCGCCGCGGTGCTGCCGGTGTACCCGCGCACCAGAAAGTGCATGGCGAGCCCCGCGAGCGCGAGCGAGATCGCCGCAACGGCGTTGTAGGTGAGCACCGGATCGCCGCTGAGCGCGTAGGGCACGACCCCGAGGAGCCCCTGTCCGAACTCGTGCTGGCCGAGCATGAGCGCATGGCGGAGCGGGTAGCACTGCGGTCCGTCGAGGAGCGTCGACGGGGCGTGCAGGACGGCGCGCGCGTGCGCGGTCACGACCGCGACCACGAGCTTCTGGTCCGCCATGGTGATGCCTCTCCACGCGGGAGGCACGTCGGCCGGGTAGGCCGCGAGCCGCGCCGGCGCCGGCAGCACCACGCGCAGCGCGAAGAGCGCCGCCGCCAGATAGAAGCCGGCGGCGAGGATGCTGCGTACGGACGTCGTCATGCGTGGGCTTGCGCTCTCTCTCGCAGCCGCCGGCCGGCGTCAACGGGAATCCGCATCGAGCGTCCGGGGCACCTGCGGACCCGGCCCTATTTTTCGAGCTCTTCGCGGATCGAGTAGATCTTCTGCCGCGCCTCGGCCACGTAGACGTCGAGGTTGCGCCGGTGATTGGCGGCGAGGCCGGAGTCGCTGCCGTCGAGGACGACGATCGGCTTCAGGCGGGAGGCGTATTCGAGCGAGCTCGCTACCTCGGCCACGAGGGAGGCCAGCATCTCGCGCTCCGCGAACGAGCGCGCGTACTCGCGCTGGATGGCGCGCAAGCACGCCGCCATCACGTGCGTGTAGCCCTGCGCGTGATAGAAGAGGTCGTCGCTCTCCCACGGGCGTACGCGATGGCCGTCGATCTCGGTGCGGTAGAGGTTGGCGTGGGCGTCGCCGAGCATGTCGCTCCACGCCTGGAAGAGGCGCAGCAGCTCCATGTTCCGCAGCGTCAGCGGCTTCGAGGTCTGCAGCTCGGGCTCGAGGCCGCGCACGTAGTCCTCGAGATAGCGCACGCCAAGCGCGTAGCGGCCCTCGGCGGTCGGGTAGAAGAAGCGCCGCTCGTCGTAGCGGAAGGCGTTGTCGGCCTTCTCGAGGTTGGGGTCGAAGGAGTCGCTCGAGATCTTGGTGAGGTGCTCTTTCATGACCTGCGTCGTGCGCCGGACGGCCTGGAGGATGCCGAGCTGGCGATTGGCGTTGTTGTCGGCCAGCACGCGCGGCCCCCAGAGGAAGAAGTCGTTCGGACGCCAGCCGGTGCCGGAGAGCTCGTGGCGCATGATGGCCGCGAGCGTGGTCGCGAGGAGCGCGCCGGGCCGCGGCGTCTCGCCGGGAGGTGCGAGCGCGGCGAGGTCGAGCGGGAGGCGATCGTGGCGGACCTGGCCGACGTGCAGCGCGCCTACGGCAGCCAGCCACAGGAGCGCCAGCAGCGCGAAGCGATTCAACAGCAGCCGTCCTAGCCAGGTCATGCAGCCTCCGCAGCGGCGCTCACGGCCGCACGCAGCGTCGGTAGATCTTCGGCAGCTCGCGCGGCAACGCCGTTATGTCCTCGATGACGAGGTAACGGGACGCCTCGCACATCTCCTGCAGATAGTCGTGGCCCGCTTTGTCGACGGTGATGCAGAACGGCGTGATGCCGGCGCGCGCCGCTTCCTGGAAGGCCATGGTGGTGTCCTGGATGCCGTAGACGTTCGAGCGCCGGTCGTCGCCGTAGTCGACGTCCTGCGGGAAGCCGTCGGAGAGCAGGATGACGTGCTTCGAGCGCGCGGCGACGGCGCGCATCCGCGCGATCGCGTGGCGGAGCGCGGCGCCCATGCGCGTCGACCGCTGCGGTTCGATGGCGCCGATCCGGCCCTTCACCGCACCCGTGAGGGGCTCGTTGAAGTGCTTGACGAGATAGAGTTCGACCTGATGGCGGCCGTGCCCGGAGAAGCCGTAGATGCCGTAGGCGTCGCCGATCTGCTCCAGCGCCTCCGCCATGACGACCAACGCCTCCTTGGTGATGTCGATCACTCGGCGGCCCGCCGGCGCGTCGGGCACGGGCTCGTCGGTCGAGGCGCTCATGTCGACGAGGAAGAGGGTGGCGACGTCGCGCTCCTCACGCTGCTTCGCCTGGTAGACCTTCGCCGAGGGCGGATGTCCGGAGCGGCGGTCGGCGCGCGCCGTGATCACGGCGTCGAGATCGAAGTCCTCGCCGTCTTCCAGGCCGTGGATCACGCGGTAGCGCTCGGGGCGGAGGCGCTGGAACTGGCGGCGCACCTCCGGGAGCAGCTCGGCGTACGTCGTCAGCGTCCGCTGGAAGAAGTCGCCGGTGTCGCTCTCGAGCGGGATCTCGGCGAGACGGCACCACGCGTGGCGGTAGTCGCCGATGCGATAGTCCCACTCGTCGTAGAGGAATTCGCCCTCTCCGGTCGCGTGCGGCAACGCCGCCGCCCGACCGCTCTGTGCCTGGCGCAGCAAGCCCTGCAGCTCGGCCATGCGCTCGCGCGGGAGCTTGCCGGCGAGGTCGGCCACGTAGAGGCCGAGCGCCGCTAGATCCTCGCCGTGCCCCTGCGCGGCGGTGATGCGCGCCCCCGATTGCAGGAGCTTCAGGAGTTCTTCGGGATCGAGCGGCTCGCCGTCCGCGCCGTCGTGCGACTCCGCGGCGAGCTCGAGCTCCGGCGGGCGTTCGTCGGTCGCGTCCGGAGGCTCGGCGCGGTCGCCGGCGGGCTCGTCCCCGCCGCCGCCGAGCACCTCGCCGCCGTCGAGGTAGAAGCGCGCGTCCTCCGCGAGCGCAGCGTCGTCCTCGACGGCGGCGCAGCCGTTCATCGCGCTCGCGGCGAGCACGCCGCACTCGCCGTGCATCATGTCGTCGTAGACGGCGCGGGTGACGGCGGCGCTGTCGGCGACGGTCGCTGCGGGCGCCTCGAGCCGCGACGCGAGCCCGGGAACGCGGCGCGCGAGGTCCGGCAGTCGCGCCTCGCGCAGGACGTGAACCAGGTGCGCGAGCGTCCCCGGGAGGCGCCGGCCGCCGTGCTCGAGCTCGGCTGCGACCGCCGCCAGATCGGCTGCGAGCCCGCGGTAGCGCCGCGCGATCCCGGCGTCGACGCGCACGCCGTCGAAGATGGCGAAGAGCTCGCCGGCGACGCCGGGGTGGTCGAAGCCGGCGAGGAAGCGGTCGAGAGGCGGGTCGAGCGCGTCGCTTGCGAGCTCGCGGCGTCCCGCGTGCTGAGCCGCGATCAGGCGGTAGAGGCGGAGGTTGCTCTCGGTGTCGGCGAAGGTCGCGAGCTGCGCCGGAAAGAGCGCACTCCTGGGCGGAGTAGCCGGTGCGCCGGGCTCGCCGCCCTCCGACCGCGTCTCCGGCGCCGCCGCGGCGACAGGCTCGGCGAACGGCGGCCGATAGCCGACGTCGGCGCCCGCGGCGACCTGCCAACTCCGGCCGGTCAGCATCTGCAGATAGCGTTTCAGCAGGCCGCGCACCTCGGCGAGCTCGACGGCGGTCGATTCCGCCGCGAGCACGGCGCGGCTCGTCCGCGAGTCGAGTCCGAAGTAGGCGGCGCCGGCGTCGGGATGCGCCAGCGCGTGCTCCAGCCCCGTCTCGACCCAGCGCTCTATGCCGCCGACGCCGGTGCGCTCGAGGAGCCGCGGCAGCATCCGGTAGTACGGCACGGCACCGCGCGGGAACACCGCGGCGACGCGGCCGGCGAGGGCGATGAGCCGCGCGCGTACGGTGGGCGGCGTGTGGGTCAGTATCGCGCGCAACACCGGCAGGAGATCGGCGAGCGTCGCCGCGGCGTCACGCGCGACCGGCCGCAGACCCGCGAGGAGCGCCGCCCGCGCCTCGGGTGCGACGACGAGCGCTGCCGGCAGCGAGAAGTACGATTCGACGCCGAGCGCCGGTGCATGCTCGGCCGCGAGCACCGCCAGCTCCAGGACGCCGCCGCGCTCCTCTTCCGCGAGCTCGTGGAGCGCCGGCGGCACGCTCGCGAAGATCTCGACGCGCCCCCGCCCCGCCGCTGCCGCAGCCCGCCCGAGCGCCGCGAAGCGCCCGTAGTCCGCCGGCGCGAAGAGCGGCGCCGCGAGCTCCGTCGCCTCGAAGAAAGCGAGCGCCAGCACTTCGCCGCCGCCGCAGCGCGCCAGCGACAGCCCCGCGGCGGCCCAGCATGCGAGGCGCTCGCGGCCGCACGCGCGGCCGGCGAGCAGCGGCACGCTCGCGGCAACGAAGGCCTCGCCGAGCCGCCGCGACGCCATCAGCACGTCGCCGGCGAGCGTGAGCCAGGCGTCGAGATCGGCGGCCGGCACGCTCGCGAGCGCCGCCGGCGCCGCCGCGAAGTAGGCCGCGGCGGCGTGCCGCGATCCGTGCTCGCCGGCCGCCAGGCGCTCGCCGCCCGCGAGCCAGCGCGCGAACGCGGCCTCGCCGAGCGCCCACGCGGCCGGTGCCTGCCGGCAATACTGCTGCGCCAACGTGAGCGATGTCGCCGCCAGCCGATCGCCGGCCGCGAGCAGGCGCGCGCGCGCGGGCTCGTGCAGCGCCGCCAGGCGCACGCGCAACTCGGGCGCGCTCGCGTCGAGATGGCGGCTCTCGTACCAGAGACTGCGAAGATGCCTCACTGCGACGTCCGAACGGTCACGGAAAGATCGCAGCCACCATCTCGTCGAGAGCGCGACGCATCTCGGCGTCGTCGGTGAGCGATGAGCTGACGGCCGCGGTGCAGGCGCGTCGCGCCGGGATGCCCTTCGCCATCAGCTTGGCGGCGTAGACGAGGAGACGCGTGCTGACGCCTTCCGAGAGTCCGCCGCCGCGCAAGTTGCGCACCTTCTCCCCGAGCGTCGCCAGCTCGAGCGCGGTGTCCATGTCGGTCTCGCCCTCGTGGGCGACGATCTGCGCCTCCTTGTCGCGCGGCGGGTAGTCGAACTCGAGGCTCACGAAGCGCTGCCGAGTCGACTGCTTCAGATCCTTCAGCACGCTCTGATAGCCGGGGTTGTAGGAGATGACGAGCAGGAAGTCGGGGTGCGCCTCGAGGATCTCGGCCCTCTTGTCTATCGGCAGGATGCGGCGGTGATCGGTGAGCGGATGGATGAGGACGATCGTGTCCTTGCGCGCCTCGACGATCTCGTCGAGGTAGCAGATCGCGCCCCGTTGCACGGCCTGCGTCAGCGGGCCGTCGATCCAGACCGTCGCGTCCCCTTCGATGAGGTAGCGACCGACGAGGTCGCTGCCGGTGAGATCCTCGTGGCAGGCGACCGTAACCAGACGTTCCCCGCGCGGGCGCTCGGGATGGAGCGTCGCCGCCATGTACTCGACGAAGCGCGTCTTGCCGCAGCCGGTCGGGCCCTTGAGCAGGATCGGCAGCCGCTGCGCATACGCCGCCGCGAAGATCTCGACCTCGTCGCCGATCGGAAGATAGTAGGGCGTCGCCATGAAGGCGCGGATTCTAGGGGCGGCCCGAGGACCAAGCAATCGGCGGCGCTGCTCCCCGCCGTTGTCTCGTGGGCGCGTCCCGCGTAGAGCGGGTGCCATGCCGAGGCCCGCCAAGACCAGTAGAACCGCCGCTCCACCGGCACCGTTCACGGGCTTCGCCGACGGCGACGCGCGCTTCTTCTCGGAGCTCGCCGCGCACCAGAGCCGCGAGTGGTTCGCCGCCAATCGGGCCGAGTACGAGGAGGGCTGGTTGGCGCCGATGCAGGCCCTCCTCGGCGCCGTCCGCGCCCGGCTCGCTCCCCGCTACGCGCACGAGGAGATCGCCGAGCCGAAGGTGTTCCGCATCCACCGCGACGTGCGCTTCTCCAAGGACAAGTCGCCGTACAAGACCCACATCGGCGGCTATCTCGGCATCGTCGGGAGCGACGCCGGACCGGCGGGCACGGCCGCGCTCTACTTTCACGTCGGCGCCGACGAGCTCTTCGCCTGCGCCGGCCAATACGTGATGAACGGCGAACAGCTGCAGCGCTTTCGCGCCGCCGTCGGCGACGCCGAGCGCGGCGACGAGCTCGCCGGGATCGTCGCCGCGCTCGCTCGCGCCGGCTTCACGCTCGGCTCCCACGAGGAAATGCGGCGGGTGCCGCGCGGCTTCGATCCCGAACACCGGCGCGCCGACCTCCTGCGCCGCAAGGGTCTGGTCGCGATCTTTCCGGCGCCGGCGCGCGCGCTCCTCACGTCGCCGCAGCTCGTCGACGTGCTCGCGACCCAGGCGGCGCAGGCGGCGCCGCTCGTCGCGTGGCTCGCCGCGGTGACGCTGTAGCGATAGCCGTCGCGTTCAGGGGCGCGGCGCACGCGCCCGGGCGGAGTCGAAGGCGATCACGTAGAGCGGCCGACCTTTGACTTCCTCGAAGATCCGGCTCACGTAGGCGCCGAGGATGCCGAGAGCGACGAGCTGGACGCCGGAGAGGAACGCGACCGCGACGAAGACCGACGTCCATCCCGCCGGCGTCTGCCCGCCGAAGAGGCGGCCGAGGAGCCCGTAGACGACCAGGAGCAGGCTCAGGCCGAAGACGGCGAATCCCATCCAGGTCACGAGCTGCAACGGCAGATTCGAGAATGCGGTGACGCCGTCGAGCGCCAGGCGGACGAGCTTCGCGTACGGATACTTGGTCTCGCCCGCGAAGCGCTCGGCGCGCTTGTAGCGCACCTCGACGTGGCGGAAGCCCAGCCAGCGCACGAGACCACGGACGTACCGGTTGCGCTCGGGGAGGCGGTTCAGGGCATCGGCCACGCGGCGGTCGAGGAGGCGGAAGTCGCCGGCGTCGGGCGTCATGTCGACCGACGCGATCCGCTTCAGCACTCGATAGAAAGTACGGATGAGGAGAAGCCGGAGCGCGCTCTCGCCGGGGCGCTCGGTGCGCACCGCGGAGACGACCTCGTAGCCCTGCCGCCACGCGGCGACGAGCTCCGGGATCACCTCCGGCGGATCCTGCAGATCGGCGTCGATGACGACGACAGCGCGCCCGCGCGCGTGCTCGATGCCGGCGGTGACGGCGGCCTGGTGCCCGAAGTTCCGGCTGAAGCGAAGGACGCGGAGGCGCGAATCCCGCTCGGCGGCGCCGAGCAGAATCGCGGGCGACTCGTCGACGGAGCCGTCGTCCACGAGCACGAGCTCGTAGTCCGGCGCCGTCGTCGCCAGCGCCGCGGCGAGCCTCTGCAGCAGCTCGGGCAACACGGCGCCCTCGTTGAAGATCGGCACCACCACCGAAAGCTCGGGGACCGCAGCGGCCGCGGCGTTGGCGTTGGCGCTCCCGAGCTCGTTCGACGCCATGGCGAGGACTATCCCCCTAGGCGGCCGGACGCTCGGCGATACCGACGAGCGACACGCCGACCGGCAAGCGCCAGCGCGCGAGCCAGCGCCCCTCGGCGGCGAAGATGCGCGTCAGCGCGTCGTTCACGAACCCCGGCCTCGTCATCGTGAAGTCCGACTTCACGGTCTCGGCGGACGGCGCGCCGCGCAGGCGCCGCGCCATCCGGATGGCAGCCACTGCCGGGAACAGGATGGCGTTGAAGTACGACAGCCGCCGCGGCACGAGGCCGGCGGCGCGCATGCGGGCGCCGAGCTGCGGCAAGGTGTAGCGCCGCCGGTGCTGGCTCACGATGTCCTGGTTGCCCCAGAGGAACTGGAACGCCGGAACGGTGACCAACACGTGTCCTCCGGGGCGGCAGACGCGCGCCAGCTCGACGAACGCCGCGGCGTCGTTTTCGACGTGCTCGACGATGTCGAAGGCGGTCACGAGATCGACGGCGGCGTTCGCGATCGGGACGTGAGTGATGCTGCCGAGGAACATCGGGCACGAGACCCGCGTCCGCGCGAAACGGATCGCAGCGATCGACATGTCCATGCCGATCACCGAGCCGTACGACTCGAGGAACTCGAGCATCGCTCCGGTACCGAAGCCGATGTCGAGGATGCGCAGCGGCTCGACTACGAACGGCGCCAGGAGGCGTGCGAAGATCTGCCGGCGCCCGCGGAACCACCAGTGCGTATCCTCCACCTGCGAATACTCGGCGTAGAAGGACTCCTGCATCTACACCTACTTCGTGACCGTCTCCATCGTGCTTCCGCTCGCTGCGTCGACGATCTCGATGGTGCGGGCATCGGTGACGCCGAACTTCTGCTTCGCGTCGGCGAGGATGGACTCGAGCCGGGCGCGGAACATGTTGCGGGCGAACTCGGGCATGCCCGCCATCGGGAAGTCGGCGACCAGCACCCGTGCGCGCGCCGGGTCGGGCCACTCGATCTCGCGGATCTTCGGACCGAGGATCTGGTGCGCGCGGAGCTGCGCCTCGACCTGGCTCGGAAAGTCCTTGCCGGCAGCCGCCGGCGCCTCGTCGGCGCCGACAGGCGGCGCCGCTGCACCGCCCTCGGAAGGCGGCGCGTCTGCCGGCGGTGCGCCCGGAGCATTGCCGGCATTGGCGATGTTCGCGGCTGCCGCCCCCGGCGGGGTCGCGGCGAGCTGCGTCTTCACGCGGTCGATGCGCTCGCGCGTGTCGTCGTCGGTGGCGAGCTCGCGCGCCCTGTCGAGCGAGGCGAGCGCCTTGTCGCGCTCGCCGTTGGCCTCGTAGGCGAGGCCGAGATTGAAGTGGGCCTGGAGGAAGGTCGGCTGCGACGCGATCGCCTGCTGATAGCCGGCGATCGCCTTGTCGATCTGCCGCTGGTAGAGGTAGGCGGTCGCGAGGTCGGTGCGCACGCTCGCATCGCCGGGGTTCTTCACCAGGTAGCGCTGGTACTGCTTCGCGGCCAGGTCGAACTTCCGCTGGTCGTAATAGAGGTTGCCGAGGCCGCGGATCGCGTCGCCGTCGTCGGGAGCGATCGCGAGAACGTGCTGCCACGACGCGAGCGCCTGGTCGCCGTAGCTCGGCTCCATCTCGGCGGCGCGGGCCTGCACCTGCGCGAGGCTCTTCCACGCGGCGACGTCCTGAGGCGCGGCGTCCGCCTTCTCGGCGAGCTCGGCCACGAACTTCTTCGCCTCTTCGGGAAGGCCGACCGGCGGATGGTCGCTCGGCATCTCGGCACCGCCGGCGCCCGCCGCCGCGCTCCGGCCGCGTCCGGGGGCGCTCGACGTGGCCGGTCCCGGTTGCAGGACGCCGATCCAGACGAGGAGCCCGGCAGCGAGGAAGAAGACGAGCACGGCGAGGCCGGGCAGCTGTTCCCGGAGGCTCGCTGCCGCGGCCGGAGCGGCGCCGGCTGCCTGTCCGCAGCTCGCGCAGAAGCGCGCCGCCGGCTGCAGGCGTTCCCCGCACGCCGTGCAGAAGCGCGCCGCGCTCGCCTCACGCTCGGCGGCGGTCATTTGTGGCCGACGACTAGCGTCGAGACGAGACCCGGCGGCAGGACGTCGGCCTCCGCACGCGTGAAGCCGGCCGCGAGGAGCCAGTCGCGGATCTCGGCGAAGGCGTAGTCGCGGCCGCGCGTGGAGAGCAGCATCGTGATCGAGAAGATGGCGGCCGGCGGCGGGCTCGTGCCGGATTCGTCGGTCACGTGGTCCTTGATCATCACCCGTCCGCCGGCGACGAGAGCGCCGTGGATCTTGCGCATGAGGGCGCGGTTCGTGTCCTCGTCCTCGCCGTGAATGATGTTCGACAGAAACACCAGATCGTAGCCCGCCGGCAGCGGATCGCGGAGATAGTCGCCGGCGACGAGCTCGATCCGGTCGGCGACACCGCTCGCCTCGACGTAGCGCCGCGTCACCGCGAGCGTGCCGGGGAGGTCGAAGATCGTCGCCCGGAGATCGGGATGCCGGCGCACCATCTCGATCGCGTACGAGCCGGGACCGGCGCCGACGTCGAGGAGCCGACGCACGCCGCCGAGATCGAGCGTCTCGGCGAGCACCCGGGCATCGCCGCGCGCCGCGACCAGGCTCGCCATGGCGTCGATGAAGCGCGCCGTGTCTTCGGGATGCGACTGGAACATGTCGGGGTCGCGCGCCGGTTTGCCGGTGCGGACGGTCTCGGCGAGGTGCTCCCACAGGGGCCAGAGCGCCGCCTCGAAGCGCACGAAGCCCGCGTACGAGGCGGGCGACGCCGCCGTCAGATAGGTGCGGGTGACGTCGGTCTCCTTGAAGAGGTCGCCGTCCTTGCGGACGATCCGCATGGCGACGAGCGCATTGAGCAGGAGCTCGGTCGCCCGGGCGTCGGTAGCGGCGGCGGCGGCGATCGCGGCGGCCGTGCGGCCGGACGCGTCGAGTCGGTCGAAGAGCCCGAGCGTGACGGCGGCGTGCAGGATCCGCGCCTCGGCATAGCCGCCGCCGATGCGAGCGAGCTCCCGAAATTCCATCGCGGGATATGTAACAGGTCGCCCCCGGGCTTGCCAGACGAGGCGGACCCTGCGGGAGCCTCGCGCCGGCTTCGGCGCTGCCGGCGGTAGGCGAGAGCGGCGCCGGCGTCTGTGATAAGAGCGGCCGCGGTGGCGGCCGGAAGCGAACGCGAAGCGAGCGCACCGAGGCGCGGCGGCGCCCGACGGCTCGACGCGCTCGCGCGCTCCCTGGCGCCGCCCGCCGTGCGCGTGGCCGTCCTCGCGGCGATCACCGCCGTGCTCTGCCTCGGCGGCGTCGCCCGCGTCCCGCTCGACGGCGACCCGGCCATGTACGCGACCATAGCCCGCACGGTCCTCGAGACCGGCGAGTGGACGCACCTCACGTTCAACGGCGTTCCCTATCTCAACAAGCCGCCGCTGCACTTCTGGTTGAACGCGCTCGTCTTCGCGGTCGCCGGGCGGAGCACCTTCACCGCCGTCCTGCTGCCGGGCTTGCTCGGCGTCCTCTGCACGCTGCTCGTGTACCTGCTCGTCCGCCGCACCCTCGGCGAAGACGCCGAAGCCGGCGGCCGGGAGGCGGCGTTCCTCGCCGCCCTCGTCTACACGACGACGCCCGAGGTCGTGCACTGGAGCCGCGGCGTCCATCTCGAGACCCTGCTCACCGCGTGGATCCTGCTCGGGCTCCTCGCCGCATACCGATCGGTACGCGAGCCGAGCGCGGTGCTGTGGCTCGCGATCGCCGCGATCGGCGGCTGGTTCGCGAAAGGGCCCCAGGGCCTCTTTCCGCTCGCCGTCGCCGCGGTGCTGTGGGCGCACGCGGGCGTCCTCGTTCGCCGCGCCCTCTCGCCCTGGAGCATCGCCGGCTGCACGCTCGCGCTCGCAACCGTGGGTCCTTGGCTCGCTGCCCGGCTCACGGAGGGAAGCGACTTCGCCCACGCCTATTTCGAAGGGCAGATCGGGCAGGTGCTGATCGAACCGGGTCGGCTGGGCCGCGGCCCGCTCTGGTACGTCGCCAAGCTGGCGCGTACCTACTGGCCGTGGCTGCCGGCCGCGGCCGCCGGTTTCGCGCTGCTCGGACGTCGCTCGCGGACGTCGCTCGGAGCGCGTCTCTGGCTCGTCTTCGCCGCGATCGTGACGGTCGTGATCTCGATCGCCGCCAACAAGAAGAGCCGCTACCTCTTCCAACTATACCCGGCGCTCGCGGTCGCCGCCGGGCTCGCGCTCCATCGCCTCGCCCGACGCCTGCCGGCGTTGCCCCTCGCGCTCCTCGCCGCATCGGCGCTCGCGGCGATCGTCGTTGCCTACCGCGGCGAGCGCGTGTCGCGGGCGCAGCGGGAACACAGTGCGGCCGGGCTCGCCATCGCGGCGGCGCTGCCGCCCGATCGTCCCGCCTGGATCACCCATGCCGTGCAATACGGCGAGCCGCAGCTCGGCAAGATCGTCGGCTTCTACGCTCGCCCGTTGCTGCGCACCTGCCGGACGCTCTGCGCGGAGGAAGCGGAGCCGGGGGCTAGCATCGTCGCGCGCGCCGACGAAGCCGAGCTCGTGGCGCGCGAGGTCGGCGCGGAAATCCGCGTCCGGCGCGGCATTCTCGCACTCCTCGTCCGTTCGCCGCAGCGGGATTTTCGTTGACACGTCGCGTCCACCTCCCTAGATAGAGCCGCCAGCGCACTGAGTCCGAGCAAACGAGCGAGGGGAGGTGTTCCGTGGTCGACGTACTGCGCGTGAGCGTAGTGGTGACGATGGTGGGCATGGCGGCGGTGGCGGCGGTGGCGGCGGCGGACGTCGCGCCGGGTGACACGATCGACAAGTCGAACGTCGCCAACGCCAAGGGCCTGCTCTCGCCTGCGGTCGAGTGGTGCGTAGCCCAGGGCATGTCGATCAAGGTCATCGCACCGAAGCCGATCGGATGGCCGAAGGCCTACAAGGAAGCCACCGAGAAGTACGCGAGCCAAGTGAAGCTCGCCGAGAACGGGCTCGCCCTCAACGGGCACGTCGCCGGCGCGCCGTTTCCCGCCATCGATCCCGGCGATCCGAAGATCGCGCTGAAGATCATGTGGAACTACGAGTATCGCCCGTATCCCGGCACCGACGATTTCGTCGAGTACGACTTCCCGGCCGAGACCGGGGCAGTCGGCAACGGCAAGCCGATGGAGGTCGAGCGCTACTACTGGATCGGCGAATCGCGGCGCCTGTACTACAACAGTCGGCTCTATACGGAACCGAAGCCGGAGCTCCCGAATCCGGAGGGCATCCGCTTCAAGGAAGTCCTGGGCCCCCTCATCGCCCCCTTCGACTTGAAGGGCATCGGCGCTCTCGAGTACCGCTACATCGACGCCTCGAAGCAGGACGACACCTGGCTCTACGTGCCGTCGCTCCGTCGCGTGCGCCGGCTCTCGACGGCGCAGCGTTCGGACGCGCTCTTCGGACAGGACACCGACCCCGACTCGTACTGGGGCTACAACGGCCACATCGCCTGGTCGGAGTGGCGGTTCCTCGGCGAGAAGGAGATGCTCGGCATCCTCCACGGCGAGCACTTTCCGCAGAAGCGCTGCGCCGCCCCGGCCGACTACCTGATGTGCGACAGTTGGGAGAAGCGCCGCATGTGGGTCGTCGAAGGCGTGTCGAAGCTCCCGCAGTACGCCTACGGAAAGCGCGTCATCTTCATCGACAAGGAGTCGCTCGTCGTCGCCTACTCCGACATCTACGACCGCAACAACGAGCTGTGGAAGGTGTGGATCGACAACCACCAGTTCCGTACCCGGGCATTCCCGGGCGCACCGACCCAGTACGACGAGGAGAAGGACTTCTACGCCGGGCTGGCGATGGTCGACATGCAGCTGATGCACGCTACCTACGTGCCGCACCCGGGCGACAAGCCGCCGGGGCACGAGGGCTGGTACTTCAACAAGGGCGCCGAGTCGGCGACGCAATACAAGCCGGCAGGCGCGGTTCCCGACTCGTTCACGGTCGCGAAGCTGATCGAGCAGGGACAGTAGGCGCGCCGGGCCGGACGATTTTGCGGCACCGCGCTTCGTTCGGCAGGGAGCGCATGGCATACGTGGCCGCCATGGCCATCATCGGCTACGCGGCAGCACTCGAGCAGTTCCACCCGACCGAGCTTCTCGCCTACGCTCGCCTCGCCGAGGACCACGGCTTCGGCGGGGTCATGGCGGCGGATCACTTCCAGCCCTGGGTTCCGCAGCAGGGACACAACGCCTTCGTATGGTCGTGGATGGCCGCCCTCGGCGCCGTCACGAAGACGCTGACCTTCGGTCCCGGGGTGACCTGCGCGTCGTTTCGCTACCATCCGGCCGTAGTGGCGCAGGCGGCGGCGACCCAGGGCACGATGACGCCGGGACGCTTCTGGCTCGGCATCGGCACCGGCGAGGCGCTGAACGAGCACGTGACGGCGCCGGCGTGGCCCGAGCCGCACGTGCGGCTGAAGATGATGCAGGAGGCGATCTCCATCATCCAGAAGCTGCTCACGGGCGAGGTCACCAAGCACGACGACGGCAAGTTCTTCAAGATGGAGCGCGTCCGCCTGTGGACGGTGCCCGACGCCCACCACCCGGTACCGGTCTACGTGGCGACCGCGGGCCCGATCGCCGCCAAGTGGGCGGGAACCAACTGCGACGGTTTCATCACGCCGGGAGCCAGCCTCGACAAGCTGCGGATGCTGCTCGGCAGATTCGGAGAAGGCGCGCGCGCCGCCGGGAAGGATCCGGCGAAGATGCCGAAGCTCCTCCAGCTCCACATGTCGTGGGCGCGCACCTACGACGAGGCGCTCGCGAACGCGCTCGACCAGTGGCCGAACGGCGGCATGCCGTTTCCCAAGGGCGACATCCGCACGCCGGAAGACTTCGCCGCCATCGCCAAGATCGTCGGACCGGAGAACTACAAGAATCGCATGATCATCTCGCCCGACATGGACGAACACCGCGACCAGATCCAACAATTCGTCGATCTCGGCTTCGACGAGATCCACGTCCACAACGTCGGCCGCAACCAGAAGGAGTTCATCGAGGTCTTCAGCCGGCAGGTGATCGCCAAGCTGAAACTCTGACCGACGCGGGAGGACGAGGATGAGCGATCCGGTTCTGTATGAACGCCGCGGCACCGCGGCGATCCTGACGATCAACCGCCCCGAGGCCCGGAACGCCGTCAACGGGGCGGTGGCGGCGCTGCTGCTCGACGGCTATCGCCGCTTCGAGGCGGACGCCGACGCCAAGGTGCTGGTGCTCACCGGCGCCGGCGAGCAGGCGTTCTGTGCCGGCGCCGATCTGAAGGCGATCGACACGGTCCGCGACCGCCACGAAGGGCCGCTCGGCTTCACGCGTCTCACGGCGACCAAGCCGACGATCGCGGCCGTTTCCGGCTGGTGCGTCGCCGGCGGCATCGAGCTCGCCTGCTGGTGCGACCTGCGGATCGCCGCCGAGGGATCGACGTTCGGGTGTTTCGAGCGCCGCTTCGGCGTGCCGTTGATCGACGGCGGCACGCAGCGCCTGCCGCGCATCATCGGGCTCGGTCGCGCCCTCGAGCTGGTGATGACCGGCCGCCCGCTGCCGGTCGACGAGGCGCATCGTATCGGACTGGTGAACGAGATCGTACCCCGCGGTCGCCATCTCGCGCGCGCGCTCGAGCTCGCCGAGGCACTCGCGAAGTTCCCTTGGCCGACTTTGCTCGCCGATCGCGCCGCGGCCCTCGCGGGCTCGGGGGTGCCGCTCGAGCACGGGCTAGCGATCGAGGCGCGGCTCGGCCGAGCTGTGCTCGACGAGGCGAAGCGCGGGGCCGCGCGCTTTGCCGGCGGCGAAGGACGCCGCGGTTCCGGCGTCTGAGGCGGTCCTCGCGCCGGCGTCGGCGCCGGTGCCGGTGCGGCGATGAAGAGCACGCGGGGGGCGACCGCGATCGATGAGCGGGGCGCTGCGACCGGGGTTGCGCGCGAGCGCGCGCGGCCGTAGGGAGTCGGCGCAGGAGTCGCCCATGAAGACACTCGTCCACCTGATCGCGATCGTGGCCCTGGCCGTACCGCTCTCCGCGGGACCCGCCTGGGCCGGCCATGCGAAGAGCCTCCCGCCGGCGTTCGACAAGGAGCTCGTCCCCGACCGATCCTCGGCGGACCACAAGGCTCCCGCCGCCGAGATCGAGGAGCGGATCGAGGAGGAGAACGAGGAGCGCGCGGTGGAGCGCCCTCGGCAGCACCGCCACGGCAAGGGCGAGAGTCGCGGCGGCCGCATCCGCATCCATCTCGACGGCGACGAGGATGGCGGCGGCGATTCGCTCGACGGCGACCTCTAGGAAAGCTCACCGGCGAGCCGCAGCCAACCCTCTCGCCCGCGAGGAGACGACGCCATGCCGAAGGTTCATTTCGGAGTCACCCTGCCGCAGATCAAACGGCCATGGGCGGATACCGTTGCCGCCGCCCGCGCCCTCGACGAGCTCGGTTTCGACTCGGTGTGGTTCAACGACCACCTCTACGGCGTGCCGATGCCGCACCTATCGATCTTCGAGGCCTGGGTCGCGCTCACCGCAGTCGGCGCGCTCACGTCGAAGGTCGAGCTCGGTACTCTCGTAACCCCGGTCGGGTTCCGCAACCCGGCGCTCCTCGCCAAGATGGCGGCAACCCTCGACGTCGTCACCAACGGCCGGGTGATCGTCGGCCTCGGCAGCGGCTGGTTCCAGTCCGAGTTCGCGGGCTACGGCATACCCTTCCCGCCGCTCCGCGACCGCCTCGAGCAGCTGGACGAGGCCGCGACCATCCTGAAGCTCCTCTGGACCGAGGCGCAGCCGAGCTTCACCGGCAAGCACTACCGCCTCGAAGCCACGTACTGCGAGCCCAAACCGGTGCGCCGGCCGCCCATCCTGATCGGCGGCGGCGGCGAGAAGGTGCTGCTGCGGCTCGCCGCACGCCACGCCGACGTCTGGAACAACCTCGCCGTCCACCACAACGACCTCGGTGCCAAGATCGCGAAGCTGCGCGCCCACTGCGCTGCCGTCGGCCGCGACCCGGCCGCTATCCGGGTCTCGCAGCAATGCCTGGTCGTGATCGGCGACAGCGAGGCGGATGCGCACGCCAAGAGCGAGAAAGCGGCCGCGATCTACGGCGGCCACATGGGCGGCGGCGGGCCGCTCGCCATCGCCGGGACCGCCGAGCAATGCGTGGAGAAGATCGCGGCGCACGCGGCTCTAGGCTGCACCATGCTGGTCATGGAGTTCTTCGGCCGCGACGTGCGCGAGCCGGCGCGCCTGTTCGCCGAACGCGTGCTGCCGCACTTCCGCTGATCAGGCGACCGCTCCGCGCGTCGCGACCAGGGCGGCGGCGACAGCGACGGTCGGGATTCCGGGGCGGCCCCCGGCAGCCGTACACTTGAGGGCGGCGGCGGCGTTGGCGAACGCGAGCGTACGCTCGAGCGACCAACCGGCCAGGAGCCCGTGCACGAAGCCGGAGCGGAAGACGTCGCCCGCGCCGGTAGTGTCGACGGCCCGGACCGGGAAGCCCGGGACGCGGAGCACGCCGGCGGCCGTACGCGCGACCACGCCCTCGGCGCCGAGGGTCACGGCGACGAGCGGGGCGCCGGTCAGCGTCGCCAGAGCGTCGAGGGCGTCAGTCGCCGCAGCGACGCCGGTGAGCGCACACGCGAACTCGCGCGCCAGGATCACCGCGTCGGTGAGCCGCAGCAACCGCTCCACATCGTCGACTCCGGTGTCGACGTCTACCACGACCGGGATGCTTGCGGCGCGCGCCCACGCCGCAGCGGTCCGGGCGGCGTCGACATCGTAGCCGTCGAGGTGGAGGACGCGCCCGGCCGTCACCACGGCGCGGTCGAGCTCTTCGACGCGGAGCGTGAGCGCCGCCGGCCGGTGCATGAGGATCGTGCGCTCGCCCGATATGCGGTCGACCAGGATCACCGCGCACTGATTAGCCGCACCCGCGCGTGTCGGTGCGTACGCGACCTCGACCCCTTCATCGACGAGCGATCGCCGCGACAGCGCGCCGAGCGGATCTCCCCCGAACGTACCGACGTAGCGGCAACGCCAGCCCCAGCGCTGCAAGGCGACGAGCGCGGTCGCCACCTGGCCGCCCGGCTGCACGTCGTAGGCCGCGAGCGTCTGCTTGCTGTCGCGGGTCGGGAAGGCGTCGACGGTACAGAGGTGGTCGACCGCGTTCACGCCGACACCGACGACGTCGAAAGCGGCGCCCGCCCGCGCGCTGATGCCGATCGCGGTCATGCGGGCGGTGGGGCGGCGGCGTCGACGAGCGGAATCACGAGCACCGGGTCGGCCGCTCCTGCGGCGACGACACGGATCGCCGCATCGCCCGCGGGCATCGGCCCGCGGCCGTACAAGCTCAAGCGGTATTGCCGTCCGGGTACTACCGTGCGGAGCTCGCCGGCCACGCCCGGCGGATAGTCGACGCGTGCGATCGCGAGCGGCGCTTCGCCGGCGGCGACGAGGATCACGGCCGGCAGACCCGCCCCGCCCGTCGCGCGCGGCACCCGCACCTCGGCCGGAAACGCGAGAACACGGTCCCAGGCGACGGCGGTGACCGGCAGCACGCCCGCGGGGCCGAGATCGATCGCCGTCCGGACGACGCCGGGCGTGCGCGGCGTGAAACGCAGGCGCACGAGGCGGGTACCGTCGGCGGCCGGCGGCAGCGGCTCGGCCGCGACCTCGCCGCCGCCGCTCGCGGCCGTGCGCGCCGGGCTCACGCCCGGCACCGGAACGTCGCGCACGAGCGTCGCACCGACGGTGACGTAACCGAGGTAGATCGGTGCCGGGTCGGCCGGTGCGGGACCGAGCTCCACCCGCAGGGGTGTCTCGGGGCGGCGCGGATCGCTCGTGCGCAGCGTGAGCTCGTGCACGTCCTCGCCCGCAAGCCGCGGTCCGCGGCACTCGACGTCCAGGCGTGTGTGCGCGCGCGGAGCGAGATCGGGCGGTAGACGCGATACGGCGCCGCACCCGCAGGCGGGTACGACGCGATCCAGGATGAGCGGCCGACCACCGTCGTTGCGAAGCTCGAAGGCGGCGCGCACCGCGCCGTTGCGGGTCTCCGATGCGAGCGGAGTCACTGTGAGGCGCGGCGCCTCGCCGCTGGTGCACGCGGCGACGAACGCGAGCACCAGCGCCGGCGCCATGGCGCGGCGGCGCAACACGGCCGCCGCAGCGCCGGACGCTGCCGCCGCCCGGCGAGCGCGCCGCGACGGCAGCGAGATGTCCGCACCGACGCTCACGACACGTCGAGCCATGTCGTGTGCACCGGACCTCCGGCGAAGTCGGGATGGGCGAGCACGCGGCGGTGCAGCGCCAGATCGGTCGGTACGCCCTCGATCACGAGCTCCGGAAGCGCGGCGCGCAGTCGCGCGAGCGCCTCGGCGCGCGTCACCCCGTGCGCCAGCACCTTCGCCAGCACGTCGTCGCCGGCGACGACATCTCCCACCTCGAGCGCCGACTCGACGCGAATGCCGAGTCCGCCCGGCGCGTGGAACGCCCGCACCGTACGCTGCGGAGTCGGCGCGCCCGCCGGGCACTCGGCATGTATGCGGCACTCGATTGCGTGTCCGCGCACTACTACGTCCTCGGGACGGATCGACAGCGGCTCGCCCGCGGCTACGCGGATTCCCTCCTGCACGAGATCGACGTTCGTCAGCGCCTCGGAAACCGCGTGCTCGACCTGCACGCGCGTATTCATCTCGATGAAGTAAAACGCGCCTTCGTCGTCGACCAGGAACTCGACGCTCCCGACGTTGGTGTAGCCGACGGCCGCCGCGGCCGTGGTCGCCGCTGCTGCGAGCTTGGCGCGGACCCCGCGCGGCAGATCGAGAGCCGGCCCCTCGGCGACGAGCTTCCGCCGTTGGCGTTGCACCGAGCAGTCGCGCTCGCCGAGCAGGACGACGCGCCGCTCGCGATCGGCGATGAGCTGGATCTCGACGTGGCGCGCACTCTCCAGGTAGAGCTCGACGTAGACGAGGTCGTTGCCGAAAACGCGCTCGCCCTCGCGGCGCGCGACCGCGAACGCCGGCGCCAGCGCCTCGGCGTCGCGCACCACGCCGAGCCCGCGCCCGCCGCCTCCCGCCGCCGGCTTGACCAGGAGCGGGTAGCCGATCGCGTCGGCAATGGCGCGCGCGTCCGCAACGTCGGCGAGCGGCTCCGGGCTTCCGGGCAGCACGCGCACGCCCGCCTTCTCGACGATGCGCCGCGCCCGCGGCTTGTCGCCCATCAGACGGAGGTGACGGACGCGTGGACCTATGAACGCGAGCCCCGAGCGCTCGCACGCCTCGGCGAAGTCGCCGCTCTCGGCGAGGAGGCCGTAGCCGGGGTGCACGGCGTCGGCGCCGCGCGACAGCGCCGCCGACAAGATCGCCGGCACGTTGAGGTAGCTGTCCTCGGGACGATCCGGGCCGACGCACACGCGCTCGTCGGCGAGCCGCGCGTGCAGGGCTTCGCGGTCGCCGGTCGAGCAGATCGCAATCGTCGCGACGCCCAGCCGGCGGCACGCGCGCATCACGCGCAGCGCTACTTCGCCGCGGTTCGCGATCAGGATCTTCCGGAACACGCGGTGATCCTACAACGGCTCGACGAGGAAGAGCGGCTCGCCGTACTCGACCGGGCGGTCGTTCTCGATCAGGATCTTCACGAGCCGCCCGCGGAATTCGGCCTCGATCTCGTTCATCATCTTCATCGCCTCGATGAGGCAGAGTACCTGACCGCGCTCGACGATGTCGCCGACCTCGGCGAAGGGCGGGGCCTCGGGTGCCGGCGCACGATGGAAAGTACCGACCACGGGGGAGGTGATGACACGAGCGGCGCTCTCGACCCCGGCCTCTTGGCGCGCGCTCCGCGCCGGCCCCGGCTCCGCGGGCGCGGCGGCGGGCTCGACGGCACGGCCGCGGACCAGCCGCACCCTCCCGGCGCCGGTATCGATCTCCAGCTCGACGAGCCCGCTCTCCTCCATCAGGACGGCGAGCTTCTTGAGCTCGCGCCCATCCGCGAGCGCGCGGGCGCCGGCAGCGCCGTTCGCCGCCGGCGTTCGGCCGGTCCGGACCGGCGCGCGCCGCCGCGGGCTCACGCCGGACGACGCGCCTTCTGGGGCCGCCGCGTCTTCAGCGAATGGCGCCGCGCATCGGCGATCACGTGCACGGCGGCGCGCAGCCCGAGGAGGTAGCTGTCGACACCGAAGCCTGCGATCTGCCCGACGGCGACGTCGCCGATGAGCGAACGGTGGCGAAATTCTTCGCGGGCGTAGATGTTCGAGAGGTGCACCTCGACGACCGGGAGCCCGACCGCAATGACCGCGTCGCGGATGGCGATACTCGTGTGGGTGTAGGCCGCCGGGTTGATGACGATCGCGGAGGCGCTGCCCGCGGCCCGCTGGATACGGTCGACCAGCTCGCCCTCGGCGTTCGACTGCACGATCTCCACGGCCACGCCGAGCTCGTCGGCGAGCGCGCGCAGGCGATCGTCGATCTCTGCCAGCGTGAGCGAGCCGTACACGTCGGGCTCGCGGCTGCCCAGGAGGTTCAGGTTGGGACCGTGGAGAACGAGCACGGTCTTGCCGCGCGCCCGCCCCTCTTCGATCGATCTCGCGCTCACCCTCGCGCCCTCACGCGGGCGCAAGTCTAAGTCTATAGACCTGAGCGGGTCAAGTTATGCCGCGCGTATAGAGCTCCGATATGTCAAGATGGCCGTATGCAACCGGCGATCGTCGTCGCGGGGCTGCGCAAGCGATACGGCGATCGCACGGTGCTCGCCGACATCGACCTCGAGGTACGGAGCGGCGAGGTCGTCGGCCTGCTCGGACCGAACGGCGCCGGCAAGTCGACCGCGCTCGCGGTCCTGGCGACGCTGCTCGCCCCCGACGAGGGCACGGTGGCGGTAGCGGGACACGCGCTCCCCGCCGCGGCGCCCGCAGCGCGCCGTGCGCTCGGATACGTGCCGCCGGACTCGGCGCTCTATCCGGCGCTCACCGCCCGCGAAAATCTGCGCTTCTTCAGCGGCATGCTCGGCCTCGATCGCGGTGCCGCGCGCGTCGCCGTCGCCCGCGCGCTCGACCTCGTCGCGCTAGCAGCGTACGCCGACGATCCCGTCGCAACCTACTCGGACGGCATGCGGCGGCGCTTGAATCTGGCGTGCGGCCTCCTGCACGCGCCGCGTGTCCTGCTGCTCGACGAACCGACCGCAGGCGTCGACCCGCGATCGCATGCGTACCTGCATGCGGCGATCGCAGCAGCGGTCGCCGACGGCGCCGCCGTCCTGATCGGCACTCACGACACGGAGGCAGCCGAACGCCTCTGCGCGCGGACGGTCCTGCTCGACGCCGGCCGGATCGTCGCCAGCGGGCCGACCGCCGCCCTCGCCGGCGCCTGCGGCATCGCCGCTAGCCTCTCGCTGCGGACGCTGCGGCCGCCGCCGCCCGATTGGCTCGACGGCCTCGCGAGCGTCCGCGTGCTGACGGCCAGCGGCACTCGCACCGCGCTCGCCCTCGACGATCCGGCGGCGTTGCCGGTCGTGCTGGCCCGCGCGGCGCGTGCCGGCGGCGACGTCGTCGAGCTGCGCTTCGACCGGCCGACCCTGGACGACGTCTTCTTCGCGCTCACCGGGCATGCGCTCCGGGACGACGACGGCGCCGGATCCCTCTCGTGAGGCGCGCCCTCGCCGCCGCGATCGGCAAGGACTTGCGAATGCTCGGGCGCAGCCGCGTCGAGCTCGCGTTCCTCGCGCTGGCGCCGATCGTCGTCATCACGATCACCGGCTTCTCGCTCGCTAGCCTCTACGGGGTCGGCGCGCTCGGGAAGAACGCCTACATCATGCCGGTCGCCGACGAGGACGAGGGACGGGTCGGCCGTGCCTTCCGCGAGGCGCTCGCCCGCAGCGGCGAGGTCGTGATCGAAGCGGTGCCGACCGGCGCCGAGGCGGCGGCGCTGATCGAGCACCGACGCGTCGGCGTCGCACTCGTGATTCCGCGCGGGGCCTCGCGCGCTCTCGCGACCGGGAAGCCGGCCGCCGTCGAGCTGCTGACCGATCCGGCGAAGCAGCGCGAAGTCGCGCGGGCACGCGCGCTCGTGCACGAGATCTCCCGCGATATCGAGCGCCGCGCCCGTGGCCACGCCGAACGCCGCCTGTCGCGGACCTGGACGCGGCTCGAACGCATGCACACCGACCTTACGCGAGCGGCGGAGTCGCTGGCGCGCGAGCTCGACGCCCTGCCGGAGCGGCTAGCCGCCGAGCAGGCAGCGGCCGCGCTCCGGACGCGTGCCATCGAGGTCGCGGCGACGCGCGAGCTGCGAACCGCTCTAGCGCGGGCGGTCGAGCGACAAACGCAGGTCGCCGCGGCGCGCCTGGCCGTCGAGCTCGAACCGCTCCAACGCTTCCTCAGCGACCTGGACACAGCCGAGCGCGCATTCGGACACTGGTGGAGCAGCATCCACCGAGTCGTCGGCCGCGTCCCTCCACCGCCCGCGCTGCCCGGCATCCCGTTCGCGGTGCGCGACCTCGTTCACGCCGACTCGTACGTATTGGCGGCGCGCCTCGTCGGACGGCCCCCGTCCGCGGTCCCCGGCGTACGCGTACCGACGCTCACGCCGCCGACCGTTCCCGCACTGCCGGCGCTGCGGATGCCGCCTTTGTCCGCATTCCCGGCGATCGTACTTCCGGGAACGATCGCAGTCGCCGAGCGGAGTACGGCCGGCGCCCGCGGGCAAGCGAACAGCTTCGGCCGCAACGTCCTCGGCATCGGCATCACGTTCCTCCTCCTCGGCATGCTGCTCGGAGCGTCGCTCGGCCTCGTCGACGAACAGGATTGGGGAACGCTGGCGCGACTGCGGACGATGCCTGCCCCGCTCGACGTCACCCTGCTCGCGAAGCTGCTGACGCGATGCGCGGTCGGCGGCGTCCAGATGATCTCGTTCCTGATCGTCGGGAGAATCTTCTTCGGCATCTCGCTCGGAGCCGAGCCCTGGGCGCTAGCGCTCCCGACCGCGGGGATCGTCTTCGCCGGCGCGACCTTGGGACTCGTCGGCGCCGGCCTCGCACACTCTCGTGCAGCGGCGCTGCTCCTCGGCGTCATCGTGACCGTGGTCATGGCGGCGGTCGGCGGCTGCTGGTGGCCGCTCGATCTCGAGCCCCACTGGATGCAGCGCCTGGCCCTCGCCTTCCCGACCACGTGGGCGATGGCGGCGTACGATGATCTGATGATCCGGCGGCAGCCCCTCGGCGCGGCGCTCGTGCCTACGGGCGTGCTCCTCGCCCATGGGCTCGCGTACCTGTGCGTCGGGATCGCGCTCTTCCGCCGCCGTTTCGCGCCGCGCTGATGCACCGCCGGCTCACGGAGAACCGTGCGCCGTCGACCCGAGCGATCCTCCACATTGCATCCAGCGGGCGCGCGCCCGAACCTGAGCCGGCCCGCGATCGGTCAGCGCCTCCGCGCCCGCGAGCGGCGCCATACCAGTGTTCCTGACGATGTCCCGGAGCGCCCGAAGGGCACGCAGGCGCGAGCGGCAGTGGCCCGCCTCGCGACGCTCGCGAACGGGACACAGCCGGCGGCGTCGCTGGCGCTCGTCCGCCTCTGCGTCGAGCATCTGCCGCGGCTCCTGGCCGCCTGAAAAAAGAAACGGGGAGCGGCGCCGCAGCACCGCTCCCCGTCCCGTCGACAATCGCCGCTAAGCCATCACGGAGGCGGCGGGGGCAACGTAAACGCCTGCGAGTCGGAGGCGGCGCCGGACACCGCCTGCACCGTGATGCCCGAGCCTGCGGAGCCGACCGGGTAGGTCACACAGGTATGCGCCACCCCCGGCTGCGCGAACACCGTAATACCGGTGCCTTGTGAGCTGCTCTCGAAGCTCGTCACGTCGCACGGCGGCGAGGCGTTCGTCGCCGACGGGCTGCTGATGACGGCTCCCTGCGTAGGTCCGCTCAGGCTGAAGAACACGTTCGTCCCATCGGGGACCGGGTTGGCAAGACTATCGGTCACGGTAGCCGCAATCACGGTAGTGAGCGTGCCGTTACCGTTGTCGCCGGAACCGTTGGCCAGCAGCGCCAGCGTCAGATTCGACGGCACACCGACTCCGGGTGTCGGAGTATTGGCAGGCGTGAAGGTCGGCGTCGGCGTCGGCGTGCGGGTCGCCGCAGTCGAGGTCGGGCCGCCAGGCGTCGGACTGCTGCCGCCACCCCCACCGGGCGTCGCGACTATGCAGCCCGCGAAGTCGAACTTGCACTCCGGGGTGCAGCCGAGGGTGCCGGTGCCGTGACCGAGGCTGCCGCAGGTCTGGCCTCGGAGATCGCCGAGGTCGCACTGCTCGTCGCCGCGGGCCACGCCGTTGCCGCAGACGAAGCTCACCTCCACCTCGACGTTGACGGAAGCCGCGGCCGAGTCCTCGACCACGAAGCCGTGCGTCCCCGCCGCCGGATTGGCGGCGATTATGTAGGCGATGGACTGGCCGGAGTCCTTGCAGACGTTGGCCGGCGTAGGCGAGCCGTCGTTGCAGTCGGCGTCGGTGCTGCAGCGGGAGCCGCCGCAGTTGGTGCCGGCGCAGCTCGCGAGGCAGCGCTTTATCGGACCGGCGCAGACGCCGGCGGGCGTCGGCGAAGCGTTGAGGTTGCAGTCGGAGTCCGACTGGCACGGGCTGCCGATGCAGAGCACGCCGCCGTTCTCGGTGCAGCCGGGCAGGCAGTGCTGGGAGATGACCGCCGCCCCGATGCCGCTCCACTCGTTCTTCAGGAGATAGGGCGGGGTGCCGCCGACGATGTTGAAGAACAGCACCTGCCCCGGCGCCGGCTCGACGACCTTCAACGACGAAGGGATGACGCCGAGTATCTCCGCATCGATGAAGCCGACGTCGTAGAGGGTGATCGGGACCTGCGCGCGGAGACCGAAGCCGCTCGGCGTCCGCGCCACGATAGCTCCGGTGCCGACGATCGCGCCGGTGCTCGTCGGCGACGAGCCGGCGACGGCGATGATATCGGCGCGACCCGAGGCGTCGGTCTTGGCCACGCCGTCGGCGGGGATGAAGGTGATGTCGTCGATGTCCGAGGTGAACGTGATCGCCACGCCCTGGATCCCCTGGCCCTGGCTGTCACTCAATGTCGCCACCAGGCCGATGCGGTCCGACTTGTTGGCGTCGACCTCGGCCGGGCTCACGTTCAGGTTCAGCCGGCCGGCATTGTTGCTGTTGAGAATGAACTGCTGGTCGGTGCCGCCACCGCCACCACCCCCGCCGCCGCCCCCGGTACCGCCGCAGCTCACGACCACGGCTGCGAGCGCGAGCACGGCCACGCCTCCCACCATCCAATTGCGTGTGCGCATCGTCATCCTCCCCCCTTCTCCGTCATTCCGCCGGCGGCAGAACAGCGACCGCATAGTTGACCTTGTTGGTCCGGAACGTATCGCCCGAATCACTGATGCCGGTGATCCTCATCACTACCGTCATGTCGAAGGGCGGCTTCGGCAGCAGGTTCTGGTTCTGCGCCAGGAAGGCCATCACGTCCGGGCGCACGAAGACCGTCTGCGTGAAGCTCACCGACGGAGTCCGTACGCCTTGCTCGTCGACGCTGGCCGGCGGCAGCGACGAAGCCATCGGCACCGAGTCGGTCAACACCGGGTTCTGGAGCTTGGCGCCCGGGATGTAGATCTCTACCGAGACGCTCTGCAGATTCACGGACTGATCCATGTTGTTGGCGACGCCGAGGAAGCCGCCGTCGAGATCGCCGTCGTCGTTGTAGTCGCGCGGGACCGTCTGATCGGTCCCGAGGACGACGAACGTCCCCGAGTCGCCGACCGCTTCCTCCGCCGTCGGCAGCTGGTCGGCCGCGGGCGCCACCTGCTCCCGCGTCTCCTGGAACACGCCCGTGAAGCGCACCGAGATACCCTGGTCGTTGGAGCCGCCGCTGCCGCCGCCACCGCCACCGCAAGCGGCCAATGCGAAGCACGCCGCCACCATCACCATCCGCGATCCTCTCATACCTGCATCCTCCCCTCGCTGATGAAAAATTGCTCTCAGATGTACCGAACGATCTCGTCACAGCCGAGCCGCTCGAACCTGGTCCTACCGATACCCTCCAGACAAACGAACTTGATGGATCCCCCGAGCGCCTTCTTGTCGGTGCGCATGGCGAGCGCCAGCGCCTCGCGCTCGAGATCGCTCGGCACCTCCGTCGGCAGCCCGCAACGATCTACGAGCGTGCTCAGCCGGCGCACGGTGGTCGCGTCGCAGAATCCGAGCTGCTGCGAGACGCGTGCGGCCGCGACCATGCCGATGGCGACCGCCTCCCCGTGAAGGAAGGTGGTGTAGTCGGTGAGGCTCTCGATCGCGTGGCCGAGCGTGTGGCCGAAGTTCAGGATCGCGCGATAGCCGCCCTCGGTCTCGTCCTCGGCGACGACGAGAGCTTTCAACTGACAACAGCGGCGGACCACCCGCACCAGAAGATCTCGCTCCTGCCGCAGGATGTCCGGCAGCTCGGCCTCGAGGAGCGCGAAGAGCTCGGCATCGAGGATCGCTCCCGTCTTCACGACCTCGGCGAGACCGGCGACGTACTCGCGTCGCGGCAGCGTCCGCAGGCACTCGACGTCGGCGAGCACGAAGCGCGGCTGTTTGAAAGCGCCGAGCAGATTCTTGCCGGCCGGATGGTTGACGCCGGTCTTGCCGCCGATCGACGAATCGATCTGGGCGAGCAGAGTGGTCGGTACCTGCACCAGGTCGATGCCGCGGAGGTAGGTCGCGGCGGCGAAGCCCGCCAGGTCGCCGACGACGCCGCCGCCGAGCGCCACCACCGAGCCGCCGCGATCGACGCCGGCGTCGATCAAGCGATCGTAGACGAACGCGAGCCAAGCGAGGTTCTTGTGCTCCTCCCCGTCGGGGATCTGGACGACCGCGGGATCGAATCCCGCGCCGGTGAGCGTTCGCGTCACCGGCTCGAGGTAGAGGCTCGCGACCGTCGAGTTCGTCACCACCGCCATCCGCTTCTCCCCCCCTGTCTGCGCAAGACGGGGTCCCAGGTCCTCGAGGCAACCGGCACCGACGTAGATCGGATAGGCGCGGTCCCCCAGCTCTACGTTGACGATTTCCATCGCTCGGCGCCCGCGAGCGCTCGCTGAATCTCCTCGACCACCTGCTCGGCGTCGTGCTCCGACGTATCGACGACCACGTCCGCCGCCGCCGCATACGCCGGCTCGCGCTCCGCCAGGAGTCGCGCCACCGCCGCCTCGGGATCGTCCCGCAGCAGCGGCCGGCTGGCGCCGTCCCCGATGCGCCGCAGGACGACCTCGGGGCGTGCCGTCAAATGCACGAGCACGCCGCCCTCGCGCAGGCGCCGCACGTTCTCCGGATCGAGCACGGCGCCGCCGCCGACCGCGATGACCGCGTCGCCGCGATTCGCCGCCGCCGCCACCGCCACCGCCTCGCGCTCGAGGCGGCGGAAAGCGGCCTCGCCCTCCTCGTTGAAGATCGCGGCGATGCGCTTTCCGGCACGCTCTTCGATCCACTCATCGGTGTCCACGAACGCACGCCCGAGCCGCTGCGCCAGCCGGCGGCCCACCTCGCTCTTGCCCGTCCCCATGAACCCCATCAACACGACCGCACGCCCCCTCATTCAAAACTGCGCAATCTGCTGCAGATACCCCTCGTAGTTGCGGCGCACCTCCCGCAGAGAATCGCCGCCGAACTTCTCCAGAAAGGCGTCGGCGACGACGAACGCCACGACGGCCTCGGCGATCACCGCCGCCGCCGGTATGGCACACACGTCGGAGCGCTCGATGGCGCTCTTGGCCTCCGCCTTGGTCGCGATGTCGACCGAGTGCAGCGGCTTCATCAACGTCGCGATCGGCTTGAAGGCGGCGCGCACCACCAGCGGCGCCCCCGAGGTCATACCGCCCTCGGTGCCGCCGGCCATATTGGTCCGACGTACGAACTGGTTTCTGGCCGCGTCGAAGTAGATCTCGTCGTGAACGATCGATCCGGGGCGGCGCGCGGTCGCGAACCCGAGGCCGATCTCGACGCCCTTCACCGCCTGGATGCTCATGAGCGCGTGCGCAAGGCGCCCGTCGAGCTTGCGATCCCAGTGTACGTGGCTGCCGAGTCCGGGAGGGAGTCCGGTCGCTACGACCTCGACGATACCCCCGAGCGTGTCGCCGCGCTTCTTGCAGTCGTCGATCGCGGCGACGATCTTGCGCTCGGCCTCCGGATCGGCGACCCGCACGGCGGAAACCTCGGCGGCAGCGAAGATGGCCTCGGGATCCAGGCCGGCGTGGTTGGCGACCACGTCGCCGATCTCAGCCACCCAGCCGCGCACCGCGATGCCGAACGGCCGCAGCAGGCACTTGGCGATGCCGCCGATCGCGACGCGTGCGGCGGTTTCGCGGGCGCTCGCGCGCTCGAGGACGTTACGCACGTCGTCGTGACCGTACTTGAGGACCCCGGCGAGATCGGCATGGCCTGGCCGCGGCCGCGTCACCGGCACCCTAGCGTCGCGATCCTCGGGACGAGCCGACATCTTCTTGAGCCAGTTCTTCCAATCGCGGTTTTCGACTACGAGCGTGATCGGCGAGCCGAGGGTCTCGCCGAAGCGGACGCCGGAGCGCAGCTCCGCCGTGTCCTGCTCGATCTTCATCCGCCCGCCCCGGCCGTGGCCCATCATGCGCCGGCGCATGTCGACGTTCACCGCGTCGATGTCGATCGGAAAGCCGGCCGGACAGCCTTCGACGATCGCCGTGAGGCACGGTCCGTGGGATTCACCGGCGGTGAGGAAACGTAGCACTCGATGTCACTCCGGCAGCGCCAAGACGAAAAGGGGGGCGCGACGCGCGGTGCGAAGGGTCATACCGCTGCGCGTCTCAAGGATTGCTGCGATTCTGCCACAGATCCTCGGCCGACGGGAGGCTCGCGAGATCCTCGGTGCCGCGCGCGCGGACCGAGCGCGGGGTGATGAACACCAGGAGCTCCTGGCGGTTGTCGGCGGTCACGGTGTTCTTGAACGCCCAGCCGAAGACCGGAATCGATCGCAGGTACGGAATGCCGTTGTCCTGGTCGTTCAACGTATTGCGGAAGACGCCGCCGAGTACGAAGGTTTCGCCGTCCTTGATGAGAACGTGGGACTCCGCCTGACGGCTGATCTCGTTCGGGATACCGTCGGGCGACGGCGCTTGCGACTGCGCCGGCGGTTGCAACGTGCTCGACTTCGCGAACACGTCGAGGAAGACGAAACCGTCCGACGAGAGTTGCGGGGTCACCGTGAGCGTGATGCCGGTCTTGATCTGCTCGGTCGCCGCTTGCGACGTACCCGCCACGCCGCCCGCGCCGGTGCTGATCACGGTACCGGTGCTGGGCAGCTTGACGCGCAAGATCTCCAGGCTCTCGATATTGGCCGCCTGGTTGTTGAGGGTCACGACGCGCGGCCGCGAGATGATCTTGCCTTTGCCCTGGCGTTCGAGCGCGGTGAGCCGCGCCGCGAGCGACTGTGAGCCGTCGAGCGAGCCGAGCAGCACGTCGAAGGCCGACCCCAGTCCCGGCGCGACGCTGGTCGCGGGGAAATCGGCGATGAAGGGAACCCGCCCCGCCGGAAGCTGGCCGGGCGCGACCGATCCCGAGCCGGTTCCGAGGCCGCTGCCGCCCGTATTGATGCGGCCCGGGAAGTTGACGCCGGGAGCGTTTCCGGTCTCCGGACCAGCCTTGTAGGTGTAGCCCCACTGGACGCCGAGGTCGCGCGCGAAGTTCTCGGTCGCCTCGACGATGCTCGCCTCGATCAGGATCTGCGGCGTCTGGGTGTCGAAGTGCGAGATCAGCTCCTCGGCGTCGGCGATGCCCTTGTCGATATCGCGGACGACGACCGTGTTGGTGCGCTCGTCCCAGGTCGCCGTGCCGCGGTCGGTCAGGATCTCCTGGACCTTCTTTACGAACTTCTCGTCGGCCTTGGCATAGTTGACCTTGATGTAGCGTACCTTGAGCGGTTCGGCCTGCGCCTGCGCCTCGTTGGCGGCGCGCAGCGCTTCGCGCTCCTCTTTCAGCTTCTCGACCGTCGAAACGCGGACGATGTTGCCGTCGCGCACCATGTCGAGGCCGCGCGCCTTCAGGATGGAGTCGAGCGCCTGGTCCCACGGCACCTCGACGAGGCGCATGGTGATCTTCCCCTGCACGTCGTCGGTGGTGATGATGTTGAGGCCGCTCACGTCGGCGAGGATGCGGAGCACGTTCTGGATGTCGGCATCCTTGAAGTCGAGCGAGATGCGCTGTCCCGTATACTCGCGAGGGGAGCTAGGCAGCGCCTCTATCGTGCCTCCCGGTATGGATGCGGTGGCCGCCTTCGACCGCGAACGGCCGCCGCGACCGCCGCGCGCGCTGCTCGCCGCGAGCACGGCGGACTCGTCCTCGGCGATCGTCGTGTCGCTGGCCGCCGACGCAAGGTCGGAACCGGCCGTAGGTTCGGTCGGCGGCGGCGGCTCGAGGGCAACGGGCGCCGACGCCGGCGGAGCCGCGGGAGCCGCCGCGACCGCAGGAGCCGGATCCTGGATCACCGGTGCGATGCCGGGAGCGACATAGACCAACTCGTCGATAGGGCCATCCGCATCGCCGAGCAGGACCGACATCTCGCGTCCGTCCGCGGTGACCTCGTAGTCGGGAATCCTGCCCGCGACGTCGGTCACCAGACGGAGCTTGCCTTCGTACGCGCCGACGCGCACCCGCTCCACGCCTTGACCGCTCACCACGTAGCTGTGGTTGGCGACCAGGCGCGGAACCGGTCCGGCGACGTCGACGACGATGCGATTCGGCGTCCGCAGCGTGAAATGCGAGACGGCATCTATCGGCCGCGAGAACCGTACGACGATCGCGGCGCGCGACTCGCGCTCGGCGAGCCGGATCTCGTGAACGCGGAGCTCGGCTTCGACGGGCGTGTCGATCGGCGCGCTCGCGACGGTCGGTTCGGGCGGCGCGGCTTCGGCGGTCGTTAGCGGCGCAGCCGGCGCGCTCGCGACGGTCGGCGCCGCTGCCTGCGCGTGCGCCGGCGCCGGCGATCGTTCCAGCGTCCGCGTGCATCCCAGAAAGCCGAGGAGCAGGACACCAACCACCTTCACCACCACCGCTCCCTTACCCTGCTCCTGCACCCTCATGGCGATCGATCCTCCTGAGGAAGCTCCATCACGACTTGCTTCGGCTTGACGTCGCCGTAGAAGTCGCGCGTGCTTTCCTCGATGACTACTCGTCTGAGTTCGATACTGCGCACCACCCCGCCACTCGACCCGATGGGCGTCCCGGTGGTGATGATGTAGCCTAGTCCGGCGGAATCTTCCACCATCGCGCGATACCCCGACTCGGGGAGCTGCCTGACCACGCCGACGAGCTTCAGCTGTCCGAGCTGATACGTCTGCAGCGGCGTCCGCGCATCGGCCGTCGCATTCAAGCGCGGCGGCTGGAACGGATCGCGGTGCGCGCGCGCATCGTAGGTGGGGAGCGCAGCGCCCCGTTCGTTCGGCACGCTCACTCGATCTCGTGGTCCCGACTGGTCAGCAGCACCAGGGAGAGTGGTCTCAGGTCGCACCGCCTTCGCTTCGCGCGACGCGTCATCGACCGTCTTGACGGCTTCGGCGTCATGGCGCCCCGCGCGCGCCTCCGCCGCATCCGCAGCCGCGCGCGCCTTCGCGATCGCCGCCATCGGGCCGCGCAGCGTGCCTACGTCCGCCACCGCAGCGGCGGGCAGCGCGCCCGCGGCGAGCGTGATCGCAAATACCAGGGCTGTCCCGATCGTGATCTTCCGCTGCGCTCGCATGGCCGACCTCATCTATTTTTTCTTGTTGCCTTCTTTGGCTTTGGCCGCTTTTTCCTTGGCGATCTCCGCGCGCTCCTGCTCGTCGAGGAAGCGGAAGGTCGTCGCCGAGCAGGCGGTGTCGACGATCATCTCGTCGCCTTCGCGTTTCGGCGTCTGCATTACGATGTCGCTGACGTTGACGATGCGGTCGAGCTTTCCGACTCGGTCGAAGAAGGTCGCGACCTCGTGATAGTTGCCGCGCACCGTCAGATCGACCGGCACCTCGGCGTAGAAGTCCTTGAGCTGCTCCTGCCGCTGGCGGAACGTGATCACCTCGAGGCCGGAGTCGCGCCCGGCGGACGAGACGCTGCTCAGGAGGTCCGGAATCTCCTTGGAGTCGGGGAGCTGCGCCTCGGCTTGCTTAAGCTGCGCCCCGAGCTCGCGTACGGTCTCCTGGAGCTCGCCCATGTTGGCGACGAGCTTCTGCTTGCTCTCTCGCTGCTGGCGCAGGTCGTTGATCTTGGCCGTCACCGAGGCGGTCTCCGCCCGCCGCCCCGAGTAGACGAAGTACCAATACGCGCCGAACACGAGCACCAGGACGCCGGCCGCCGCCATGATCCGCTGGCGGGTTTCGAGCTCGAAGAAACGTTCGAAAAGGTCGTTCATGCCCCCCTCCGCTGGGCCGGCTTGCGTTTGGACCCGCCTTTGTTCGTGGGTTCGGGGAACTTGAGGTTGCGCGGCGCCGTGCCGAGCGCCGCGCCGGAGTACGAGAGCCGGGCGTTCACGACGAAGTGCTTCAACTGTACGCCGTCGGACTCCGCCTGCGCGGTCTCGACGAGGTCGACGTTGGCGAAGTAAGGCGAGGCGCCGAGCTTGCGCATGAAGTTGGCGATCGTCTGGTCGTCGAGGCCGAGGCCGCTGATGGTTGCGAGGCCGCCGCTCTCCTTGAACTCCAGGAGCCATACCTGTTCGGGGGCCGCATCGCTGAGATCCGCCAATACGTTCACCGGGCCGATCTTCTTGGCCTCGAGGCTGGCGATGGTATTGAGCTTCTCCTCGAGATCCTTGCGCTCGCTCTCGAGTTTCGTGAGCTCCGTCGACTTCTTGTCGAGGGCGACGATGTCCGACTGGAGCTTGGCGTACTCCTTCTTGAGCGGCGCCAGGTGCAGGCGACTCGTGACTTCGATGCCGATGAGCACGGCGAGGACGAGGGCGGCGCTCAGATAGACGAGCCGGGTTTCCTGGCGGCGGCCGGCTTCACGCTCGACCTCACGGACCGGCAACAGATTGATGCGAATCACGACTTGTCTCCCGGACGCCGGGACGCAAGCCCGACGGTGACGGCCAACGACGAAGCGTTGTCACGGACGAAATCGGCGTCGACGCCGCTCCCGAGCGCGACTCGCTCGAGCGGCTTCACGAGCTCGACCGGCGTCTCGAGGCGCTCGCCGAGCACGCGGGTCAGACCCTCGGTGCGGGCGGTACCGCCGGAGAGGTAGACGGCGGCGAGCGGATCCTCCGCGTCGGAGCGCCAGTAGAAGCTGAGCGCCCGGTGGATCTCCTCGACCAGGAACTGGACGCCCGGCGCCAGCGCCGCCTCGACCTGGTCGGGCTGGAACTCGCGAACGGTGCCGCCGGTCTTCAGGAGCTCGGCTTCGGCCGCCGACACCCCGAGGTTCCGCATCAGCACGTCGGTGAACTCGGCGCCTCCCACCGGGATGTCGCCCGTGAACGACGACCGGCCGCCGCGCAGGATGTTGATCGAGCAGTAACGCGCCCCGATATTCACCAGCCCGACGACTTGGCCCTCGTCGATCGCGTAGTTGAGCTCGAACATGTTCTCGAGCGCGAAGTAGTCGACGTCGACGATCTGCGGATTCAATCCGGCGTCGCGGATCACCGCCGTGTAGCTGTTGAGGATGTCTTTCTTGACGGCGACGAGAACGACCTCGATCTCGCCGCTCTCGGTGTAGTTGGCGATCTGATAGTCGATGGTGACGTTGTCGAGGCTCTCGGGAATCGCATTCCCGGCCTCCAACATCACGTGGTTCTCGAGATTGGCCTCGTCCTCGGCGCGCAGGTGCAGCTTCTTGATCATGACCGCGGGGCCGGGAACGGCGGTGATCACGTCCGTCGCCCGGGCGCCGGTCTGACGCACGAGATCACGGATGGTCGCCGCGACGATGCTCGGATCCTGGATCAGGTTGTTCTGCACCGCCGTCGGCGGCAGCGGCGCGATCCCGGCGGCGCTGATGCGAATGGCGCCCGGATTGCCGTCGGTCTCGACGAGCTTTACGCAGCTCGAGCCGATGTCGAGGGCGAGATAGGCGCCGCCGCGGCCGCGTGGAAGGAGATCGCGCAGCGAACGCTGGAACACCCCGGCGAGCTTGCCGCCGAGCCCGCTACGCACCCTTGCTCTCCCGACTCGTCATCGTGACGACCCCCTGTCTTTGCTCCCCTCGGTCACCCGGGAGAGGCCGGATCCGCACCATGCGGACCGGGTCTCTCCCGCGCGGAAAGGAGGGGCTACCGCCAGTGAAGCAAGCGAAGTGCCGCCCTTCGACCCCGCGAAATCTCAAGCACGGTCGCTATTACCTGGACAGGCGCTGAACCCTCCCGACAAAATCCTGTACGCGGGGAGGGCGGTAGCGACGAAAATTTGACGCCGTTCGCCGGGCCGATGCGGTGCGCGTCAGCGGACGACGTTGGCGCGGATGGTGACGAGGCGGCCTTCTTCGTCGAAGTCGAGCTCGACGGACACGCCGGGGCGGATCTCGGGCCAGGTGATGCGCTGGCCGGTCATGTCCTCCAAGGCCACGCCGTCGTCGATGGGATACACCGCCCCGGATACGGTCAGGTCCCGCTTCGAGACCGCGGTCACCACGCCTACGACCGCAGCGCTCGCCGCCGCGGCGAGCAACAGCCCGCCGGCGACGGCGGCGGCGATCAGGTTGCGTACGTCGTGTGTCTTCATCGATTCCTCGTCATCGACACGGCGCGCCGGTCGAGCATTCACGCCAGGAGAGCGGCGTCACGTTGTTCGGCAGCTCGGGAAGCGGGATCTCGTCGATGTTGCCGCTCGAGGCCACGAAACCGCTCGAGCCCTCGCGCTGGATGGTCACCGTGAGCTCGGTCGGGATGCTCTTGCCGATCACGATGAAGCGATCGTTGCGGGTGACGGTCGGTGCGGGTTGGGGCCCGTCGCCGTCGGGATCGGCCGCCTTCGCATCCGGGATGCCGCCGGTCTCGTAGTTGAGCTCGTAGACGCGCGCGTCGCCGCCGGCGTTGCAGACGCCGGCGATCGGCACGAAGGTCGAGAAGAAGACGCTGAAGTACGCGACCGGCGACGCCAGGACCTTCTCGCCGGGCCGTTGGTTCAACTGCACGTACCAGCCTTGCTTGGCTTTGATCTCGTCCTTGAGATCGATCTCCGCTTGGGAGCCGTTCTGCTCGACGCGCGTCGTCACGTCGACGAGGTCCGACTCGGTGAGGTTCGAGGCGCCGTCGTCCTTGACGCCGTACATGCGGTCGACGACGCTGGTCTCGAGGGGGTTGCTGCGGTCGCCGGTGCCGATGAAGACCGAGAGGAACCCGCGGTCGCGAACGACGTCGGGCGCATAGTAGATCTTGCGGTTGCCCCCGGACGCGAAGAGCTTGGTCGCCGTGAGGTTGCCGTCGATGCGCCACACGTTGCCGCCGAGATCGCCGACGTAGGCGCGATCGACCTTCTTGTCGCCGTTGAAGTCGAGAGCGGCGACGTTGCTCGGAATCGCGAAGTCCATCCCCACAGGCTTGATCTTCTGGATGAGCGCACCGGTCCGCGCGTTCACCGCGAAAATCGCGCGCCCCATGGCATTAGTGGAGTTGGCGGCGGTGTTGCTGGGGTTGTCGAAGTAGGGATCGTAACCGCCGCCGATCAGGAACGCGTCGACGTCGGCGTTGGTGCGGATGAACGCCGGCTCCGACCAGCCCTGACCGAGCTCGCTGAAGTCGCCGCCGCCGGTGCTGGTCGTGTTGGTGATCTTCCACAGCAGCTTCGGCGCCGTCTTGGCAGTGACGTCGAGCCCGTAGTAGGCGCGGCCGCCGCGCCCGAAGCCGAAGACCACGATCTTGTGCCCGTCGTCGGCGGAGAGGAGCTTCGGCGACGAGTCGACGAAGAACTGGTGTGAACCGCTCGCCCCCGGCGTCAGCAGCTTGAGCTTCGCTTGCAGCTCGTCGGGAACGTAGGCCCAGAGCTCGGCGCCGGTAGTGTCGTCGAAGGCGTGCAGCATGCCGTCGTTGGAGCCGATCAGGATCGCGGCGTCGTTGGTCGCATAGTTCACGACCAGCGGGACGGAGTGGATCGTATCCCCGAGGATCCAGTTGCGCTTCTCGGTGATGTTGGAGTCCTCGTCGTCGTCGTAGACGTCGATGCCGTGGACGTAGTCGATGATGTTGGCGCGCTCGCCGGCGCTCGCCGCGCCGAGCATGGCCTGCGTCAGCGCCGCATTCGAGGTCTTGAACGCGTGCGCCGCCGCCGTCAGGTCGAGGCCGCCTGCGGGAATGACCGTCGTGGTGTTGGTGTAGATGTTCCGCGGCGTCGCGCGATTGAGCAGGATCTCGCCGACGCCGCCCTTGCTCACCGCCGAGCCCGACGCGACCGTGTCCCAGTACGAGCGGGCTCCGGGAAGGATCTGACCGTCGGCGTCGGTCGCGGCGGCGCCGTTGGCGTCGAGGAGCTGGCCGTCGGCGGATACCTGGTACTTCTTGAGGTTGCCGGGCCAGCGCAGGGCGCCGTCGCGGGGTCGGAAGAGGGCGATGTAGAGACGGTCGCCGCTCTGGGTGCGCGTCGTCTGGCTGACCGGCACCACCGGGGCCACGAAGGACTCGGTCTCGCTGACGATCGCGTTCATGGTGGCGCGGAACGCGTCGGCGAGCTCGTCGGCGTTGTTGGCAGTGTAGTAGCTGCCGCCACCGTGGGCCGCCGCGCGCTGCAGCAAGCTGTTCGCGACCGTGAAGCCGATCGTGTAGGTGACGAGCGCCTGCTGCCCGTCCATGTCCGGCCGGAGGTCGTTGTCGAGCAGCACCTTGGTGATGTCGTCGAGGTAGTCGGAGCCGCCGTTCTGATATTCGCAGGGCTCTTCGTCAGGGGAGCTGTTCGGCGTACAGCCCGACGGCGGGCTGAAATGCCCCGGATCCGGGTCGCGGCCGTCGCCGTCCTTGTCGTACGGCGCTCCTAGCCACGACTCGATGTAGCTGAACTGGCCGCTGGCATTGGAGCCGCAGTACGGATCACTGAAGCCGCTGCCGCAGTTGCCGAAGGCGACGCCGTCGACCTGCGGGCGGCCGTCGGTCATGAGCACGACGTAGTTCCGCTGGCAGAGATACTGCACCGGGTCGGCGCCGCCGAAGTAGCCGTCGTGCTTGTAGTAACGGCCGGCAGCGATCATGCGCGGCGCCAGCGGCGTGCCGCCGTTCGCGCTGAGCCCGTTCACGATGCCGCGCAGCGCCGCTTGCGCCGTGCCGATCGGCGCTTTCAAGATCGTCTTGTCGTTGTGGTAGGTCGAGGTCTGGCTGGCGCTCGTATAGTCGCTCGGCAGGTAGTTGCCGTTCAGCACCATCAACCCGAAGCGCACCTGGGCGTTGGCCGGATCCTGGAGCAGGCCGTCGATCACCGACTTCGCCACGCTGAGCTTTGCCGGGTTCGGCAAGGCGTCGTAGTTCCGCCGATTGCCGTTCTTCTTGTACGAGGGCGCCCGATCGTCCTGGCCGTCGGCGTTGGCGTCGACCCAGCCGCACTGGGTCGTGACCTTCCACGCGGTCTGCGTCGTCTTGCAAGTGCAGTTGGCGTTGAAGACCTTGCAGCGGTCGTAGATCGTCGCCGCCGCGTACGACCCGGCGTAGGTAGTACCCGGATCGTACGGAATACCGTCGCTCATGCTGCCGGAGTTGTCGAAGAGGATGAGCACGTTCGGCTGCACGCTCTGGCCGGCGATGAAGACGTCGAGATCGCTTCCGGCACGGGTGCTCGCTGCCGTGAGAAGCACGGCGGCGAGCCCCAGCACAGTGATCCCCGGGGCCCGTTTCGCTTGTTGACGCATAGTGATCACGCTCTTTCTCGTGCTCCGTTCACAGCGCCGGACCGAGGCGCGCGGCCTCCATCTGCAGGAAGCTCGAGCCGTTCGGATTGGCATTGCCGCGGGCGTCGAGGTCGAAGTGGAAGGCCTTGAAGCGGAGGGCGCTCACCTTGACGCTCGGCGGCGGCGGCCCTTCGCGATCGAAGCAGACGCGCACGTATCCGGTCGTCTGTGGGGCGGTGAAGAGGCCGGCCGTGACGAGATTGGTCTCGCGCGGATCGTAAGTGCACGCCGCGCCCTCGCAGCAGCCCTTGTCGAGCGCGTCGGCAGCGACGAAGTTGTCGACGTCGCCGAGGCCGTAGTTCAGGCCCGCCTCGGCCGCCGCGAAGGCGCGCGCACTCTCCTTACCGAGCCCCGAGAGCGCCGCCTCCATGCGCGACGCGCCGGCCACGAGCGAGGCCAGGACGAGCAGGATCGAGAGCAGCCCGAGCACGGTGAGAAGGGCGATGCCGCGTTGATCGGCGAGATATCTAGGAGGTCTCATAGATTGTCGATCATCGGCTCGCGCACGATGTCCAGGTTGCGGATGCGCACCTCGACCTGCAGCGCGGCGTTCGGCGCCACACCGAGATGCTCCGGCATCTCCGAGCGCAGCGATATGGACGCCGAGCGGAGGTCGGCGAGGTTGCCGGCGGGATCAGCGACGGTCGTACCGTCCTTCAGGATGTAGGCGAGCTGCAGGACGTCAATCTGGTCCGCGACCACGACGCCCTCGCGCCACAGCACCGCGTTGCCGTCGAGGACGTAGCTGATTTGGCGAATCTCGTTGACCGGCGACCCGAACTCGTAGCCGTCGGTAACCACGGCCGGCGAGACCGTGATCGTACAGTTCACCGGATCGTAGCCGGCGATCGTGTAGACCTCGGCGAGGCCGCGGAGCGCCGACTCGATCGCGACCCGCTCGTTGACCATGAACGACTGCGCGGGATTCCCGGGGAGGCACGCGGAGGCGCTGTACCGCTCCAGCGGAATGGTCGTGGCGCCGCCCACGACGCCCGCGGTGCCGACGCGGCTCTTCACCGCCCCGTAGTTGCCGAAGAGATTCACGCGATAGAGCTCGCCGCTGGCGACGACGGGAACCTGCACCGGCGGCAGGACGGCGCTCGGCACCGCGGACATGCCGAACCCCGCCATGCGCACCTCGCGCCGGAAGAGGTCGAGGGCGCCGCGGACGTTCTGCTGCATGTCGGCCGAGCCGATCTGGTAGACCGCGCTCGAGCCCTGGCTGCGCACGGCGCTCGCCAGCACGACGAGCGCGATCGCCGCGACGGTGATCGCAGCGAGAAGCTCCATCAGCGTGAAGCCGCGCGCGTCACTGCGAAGCTCGCACCTCATTCGCTGATCACCGTGACGAGCTGCACCCCGGGAGAGTGCGAGCCGAACTGGTCGCTCCACGACACCGCCATGGTCACCTTCTTCGCCGTCGCGCCGAGGTCCGCGACCGCCGCCGAGCGCATGAAGGTGATGTGCTCACGCGTCACGCTCGTCGGGCTACTGCTGGCAATCTCCTCGAACGGCCGGCGCCGCATCGTCTCCAGCGCCTCGGATGCGAGGTTCGTAGCGATGCCGACGTTGCGGCCGACTACCGTCGCGCGCAGCGACGTGACGTAGGTCGCCGCGAGCCCAAGGAAGCCGATCGCAGCGATCGCCGTCGCCACCAGAACCTCGACGAGCGTGAAGCCCGCGGCGCGCTGGCTCGATGCTGGCGCCGTCACCGCCATCCGTCCTCCGTGTGCCTCCAGACGCGCACCCGTCCGGCGGCGCTCATGGTGACCGCCTGCTGCACGAGACCGTCGCTGCTCGGCGCTTCGAGGAACACGCCGGCGGCATTCTGCACCGTGCCGTTCGAATGGAAGGTGATCGCCGCCGTCGGCACCGAGCTGGCGATGGCGCCGGCATAGGGATCCTCGCTTATTCCCGTGTGCCCGAAGACGACGTGCGGGTATTCGGTGCCGATCACCCTCTGTTTCACGAGCTCGCGGCCGCCGACGCCGTCGTCGCGCCGGATCTGGTAGCCTCCGGAGATCGGAAAGTACTCGTAGACCCGCGCCTCCTTTATCGCCGCCATCCGCGCCTGATTGAGATCGCCGGCAATGGCGAGGGCCGCGCCGCGCGTCCTGAAGGCCGGGGCCATGGCGGTGAAGTTGGTGGCCGCGACGGCGGTGACGATCCCGAGCAGGCTCACGGCCGTCAGCACCTCGACCAACGTCAAGCCGGCGTCTTTCGGCAATGTTTTTCGATCGTGCACGAACGGCGACTCCCTGCGGTCGCGGAGCAAGATCCGCTCCGGCGAACCGCTGCCGCCGAAGCTTGGATCGGCGCGCGGATAGCTGCAGGCGCGGCTCGCGCCCTGCGCATCTGCGCGTCGCAAACATTGCGCGGCGTCATCGCCGTGCCGCCGCATGCTTTGACAGATCGCGCGCCACAGCGGATGAGCGCTGACGTGTCCCCGCAAGAGTCCGCCGCCTTCCCGAGCCCGCAGCCCGGCTATGCCGAGGTCGCGTTGCTACGCACGCTCCCGGGACGCGAGGCCTTGATCTACGCCGTCCCGGAAGCGTGGCATGGCCGGGTGCGGCGCGGTATGCGGGTGGTGGCGCCGCTCGGAAGCCGCCACGAGACCGGCATCGTGATCGCCCTCCATGCGACGCCGCCGCTCGCCGTCGGGAAGATCCGCGCCATCGCCGACGTCCTCGATGCCGAGGCGATCGTCAGCGACGAGGTCTTCGAGCTCTGCCGCTGGAGCGCGCGCTACTATCTAGCGGGCCTCGCCGACGTGCTGGCGGTGGCGTTGCCGGGCGGGCTGCGGGCACGCTCGGCGCGTCTTCTCCGGCTCGCCGCCGCCGCGCCGACTCCGAAAGACGTCCTCGAGGCGGCCATCGTCGAGCGCGTGGCCGCCAGCGAGGACGGCCTGACGATGGCGGCGCTGGCGCGCGCGCTCGGAAGTCGCGACGCCGCCCGCGCCGTCCGTACCCTGGTCCGGCGCGGCATCCTCACGAGCGAGGAGTTTCGCGCCGGTCCGCCGGTCAAGACTCGCTACGTCACCGTCTTCGGTCTCGCACGCGAGCTCGACTCTAGCGAGGCGGCGTCCCTGGCGCGCCGCGCCCCGCGGCAGCTCGCCTGCTACGAACGCCTGCGCACGGCATCGGACCAGCGGCTCGACGCGACCGCCCTCGACGCCGGCGGTCGCGCCGCTGCCGCGGCGCTCGCGAAGCGCGGCATCGTCTCCCGAATGCGCGTCGAACGCTACCGCGACGCCGGCGAGCCCGCGGCCAGCGTGCCCGAGCCGGAGCTCACGGACGCGCAGCGGGCCGCGATCGCCGCGGTCGCGCCGGATGCCTTTCGGACCTTCCTCCTCCACGGCGTGACCGGGAGCGGCAAGACCGAGGTCTACCTCCGCCTCGCGGCGCGCACGCGCGCCGCCGGCCGTTCGGTGCTCATGCTGGTGCCGGAGATCGCCCTCACCCACCAGCTCGTCGCGCGCGCACAGGAGCGCTTCGGCAGCGCCGTCGCCATCGTGCACAGCGGCCTTGCGCCCGGCCAGCGCTGGGACGAGTGGCGACGGATCGCGCGCGGCGAGGCGCGGGTGGTAGTCGGCACGCGCTCGGCGGTCTTCGCTCCGCTGGTGGATCTCGGGCTCGTGATCGTCGACGAGGAGCACGACGCCGCGTACAAGCAGGACGAGGGCCTCCGCTATCACGGACGCGACCTCGCCATCGTCCGCGCCAAGCTGGCCGGCGTACCGGTCGTGCTCGGGTCGGCGACGCCGTCCATAGAAAGTCACCAGCAAGCGCTCGACGGCAAATACCGGCTACTGACGCTGCCCGAGCGCGTCCACGGGCGGCCGCTCCCCGAGGTGACGATCGTCGACTTGCGGAGTCTCGGCGGCCGTCCGGTCGCGGCGAGCGTGCCGTCGGCGCCGGGTGCCGCGGCGCCGGCTGCGCCGGCAGCCGGAATGCCGCCGCCGGCGCGGCCCGAAGCATCGCTTTTCTCGCCGGTCTTGCTGACCGCGATCGCGGAGACGCTGGACCGCGGCGAGCAGACGCTCCTCTTCCTGAACCGCCGCGGCTTCGCGAGCGCCATGCACTGCCTCGTCTGCGGCGAGCCGGCCGGCTGCCCGTCATGCAGCGTCAGCCTCACCCTGCACCGCCGCCGCGCCGCGCTGCTCTGCCATCATTGCGGCTACGCTCGCTCCGCACGCGAGGTAGTCTGCGCAGCCTGCCGGCGCGGTACGCTGGTGGCGCTCGGGCTTGGAACCGAGCGGGTCGAAGCCGAGGTCGCGGACCGCTTCCCGACCGCCAGGGTAGGACGGCTCGACCGCGACACCACGCTCCGGCAGGGTGCGCAGCGGCGGATCCTCGACGCGTGGAGCAGCGGCAAGCTCGACGTGCTCATCGGCACCCAGATGGTCGCCAAGGGGCACGACGTACCCGGGGTCACGCTCGTCGGCGTGCTCCTCGCCGACGTGGCGCTCAGCATGCCGGATTTCCGCGCCGCGGAGCGGGCCTTCCAACTCCTGACCCAGGTCGCCGGCCGCGCCGGTCGCGGCGCGCTCCCGGGCCGCGTCGTCGTGCAGACGTACCGGCCGACACACCATAGCCTCACGGCGGCGGCGGCTCACGACTACGCCGCCTTCGCCCCCGCGGAGCTCGCCGCGCGCCGTGAAACGGCGTACCCGCCGTTCGCGCGGCTCGCCGTCCTGCGCTTCGAGGGACCGGACTTCGAGCGGACGGGAACCTGTGCCGACCGGCTCGCGGCCGGCGCCCGCACCGTCGCCGCAGCCCAAGGCGTAGCGCTGCGCGGCCCGGCGCCGGCGCCGCTCGAGCGCCTGCGCGACCGCTACCGCTGGCAGCTCGTGCTGACCGCGGCGAGCGTCCGGGCGCTGCACGAAACGCTCGCCGCGCTGCGAGCCGCGTGGCGGGCGTCGCCCGACGCCCGCACCGTGCGCCTCATCGTTGATGTCGATCCGGTCAGCATGTTATGAAACTCTCGTGATTCGAAGGATTTACACGTATCCGGCGAGCATTCTCAAGGAGGTTGCCGGAGACGTGACCGACATCGACGGCGCCGTTGCGAAGGCCCTCGACGACATGGTCGAGACCATGTACGCCGCTCCCGGTGTCGGGCTCGCGGCCCCCCAGATCGGCCTCTCGCAGCGCGTGATCGTGCTCGACGTCGATCACGAAAACCAGGGGAAGCACCTCCTGAAACTCGTCAATCCCGTCATCGTCGAGTCCGAGGGGGAGATTCTCTGGGAAGAGGGCTGTCTTTCGGTACGCGACTACCAGGCCGAGGTGCAGCGTGCCGAGCGCGTGCTCGTGAAGGCGTGGACCGTCGATCAAAAGGAGATCGAGATCGAGGGCACCGGCCTCCTCGCGGTTGCCCTGCAGCACGAGATCGACCACCTGGACGGCATCCTCTTCCTCGACCATCTGAGCCGGCTGAAACGCGATCTCTACCGGCGCAAGCTGAAGAAGATGGAGCGCGAGGATCGAGAGGCGCCGCCGCCACGCCGCGCGATGATCTGAGCGCCATGCTGCGCTGGCCGACCGGACGCCCGCTGCGTTCGGTTTTCATGGGAACGCCGGACTTCGCAGTACCGAGCCTGCGCGCGCTCGCCGCGGCAACGACCGTCGTCGGCGTGGTCTCGCAGCCCGACCGCCCGCACGGCCGCGGTCAGAGCCTGCGGTCGTCGCCCGTGTCGGCCGCGGCGACAGAGCTCGGTCTGCCGCTGTTCCGCCCGGCGAGCCTGCGCGCGCCGGACGCGCTCGCGGCGCTCACCCTACTCGCTCCGGATCTGCTGGTCGTCGCGGCGTACGGGAAGATCCTGCCGCCGGCGCTCCTGGCACTCCCCACCCTCGCTCCGTTGAACGTCCATGCATCGCTCCTGCCGCGCCATCGCGGCGCTGCTCCCATCGCCGCCGCGATCCTCGCGGGCGATGCGGAAACCGGCGTCACGATCATGTTGATGGACGAAGGGCTCGACACCGGAGACGTGCTGCTGCAGCGTCCGCGGCTGATCGCCGCGGACGAGACGACCGGCACCCTGACCCGGGCGCTCGCCGAGCTCGGCGCGACGACACTCACCGAGGCGATTGCGGCTATCCGCGGAGCCGGGCTCCGGCCGGTCCCGCAGGACGAACGACGGGCCACCTACGCGCCGCGGCTCAGCAAGGCCGCCGGGCGGATCGACTGGTCAGAGGACGCGGTGGCCATAGAACGCATGGTCCGCGCCTTCACGCCCTGGCCGTCGGCGCACACGACGCTATCCGGGCGTGTGTTGAAGATCATTGCGGCGCGCGTCGTCGCCGCGGCGCGTCCCGCAGCCCCGGCAGGCACGTTGACGCTGCGCGGTCGCGACCTCGAGGTCGCGACCGGCAGCGGCACGCTGGCGCTGGTGACCGTTCAGCCCGAAGGCAAGCGACCGATGCCCGGCGCCGCCTTCGCCGCCGGGCTCCGTGCCGCAGCCGATGCGCGCCTCGGTCGGTAGCTACGCCCGCCTGCGACCATCCCGGCGCCGTTCTGCCGGCGCGAGCTGGCCCCGGTGCCGGTCACTTCGTATGACGAGCCCCGACACAAGAGATACTATCGTGGATGATCGCGAATCTTACCGCGTTCTCATCGACTCTGGCGGGCAAGTCCCCCCCTGCGATAGAGATCGCGGACGCTCCGAAACCCTCGACCCGGTCTTATGCGACCGAGATCGGAGCTGACCCGCGCATGGAACCGGGCGATCCGCTCGCCGCTCGCGCACTGGCGCTAGACGTCCTGCTGCGCGTCGACGCCACCGCCGCCCACGCCGACGCGACCCTAGCGGCCGCGCTCGCATCGACGCGACTCGATGCTCGCGACCGCGCTCTTGCGAGCCGGCTCGTCTACGGCACCCTCGCCTGGCTCGGGCGCCTCGACTGGCAGCTCGCGCGCCTCACCGACCGCGACTGTGCGAGCTTCGATCCGCGGGTCCGCATGGCGTTGCGCCTGGGCCTCTATCAGATCACGCTCCTCGACCGTGTGCCGGCGCACGCCGCGGTGACGACGAGCGTCGACCTGGCCAAACGCGCCGTACCGGCGGCAGGGCGGCTCGTGAACGCGGTCCTGCGGCGAGCGGTTCGCGAGCGCAATTCGTTGCCGCTACCGGACGCCGCTCGGGATCCGCTCGCGCACCTGGCGGTCGCGCTCTCGCATCCTCGCTGGCTCGTCGAGCGCTGGCAGCGCCGCTTCGGCGACGAGGTAGGCGATCTCCTCGCGGCCGACAACGAGGCCGCGCCGACCGTCCTGCGAGCGCGCCCCGGCGCCCGCGACGACCTGCTGGCACGCTTACGGGCCGCCGGTATCGCCTGTGAAGCCGGCCGCTTCGCGCCCGATGCGGTGCGGGTGCAGGCGGTCGACCCGCACGCGCTGCCGGGATGGTCGGCAGGGGTCTTCAGCGTCCAGGAGGAGGCGTCGCAGCTCGTGACCTGGCTTCTCGATCCGCTTCCGGGCATGCGCGTCCTCGACGCCTGCGCCGCGCCGGGCGGCAAGTCGGCGCACGCGGCCGAGCGCATGCGCGACGAGGGGATGATCGCGGCCTGCGATCGACGGCGCCGCGGCGCGCTCGCGATCGCGCGCAATGCCGTCCGCCTCGGGCTCCGCAGCATCCGCCCGCTCGTGCTCGACGCGCGCAACGCGGACGCCGTGCTCGCCCGCGGCTCGTTCGACCGCATCCTCGTCGATGCGCCGTGCAGCGGTCTCGGCACGCTGCGCGCCCATCCGGAGATCCGCTGGCGGCGCTCCCCCGACGATCTCCGCCGATTCGCGGCAACGCAGCACCGCCTTCTCGACGCGGTGACGCCCTTGCTCCGTCCGGGCGGCGTGATCGTCTATGCGACCTGCACCTTGACCGACGAGGAAAACGACGACGTCGTCGAGCGCTGGCTCGCCGCGCATCCGACGCTCCGCCGGGAAGACGCGGCCGACATACTGCCGCCGACCGCTCGCACCCTGGTCGACGGCCGCGGCGCGCTGCGCACGCTACCGCATCGCCACGGCCTCGACGGGTTCTTCGCGGTGCGGGCGCGGCGCGCTTGACGAGTCCGCACCCGCCGCACCTTGCGAGGTCCGAGGACGGACCGTATATCCGATGCGCCGTGTGCCGCGCCCATCTGATCGCCCCCTCGGTCCTGTCCGCGGATTTCGGCCGGCTGAACGAAGAGGTGCGCGCCGTCGAGGCCGCCGGCGCCGATTGGCTGCACCTCGACGTCATGGACGGCCACTTCGTACCCAATCTGACGATGGGTCCCGACGTGGTGCGCGCCGTTCGCCGCGCGACCTCGCTGCCGCTCGATGTCCACATGATGGTGAGCGATCCCGGGCGCTACGCACCGCGTTTCATCGACGTCGGCGCCGACTGGGTGTCGATTCACTACGAGGCGTGCCCAGAGCCGCGCGGCGTGATCGCCGACATTCGTGCCCGCGGCGCGCGGCCGTCGCTCGCCGTGAGTCCGGACACGCCGCTCGAGGTCGTGGCGCCTAGTGCCCGAGATCTCGACATGGTGCTGGTCATGAGCGTCTATCCGGGCTTCGGCGGCCAACAGTTCATTCCCGGGAGCCTCGCCAAGCTCGAAGACGCGCGCCGTCTGCGCCAACGCCTGGGCCTCGGGTTCCTGATCGAGATCGACGGCGGTATCACCGTCGACAATGCCGGCGCTGCAGCCCAGGCGGGCGCCGACGTCCTGGTAGCCGGGACTGCGATCTTCGGAGCTCCGGACCGCGGCACAGCGATCACGGCCATGCGGCGGAACATCGCCGCCGTAGCCGCGCCGGCCTGAGTCCATTGGCATTCTCGTTCCCGTATGTTACGCAAATCGGGATCTACTTTGCGGCCTACGTTGACGGGGTGTAGCTCAGACTGGCAGAGCGCTGCGTTCGGGACGCAGAAGTCGCTGGTTCAAATCCAGTCACCCCGATTCTCATTTCACGGCCGCCGGTTGCGCGCTGCGTTCGTAGGCGGGGTCGTGGCCGCCGCCGTCGGCGGTGCCACTCCCCCGAGCCGGGCGGAAGACGTCACGACGCGCGGTGGCGAGATCGTCGCCCGCGAAGCACCTGGGACGAGCGAGGCGGGGATCGCAGTCCTCAGAGGCAACGCCCGTGTCCGTCTGCTCGGCGAGCAGGACGGCTGGAGCGAGATCCTTCTGCCCGACGGCCGCCGCGCCTGGGTTCCGGCAGCGGAGATAGTCCACATCCCGGACCCCGCCCCATCGTCCCCGGCTCTTCCCGCGGTAGCAGCAGCGGCGACGGCGCCGCCTCCGGAGCCGGCGCCGAATCTGCAAGCGAGCCTCGCCGCCGAGATCACCAGGCTACGCTCGGTAGTCGACGCGCTCGAAGCGGAGCGGCGGCAAGCGCCGCGGCCCATGGGCGGGGAGCCGCCGCCGATCTCGGAGGTCGCACCCCTCGTCACCGGCACCATCGGGCTCGTAGTGGGGACGTTGCTCGGTGGAGCCTGGACGCGATACCGCGCCCGCCGCCGGCGATCGATTCGGTTCTGACCATGTGGGTCCTGCTCGCCGTCGTCGCTCTCGCCTATCTGTCCGGCTCGGTTCCGACCGGAGTGTGGCTGGCGCGACGCCAGGGCGTCGATCCTCGCGACATCGGCAGCGGCAATATCGGAGCGACCAACGTCGCCCGGGCAGCGGGGACCGCTACGGGGGCGCTGACTCTCGTCGGGGACACACTGAAAGGGCTCGGCCCGATTCTCCTCGCAACCTATCTCGGAATCGGCGAGGGCGGCTGCGCGCTGGTCGCGCTCGCAGCTTTCACGGGCCATATCTTTCCGTGCTTCCTCGGATTCCAGGGCGGGAAGGGCGTCGCCATAGCACTTGGCGTCCTGCTCGGCCTGGCGCCGCTCGCAATGGCAATCGTGGTGCCGATCTTCCTCCTCACGGTCGCGGTCAGCCGCTACGTCTCGCTCGGCTCCATCCTGACCGCGGCGATGACTCCGATCGTCCTCGCGGCGCTCGCGTATCCGGCGACGACGATCGTCGTCGCCGCCGTGATGGGTACCGGCATTGCATATAGACATCGCGACAATATACGCCGCCTGCGCTTCGGAACCGAAGCGCGGCTCGGCGGCCGGCGTTCCACCTTTCCCGACTCGGGCTACGCCTGAGACCAACCCAGGCTCGGAGCGAGCCCAAACCGCGGGCAGTGCCCGCGATTTGGGCAGCATTCCCCGACCCAACGGCATGATCGATCCGACACGACTTGACGCCGACTACGCTCGTACGGCGGGTCTATGACTTGCATGCCGTCTCGGAGATCGGGCTCACGGGCCTCATCGAGACGATCGAAGTCTCCAGGAGGATCAGATGAAAAAAGTCGACGCCATCATCAAGCCGTTCAAGCTCGACGAAGTTAAAGAGAGCCTGTCGGCGATCGGTATCCAGGGCATCACCGTGACCGAGGTCAAAGGCTTCGGTCGACAGAAAGGGCACACCGAGCTCTATCGAGGCGCCGAGTACGTCGTCGACTTCCTCCCCAAGGTGAAGCTCGAGATCATCGTCCGCGACGACCAGGTAGCGAACGTCGTCGCCGCGATCGAGAAGTCGGCCAAAACGGGTCGTATCGGTGACGGCAAGATCTTCGTCATGCCCATCGACGAGGTCGTGCGTATCCGCACCGGCGAACGCGGCGAACAGGCTATCTGACGGCGCGCCGCCGAGGTCGACCCCCACACTCACAGCCATAGGAGAGGAAGAGCGAATGAGCACGGCGCAGGACGCCATAACGTTGGCGAAAGACCACAAGGCGGTCGCGGTCGATTTCAAGTTCCTCGACTTCCTCGGGATCTGGCAGCATTTCTCCATTCCGATGAGCGAGTTCGAAGAAGACCTCTTCGACGACGGGCTCGGCTTCGACGGCTCTTCGATCCGCGGCTGGCAGCCCATAAACGCGTCGGACATGCTGGTGGTGCCGGATGCGTCAACGGCCGTCATGGACCCGTTCATGGCCCACCCGACGCTGTCGCTCATCTGCAACATCGTCGATCCCATCACTAAGGAAGAGTACTCGCGCGACCCGCGCAACATCGCGCGTAAGGCCGAAGCCTACCTCAAGTCTACGGGTATCGGGGACACAGCATACTTCGGCCCCGAGCCCGAGTTCTTCGTGTTCGACGACATCCGCTACGACCAGAACGCGCACAGCGGCTACTACTTCATCGACTCGACCGAAGGCATCTGGAACAGCGGTCGCGACGAAGGGCCCAACCTCGGCTACAAGCCGCGCCACCGGGAAGGATACTTTCCGGTGCAGCCGACCGACTCGCAGCAGGATCTTCGCGCCGAGATGGTGCTGATGATGGAGAAGGTCGGCATCCGCGTGGAGCGCCAGCACCACGAAGTCGCGACTGCCGGTCAAGCCGAGATCGACATGCGTTTCATGCCGCTCACGCAGATGGGCGACGCGCTCATGTGGTACAAGCATTGCGTCAGGAACGTCGCCTGGAAGCACGGCAAGACCGCGACGTTCATGCCGAAGCCGCTCATCGGCGACAATGGCTCCGGCATGCACTGCCACCAGTCGATCTGGAAAGGCGACAAGCCGCTCTTCGCGGGAGACGGCTACGGCGGCATGAGCGATCTGGCGATGCACTACATCGGCGGCATCCTGAAGCACGCTAGAGCGATCGCCGCCTTCACCAACCCGAGCGTCAACTCGTACCACCGTCTGGTCCCGGGCTTCGAAGCGCCGGTGAATCTGGCGTACTCGTCCCGCAACCGGTCGGCGGCCATCCGTATCCCGATGTATTCACCGTCTCCGAAAGCCAAGCGCATCGAGATCCGTTTCCCGGATCCGAGCTGTAACGGGTACATCGCGTTCGCAGCGATGCTCATGGCCGGTCTCGACGGCATCGAACGTCGGCTGTCGCCGGGCGATCCTCTCGACAAGGACATCTACGCTCTCACGCCCGAGGAGTTGAAGGACGTCCCGGCGATGCCGGAATCCCTCGAAGCAGCGCTCGAGCACCTCGAAGAGGATCACGAGTTCCTGCTCAAGGGCGACGTCTTCACCGAAGACGTGATCGAGACCTGGGTCGAGTACAAGCGAACGAAGGAGATCGACCCGATGCGCCTCCGTCCGCATCCGTACGAGTTCGCGCTCTACTACGACGTCTGAGCCGCTGCACTCGCGTCCGACTACACGGCGCGGGGGCGGGCAGCCAACGGCTGCCGCCCCCGGCTCCCGTTCAGACCGCCGAGCGCTCTGCTGCCGGCGCGCCGCGCAGCGCGTCCAGACAGAGCACGAGCACACCGATCGTGATCGCCGTGTCGGCGACGTTGAATGCCGGCCAGTGATACGCGCCGACATACACGTCGAGGAAGTCGATGACCTCGCCGTACGCAGCGCGGTCGACCATGTTGCCGATGGCGCCTCCGAGCACTCCCCCACAGGCGGCGATCACTGCGCGACGCTCGCACGGCACCGTGCGCACGAACCACAGGAGGACGCCGAGCGCGAGCGCCGCCACTGCCAGCAGGGCCGGCACGCGAAACGCCGGCGAGCGCCCCGCGAAGATGCCGAACGCGGCCCCCGTGTTGCGGACATAGGTGAGTGCGAAGAAGCCGTCGATCACGGGTATCGACTCGTGCAGCGTCATGCGCTCGAGCACCAGCGCCTTGGTAATCTGGTCGAGGATCACGACGATCAACGCCGGCGCCAGGACGAGGCTCCACTTACCGCGCATCAAGTCCGCGCCTCTGCGGCGGCGAGCACTCCGGCGCAGCGGCCGCACATAGCGGGAACGGCGGGGTTGCGGCCAGCGTCATCTCGGTAGTTCCAGCAGCGCGGACACCTCTCGCCGGCGGCGCGCTGGGCGACGACGGTAACGCCGGGCGCGAGAAGCGGACCGTCGAGCGACCCCTCGGGTACAAGGGTCACGCGCGAAACGATGAAGATCTCCGCGAGCATGCCGCGGCGCGAGGCGAGCAGGTCGGCGATCTGGCCGGTCGCAGCGATCCGCACGTCAGCGGCGAGCGATTGACCGATCTCACCGGCGCCGCGCAGCGGCTCTAGAGTCTTGGTCACGGCGGAGCGTACGGCGAGGAGCGTCTCCCAGTCAGCCGCGAGTCCGGGATCGCAGAGCGCCGGGTCGACGGCGGGGAAATCCGACAGCAGAACACTCGGCGCCCGCTCCGGATCGGCGGGCATGAAGCCCCAGATCTCTTCGGCGGTGAACGAAAGGATGGGTGCCATGAGACCGACGAGCCCTTCGAGCAGGAGGTAGAGCGTCGTCAGTCCCGAGCGGCGCTCCAGCGACATCGCGCCCTCGCAGTAGAGGCGATCCTTCACGATGTCGAGGTAGAGCGCGGAGAGATCGACGCTGCAGAAGTTGTTGAGCGCGTGGTAGACGGTATGGAACTCGAACGCGTCGTAGGCCTGCCGGCACCGATCGATCAGGCTCTGCAGCCGATCGAGGATGAAGCGGTCGAGCTCGAGGAGCTGAGTCGTCGCCACGCGGTCACGCGCCGGATCGAAGCCCGCCAGGTTGCCGAGCAGGAAACGCGCGGTATTGCGAATGCGCCGGTACGCCTCGCTCGCGCGGTCGAGGATCTCCTTCGATATGCGCACGTCGTCGCGATAATCCTCGGCGGCGACCCAGAGTCGCAGGATGTCGGCGCCGTGGGTGGCGACGATCTGCTGCGGCGCGACGATGTTGCCGACCGACTTCGACATCTTGCGCGCGTCTTCGTCGAGCACGAAGCCGTGCGTGAGAACCGACTTGAAGGGCGCGCGCTCGCGCGTGCCGACGGCCGTGAGCAACGAGCTCTGGAACCAGCCGCGATGCTGGTCGCTGCCTTCGAGATAGAGGTCCGCCTGGCCGCCGAGATCCGGGCGACGTTCGACTACGGCCGCGAAGCTCACGCCCGAGTCGAACCAGACGTCGAGGATGTCCTCCTCCTTCGTGAACTCCGCGCTGCGACACTCGGGACAGGCAAACCCTGGCGGCACGAAATCCCCCACCGGCCGCACGAACCAGGCGTCGGAGCTCTCGCGGGCGAAGATCTCCGCTACGTGTGCGAGGAGCGTCTCGTTCGTGCTCGTGGCACCGCATTGCTGGCACCGTAACGCTACGATCGGAACTCCCCAGGCGCGCTGGCGCGAGATGCACCAATCGGGGCGCGAGCTCACCATACCGGCGATACGCTCGCGCCCCCAGGCGGGGATCCAGCGCACACCCTCGATCGCGGCCAGCGCCCGCCGGCGCAGGCCCTTTGCTTCCATGGATATGAACCACTGCTCGGTCGCACGGAAGATGATCGGCTGATGACACCGCCAGCAGTGCGGGTACGCATGTTCGAGCGGCGCCACCTGCAGGAGGCGGCCGGCGGCTTCGAGGTGCGCGACGATCTTCGCGTCGGCGTCGAAGACCTTCATGCCGCCGAAGTGCTCGACGGCGGGAACGAAGCGTCCGCTGCCGTCGACGGGCGCATAGGCATCCAGACCGTAGCGCCGTCCGACCTCGTAGTCCTCCTGACCGTGCCCGGGTGCGGTGTGTACGAGGCCCGTGCCGGCCTCGAGCGTCACGTGCTCGGCGAGCACGATCGGCACGTCGCGATCGAGCCACGGGTGGCGGGCACGCATGCCTTCGAGGTCGCTGCCGCGCACGGTCGCCAGCGTTGACGGCGCATCACCGAGAAAGTGGGCGAGCTTCGGCACCAGCGCCTGGGCCACGATCAAGGCGCCGCCGGCCGGCCGAGCCACCACCGCATACTCGATCTCGGGATGGACGGCGATCGCCATGTTGGCGGGCAGCGTCCACGGCGTCGTCGTCCAGATGGCGGCGGCGATCGGGCCGGCAACGTCGACAAAGAGCTCGGGCTGCGGCTCCGCGAGCGGGAACGCCACATAGATGGAACGCGTGGTGACGTTCCGATACTCGACCTCCGCCTCGGCGAGCGCCGTCTGGCACGATGCGCACCAGTGCACCGGCTTCTTGCCGCGATAGAGCTCGCCGCTCCGCACGAACTTCGCGAGCTCGCGCACCTCGGTCGCCTCGTAGTCGTACGCGGTCGTGAGGTACGGATTGTCCCAATCGCCGAGGACGCCGAGGCGGCGGAAATCCGCGCGTTGCACATCGACGAACTTCGCCGCGTAGTCGCGGCACAAGCGTCGCACTTCGACCTTGCCGAGGGCCGCTTTCTTCTCCTTGCCGAGCTTCTTCTCCACCTCGTGCTCGATCGGCAGACCGTGGCAGTCCCAGCCGGGAACGTACGGGGCCTGGAAGCCTGCCATGTTCTTGTACTTCACGATCACGTCTTTGATGATCTTGTTGAGGGCGTGACCGAGATGGATATTGCCGTTCGCGTAGGGCGGACCGTCGTGCAGGAGATACCGCGGTCGGCCGGCCCGCCGTGCCAGGCCGGCGGCATAGACGCCGACACGCTCCCAATGCGCCAGTATCTCCGGCTCGCGTACGGGCAAATTCGCCCGCATCGGAAACGCCGTAGTCGGGAGATTCAGGGTTCCCTTGAAGTCGGGACCCTCGCCTTTGCTCATCGAGCGCCCGCCATCAATGGGAGTCGCTCAACCGACGGCGGACCGGATTTCGCGCGGCGCGGCGCACGCCCCCGAAATCCAGCCGCCATTCCTTGCGTACGCCGCGGTAACAGCAGCAGAGCTCGCTGTCCATGTCGTTGATGAAAGTGCGCTGCTTGCCGTCCTCGAAGAGGACGCGCACGATACACGTACCGCCCGGCACGATCGAGGTCATCACCTCGACCACCGCTCCGACTCCCCACTCCTCGTATGCCGTGTGCTGCACGCGATCACCGAGACGAAGGAACAGCCGTTTCTCTCCATCGAGCACGCGGACACCACCAAGCTCGAAGGCTAGCCGATCGACCTCGAGAACGCCACTCACGGCAGCGGTGGCAGCTCGCCTCTCTTGACTCCTCGGGCGCGGGCTCCCAGACTCCGGAGCGCTCGAGATGAGACAAGACTGGAAGACGCTTGGCATCGTGGCGCTCGGAGCGGCGCTTGCGGGGTGGCTAGTGGTGCGCGCGATGAACGCAACGCCGCCCGAGCACCCGCAGCGAACCGCGCCGCCGGCCTCGGTTCCCGGCGCCGCGGCAACTTCCGTGGCGGCAGTCGAGGAGGCGCCGGTGCCGCCGATTGCGCCGGCCGAGCCTGCAGCCACGCCGGCCGCCACCGGCACCACGCACGACGCTGCCATCGACGTCGACGTCATCGTGCGCGACCTCGAGATCCTGTCCCAGGCGTTGGCCCAGAATCAGCGCCTGGAAGACCGCGTGCTGCCACGCATCAACGACGCCCTCGACGTTCCGGGGGTAACGGCCTATCGCCGCGCGCCGGACTTTTGGGAGCCCGCGCTCGCAGGCTCGGAAGGAGCAAGCCAATGAAGCGACTCGCCGCACGCCTGATCGTGGTCGGCATGCTCGTCGGGGTCGTAGCGGCCGGCGCGCTCGCCGCCGATCGCGTCCGCCGCGAGCGGACGGGGCACGGCAAGGCGTTGCAGCAGATCGAGCAGCAGATCCGCGCCGGTCGCTCGGCCACCAAACGCATCGAGCGCGATCCGCGAGCCGCGCCCGACATAAAGCAAAAGGCGGCGGCGCTCGATCAGCTCCTGGATGCCCGCGAGCGTACCCTCGCCAAGCTCGACGCCAGCTACCGAACCTTTCTCTCGCAGCACCAGAGCGATCTCGCCGAGCTCCAGGATCTGCGCAAGCGCGCGCTCGCCCTCGATCAGCGCCTCGACGAAGCGCGTAAGGCGCTCGTCCAGGCGAACCGGCCCGACATCGACGACCTCAAGCGCAACTCGCAGCAGGCGCGACAGCTGGTCGAAGAACTCCGCGACGTCTACCAGATCGATCGGCAGACGCGCCGCCAACGTTGAGCGAGCAGCGCCGGCTTCAGAACTCGGAGACCCCGTCGCCGGCGATCGTGACCTGCGCTCCCTCGACGATCACCGGAACGACACGGCGACCCTTGGTGAGCTTCAGCAGCTCCGGAATCGCCTCCGGATGGCGGACGACGTCGACCTCGATGAACCGCGCGCCGCGCGCCACGAGCACCGCGCGCTCGCGCTCGCAGTGCGGGCACCCGCCCTTGGCGTAGAAAGTCACGTGCGGCGCCACGGCGAGGCGCCCCCTAGGACGTCTTGATGACGATCATCTGGCCGGTCTTCAGCCGCGAGCCGTCGAGATTGTTCGCGGCGGTGAGGTCGCGTATCGATACCTTGTGGCGCCGCGCAATAGTCCACAGTGAGTCTCCCGGCCGGACGACATACCGCATCACCGGTGGCCGCGGCATATCCGGGAAATAGTGGCGCACGTTGCGAGCGACGTGCGCCGCGGCCAGAGCCTCGGCATAGAAGTTCTGCGAGGCGAAACCGAACGTCGCACCCTCGTAGCCGCGCACGATGTCGTCGAGCGCATCCGCACCGACCGCCGATCGCGCGCGCGCCATCCCGGCAACGCCGTGATTGTAAGATGCGATTGCGAGCGGCCACGACCCTAGCACGTTGCGCGCCCGCTCCAGGTGCCGCACCGCGACCTCGGTCGAGCGCACGGGATCGAAGCGTGCGTCGGCGTTGCCGCCGGCCTTGTCGTAGAGCGCGAACGTCTCGCGCGTGAACTGCCAGAGGCCCGCGGCACCCGCCCGCGAGACTGCGGACGGATTGAAGGACGATTCCACGTGCGGCAGATACGCGAGCTCGGAAGGCAGCTTCGCCTCTCGGAAGATGCGGCGAATATCCGGGAGATACAGCTCCGCGCGCGCCAGCCCGTCGACGAATGGCTCGCGCATGCCGCGCTGGGCGCGGATATTACCGATCGCTCGTACGTACGCTGCGGCACCGGCGCGTACGCCGAACATAGCCTGCACCCGGGCTCGCTCCGGCGATGTCACACTCAACGACGGGAAGATGCTGTCGGTCGCGAGCGCGCTCAGCACCTGCTCGTAGCTCGCGCGCGTGGCGTCGATCAGCGTCGTGTCGCCTCCTCGGCCGTATGGTACGACGTCGTAGATGATCGTCGGGTCGGCGCGATCGTGCAGCACGGCCTCGGTGTGCGAGACGCGGGTGAAAACGTCCACCCAGAAGCGGACCCGGTCGGCCATCGCCGCCGACACGGGGAGCTGCGGGCTGAACCGTAGCGGCAGCTCCCGTGCGAAGCTCGTCGTTGCGCAGAGGAGGCTCGCCGTCACCAACGCCGAGCGCAGGAACAACGGTGCTGCTGCAAGGCTGCCCATCGCCATTCCGTGAAACGCAGCCGATCAAGCCACATGCCCGCCGATTGGGCAAGCGTACCGTATCCGTCGGTCATCGGAATCTCCGGCGACGTATCTTCCTCCTCCGCATGCGGAACGCCGTGGCGACCGCTGCGTTCATCAGCGAACGGCGTCGATCCCCGTCAGGTCGCGACCGACGATCAGCGTGTGCATGTCGTACGTGCCCTCGTAGGTGTTCACCGTCTCGAGGTTCAGCATGTGCCTGATGACCGGATAATCGTTGACGATGCCGTTCGCCCCGAGCACGTCGCGGGCAAGACGCGCGATGTGCAAAGCCTGGCCGACGTTGTTGCGCTTCGCAAGCGAAATCTGCTGCGCGCGAATCCGCCCCTCGTCCTTCAAACGCCCGAGCCGGTGCGCGAGCAACTGCGCCTTGGTGATCTCGGTAACCATGTCGACGAGCTTCTGCTGCACCAGCTGGAATCCGGCGATCGGCCGATCGAACTGCACACGGTGTACGGCATAGTCGAGCGCGGTCTCGTAACAGGCCATCGCCGCACCCACGGCGCCCCACACGATTCCGTAGCGTGCTTGATTCAAGCAGCCGAACGGTCCCTTGAGCCCGACGACGCCGGGAAGGAGCGCACTCGCAGGAAGGCATACGTCTTCCAGCACGAGCTCCGACGTGATCGAGGCGCGCAGCGAGAACTTCCCTTTGAGATCGTGCGCACCGTATCCCGGAGTCCCGCGCTCCACCAGAAAACCGCGGATCTCGTCGTCAGGCGTCGTCTTCGCCCAGACGATCGCGACGTCGGCGATGCTGCCGTTGGTTATCCACCGCTTCACGCCGGAGAGCACCCACTCGCTGCCGACCCGCCGCGCGCGCGCCTCCATGCCCCCCGGATCGGACCCGTGGTCGGGCTCGGTGAGGCCGAAGCAACCGATCGCCTCGCCGCGCGCCATTCGCGGGAGCCAACGCGCTTTCTGCTCCTCCGTGCCGTAGGCGTAGATGCCGTACATCGCGAGGCCGCCCTGCACCGACGCCATGGAGCGCAGAGCGCTGTCGCCTCGCTCGAGCTCCTGCATAGCGAGCCCGTAGGCGACGTTGTTCATACCCGCGCAACCGTACCCGTGGAGATTCGCACCGAAGACGCCGAGCTCGCCCATGCGCGCTATCAGCTGGCGCGGAAACTCCTCGCGGCTGAAACACCCTTCGATGAGCGGCAGGCATTCCTGTTCGACGAAGGCGCGCACGGCGTTGCGGGTCAGGCGCTCCTCGGTAGTGAGCAGCGCGTCGAGCTCGTAATAGTCGGGCGCGGGCATAGGCCGGAAGAGTACTGCTGCCCCGGCGTCCTCTCAAGGCGGCGTCGTGCGATTTGGAGCGTGCTTCGCGCTCGCGTATAAGATCTCGCGAGCACGAAGGAGGACGGCGATCAGCCGGGCTGATAATGCATCTCGAGACCCTGCAGGTGTTCTGTGACCTCGTGGAGACCGGCAGCTTCTCTGCCGCCGCCGCGCAGAACTTCATCACCCAATCGGCGGTGAGCCAGCAGGTGCGAAGCCTCGAAGCGCGGTTCGATCGGCCGTTGATCGAGCGCACGAAGGGCAACGTGCAGCCCACTCCGGCGGGCCAGCTACTGTACCAGGTGAGCAAGGACATCTCCCGGCGCTACCGTGACCTCCGGGAGCAGATGCAGAGCTTCGGAAGCGTGATCAGCGGCAGCGTCCGACTCGCGACCGTGCACAGCGTCGGGCTCTACGAGCTCTCGGAGCCGCTCAAGAAGTTCTTCAAAGCATACCCGCAGGTCAACGTACACATCGAGTACAGCCGCTCCACGAAGATCATCGAAGAGGTGTTGTCCGGCCGGATCGATCTCGGAATCGTCGCCTATCCTGGTCGCCGGCCGCAGATCAGCGTCATCCCGTTTCGTGAAGACCGACTGGTCCTCGTGTGCGCGGCTCACCACCCGTTCGCGCGGCGGCGGACGATCAGCGTCAAAGATCTCGAGGGCCAGACCTTCGTCGGCTACGAACGGGATATCCCGACCCGGCGCGCCACCGACCGCTTGTTGAACCGCAAGGGCGTGACAGTGCGTTACGTGATGGAGTTCGACAACATCGAGACCATCAAGCGTGTCGTCGAGATCGGCGCCGGAGTCGCATTGGTTCCGGAGCCGACGATCAAGCAAGAGGTTAAGAACCGTACGCTCGCGTCACTGCAACTGAGCGACGAGGCACTCTATCGGCCGCTCGGCATCCTGCACCGCCAGGGCCGCCATTTCACGCCGGCGATCGAGCGCTTCATCGCCGAGCTGAAGTAACGGGGCGCTTCAGCCTGCGAGCGCCGGCAGGACGCGCTCGCCGAAGAGGCGGATCGTCTCCGGCGCCGCCATGTCGCCGAACATGATCGTAAAGAGCTGCACACCCTTGGCAGCCTTCGCGCGCAGACCTTCCGCTACCTGATCCGGCGTTCCGCGCACGGCGACCGCCTCGAGATCGGCGAACCCGCCGAGGAGCTGCTTCGCCAGCGCCCACTTCGCGGCCAAGGCAACCTCGTCGGCGCCGAGCACGACGATAACCTGCTCCGAGATCGTAATGGCCGTCGGATCGCGTCCGACCTCGCTGCAGTGGAGGCGCAGTACCTCGAGCTTGTGCGGTAGCTCGTGAGCGGCGTTGATCGGACAATTCCACCGATCGGCGTATTTCGCTACGACCTTGAGCAGCAGCCGTTCCCCGGCGCCACCGATCGTGATCGGCGGCACCGGAGTCTGCACGGGCTTCGGATTGTTGGGGGCGTCGTCGAGCGCGTAGTATTTTCCTTGCAGCGTCGACCGCGCCGTCGTGAAGAGCCGCTGGATCACCTCCAGCCCTTCTTCGAGCTGTTCGATCCGGATGCGCGCATTCGGAAAGTGGTAGCCGTAACCGCGATACTCTTCGTCCATCCAACCGGCGCCGATCCCGAGCTCGAGCCGTCCTCCCGAAATGCAATCGAAGGTCGCGGCCATCTTCGCGACCAGCGCCGGATTGCGATACGAATTGCAGAGCACGAGAGTGCCCAGGCGCAGCGTCGTCGTCCGCATCGCGAGCGCCGTGAGGGTCGTCCAGCACTCGAGGTAGTCGGCGTCCGGCATGCTGCGCGCCCACATGTGGTCGGCAAGCCACAGAGAATGCAGCCCCGCCTGTTCGCACGCGATGGCGCGTTCGGTAAGCCCGGCGAAGTCGAATCCGACCTGAGGCAGGAATACACCACAAGCTACGCCGTCTATTCTCATCCGCACCTCCGGTGCCGCTCGCGCGGCGCTGCGATTACAGCACACGCGTCCGCGGTGCGGAAACGCTCCCTGCCTGTGACAGTCTCCGCAACGCGTGATAAAGATTCTCCTTCCAGGAGGTTTTCGTGTCCACTCGAAAGATGTCCGTCGCCATCGTCGGCGCCACCGGCATTGCCGGTCAGCAATTCATAGATGCCCTTCGCGACCATCCGTGGTTCCAGATCACGGCCTTGGCCGCGTCCGCACGCTCCGCAGGTAAATCCTACGGTGAGGCACTGCGCGATGCGAAGACAGGTGCCGTACGCTGGTGGTGCGCCGACGCGCCGCCGCCCGAAGTGGCACGCCTCCCCGTAGCCGCCGGCTCCGACTTCGATGCCGCGTCCGTGGACATCGTGTTCTCGGCGATCGAGAGCGAGCCGGCGCGCGAGCTCGAGCCGCGCTGGGCCAAGCTACGCCCCGTGTTCAGCACCGCCTCCGCTTACCGCTACGAGGAGGACGTCCCGCTCCTGATTCCCGGAGTCAACCTCGGACATGCACCGCTGCTGCGCGCGCAGAAGGAACATCGTGGGTGGAAAGGCTTCGTAGCGCCGATTCCAAACTGTACGACGACTGGACTCGCGATCGCCCTGGCGCCGCTGCATGCAGCCTTCGGCGTCGAGAAAGTCGCGATGACATCCATGCAGGGAATCTCGGGTGCCGGGCGGTCCCCGGGCGTCGTCGCACTGGACATCCTCGATAACGTCATCCCGTATATTCCCGGGGAGGAAGAAAAGGTTGCGAAGGAGACGGCGAAGATCCTCGGCACGCTCGGCCGCGGCGCCATCGACCCCGCGGCCCTCGTCGTCTCGGCAACCTGTACTCGCGCAGCGGTACTGGAAGGGCACACCGAGACTGTCTCGGTGTCGCTCGCACGTGCCTGCACGCCGGAGGCAGCAGCGGACGCGATGCGCGACTACCGCGGCGGAATCGAGGATCTACCGTCGGCGCCGCGCCACATGTTGACCGTGCACGACGATCCTTTCCGACCGCAGCCGCGCCTCGATCGCGACGCTCAGGGAGGCATGACGACCTCGGTAGGCCGCCTGCGCACCGACGCACTATGGGCGAACGGGCTGCGGTTCGTGCTCGTCTCGCACAATACCAAGTTCGGTGCCGCGAAAGGCGCCGTGCTGCTCGCCGAAGCACTGCACCGCGACGGTTACTTCTGAACCGCGACGCGCGCGGCGCAGACCCGATCCGAACGCGGCGCGTTAGTTCTCGCGCCGCGTTCCTGTCTGAGCTCGACGCGCCTCCCGCAAGAGCCGACGGCGCGGTCACGTCCGCAGCGCCGTGACCGACACCGAGCAGACGCGCCGGATCTGCGACCGTCCCGGGGAAGCACCCGCCAAGGCGTTCCGCAAGCTAGCACGCAGCGTTTTTCTCTTCTCGTCCTGAGCGGTCGGCGGTTACAATCACCTCCTCACCGAAAGCCTCACCATGCGGCTCCGCCTTCGTTCCCACGCCCTCGATCTCGCAACTCGACTCCTCACCAAGCCTCTCGGCCGCTATCAACGGCACGCCGTCAACGACGGTGAGAACCTGCGCCGTCACATCAGGAAGGGGGACGTCATTCTGGTCGAGGGAGATCAGCGGGTAAGCGAGGTCATCAAGTATCTGACCCAGAGCTCGTGGTCGCACGCGGCGATCTACGTCGGCGACGAGCTGTGGCGGCGGAACCCGGCGCTACGACACACCCTCCGCAACGAATTCGGCGACGACGCGCAACACCTGATCGTCGAGGCCCTAGTCGAGTGCGGGGTCGTAGCCTCGCCGCTCACGAAGTATCTCGGCTTCAACATCCGCGTCTGTCGCCCCTACGACCTCCACCGCGACGATCTGCGGACGATTCTCGACGACGTGATCGCACAGATCGGCTACCGTTACGACGTCAAGAACCTGGTCGATCTGGCCCGATATTTTCTTCCCGTGAGCCTCGTCCCCCGCCGGCTGCGACGGCGGGTGCTGAGCTTCGGCAGCGGTCTGCCGACGCAGGTGATCTGCTCCAGCATGATTGCGCACGCATTCGACAAGGTGCGCTATCCGATCCTGCCCGAGGTCACGCCAGCGGACGGGCCGGATCCGCGCCGTCGCGGATTCCCGTGGACCTGGCGACGTTCGGCGCCGGTGACCGGTCTCTTTCGCACCGCGCCCATCACGCTCACGACCCCTCGCGATTTCGACATCTCGCCGTATTTCGAGATCGTCAAATTCAATTTTCTCGAGGGTATGCGGTTCGACTATCGCCAGATCCGCTGGGCAGAGTAGCCCGCTGCAACAAACAAAAGGGCCTGCCGATCGCTCGGCAGGCCCTCCGCGCTGCTGGTCGGTCCGGTAAGCCGACTAGAACACGTACGTCAGTTCGCCCGCAATGGTGTGCTGATCGTCGCGGACGTCGTTGTGGAGACCGACGAGAGACTTCTCGAAGAGATCGTTCCGCGCCTTGTCGTAGCGGTATTCGGTGCGGAACATCAGGCCTTCGGCGAGCACGATCTTGAGAGTGGTCGTGACCTCCCAGGCATTCTGGTATTTGCCGAAGCCGCCGCCATGCACCGTCGGGAGGCGCGTGCCGTCCGAGTCGTCGAAGTACTCGCCGCGGAGCGCGAAGCCGACCGGCACCGCGAACGTGTCCACCAGGTCATAGGCGAGAATGCCGGAGAACGAGTTCCACTCCGCGTTCCCGCCCACGTGCAGGTCGCTCTCGTTGCCGTAGTCGTAGTTCAGGATGACCGCGAAATTGTCGATCGGCTTGATGGTCGCCACCGCGTCGAAGAGGCCGCGCTTCGAGTCGCCGCGATCCGGCTGCTCGGCGCCGTAGATCCCGTTCAGCAAGAGCGAGAACTGCTCGACCGGCGTAATCGCCAAGCTGCCGAGCACGGACTTGCCGTCGTTCGAGTCGACCACGTTGTTCCAGCCGTTCACGATGCCGAGCATCAGGCTCGCCTGCGAGCCGAACGCATAGCTCGCCGTCGCGCCCACGTGCGTGAACGGGATTCCCCAGCTGAACTGGAGCGAACGGCTGATGTTGGGATTCGCCCACGGCTCGATCACCTCCGAGCCGATCGGCGTCACGAAGCGCCCGGCACGGATCTGGAGATCGGGAAGACCCGGGAAGTTGTAGGTGACGTATGCCTCCTGGACCTCGATCGAGTTCTGCTCTTCGGCGACGTTGCCGCTGGTGCCGTCGCCGTCCCAATCGGAGCGCAAGCGCTCGGCGAGCTTGCCGAAGTCGACCTTGGTCACGAAACCGACGCCGTCCTCCCCCGGAGCGCGCGAGATCTGCAGCTGGAAGAGGTCGAGAGTGAAGCTGTTGTGATCTCGGTCGAAGGACCGCAACGAGACCTGCTTCGAGTCGGGATCATTGAGGTCGTACTGATACGAGGTGGCGATGCCGCCCCCGAGCTTGATACCGAACGGCAGGTTCTTGATGTGCGACTCGATCTGGTCCAGCCGCCGCTGCAGCTCCGAGGTGTCGCAACAGCCTGCCGGCTGCTCGCCTTTGCGCTCGAGACGCTCGAGACGCTCTTCCAACGTCAGACCGCCTTCCGCCCCCGCGGGGACGGTAAACGCGAGGCTTCCGACCACGACCGCCGCTGCCGCCATCCAACATCCTACTGTTCGCTTCCTCATCTCCTTACCTCCTAGGGTTGTTCGCTCCTGCCAGAGCGTTGCTGACACGTGCCCATTCGTGCGCGTCCGCTTCACCGACGCTTCTCCACTCACCCGTGTCGCTTCCTCCACACCACATAGACGTCTCTGATGCAGACCTCATCGGTGCCGGTCGGCAAATCGACCCGTACCGTCCGGCTGTGGGCACGCGTCGACGGCGCGTGCGTTCGGGCGGGGCCGGAGTGCAAGCGTCGTCATCGCCTGCACCGGATGTAGAGCGACACGCCTCTGCGCGCCGTACACATCGTTCGCCCCACCACCTCGTGTCCACCACAGCGCGGCAAATGTTATGGAACCTCGGCGAAAATATCAACTGCCGATCAGGCGCGAATCTATACGCCAATGCATGATCGAACCTACACAAATTGTTGGGTTAACTATAGGCGTCGACCCCAATGTATTGCGTCATGAAGCCGCTCCTCCGTGCAGGATGCGGCCGTAGGCGCCCCGATGGACCCGGCCCGGGATGCAGGGCAAAGAGCTGACATGACCCGGTCGCCGACTCGTGCCGCCAGCATCCTCGTAGCCCTCTTGCTGTGCATTCTTCTGTACGCTCCGCCAGCGGCGCTGACACCGTTCTTCACCAAGGGCGAGCCCCGCGAAGCTCTGGTCGTTCGCAACATGCTCGACGAAGGCGACTGGCTCTTGCCGAAGCGGGCTTCGGCGAACGGCTGGACGATCGCGTCGAAACCGCCCTTCTTTCATTGGCTCGGGGCCGGCGCCTCGGCGATCGCCGGCCAGACCACCGAATGGACGGTGCGATTGCCCTCGGTCGTCCTCTGCACGATGGCGGTCATCGCGGTCGGTCTCGTAGCCCGCGATGCGTTCGGCCCCTTCGGCGGGCTCGCCGCAATGCTGGTCCTTGCGACCTCATTCGAATGGCTGCGTGCCGCATCGACGGCTCGCGTCGATGGCACCCTGACCGCGCTCATGACGATCGGAACGTTGCTCTTTTACCGCGGTATGATGATCGGCGGTCTAGGTATTGGAACCGCGATCGCTGCCTACCTGGCGCTCGCCTGCGCCGCTCTCACCAAAGGGCCGGTCGGCGTCGTACTGCCCGCCCTCGTGCTCGCGGCCGCACTGACCCCGCAGCGCCGATGGCGCCTCGTATCACGCTATCGACCGGGGCTCGGGGTGCTCATCGTCGTGGCGGTGGTCGGCGGTTGGTACGCGCTCGCGATGGGCCTAGGGGGCGATTCTTTCGTCCGCAAGCAAGTCCTCAAAGAAAACGTCTTTCGCTTCCTCGGCGCAACGCAGATGAAGAGCGGGCACTCGCATCCATTCTATTACTACGTTCCGACCTTGCTCGCGGGTTTGTTGCCGTGGACCCCGTTCGTGCTCGCGGCATTCGCGGCCGCAGTGCGCAGCGCAGCAGCGCGCCGGGACCCGCGCGTCGCCTTTCCGCTCGTGTGGTTCGCGACCGTGTTCGTCTTCTATTCCCTGGCCGACGCGAAGCGCAGCGTCTACCTCCTGGCGTTGTATCCCCCCGCCGCGCTCGTGACAGCTTGGTGGTGGAGCCAGCGATCGCCCAACCAGACGGCTGCCGGCTGGCTTGACGGTACGCCCGCCCGCCTCGTCGTCGGCGTCCTCTGCGCCATCGCGCTAGTCCCCTTGCTGTCGACGCTCGCTGCGGGCTTCGGCCTGGATCCTTTCAGCACGCTGGCGCCGCTGCTCGCTCCGAAAGACCGCGCCAACCTCCCGCTCGTGCGCAGCATCGTCACCGGGCATTTCTCGCTGGCACTGCTCGGGACGGCAACTATGCTGGGTGCTCTCCTCGCATGCGCACGGGCAATGCGCCGACATGATCCGGGTTCGCTCCTCGTCTGGTACACCGTGTTCGGAGCGGCACTGTGGACGATGGTCTTCACGGTCGTCCAGCCCGAGCTCGCCCAGCGCCGCACCCTCGCGCCGTTCGTGCACGAGGCGGCGAGCATGACGGGCGGCAAGCCGCTCGCCTTCTATCGCGGCAGTTTCGATTTCGGCGCGATGTTCTACGCGCCCCCAGGCACCCGCCACTGGAGACCCGGCCGCCGGATCGGCACGGGTCCGCTCTATCTCCTCATCTGGGATACGGCGCTCGCCGACCTACCGGCGTCGGAGCGCGACAAGCTCACCGTCCTGGCCACGAGCGACGGCACGGATCCTCGTGGTCGGCAGCACCTGGTCCTAGTCCGCCGCGAAGACTGACGTCCGCGGGAAATAGGGGTCCTCGATTCTCGTGGGGATACCGCCGCAGCAACTCCGGGCCCACGCGCCGAGTCAGCCCGGTATGCGCAAACCGAAACGGGAGATTCCCGTTCATCCCCTACGGCAAACCCGCTCGGCTTCGTCGTATCAGGAGTAGCCGTCGTTGTTTGTGGGCGGATGTCGGTTGCTCGCAACATCCGCGCTACAACAATGGCTGGCCTCCCCGATGCTCTCAGAGCCCTGCGCCCACCTGCGGTTTCGTCATACCGAGGTTACGGCACGCTCCGGCTCGCGACGAACACGTCCGAATTGCCGTTTCTCGTGTCCTCCCAGACGACGTAGCAGCGCCCACCACCAGTTGCGTCGATCGCCACCGCGGGCGCCGTCTGAGCGCTCACGCCCGCCCCCGTATCGTCGACGCGCTCGTCCGCACTGAACGTCGCTCCTCCGTCGGTGCTGCGCTTGAAGTACACGTCGTTCGTGCCGCCACGATCGTCTTGCCATGCGACACAGATGGTGCGGTCGAGCATTTTCATGTCCGGATGCGACTGCGTGCTCGGCGTGTCCACGTCCGGATCGAAGCCGATCCACGAGTCGTCGAGCCGACGGCTCGCCTGAAAGGCCGACATATTCCGCTTCGTCGCCTGGGCGAAGAAAATGTTACTGTCGGTTTGGCGTGCGCGGATATCGGTCCAGGCGACGCTCACGGCTCCGCTCTTCGCATCGACTACTACGGTCGGATCGGTATTCAGTCGCTCGAACGCAGGGAAATCGTCGACTCGGACGTTCTTTCGCGGGCGCTTCTGCGCCAGCGACGCCCGCGTCGCGTAGATGTCCCAGTTGTAGTTGCGGAAATCCGCCCAGGCGACGAAGAGGCTGCGATTGCGTATCGCCACGGTCGGACGCCAGCGATTGTCGAGCTTCACCGCGAGCGGATCGGGCACCGCCCCCCGGCGAACGCCGACGTCGTCGAGGCGGGCACTCGGACGGAACGTCGAGCCGAGGTCCCGACTGGACGCAAAGTACACATGCTCGAACTGGACCCCGCCGGGACCGGAATCGCGTTCGTCGATCCAGACCACGGCCGGATTGCCGCTCGGATCGGCGACCACCTGCGGCGTCCACTTGCCGAAGCCATCGCCGCCGCTGTCGACGCGCACGTCGGGGCCGAGCTTCGTCCCCGCCAGATCGAAGCGGGCAAGCATGATGCGTCCGGCATCGTCGTTGCGTCCGGCCGCGAACTCCTGCCACACCACGTAAACACGATCTTGTTTCGCAGCGACGGTGATCTGCGGAAAGAGCTCCACGATCGCTCCGGGCACGTTGCCGCTGATCTTCACTTCGCCGCCGAAGGTCGCTCCGCCGTCGTTGCTGATGGCCATGTACACGTTCTCGTAGCCGTCACGGTCATCGTCCCAGACGACGTAGAGCCGCCCGTTCGCCGCCGCTGCCCGCGGATGGCGCTGGGTCACAGGGGAGCCCTCGATCGCATTCACCTGGACGTTGGCACCGAACGCCGTCGGAGCCCGCGGACCCGGATCGACGGGTCCGAGTACGCGCGCCCCCGGGGTATCGACGTCGGCGAAGACCACGTTCTCGCGGTAGCCCCCGCGGCAGGCACCGACCGTGAGCGTCGTCGGGCAAAGGACCGGCGACTTCGGTGTCAGGAGGTCTCCCACCGCCGTCAACTGGGCGCGGCGTTCCGCCTGCGTCAGCAGCGGATTCGCAATGCCGGGGTCGGGGATCACCCACGGCGCGATAGCCAGAAAACCGGTGTCGGGGTTGTGGCCGATCCATGCGTTCGCGGACGAGAGCGGGCCGGGGAAGGCGCCCGTGCGCTTGCCGAGGATGCTGCTCTGGCCGTCGAACGTGACGTCGATGAGATTGCCGACGAGCGCCGGAGTCACGTTGTAGAGAAGGTTCGGGAAGCGCTGGAGAGCGCCGAATCCGCCCTCCTTCATGACATCCGGACCGTCGCCGGAATCGCTGAAGGCCCAGGCGCTGAATGCCTCGGACTGAATGAGGAGATTGGCGCGCTTGGCGTCGTAGCGCTCGTTGACGTCGACCATCCAGGCGTCCTTCGAGATGACGACCCCGAGCCGTCCAAGGGCCGTATCGAGCACGTCCAGGGCGTGGACGGGCGAAGGCGCCAGGGAGAGCAGGTCGAGCTCGAGCGGCACCAGATACGATTTGTCGATGCTGCCGCGAAGAATGCCTCCGGTCTCGCTCGGTGCGGCGACTACTCCGCCGTTTCCGTCCGGAACCATAACCTCGCCGTCCGGCCGGAAAATCATCGTGGTGTTGTGGACTTCGGGGGCGATCGCCTCGTAGGCGTACGGCCGCCACGGCTCGTCGGGATCGCGCAGCTTGCTCACACGCAGCGGATCGTCGGCGGCCTCGATACGGCGCGCATTGGCGACGTTGACCCCGGCGCTCACGTAGACACCGTAGGTCACGGCGATGTCGCGGAAGGTCTCATAGACGACACGGTAGTTGAGGTCGGTGAGAGCGAGGAGGAGGGCCTGGAAGGTCTCTAGGCCCTGAAACTTCGAGCGGTAGTAGCTGATGCGGCTGGCATGCGTGTTGAGGAGCGTCAGGAACGCGCCGCCCGTGGAGATGGAGCTGCGCGCTTGTGCGCCGCGTGACCCCGTCATGCCCGCCACCAAACCTACGTCTTCGGGGAAGTTCACGAGGACGAGCGTCGGCGCGCCCGGATCTGCGGGCTGGATGTGGCTCACGACGTCGTCGACGCCAGCTTGAACGAAATCGCTCCGATTCGGCAGAGTCGCATCGACGAGGTGGAACATCTTGTCGCGAAACGCCTGGACGCTCACGACGTCCTCGACGCGCACCTCGTTGCCGACTGCGAAGACACGGACAGGCACCGCGCCGACTGGATACGCGACCACAGCGAGCACGAGGGAGCACATGGCAGCGAAGGATCGGGGAGACATGAGGGATTCCTCCGGAGCGTCGTTTTCGCACAGCCCCTCGCTCCTGCAAAGTGAAAATTCCCACCGCGCGGGCGCCATGGCGCCGGCGACGCCCGTAGGAGCACCGCTGCACGTGCACGTGCCGCACGACCGCGGCTGGTTCAGCCTACAAGCCTGCTCCCGCCTATACCCTCTCTATGCTACGTTCAGCGTCGCAATGAGCGCCGAAAAGACCGCGACTGCAAAGATCCTGCAGGTACTGCGGCCCTACGCGTCGAACTGGACCGGCACCCTGGGTCGCGGCGACTTGGTGATCCCTCAGCGTGAGATCCCTCGCGTCATCCATCAGATACTCGACGCGGTCCACGAGCTAACCGAGACGCATCGCGAGGCGCCCGAGGGCGAGATCTTCCAGGCGCTGATGGAATCTCGACGTTTGCCGTCGGTCCAGGATCAGCTGACCGAGCTGCGCAAGCGCTTCCTCATAATGTCGCGTTGAACCGCGACTCATCCACCGCGTAGGCGGCGCAGAGAGCTGCTGCCCGCTCGTCGAGCACCGCGAAGGACTGCTCGTCGAGCAGGCCCGTTGCGAAGAAGTCGCGGTCGAACCAGGTGCTGCGCACCAGGAACGTATAGGCGTCGGCGACTTCGCTGAAGCGCAGATACTGGAGCTCGAAAAGATAGCGCATAAGCATCCGGAAGAGCTGCGCCGGCGGATGGACTGATCGTAGTGTCCGGATGTTGTGGCGCACGTAGGTCTCGATCTCGATCCGATCGAGGAAGCGCTGCGCCAGGACGTTGGCCTGCCAATCCGAAATGCGTGCCTGGAAGAGGCTCGCGAGCGCGTCGCCGGGCTCGCGGTCGCCGGAGAGGTCCGCGAGATCGACAGCCGTGAGCGATCGGAGCTCCGGCGACAAGCCTGCGACCGTCTCCGTCAGGACCGCAGCCAGGGCGCCTCGCCGCTCGGCGTACTCGCGATCGCTGACGGCGCACGGCACCCAGCCTGCAGCGACAGCAAGATGTCCCCACTCGTGGAGGGTGCGAGCGCCGAGCATCGCGCGCGCGTAGGGGAGGTCTGGCCCCGTCAGCCGCTCCATGCCGGGTTCGTCCAGATTGTAGGCAATGAGCCCGCGCTCGCGGTGCATATAGCTGTAGCCACGCTGATCGGTCTCCGGGTCCGGAGGCGGGAGTCCCGCGGGATCGACAAGGGCGGCTTGGAACGCGCGGGTGTGGCGGGCGACGACTCGCAGATCCTCGTGCACCGCCGCCACACCCGCGGCATCGCCGCGCTCGACCGCCGCGCGCAATGCTCCCAGCCGCTTCGGATGTTCGGGTTCCCAGACGATCCGACCGCCGCTGCCGGTGATGAGAACCGGTGGCGCGTCTGACGCGAGCCAGTCGCAGAGCAGCGCGCCGGCCCGGCTCGGATCACTCAGCCAGGCAGCCCGATGCTCGCCGAGCATCCGACGCGCCGTCATCGACCAGGCGTCGACGAGAGAGTGCACCTTCATCTCGAGCACAGCGGGCACTAGAATCCCGGTTCCCGGGATCGCCCGATATGCTTCGTCGGTGGTAGGCGGAGCCAGGCTCTCGTGACGCAACTGCCGCAGCCAGGGCAGGGCGCGGGCCACGGCGCGCAGCCCGTCGGCATCGGGGCGGCGCGATCGCGCCGCCGCCGTTGCGAACGCTGCACATTCCTCGTCGGAACGCCCGAGCCACCAAGCCGCACTGTGCACCGCCGTCAGCGCAACCTCGCCGGTGAGGGCCATCCGATCCCCATGTGCGAGAACGTAGGCTCCGAGCTCCGCGTGCGACGTCTCCGGATCGAAATCGCACGCATACACCGTCCAGGCGCTGGTATTGAGAAGCTGCGCATAGGGACGGACGCCGATTTCGTGCACCACTACGGCCACGTGCCGGAGGCGCGGCGGCATCCACGTGCCCGTCCGCTGCGCGAGATCGGTGCTCCGCGTCCAATACAGCCGGAAAGAGCCGTTGAAGAGCGCGATGTGCGCATCCGACCACACACCGCGCGCTCGCAGCTCCGCGGCCAGCTCCGTGCTCATCCCGGCCGGACTCAGATGCTCGATCGGGATCAAGAAGACGCGCGGATCGGCGAAATAATAGTCTACGAGCGCCATGCCGGCGCGCTGCCGACGCCGCTAGGGAAGAAAGCCGAGATCGAAGTTCGCCGACCGCCAGTAGTGAGCCGGATCCGCGAGAGCTTCCGCCGTGGCGTCTAGCGGCAGTAACGTCTGGACGGTCGCTGGCGGTAGGTTCACCCAGTGCTTCAGGATCGTCCCGTAGACGTCTCGGAAGTCGGTCGAGCGGAAGGAGTTGGCGTCTTGCGTGTAGGTCGTGTTGCCCTCGTCATCGAGCGCCGAAGCCTCGATGTTCGGGTGCCGGCCGTATACGCCCCCTTGCACTCCGCCGCCGATCACGAACATCGGTCCCTGCGAGCCGTGATCCGTGCCGTTCTGGTTCTGGACGATCCGTCGGCTGAACTCGCTCCATACCAGTACGCACACCCGGTTGGCGACGTTTCCCGGCATGCTGGCGAGATCGTCATAGAAGACCTTGAGAGCCCCACCGAGCTCGGCGTGGAGGCTGAAGTGTTGCCCGTTGGGATCGGCTCCGCCTTGATCGGAATGGGTGTCGTAGCCGCCGTTGCTCACCTGGAAGAAGCGGGCGCTCACGTTCGGCACGCCCTGTTCCACTCCGTAGATGACGCTCGCCACCTGGCGGAGATCGTAGGCCAGGCTGCGTCCGACATCGGAATAGAGCTGCGACTGGGCCGCACGGTCCCCCTCATAGAGTCCGCTCAACGACTGGAAGGCGGCGGCAGCATCGTAGGTTGCGAGACCGGTGTTGCCGATGAAGAGCGCTGCCGGCTGCGCACCGCTCACCGCCGACTGGTTGAGCGCGGCAAAGGCCGCCGCCTTCGCTGCGTCGTCGTCCGAATACGCGTCGTCGAACGGGAACCTGAAGTTTTCCAGATCCCTGACCGCGAGCACGCTGGTTCCGGTCTGCCGGAACTCGCCGACGATCGAGTCGTCGATGTTGACGGCCGGGATCTCGTTGCCGGCGTACTCATAGGCGAGATACCTGCCCACCCATCCCGTCCCGGCCGGCGCCCCGAGCGGAACGCCCGTCTGCCATATGATTCGGGCCTCTTCGTGCGAAAGGCTGTACTCGGGGTATCCGCAACCCTGGACGACGGCAACCTTGCCGAGATCGTAGAGCGACTTGAGGCCGCCGGCGCCGGCACCGTTGTCGAAGTAGCCGTTCGGGACGTTGAAGCCGGGATGGATGCCGAGCTGCGTCCCGGAGATGGGGTCGAGACCGATCAGACTGTTGGCGAGCTGGGTGGGAGTGATGTTGATGCTGCTGCGAGCCGCATCGTAAGCGGCGCGCAGTCCGGCGACATTGTCGACAGGGACCACGGTATTGAGGCCGTCGTTCCCGCCGTTCAGGAAGATCACGACGAAATAGCGATCGTTGTCTTCGAGCGCGGCCTGAGCGCTGCGCAGCAGACCGTGGCCGAAGAAGCCGGGTCCGAAGAGCGTCCCGGCGGTCACCAGCCCGCCACCTTTCAGGAACTGCCGTCGTGTGATCGCCATTGCTATCCTCCGTCCGCTACTGCAGCTGATACGCCGGCATCTGCATGAGCAAGGTGAAGAGCCCATGCAGCTTGCGATTGCGCGTATCGTAGTCCTTCAGGTCGAGTGTCGAGACCGCGCCGTTGTCGGTGAGATAAGCGACGAGCGTCGCCTCCTCTCCGGCAGTGAGATCCCCCGTCATCCCGAGCACGTCGGTAGCCGCCGTTACGATGGCGTTAGGGTCCGTAAGGCCGAGATTCATGAGCTTGTCGGGTCGAAAGGCCGTACTACCTCCGCCGCGCGCCGCCGTGAGATCGCGCGCGAACCCGTAGCGCGCCAGCATCGTCGAGCTGCTGACCCAAGACGTCTCCCAATCCCATCCGAAGACGCTCGGCGGATCGAACACGAGCTGTCCCATGTTGCTCAACTGGTCGAAGACCCGGTTGTATCCGCCACCGTCGATGTACTGATACCTGCCCTTCGGCTTCATCCGGAGCAGCCGCAGCGAACCGACGACGTAGTCGACCGGCCACCGCACGGACTTGCGGGTGGCGACCCCCACCGGCGAACCCGCTGTCAGATAGAAGTCGTCGTGGACGAAGATCGCGTGCAGCAGCGGAGTGATCTCGAAGTCGACGTCGAAGCCCGAGGCCGCAACGACGTCGTCGATGAAAGCAAGGCTCGGTTCCGGGTGTGCGAAATACTCTATCAGTCGGCGCGCGGTCCGACGCGCGACGGTGTTCTTTCCCTGGCTGTCGCGGTGCTCGAAGATGATGTCGATGACCGCGTCCACTTCTTGGGCGCCTTCACCGTTGACGGTGAAGCTGCGGCCGGCCGGACCGAAACCTCCGGTGCTCTGATAGATCACCTTCGGGCCTCGCTGCGGCCAATCGTCCGTGTAGTCGTGGTACCAACTGCGAAAGTAAGCGGCCTTGCCGTAGGTCCAGCCGGAAAAGGCGCGTGCGATCTGCGCCACATCGTCCTGCACGTAGTTGTCGACGCCCGCCGAGTCCTTGACGCCGAGGGTGAAGAGCTCCTGCAGCTCGCGGGCATAATTCTCGTTGGGAACTTCGGCGTAGTTCCGAACGGTGTCGAGGTACTCCATCATCGCAGGATCTTTGCTCACCGCCTTCACCAGCGTCTTGAAGTTGCCGCGACAGTTCAGACGCAGCAGCTTGTTCTGATTCGCCATCAACCGCGCGTAGTAGACCTTCGCGATGCCGGTCGCGAAATGATCGTGCCAGAACAGCACCAGCTTCTCTTGCAGCGGCGCCTTCACCTTCAGCATGTACTTGATCCACTTGTCGTGGATCACGTCGTGGTCGTTCCCGCCGGCCTTGAACCCGGCCGGCTTGAACTTCAGTAGCGCTTCGGCAGCCGCACCCCGCGTCGAATGCCCGGCGAGAAAGGCCTGGGCCTCGGCTTGGGACGCGCCGAAACCGGTCCGCCGCAAGAGGTGCCGCGCGTGTTGCAACGTGAGTGGAGTGCCGTCTGCCATCTCTCGTCTCCTTGGCTTCCGCTGCGAATGCTCAGTCGGTCCCCGACACCCACCCGGTGTCTGGGGCTCCTGCCTCTATCCATAGCTTCATGACGTTGATCAACGTCGCGTCGAGCTTGGGTCGACCTCTCGGCATACGAGCACCGAGACCCGATCCGGGCAGGTCACCGGTCAACTTGTGCATGAGGAAGCTCGTGTCCGGATCCCCGGTGTTGGGGTCGACCTGTGTGATCCGCTTCCAGCCGAGCCCGTTGGCATCTGCGTTCGTCGGCGTTCGATTGATCAGGTTCGCCGGAAAGGCGCTGGCCTCGAGGAGCAGGTTTCCGGCGTCGACGAACGAGTTGGAATCGTGGCAACCGCTCACCGCACAGCTCTGATTGAAGATCTGGCGCTGCACCCGGTCATAGGTGCCGGTGAAGAGCGCGCCGGGGTCGCAGCCGCCGACCGGCGGATCGCAGACGAGATCGAGCTTGTCCTTGTCGACGAGGATCGTCCCCTGACCGGCGGCGAGAGTCGACTCGGCGATGAGGCGAATCTGTTTCTTGTTGCGTTTGCACTTGTCGTTCTTGAGCGGACCTTTGATCGCCACGAAGAAGTTCGTCGCCGTCGTACAGGCATCGCTGTCATTATTGGGGTAAGGTCCTATGTCGCTGTCGATACGCGTCTGCAGCGCCTGGAACTCGGGATCGAACTTGGGGTCGCCGTTGTCTGCGGCGTGTTCGACCGTGATCAAGCGCACGCCGTTCAGCGCACAGGCGGCCGGGTTGAAGGTGCTGTTGGCGCAAACCGACACCCGGAAGTTGCAGACGCCGTTCACGGTTCCGTCGAGATCGCAGGCGGGATCACCATCGGCGCAACGGATGCCGCGGGGCTTGGCCGCCGGCGCGTTCACGGGGGCATCGAAGGCTGCAAGGCAGTCGACCCGGCTGCTACCGCCACCGCCGACGATCGCAGCGACCGCGGGCGCGCTACGGAACAGGAGCGCGTGCATCGCGAGCGCTACGACAGACGTACGGAATGCGATATGGGCCGACATGGAGCACCTCTCACTGCGCGACACACCACAGCGTCACCAGGCGGATCTTTACGGACTCACGGGTCACGGCACATCTGCGGGAACGCCGGCGAAGAAATCATGGGCGCCTGCGACGGGTCAAGAGAAATCCTGGACCTTGATGATAGAGCGGCGAGGCCGTGGCCTCCCGGTGACCCTCGCGACCGTCGCAAGTTGACCCGTCCCGACGCCTGGCCTAGGGAACTCCTGCGGATGGCGCTGCGAGGCGAGATCGCTATCGCCGGGCTCGGTCAGACCGAGCAGGGTAAGGTCTACGACCGCAGCCACATGGGATTTGCAGTCGCCGCAGTCGAACGCGCGCTCGCCGATGCCGGCCTCGCGCGCACCGACCTCGACGGACTCCTCCTCAATCCCGGCATCTCCTGGGGTAACGCCGCGATGGGGTCGTTCATGCTCCAGCAGGCGCTCGGTCTCCGCGACCTTGCCCTGCAAGCCACGATGAACCTCGGAGGAGCGACGGCGGGCGCTATGATCCAATACGCCGCGCTCGCGATCGCGGCCGGGATGTGCTCGACGGTCGCATGCGTCTTCTCGGACCGACCCCTCAAATCACCCGAGGAGCAACGGACACGCGCCGGCAAGAGCGAGGGATCCGCGGCTTCCTATGCTTTCGCACGCGGACTCGATGCCGCCTACGGGCAGTTCGGCGTCAACGCCATGTATGCGCTCGTCGCGCGTCGCCACATGCACGTGTACGGAACCACTCAGGACCACCTAGGCGCGGTAGCGGTGTCGGAGCGTCGCTGGGCGAACCGCAATCCGGCAGCGCAGCTGCACGCCGTACCCTTGTCCCTCGCCGACTACCATGCATCGCGTTGGGTGGTGGAACCGTTCCACGTGCTCGACTGTTGCCTGGTCTCGAACGGCGGCGTCGCCGTGATCGTCACCTCCGCGGAGCGGGCGCGGGCGCTTCGCAAGCCCCCGGTCTACGTATGGGGCATGGGCCAAGGGCACCCCGGCGGCGATCCTGCCGAGACGCTCGTCTCCGGAGCATCGCTCGCAAGCAAAGCTGCCTTCGCCATGGCGGGCATCGAGGCGCGCGACGTCCAGGTCGCGGAGCTGTACGATTGCTACACGTTCACCGTGCTCGTGACCCTGGAGGACTACGGCTTTTGCGCCAAAGGCGAGGCGGGCGACTTCGTCGCCGCCGGTCACACCGCTCCGGGAGGCCGCCTGCCGGTGAACACGGGCGGCGGCCAGCTCTCCTCCTCGTACATGTGGGGGATGACGCCGCTCGCCGAAGGCGTCCTCCAGGCGCGTGGCGAAGCCGGCGACCGCCAGGTCCCGCGCCACGACGTAGTGCTCGTGAGCGGTAACGGCGGCCTCCTCTCGACACACACGACGCTCGTCCTGAGCCCCCTGCCGTCATGAGCGCTGCCCCCCCGATCGCGCGACCAATGCCCGAGCTCGAGGGCGAGCTCGCACCCTTTATCGCCGCGGCGAAAGAGCATCGGCTGATGGTGCAGCGTTGTACCGGCTGCGGTGCCCTACGCTTTCCGCCGCGCGAGATCTGCAGCCGCTGCCTCTCGAGCAGCGCCGAGTGGACGAATGTCTCCGGGCGCGGCGAGATATTCAGCTTCAACGTGATGCACCAGGTCTATCACCCGGCCTTTGCGCGCGAGGTGCCTTATGCAGTGATCGTGGTGAAGCTCGCAGAGGGTCCGAAGATCACCTCCAACCTCCTCGATTGCCCGATCGACCGGATCAATATCGGCATGCCGGTCGAGGTCGTATTCGAACAGATCTCCGACGCGGTGACGCTCCCCAAGTTCCGGGTTCGCGCCCAGTCCTAGTGCCCGCCGAATCGGTCGCTCGCGGTCGCGACGTAGTGCTCGAGCAGGCGCTGCTCGGCCGCCCGGTATGCGAGGAGCCGCATCATCTCCTGCGCCTGGGGCACCAGCGGCACGGTCGCCAGGAGCCCGACGATGTCGGCTGGCGAGAGTTTCTCGATCGCCTCCTCCATGCGGACGACTACCTCCTCCGGAATCTCGCGAATCTCGAGCGCCCTCAACGCTTCGAGCAGCATGGAGAAGCGTTCTTCGAAGCGCCGCCGCGCTTCGTTCTTCTCGGTGTCCGTACAGGTCACGGAGAGCTTCTTCGCCGCTTTATCGAAGAGCCGGTCGAAGGTGAGAAGGAGAGCCTCGCGTCCGGTCATGGGCGGTCCGGTCAAAACTCGACCAGGAACCCTTCGCTCTCGCCGCTTTCGACGTCGACGAGGGTGGCGCGAGCGCGCGCGTAGCTACCGGTCGGGAAGTAGACGAAGCCCTCGGCTTGGCCTCCGGGCTCGAGGATACCGCCAGGAAGCCGGCGCCGGCGCAGCGTCTCCTCGATGCTTGCGGCGGAGGGACCGGGTATCCCCGGATCGAGGTCGGCGGCAGCGGCGCGAGCGATCTTCTGCGCGGCGTCGTGGAGATCCACCTGCTGCACCTTGTCGCTGCCGCCGCGCAGCCGCAGGTCTATCGCAGCGGGATCGAGAGAATAGGTCACCTTGCTGCCGTTTTGCACGATGACCTTCACGGCCAGCACGCCGCCCGCCGCCAGGTCTTCGCCGAAGTCGAGCTTCGTTTCGAGCGCGAGCTGGGGTTGGATCTTGAACTTGACGCCGCCTTCGGTGATACCTCCCGACCGTTTCTCGGCGTAGGCGACGTCGCTCGCCGCATGATCGGCGATGCCCGTAAACGCCAGATAGAAGCCGCGCGTGAAAGTGAGGTCCTGACTGAGCAGCCGGTCCTGCTCGGCCTCGAGCCGCACCTCGGTCGCCTCGCAGATGATGTTCACGATGCCGTCGGCGCCAGCGGACCGCGTCGACCCCGACTCCGCCGCCTTGCTGCCGCGGAGGAGGCCAGTGCGCCCGATCGCCGCGGGCTCGAAACTCGTCACGGTGTAGCCGAGAGTCTTCATGCTCTCGAAGGCGTAGCGATTGGCCTGATCGCAGGTGATGTTGCTCCGCCGCACGACGTACTGCGAGTGCATAGGGTGACAGGCGACCCCGCCTGCCAGAAACATCGTCATCGCGGCGACGCAGGCCGGACGCATGCTCGGCATCTATGGGCCGCCCTCGCTGCAAGTCAACCGCCGGTACACGAGCCCCCTTATGCGGTTGTCTGGCAGATGGGCGGTCGTTATGGTCCGCCCGCGTGCACGCGAGCACGACCGCGAACGGCTCCCGCGACCGCGGCCACCATCGGGGACTACAGCGCCTCGTTCCATGGCTGGTCACGAGCATTATCTTCGCGCTGATCTTCCGCCGTGTGCCGATCGCGCACGTGCTCGACGCGCTCCGCGGCATCGACGCGCCCTCCTACCTCGCCATCATGCTGCCCTATTCGCTGGTGTATTTGTTGATCGACACCTTCTGCCTGACGCGCGTAGTCAACTGGTTCAACGCCCGCATCGCCTACCGCGACGTGTTGCCCATCCGCGCTACGACCTACCTCCTGACGCTGCTCAACTCGCCGCTCGGACAGGGCAGCATCGCGCTCTACCTGAATCGGCGCGAAGGTATTCCTCTTCTCGAAGTCGCGAGCTCGGTCCTCTTCATGATGTTCGCCGAACTCTACCAACTCGTCTTCTTCTCGAGCCTGGGTGCGGCGCTGGCGCCGCGGCGCATCGAGGGCTTCTTCTGGGTGTATGTAGCGCTCTACGCCTATCTGGCCGCGCACCTCGCGTTCTTCCGTTTCGCCGGCGATCGACTCGCCGCGCACACGGCGGCCGGCATGCTGCGGAGCTTCCGCCTGGCGCACCTACGTCATTATCTGCTGCTCGTTCTCTTCAAGGCGCCGAACTTCTTGATGGCGACGGTGGTGTACTATTTTGCGCTTCGTTGTTTCGGCATCCACCTGCCTTATCTCGAGCTGCTGGTATTCCTGCCGGTGATCTTCCTGTCGGCAGCGCTGCCGATCGGCGTCGCGCACCTCGGTGCGCCACAGTATTTCTGGCTGCACTTCTTCGGCGATCAGGCGCCCGCAGCGAACCTCCTCGCTTTCAGCTTGACGGCGCACGTCACGTTCATGGTGATGAACGCGATGCTCGGGGTTCCCTTCCTGCCGCGGGCGATCCGCGAACTGTCGCCACCAGCCCGGTCAGGCGCTCGATCGCTGCCGCGCCGTTCACCGCCGTGACCCCGAAGGCGGCGACGTAGATGGCGGCATCGATGTCCGGGTCGTCGAACGCGACGGCAGCGGTCGCCAAACCTCCGATGACATAGTTCAGGACGCCGCCGACCGCGCCGGAGCGGCCTCCGGCGAGCTCGATCGTCGCGAGCGAACCGCTGCGTCGCCAGCCATCGAGAGCGTACAACGCGAAGGCAACCATCGCAGCGATCGGCAGGGTCCACGGCACCCGGCTTTCGTTCGCGAGCACGACGAACGCGGGAAACAGCAAGAGCGCGTCGGCACCGTGATCGAAGACGCGTCCGCGCCGCGACGCCGTACCCGCGGAGCGCGCCAGCACGCCGTCGCCGTAGTCGGTCGCAGCCGCAGCTACATAGATAGCAAAGGGCAGCCAGCCAGCGGCGTCTCGGGGTCGACCGAGCTCCCACGCGAGCACCGGTGCAAGCAGGACACGGAACCCGGTGCACACGTCGGCCGCGTACCTCACTCCCGCTTCGCCCCCTCGAGGACCGTGATCGGCTCTTTCGGACCACGGCATCTCCGTAAGAGCACGTACAATGCCCCGGTACCGCCGTCGGCAGGCCGGGCCGACGTAAAGGCGAGCGTAGAGCGTCCGATGCGTCCACGCGCGAGCCAGCTCTTCAGTCGTTCCTTGAGCACGGGAACGTTGTCCTTCGAGTTGCGACCGCGGCCGTGCACGATCAGCACGACGCGCTTTCCCTCGGCGACCGCCCGGGTGACGAATCGCTCGACCTCGACGCGGGCCGTCGCCGCCGACATGCCATGCAGGTCTATCATGTCTTGATACGCGAGCTCGCCTCTCCGCAGACGCTTCAAGATCCGCGCATCGAAGCCGACGACCGCACCCTCGACGTATTCGGTCGAGTCGCTGATGTCGAAATCGCCCGAGCCGTTCACGAGCTCGACGAGCGCCCCGAACGCCTCGGCATCCTCGTCGACGGTCGTGCGCACCGTGAGCGTGGCCGGCGCCGGGGCGTCGACGCGCGTATCGGCGCGGAGCGGTCGGACGTCGGCCATGGCGGCCGCGAAAGCCGCGGCTGCGGCCTCCTCTCCGAACGGTGCGGCGGCAGGACCGCCCGCTCGGAGCGAGGGCGGCGGCGACTGTCCGGTCGGAGCCGTGCGTAGGGGCGCCGCGGGGCGCTCACGCACCGCGACGGAGTTCGGACCAACGAGCTTTCCGAGGGTTTCGAACGGCGCGTAGAAAGGCGACGCGGTCGATTTGGCGGCGGCTCGTGGAGGCGGCTGTCGGCGGCGTCGCGGCATGGAAGCTCTGCCCGACTGGAAGATAGGGGCTCGGCTGCCGAGCCGCAACGGGAGCGCGCCACCGTCGAGTTACCACTGCCGGGAGAGGCTCCCGCAAAGATCTGCGAGATAGCGGTAGAGCCGCGCTCCCGAGGGTGGTGGAGGTCGCCCTCGGGAGCGGGTCCGCAAGGAGTGCGAGCTCTACTGGTGCGGCTCTGCTGCGACCATCGCCTCCAGGCGATCGCCGGCGATCGGCGTGCTGCTCTCGCGGCGGGGGTTGCCACGGCGCGCGAGCGCTTCGATGGCGCGCCGCGCCAGCTTGCTCGGCTTGGCGTGGCCATTCTCCCAGCGATTCACGGTGGAGAAGGTGACGGCAACCGCGTGGGCGAACTCTTCCTGGGTCATACCCAGTCGTATCCTGAGCTCACGGATGCTCCGGTGCACGTTTTCGTCGGTCATGGGGGGTCTCCTTCGTGGTCTCTCGTATAGTGGCACGTAACGACGCAGCTATAGACGCGTCGAGCAAGGGTCGGACCATCGAGTCCGCTCGGATAAGCGCCTGAGATCTCGCGTTTTTCCATCGCGTGTGCCGTGTGCGGGCACGAAGCTGGCACAGCTGCGGGTGCCAGAAGCGCCCCGACCCTCCGAAAATTTCCCGCTCCGCACCAGCGTGCTATGCATGATCGAATGCCGACGCCGCAGGAGCTGCTCGAGTTGCTTCGTCGTGTGAAGTATCCAGGTTTCAACCGCGACATCGTTTCGTTCGGCATGGTCCGCGACATCCAGCTCGGTTCACGGAGCGTCACGGTAGAGCTCTCGACGACGTCCGAGAACGCAGAAGCCCTGGAGGCCATCCGGCGTGAAATCGCAGCCCTCGTGCACGATGCTACCGACCTAGCGGTCGAGATCGTGGTCGAGACGACACGGCCCGCAGCACCGCCGCGACCCGCGTCGCGGCCCAAGCCTCCCATCCCCGGGGTCGGCGCGATCGTAGCCATCGCGTCGGGTAAAGGCGGAGTGGGTAAGTCCACGGTTGCCACGAACGTCGCCTGCGCCCTCGCCACCAAGGGACTTCGCACTGGCCTCCTCGACGCCGACGCCTACGGGCCGAGCGTCTCCGCGATGCTAGGAGTCGGTGGGGACCAGCCGCTCCGGGAAGGCCGCCGCATCATCCCGGTCGAGCGATACGGGGTACGGGCCATATCCATGGGAATGTTCCTCGGAGAACGCTCCCCGGTGATCTGGCGGGGTCCGATGGTGACCAAGCTCATAACCGAGTTCTTCCGCAACGTCGTGTGGGGCGAGCTGGACTATCTGATCCTCGATCTGCCACCGGGCACGGGCGACGCGCAGCTCGCGGTAGCCCAGCAGGTGCCGCTCGCAGGCGGGGTCGTCGTGACGACGCCGCAGGACGTGGCGCTGCTCGACGTGCGTCGTGGCATCACCATGTTCGAGCAGCTGCAAGCGCCGGTGCTCGGCGTGATCGAGAACATGAGCTATCACCTGTGTGGCGGTTGCGGCGCCAGAGCCGAGATCTTCGGACATGGCGGCGGCGAGAAGATGGCCCGGCAGTTCGGCGTGCCCTTTCTCGGCGAGATTCCGCTCGTGCGCGCCATCCGCGCAGCGGGCGACGCCGGAACTCCGATCGTGGTCTCGGATCCAGCCCATCCGCAGAGTCGTGTTTTTGCCGAGATCGCGGGCGCAGTTGACGCGCAGGTCTGCGAGCGCGCTGCGGGTATCGTCACGCACTGAGGACTACCGGGGAGAGCGCACCCTGCCCGGCGTGCGTTTCCCCGTGCGGATGCTACAAGCCGCCCATGGAGCGGCTGACCGTCGGCGAGTACTTCGACCGCACCGCGCTCGGCATGGGCGAGCGCGAGGCGGCGGTCATGGTCGAGGCGCGGCTACGCCTGCGATATCGGGATCTGTACGCCCACGTCACCAGGGTGGCGAAAGGCCTGATGGGCCTCGGCGTCGACGTCGGTGACCACGTGGCGCTCTTTGCAAGCAACCGTATAGAGTGGGTGCTGCTCCAGCTCGCTGTCGCCAAGATCGGCGCCGTGTTCATACCGATCGACCCCGCTTCGGGAGCCGACGAACTAGCGCATGTGCTCGCGCACTCCGACGCGTCGACTCTCTTCTTGGTGGACCGCGTCGCCGCGGTGAGTTTGTACGACGTCCTGGCCGAATGCTGTCCCGAGCTGGCCGCAGCTCGCCCGGGTCGTCTGTCGAGTCGGCGCTTCCCGCTGCTGAAGCGCGTCGCCCTCATCGGTGACGCGGCGCGGTTACCCGGCACGCTCGTCTGGTCCGAAGTTCTCGGCGCCGGCGCCGGGATCACGAACCATCTGCTGCGCTGCCGGCAGGACTCCATCGAACCTGCTGACCTGGCGATGATCCAGTATACGGCGGATACGGCGAACCCGGCGACCGGGGTGGAGCTCACGCACCTGAACCTGGTGAACGAGGCGATCGCCGTCGCCGACTGCATGCGACTCGGGCGCAATGACCGCCTGTGCATGCCGGTGTCGTTTGCGCGTCCGTTCGGCAGCGTGGTCGGCACGCTCGGGTCATTGGGCCGGGGCGCGACCCTGGTGTTGCCCGCGGAGCACTTCGACGCCGGAAAAACCCTGGCCGCGATAACGGCGGAGCGCTGCACTGCGCTGAATGCCGAGCCGCGCATGTTCCGGTCGGTACTCCGCCACCCCGACGTGATTCGCCTCGATCTCACCTCGCTGCGAACGGGCGTCCTCGCCGACGGCACGGCGCCGGCCGGGCTGGTTCCGGAGGCCACGGCGCGACTACACCTGCCCCACCTGACGGTCGCCTATGGTCAACCCGAAACGACTGCCGTCGTCACTCAAACCCGCATAGATGACCCGATGAGTCTTCGCGACACCACGGTCGGGCGGGCGCTCCCCGACGTCGAAGTGATGATCGTCGACCCGACGAGCGGGGTCGAAGTGCCGGTCGGAAGCGAGGGCGAGCTTTGCTGCCGCGGGTTTCCCGTGATGCGCGGCTACTACAAGATGCCCGAGCGTACGGCAGCGACGATCGGCGGTAACGGGTGGCTTCGGACAGGAGACCTCGCGGTCATGGACCGCTTCGGCTACTGCACGATTACCGGTCGCGGCACAGACGCCTTCAATCTCGATACCGCCAACGGCGCTCCCTAGCGCAGCTGCGCGCGGCGGAAGCTGCCGGTGAGCCGGACGCGGCCGCTATTGACGAGATGGGCGACGACGCTCACCTGCTCGGCTTCGGAGTCGGTGACCTCCGCGACGGCTTCGATCAGATCGAGGAGAGTGAGTTGCGGCGGCGTCTCCATGGCGGCCTCCTGACGTTCGTCTACCGTGGCGATCGTACCAATCGTGGGCGCTTCCGTTGACGACGATTGCAACCGGCGTGCCAATCTCCATTTCACCGGGAGGAAGCAGAGTTACGATGGTGAAGTTGGGTGTCGACATGACGAAAGCGTGGCGCTCTGTCAGGCAGCGGCCGACGTGCACATTGCCTCCCAAGAAAAATTACCGCTTCGTGCCTGCGCGATCGGCAAACGAAGTGACACGCGTGTTCCTTTGGCGGGAACGCTGTCGATCATGACGTTGCCGCCGAGGAGCTCGCTGAAGCAATGAACCAGCGTCAGGCCCAGACCCATCCCTCCGAAGGGCCGGGTGATCGATCCCTCCACCTGGCGAAAGTCTTCGAAGACGACGGATCGTTCGGCAGCGGTCATCCCGATACCCGTGTCCCGCACCTCGATCTCGATCCCCGCGGGCCCGGTCACGGCAGAAAGTCGGATCTCGCCCCGGCTCGTGAACTTGGCCGCATTCGCGAGCACGTTCAGCAACGCCTGTCGGAGCTTGCCCCGATCCGTCTCGATCGCGGGAACCTGCGGATCCACCTCCCATGCGAAGTGGATTGGCTTGTCATCGATCAGGTGCCCTACCCACGGCTCGATCTCTTCGAAAAGCTCGCGGAGCGACACGGTTCCCCGGCGCAACACGGTCTCGCCGGCGACGACTGACGAATACTCCAACAGATTGTTCACGGCGCAGGTGAGCGTAACCGCATTCGCGAGGATCCGCCCGTTCATCTCCGCACGCTCTCGGTCGTGGAGGCCGGCGATCGAATCTAGGATCTCTGCATAACCTAGGATGGCGTTGAGCGGCGTACGGAGCTCGTGCGAGACGTTCGCTAGCATCTCGGTCTTGAGGCGGCGTGCCTCCGCGTGTACGACCCGCTCGCGGTCGAGACCGACGAGCGAACATACCCCCAGGCTCGCAGCGGCAGTAAGCACGACCAGGATACACGCGGTCTGGAGCGGAGAAGCAAACGCCTGGGAGGCGAGGATGCCCGCCGCCGCCGCAGCTACGGCAATCAGCTGGAGGAGGACGAGGCGGCGGCGCAGCATTTCGATGCGCCGCCGAAGCAACCGCCATGCCCCGAGGATTCGGCAATGGCGACGACTAGTTGTCGCTGTGCTTTGCCAAGGCGCAGTGCCGAGTGCGCGCACTCTGTGCCAGACGGGTAACCCGCCTGGCACGCGCGCTCGACACCTAGAATACCGAGTCCCGCTCCTCGAGCAGCCCCCGCACCATGCTTTGGACGCGACGCCGGACCTGCTCCGCGAGCGCCCGAATCACGGCTCCACCGAGACGATCCGCAGGCGTTTGGTCCAAGACGATCGGCTTCCCGAAGCGGATCCGCCATTTACTCGGCAACGGAATCAGGCCCAGCGGCCCGAGGAGCGGAAAGAACGGCGTTATCGGTAGGTACGGCGCCCCGATGAGCTCCCCGATCGCCTTCCAGCGACCGAGAAGCGGATAGATTTCCTCCGCACCTACGACCGCCACCGGTACGATCGGCGCCCCGAAACGCAGTGCAAGCCGAACGCAGCCGCTGCTGAAAGGCTGCAGAACGTAGCGCTCGGAGTAGAGCTTCGAAAGGCCCGATACGCCCTCCGGAAAAAACCCGACCAACTCTCCCTTGGCGAGCAAGCGAGCGGCGTTCTCACGGCTCGCGATGACGCCGCCGGCTTTGCGGTAAAAATCCGGTACCCAAGGCAGATTCTCGACGAAGCGATCGTAGAGAAAGCGTGCCGGTCGGGCGCACCGGGCCTCCTCGAGCGCGCACGCGATCATGGTGGCGTCGAAGGGCAGCGCTCCGGAGTGGTTCGCGGCCAAGATCACCGGCCCGTTGCGCGGCACGTTCCGCGCACCCCGAGACTCGACCCTCCAGTACTTCTCGTAGAGCAGGCGGAAGAGCGGCAGAACCCGGGCACGGAACTCCGGATCGAAGCCGAACTCGTCGGCGACGACCGGACCGCGAGCACGAGCGGCCGAGGTTCGGCGTCGAACCAGGCGCGGCGATGCCGCAGCCGCAACCTTCCGCTTCCCTTCGACCACCTCGACTCACCTCCGTTGGAGGCGGTTGCAAGTAGCAACGAGTGCGGCGAGTGACAAGGCGCACGTCCGGTAATCAAGCGAATCGACGCATCACGCGGCTAAAGATGCGTGGTGCCGCGGCTTTGAACAACGTCCCGAGCGTGTAGATCGCGGGGACGGTCACCTCCGGGAGATCCCGACGCACCGCGCGTACGAGCGCCGCAGCGACCCGCTCCGGCGGGATCGCACGAGCGCGCGCACTCGCGGGAAACGCAGCGAAGGATCCGTGGTCGAAGAACGCCGTGTCGACGATGCCGGGGTTCACCAGCGTAACGCCGACGCCGCTGCCATCGAGCTCCAGCGCCAGGCTCTCACTGAAGCCGGCGAGCGCGAATTTAGCCGCGCAATAGATCGTATGATTGCGGGAGCCGATCCGACCTGCGATCGACGCTACGTTCACCACGTGACCGCGCCGGCGTGCAAGCATACCGGGGAGCGCGGCACGCGAAAAATGGAGTGCTGCGTAGAGGTTGGTCTCGAAGATGGTCGCTACGTCTTCCGGACCGCTCTCGAGAAACCCGAGATAGCGCCCGACGCCAGCGTTGTTGACGAGGATATCGACCGGCCCGAGACGGGCACCGATCGCCGCCACCGTAGCCTCGATCTGCCGGGGGTCGCGGACGTCGCACACGAACGACGCCGCCCGTCCGTCGGCGATCTCGGCGGCAAGGGCGTCGAGCCGGTCGGCGCGGCGGGCCACGAGCGCGACTCTGGCACCCGCCGCAGCGAGCGCCCGCGCCGTACTGGCGCCGATGCCGCTCGATGCCCCGGTGACGAGCGCGATCGTGCCGGCGATTTCCACCGCGGCATTCTCTCCCGCGGCCCCAGGATTTGCCACCACCGAAGGCCTCCAGTAGCACCGACGCAATGCGCCCGCGCGACCTCGACGTGCTCGGTTTTTCCAAGCTCCTGCAGGCCCTCGCGGCCCTCGCTGTTTCGACACCAGGTGCCGAGCTTTGCCGGCGTTATGCACCGTTACCGACGCGATCTCGGGCCGAGCAGGCACTCGACCGCCAGTGGAGCTTCTTTCGGCTCCTGGAGGTGGCGGGCCCGTTACCGCTCGCGGTGTTTCCCGACGTCCGCGAATCGCTCACGCTCGCGAGTCACGAAGGTGCGGTGCTGGCAGGCGAGCGCCTCGTCGAAATCCGGACCGTACTCCGCCAGGTCGAGACTATGCGGCGCTTCCTCACCGGCAGACTCGTCGATCATCCGGCGCTTGCCGACCTGCCGCACCGGCTCCAGTCACTGCCCGAGGTCGAAGCCGTTCTTTCCCGGATGCTCGACGATGCCGGTCTTCTCCTCGACGACGCGAGCCCGCGGCTCCGCGGGCTCCGCGCCGCAAGCCGTGACCTGCGTCAGGACCTCGAAGCGCGCCTCGCCCGCCTGGTCACGGCGGGAGACGCAGCCGGCGGCATTGCCGACCGCTACGTCACCATCCGCAATAATCGCTTCGTCGTACCGATCCGAGCGTCGACGGCGACACGTACGCCCGGTGTCGTGCAGGATCGATCGGCCTCGGGCGAGACGCTCTTCGTCGAGCCTATGTTCGCTATCGCCCTGAACAACCGCCTGTTGCTGCTGCACAAGGAGGAAGAGGAAGAAGAGCGGCGACTCCTCATGACGCTCACGACCCGAGTGGGTGCGGTCCGCGGCGATCTCGGACGCGCCGCCGCTGCACTAGCCGAGGTCGATGCGCTGCATGCCGGCGTGCGGCTCGCCCGCTGCCTCCGCGCAACGCGGCCCGCGTTCGGCGATCGCACCGTCGATCTTCGCTGCGCCCGCCATCCGGAGCTAGTGCTCGGCAACCAGACCGCGGTGCCGATCGACGTCCGCCTCGGTGCCGGCAAACGGGCCGTCGTGGTGAGCGGTCCCAACACCGGCGGCAAGACGGTGGCGTTGAAGACTCTCGGCCTGCTGACCCTCATGGCGCGGGCGGGCATCCTTATACCGGCCGATGAGGGCAGCGTCGTTCCTTGGGTCGAAGGCATATTCACGGACCTGGCCGACGATCAGAGTATCGCGCGCAACCTCTCCACGTTCTCGTCGCACGTAATGAATATCGTCGATGTGCTCGAGCGTCTCACGCCGCCCGCCTTGGTGCTCCTCGATGAGCCGGGCGGCGGCACCGATCCCGAGGAAGGCGCTGCGCTCGCGGTAGCGCTGATCGACCGGCTGCTGGCACGCGACGTCCTCGTCGCCGCGGCGACCCACTACGCGCCCGTGAAGCTCTACGCGCTGACCGAGCCGCGAGTGGAGCTGGTCGCGGTGGACGTCGACCCGGTGGGTTTCACGCCACGTTACCGTTTGGTCTATGGTTCGGTCGGCGAGAGTCTGGGGCTCGCCATGGCACGCCGTCTCCGCCTCCCCGCAGACCTGATCGACGCCGCGGAAGCCGGACGTAGCAGTGCGGCGCGCGAGCTCGCGGGCGCCATCGCGCGGCTCGAGGAAAGCCGCCGGCGCTACGATGACGAGCGCTCAGCCCTCGTCGAGGAGCGCACCGCACTCGCCGAGCTCGCGGCCCGACATACCGAGCTGATCGCGGAGCTCTCGGAGCGTCGACGCCAGCGATGGGCGAGCGAGCTCGCGGAGGCGCGGGCCTTCGTGAACGCCCTCAAAGCCGAAGGACGCGCGGTACTCGAGGCAGTGCGCCAGCGGCATCGCGATGCTGGACGCGCGGACGCGAGTCAGGCTCTTGCGGACTTCGGTAGCAAGGCCGCCGCCGCCATCGCCAGTCATGCCGCTGCGATTGAAGCGCCGGCGTCCGATGACAAGCCCCCGACAATCGGCGACGATGTCGCGGTGCGGGGAACCAGCATCCGGGGCGAGCTGATCGCGGTTCAAGGCGAAACGGCGCGCCTCAGAAGCGGAACGCTGACCTTCCAGACACCGCTTGCGAGCCTGTGTCGACGCCTGCCGAACGCGACGGTCCCAGCCGTGGCACCGTCTTCGCAGCGGGTACTACGATGCGTCGCGGAGCCGGCAAGTGAGCTCCATCTCGTCGGCATGCGGGTCCGCGAAGCACTCGCACGGCTCGAACGTTTTCTCGACCAGGCGCAGAGCGCCGGTCTTACCTCCGTGCGGATCGTGCACGGACTCGGGACAGGCGCCTTGAAACGCGCCGTCGCAGAGTTCCTCACCCGAACCGACTACGCGACCACGTTCCAGGATGCCGAGCCTGCAGCCGGCGGTCCGGGTGTCACCGTAGTAATGCTGCTCTAGGCGTCCCGTGACCGGCCTCGCCAGGTATCCTCGGTACGAACTCGATACGTCGCTCGAGTTCCACTCGCCGCTAGTCGCCCAGCTTCACGCCGCGAAACTCGGCCCAATGATGACCGAGGTGCTCGAGCTCTCCCTTGTCGATGGCGTCACGCGCCGCCTTGAACATCACCTCTTCCTCGCGCGCTAGATGCCGGCGGATCACGTCGAGCAGGGCGCGGATCTGCGCGCGCAGCGCCTGCGGATCCTGCAGGCGGAACAGCACGCGAATCTGCCGGTCCATGAGCTCGTGCTCGTGGCGAAGACACTTCAACGGGCCGAGCGAGCCGGTTTGCTTCTCGTATGGTTGGAACAGCGCCTCGTCCTCGATGCGAGCATGGCCGAGGAGCGTGATCGCCAGGGGCTCGGCCGCGGCGCGAAGCTCGGTCGCGGTATGATAGCGCTCGAGCACCTCCTCGAGCTGTTCCACGAGAAGATGTACGACACCGTGCTCTCCGAGTAGCGCCTGCGTAACGTCCATGGTCGTCGTCCTTCCCGTCTCAGGCGAAACCCGCGGCATCGCGGATCAGCATCCGCAGCTCCGAATCGCCGACCGTGTACTCCTCGGCGCAGAACTCGCACCGTACGCTCGCCTTGCCGTCCTTCCGGATCATGTCCTCGATCTCTTCGGTGCCGAGAAGCAGGAGCGCTCCGAGGACTCGCTCGCGCGAGCACGAACAGGCAAAGCAGACCGGCTCCTCGAAGATCCGCCGCACGTGGAGGCCGGCGAGTACGCCGGCGAGGATGTCATCGGGCCCGGCGCCGCTCTGGATCAACGACGTCACCTGCGGCAGCGCCGCGACGTTGCGCTCGACCAGCTCCGCGAGATCCGCTGTGGCGCCGTGCAAGATCTGCACGAGAAAGCCGCCCGCGGCACCGACGCTGCCGTCGGCGTTCACGAAGACCCCGAGCGCGGTCGCCGAAGGTATCTGCTCGGAAGTGGCGAGGTAGTGCGTGATGTCGGCGGCGATCTCCCCGGAGACGAGTTTCATGACGCTGCGGTACGGTTCCTTGTTCCAAGGCTGCGTTCGCATCACGCAGAGCCAACCGCCGCCGATCGCACCGGCGACGTCCAGCTTGCCGTTCTTGGACGGCAGGTGCGTCGCCGGTCGCGAGACATAGCCACGCACGCGGCCGCCGCCGCTCGTCGTCACCAGAATACGCCGGAGCGGACCGTCGCCTACGAGCTCGATGGACAGCCCGTCCTCGCTCTTCATCGTCGAACCGAGGAGGAGGCCGGCCGTGAGCGTCCGGCCGAGAGCCGCAGTTGCGGTCGGATACGTGCCGTGGCGGCAGCGCGCTTCCTCCGCTACGCCGGTCGTTATCGCCGCCATGGCGCGGATCGTCTCGCCGGCAGCGCTGGCGCGGAGGAGGACATCGTCGCCGCCGCTCATTTGTCGCCTCCCGAGACCCGTCCGGCAGCGAAGGGAACCGACACGGTCCGCGGCGGCAAGCACGTTGCATCGTTGCACGCTTGATAGCCGAGCGTGGCATCGAGGCGCGCGGGGGGTGCGCCCGCCACTCTCACCGCGATCGTGAACGTGCCCTCGTAGAGACGCAGCATGGCTCCGGGGTCGAAACCGAGTGCCTGGATCACGGGCTCGGGGTAGCGAATGGCCTGGACGATGACGCCGGCCGGCGGGTCGATCTCGAGCGTCGTCGGAATCAGATATGCGCGGTCGGGATTATTGGCGTTCACGTGCCAGCCCTTCTCGACCGTCACCGTGAGAGCGAGCTCCGACGGCGTCGTCTCGCTGCCCGAGGAGACAATGCGCCATTCGGCGTCGACGGTCGGCCCCGCTGCCGCTACCGGCGAGCACGCTGCGGCAGCGCCAAGGACCATGCCCACCAGGGCCGGGGCGGCACCGCGAGCGATAGCACGCCGTTTCGCCGCCCGCTTGCTTGCGGCAGTGGGTGCTTCCGGATACAGCCTCGCACCCATATGCGAACCGTGCGTACGATCGTCGCTGTCGTGTTCGTCTGGCTCGCCTCGGCGGGAGCAGCCTCCGCGGCAGGTTCGCATCTCGAGTTGCGCGAATGGGGCGTGCGCGCCGGCGGCGGCATCAACTCGTCGAGCCTCATTCAATACTACGCCATCCATCCTTATTGGGGCCTTTCGCTATGGGATCCGGCTTCGCGGTGGTTCGAGCGGTACGGCATCCGCGCGTTGTGGATGATCGAGCCTTGGGCCGCGTACGTCAACGACGATAACGGCAAGCACAAGACCGATAGTTTCGAGATCGGCATCAATGCCCTCTTCGTCCGCCTCGTGTTCGGCGAGGCAGCGCTGCGACCCTTCCTGGAAGCGGGAGAGGGGGCGGTGTACACCGATCTCCGCAAACAGAACCTCGGAACCCGGCTCCAGTTCACGTCGACCATCGGCGGCGGAGTCGAGTACGAAGTGCGACCCGGCATGGCGATCGGCTTCCAGGCCCGGCTCCGGCACATGTCGAACGCCGGCATGGCGAGTGGCAATCCCGGTATCAACACGGTGTTCGGGCTCTTCGGCATCACGTTCCGCTGACGCCTAGATGGTCAGCGGAACTTCGCGACCTTTGCGTCCGGCGCTGCAGTCGGCGGCATCGTATACAGGGGCACACGCTCGACGATCTCCAGGCCGTATCCCGGAAGACTCACTAGCCGGCGCGGATGGTTCGTGAGGAGCCGGATCTTGCCGACGCCGAGGTCACGGAGGATCTGTGCACCGATGCCGTAGTCGCGGAACTCGTTCAGCCGCAACCCGGAATTGGTGCTCGGCTGGCCGCTCGCCCCGTCGCCGGCGGCAAAGAGGTCGACGCCGTGCTCCTCACGCCGAAGATAGAGGACGACGCCGCGTCCCTCGTCGGCTATGATCTGCATCGCTCGCTGCAACACCGCACCGGTGTCGCGCTGCGTGTAGCCGAAGACGTCGCCGGGGAGGTATTCCGCGTGGGCGCGCACCAAGGTCGGCACGTCGGGGGTGATCTCGCCACGCACGAGCGCCAGGTGCTCGCCGCCGTCGACGTCGCTGCGGTAGACAACGGCGCGGAAATCACCGCCGAAGCGTGTCGGTAAGCGTGCTTCCGCAATGCGATGCACCAGTGAGTCGTGACGCAAGCGGTACTGGATCAGCTCGGCTACCGTTGCGATCTTGAGATTATGGGTCGCGGCGAACTTCTCGATGTCTGGGAGCCGGGCCATCGAGCCGTCGTCGTTCATGATCTCGCAAATGACACCCGCCGGTTTGAGGCCGGCGAGGCGCGCCAGATCGACTGCACCCTCGGTCTGACCCGTACGCACGAGCACGCCGCCGCGACGTGCGCGGAGCGGAAAGACGTGCCCGGGGGTCGTAATGTCACCGGGTCCTGCGCCGTCGCGTACCGCACTCAGGATGGTAGTCGCACGGTCGGCAGCCGAGATGCCGGAGCCGATGCCCTGCCGAGCGTCGATCGAGATCGTGAACGCGGTCCCGAGCGGCGTGTTGTTCTCGGCGACCATCATCGGCAGGCCGAGGTCGGCGAGCTTCTCGTCCGTGAGCGGCAGACAGATCAATCCCCGCGCATAGCGGGCCATGAAGGCGATCGCCTCGGGGGAGACCTTCTCGGCCGCCATGCAGATATCGCCCTCGTTCTCCCGGTCCTCGTCGTCCATGAGGACGATCATGCGGCCGGCGCGGATCTCGGCGATCGCTTCCTCGATCGAGATCAGATGCGGGCTCATCGTCCTGCGCACCATATCCGGTGGCTGCCAGCGAGAAAACATGCACCACCAGCCGGCGACAGTGGCACTCGCTGGGGGCGCTGGCAGGCGGCTCGCACGCCCCACCGCGCAGGTCGTCCGTGGCTACTCGACGGTGACGCTCTTCGCGAGATTTCGGGGCATGTCGACGTCGCTGCCGCGGTACACCGCTATGTAGTACGCGAGGAGCTGGAGCGGAATGGTCAGGAGGAGCGGCAGTAGGCTGGGGTTGCTGGTCGGAATCTGGATGACCTCCCAGGCGATGTCCTCGAGCTCCGGCGACGGCGCGTCGGTGATGACGATGATACGCCCCCCCCGAGATTCGACCTCCTTCATGTTCGAGAGGGTCTTCCCATAGACGCCGTCCTTGGGCAGCAGCACTACGACCGGCAGCGACTCGTTGATGAGCGCGATCGGTCCGTGTTTCATCTCGCCGGCAGCGTAGCCTTCGGCGTGGATGTAGGAGATTTCCTTCAGCTTGAGCGCACCCTCGAGCGCGATCGGATAATTGATGCCGCGTCCTAGATACAGAAAGCTCTTGGCGTCGCCGTACTTCTTGGCAATCTTCTCGATTGCGCGCTCTCGTTCGAGACATTCCTCGATTCGCTTCGGCAGGTTCACGAGATCCGTTATGAGAGCGTGGGCTGCGTCATGGTCGATCAGCTGGCGCCGCCGAGCCAGATAGAGACCGAGAAGGTAGAACACCGTCAGCTGCGTCGTGAAAGCTTTGGTGCTGGCGACGGAGATCTCGGGCCCGGCGTGAGTGTAGACGACGGCATCGGCGCGGCGCGCTATGCTCGAGTCGACGACGTTACAGATCGCGAGCACTTTGGCGCCGCGCTCGCGGGCCGCTTCGACCGCCGCGAGCGTATCGGCGGTCTCGCCGGATTGGGAGACGACGATCAGCACGGTCCCCGGTTCGACTACCGGATTCCGGTAACGGAACTCGCTCCCGTAATCGACCTCGGCAGGAATACGGGTGATCTGTTCGAGAAAATACTTACCGACCAGGCATGCGTGCCACGCGGTGCCGCACGCAACGAGTACGATGCGCTGCGCGTTCACGAGCCAGGGAGCCGCGGCGAGCTCGTCGAGGCTGACGTCGGCCTTCTCTTGAAGCAACCGCCCGCGCATGGTGTCGATGATGGCCTGGGGCTGCTCGTGGATCTCCTTCAGAAGGAAGTGGCGATAGCCGCCCTTCTGCGCGGTCACGGGATCCCATGCGACCGTGCGCGCCTCGCGCACGACCGGCTCGCCCGCGAAGGTAGTTACCTTCACCTCGTGGCGGCTGATTTCGGCCATCTCGCCGTCTTCGAGGAAGAGCACCTTGCGGGTGTGGTCGAGGATCGCGGGGATGTCCGAGGCGACGAAGTTCTCGCTGTCGCCGAGACCGATCACGATCGGTGTCGCGCTCTTCGCGGCGACCAGCCGATCGGGGCAGTCCTCGTGCATGACAACGATCGAGAACGATCCCTGTAGCTGCGCGATGGCCTTGCGAGATGCGGCGACTAGGTCGAGCCCGTCCTGCACGCATTCGTCGACGAGATGCGAAATGACCTCGGTGTCCGTCTCGGAGCTGAAGCGACGCCCGCGCGACTGCAGTGCGGCACGCAGCTCGAGATAGTTCTCGATGATGCCGTTGTGGATGACGACGATCCGCCCGGCCCTATGCGGGTGAGCGTTCTGTTCGGAGGGCCGTCCATGGGTCGCCCAGCGGGTGTGGCCGATACCGACGCTGCCGCTGATCGGATCTTCGCGCAGCAGGTTCTCGAGATTCGAGAGCTTACCTAGTGCTCGCCGTATGGCGATCCGGCCGTCGTGGAACGTCGCCACGCCTGCAGAATCGTAGCCGCGATACTCGAGGCGCTTCAAACCCTGCACGAGGATGAACGCGGCATCACGATCCCCGACGTATCCGATGATTCCACACATCAGTGCTTCCCTCGGCGCGCTCCCTGGGCGTGTGCTGCTCTCCGTGCGGTCACGACCTTGCGCTTCGAAGCGCGTTTCTTCGCGTCCACACCCTCGCACGGCGCGGGAGCCGAGATCGCGGGAGCCGGCTTGCTCTCGGCTCGCGCGCGCTTGTGCGCCACCCAGCCCGCGATCGTGCGCTGTGGGACACGGCTCAGGACCAGATGTCCGCCCGCCGGAACGTCGACCGTGACGGTGGTACCAGCCCCGACGTAGGCATCGTCCCCGACCGTGACCGGTGCAACGAGCTGTGTGTCGCTGCCGATCTGCACTCGATCGCCGATCACGGTGCGGTGTTTCGCGAAGCCGTCATAGTTGCAGGTGATGGTCCCGGCGCCGATGTTGGTACCGGTGCCGATCTCGCAGTCGCCGAGATAGGTCAGGTGATTCGCCTTGGTGCCGCGGCCGATCGTCGCTTTCTTGGTCTCGACGAAGTTGCCGATGTGGACGTCGTCGGCGAGCGTGGTGCCCGGCCTGATGTGCGCAAAGGGTCCGATGACGACCCCAGCGCCGACCTCGCACTCGCTCATGACGACGCCGAGTCGGAGATGAACGCCGTCACCGAGGACCGCGTCGCGCAGCAGGGCGGTTCCGTCGATGATGCAACTGCGGCCGACTACTGTGTCGCCGAGGAGTTGTACGTTCGGACCGATCTCGGTATCGCTGCCGATCGTCACGCGCTCCTCGAGATACGCGGTGGCCGGGTCGCGGAAGGTGACGCCGGCGCGCATCCACTTTTCGACGAGCGCACGTCGCGCGCGTTCGTCGAGGAGCGCCATGTCTGCCCGGGAGTTGATGCCCGCCACCTCTCCGGCATCGGCCACGGAACGCGTCTCGACGGGCTCACCCGCTTCGACCGCCATCGCCACAATGTCGGTCAGGTAGTACTCGCCCTGAGCGTTGTCGGCTCGCAGGCGCGCGAGTGCCGGCCAGAGGAAACGGGCCCGCACGCAATAGATACCCGGATTGACCTCTCGGATCGTGTGATCTTCGGGTGCCAGATCCCGCTCTTCGACGATGCCGCGGAGCCGGCCGTCAGGGGTTCGTACTATGCGACCATACCCTCTCGGCTCGGCAACTTCGGTCGTCAGGAGCGAGAGCGTCGCAGCGGAGCGACGGTGCTCGGCCACGAGATCCTCCAGCGTCGCCGTGCGCAAGCCCGGCACGTCCCCATAGAGGATCAAGATGTCACCGTCGAAGCGCGCGAACGCTCCTTCGGCGGCCCGGACCGCATCCCCGGTTCCACGCTGTTCGGCCTGCCGCGGATATGACACTTCACCCGTAATCGGGCTGCGGATCAGATGGGCAGCACAGACTCGCTCGACCTCTGCGGCTTCGTGGCCGACGACGACCGCGATTCGATCGGGACCGAGGCTCGCGGCGGTCTCTAGTACCGAAACGATGAACGGCTTCCCGGCGATCGCATGCAAGACCTTTGCCCGATCGGATCGCATGCGGGTACCGCGGCCCGCGGCGAGAATGACGATTCCCAGTGGGGTGGCGGTCATATGCAGAGGTTGGTTGTACACCGCGTCCGCGGGGTTTCCCACCTCGAAAACGCCGTGCGAATACTCAGTTGCCGCTCAGGCGCCGGTATTTTCCGCGGAAGAACAGCAGTGGATCACCCTCGGAGGCCTCGAGGTGTTCGACCTCGCCGAGGTAGATGGTGTGGTCCCCCGCGTCGTGGGCTGCGATCACTCGGCATTCGACTACGCCGAGCACGCCGTCGAGAATCGGCACTCCGGTACGCCCGACGCGGTGCGACACGTGCCCGAACTTATCTCCTCCCGAGGTAGCGAAACGGCGCGACAGATCCTCGTGTCGATGCCCGAGGATGTTCACCGCAAAGGCCCCCGCACGCCCCAGGGCCGGATGGCTCTCGGCGCGCTTGTCGAGGCACACCAGGAGCAGCGGGGGATCGAGCGAGACCGAACAGAGAGCATTCACCGTGAGTCCATGCGGCTTCCCGTCGACATCTCGCGTCGTGATCACGGCGACACCGGTCGCGAAGTGTCCCATGACACGACGAAGCTCCGTGCGATCGATCGTCATCCGGGTCGTGGCGGAGGCGGTGCTTGCCCTGCTTCCCGTCTTATTGCAAACTGCCGGCGTTGGCCATGTTGCGGAGCGTGGTGGCAGGTGCGGCGTGGGTACTGGTCATCGGCACGTTGGCGGCGTGCGCCCTACTCGTACCACCACCGGAGCCCGCAACGATCGTCCTGCCGAGTGCGAGTCCGAGTCCGAGTCCGACACCGGCATTTTCGTGGGCGGGCGGTAGTGAGAACGCAATCGTCGTTCGCAAGGGCGAGCGCACGCTCACGGTCTACCATCATGCGCAGCAAGTGAAAGTGTATCCGATCGTTCTCGGCATCGCTTCCTACGGCCCCAAGGTGTACCAGGGCGACCTGCGCACACCCGAGGGCGTGTACCGAATAAGCTCGAAGCGGCCGCATGCACGCTGGAATCGGTTCATGCTGCTCAGCTATCCGAACGACGACGATCGCAGCCGCTATGCGATGGCGCTGAGCGAAGGACGAGTTCCGATCATCGACGGTCGTCCCCCCGGAATCGGCGGCGCCGTCGGCATCCACGGAACCGACCGCGAGGACTCGAACGCGCGCGGCGATGACTGGACGTTCGGCTGCATCTCGCTGCTGAATCAGCACGTCGCCGAGCTCTACGACATGATCTCGATCGGCACCCCGGTACTGATCGAGAAATAAGAGGCGCGGCCCAGCGCGTCAGGCGGCATTCATCACCGCGTCGATGCGGCGTTCGAGCTCCGGCAACCAGGCGTGAACGCTTTGCGATTCGGGCACCACGATCTCGAGCTTTTCGTTCGCCAAGAGTCGGACCGATCCCGGATCGCACTTCGTGAGCGGAATCACGACTGCTTCACGCGAGATGCCCCGCCGGTCGAGCACGGTGAAAATTTCTTCGATCTCCGGCAAGCGTATGACAGCCACGATCCTCCCCACTGCAAGCACGTCGTCTCGTGCCGCGATCAGAACTTCAGCGCCAGCCAATGGAACGCCACGACGACGAGTGCGTGCGTGATCTTTCCGGCGCATATCAGCTCAGGGACATCAGCCAAAGGCGCCAGTACGACCTCGGTCTCCTCGGTCGTGTCGAAGCGAGTGTCGTAGCGCGGCTCGACGCCCCACGCCACAAACGAGTGGCAGGTGTTGCTCTGAATTGCGGGATTCGGATGGATCGATCCGAGCGATTCGATGCGATCGGAGTCGTAGCCGCTCTCCTCGATCATCTCCCGGCGCGCCGCTACCAGCGGCGACGGATCATCGGCGTCCACCATGCCGCCCGGAATCTCGAGCGTGCAGTCGCCGATGCCATGGCGAAACTGCCGTACGAATACGACCTCCCGCGCCGGCGTCACCGGGATGATGTTAACCCAGTCGCTCGACTCGAGAACGTGGAAGTCGTGCTCGGCGCGGTCACGGGAGAAGCGGGAGCGGTCGCGTCGGATAGTGAAGACGCGGCACGCATAGGCGACTTCGCTGGTGAGGCGCTCCCAGGTGTGCAGCGGCTTCGCCACGATCAATCCGTCGGTACGAGTCGTTGATATTCGATGACGGGACAACGGTCCATAACGACCGTAAGTCCGGCCGCCCGAGCGCGCGCGGCCGCCTCTTCATGGACCACGCCTAGCTGAAGCCAAACGACGCGGGCCCCGATCGCGATCGCATCGTCGACGATCGCGGGAACCAGCTCGGAGCGGCGGAACACGTCGACCATAGTAACCGGTCCTTCGATGTCCCGCAGGGACCCGTAGCAACGAAGCCCGAGAATCGCCCGCGCGCGGGGATTCACCGGGATAACCACATGTCCCATCGTCTGCAGCGCCCGTGCGACCTTGTGGCTATCCCGCGCAGGATCCGGAGAGCAGCCGACCACTGCAACCGTCATGGGCTCCGTCAACATCGCGCGGAGCGTATCGTCCGAGGGATCACCGCAGCGCATATAAGCTCACGGCGGAGCGAGACGATCGATGGCCTTGATGAGGCAGCGGCGGATCTGATCACGGCACGCACGATAAAAGTCCTCGTCTCGGCCCGCAGGATCCTCGACGTCACCCGCCTCGCCGGCGGCTTCCGCCAGCGTCAGGACGTCCTTCCCATCGGACTCGGGGAAGCACGCCAGCATCCGCTTTTGCTCGGACGTCATCGTGACGATGATGTCCGCCTCGAGCAGCCGGTCGCGATGGCGTTTGAGGTCGCATGCCGTCGCTTCCGGGGAGATCTCGATAGCGTCCTCTCGCAAAACGAGCCTGGCATCCATGGACACCAGGCTCGAGTCTCGCGCGTAGGCGGCGATTCCGCCCGAAGTGACGATTACGTCGTCCCGCCCACGCGCCGCCAGCATCTTCTTCAGCAAGGCTTCGGCGATGATGCTGCGGCTGACGTTGGCGTGGCAGACGATCAAAATACGGCGCCGAACGTCGGACAGATCAGAGGCCCTCGGCAAAGACGTCGTTCATGGTCTCCTTGCGTGTGACCCCCTTGGCGAGTTCTGCCTTGAGGGCGGTGCCGAGCTCGGCTGCATCCCACACGCCGCTCTTCTTGGCCTTGCCGACCGAGTGCCAACCCTGCATGAGCCACACGGTGCCGCCGCCGACGCGGAAAACCTCGCCGTGGACCCCTGCGGCATCGTCGCTCGCGAGCCAGGCGACCAGCGGGGCTACGTTGGCGGGGTTGAAGACGTCGAACTGCCCCTCGGGAACGGCCTGCCCCATGAGCGCCGCCGTCGCTGGCGTCGCCTCGACGGTGAGGCGGGTGCGCGCCACCGGCGCGATCGCGTTCACCGTAACACCGTATTTCGCCATCTCTTTATCGATGATTACGGAGAATGCCGCGATCGCCGCTTTCGCGGCGCCGTAGTTGCTCTGGCTCGGATTGCCGAGGAGGCCCGAGTCCGACGCGGTGTTGATGATGCGGCCGTTCAGGAGATTGCCCGCCTTGTGCTGCTCGCGCCAGTAGACGCACGCGTGTCGTGTACAGGCGAACGTACCCTTCAGGTGTACGGCGATCACGGAATCCCAATCGTCCTCGGACATGTTGAAGATCATGCGGTCGCGCAGAATACCGGCGTTGTTCACGACGATGTTCAACTTGCCGAAAGTATCGATCGCGCACTCGATGATGCGCTGCGCACCCTTGAAATCGCTGACGCTGTCACCATTGGCGACGGCCTCGCCACCGGCCTTCTTGATCTCGTTCACGACTTCCTGCGCCGGTCCGGTGCTGGCCCCGCTGCCGTCGAAACCGCCACCGAGGTCGTTGACGACGACCTTCGCACCGAGTTTCGCCATGAGCAGTGCTTCCTCGCGGCCGATACCGCGACCCGCACCCGTGACTACGACCACTTTGCCGTCGAGAAGCATCGAGAATACCTCCTTGGGGATCGCCCCGGGAACGACTTTGGTGGGATTTCGAGTGGGCCTCGTGTGCACCACGACCCTCAGGTTGTCAAGCTGCCGTGGCTCATCCTTGTCATGCAAAACCGCGTATGGCACGGTTCCGCCGATGCGCGCTCTGTGGGCGCCGCAGCATCTCATGAGCGCCGCACCCTCGGCGCCATGAAGCCCGCCATGACGCGAAAGGAATTCCGCCAACTCGTGACCGAGGTTCTCGCTACACTCCCGCGCGATATCGCTTCGCGCATCGAGAACGTCGAGGTCGTAGTCGAAGACGAGCCCACCGCTGCCCAGATCCGCGGTGTGGGACTCGATCCACAGCAGGACACGCTCTTCGGGCTCTACGAAGGCGTTCCCCTGCACGAACGCGGGCACGATTACGCTGCACTGCCCGACAAGATCTCGATCTTCTACCTTCCGATCATCGAGTCCTGCACATCGATCGCCGAGGTACGCGACGAAATCCGCACGACCGTTCTCCACGAAGTAGCGCATTTCTTCGGCATCGGCGACGACGACCTCGACGAGTGGGGCTATTGAAGCCTCATGTCAGGCTTCGATCCGACTTGCCGCGTACGCAACCTCGACCGCCTTGCGGACGAGATCTTCGACGTGCTCGTCGTCGGCGGCGGTATCACCGGCGCCGGCGTCGCGCGTGAGGCCGCGCTTCGCGGTCTCGGCGTCGCGCTCGTCGAAGCACGTGACTTCGCCTCGGGAACCAGCAGCCGGTCGTCGAAACTGATTCACGGCGGGCTCCGCTACCTCGAGCAGGGCGAAATCGGACTGGTGCGCGAGGCCGCCACGGAGCGAAAATCCCTCCGGCGCATCGCTCCGCACCGAACGGCAGTCGCCTCCATGCTCCTACCGGTCTACGGACGGACGAGCGCCGGACTCTACAAGCTACGCGTCGGCCTCGCCCTCTATGAAAAGCTTGCCGGGGTCGCGGCAGCGGAGCGACACGAAGTGCTCGACCGCGGCGACGCGCTCGCCGCCGAACCACATCTAGCGACCGAACGACTCCAGGGTGCGATTCGCTACCCCGAGTACCAGACCGATGACGCGCGACTGGTGCTCGATACGCTGAAGTCGGCACATCATGCCGGGGCCGTCGTCGCCAACTACGTGACCGTGACTCGCCTCGGGCTAGCCGGTGCGCCGCGCATCGTCGAGGTCCGGGACGAAGAGAGTGGCGCGACGATTCCCGTTCGAACACGCACTGTCGTCAACGCGGCTGGACCATGGGTAGACGACGTCCGGCGCCTCGATCAACCGGAGGATGCACCGCGCCTCCACCTCACGAAAGGCATCCACGTCGTGTTCCGCACCTCCGATCTACCGGCACGCCACTGCGTGGTGATGAGAGCGCGCGACGGCCGGCCCGTCTTCGTCGTGCCGCGTCGAGAGCACGTCTACGTCGGCACTACGGACACCGATTACGTCGGGGCCCTCGACGAACCGCCGATCACCGCCGATGACGTCGCGTACTTACAGGATGCTCTCCAGCGCACCTTTCACGGTATCACCGCGACGTCCGAGCGCGCGATCGGTGCCTGGGCTGGTTTGCGTCCGCTCGTCCAGGAGCCCGGCAAGAAGCCGTCGGAGATTTCGCGCAAGGATGAGATCGCCGTGAGCGCTACGGGGATGGTGACTATCGCCGGCGGCAAGCTCACGGCATATCGACGCATGGCGGAAAGGGTCGTGTCAGCCGTAGCCCCTCTCGTCGGCCGTGATCTCGTCGCTTCGCGAAGTGCAGAGGAGGCATTGCCGGGCGGCGATCTTCGGGGTGCGCACGACCTCGAGTCGTTTGCGACGCTGCCGCAGGTACGCGCCGCGCTCGGCGCGCTCTCCGCCGAAACGGCGACCCGCTTGATCGCCACCTACGGCGGCGACGCGCTCGACGTCGTGGCGACCGCGACGGGGCCGGATCCATGGTCGCCGGTCACCGCGGCTGTGCCTTTGACCGCCGCCGAGGTTAGGTACGCCGTACGCCACGAGATGGCGCTCACCCTCGTCGATGTCCTCGAACGCCGGACGCGCTTGTCGTATTTCGCAACCGACACTGCGCGCGCCGCGGCCCCCGCTGTGGCTGCGCTCGTGGCACGCGACCTCGGCTGGGACGAGCGTCGCATCCGCCGCGAGGTAGCCGATTTCACGCGCCGATGCGACGCGCGCCTCGCCTGGCGGAACCTCACCATCTGACAAGGAGAATCGATCGATGCCCGCTTCCGAACGCATCCGCAACGACCTCCGCGATATTCTCGATCCGGCGTGTGTCATCGACGATCCGGCAGTCCTCGCGCGCGCGCGCCGCGACACCTGGGTCATCTCGGTATGGCGGAGCCTGCAGCGCGCGCCCACACCGAATCCCGCCTGCGTCATCCGGCCGACGACGACCGCGGACGTGAGTACCGTGTTGCGATACGCCACCCGTGAACGCATAGCGGTCGTGCCGTTCGGAGCAGGCTCCGGTGTCTGCGGCGCCGTTCTGGCGCCGGAGCACTCCATAGTAGTCGATCTCGGAACAATGCGTGCATTGAAGCGAATCGACGAAACGGCTCTCCTCGCAACCGTAGAGCCGGGGCTCCTCGGCTCGGAGTTCGAGAAGGCCTTGAACGAAGCCGGGTACTCGATGGGACACTTCCCCCAGTCGATCGCACTGTCGTCGGTCGGTGGCTGGGTAGCGACACGAGCCGCGGGACAGTTCTCGACCAAGTACGGCAACATAGAGGATATGTTGATAGCCTTCGAGGCCGTGCTGCCGGACGGTGACGTCGTCCGCACGCGCCCCGTACCGCGCGCTGCGACTGGTCAAGATCTGCGCCATCTTTTCCTCGGCGCCGAAGGAACTACCGGTATCTTGACCGAGCTCACGTACCAAATTCATCCGCTGGCAGCGTCCACGGAGAAGGCAGCAATCGCGTTTCCGTCGATGAGTGCGGGACTGGAAAGCTTGCGCCGCGTAATGCGGGCCGGCTGGCGACCGGCCGTGCTGCGACTCTACGACGAGATCGAAACGGGCCGATCGTTCGCCGGCGCCGCCCGAGATGGTGAGAGTCTCCTCTTGGTCCTGACGGAAGGTGTGTCCGAACTCACCCGGGTGGAGATCGAGGGCACGATCGCCATCGCCAGCGCGTGCGGCGGCCGACACGTCGGCACCGAACCGGTAGACAGCTGGTTGCACCATCGTAACGCGGTTCCCGGTTTCGAGTATTTCCTCGATCAGGGCATGGTCGTAGATACGATCGAGGTCGCGTCGACGTGGAACCAGATCGACCGGTTATACGCTGGAGTGCTCGAGGGGATGCGTGCCGTTCCCGGAATCATGGTCGCGTCGGGACACAGCTCGCACAGCTATGCGACCGGAACCAACATCTATTTCACTTTCGCCGGACGACCCGATCGACCGGAGGATCTCGAAGGCCTGTATTTTCGCATCTGGAACGCTGCGATGGAGGCGACGCTCGCCGCCGGCGGAACGATCGCGCATCATCACGGCATCGGTAGGGTACGGCGGGAGTGGCTCGCGCGCGAGCTTGGGTCTGCGTACCCGCTACTGGCGAAGATTCGTCACGCCATGGATCCCTTCGGCATAATGAACCCGGGCGCGCTGCTCCCCGAACCCGCAAGCAACCGATCTTGAGTTCGCACATCCTCGCTATGGACGAAGGCGGGAGCGGAGTTCGCGCTTACGTCTTCGATCACGAAGGCCGAGAGCTTGCGACCGCGTATTCGGAGATCTCTACCCTTTGCCCGCGTCCGAGCTGGGTCGAGCACGATCCGCTAGAACTCTGGGACCGCTCGCTCCAGGTGGCCCGCGCCGCACTGGAACGCGCGTGCATCCCGGCAACATCCGTCGCAGGGCTCGGCATCTGCAATCAACGCGCGTCGGCATTGGTCTGGGACGCCGATACGGGGCAGCCTATCTACCCGGCCATCGGCTGGCAGGATCTCCGTACGGTAGCGATCTGCGAGCAGCTCGGGCGACGCGGGTACATCCTGAGCCCGCTGCAATCAGCGTCGAAGTTCGCCTGGGTGCTCGACAACGTCCCGGGTGCACGCACGCGTGCGGAAGCAGGGCGGCTTCGTTTCGGCACGATCGACACTTGGCTTACGTGGCAGTTGTCGGGCGGAGCCTCCTACGTTACCGACGACTCGAACGCCTCCTGCACCGGAGTGTATGATTTTTTGACCGGCGAGTGGGACGCAGCCCTGCTCGAGAGCCTGCATTTGCCGCAGGCGGGGTTTCCCGAGATCGTACCGACGAGTGCGATAACGGGAGCGACGGTCAAAGCGCTCTTCGGTGCTGCAATTCCTCTCGCAGCGCGCGCCGGCGATCAGCAGGCGGCCATGTTCGGGCAGCTGCGCGTCCAGCCAGGGACCATGAAGATTACCTACGGAACGGCCGCAATGATGGATCTGAACGTCGGACCGTCCATACGGCTTTCACCGAACGGCTGCTTTCCGCTCGTACTGTGGAGACTCGACGATGTGCGCTCGTATTGTCTGGAAGGAAGCGCGGTAACCGTCGGTGCCGCCATGCAGTGGCTACGCGACGGCCTCGGCATCCTATCCGACGTCGCCGAGTCACAAACTATCGCCACCACCATCCCGGACAGCGGCGGGGTGTGGTGCGTTCCCGCTTTTCAAGGCCTCGGCACACCGTATCTGGATCCCGGGGCGCGCGCGGTGATCGGTGGACTCTCGCGCGCTAGTGGTCGAGCACAAGTCGTCCGAGCAGTGCTCGAGGGCATCGCGTTTCGTTGCGGCGAGGTGATCGAGGCATTGCGTGCAGATGCTCCGAATCCCCACCTCGATGTCATCCGTGCTGACGGCGGTGCGGCACGGAATGACTTTCTCATGCAATGCCAAGCCGACGTCACCGGGGTTTCGATCGAGCGTCCTGTCGTGTTCGACGCTGCGTGCCTCGGAGCCGCCTATCTCGCGGGACTGGCGACCGGTTTCTGGCGTGACGTCGCCGAACTCGGACGTATGTGGCGGCGGGACAGATCGTTCGAACCCCGATGGGGTGCCGACCAGCGCGCAGAGCGTATGGCGCGGTGGAAGAGCATCGTAGACATCGCTCGCCGCTCATCATGAATACGAACTACACGCTGCCGCGTGGACGGGCGCTCCGACTCATCATGCTCGATTGTGACGGTGTCCTGTTCGACTCGTTCGACGCGAACGTCGCGTTCTACGACTCGATCCTGAAGACTCTCGGACATCCGCCGCTCGACGAGGTCGGCCGCGAGCTTTGTCATCGAATGGCCGGTCCGCAGCTCTGGGCGCATCTCTTTGCCGGGGATGAAACTGCGCACGCACGCGCCAAGGCGGCGGCGGCACAGGCGAACTACGACCCGTTCTACGCTCTAATGCAGCCCGTGCCGGAACTCGACTCTACTTTGGCCCGACTCGGACGACATTGTCGATTGGCGATGGCGACCAACCGGGGTCGGACGGTCGAAGGCGTGGTCCGGCACTTCGGCCTCGACCGATTCTTGTCGTCATGGCTCGGGGTGCTTGACGTGCCGCACCCCAAACCTGCACCCGACCTCTTATTGGCGAGCCTCGATCGGACGAGCGTTCCGGCAGCTGCCGCAGTCTATGTTGGCGACACCGCAACCGACTACGAAGCTGCCGCAGCCAGCAGTGTTCCGTACGTCGGCGTCGGACGACGTAGCAACGCCGCCTACACGATCGCAGACTTGCGCGAACTTCCCGACCTTCTAGGGATTCCGTGAGGCTTCACCGCTGCACGATGCGCGTCGGCAAGTCGACCTGCGACGCCATGGTGCGAGCTGCAGATTCCGCCTGACCACGATTCTGGTAGGGCCCCACCTCGACGCGATACCTGATACGGCGCTGCTGCCCCCGCCCGGCGGCCAGGCGATCGACCGAGACGTCGAAGCCCCGTCGGCCGAGCGCGCGACCCAGGCGTTCGGCGCGATCCTTGCGGTCGAATGTTCCAACATGAATGGCATACTGAGGAGCGCGCTGCGCTTTGCCACCCACCGTGGCTGCCGGGCGCGCACCCTGCGGTGCCCGATTGCCTGCATGCTGCTTCTTCCTCAACCGATCGGATTCGGGAGGCAGATCGTCCCCAAACCCGAACTCCAGCAATCGGCGCGTATCGCCCCAGAGGTCCTGCGACCCCATGAGCGCGACGATGACTTCGCGCTCGCCGTAGCGACCGGAACCGACGAAGCATTTCTTCGCTGCAAGCGTATACCCGGTCTTGCCGATCACGGGGATCCGGTAGTTCTCTAGCAATCGGTTGTGGCTCCGAAGCGCTATGCGGCGGGTGCTGTTCTCGACTCCGACCACGACCGCTTTCGTCCCGATGATCTCCCGGAACTTCGGTACCGCGAGCGCGTAGCGGAAGATCGTCGCCAGGTCGCGAACCGTAGAATAGTGGCCATCCTGCGTGAGTCCATGTGGATTCGCGAACCGGGTTCGTGTGGCTCCGAGGAGTTTGGCGCGCGCCGTCATGCGCTCTCCGAACGCCTCGACAGAAGGTGCTAGATGCTCGGCGATTGCGATGCTCGCATCGTTCGCCGAGTTCAAGAGGATCGCATAGACGAGGTCCTCGAGAATAAGACGCTGCCCGGGACGAAGGTTCACCTTGCTCGGCGCCACCATGCACGCCTCCGGGCTCGCTTCGACCTGGTCTCGCAGCCGTCCGCTCTCTAGCGCCAGGATTGCCGTCATCACCTTGGTCGTGCTCGCCGGAGGAAGCTGCTCGTCCGGATTCTGCGCCCAGATTACACTTCCGCTACGGGCATCGACGATGATCGCAGACTTGGCCGACAGACTCGGTCCGTCTGCCGCCGACAACACGCCTGGTCGTGCCTGCACGAGCACCGTCGTCACCGCCACCATCCACACACGCCACCTACCGGTTTGCATCGCTCGCCTCCCGACCTACTTCGCGAATGACCGACCCGGACAGTATTTCACACGGCGTTCCATCTCGACAAGAAAGACTCCTTGCTCCAGAGTACGCGCGCAACAAGTGACTGACGATGAGTCGTCGGGCGAGTCGTGAGAGCGTCTTCTCGGAAACGTGGGAGTCGGAGAATGTGGACTCAGGTTATGAAGCGTCGATCCTGGACTGGACTTAGCTTGTGGCTCACTGCGCAGCTCGTATGTATGGCGACGTTAGCGCACGCATCCAGGTGGAGCGAGGAAGACTTCGCCACGCGTATTCCGACTCGCTATCCGGTGAGCGGTTCGCCGGGATCAGGTGGAACCAGCATAGTCGGATCCCTAGAGACCTATGTCGTCGAGGAGGGGGACACGCTGCTGGACGTAGGTCGCCATTTCGATCTCGGGTACAATGAGATGATCTCCGCTAATCCCGGCGTGGATCCGTGGATGCCCTCGCCGAAAGAAGTGCTGGTGATCCCTACCGAATTCGTATTGCCCGACGCACGTCCGACAGGCGTCATCGTAAATATTCCTGAAATGCGACTGTACCACTTTCGCGGGGGGACGCTGGTCACCTACCCGGTAGGACTCGGTCGCGATGATTGGCGAACACCGGAAGGAAGCTTCAAGATACGCGGTAAGACCGAGAACCCCACGTGGATCATCCCAGAATCGATTCGTGCTGAGCATATCCGCGAACGCAACGACCCTCGGACCTTCATAGCGGGCGGCGATCCCGAAAACCCGCTCGGTCACTACCGCCTCGAGCTGACCTTGCCGCTCTACGCTCTCCACGGATCGAACATGCCCTGGGGGGTCGGTATGCAGGTAAGCCACGGGTGCATCCGACTTTACAACGAGGACATCACGATCCTCTTTCACGAGGTGCAGGTCGGAAGTCCGGGAGAGTTCCTCTATCAACCCGTAAAGGTCGGCAGTCGTAACGGCGAGATCTTCGTCGAAGCTCACCCCGACATCTACGGTCTGCGAGGAAACCTCGTAGACGAAGCGAACCAGATCATCGCACGTCGCGGCTGGATCGATCTTGTCGATCCAGAACGTCTGCGCCGCGCGATCCGCGAGCAAACCGGCATCCCTATGTCGGTATCGTACCGGGGAGGGCCGATAACGGCCGAGCCTACTTGGTAGGCTCGGCCGGTCGCCACCTCATGCAGTGGCGTTCTGCAAAGCGTCTGCGTAGTGCGGCTCACTCTGCTGCGCCATCCGAACTGCTACGGCACGACGCCAGCGATCGAGGCCGGAACGCAGATAATCAGCGTTCATTTCCAAGACGTCACAGATGTTCTCGAAAGCGAACAACCACGAGCGGTCATTCGAAGAGAACCACTCCTTGGCCTCGAGGAAGCATGCCTGCTCGCGTGGATCGCACGCCGCCGCATGTTTTCTGTAGCTATCGACCGCGTCTTCCAGAACTGCGAGCATGAGGCGCCGCTCGCCCTCTACGGCTCGCCCGCGTCGAAACGCTGCAAAGTACTGATTTGGCAGCAGGATATCTGGCTCGAACAGCCCCGCACTGGTGCCACCCTCTGACTTCTTGCTTCGTGCTTGCATTACTCTTGCCCCCTTGGATTGCCGCGTCGCGGCAAATTACTAGCCTGCACTCGGGAGCGGATGAAATGAAAAAGCTTACGGTCGAGAATTAGACGAACTAATTCCAAGTTGCGGCACTTCGGAGCCTCGACTCCGAATCCGGTTCGTTCCGCGGTCTATCGGATGATCCTATGGACGAGCGGCGTATTATCGCATCATCCACGGATCACGTCATTGCGGCAGACGATACGTCGTATGCGCAATGAGGCGTGTCACGTCACGGTGCCATGAGCCTTCCCATAACTCCGCGAGTATTCGGCCGAGAGACTTTCCGTGATGCACCAGTTCTTCGAGACGATCGAGATAGATCCGCTCGTCTTCGCCTCTCTCGTTCAACTTTCCTTGGCGGCGCAGCCCCGCCGCGCTGATGTTCACAAGCTCCCGCGCTAAGTCGGCCAGCCGGATTCGGCCGACCCTTGCGTATAGTCCTTCGCGGTGTGCATCACGATAGACCGTCTGCCGCTCTTCCCACGTCCACGACCGCACCAGATCCCAGGCACCCTCGAGTGAATCTCTTTCGTAGAGAATGCCCTTCAGCAGGGCTGGAAGCGCGAGCATCAGCTCCGGGGGCTGGCTGTCGGCACTGCGGATCTCGAGATATCGTTTGAGACGAACTTCGGGAAAAAGCGTCGTGAGATGGAGCGCCCAGTCCTCGAGCGTCGCGCGCTCGCTACCCATACCGTTACGTAGGTAGTCGCGAAAGGTCTGATGGGTTTCGATATAATCTCCGTTGCGAATCAAAAAATACATCGGTACATCGAGTGCCCATTCGACATAGTCTTCGATACCGACTTCGGGTGAGAACGCGAAGGGCAACAAGCCCGCGCGCACGTTATCAGTGTCCGTCCAGATATGGCCCCGAAGCGTCATGAAACCGTTCATGCGTCCCTCGGAGATCGAGGAATTGGCGAACATTGCTGAGATCAACGGTACTAGACCCATGGCTACGCGAAACTTTCGCATAGCATCGCTTTCGTCGCCGAAGTCGAAGTTCGCCTGAACGGTAGCCGTTTGCTTCATCATCTTCTGACCAAGAGCCCCGACCCGCGTCATGTACGGGCCCATGATTTTGTACCGTCGTTTTGGAACCCATTCGATTGTCTCTACCGAGCTGATGGGCTGAATACCGAGGCCAAGGAAAACGATCCCGACTTCCGCTCCGACCGTAACGATCTCCTGGATATGCTCAAGCAACTCCTCATGGGCACGATGGATGCTCGAACATTGTTCGCCACTCAACTCGAGCTGGCCACCCGGCTCGATGGTGATGTTCGCGTCCCGACCGGTGAGAGCCACGATCCGTCCACGTTCACGCTTGGGGATCCACCCGAATCGCTCGGACAAACGTTCCAGCACGCTTTCGATACCGCGTCTGCCGCTGAAGGGGGCGGCAACGCCGCTTTCCTCGAGAACGCCGATTTTCTCGTACTCGGTACCGACGCGCCAATCGGTCGCGGGCTTTGCACCGCTCGCGATATAGCGGATCAGCTCGCCAACATTTTCAACTGGCAGTTGCTCCGCAGGATCGCGGCCCGTCGTGAACTCCGACATTGAACGGCGGAAGCTACCAGATCACCGAATCATGGCAACGCGCGGAGTGACGTCATCGCGAGCCGTCTTACGCAACGCACTCGGTAGAGCCTGGATGTAGCATTTCACCGCAGGGTAGTAGCGTTTCGGACAGGAGCACAGCTCCGATCGACCTCTTCTCATGCCCTAGCTCGACTATTTATCCTTTACGGATCCAAGGCTTAGCGGCCGAGATCTTATGTGGCATACCATCTGCTGGCGGTCCAGATGGCGACTCGGCGATCCGCGTCGCTCCAACCAGGGAGGATCGACCGATGCAACTGCGTGGTGCGGTTAGCGAAGAACGAACGGCGACGCCACTTGAGCCTGACACACTCGTCCCGGCGCAATACTTCGACCGCGTCGGATCCGACGTGGCGTTCCAACCCGAAAAACGGTTAATGCTGGCGGTCTTGGAGGAGGCGATCGCCACGTTCCAACGCCACGTAGTGGCTGAGAACAGGCGTAGTCAGCGGTTGGTCGAGGAGGTAGAGTGCTGGGCGTCGGGTACTGAGACCGATTGGCCGTTCTCCTTCGAAAACGTGTGCGCTGCCCTGAATCTAGAGCCCGAGTACCTACGAACCGGTATGGAGCGTTGGAAGGCCTCCGAGCTCCTGCGCATTCGACAAGGTAAGCCGACGCTCTACCGCTTCCCCTTCCGTCGCGTGAACGGCCGCCGGCACAGCATCACGGGTCCGCGCGAGTACTTGAAGAAGTCGGCCTGACTATCCAGCAACGGCGTCGAGGCGCGCGTGCCTTTCAGATAAAGGTAGACCTTGCGCCTCCATAGCGCGGTTTTCAGTGCCCGAGCGGTGCGGAGCTCGTTGCGTCATCGAAAAAAACCTCTCCGTCGAAGATCAGAGCTTCGACCACGTTATTCAACCGCTCCAGCGGAGTACCGTCGAGCTTGAAGTGCCGCACCCCTCGCTTCATCGCATCGGAAAGCTCGACTAGTAGGAACAAAGTCTCATACGAGTTGCGGAAATCGAGGTGCATATCGCTGAGCAGCGCGGGGCGGGACGTAACCGGAGTGGCGATCGGTTCGCAGAACATGTGTCGGTGTCTCCTCTCGAGGGCAGCGGAGTGTCTGCGACACATGTTGACCAAGTTCCATGCCACCCGAGAGATCGTCACCTGGGAGGTGTCTATCGTCTGCGGCCAGCGAACTCTAGGAATCGTCTACAACACTACACACCTCGCTGAATCCCCTGGATTGGCGACTGTTTGCGAGATTCCGTCTCAATTCGACGGCAGGCAGGCGCTACACCTCGCGCATTGAGAATTGCCCATGGGTGCGCGCTCTTTTTCTCGGAGCTTCACGAACGCCGACGCGTCGTGCATCGACGCCCGATTCGCGAAAAGCCTGCGACGATACCAGATCGCAGGAGGCGCCGAGTGGACGTCTTACTTGCGCATGGATCGATGGAAGGCTTCTTCCATCCGCTCGCTGAACTGTTCAGCGCGATCCGCCAAGCGTTCCACGGTATTGGCTACCCGCTCCGCCCGCTCGGCAGATGCCGTGGCCCGATCCGCAGCGAGTTCGGATCGTTTCGCCGGATCGACCGCGAGATAGGCTGCTTCAATGCGCGCCCGATCTACCGGAGACATGGGGCGATCAAACAGACGTAGGCTGATCTGCGGGCGACCGAGAATGAAGGCGCGGGTGAATGCGACCTCACGATCGAAACGCAGGTAGTAGAGTCGGAGCTCGTAACCGTCGAGCGGTCGAGTGCTGTCGACCTCCACCTCTTCCACCCAGTCCGGATAGCCTCGTAGCTCGACGAACGAACGCAACTCCCGGTTTTGTTGCAGTTGCTGCTCGAATCCTAGCTCTCCCATGGGTCGACCGGGGCCCATGGGTGCGGCAGCCCCGAAGCAAGGCGTCGCCAATCCCAATAGCAGCAGCGTAGCGATGACCGTCCTCATATCCCTTCGCATATGCACCCTCCTCGGTTTCGCTTCCGGAAGCCTACACCACCGCGCCTGGATCTGTCAGCAGCCGAAAGTGGCTCCCTTGCGGTACCGCTGGATCATTGGCTACAGTTGCCGCTACCCGTGAAGCGGGCCTCTCCAACGTTACGTTCGTTTGGTTCACCCTGTAACGCCATAGCGTACGATCGCCCCGCATGAGTAGGGCTTATTTGTTGCTGGCCGCTCTGCTGGTCTTCCTCAACGCCTTTTTCGTCGCCGCAGAATTCGCCATCGTCAAGGTACGCTCGACTCGCGTACAGGAACTAGTCCGTGACGGCGTCCGCGGCTCGGTCGCGGTCGCGAATGCCATCAAGGATCTGGATGCGTACCTCTCTGCGACCCAACTTGGCATCACCCTGGCAAGCCTGGGCCTGGGATGGATCGGTGAGCCCGCGTTCGCGAGTATCGTCGGACCGCTGCTTGCTTCTTGCGGTATCTGGTCCGAAAAAGTGGTCTACAGTATTTCGCTTACCATAGCGTTCGCTTTCATCACGTTCCTCCACATCGTGCTCGGAGAACTGGCGCCCAAATCACTTGCCATCCGCCGGCCCGAAGAAACGTCGTTACTCGTAGCACCCCCGCTGCGCCTCTTTTATCGACTATTCTATCCGGCACTGTGGTTCTTGAACGCATCGTCGAGCTTCTTTCTCCATTTGTTACGCATTACTCCAGCGAGTGAAACGGAGTTGGCGCATTCTGAGGAGGAGCTCCGGTTGCTCCTCGCCGAATCCCACCGTACCGGAACGTTATCGGCATCGAAACGTAAGCTCTTAGAGAACGTTTTCGATTATACGCGTCGGTCTGCAAAACACATCATGGTGCCCCGTGCCGATATCGTCTATTTGAGCTTGCAGCGGACGCTTGCCGAGAATCTCGAAATTATGCACCAGGCACAACATACTCGCTATCCCATCTGCGACGACGACATCGATCACGTCGTTGGGATGATTCATGCAAAAGATTTATTTCGTCCGTTCGAAGATTTACGTGATAGTTCAGACCTGCTGAAATTAAAGCGCGACATCTTATTCGTTCCCGAGAGTCGTTCCCTCGAGGCGCTCCAGCGCGACTTCCAACAACGCCGGGTACACATGGCGATCGTCGTCGATGAGTACGGTGGCACATCTGGCCTTGTTACGCTCGAGGACATTCTCGAAGAAATCGTCGGCGAGATCCAAGATGAGTTCGACGCCGAAGCGCCGCGGATGGAGGCAACGCCCGAAGGGTACGTCGTCGACGGCCTGGTCTTGCTGGAAGAGATCGCCGCGCGCCTTGGCTTCACTCTCCCCGACCACAAGAGCTCTACTCTCGGGGGTTACGTCATTGCCCGGCTCGGACGGATTGCACGACTGGGCGATTGGGTGACCATCGGGGGGTATACCGCTAAGGTGATCGAGATGAAGGGGCGTCGCGTGAGCAAGCTGTTGGTGACCCAGCAGGAGAAATCGGCTGCGCTAATCACGCAGAGTTGACATCAACTCGCCCCGAGGCCAACCAAGAGCAGGTCGACGCGCTTCCTGGTGCGCCGCAATACACGCACCAGCTTCTGGCGTTCGTCGATTTCCAACATCTCTATGCGAAAACCGCGTAGCTTACGATTGATCCTTCGCGCTGCGGCCATGATGTCACGTGCCCGAGCTGGTCCTCCTTCGCGGCGTGATTCACGGAACTTGTGCACCGAGATGTTTGCCAGTTTTACACGTCTCCAGAGCTTGAGCATCGCCGTCTCAGACTCTTGGCGTGCGATCGTCATGAGGATCTCTCGAGACACACCTGGATAGCGGTGCAACTCGGCCTTCACCTCGGCCGGAAGGCGTGTCAGGACGAGCGTATTGGAAACGTACGGACGACTCTTGTGTAGTAACTGCGCAAGTGCCTGGTGGGTATAGCCGTATCGCGCGACCATTGCCCCGAGTCCCTCGGCTTCCTCAAGCGCCGTCAAATCCTCGCGCTGCAGATTCTCGATCAGGGCGATCTCGTTTGCGTCGTCGTCGCGCACGATCGCAGGCACCACGAGTAGCCCGGCCGCTCTAGCAGCACGATAGCGCCGCTCGCCGGCCATGATCAGATAGCGGTCGCCGTCACGCTTCACGATGATCGGTTGCAAGATGCCGCGCTGGCGTACCGATGCGGTAAGCTCCTCCAGGGCCTCGGGATCGATGAAGCGACGGGGTTGTTGCGGATTTGGCTCCAGGTCCTCGATCGGAATCGCCGCGAGCAAGATCTTCTGCCGACCTGCGAATTGGCCAGCCGCGAAACCTCGTACAGCTCCAGTGCGTGCTTCCACCGCAACCTCCTTTTCCCACCACCACCTGATCACAGGAACCAGAAGTTCGGAGCGTCGGTGCGAGAACCATACCTCAAAGAGGTTCTCGACCCCAAGAGTTTTTTCACCCCCACAAATAAATGAGGGGTGGAACCCATGTTCCACCCCTCGCTATACCCCCTCGCTCGCCTCGAACGATCGCCGTCGCTGGTCAGCCGATCTTGCCTTGCAGGAAGAAGGCGATCACAAGAGCATAGAGACAGAGTGCTTCCATGAGTGCTAGACCAATGATCATCGGAACGAAGATACGGTCAGCAGAGTTCGGGTTGCGGCCGATACTCTCCATGGCGGCGGCAGTTGCTCGGCCCTGACCGAGACCGACGCCTAGAGCGGCTATGCCTATCCCGAGCCCCGCACCGAGAGCGATCAAGCCGCTGGAATCGGCTGCGGCCCCGTCGGCGGCGAAACTTGGGTTTGCCATGACGAGCATTCCCAGCACCAAAAATAGGATACGAATTACATGCGCCATACTAACCTCCCGATTGGGATCCGTCGGTCGTGCTCCCCTCGTCCTTCTCTTTCTTCTTCCCCGTGCAGGACCGATCGAATCGAGTAAACCACACATGCCTCAATGATCGTGGCTGATCGCAAGTCCGACGTAGACCATCGTCAGAAGCGTGAAGACGAGCGCTTGGACCAGCGAAACGAACGTACCGAGAACATAGAAGATCACGGGAATTATCACCTTCGTAAGATCGGTGAAGATCCCCAAGAGAAGATGATCAGCGAACATGTTACCGTAAAGACGAATCGCCAATGACGCTGGGCGAAAGAGGTGGCTGAAGAGCTCGACCACGATCATCAACGGCGCCAGAAGCAACAACGGACCCGCGAACTGCTTTAGATATCCCAGTCCGTGCGCTCGGAACCCGTAATAGTTATAGGCCAAGAAAGCCACGACACCCAGCGCGAGCGTAACATTGAAATTGTCGGTAGGAGGCGTAAATCCGGGGATCAGCCCGATCAGATTTGATCCGAGAATGAAGAGAAAGAGGCTTGCGAACAGCGGGACGTACTTTGGCCCCTCGTGGCCAATGACACTCTCCGAAAGGTTCGTGATGAACTCGGTGATGACTTCGGCTATGTTCCGAGCAGAAAATCCCCGATCGGGAACTACGACATCGGTTGCCGACGCCAACTGCTGCCGCGCTCGGACGGCAAAGACCAACAAGCCGAGCATCACCAACATTCCTGTCGACGTATGCAGCTCGAGAAACGCAAGCCCGCTAATCTGTTGCATCCAAGAAAAACCGTGTTCCATGTCACACGTCTCCAGTCTGTCTCGCGGGAACACCAATCCAGGCATCGACCAGAATCGCGAGGGGCAGCATCGTAACGCCGACCGCAAACGACGGTCCATCGACTACACTCGCCGGCAGCAATAACGCAGCAGCGGGAATAAGCACCAACACGATGGACTTAGCGAGAGCGAGGGGCACGATACGTGTCTTCGTCATGCGACGGGCGAGCATCGCAGAGCCCAACTTCTTGATGACGACGAAGTCCAGCCAGACCGCGAATCCACCTACTAGGATGCCCATTGGCGCAACCGATTTCGCGGATTTCGCCACTGTGGCGGCCAGCACGCTCAGCAAGAGTACCAGTCCCTGGATGCGTTGGAGTCGGAACGTCATCGATCGCGTTGCAAGCGTTGCAGTATCTGAACCATCCGGTAGAAGCCGATCCCGGTACTCGCGATAGTCATCGCCATGACCAGCCACGGTGCTGTCGAGAGCCAAGCGTCTAGCGTACTGCCCACGAAAACTCCAGCCGCGATGGAGCCGATGAACTCGAAAGCTACCGCCGAATACTTCGCATAGCGAAAGAAGGCCGACTCGGGTGCTGTGGTCATTGCATGATGCGCAAGGTATCGCGCACCGCCGCTACGAATGCTTCGAGATCCTCGTCGCTATGCGCTAGCGACAGGAAAGAGGCCTCGAACGGAGACGGTGGTAGATAGAACCCCCGGTCGAGCATCCCGAAGAAGAACCGTCGGAAGGCCTCGTGATCGGCACGCTGAACCGCGGCGAGAGACGCCGGCGCATCGATGCCGAAAAAAATCGTGAACATGGAGCCAACACGTTGGACACAACCTGGAATACCTGCCCGTAGAATCGCGTCTGCAAGCGCGGAGGCGAGCCATGCGCCCATCTTATCCAGGCGGTTGTAGGCTCTCTCATCGAGCAGAGAAAGGGTCGCGGTGCCCGCTGCCATCGTAACCGGGTTCCCGGATAGCGTCCCGGCTTGGTAGACTGGCCCGAGCGGCGCCAGCAGGTCCATCACGTCCGCTCGGCCGCCGAAGGCACCTACCGGAAGACCACCTCCTATAATCTTGCCGAGACACGTTAGATCCGGTTGGACACCTAGCATCGCCTGTGCTCCGCCGCGTCCAACCCGAAAGCCCGATATCACTTCATCGAAGATGAGCAGCGTACCAGCTGCTCGCGTAGTCTCTCTGAGGCCCTGCAGGAACCCATCCCTCGGCGGTACGACCCCCATATTGGCCGCGATCGGTTCTACGATAACCGCCGCGATCTCGTTGCCGTACGCATGCAGATAGGCGGCAGCCTCATCGGAATTGTAGGTCGCGACCAGCGTGTGGGAGGCGATCGCTTCGGGAACACCGGCGCTATCCGGCATACCAAACGTCAATGTACCGGATCCGGCGCGAGCCAAGAGGCCATCGGAGTGTCCGTGATAGCAACCGGCAAATTTCAGAATCTTCGGGCGGCCTGTGTATGCCCTGGCGACACGTATTGCCGACATCGTCGCCTCGGTTCCAGAATTCACCATACGTATGCGCTCGATCGACGGCATGGCTTCGACAATCATCCGCGCAAGCGTTATCTCGGAAAGTGTCGGCGCGCCGTATCCGAGGCCGTTACTCGCCGCCCTGTGGACAGCGCTCACCACGGCCGGGTGTGCATGTCCCGTGATCGCGGCGCCCCACGAGCCAACGAAGTCGCGATAGGAACGCCCGTCCACGTCGACTACGGTGGCGCCGCTCGCTCGCATGATGAAGAGCGGGCGGCCCTGCACGTTTCGCCAGGCTCGCACCGGACTGTTCACACCGCCGGGGAAGAGGCGGGACGCTTCATCGTAGAGCTTCGTTGAAAGCGTCATTCGGCTACTGGTGAGAGCGCTGCTACTGCTGCCAGGTAGCATCGCGTCATCGTACGGTCAACGTGCATGTACGTGCGATGCTGCTGCGTTTTCTGCTTGCGCCATCGGGTCAAAGGGTCTACATCCGCCTCCTTGCCCACTCTTGTGATTCGGTCGCGTGATACCCTATTGATCGACCAATGAGGCGACATTGGCGCCGGCTACTATGAGCCGCCCAGCATCTGTCGAAACGTCACCCGAACTCGCGTGGCAGCGTGCCCGCCAGCTTCTTGCTGAAAAGTTCGGACCCGAAGTGTATCAAGCCGGAGTCGAGAGCCTACGCTTCGCGGCAATGGATGGTGACGTGCTTCGCCTCGTGGCGCCAACGACGATGGCAGCCACTTGGATGAACCTACACCACCCGGGAAGCCTTGAGGAAGCGATGCGACAAGTCGGTCGGCCGTGCCGCATCACCATTGTAACGACACCGCGGGTCCAGGGCGAACTGTTTCCGGGTGAAGCCCCACTCGGACGACGGCGTCCAATTCGCTTCGGTGCTCTCGTACCGCGCTACACGTTCTCCTCTTTCGTCGTCGGCGCAAGCAATCAGTTTGCAAACGCGGCCTGCAAAGCCGTCGCTGCACAACCGGGACAGCACTATAACCCACTGTTTCTCTACGGCGGCGTCGGTCTTGGCAAGACCCATCTCGCAAACGCAATTGGACACGCTGTGCTCGAAGCGAATCCTGAAGCCCGCGTCGCTTATTTGAGTGCCGAAGCTTTCATGACCCAGCTCATCACGGCGCTTAGACGCGACAGGATGGACGAGTTCAAATCCACATTTCGAAAGATCGACGTTCTCATCATCGACGACGTGCAGTTTCTGGCAAACCGCGAGCGCACCCAGGAAGAATTCTTTCATACATTCAACGCCCTTCACGAAGCCCATCGACAGATCATCCTCACCTCCGACACTGTGCCGAAGGATATCCCCGGGCTGGAGGAGCGCCTGCGCAACCGCTTCGAATGGGGCCTCATCGCAGATCTGCAGCCTCCGGACATGGAAACACGCGTAGCTATCCTGGAAAAGAAAGCTGAAATCGACGGTCTTGATCTCCCTCGTGAGGTCGCCATCCATCTCGCCTCCAAGATCGACTCGAACGTTCGAGAGCTCGAGGGGTGCTTGACCAGACTATCGGCAGTCGCTTCGCTTTCCAAAACCGCAATCACTGTCGACTTCGCTCGACACGTGCTCCACGATCTCCTGCGCGAGCGAACGACGGTCAGCATCGAGACGATCCAGCGGATAGTGTGCGAGAGGTACGGCATCCGGCTCGGCGATCTTCTGTCGAAGAAGCGCAGCAGGAACATAGCTTTTCCACGTCAAATCGCCATGTACATGGCACGTAAGCTCACGGCCAGCTCCTTCCCCACGATCGGCGAACGGTTCGGTGGACGAGATCACTCAACCGTGATCCACGCCACCAACAGCATCGGTCGGCGCCTCAGAAACGACGACCGACTGCGAGACGATGTCGCCGAGCTCGAGCGACTGATGCACGCTCAGGGGTGATGTGATCACCTGTGGATGATCGTTGGGACGATTGGGGACGGCTTCTGCATGGCTGGTGGAAGCCGGGAGTCGACATGCTGGCCTGCTTTCATGATCACGCGACGCATACACAGCTTAGCTGAGGCGAACGCTTGCCGTTCCAAGCGCTTGCGAGTTCTTTCCACGACCGGACGGCCCTTACTACTACTAGCTCTTCTAGTTTTACTCCTCTAAGACTAGTGGACTAGGAAAGCACGTAATCGAGGGATCTCCAGACATGGATCTACGGGTAGAAAAAGGTGTCTTTCTGCAGGGGCTGTACCTCACGCAGGGAGTCGTCGAGAAACGCAACACGCTACCGATCCTCGCGAACGTGTTGATCGAAGCTACGAGCACCGACATCCAACTCACCGCAACCGACCTCGAGATCAGCATACGTCGTTCCTGCAAGGGAAAGGTCGTGCAGCCTGGATCGATCACCCTGAACGCCAGAAAGCTCTACGAGATCGTGCGGGAACTTCCGAGTGAAGAAGTGATCGTCCGCACCGGTACAGGCGGAATCGAAGTGACGGGTGGACGAGTCCGGTATCGAATGCTCTCGATCGATCCAAAGGACTTTCCAAGCATCCCCGCGGCAACAGCAGCGGCAAAAAAGGGCATGGTCGTCGTACGCTTCGCCAGCAACGAGTTCGCGGAGATGATAGAGAAGACGTTATTTGCGGTGTCGACTGAAGAAGCCCGCCCGAGCCTCGGCGGAGTCTTCATCGAGAGCAGTGAAAAGAATCACGTGCGGATGGTCTCGACGGATGGTCATCGGCTTGCCATCGTCGAGCGTGAGGTCCCAAATGCCGAGATCAGTCCCGGTGTGATATTGCCTCGGAAGGGTCTCCTCGAAGTGCGTAGGTTACTTGAGGGAGCAGACGGAGACCTGAGCTTCTCCATCGGCGGTAATCTCGCTCGGATCGAACGGGATGGGGTTGAGCTTTTCATGCGCCTGATCGAGGGCGAGTTTCCCGACTATCGCCAGGTGATTCCAAAGGATAGCAAGAGGCACGTACGGATCGATTCAGAGACGTTTCTGGGAGCCCTTCGCCGCGTATCGATCCTTGCCAGCGACCGAGCGCGTGGTGTGAAGCTTCGTCTCGAGAGCGGGTTGCTTGAGGTTGCCACCACCAATCCCGATATCGGCGAGGCGCGAGAAGAGATCGAAGCCGACTATGTCGGAGACGAATTTTGCATTGGCTTCAATGCCAAGTACCTGCTGGACTTGCTCTCGCTGAGCGGCGTCTCGGGTACGGTCGAGATAGGGCTCACCGACGAGGTTAGCCCCGGTGTTTTGCGCCTCCATGAGGATGAGGGCTACTCGTACGTCGTAATGCCGATGAGGCTCTAACCGTCCGATGTAAAAAGCGGAATCGCTTTACGCGTCGGTACCCTGTTGGTAAGTGATGTGGTTGGAGGAGCAGGATGGCGGAGGGCTGTGGATCGACTCCGTAGCGCCAGCGCTGACTCCGAAGTCATGACCATGGAAGAGAACATTTCGCGCGACACATCCGCATATGGGGCCGAGAGCATCAAGATCCTGGAGGGTCTGGAGGCCGTTCAGAAGCGCCCCGGCATGTACATAGGCGACACCGCGGAGAGGGGGCTCCACCATCTCGTGTTCGAGGTCGTCGATAACTCGATCGACGAGGCGCTGGGCGGCTATTGCGATCGCATCGACGTGACGATCCACGTCGAGAACAGCGTGACGGTGGAAGACAACGGACGCGGGATTCCCGTCGACATCCACCCGACCGAGAAGATCTCGGCAGCCGAGGTCGTGCTCACGAAACTGCACGCAGGCGGTAAGTTCGACAAAGGAGCGTATCGAGTTTCCGGAGGTTTGCATGGGGTGGGCATTTCGGTGGTAAACGCCCTTTCCGAGTCACTCGAGGTCGAGATTCGGCGCGGCAACAAGGTATATTCCCAGCGCTACCGTCGAGGCATCCCTGAAGGCCGCCTGCAAGAAGTGGGAACGACTCAGCAGCGCGGCACAAAAATAACGTTCAAGCCCGATCCTCTGATCTTCGAGGTCCGGGAGTTCAGTTTCGATGTTCTGGCGCAACGATTGCGCGAACTCGCATTTCTGAATCAGGGAGTCCACATCTCACTCCAAGACGAACGCGATCAGAAGCGCCACGCGTTCCACTACAAAGGCGGAATCGTCGAGTTCGTACAACATTTGAATTCGACGAAGACCCCTATTCATCCGGTGATCTATCTCGAAGGTCAGCGCGAGGGCGTCGAGATGCAGCTCGCATTACAGTGGAACGAAGGCTATGCAGAGAACATCTATGCATTTGCGAACAACATCAACACTGTAGAAGGCGGGACGCACCTGGTCGGTTTCAAGTCGGCGTTGACGCGAACTATCAACAGCTACGCGGCGAGTGCCAACTTGAGCAAGAAAGATCTGGAAGCTCTACAGGGCGACGACTGTCGCGAGGGCATTACCGCGGTGATTTCGGTCAAAGTTCCCGAGCCTCAGTTCGAGGGGCAAACCAAGACGAAGCTCGGTAACAGCGAAGTGAAAGGGTTCGTCGAAGCGTTGGTCAACGAGCGCTTGGGAGCCTACCTCGAAGAGCACCCGGCGGACGCAAAGCGCATCGTACAGAAAGGTCTCGAAGCTGCTCGCGTCCGTGAAGCTACCCGGAAGGCCAAGGAGCTCGCTCGACGTAAAGGTGCGCTCGATTCTGGATCACTGCCAGGCAAGCTTGCCGACTGCCAAGAGCGAGATCCGATGCTCTCGGAAATCTTCATCGTCGAGGGCGATTCCGCAGGTGGTTCGGCAAAGCAGGGACGCGATCGACGCAACCAAGCGATCCTTCCGCTGCGCGGAAAGATCCTGAACGTGGAGAAGGCCCGCTTCGACAAGATGCTCTCCTCCCAAGAGATTCGGACGCTCATTACGGCACTCGGCGCTGGTGTCGGCAAGGACGGTAAAGATCTGTCGAAGCTTCGTTATCATACGATCGTCATCATGACGGACGCCGACGTCGACGGCTCGCACATCCGGACGCTCTTGCTGACGTTCTTCTATCGTCAGTTCGAGGAGTTCATCGAGAAGGGGTTTCTCTACATCGCACAACCTCCTCTCTTCAAAGTGCGCCGCGGAAAGCAAGAACGTTATCTACAAGATGAAGCAGCACTCGAAGACTATCTGATCGAGCTCGGGACCGAGGACGTTGCACTGGAATCCAATGGTGCCAGTTTCACGGGCGTGCCGCTGAAGGGCATCGTCAAGCGAGTGACTCGCTTTGAGAAGATTCTCGACGTCGTAGAGCGCAAGAAGCGACAGCGGGATATTGTTCGTGCCGTTGCCTCGATAGAAGGTGATGCCCAATCTTGGCTGAAAGACCCTCACCGCGTTAGCGAGGTCGCCAACGGGGTGGTCAAACAGCTCGAGGCCATCCAGTCGGAGCTGTTGCCAGTGACGTTCGCTATCGAGGAGGACCCCGAGCACAATAGCCAACGACTCGTCTTTTTGACGCGTGGCAACGGAACGAGTCACCGCACGATAGTCGACATGGAACTTTGTCAGTCCCCGGAGTTCGAGGAGCTACGGCGCTTAGCCGGCGAGTTGCGGGCAACGGGATCCGCGCCGTTCAGACTGACGACCGGGACTAAGGTCGTCACTGCAGGAAGTCTTCGCGAGGCGGTCGAGCAGATCGTTCGCGACGGGCGCAAGGGCCTCGAGATCCAACGCTATAAGGGGCTTGGCGAAATGAATCCCGAGCAGTTGTGGGAAACGACGATGAATCCGGAAACCAGGACCCTGCTGCAGGTGAGGCTGTCCGACGCCTACACCGCGAATGAGGTCTTCTCGACATTAATGGGAGACGAAGTCGAGCCGCGACGAAAATTTATCGAAGACAACGCATTGGCAGTGAGGAATCTCGACGTCTAATCGATGAACCCGATGGAGTCGACGCTCAAGCACAACAAGATTCCGGTCAACATCGAAGATGAAATGCGTCAGTCCTACATGGACTACGCAATGAGCGTCATCATTCGCCGTGCGCTGCCGGACGCTCGCGACGGACTGAAGCCCGTACACCGCCGTATTCTCTACGCGATGTACGATCTCGGGAACGAGTGGAACAAGGGTTATAAGAAATCTGCACGTGTCGTCGGCGATGTGATCGGTAAGTACCATCCGCACGGAGACTCGGCGGTGTACGACGCGGTCGTACGCATGGCCCAGGACTTTTCGATGCGCTATCCGCTCATCGACGGTCAAGGAAATTTCGGCTCCGTGGACGGAGACCCTGCCGCAGCAATGCGGTATACGGAGATCCGCATGGCTCGCATTGCCGGCGAGCTGTTGGCGGACATCGACAAGGAGACGGTCGAGTTCAGTCCGAACTACGACGAGACCCTACAGGAGCCTAGGGTGCTTCCGGCACGGCTCCCGAATCTACTCTTGAACGGCAGCTCAGGCATCGCCGTTGGGATGACCACCAACATTCCGCCGCACAATTTGAACGAGGTGGCGGATGCCGTCGTTGCGCTCATCGAGAATCCGGCGATCACGGTGGAAGGCTTGATGGCGTACGTCCCGGGGCCCGACTTTCCGACGGCGGGCTTCATTCACGGTACCGCTGCCATTCGCGAGGCGTACGAGACCGGTAAGGGCGTCTTACAGGTGCGTGCTCGGGCGACGACGGAAGTCGACAAGAAGAGCGGCCGCAGCAGCATCATCGTGACCGAAATTCCCTATCAGGTGAACAAGGCGCGCCTGCTCGAGCGGATCGCAGAGTTGGTGAACGAGAAGCGCGTCGAGGGGATCTACGATCTCCGCGACGAATCCGATCGCCAGGGAATGCGGATCGTCGTCGAGCTCAAGCGGGAGGCGGTTCCGGAAATCGTACTGAATCAGCTCTACAAGATGACGCCCATGCAGGAGTCCTTCGGGATGATCATGCTGGCGATCGTCGAGAATCGCCCGCGTCTTCTCAGTCTGAAAGAGGCGCTGCAGCAGTTCGTTTCGCATCGCTTCGAGGTAGTGACACGGCGAACCGTCTTCGACCTCCGCAAGGCCGAAGAGCGCCTGCACATCCTCGAGGGTTTGAAGATCGCGATCGAGAATCTGGACGCAGTCATCCAGCTGATCCGAAGGGCGCCCAATCCGCCCGCCGCCAAGGAAGGATTGGTCGCCACGTTCGTGTTGTCGGAGGTGCAGGCGCAGGCAGTTCTCGACATGCGACTGCAGAGGCTCACGAATCTCGAGCGCGACAAGATCCTCGAGGAGCATCGAGAAGTGGAGTCCCTGATCGCCCGCCTTCGAGCGATTCTCGCAGACGAGAGGGAGATCTCGAAGATCATCGTCGAAGAGATGCATGAGGTGAAGTCGATGTACGGCGATGCTCGCCGGACCGAGATCGTCGAGCACGTGGGTGACATATCTATCGAGGATATGATTGCCGACGAAGACATGGCCGTAACGATTTCCCACGAAGGATACATCAAGCGAAATCCGGTATCGCTCTATCGAGCTCAGCGTCGCGGCGGCAAAGGAAAGATCGGCACCACAACACGCGACGAGGACTTCGTCGAACACCTTTTCATTGCATCGACACATAGCTACATTTTGTTTTTTACGACCGCCGGCAAGGTTTACTGGATCAAGGTGCACGAAGTACCGCAGGCAGGACGTGCCGCACGCGGTAAGCCGGTCGTGAACCTCCTGGAGCTCAAGTCCGACGAGAAGATCTCGGCTTTCCTTCCGGTCCGCGAGTTTCGCGAGAATCATTTCGTGTTCTTTGCGACCAAGCAGGGCGTGGTGAAGAAGACCGACCTCATGGCGTATGCGAATCCCAGACCGTCCGGGATCATCGCGATCGGTCTGGACACTGACGATGAGGTGATCAGCGTTCGCATGACTGACGGTAAACAAGAGGTGATCCTCACTACCCGCAACGGACAAGCGATTCGTTTTCGGGAAGAAGAAGTCCGCAGTATGGGTAGAGGCGCTACGGGGGTGAGAGGGATCACGTTGGGGAACATGGACGAGGTGGTGAGCCTGGAGATCCTGAGCCCCGGGGTAAGCGTACTAACCGTTGCCGAGAACGGCTACGGGAAGCGCACCGACATAGCCGAGTATCGTGTCCAGGCCCGCGGGGGGAAAGGCATCATCACGATGAAGGCGACGGAGCGCACCGGTGCGGTCATAGGCGTTCAGCAAGTGACCGACGACGACAACGTAATGCTGGTTACCAGCGCTGGTAAGATCATTCGGCTACGTGTCGCAGACATCCGTGTCATCGGACGGAACACGCAAGGCGTACGTCTCATCGACATCGAAGAAGGGGAACGCGTCGTCAGCCTGGCTCGACTGGCGGAACAAGAAGACTCCGAGCAAGAGGACAACGGCGAGTCGAGCGAGGAATGAGGGCTTCCGATTGGCTTGCCATCAGGGTAACGATGTGAAAAACCCCGGCAGCTATGGTCGGGGTCCGGCTCAGAGGGGAGTCGTCGATGTCGAAGGGTACGTGCAAAGCCGAGGGATGTTCCGTTGTTGCGGTCGGCAAAGGATACTGCGCACGGCACTATAAAAAGTGGCGTCAGGGTGCGTTGCCGAAGGGCCGATACAAGACCTGCACGGCAGAAGGGTGTCGGAAGCCGCGTGCCGTGGGGTCGAAATGCCAGGAACACGGCGGCAAGGCGACGGTCTCAGGGAGCGCATCGGCCACCCCGTTGGCGTAGAGCCAAATTGACAGCCGCGGTTTCCTGTGATGGATAGGCCGACTCCATGAAGCGAACCTTTCAGCCAAGTAATACGCGTCGGAAGCGAACCCATGGCTTTCTCGCTCGGATGGCTACGCCTGGTGGGCGTAATATCCTGAAGCGACGCCGAGCGAAGGGTCGCAAACGGCTCACAGTCTCGATTCCGCCGAAGCAGCCCCGATGACGGGCCGACATGGCGAGGGCTTTACGCGGTCGGCACGCATCCGGTGCCGGCGCGAGTTCTTGTCATTGGGTCGGAGTGGCGAGAGGCGGGTGAGCGGACACTTCGTCTTCATTGTTCAGAAGTCGCCGAACCCCGTACGACTCGGCATTACCGTGAGCCGCAAGGTCGGCGGTGCAGTGGTGAGGAATCTGCTGAAGCGCCGAGTGCGAGAGAGTTTTCGGCGGCATCCAATGCGTAGCCGGTTGACCGGCGACCTTCTCGTCATCGCTAGAGCCGGAGTAGGTGCCGTTGCGGGAGGAGTCGTGGCGCGCGAGGTGGGCGCAGTCATGGAAATGATGGGGCGGAGGCAGACGGGCTCCAGGTGAGACTCCTCAGCAGGGCGGCGAGGATGGGAGTCGTGTTGTCGATACGAGCCTATAGGCTCGGACTGTCACCGCTATTTCCACCGGCATGCCGGTTTCATCCAAGCTGTTCGAAGTATGCCGAAGAAGCAGTGCTGGTACACGGGGCGGCGCGCGGGTCTTGGCTGGCGATTCGACGGCTCTTGCGCTGTCATCCGTGGGCAGCAGCTGGAATCGATCCGGTTCCCAGCTCGTCTCGGTGAACGATGGAACGACGTGCGATCGTAGCAGCAGTCTTGTGTCTGATCGTGTTGGTCGGGTACCAGGAGGTGCTCCGGCATCTATATCCGGAACCGCACCCGACGACAGTAGGGGACGCGCCTGAGCCGGCCGAGACTCTTACCCCCGAAGCGCCGTCGGCAGCCAACCGGGACGCGATCCCAGCTCCTGCTGTCGGCGTGGGTCAGTTGCCGGTTAGTGAGCCCGTGATCGTGGACACGGAGCTCTTCACGGCTCGAATCGAGACGCTGGGGGGCCGGATTTCGAGCTTGAGGTTGAAGGCGTTTCGTACGGCGGTGAACGCCGAGAGCGAGCCCCTCGAGATGATTCAGGTGGCTCCTGAAGCCGCGGCACCGCTGGGAGTTCGTCTGTCGTCCACAGACGGGAAGGTGGTCGAAGATGACACGCGTGTAGTCTATGCGGCTGATCGGCATGAGGTGACGCTGCGAGGCTCGGATACTCAGGCTGTGGTTCTCCGAGGAGCACTCGCATCCGGCGTGACGATCGAGAAGAGACTGGTCTTTTCGGCCGCGAGCTACCCGTTCTCAGTCGAGGTGACGACACCCGCGGCACCCACCCAACTGGGGCAAATCGGCCTCGGTTGGCGGCATCAGATTCTGGAGGCAATGTCGCGGGATCCGGAAGCGCACTATCGCGGCACCCTGGTGCTCGAAGACAAGAAAGTAGTTCGTGAGCTTGCGACCAGTCTTGCAGGTACTGCCCCGAAATCCTTCCAGCCACCGGTGAGTTGGGCAGGCTATGCCGATCACTATTTCCTCGCGGCGTTGATCCCCGATCAACCGGCGACGTCCCGCGCGACCGTAAGCCCAGAGAACAATGGGGTCCAGCTGCTCGTCACAAGCATGCGGAGCTCGAGCGATTCGGCCGGTTTCACGGTCTTCGTTGGTCCCAAGGACGTCGAGATCCTCGCGACCGTCGGACATCAACTAGAGCGTGCCGTGGATTTCGGTTGGTTCTCTTTCCTGGCGGTTCCCCTTCTGCGTTTGCTCAAGGCTTTCCACCGACTCACCGGCAACTATGGCATCGACATCATCATTCTGACGATCCTCGTGAAAGTCCTGTTCATTCCGCTCACTAATCGCAGCATGAAATCGATGCGTGACATGCAGCGCTTGCAGCCGCAAATGGCGAAGCTGCGCGAGAAGTTCAAAGACGATCGCGAGCGGCTGAACAAAGAGATGATCGAGCTCTATCGTCGGCATCGCGTGAACCCTCTGGGCGGCTGCCTGCCGATGCTGCTGCAGTTCCCGGTATTCATCGGTCTGTACCAAGCGTTGAGTCAGGCCATAGAGCTTCGGCATGCGAAGTTTGCCTTCTGGGTCCATGACCTGTCGGCACACGAGTGCTATCCGTGGCCGGGACAGGGGACGATCAGCGGGTGCAACGAGCTCAACATTCTCGGCGTTCCTTTTCCGATCTTGGTGCTGCTGATGGGCGGGAGCATGATCCTGCAGCAGTATCTGTCGCCGTCGACGGGCATGGATCCGGCGCAGCAGAGAATGATGATGGTGCTGATGCCGGTGATGTTCACGGTTATGTTCATCAATTTTCCGTCCGGTCTGGTACTCTATTGGTTAGTCAACAACGTGCTCACGATCGCGCAGCAGTGGTGGTCGAATCGCGAGACGCCGGCAACTCGGCCGATAGAGTAATCTTCTCGCGGCCTCTGGGTACCGCCGGTATATCGACGGCGTCTCGGTTAGCGCCATGAGCTCGCACGAGACTATCGCCGCGATCGCGACTGCTCCCGGGCCCGGTGGAATCGCGATTGTTCGCGTCAGCGGAAGCGAGGCATGCGCGGTCGCCGATGCAGTGTTCCGGCGGGCCACCGGTTCGGGCGTACCGGAGTCGCGCAGGATCTACGTCGGAAATCTGGTCGACCCAGCCACAGGCGAGGTGATCGACGAAGTTCTGGCCTTCGGAATGAGGGGACCCAAGAGCTTTACCGGAGAGGACGTGGTCGAGATCCATTGTCACGGGGGAACACTCGTGACTCGCCGAATCCTGGAAACCATCTGTGCCCGGCCCGCTGTGCGCCCCGCCGAGCCCGGGGAGTTCACCAAGCGGGCCTTTCTGAACGGTCGGATCGATCTCGTTCAAGCGGAGGCTGTCGCCGATTTGATCGCTGCGCGGAGTGAAGCGGGTCGACGATTGGCGATGTCGCAGTTGGAGGGGCATCTCTCGAATTGTGTCGAACGACTTCGTGGTGCGATCGTCGGAGCGTGTGCTCGTTGCGAGGTGGCGCTCGATTTTCCCGAGGAAGATGTTCCGGAGTTCGAGCCCGACGAGGTGCGTGGTGAGCTGATCCGGGTGCGCCGCGAACTGGAAGCAATGGCGGCGACCTTCGAACGCGGTCGATTGCGCTACGCGGGTGCGCGGGTAGCGTTGATCGGACGCCCGAACGTCGGCAAATCCAGCCTCATGAATGCCTTGGCGGGTCACGAGCGCGCCATAGTGACACCAGTTCCGGGAACGACCCGCGACGTGCTGGAGGCTGCGATCGTCATCGACGGGGCACCGGTGGTGATTCTCGATACGGCTGGATTACGGGACGCAGCGGGTGTCGTAGAGGAGCTGGGTATCGAGCGGACGCACCGTACCGTCGAGGACGCGGAATGTGTTCTCGCGATCTTCGACGCTAGCGCGGAACTCCACGTCGACGACTGGCATGTTGCCCGAGCTCTTCGCCACGAGCGTACCATTGCTGTCTTGAACAAGACCGACATCGGAATACGACTCTCCGACGAGGCGGTCCGCTTGCTGGTGGGAAGCGCGCCGATAGTACGGGTGAGCGCCGTGACTCGGGACGGTCTCGATGAGCTGACTGCCGCGATCGGGACGACGGTTTTCGGATCAAGTTGCCGTGGGGACGCAGATGAGATCCTGCTCGTTCGCGCACGACACCATGAAGCGGTTCGGGAGGCGCTTTTTCACCTATGCTCCGCCGAAGGCGCGATGGGAGACGATTCGCCGCTCGAACTCGTTGCGAGTGACTTGAGGCGCGCGGCCGTGGCGCTGTCCGCCATCACCGGGCAGATCACGTCCGAGGATGTTCTCGACCGCGTATTTGCCGACTTTTGTCTCGGCAAATAGTTTGGCGTCGAACCGTGGAATCGTACGACGTCATCGTGGTCGGCGCCGGCCATGCCGGCATCGAGGCCGCATTGGCAGCGACGCGTGTCGGTGCGCGGGCGCTGTTAGTTACACAAAATATCGATAACATAGGACAGATGTCGTGCAATCCTGCAATAGGCGGGATCGGTAAGGGACAGTTGGTCAAGGAGATCGATGCGCTCGGTGGAGAGATGGGCCGAGCCATCGATGCTACCGGAATTCAGTTTCGTACGCTCAACACGAAGAAGGGGTCAGCCGTCCGGGCGACACGAGCGCAGGCGGACAAAGCGCTCTACCGAGCACACATGAAGCGGGTGGTCGAATCCACTCGAGGACTCACCTTGCGTCAGGCGAGCATCGAGCGGGTATGGGTGGAGCGCGGGCGGATCAAGGGTGTGCAGACTGATTTCGGAGAGACCTTGGTGGGACGAGCGGTGGTCCTCACGACCGGCACGTTTCTACAGGGTCGGATCCACATCGGAAAGCGCAGCTACTCCGGCGGTCGCTTCGGAGACCCGGGAATTCAGGGGTTAAGCCTGAGTCTGGCCCAACTAGGGTTGAGGGTCGGTCGATTGAAGACTGGCACATGTCCACGACTCGATCGTAGATCGATTGATTTCAACCGCTTGGCCGAGCAGCCCGGTGATCCCAATCCGACCCCATTTTCCTCGTTCCGATCGGAGGTCAGCCAGCCGCAAGTCTCCTGTTTTATGACCTATACGACGTCGATGACCCACGACGTCGTGCGCCGTGGTTTACCGGAATCGGCGCTGTTCTCTGGGCAGATCACTTCGCGCGGTCCGCGTTATTGCCCGTCGATCGAAGACAAGGTGGTACGATTCGCCGATAAGGAGCGCCACCAGATCTTCCTCGAACCGGAAGGGCTGGACACGGTCGAAATTTATCCGAACGGGCTTTCGACGAGCTTGCCCCTGCACATTCAGGTGGCAATGCTCCACACGATTCCCGGTCTGGAATCGGCCGAGATCCTACGTCCCGGATATGCGGTCGAATATGACTATGTCGATCCGCTGGAGCTCCGGCCTTCCCTCGAAACCAAAGCGGTTACGGGTCTTTTCCATGCCGGCCAGATCAACGGAACGACGGGGTACGAGGAGGCGGCGGCACAGGGACTTTTGGCCGGAGTCAATGCCGCACGGTTCGCGAGGGACGAGATACCGATCGTACTCGGGAGAGACCAGGCTTACATCGGCGTGATGATTGACGACCTGGTGACGCGGGGTATCGCAGGAGAGCCCTACCGGATGTTCACTTCTCGGGCGGAGCATCGCTTGGTTCTGCGCGAGGGCAATGCAGACCAGCGGCTCGCTCCTATCGCTTTCGAAGCTGGACTGATCGATGGTGACCGGTACGAGTTCGTGATGGCCAAAGAGGCGGCGGTCGATTGCGAGATCCGGTTTCTCCGATCGACGGGGCTGCTGCACGCCCTCCGCCAACCAACCACGAGTTTCCAAGATCTGATTCCCCGGCGTCCAAAAGGTTTTCCTACTCCGGACAAAGGAGTACAGATCGAGGTCGAGTGCCGAGTCAAGTACGCGGGCTACATTCGACGACAGGAGCGCGAGATAGCGCGTCTACGAGATCTGGAAGGGCAAATCCTTCCCGACACGATCGACTATTCGACGGTTGTGTCGCTCTCGCGAGAAATTCGCGAGAAACTGAACGTGGTGCGTCCACGGACACTCGGGCAGGCGGCGCGCATTCCCGGCGTCACGCCGGCGGCGATCTCGATCCTGTCCGTGCTTTTGAAGCGCTGGCGGAGTCGTGAGATCGGTGACGCTGCGGTTGTCGGATGATGACCGCGACCACTTGATTGTCGCCGCGGCCGGTCTTGGAGTCGAGGTAGAGCCCGAAGCTGTTCGTGGCCTAGCGCGTTTCGCGGATATCCTCGATCTCTGGAGTCGAAAGATGAATCTCGTGTCATGCCGGTCGTCACGCGAGTTGGTCGACAGGCACCTGCTGGACTCGCTGGCGATCGGTCCTCTTCTCCCCTCCAGCGGCCTGGTAGTAGATCTCGGGACGGGAGCAGGATTTCCAGGGGTGCCCCTCGCAGTCGTGAGGCCAGGACAATCATTCGTTCTCGTAGAGGCGAAGCAGAAAAAGGCGAGCTTCCTATCGGAGGTTCGACGGACCCTGCGGATGGAGAATGTCGTGGTGATAGCTAGCCGCGCGGAGGTGCCGCCGGCGCGCTATGTGAACCAGGCGGAGGCAGTCGTTTCCCGGGCGGCGTGGTCCGATGGTACCCTGACGGAAATAGCCGCCTCGTGGCTGACCCCGAGCGGCAGACTGTATAAGATGAAGGCTGCGGAAGCCCCGGTGACGGAAGGCGCATCGTTGAAGTTGAGTAGGACCGTCCGCTATCAGATCCAGGGAAGTCCAATCCGGGCGGTGGACGTTTTACGGCTGAATCGATAGGATGGACGGTTTCACGTGAAACATTCCGACAGGATCCAGTCGAGATGTTTCACGTGAAACCGCCGTCGGTCCGAGGGAGCTTCGACTTCCCCCCAAGCTTTTCGGGCACGTCGGTTTGTGCTAGACGATTGCCTCGGTCGTTACGGCGTGGAGGTGCTCGTGGGACGGGTTTTAGCAATCGCCAACCAGAAAGGCGGCGTCGGAAAAACAACGACGTCAGTCAATCTTGGAGCTGGACTGGCGCTCGCCGGGCACTCTACGCTGATGATAGATCTCGATCCGCAAGCCAGCGCCACCAGTGGTCTAGGGATCCATCCGCAAGAGGTCGGGGCATCGGTATATCACGCTCTTATCGGAGAGCGGTCAGTCGACGACATCATCCGTCCGACCCAAGTAGATAATTTATGGGTCATGCCCGCGAGTCGTGATTTGATCGGAGCGGAGATAGAGCTCGTACCGCTTCCACGCCGGGAATATCGACTTCAGCAGGCCATCGCTGCACTGAGACACCGTTTTGAGTTCGTCATTATAGATTGCCCTCCTTCGCTGGGGCTGCTCACGGTCAATGCTTTGAGTGCCGCAGACGCGGTCCTCATTCCGCTCCAGTGCGAGTACTATGCGCTGGAGGGGCTCAGCGCTCTCCTCGATACCATCGGCTTCATTCGCCAGGGCCTGAACCCGTCACTAGGAATCGAGGGGCTTTTACTAACAATGTTTGATACTAGGAATAGTCTGGCGCATCAGGTACTGAACGAGGTGCGACAGCATTTCCCGGACCAGGTCTTCAAGGCTGTCATTCCTAGAAATGTTCGTCTAAGTGAGTGTCCCAGCTATGGTGTTCCGGCGATGGTTTATGATGCTAGCTCCCGGGGTGCGAAAGCCTATGCGGCACTGACGGAAGAGCTCGTTCAAAACGCCGTTAGGAGATAACTGATGCGCAAGGCGCTGGGACGTGGACTCGATGCATTGATTCCAGGAGCCGGAAAAGCTGCACAGGTTCCGACGGCCGTTTCCGAGCAGGTCCCAGCCGACCGTATGGTTGCTCTGGACAAGATCCATCCGAATCCCCGTCAACCCCGGGTGGAGTTCGAGGAGGAAGCTCTCGCCGAATTGGCGGCTTCGATCAAAGTCCAGGGGGTGATTCAACCTCTCTTGGTGCGGCCTCTCTCCGATGGCGATTTCGAACTCGTGGCGGGCGAACGGCGGCTGCGCGCCGCCGAACGGGCAGGCTTAACGCACGTCCCGGTTTACATGCGTGAGCTCTCCGACGAAGAGAGTCTCGAGCTCGCCCTCGTGGAAAATCTCCAACGAGATGATCTTTCGCCTCTCGAAGAAGCAACGGCGTATCAGCGGTTGATGGACGAGTTCGGTCTTACGCAAGAACGGGTTGCGCAGCGGGTCGGCAAGAGCCGTCCGACGGTGGCGAACGCGTTGCGACTGCTGCGACTTCCCGAAGCGATCAAACAGGACATTGCGAGAGGCCGCCTCACCGCCGGACATGCTCGCGTCCTAGTCTCTATCGACAATCCCGAAGCGCAGTTGCGCGCCGCCAAGCAGATCCAGGCACGCCAGATGTCGGTTAGAGATGCGGAACACCTCGTTGCTGCCCGGAAGTCCACGGCAGCGGCCGCACCCTCGGATCCACATCGGGCCGCGCTCGAGCGCGAGCTCGGAACGATACTCGGAACGCGAGTGCGGATCGCCGCCAAGGGTCGGGGAGGCAAAATCGAGATCGAGTACTACTCACCGGAACAGCTTCAAGGCCTGGTCGATCGCATCGAGTCCCGTAGCCCCGGTTTTTGACAAGTCGTGAGAGCCGATGCTAAGACGACGCGGTTTTGGGTCGGCCAAGAAGCGAGCAGACCGTCGAAAGGAAGCTCTCCATGGCGCTCTTCGGCAAAGAGAGTCGCGATCGATCCGATCGCTTCGAGACGCAGGAGATTCGCACCGTGATCGCGGAGCCGCCTCGCATCGAGCGTGAGGGCCTCGACAAGGAGGCGGTTCCTACGGCAGTCGCGGGCGAAGTGAATGCGTATCTCGGAAAAGGCAGCCGAGTCACCGGCAAGCTGAACTTCGAAGGCACGGTTCGCGTCGACGGCCAGGTCGAAGGGGAGATCGCGGCCCAAGACACCCTGATTGTCGGCGAACCGGCTATCGTAAACGCTCAGATCACCGGAAGCTGCGTCATCATCAAAGGGCGGGTCACCGGCGACATCACGGCTCGCAAGCGCGTCGAGATTCGCGCGCCCGGCAAGCTTTTCGGCAACGTCACGACGCCGAGTCTCATCATCCAAGAAGGTGTCATCTTCGAGGGCCATTGTTCGATGGGGGGCGCCGAGGCCGCGAAGGCCGGGAAGGTCACTCCGTTCCCGAAGGACGATAAAGCTGCCGACGGCGGTGTTCACAAAGCCCACTCCGAGGGTGTGAAATAGATCTTTCCTCCGCCCGGCTCGGCAGTGTCTTCCGTTCAAGACTGCGGCGGCCGTCGCCATATCTAACAGCCATCCAGGATCCGTGCTCAAGCTCCCCCCAGACATAACGTTCTTCATTCAACTCGTGAGCTTCGTGGTCTTCTGGCAGGTGATGCGCGTGCTCCTATTCACGCCCATGCAGCAGGCGCTGCAAAAGCGTGTAGAGGCCACTGGGGGTGCGCGAGCCCGCGCAGAAGCCATGATTGCTGAAGCGGCTCAGATCGATGCGGCGGTGGAGTCGGGATTGGCGGAAGCACGTCAGCAGGGTGCGCGCCAGGCCGAGGAAATTCGCCGGACGTCCGAAGTCGAGGAGCACGCCATTCTCGAACGCTACCGAGGCGAGGCGGCCGATCTGCTGGAACGCGAACGCGCCGCCACGGACGCCCAGGTTCACGAGGCTCGAGCGCCCCTCGAAGCGGAAGCATCGAAGCTCGCTAGCGACGTGATCCTTCGGGTGCTGGGACGAGTGGCGTGAAAACGGTGCGGCTTCTCTGCTCGCGCGCTTCAGCGGCGCTCGTGATGATCATGCTGTTGCAGGTGACATCGATCACCGCAGCTACCGCCTCGGACCCGGCTCCGTCTCAGGAGGTGGCCGCGGAGCGTGGGCATGCTGCTGAACATCATGAAGCGGGCTTGGATCAACTTTTCTTCCCCGCGATCAATTTCACTATCTACTTGTTCATCATAGTGCGCTTCGTCATTCCGGCGTTGCGGGAGTACCTGCGTCGTCGTCACTCCGACATCATGCGATCGCAGAGCGAATCCAAGGCGTCGTTGAGTCGAGCACAGGAAAAGCTCCTTGCCAGCAAGGAGCGTCTCGCAGTGTTGAAAGATGAAACCGATGCCATCCGACGCGATCTGCTCGCGATTGCTACGCGCCAAGCCGAGCGTCTGAGGGTGCAAGCAGAGGAAACCGGGGCGCGTCGACTGACCGATGCGGCCCTGCTCTCGGAGCAGGAAAGTTGGCGGGCGATGGAGAAGCTGCGGAGCTCTCTCTCTCTCGCCACATCCCGACTCGCCGAAGAGCGTATCCTAAACGCCCTGACGCCGGACGATCAGCGTTCGTTCATTCAGCAGTTCTTGAAGGAGGCGAGTGCGCGATGAAACCGGACGCCATAGCCCGGCGCTACGCGCGCGCGCTGTTCTCGCTGACGAAGGCGCAGGGGGCGTTCGACGCCGTCGACGTCGCTCTCGGGACCATCGCCGACACGATCGCCGAGCCGCACGTCATGCGGGTATTCACGAGTCCCGTTCGGCGCGATCGTAAACGTGCGCTGGTGGCCACGATCGCCGAGGCGGCGAATGCGCCGGCTACGCTTCACGATTTCTTATTGTTGCTCGTAGATCATGATCGCCTCAGCCACGTAGACGCGATCCGGATCGTCTTCAATGCCCTGTTGGATGAAGAGCGGGGTATAACACGGGCCCTCATACGCAGTGCTGCGGTGCTCTCCGCCGATATTCTCGAGCAAATCACACGCGAGTTCGGAGTCATTACGGGGCGCATCGTCAAAGCCGAGGTGAGCGTGGTTCCCGAGCTCATTGCGGGCGTGATCGTCGAAGTCGACGGCAAGGTCTACGACGGGAGCCTGCGGACAGAGCTAGACAAGCTACAGCAGCAGATGTCCACGGGCAGCTGAAGTACGAGAAAGGATCGATGATGGAGATTCGCGCCGCCGAGATCAGCGATGTCATCAAGCAGCAGATTGCCGAGTACAATCGGGAGCTCGAGGTGCGCGAGACCGGCGTCGTTCTTTCCTGTGGAGATGGCATAGCGCGCATCTACGGTCTCGACAAAGCAGCTGCCGGCGAGCTCCTTCAGTTTCCGCACGACATTTTCGGCATGGTGCTCAACCTCGAAGAGGACAACGTCGGTGCGGTGTTGTTCGGAGAGACGCGGGCGATCGGTGAAGGCAACGAGGTGCGGCGTACGGGTCGAATCGCGGAGGTACCCGTAGGTCAGGCGCTGCGCGGCCGCGTCGTGAATGCCTTGGGGGTACCCATCGACGGCAAAGGTCCGATAGCCAGCACCGAGAACCGGCGGATCGAGTTGAAGGCGCCCGGTATCGTTGCACGTCAGCCGGTCAAGGAACCGCTGCAGACGGGCATCAAGGCGATCGATACGATGATCCCGATCGGCCGGGGACAGCGTGAGCTCATCATCGGCGATCGTCAGACTGGCAAAACCGCGGTCGCTCTCGATACGATCGTAAATCAACGCGACAGTGATGTTACGTGCATCTACGTCGCGATCGGTCAGAAGCGATCCACTGTGGCGCAAGTCGTCGAGAAGCTCGCCCGCGCCGGTGCGATGGAGTACACAACGGTCGTTGCCGCCACTGCGTCGGAAGCGGCACCTCTCCAATTCATTGCCCCGTATACCGGGTGCGCGATGGGTGAGTACTTCCGGGACAACGGTCAGCATGCGCTCATCGTCTACGATGACCTGTCGAAGCACGCCGTTGCGTATCGGCAGCTGTCGCTGCTGCTGCGCCGGCCCCCCGGACGCGAGGCTTTCCCCGGCGACGTCTTCTACCTGCACTCTCGTCTCCTCGAACGGGCGGCCAAGATGAGCGCCGACCGTGGCGGAGGCTCGCTCACTGCGCTGCCGATCATCGAGACTCAAGCCGGCGATGTCTCGGCCTATATTCCGACGAACGTCATCTCTATCACCGACGGTCAGATCTATCTCGAGAGCGATCTTTTCTACTCTGGCGTTAGGCCAGCCGTGAACGTCGGGCTTTCCGTTTCGCGCGTCGGAGGAGCAGCGCAGATCAAGGCTATGAAACAGGTGGCCGGCACGCTGCGACTCGATCTCGCCCAGTTCCGCGAAATGGCGGCCTTTGCGCAGTTCGGTTCGGATCTCGATGCGTCGACGCAGAAGATGCTGGCGCGCGGGGTGCGCCTGGTCGAGATCCTGAAACAACCGCAACTGCAACCGCAAGCCGTAGAGAAGCAGGTTCTGATCGTCTACGCTGCGACCAACGGCTTCATCGATGCGTTGCCTCCCGAAGTCATACACCGCTACGAGGCGGAGCTTTTCGACTACGTAGAGAGCAAGCACCCGCAGGCTCTCGCCGTTCTTCGCGAGAAGCGCGAGCTTTCCGGCGAAGTGAAGAAGCAGCTCGATGCCGTTCTCGAAGAGTTCAAAGGGCGCTTCGCTGCTTGATGGCGAGCCTCAAAGCCATTCGCAAGCGGATCGTCTCGGTCCGCAACACGCAGCAGATCACCAAGGCGATGAAAATGGTCGCTGCGGCGAAGCTCCGTCGCGCCCAGGAGGCGGTCGTCAGATCGCGCGCGTATGCCGAGAAGATCGGTGAGGTAGTTGCGGGGCTCGCGTCCGAGGCATCACTGCGCGAACATGCGCTCGTTCGCGAGCGCACCCCGGAAGCTCGCATTATGCTTATCATGCTGACCTCGGATCGAGGTCTTTGTGGGGGCTTCAATACGAATCTCATCCGTCAAGCGGAGCGTTTCTTGGCGGTGCCGGGTCGAACTACCGTTCTCGGAACGATCGGGCGGAAGGCTTTCGACTTCTACAAGCGACGCTCAATCGAGATCGTCGAGCACGTGTCCGCTGCCAGTGCGAGTCCGGTTGCGCTTGCACGTGACATCGTCGCGCGCGCATCGACCCGTTTTACCGGCGATGAGGTCGACGCGGTCTACGTGCTCTTCAGCCGTTTCCGCTCGGCTATCTCGCAGGTGCCGACGGTAGAGAGACTTCTTCCGATCCATGCACCCGCAGCGGTGGATCATCCGCGCGAATATCTCTTCGAACCACACCGTGACGCCGTAATCGAGAGTCTCCTGCCGCGCTATGTCGAAGTGAAGGTATTCCAGGCAGTCCTCGAATCGATTGCCAGCGAGCACGGCGCACGCATGACCGCGATGGAAAGTGCTACCAAGAATGCCAGCGAAATGATCGAGCGACTCACGCTCGAGATGAATCGAGCCCGGCAAGCGACGATCACCAAGGAACTCATGGAGATCGTAGGCGGCGCCGAGGCGCTCAAGGGTTGAGCGCGCCGCTGACGCGCAAAGCGCTTATCAGGAGGACCGCTGTGGCAACGAATGGTGCGGGTAACGTCGGTAAAATCACCCAGGTCATCGGAGCCGTCATCGACGTCGAGTTCGACGAAGGACAACTGCCCCCGATTCTGAACGCGCTCACGGTAACGAACCCCGCGATCGACGAGCGTACGGACAACCTGGTCCTCGAGGTTGCGCAGCACCTCGGCGAGCGCACCGTGCGCTGCATCGGTATGGACACGACTGACGGTCTGGTGCGGGGCATGCCTGTACGCGACACCGGCGACAGCATTCGCATGCCAGTAGGTGAAGCGACACTTGGCCGGATCCTGAACGTCATCGGCGAACCGGTCGACGGCATGGGGCCAGTGGACGCCAAGACATCGCTGCCTATCCACCGCGAGCCTCCCGAGTTCGTCGAACAGGCAACGGAAGTGCAAGCTTTAGAGACCGGCATCAAGGTCGTCGACCTCCTCTGCCCCTACGCGCGCGGCGGTAAGATCGGACTTTTCGGCGGCGCCGGCGTCGGCAAGACGGTCATCATCCAAGAGCTCATCAACAACGTCGCCAAGCAGCACGGCGGTTATTCGGTGTTCGGCGGGGTCGGTGAGCGGACCCGCGAAGGCAATGATCTCTGGGCCGAAATGAAGGAATCGGGCGTCATCTCGAAAGCAACGCTCGTGTACGGCCAGATGAATGAGCCGCCGGGAGCACGCGCTCGGGTCGCTCTCTCGGCGCTCACTGCCGCCGAGTACTTTCGCGATGCCGAAGGGAAGGACGTGCTCCTCTTCATCGACAATATCTTTCGGTTCACCCAGGCGAACTCGGAGGTATCGGCGCTGCTCGGCCGCATGCCGTCGGCGGTCGGCTATCAGCCGACGCTCGCGACCGATCTAGGCGAGCTCCAGGAGCGCATCACTTCGACGAAGAAGGGATCGATCACCTCCGTCCAAGCGATTTACGTACCCGCCGACGATCTGACGGACCCTGCTCCGGCGACGACGTTTGCCCACCTCGATGCGACCACCGTGCTCTCGCGACAGATCGCGGAGCTCGGCATCTACCCCGCGGTCGATCCGCTCGATTCTACGTCACGCATCCTCGACCCGAGCATTCTCGGCGAGGATCACTACAAGACCGCACGTGCCGTGCAGGAGATCCTGCAGCGATACAAAGATCTGCAGGACATCATCGCGATTCTCGGCATGGACGAGCTATCGGAAGACGACAAGCTCACGGTGGCGCGGGCGCGGAAAGTGCAACGCTTCCTCTCGCAGCCTTTCCACGTCGCGGAGGCGTTCACCGGAAAGCCGGGCGTGTACGTGAACATCAAGGATACCATCAAAGGTTTTCAGGAGATCGTCGACGGTAAGCACGACGATATCCCGGAACAGGCCTTCTATATGCAAGGGACGATCGAAGACGTCATCGAGAACGCGAAGCGACTAGCGGCTTGACCGTAGAGCCCGATGGCCGCAACCAAATTTCGACTTCGTATCGTCACGCCGGAACGCCTCCTCCTCGACGAGGAGGTGGAAGAAGTGATGGCTCCCGGGGACACCGGTGAGTTCGGAGTGCTTCCCGATCACATCGCTTTTTTGACGGTGCTCGGTCCCGGCCGTCTCATGTATCGCGCGGGCGACCAGCGACAGATGATTGCCGTTTTTGGCGGTTATGCGGAAGTAGCCGACAACGTCATGACAGTCCTTGCCGACGGCGCCGAGTTCGCCCGGCAGATCGATATCGATGCGGCGAAACGGGCGTACGAAGAAGGCAAGAGTGCGCTCGACACGATGGATGTCGGGGCGCCGGAGTTTGAGTCGACTCGACGAGCCCTGGATCGTGAAGCGGCGCGCATAGCGGCCGCTTCCGAAAAGCCGTAGGCGTCACGACCGGCCAGGTAGGGACGCTGCGTCCGGTCAACTTGCGGTCGGACTCGGGCGCGGTGTGACTGCCGGGAAACGCAGGTTGTGGATCACCTGCCCAGGCTTGCCGATGGGCGGCAGCCCGCGGCCGTCGAGTATGAGTGCAACCCCCCCGGCATTGCCGATCGTGATGGAGAATCGCGCTCCGCTCCACGTACGCGATTCTCCTGCGTGCAATAGGTATTGCTTCGTACTTTGGTCCTCGATCGTAAGCGCGAGCCAGGACTCTTCCTTGGCGGTTATCGTGAGTACGTGGACGCCGGTCGATGTCGCTTCCTGCGGCACGATGGAAGTCGGCGACATCGGAGTGGCCGTTTCTTCAGCGCTTGATAGGGAGCTAGGCTGTGCTGTCGCTGATACACCCGTGCTCGTGGCGGAGGCAATGGGCTCGTCGGTGCTGACGTTATCGAAGCTAGGGCTATTGCCCGCCTGTCGGAGCAGTGCCACGGCGATTCCGATGGTCACGGGAGCTGCGAAAGGTTTCCACCATCCGGCATGGCGGGGCCGGTAGTCGAGTCGAGTCGGAGATCTCGGCTCTCCTCCGTCTTGTTGCAGTATGCCGAGGAAGTCTGGCAACAACTCTTCGGAATCGATCGACAGAAAGCTCGCGTACTTCCGGAAGAACGGGATCAGGTAGATCGCGTCGGGAATGCCGACGCGCACGTTCGACTCACCTTCGAGAAGACGGACGTACGGGAGAGGAACACCAGCCGCGGCAGCCGCCTCTTCGACCGTCATCCCCCCTCTCTCGCGCGCGTTCCGGAGCGTATCGGCAATCCGACTGCGCTCGAACATGGACTTCGACCATAGCGATGGACGGTCGACAGCGCCAGAGTTTTCGCCGTGCCTTCAGGCAGTTACAGATCCAATTGACACGGTGGTCCAGTCGCTACTAAACGTTCAGTATGTCGCGACGAGGTCCGACTTCTCCGCGCTCGTCTACGGAGAAAGGCACTCGTTCCAAAGCGACGGCGCGTGGACGTAAAGAGCTGATGGCGATTGCTATCGATTGCTTTGCGCACTACGGCTATCAGGGCACGTCGATCGAGCGCATCGCGAGCGCTGCCGGTGTGACCAAAGGCGCGCTCTACTACCATTTCCGCGACAAGGAAGAGCTGCTCTTCGCGGCGGTCCAGGATCGCATCGCCGAGTTCGAGCAACACGTCGTGGGCTCGGTGACCCCAGAGGCCGATCCCGCCGGCGCCCTTGCCGAGATCGCGCGTGTATGTGCGCACATCGCGATCAGGAACAATCTCCGCCGTTTCATCCTCACCTTGATGGTCGAGGCTCTGGATACCAATCCCCGCCTCTCCGAGGCTTTTCGCGGAATCCTCCGCCGGTTTCGCGGCTACCTCGCCGGCATCGTTCGGGTCGGCCAGGGTCAGGGCGTCTTTCGGCGGGACGTGGATGCTGCGCTCGCTGCCCAGCTCTTCGCCGGGGGTGTCGTCGGTGCCGAGCTGCAGCATTATCAGGATCCCGAGCGAGTCGATCTCGCTGCGGCGATGGAGGGTGTCGCCGCCCAGCTCCTGGCATTTCTCACCAGCACTGCGATGCCAGCCGCCGTCGCAAAGAAGCGCGTCAGCAGCAGGCGAGGCACGAGCCGCCTAACTCCTAAGGAGCGTTGAATGGTCAACTTCGAACTCGACGAAGAACAGCAGCTGATCCGCGACACGGTAGCGAGTTTCGCGCGCGACGAGATCCGTCCTCGGGCGCGCGAGGCAGACGAAAAAGGTCAAATCCCCGCGGATCTGATCGAGAAAGGCTGGAGTCTCGGCTTGGTCCAGAGCATCGTCCCCGAGCAATTCGGTGGCGCCGGAAGCTCGCGCTCGGCGATCACTGGTGCCGTGATCGCCGAGGAGCTCGCATACGGAGATCTCGCAATAGCCATGCATCTGCTAGCCCCCCGCCTCGTTGCCGTGCCCGTGCTCGAGCTAGGTACGGATGCGTTGCGGCGTTCGGTGCTGCCACGTTTCTGCGGCGAGCGATTCGAGCCTGCATCCGCTGCTGTCATGGAGCCGCGCATGGACTTCGACGCCATGGCCCCGGCGTTGACGCTCCGTCGCGACGGTAACAGCTACGCGCTGAGCGGCGAGAAATGCTTCGTACCAGTCGGCAACGAGGCGCGCCAGTTTCTCGTGCTTGCGAGCCTCGTCAACGGCATCGAGGCTCCGCACCCGCGAGCGCTGCTGATCGACAGGGAGACACCCGGTCTAGTGATAGGTGAGCGCGAGCGCAACATGGGTCTCAAAGCCCTGGTCACTACACGCCTTGCATTCGACGACTGCAGGGTCTCGGAGGATAAGCTCTTGCAGGGCGGCCATGCCGGTATCATGCGGTTGGCGAGTCTATGGCGGGTCGCCCAGTCGGCTATGGCGGTGGGGGTCGCCCACGCTGCGTTCGACTATGCGCGGGAATACGCCAAGGAGCGGCGCGCCTTCGGACAGGCGATCGCGCAAAAGCAGGCCATCGCGTTCATGCTTGCCGACATGGCGATGGAGGTCGATGCCATGCGCCTCCTTACGTGGGAGGCAGCGTGGAAACTCGACCGCAATGAGGATGCGACGCGCGAGGCGCATCTTGCCAAGCGCTATACTGCCGACATGGCCCTCAAGATAACCGACAATGCAGTACAGGTACTCGGCGGCCACGGCTACATTCGCGACCACCTCGTGGAGCTCTTTCTCCGCAACGCCCGCAGTTTCGCGATGCTCGAAGGCCTCGCTATCGCTTGAAAGGATGACGGCATGATCGACTACGAGCTTTCTTCCGACCTCGCCGCGACCCGTGAACAGCTACACATGGTCGCGAAACACGCGATGCGCCCGATAGCGCGCGATTACGACGAGCGCGAGCACGAGACACCGTGGGACTTCATCAACATGATGTGGCAACTTTCCAAGAACTCGGGCGTCGGACCGGGGCGGGAGAGTCGCGACCGTACCGAGCCTCGCATGGAGGAGCGGAATCTTCGCACATGCATCGCGGTCGAAGAGCTTTCCTGGGGTGACGCCGGTCTCTATCTCGCGATGGCGGGACCCGGGCTCGGCGGTGCAGCGGTGATGGCAGCGGGTACACCCGAGCAGAAGGAGCGGTTCCTGTCCCGTTTCAAGGGCGATAAGCCGGTGTGGTCGGCGATGGCGATCACCGAACCGGCGGCGGGCTCTGATAGTGCTGCAATCCAGACCACCGCCGTTCGCGACGGCGACCATTGGGTGCTGAATGGCACCAAAATCTTCTGCACCAGCGGTCTTATGGCGGGCGACCCCAGTAAATCCAACGGATTCGTCGTCGTGTGGGCGACCGTCGACCGCTCGGCTGGCCGTGCCGGCATAAAGTCGTTCATCGTCGACGCGGGAACGCCGGGTATGACCGTCGCGAAGTGTGAGGACAAGATGGGTATCCGCGCGTCGGACACGGCAATGCTAGTTTTCGAGGACTGTCGCATTCCGCTCGATCACATTCTCGGTAGTCCGGACGTTCCCAAGACGAGCGAGGGGTTCAAGGGCGTGATGGCTACCTTCGACGCCACGCGACCCATCGTGGCGGCGAGCGCTATCGGCGTCGGACGCGCCGCGCTCGACTTCCTACGCGAAGAGCTCACACGCCAGAATATCCCCATCAGATACGGCATGGCCGTTCACAACCTCAGCGTAATCGAACGCGATTTCATGGACATGGAGGCGAATCTGCAGGCCGCACGGCTGCTCACGTGGCGAGCCGCGTGGATGATGGACCGCGGTCAGAAGAACAACCTCGAAGCTTCTATGGCCAAGGCTAAAGCCGGACTGGTGGTCACGCAGGTGACGCAGAAGGCAGTCGAGATCCTGGGGCCGCTTGGCTACTCGCGCGATACGCTCCTCGAGAAATGGATGCGTGACGCCAAGATCAACGATATTTTCGAGGGGACGCAGCAGATCAACATGCTGATCATCGCACGTCGCATCCTCGGATACTCGAGCAAAGAACTGTCATAGAGCGACGATACACCAGGCGTTTCCTTTCGCGTCAGGAGGCCCTGTGGTAATTTTCGGCACTTCATGGATGTCTACCAGCTCATCGGAGACGTGCCGGATTATCATGAATTCCTGACCGTTCAGGAGCTCTCGGCGAGCTCGCGTGATCTCGCGCGGCGCTATCCGAAGCTCGTCACCTTACAGACAATCGGTACGTCGACCGAAGGGCGACCGATGGAGATGCTCACGATCGGGAAGGGGCCGAAGCGGGCATTGTTGATCGGTACCCCGCATCCTAACGAACCGATCGGAACATTGACGCTCGAGTTTCTTACGCGTCGTCTCTGCCAAGACGACGATCTGCGCGATGAGCTCGGCTATACATTCTACGTCATCAAGTGCGCCGATCCGGACGGCACCATTCTCAATGAAGGATGGTTCAAAGAGCCGTTCACTCCGCTCACCTACGCGTTGAACTTCTATCGCCCGCCGCATCGTGAACAGGTCGAGTGGAGCTTTCCCGTTCACTACAAGAGTTTGCACTTCCAATCGCCTTGCCCGGAGACGAAGGCGATCATGGAGGTCATGGCCCAGAGTCGGCCGACGTTTCTCTATTCGCTCCACAACGCCGGGTTTTGCGGAGTGTACTTCTACGTGTCGCGCCCGCTGCCGGGGCTCTTCCCGCGCCTCCGGCGCATCGTCGCGTCACAGGGCTTACCGCTCCATCAGGGTGAGCCCGAAGTGCCCTACGCGAAACGACTCGATGAAGGCGTCTTCGCCCTCTTCGGAGTGCAGGAAACCTACGACTATCTGGCCCGCAACCTCAACGAGGATCCTGCTCCGTTCATCGAGGGCGGCACCAGCTCCGACGACTACCTCAAGACGCTCGCCACCAGTTACGGGCTCGTCACTGAGCTTCCGTACTACTTCGATGCCGTTCTGCAGGATCGTACGCTCGCCGGCATCTCGCGGCGTGATGCCATCTTGCAAGGCGTCTTCCGTGTCGACTCGATCTACCACGACATCCGCGAGTACTTCGCAATCGTATCACGCGGCGCGCCGCGTGACCGGCTGTATCGGTCTATCGATGACTACGCGAAAAAAACGCCGAAGCGGCTGGCAGCTCTGAAGCGCGAGGTCGAAGCTCCGCAGTATGCGCGGGAAGCGACCCGCGCCGAGGTATTCGACTCGACGGTGTGTCGCGTGTTTCAGCACATGCTCTATCTCGGCGAGGTGTATCGACTAGCCGTTGCGCGAGGGAACGAGGAAGTGTCACGGGTGGTCAGGCGGCGCCTCGAAGAGGTGTGCGGACAGATCGCCGGCCAGAGCAATATGCAGACTCTACCTCTCCGGAAACTCGTAGCCGTACAGGTAGGTGCCGGTTTGCACGCGCTCGCCGCCTGGCGCGAGACGAGCTCGGAAGGATCAGTGATCGGCTAGTGGCGGAGACTCGCGTGGATCACGCGCACACCAACCGGTTGATCCGCGAGACGAGCCCGTATCTTCTCCAGCACGCGCACAATCCCGTGGACTGGTACCCCTGGGGTGCCGAAGCGCTCGATCGCGCCCGCCGAGAGAACAAGCCTATTCTCCTGAGCATCGGGTACTCGGCATGCCATTGGTGCCATGTCATGGCGCGCGAATCCTTCGAGGACGAGCACATCGCCGGCCTCATGAACGAGCACTACGTGTGCATCAAGGTCGATCGTGAGGAACGCCCCGATCTCGATCACATCTACATGAGCGCTGTCCAGACGCTCACGGGCCATGGCGGCTGGCCGCTCACGGTATTCCTGACGCCAACCGGTGAGCCTTTCTGGGGCGGGACCTACTTTCCACCGACCGACCGTCACGGCATGGCTGGGTTTCCGCGCGTCTTACTGGGCATCGCGGAAGCCTACCGAACGAAACCCGACGAGATCCGTCAGAGCGTCGAGCAGATCCGCACCGGCCTTCACCAGAGCGAGCGGCCGACAATGCCCGGCGGTATGTCTGCCGATCTCCCGATCGCTGCCGCCCGCGCCCTTGCTCGGCACTACGACGGACGTCATGGCGGGATCGGGGAGGCGCCGAAATTTCCGAATACGATGGTTGTTTCGCTATTCCTGCGCGCGTGGCACGCGACGCGCGAAGAGCACTTTCTCGAGATGGTCGTGACTACGCTCCGCAGCATGGCGGCGGGGGGCATCAACGATCAGATCGGCGGCGGCTTCCACCGCTACTCGGTCGATGCGGGCTGGCTGGTGCCGCACTTCGAGAAGATGCTCTATGACAACGCGCTCCTCGCGCGTCTCTATCTCGAAGGGTACCAGGCTACGGGGGACGAGAGCTTCGCCCGAGTGGCACGGGAGACTCTCGACTACGTACGCCGCGAAATGACGGATCCGCAAGGCGGCTTCTATACGGCCCAAGACGCCGACAGTGAGGGTGTCGAAGGGAAGTTCTTCGTGTGGACGCGGGAGGAAGTAGCCGCGGTCATCGGTGCCGACGACGCCGAGATCGTGTGCCAATTCTACGACGTTACGTCTGGCGGCAACTTCGAGCACAAGAACGTCCTGCACCGCACGCTCGACCTCGAGGAGACCTCCCGACTGTTCGGAATTTCGGTTGCGGAGGTCGCCCGAATCGTCGCCAAAGCACGGGCCGCGTTGTTCGCGGTGCGGGCGCAACGCGCTGCGCCCGCACGCGACGAGAAGATCCTGACTAGTTGGAATGCGCTCATGATCGGAGCCTTCGCCGAGGCGGCGAAAGTACTCGGCGACGTAGCGTATCGCGATATGGCCGCGCGCGCGGTGCGGTTCGTACGCGAGCGACTCCGCCACGATGGCCGGTTGCTGCGAACGTGGACGGCCGGCGAGGCGAAGATCGATGCCTATCTCGACGACTACGCCTTTCTATTGAACGCGCTGCTGGACGTGTTCGAAGACGATGCCGACCCGTCGCTACTGGCCGATGCTGCCGATATCGGATCGGCCATCATCGACCACTTCGAGGACCGGACGGATGGCGGGTTCTTCTTCACCGCCAACGACCACGAGGCCTTGATCCATCGGCCGAAGCCAGTGTTCGACGGTTCGGTCCCCTCCGGCAACTCGGCGGCCGTGCACGGCTTGCTGCGCCTCTATTACTACTGCGGCGACGAACGTTTCCTGGCGACTGCCGAACGAGCGCTCACCGTCTTCACAGCCGGGATGACCGAGAATCCGTTCGGCTTCGCAAATATGATCGCAGCCGCGGACTTCTACCTGCGGAAGCCGCGCGAGATCATCATCGTCGGCAATGCCGCCGATCCGGAGGTCAAGGCACTCGTTTCCCGCGTGCACAGGACGTACCTACCGAACAAGACAATCGTGATCGCCGATCCCGAGCGCGGTGCGGTTCCGCCGATCGCAGCAGGCAAGACGCAGGTGGGCGGACGCGCGACGGCCTATGTTTGCCATCGCTACACGTGCTCGGCGCCAGTTACTACCTGGGGCGCGCTCGAGCCGCTGCTACGACCGACTCGGGCTTGACCGTCGTCGGCCGCGGGCGATGGCGGCGGAGCGTTCACGACAGGACGGCCTCAAAACCCCCGAAAGACGGCGCGGCGCTTTTCGAACACGGCGCGCAAGCCCTCTTGCAAATCCTCGCTCCTCAGGGTCGCTGCGGACTGTGCGGCGAGCGCCGCCGACGGCCGGGGATCGCGGAACGCATTCGCTTCGGTGATCGCCGCCTTCATGGTGCGGAGGGATAGGGGGGCGTTGGCGGCGATGTCGGCGGCGAGAGCGAGCGTCGCGGCTTCGAGCTCGACATCGGGGACGACGCGCGTCACTAGTCCGACGGCGCACGCTTCTTCGGCGTCGACGAGCGCGCCGGTGAACAGCAGCTCTTTCGTCTTCACCGTGCCGACGGTGTCGAGGAGCTTCTGGATCAATGGAAACGGCACTACGAGCCCTATCTTCGCTAGCGGCATGCCCATGCGCGCCCCAGAACCCGCCACTCGCAAGTCGCAATGGAGCGCCAGCTCCAGTCCGCCCGCGATCGCCTCGCCTTGCATCATCGCGATCGTCGGCAATGGGCACCGTTCCAGCTCGTCCAGAGATTCCTCGATCTCCGGATATGCGACGCTTCCGTCGGGCCGACGTGTGAGCCCTAGGTCCTTGAGGTCGAGACCCGCGCAGAAGGTCTTGCCGGCACCGCGAACGACGAGCACGCGGACCTCGGAAGAGGCTGCCGCCTCACGGATCGCCGCCATGAAGGCTTGGAGCATTGGCACCGTCAGGGCATTGCGCTTCTCAGGACGGTTCAGGGTGACCGTCGCGATGGCGCCGTCGCGTGTGGAGAGTAGCTCGGAACAGCTCAAGGGTCCTCCTAGCCTCGGAAGTTGTCTTTGAGCTCGCGGATCTTCGCAAAAATAGCGGTGCTGTCGGTCGAGAGATCCGGAAAACGGCTCAACAACGTTCGCCGGAGCTCCGCGCTTTCACAGCGCAGGAACGGATTGGTTCGCTTTTCTTCGCCGATCGTCGAAGGGACCGTCGGCCGACCGTTCTGGCGGAGCATCTCGACGCGGGTACGCTTGGCTATGATATCGGGATTGGTAGGCTCGAGATCGTGCGCGAAGCGCAGATTCTGTTCGGTGTATTCGTGTCCGCACCAGACCTGTGTCGCTTCGGGAAGAACCGCGAGTTTACCGAGGGACTGCATCATCTGAGCCGGCGATCCCTCGAAAAGTCGACCACACCCGGCCGCGAACAGCGTGTCGCCCGAGAAGACGCTCGGACCGTCGTCCGGGAAAAAGTAGGCGAGATGGCCGCTCGTGTGGGCGGGGATCAGAATGGCACGGCCCCGGCTGCCGATCACCTCGAACTCCGCGTCGTCGTCGAGGAGTTCCGTGATTGCCGGAATCCGCGCGGCGTCGGCGCGCGATCCGAGGATGCGAATGCCCGGGATCGCGCGTGCGACGTCCTCGTTGCCCCCGACATGATCGTAATGGTGGTGGGTCGAGAGGATGGCTTCGAGGCGCAGGCCGCGGCGCTCGACCTCCGCCAGTACCGGCCCCGCCTCCGAACAATCCACGACCGCGGCGCGCCGAGTGGCGGGATCGATCAGCAAATAGCCGTAGTTGTCCGCGAGGAGCGGAAGCGGAACGATTTCCACGGCGTCAGTGTCCTTCGCTTCCTAGCGTGAGCAGAGACCCGGACGCGACTTGCGTCGGCGCTAGCTCGAGGCGGCTCACGCGGGCGCTCAGGTTGGCGAGCTCGTCACGAACAGCCGCGTAACGCTCGCCGAGGTCACCGAGGCGGAGGTCCACCTGGCGGAGCGTCTGGTGGATGTTGCCGAGTATGTCACCGAGGCGCGTGAGCTCGTAATGGTCGCCGTCTCGCATCGCCACGAGCGCGGTGAGGCGCGCATCCGTCGCTCGACCTGCGACTGTTGCGTCCGCTACCTGGCTCCATGCGGACTGAACGAGACGTGTCGACTCGGCGACGAGTTGGTCGAGTCCGTCAAGCCGTCGTCCGACTTCCTGCTGCGTGTTCACCTGCGTTGCTTGCTCCTTCACCACGTCGCCCATCCGCATCTCGAGGCGCACCAAGCGGTCGTGCAGCTTGGCGATGTCGAGGCTTTTTGCCACCTGCTCTTTCGAAAGGACGTCGAGCTGCTCGTGCATGCGCCCAAGGTCTTGCTGCAGCTCGTTCCCCGCGGCGAGCTGCATCATCAGCTCGCGGAGACGCTCGCTCGTCTCGGCGCGCGCTTCGGCTAGCGCGGTGCGGAGCCCGTCGACTGCGGCCTGCAACCGCGTGTCGCAATCGGCGAGCTCGGTGTGGCGCTGCGCGAGCGGTGTCAGACGCGCCTCGAGGTCCTGTAACCGGGTGTCTATGGTCAGGAGCTCCGCGTGCGAGGCGAGATTCGCGCGTGCGCGGAGCGGTTCGAGCCCTCGTACGGCCTGGCGTTCGAGCTCGCCGAGGAGGCGTTCGACGCCTGCTTCGAGGCCGCGTCCCGTTTCCTGGGCACGGCGGCCTACTTTTTCACCGAGCGCCTGCAGCTGCTCGAGCAGCACCTCCAGACTCGGCTCGGCATCGCGCTGCCAGGTCTTGCGCAGCTCCGGAAACCATTGCAGCAGACGTTCGCCGCGTGTTCGCAACTTATGGAGGGTCGTTTCCGACTCGCCGCTCTCTACCCCAGCTCGTGCCTTCGACCGATTCGGCCGTTGCGAAGCTTCGCGCACGTTCACTCGTCTCCTCTCCGAACGGCTCATTCGATGCCGTACGTTACCCGCAGCCGAACCTCGGTTGTGACGTCTCCCGGCTCGATCGGCGTGGTCATGGCCTCGGCGGCCATGGCCATCACCGAGCGCTTGTAGGAGATCGGCCGCACTCCATCCTCCGTCGAGGCCTCGAGCACGCGCGCCAGCCGCACCTGCAGAGCTGCGGCAATCGCTGCAGCCTGGCCGCTCGCGTCGGCGCCCGCAGCCTGCAGCGCTCGGTTGCGTGCCGGCCCGGGATCGTGGAGCGCGAACGAGACCGCACCTATACGCGCCGCCCCGGAGGTCACCGCAGTGTCGATGAGGGCGCCGACGCCGTCGACGCGGCGGCTTTCGACCCGCACTTCGTTGGACGCGGTATAGGCGATGATCTCCGGGCGTTGTGGACGATCAGGCGAAGCGCGTCCGTCCTCTTGGCGATATACCGGGTGGAGGTTGTAGCCGCTCGTCTGCACTTTTCCGTCTTCCCCGAGCTTCTTCTGCAACGCTTCGATCAACTGCGCCGCACTCTTGGCCGCTGCTTGGCTCGCTGCGCGTGCGGTCGGTGCCGTGGCTTCGACGGCGAGGCTGAGGCTTGCCATGTCAGGTGCGCCGATTTCTCGACCTACGCCGACGACCGTGATGTTGCGCGGCGACTCTTCCGCGCCGGCAACCGCAGCGACGACGACCGACGCCAACATCATTACGAGCCACGACCGACCCGACCGCATGATCGTACCCCCCGCATCTCGCCGGGATTCCAGATCCCGAGCAGCGCGGTGGATCCTACTCGGCGCCGCGCATCGGCGCCAGGCCCGAGGACGCGTCGACAGGTCGGTCATCGGCGCGACTTTTCGGATATCCCGCGAGCAAGTGACTCCCCCACCCTAGGACCAGAGCTGGAGGTGCGATCGAGGGGTCGAAGCCCGCGGTCAGTCTGGCCTTTTCTTTTTGAACTGCCTCGCCACGAGGTACAGTTCGGACGACCCTTTCCGGGTCGATTCCAGCCCGAGCCGGCGTACGCATCCGAAGAGCTCCTCGAGCTGCTCGCGGACGGCGTCGCCCTCGCGGCCGCCGAAGGTCTTGGTGATCAGCGTCCCTCCGTCGCGCAGTACGTGCGTCGTGATTCGTCGGGTCGCTTTGGCAAGGATTTCGTACCGGGCCGCGTCGCGGGGCGCGATGCCGGTGAGCTTGGGCGCGAGGTCCGAGAGGATTACGTCTGCCGGTCGTCCGAGCGCGCCGGCGATGCGTTCCGCACAGTCGGGGTCGGTGACGTCGGCGCGGATGGTCACTATATGCGGCGCCGGCAAGGGATCGATCGCTGCGACGTCGACGCCCACGACGCGCCCCGAGGCTCCGACGATCGCGGCGCCTACCTGCAACCAGCCACCCGGCCATGCGCCGAGGTCGACCATCCGATCACCGCGTCGGAGCACGCGCGTGCGCTTCTGCAGCTCGAGGAGCTTGTAGGCCGCGCGCGAACGGTATCCTTGGCGCTTGGCTCGCTGATGCAGCGCGTCCTTTCGCTCGTACATGCTCGTCCCGTAGCTTACTAGCAGGTCGGTGGCGGTCGCAAAGTTTCAATCTCGTGTCCCGTCGAGTAAGAAAAAGGTCCCGCTCGCTCGGGAATCTTTCCGTGGAGGAGACGAACGTGGTGGTCGAGTTGAACGAGCAGCAGCGGGAAGCGGTCATGCACGGCAACGGGCCGCTGCTCGTGCTCGCGGGAGCCGGAAGCGGCAAGACGCGCGTCATCACGACCCGCATCGCCGCGCTCGTCGCCGACGGCACTTCGCCTCGCGACGTCCTTGCTCTCACCTTCACCAACAAGGCTGCGGCCGAGATGCGTCATCGATTGGGCACGATGCTCGGCGGGCGTGCGGGCGAGCTCTGGATGAGCACGTTTCACAGCGCCGCGGCGCAGATCTTGCGCCGGCACATCCATCGCCTCGGCTACACCAGCAGTTTCTCGATTTTCGACGAGCAGGATTGCGCGAAGCTGCTCCGCCAGTGCCTCGCCGAGGAAGGCATCGACGAGCGGGCAGGGACGCCGGCGGCGATCGCGTGGGCGATCGATCGCGCCAAGAACGAAGGCCTCGATCCTGAGGCACTGGCTCGGCGGCCGTTTTCCCGTGACGTCGAGGTTCGTGTTTATCGACGTTATCAGCGGCTATTGAAGCGGCAGAACGCCGTCGATTTCGGCGATCTGATCATGCTCGCTGCCCGCGTGCTGCGGGAGGAAAGCCAGGTGTTGGCCGGCTACCGGGCGCGGCTCCGCCATGTGCTCGTCGACGAGTACCAGGACACCAACCGGGCGCAGTACCTGCTGCTGCGGCTGCTCGCGGACGGCGAACGCCCGAATCTCTGCGTCGTCGGGGATGACGACCAATCTATCTACGGGTGGCGCGGCGCCGAGATCCGCAACATCCTCGACTTCGAGCGCGACTTCCCGGATGCGAAGGTCGTCCGCCTCGAGCAGAACTACCGCTCGACGAAGACGATTCTGGCAGCCGCAGGTGCGGTCGTTGCCAACAATAGTGACCGCAAGGGCAAGACGCTCTGGACCGCCAATCCGCAGGGTGCTCCGGTGACCGTCGCCGTGGCTGAGGACGACCTCGCGGAGGCTCGCCTGGTCATGGCGGAGGTGCGGCGGTTGGTGGGCGCCGGCCGGCGACTCCACGACATCGTCATCTTCTACCGCACGAATGCGCAGTCGCGAGCCGTCGAAGAAGCGGCGATGCGCGCCGCCATGCCGTACACGATCGTCGGCGGCATCAGGTTCTATGAGCGGAAGGAGATCAAGGATCTGCTGGCTTACCTGCGCGTGCTTGCCAATCCCGCCGACGACGTGAGCCTGGCGCGCATCATCAATACTCCGGCGCGCGGCATCGGCGACCAGACCGTCTCGGCACTCCGTCTCGCCGCGCGCGAAGCCGACTGCTCGATCACGGAGCTGCTGCGGCGCACGCCGCCGCCCCCCGGTCTCGCCGCTACATCGGCGGCCCGGGTACGCGCCTTTGCCGACCTACTGGACGCACTCCGGACGACGCTCGACGGCACCTCAGTCGCGATAGTCGTCGAGCGCCTCCTCGAGATGACGGCCTACCGCGAGCGACTGGACGGCGCGGAGGGCGAGCGTACGTCACGGATCGAGAATATCGACGAGCTCCTGGCGGTCGCACGCGACTTCGACGAGCGGTCGCCTCTGGGAGAAACTGCACGAACGCGCCTAGAACGCTTTCTCGAGGAAGCTGCGCTGGTGAGCGATTGGGATCGCACTGCCGAGGCGCGGGATCGCTTGACCCTCATGACGCTCCACACCTCGAAGGGCCTCGAATTTCCCATCGTCTTCATTCTCGGCATGGAGGAGGGCATCTTCCCGCACCAGCGCGTTCTCGGCGACGCGCAGGCGCTCGAGGAGGAGCGACGCGTATGTTACGTCGGTATGACCCGGGCGCGAGCCGAGCTCTATCTCTTCCGCGCCGAGCGACGACTACGCTTCGGCACGATCAGCGAGCGGCCCCCGTCACGGTTCCTCGAGGAGATCCCCGAGCAGTACGTGAAGCCCGTGAGCACGCCGGCGAAGCCGTTCCGACGTCCGTTGGAGCGGCGGGCGCCGAGCGATCCAATCGGCTCGAGCGACCCGGTCATGGACTACAGCTATCGGCAGGAATCCCCGGAGAGCTTCGCAGAGGGCGGGAGCCTGCTGCCGGGCACCAAAGTGCGCCACCCTACGTTCGGTGTCGGTATCGTCCGGCGTAGCGAGGGGCGCGGCGAGCAGGAGAAGCTCATGGTGCAGTTCGTGCGCGTCGGCATGAAGAAGCTCATACGGCGCTTCGCCAACCTAGAGATCGTGAGCGACGGCTTCGACGGCGGCAATCCGGCCAGCGGGCACGGGCGCGCGGCGCCGTTCTATTCGCGGTAGGGCTCGGAAGGTAGCGCCGCACCGACCGGCGCGTCCCCGTAGTACTCGTGAGACGTGTGTCCGAACACGGGCGCCAGGTCCGGCTGCGCTACGAGCTCGTGGAACGGGCGCGTCACCAGCCACTCCAGGGTGAACCCGATCGGGTGGATGATGTATGCCGCGAGGCGCAGCGGGTGTGACTGCGAGTCGTCGTAGTCGTCTGCGCCAGTAGCTGCAAAAGAGAGTGGGGCGCTACCCAGGAGCGCCGCTGCCACCGCCACCATGATCAACTTCCGCATGAGACCCTCCTCGGCCGGCTCGGAGCCACCGCCGACCCTACCAACTTCGATTGGGGCCAACAACCCCCAATCCGACCCTATCGGGTCATGGACATCGTAGGGTCGGACTCCTAGAATCCGACGCTGCCGGGATGGGGAGAATCTTCGAACCCGCACAGCACTTGTCGAGCTGGCGCCGTCTGGCGCCGCACGTCTGGGATCGTCCGCGAGACCCGACGGTCTACGGAGTGATGGATCTCGTGGTCGACCGCGCTCTGCCGTATCTGGACGCTCTCGGCAGTGTCTCCGGCACCAAGGTCCGGATCACGCATCTCGTAACCAAGGGGTTGGCGCTCGGAATCAAGCGTATGCCGCAGGCAAACGGCATCGTGACGCGGCGGCGGATCGCCCTCAGGAAGGACGTCGACATCTTCCTGCAGGTTGCAACCGAAGGCGGCCGAGATCTCTCGGGTACGAAGCTCACTTGCGTCGACGCCATGCCGCTCGCTGAGATCGCCCGCGAGCTGGCGACGCGCGCGGCCAAGGTCCGGCGCCACGCGGACCCGGGGGTCGAGCGCACCAAGAACCTCGTACACCGGCTGCCGAATGCGCTTCTCGGTCTGACGGTTCGCGCCATGGAGTTCCTCCTCTACGATCTCCAGCTCGATCTATCGCGCTTCGGGATCGAGTCGGATCAGTTCGGGAGTGCAATGGTCTCGAACATCGGGAACTTCGAAGGCTTCGGGATGAGCTTCGCTTTGGCGCCGCTCGTGCCGATGAGCCGCTGCCCGATCGTTGTTCTTATCGGCGAGGTGCAGAAGAAGCCCGTCGTCGAAGGTGACCGTATAGTAGCGCGCTCGGTCGTCACCCTCGGCTGCACCTTCGACCACCGCATGATCGATGGTGCTCAGGGTACGGCGATCGCGGCGGTGCTGCGGCGGGTGGTGGAGGATCCTGAGAAGGAGCTCGGGCCGGTGACGGCGCGGACTCCGGCCACGCCCGATTCCGCGACCGGCACGGCGCTCTGACCGGGTCCAAGCCGGCATCAAGAGCGCCAGCCGATGTAGCTCAGCTGACGCCCGGCGTGCGGGCCGTCGCGACGGTGGGAGTGCAGCTCGTCCGGGTGTTCGGCGGTACACGGGCCGACAATGTGGATGGCGTCGCCGGGAACGTGAGCGCGCTCGAGCACGCGGCGGCACAAGGAACGGAGATCGAGGAAGTAGGACTCGTTCGTGCGTCGCCACGCCGCGGCTACCTCCGGTCCGAAGCGCGCCTCGAACGCAGCGAAGTGCTCGCGCCCGAACTCATAGCAGCAACCGTCGATCGCCGGCCCGATCGCCGCCGAGAGCTCTTCGGGGTGGGCGTCGTAGCGATCGGTCAGCGCCGCCAGCGCCGCTTCGATTGCTCCGTCGAGGGTGCCGCGCCATCCTGCGTGCACCGCGGCGACAGCGTGTGCTCGCGGTGCAACGAGGAGGATCGGAACGCAGTCGGCGGTGCGGATCGTCAGTACCACGTCGGCTGATGCGCTCACCCACACGTCGCCTTCCGGAAGCTCCGCAGCGTATAGCACGCCGCCGTCTTCGGGGGCGCGAGGCATGTCCTCGGGAGACAGCACGGCAATGCCATGGACCTGAAGGGACGCTGCGACCGCGCGCGGCGACTCGCCGGCGCGCACGAGTGCATCGTGCACGTCGCTGGTCGTGAAAGGGCCCGCCGGTACTCCGTGGGCGCGGCCGAGGAATCCGTGTACGAGACCCGGGATATCGCTCCACGCGTCGACGCGCAGCGGATAGCCGCTGGTCACGACCCGGAGATTGCGATCGGCACCGGCATGAACGTGGCGGCGAAGAGTCCTATCGTAAGCCATGCAGCGATACGCCGTACGGGATCTAGCGGAGTGTCGTCGATCGTGGGTGGATGATCGACCCCGAGCGCCGTGACCAGGATCGCCCACATTACCCAGCCCTGCCAGCCGAGGAACGCGAGCCCGATGATCACGACCAACCCCGCGCGTGCCACCCAGCGGTGGCGGCGTCCGAGGAGCGCGTAGACGACGTGCCCGCCATCGAGCTGTCCCACCGGCAGCAAGTTCAAGAACGTCACGAAGAGTCCGAACCAGCCGGCGAGCGCGATCGGATGCAGGAGAATCGTCGCGTCGGCGGGCGAGATCCCGAGTGCCAGGCGCGCAAGCCACGTGAAGACGAGCGACTCGCCGAGCACGAGGCCGCCGCCTTCCGGCGCCAGCGGCCGTACCTGTGAAAGCGAGAGTCCGTAGAACACCGCTGGAACCGCGACGAAAAACCCCGCCCATGGCCCCGCCGCGCCGACATCGAAAAGTGCTTTCCGCGACGTCGGCGTATGCATGCGAATGAAGGCGCCGAAGGTGCCGACGAGAAAGGGCGGACCCGGAATGAAGTAGGGCGGCGTCGCCTCGACCCCGTGCGCGCGCGACGTCAGATAGTGTCCCATTTCGTGTACGAGCAGGATGCCCATGAGCGTTGCCGAGAACGGCAGCCCGTGCGCGAGAAGCCGCCAGTCGGCGAAGGGGTTCTCTCCGGCCTGGAAAGTCCCCGCGAGCGTCGTCGTTAGAAGTGTCGCCGAGAAGAGGACGACGTGGATCGGCCGAAGCCGGCTGCGACGCGCAGGGTTCGCCGCAGGTATCCAGACGGGCGGCGCGGCCGACGGCAGCGGCGGACCCAGGATCTCGTCGTGCGGACGCGGAACCGCGGTCATACCGGACTCACGGTGACGGTCGAACCCGGCCGGCCGGCGAAGCGCTCGGCGGCGGAGCCGCCGTTCACGGCGACTTCGAGGAGGTCCGAGCTGTTGATGAGAGCAAGGGCGCCCCCGCGCGGTACGCTCGCATAGGATGGTCTAAGGGGCAGCACGTGCGTGGCGATCGTAACGGAAAGCCGCCGACCTCGGAAGTCCGCGCACTCGAGGTGCGAACGGCGGATGTTGGTGGCGAGGTTGCCGAAGCCGTCCGCCCACAACACCTCGCCGACGAGACGCCCTCCATGCCGCCGCGGCGCCGTCGATTGCAGACGCGCCATGGTCCGCACCCGCTTTCCGAGGGTTTCCGGAGCGGCGCCGACCGCAAGCGCCGCCGCGACCGGCGCGAAGACGTCGCGACCATGGAATGTGCGGCTCACGGGCCGCAGGCGTACGCGCGACCGCGACACGTCGAGGATGCGCCGGGTCGTAGCGCTCGGGGCAGCGAGGCTCAAGAGCCCATTGTCGGGACCGACGAGCCAGCCGGCAGCGGTCTCGACGAGGAGAGCACGACGCCGCGTGCCGACTCCGGGATCGACGACGGCGATATGGATCGTGCCGCGCGGAAACCAGCGTGTCGCGCTCGCGAGCGCATGGGCGCCGGCCACTACGTTCTGCGCCGGGACGTGGTGAGTGAGATCGACGATGCGCGCGTCGGGAGCAGCGCACAGGATCACGCCCTTCATGATGCCGACGAACGGGTCGCGCGTCCCGAAATCGGTCGTCAGGGTGACGACCGGCGCCGCTGGGGACCTACTTCTGCTTGCGCCCGCCGCCATGGAGTGCGGCGTCGACCAGCTGACAGATCACGTGGCCGATCAGTATGTGGGTTTCTTGGATGCGCGCCGCTTCGCGGGTAGCGGACACGTTCAGCCAGTGATCGACCAGGCCGCGCAGCTTGCCGCCGGTGCCGCCGGTTAGGCCCACGGTGTGGATTCCGAGACGGCGGCAGGCGTCGACGCCACGCAAGACGTTCGCCGAGTTGCCGCTCGTCGAGAACGCCATCGCCACGTCGCCGGACCGACCGAGCGCCTCGACCTGCTTCGAGAACGTCTTTTCGTAGCCGTAGTCGTTGGCGATCGAGGTGAGCGCCGAGGTGTCGGTCGTGAGCGCGATCGCCGGCAGCGGCGGGCGTTCGATCATGAAGCGATTCGTGAACTCGGCGGCCAGGTGTTGGGCGTCGGCGGCGCTGCCGCCGTTTCCGAAGAGCAGGAGCTTCGACCCTTCGCCAAAGCGAGCGGCGATCAGCTCGGCGACGGGCCCGATGCGAGAGCCGTGTTCCCGGAGGAAGGCGCGCTTGGCAGCGATGCTCTCCGCAAAGATCTTGCGGATCGTCTGCGTCGTCGAGGCGGCCAAGGTCAAAATATTCAAGTCAATTGCAGACAGGAGGTCAAGGCGTGGTTCGCTAGCGGCATCTCGATCGCGAGACGGCTTGTCTCACAGCGTCGGCTCGGCTATCGAGGACCGCACGCGGGCGTAATTCAGCGGTAGAATGCCAGCTTCCCAAGCTGGACGTCGCCGGTTCGACCCCGGTCGCCCGCTCTTCCCGAAGGCCCCGCTGATCCCCGACGACCCATGTCGCTAGCGCTCCGTTCACGATGGGTCGATCTGCGTGTCCACGATGAACCGATCTGAGCATTCACGGTCGCCGAAACCTCGCGCCATGGGCGGTAGCCCGTGACGGATGCACGACAGTCGTGAGCCACCCCGAATCATCGATCCGCTCCAACTCGCTGACCGCAAAATCCGCTTCGGTTTCTGCCGGGAGATTCGCGAAGCGATCGGCGACCACCGAAGCGCCGTTTACCAAGAGCAGCGCGGATATTCCGCGCCGCGTGTAGTAGGCGGACAACTTCTACTCCTCGCTCATGTGCAAGCGGTCGATAAAAGATGAGGTGCTTACGAAACGCTCGAACAGGAAACACCCGGACACCAGCTAGACGACGCCGGCGTGCGTCGAACAAACTCACTCGGCGTACTAAAGCGGTCCCGTTTGACCTCCTCTTCGATGAAAGCCTTCATGGGCTCGGGCGATGAAATGTCCAGACTCGTCCCCGTGCCCGTCGCAGGCTCCGGGAACCCCTGTGCGGTGCCGCGGGCTGCACCCGGCTCCGTTTGGCAGGAGTTGCAGGCTGCGGATAAAGGTGGCGCCGTGTTGTGCTGGACGATCGCGCTCGTGCTCGGCCTCTGGCTCTGCGGCCCGGCAGATGCCGCGGCAAGAGAGCCGAAGCCGGTGCCGCCGAACGTCGTGGTGGTCGTCTCGGACGATCAGCGCTGGGACATGCTCGGGGCAGCGGGCAACAAGACGATCGTGACGCCATCGATGGATCGTCTGGCGCGCGACGGTGTCTACTTCCGGGAGGCGACCACCCTGGTGCCGCAGTGCGCACCGTCCCGGATGACGTTGCTGACCGGCCTCACGATCCAGCAACACGGGCGGGCGTCGAATAGCGCCCGCGACGTGACCGCACCGGCGGTGAACCTCCTCCCCATGCTGCCCCGGGCGCTGCGGGCCGCCGGGTATCGGACCGTGCTCGTCGGCAAGTGGCACGTCGACTTCTCGCCGGTGGCGGCCGGGTTCGACGATGTGCGGACGTGGATGGCGCCCGGTGTCGGGCCCTACCTGAAGTCGCCGGTGCTCGTTCGCGGCGCCGACGCGACGCCGCTCCCGCCGGCGGGCTACACCAACGAGATCTTCGGCGACGAGGCCGTTGCTTTTCTCGAGAGCAACGAGGCGGCTGCGCAGCCATTCTTCTTGTGGGTGGCACTCTCGGCGCCGCACCCTCCCATGGGGCCCAATCCGCCGGACGTGGTCCGGCTCTACGCGGGCAAGGACGAAAGGGCTTTGTGGCCGCCCGGCCTGCCGCCTGATGCCCGCCCCGAGCATCTGCGGGATTATTGCGAGGCGGTCAGCGTGGCGGACCGTGAGCTCGGTCGGATCCTCGATGCCCTCGATCGCCGCAAGCTCGCCGAGCGCACCCTCGTGATCTTTCTCAGCGACAACGGTTTCATGCTCGGTAGCCGCGATGTCGGACCTCCATCTAGGCATCTGTTCCAGGGAAAGCGGTATCCGTACGAAGCGTCGGTCCGGGTGCCTGTGATCGTGCGCGGACCGCACGTCGGACGCGGCGTGGTCGATGACCACGCGGTGTCGACTCTCGACCTGCCACCGACCATCCTGGCCGCCGCGGGCGTGGCGCCGGAGAAGCGATGGAACGGCCGTGATCTCGGCCCGCTCTTGCGCGGCAGCTCGAAGGCCGGCCCCGAAGACGCGCTCATCGAGCTCGCCGACGTCCACCGCCCCGAGTTGGGGAAGGTGGAATACCGCGCCGTGCGCACGCCCGCGCACAAGCTCATCGTCTGGCGCGAAGCGCAGGGCGCCGAGCTCTACGATCTGGTTGCGGATCCCGAGGAGCGCCGGAATCTGTTCGACGAGCCCGACGCCGCCGCGACCCGACGCGATCTCGCGCGGCGCCTGCGCCGCTGGCTCGAAGTGACGAGCGATTCGGCGCGCCAGTGGCGGAGCATGGCTGCGATCCTCCCTTGAGCCTTTCCGGTGCCCGCATGAGCGGTGGCGTGAGCGCGCGCTTGCTTTCGGCTCCGTACGCGTAGTAGCTTTCGCGTCGATGCACCCCGCCCGCCACGACCGACTCGTTTCTCGTAGCGTCGTCGCGGTAGTCGTATCGTCGGTCGTGGAGGCCGTCGCGTCCTAGCGGGGATCGATCAACGCAACTTCCAACCCCTGCCGGCGCGAGGCCGAGCGGGGGTTTCGTTTTTCTGGCCCCCGCTCCGAGCCGGAGGCCGACAGGGAGCAGATCCGAAGAGGAGAGGCTCCCATGAAAAGAACGACAGGCGCGGAACTGATAGTCCGGCTCCTCGAGCGACAGGGCGTTACCGCGATCGCCGGCATCCCCGGAGGCTGCAATCTTCCGCTCTACGACGCGCTGCGCGCGAGCAGCATCCGCCACGTGCTCGCACGCCACGAACAGGGCGCAGGCTTCATCGCCCAGGGCATGGCGCGGGTCACGGGGCAGCCGGCCGTCTGCCTGGGCACTTCAGGACCCGGCGCCACCAACCTGCTGACCGCAATCGCCGATGCCAAGCTCGACTCGATCCCGCTCGTCGCGATCACGGGCCAGGTGCCGCGGGCGATGATCGGAACCGACGCATTCCAGGAGATCGACACCTACGGACTTACGGTGCCGATCACCAAGCACAACTTCCTCGTGCGCTCGGCGGGGGAGCTACTGGAAGTCGTTCCCGAAGCGTTTCGTATCGCGGCGTCGGGACGTCCGGGTCCGGTCGTGATCGATGTGCCGAAGGATGTCCAGAACGAAGGCATCTTGATCGACGGCCTGCCGCTCCCCGGCCGCCCCGATCCGCTGCCGCTGCCGCGCGCCGAAGACGTCGCCCGCGCCGCAGCGATGATCGATGCTGCCGAGCGGCCGGTGCTGCTCGTCGGGGCGGGAGTGATCGCGGCCGGCGCTTGTGCGGCGCTCCGCTGTATCGTCGATAAGGCCGCGCTGCCGAGCGCCGCGACGCTCCTCGGTCTCGGCGCGCTTCCCTACGATCACCCGCGCTTCCTCGGCATGGTCGGCATGCACGCCGCGCGCTCGACCAATTTGGCTCTCGAGGAGTGTGATCTCCTGGTCGGCCTCGGCGTTCGCTTCGACGATCGCGCGATCGGCAAGGCAGCGGAGTTCTGTCCCGACGCGCGCATAATCCACGTCGATATCGACGCCAGCGAGCTCGGCAAGATCAAGGAACCGACGCTCGCCATGCGCGCCGATGTCGGGGCGACACTTCGAGCCCTCGCGGCCGCCGTGGCGCCCGCGACGCGGCCGGCATGGAACCGCCGCATCGCGCGCCTGCGCGCGGAGCATCCGCTCGTGATGCGGGCGGCGGACGATCCCCTCGATCCGTACGGCATCATACGTCACACCGCCGCCATGCTGTCGCCCGACGCCATAGTTACGACCGACGTCGGCCAGCATCAGATGTGGGCAGCGCAGGCGTTCCCCTGCACGCGGCCGCGCCAGTGGCTTACTTCGGGCGGTCTCGGCACGATGGGCTTCGGCCTTCCCGCCGCTATCGGAGCAGCGCTCGCGGCGCCCGGTCGCACCGTGGTCTGCTTCAGCGGCGACGGCAGCCTCCTCATGAACCTGCAGGAGCTGGCGACCGCCGTCGAAGAGAACGTCGACGTGAAGATCGTCCTCCTGAACAATGCCCACCTCGGCCTGGTGCGCCAACACCAGGAGCTCTTCTTCGGCGGGCGGTACCATGCCTCGCGCTTCCGCACCGAGCCCGACTTTGCGGCCATCGCGCGCGGCTTCGGCGCCCGTGCCTGGGATCTCGGCGACGCGGCCGATCCACGCTCGACGCTCGCCCGCGCCCTGGCTGCACCCGGCCCCGTACTCGTCAACGTGCCGATCGACGCGGCCGAGAACGTCTACCCGATGGTGGCGCCGGGCGGTGCCAATCGCGAAATGATCGGAGGAGAGCTCCATGCGGCAGAGCGCTGAGGTCGTCCTGCGCTTGCAGGTCCGGAACCATCCCGGGGTGATGTCCCATGTCTGCGGCCTCTTTGCGCGCCGCGCTTTCAACGTGGAAGGCATTCTCTGCCTTCCGGTCGGCGACGCCACGCGGAGCACGATCCTGCTCCTCGTCCACGATGACGACCGCCTGGATCAGATGATCCTCCAGCTCCGGAAGCTCGAGGACGTCCTGGAGATCAATCGCGCGCACGACGCCCGCGAGGCGTTTGCGACCGTCCGGCCGTTCCTTCAGTGAAAGCCGCGCAGGAGCGGGCCGGTCGCGCCGCGTCCACAGCCTTTGCGAGCTGTCATCGCATTTTCGTGGGCGGCCGCGGAGCGAGCGCGACGTGCAGGTGCCGGCCGCGTCGGTTTTGTGCTGCTTGCTGCCCGGCGGCGAGGCGGAATCCTGGCCGAAGCCGCGGGCACACGCGTTGCAGACTCTCAGGCCGTGAGCTTCGCTTCCGACGCCGGCAGCCTCTTCGCTCCTCGGAAGCGGCCGTCACACATCGCCGACGTCCCGCGCGGCGAGGACCAGCTCACGGTGCGGCTGCACACGATCGCGGCCGAGGTCGCTTCTCCCGAGGACGCCCTCGACCCGATGCTGCGCGCCATCATGGAGTCGATCGGTGCCGCGGCCGGCGCTATCTGCCTCTACGACGTCCGCCAACGGCTTCTCCGGCTGGCCGCTGAAGCCGGCCTCTCCGACGAAGGGTGTCGCCGCCTCCGCATCGTCCGCAAGGGCGAGGTCGATGCCTGGGAGATGCCGATGCACGGCCTCGTGAACGGTCGTGCATACCTCATCGAGAACGCAGCGCAGAACCGCTTCGTTCCGCCACTGGTCGAAGCTGCCGCCGAGATGAGCTCGGTCGTGTGCCTGCCGCTCTACGGCGATCAGAAGCCGCTCGCGAGCATCGTCCTCATCGCACTCCGTCCGCGCACCTTCGCGGAGCGCCAGCTACACGCTGTCGAGGGGCCGCTCCAGGAGGTCGCGCGAGTCATCGAAGCGGTGCGGCGCCAAGCCGAAAACCGTGTTTCGATGTCCGCGGTCGCGGTGGGGCCGACGGCGACGCACAACGTCAGCGGGGCCCCGGTTGCTCGCTCCGAGGCCGCCGCGCCGCCCCCGTCCGCGAAGCGGACAGGGGCGAGCCCTGCCGACGCCGCGGCGCTGGCGCGCGCGGAGCAGGAGCGGGATCGGCTGGCGGCGTCGCTAGCCGCCGCGCAGGCCGCCGAGAGTGCGCGCACCGCGGCGTTGCGCACCGAGCTCGATCGCCTGCGGGCCAAGCTCAGCGATGTCGAGGCGGCCGAGGCGCGTGAACGGCGGACGCGCGAGGAGATGGAGGCGCGAGTTGCCGGCGGCGCCTCGGCGGGCCGCCTCGAGCTCCAGCGCGCGCACGACGCCGTCCGCGAGGCTGAGAACGGCCGCGTGGCCGCACTCGCGGAGAGCGCACGCTTGCGCGCCGAGCTCGACCGCCTCCGCCTGGAGGCGGTCCAGGCCCCTGCACCGTCGTCCGCGGCGGACGAACGCGCGGCCGACCTCGCCGCGGAGGTCGACCGTTTGCGGGCCAAGCTCGCCGAGGCCGAGGCCGGAGCGGCACACGAGCAGCGCGCTCGTGAGGAACTCGAAGGGCGCCTCGCGGGCGGCGTGAACGCGGGACAGCGCGAGATGCGTCAGGCGCTCGCGGCGGCGCGCGACGCCGATCGCCAGCGTCTCGCAGCCGTTGCCGAAGCCGCACGCCTCAGAGGCGAGCTCGAACTGGCGCGGCTCGAAAGTGCTCCCGGGCCGGCCGATCCCGGGCAGCGGGACGAGCGCATCGGACCGCTCCTTGCCGAGATCGACCGCCTACGAGCGCGTCTCGCGGAGGCGGAGGCGGGAGCGGCCCACGAGCACCGCGCCCGCGAAGAGCTCGAGGCTCGCCTAGCGCAAGGCGTCGCCACGACGCAGCAGGAGCTCCGCCACGCCCTCGAAGCGGCGCGCACGGCCGAGGAGGCGCGTGCCGCCGCGGTCGCCGAGACGGTGCGGCTGCGTGCGGCGTTCGAACAAGCCGAAGCGCGTGCGGCGCTGGCGCCGGGAACGAGTGACGAGGTGGATGCGCGCGTCGCCGAGCTGGCGACCGAGATCGACCGCCTGCGGACGCGCGTCGCCGAGGCCGAAGCCGGCGCTGCGCACCAACACCGGGCTCGCGAAGAGCTCGAGACGCGGTTGACCGGTGGCGTCTCTTCCGGTCAAGAGGAGCTGCGCCGCGCGCTCGCGGCGGCGCGCGAGGCCGAACAGGGGCGTGCGGCCGCCGTCGCCGAAGCGGCTCGGCTCGGCGCCGAAGTCGAGCGGCTGCGGCTTGCCGCCGCGCCGGATCCGGAACGAGCAGCGCAGGCCGCAACACGCTGGACCGATCTCACGGCCGAGATCGACCGACTCCACGCGCGCCTCGCCGAGGCCGAGGCGGGCGCGGCACACGAGCACCAGGCTCGCGAAGCCCTCGAAGCGCGCCTCGGCGAGGCCGTTGTCGAGGCACAGGACGAGATGCGCACGCTGCGCGACGCCTTGCGCGGCCTCGAAGACGCCCGCGACGCTGCGGTCGCCGAGGCCGCTCGGCTCGAGCAGCAGCTCGACGAGACGCGGCGAACCGCCGCCCGCCTGCCTGAGCTGACGAGCGAGAACGAGTCCCGGGTCGCGGCTCTAAAGGCGGAGACGGAGGTCTTGGCCGCCGGGCTTGCCGACGCCGAGGCGCGGGCGATCGCGGAGCGCGCCGCGCGCGAGGCCGCCGAGCAACGTATCACCGATCTCGCGGCGGAGGCGGAGCGCACCCGCGAGACAGCGCTCGCGGAGCTGCGGGCTAGCGTCACCGCGGAGCACGCTCGCCTCGTCGCGGCGCTGGAGGCGGCCCGTACCGACGCGGCACGCGCCGACGGGCTCGCGGCCGCGCTCGCCGAGGCGGTCGAGGCGCGGCGAACGGCCGAAGAAACGAGCGCCCGCCTGGCTGCCGAGCGCGATGCGGCCGCACGCGATGCCGCCCGAGCTGCCGACGAGGCCGCTACCCGCGTCGGCCGCGAAGCAGAGGAGCGCCGGGCCGAGCAGACCCGCGAGCATGACGTTCTGCGCGCGCGACTCGCCGATGCCGAAGCTTCCGTAGCTCGTGAGCAACGCGCTCGCGAAGCGCTCGAGGCGGCAGCGTCCCACGACCTTGGCCGCGTCGGGGAGGATCTGCAACGCGCCCTCGATGCCGTCCGCGTTGCCGAGGAGGGCCGCGACCGCGTGCTCGCCGATCTCGCCGTCGAACGGAGCGAGCTCGCGGCGGCACGCGCGAGCGGCGAGCGGGTCGCGGCGGAACTCGCCGACCTGCGCGTCGACTACGCCCGCCTGCGCACCGAGGCGGAGGCCGCACAGGTCGCGCGCGACGAGGAGCGGGCGCGCGGCGACGCTGCGTGCCGTGCCGCAGACGAGCTCGCCCAGCGCCTGGCCGAGGCCGAGCGCAGCCTCGATCACGTACGCGCGGAGTCGGCTGCCGAGGCTACCGCTCTCCGCGCTCATCTAGACCGGATGGAGGCCGAGCAGGCGGTCTTGCGGGAGGCGCACGCGAGCACCGCGGCGGCGCGCGATCGATTCGCAGCGGAGCTCGCCGAAGCCGCCGCAGCGAACGCTCGCACCGACGAGGCTCTTGCAGCCATGCGTGCCGACGCCGACGCTCGCCAGCAGGCCTTCGCAGCCGTTCACGGGCGGATGGAGGCGGCCGAGGGGCGTGTCGGCGTCCGCGAAGCGGAAATCGCGGCATTGCGCGAAACCGCTGCCGCCGAGACGGCAGCCCTCCTCGCCCGTATCGACCAGGCGGTCGCCGAAATCGAGGCCTTGCGGACGCGTCAGACGGCGCTCGGGAGCGAGCGGGATCGACTCTCTGCCGAGCTCGAAGGCACGCTGGCGGCCAAGGTGCACCTCGAGCGCTCCTTCCAGCAGGCGATCGAGGAAAGCCGTGAGCGCGAGCGCCTCGCCCTCGCAGCCGCCGAGGAGCGCGCTGCGCTCGTGGCCGAGCGCGACGCGGCGTTGCGGACGATCGAGGAGCGATACGCGGCGACGGTGGCTCTCGACGACGCGCGCTTGCGGGAAGCGATCGCGGAGCTCGACGAGCAGCGCGAGGCTCTCGCCAGGCTGCGCGCCGAGTACGACCGCCGGACCGCCGATCTCGAAGGCGCTGCGGCTGCCAAGGCCCTCCTCGAAGGCGCCCTCGCCGCGGCGCTCGACGAGGCGCGGAGCCGGGCTTCCGAGGTTTATGACGCGCGTGGCCACGTATGGGATCTCGCGCTCCGGATCGAGCAGGCCGATGTGACGCTGACGCTTCGCGACGAAGAGCACACGGCCCAAGTAGCGCGTCTGAACGCGCGGCTCGATACCTTTCTCCTCGCCGCCGACCAGTTGCGCGAGGCGCATGCCAACATCGGAGCCGAGTGCGATCGCCTCTCGGCCGAGCTCGAAGGGGCGCTCGCTGCGAAGGTGCATCTCGAGGAGTCTCTGCACACGGCGCTCGACGACAATCGTGAGCGCGAGCGCGAGGCGGAGGCGGGCCTCGAAACGGCGCGAGCGCATCACTGGATGACGGCGGCGCGGCTCGTCGAGAGCGAACAGCGACTGACCGCACTCGCCGAGGAGCGCGCAGCCGAGATCGCGGCGCTGACCGCGCAGGTCGGCGCGCTCGAGGCCGACGCGGATCGCCGGCGCGAGGCGAGTGCCGCAGTCGCGGCCGAACGCGATCGACTCGCGGCCGACCTCGAAGGGGCGGCGGCTGCGAAAACGCATCTCGAGGAAGCCCTCAAGAGCGCGCTCGAGGCGGCGCGGAGTCGCGATCGGGATGCCACGGTACTCCTCCAGGAAGCCCGCGGCCAGGCGTGGGCGGTGGGGGTGCGGCTCGCCGAGGCGGAGGCCTCCCTACGTGCGCTCGACGACGAGCGCACGAGCGAAATCGCAGCCCTTTCGTCGCGCGCGGAAATGCTCGCGGGCGACGCCTGCCGCCTCGGTGAAGCGGCGGCAGACGCCGCGGCCGAGCGCGATCGACTCGCCGCCGATCTCGCCGGAACGCGCGCTGCGCAGGACCGCATCGAGGCGAACCTCGCCGAGACGCGGGACCGCGAGCAGGCGCTCGCCGCCCGGGTCGCGGAGCTCGAGGGTGAAGTCACGTCGCTTCGCACCGAGGTCACCGCTGCAGAGGCGGCGCGCCTCGAAGCCGAGACTTCGCGGGATGCGGCCGAAGCCGCGCGTATCGCTGCAGAGGAGGCGCGCGTCGCCGCAGAGAAAGCGCGCCGGGCGCCGCTTGAAAGCCGCTCCGGTGCCGGTGTGCGTCCGGCCGGCGCGGAGGCGCCCGCGTCTTCCGGATCTCCGCGCTCCGTGCCGGCCGCAGGTACAGCGGCCCCCTCGCGGTCACCGCTGTCGCCGGCAGCGCCGAGCCGCATCGCTCCCGCTTCTGCCGGCGGATCACGCCGCGCCGAGGCGCCGGCCTCGAGCCTCGTCGCCGTGCTCGACGACGAGGGGGCGTGGAAAGCCGCGGCGGAGGGTGTTGCCGATTTAATGATCGTCACGCCGAGCGACGAGGCGATCCAGAAGCTCGTCGCCGCCGCTCCCGGACGCATTCTCGTGAACCTCGCTGCCCCGGGCGCGATGAAGACGCTCCTCGCTGTGCGCGCCGGTGCGGCGGCCGTACAGATCTTCGGTTGCGTCGCCTCCGCCGACCGCGCCCTGCCGCTCGGCCGCGTCGAGCCCGCGAGCCGACCGCTCGCTCCCGACGCGATCGTTGCCAAGCTCGGTGCGCTCGCACCGACGAAGGCGCGAGTGGTCACGGTCGGTGCCGATGTCGACGCCCTCTTGAGCCTCCGTCAGGCGCTCGTACGCCAAGGTACGTCGGTATCGCTCGCGTGGGACGCGAAACAGGCGATCGACCTCCTGGACATGATCAATCCGCACGCGGTCGTCGCCGACCTCGGCGCGCCGCAGGATGCGGCGGCCGTGCTCGTACGCGTGGCGGCGAGCTCGCCGGTTCCGATCGTCGTCCTGATCGAAGGGCCGAGCGACGCCGCCGATCCGTTCACGGCGGTGCTGAATCATCCCGAAGTCGCGGCGAAGATCGTGTCGCGGGCGGAGGCCCTCGCCATAGTCGGACAGCCTCCGGGCTCCGGATCGCGACCGCGGGTCCCCGCCGCACGGTCCTAGCGCTCGGCGAGGACCCGAAGCGCGTCGGTGCTGGTGAAGATCCCGACCAGAACGCCGCCGTCGCTGACGAGCGCGCTCGTGACGCCGCGCTCGAGCATCCGCGCGGCGACCTCGCCGATCGGCGCTACCGGCGACACCTGGAGCGGGGCGCGGGTGCAGACCTCGCCGACCGCTACTGCGCGGGCGTTTTGGCCGTAACGGATCCAGGCGGCGAGGGTATCCGCTCGCGACAACACGCCGCAGACGGAGGCGCCGTCCATCACCGGGATGTGGCGGACGTCGCAGGCGGCCATGCGGTCGGCTGCGGCACCGAGCGTCTCGCGACGATCGATCTCTTCGGGCAGGCGGCTCATGTACTCGTGTACCGGCGTCGACTTCCTCATCGGACGGCTCCTCCCGCGCGCGCCGCGTCGCAAGCGTCGTGCCGTGCGGCGGCGAGGCGCGCCGGCAGGACGGATCTGGACTCCGCTTTGCACGCGTGCGAAGGCGTCGGCGGCGGGTTCCCAACGGCCGGAAGCAGCGCTCGGCCATATGCAGCCGGGCGTATGGCAGGTAGTTTGCAGCCGCCGACAACGAGCATCGTCATGCCTTCGACCCACGCCACCAGCGAACATTCCGACTCCGTGTCGCCGCCGCGGGTGCGGGTGGGTGACGATCGGCTCACTCCGCTCGACGCTTCCTTTCTCTATCTGGAGCGGCCGACGGAGTTTCTGCACGTCGGCGCCGTCGCGGTCCTCGAGTCGGCGCCGCCTTTCGACGACCTCGTGGCGACGCTCGCCGAGCGGCTCGGCGCGCTCGAGCGCTATCGCCAACTCCCGGTGCGGGCGGCGCTCGACGTCTCCGCCCCGCGCTGGCGTCCGGACCCCGCCTTCGATCCACGCCGCCACTTCCACCGCATCGCGGTGCCGACACCCGGCGACGAGCCGGCTTTCCGGCGCGTGCTGCAGGAGATCTTCGCGCGGCCGCTGCCCGCCGACCGCCCGCTCTGGGAGTGCGTGCTCCTCGAAGGGCTCGCCGGCGGCCGCGCCGCACTGCTCACGAAGGTCCATCATTGCATGATCGACGGTGTGAGCGGGGTGCAGGTTCTCGAGGTCATGACGGACGGCTGGGAGGAGCGTCTCGGGACGCCAGAGCCCACCGGGATCGGAGCGCCGCCATCGGCTCGACGGCCCGGGACGGTGGCGGGCGACGTTGCGGAGAGGATCGGCCGCGTGCTCGATGCCGTCGTCCATCCGCGCCGAGCGGTCGCCGGCGTCCGCGCCGCCGCCGCTGCCGCCGGGACCGTCCTCGATGTAGTTGGCCGGCGCCTCGTGCCGTTCCCCTTCAACGGTCCGCTCGGAGAGGAGCGGCGCATCGTCTGGGCGACTTTCGATCTCGACGAATTCCTCGCCATCCGCGGAGCTGCCGGGTGCAAGGTCAACGACGTGGCGCTCGCGGTCATTGCGGGTGCCCTCCGGCGCTTCTTGCCGGTCGAGGCGACGCGGGCGCCGCGGCGCGTGCGCGCCCTCATTCCCGTGAACGTCCGCCGCAACGATGAGCACCTGCAGCTCGGGAACCGGGTGTCGGGCATGTTCGCAGCGCTGCCGGTGGACATCGCCGACGCGCGCGAGCGCCTCCGCCTGATCGCGGCCGAGATGCGCGCCAACAAGGAGGCCGGCCAGGGTCAGGTCTTCGATCTCGCGCTCGGCATCGCGGGGATCGTTCCGTCCGTCCTGGCGCCGGCGCTGTCGCGGCTTCCCCAGTGGTGGCCGGTAGCGCACACGGTCTGTACGAACGTGCCGGGACCCCGCGAGCCGCGCCGCCTCCTCGGCCGGCGCGTGCTCGACGTGCATCCGCTGGTGCCGCTCGCCGCCGACATCGGTCTCGGCTTCGCGATCTTGAGCTACGCGGGCACGATCTCGATCACCGCCACCGCCGACGCGCGGCTCGTGCCCGACGTCGAACGCCTGCCGGTAGCGCTTCGTGCCTCGGCAGACGAGCTAGCGCTCCACCTCGGAGCGCGCGATGCGACGACGCCTCCACGTACGCCGTACGCCGGGGGCGTCACGGTCGGCGAGCTCATGACCCGCGACGTTGCGTACGTCGGCACCGCGGAGCTGCTGGCGAACGCGTGGAAGACCATGCGCGAGCGGCGGATTCGGCATCTGCCGGTCGTCGACAGACACGGTGCGCTGGTAGGACTGATCACGCATCGCGATCTTCTCGCCGCGTCGCCGAGCTCTCTCGCACTGCGCGACGAACGCGATCGTATCGACGGCTTCGGCTGGGCAACCGCTGCCGATGTCATGGAATCGCACGTCAGTACTGCGGCGGCCGGCGAATCGGCGGCGGACGTTGCGCTGCGTATGGTGCGTCAGAAGATAGGCTGCATGCCGGTCGTCGATGCCCGCGGCGCGCTCGTCGGCATCGTGACCGAAGAAGACTTTCTGCGCTGGTCGGCGACGCTGCTCGCCCGCTACGGCGCTGCCGCGCATTCCACCGAGATCGGAGACCGGAGATGAACGTCGAGAAATGGATGAAGAAGAACCCGCGCACGATCAAGCCGCTCGACTCGATCGAGCATGCACGGCAGCTGATGCAAGAGCACCGCATCAATCAGCTGCCGGTGGTGCGCGGGAACGAGATCGTCGGCATCGTCACCGACCGCGATCTTCGCGACGCATATCCGTCGGTGTTTGCCGACCCGCTACGCAAGCCGGTGCCGAACCCGCACGACATCAAGGTCGAGTCGGTGATGACGACGAACATCCTCTCGATAGCCCCCGAGGACGGCGTCATCGCGGCCGCGAGCCTCATGCGGCGCGAGCGCGTCGGCGCGTTGCCGATCGTGAAAGGGAAACAGCTCGTCGGTATCCTCACCCGCAGCGATCTGCTCGACGCGCTGATCGCCCTCGGGGCGCTCGTCGAGGCGAAGACCACCAAGTAGCGCCTGGAGGGCGGGCACGGTCGTCCGCCCGGCGGACTGCTAGCCCCCGAGTTTTCGTTCACCACGGAACGAGCTGTCGGCCGACCGCTTGTCCGGCTTGTCGTGCCGGAGCTGGTCCAAGGAGTGCATGAGCCCGAAGACGTTAGGACGCAATGACGGCAGCCGCGACGTGGCGAACGCGATCGCCGAACTGGCGCAGCAGGCGCCGGCGACGCTGGCGCCGCTCGCGGCGATCGCCTACGACTACCGCTGGGCTTGGGAGCCGCGCGCCACGGCTCTGTTCGCGGCCATAGACCCGGAGATGTGGCGGCGCACCACCAATCCACGCCACCTCATCGAGGCGGCAGCGCCGCGGCGGCTCGCCGCGCTCGCGGCGCGGACGGAATACATGGCGGAGCTCCGTGCCGTTTCGGACGCTTTCTTCGCGGGGGCGGCGGACCCGGCTGCGGCAGATGCCGGAGCCGGACCGGTGGCGTATTTCTGCTCGGAGTTCGCGATCCACGCAGCCCTGCCGATCTACGGCGGCGGTCTCGGCGTCCTCGCGGGCGACCTCCTGAAGGCCGCCTCCGATGCGGCGCTGCCGCTGATCGGTGTCGGCCTCGCCTACCGCCAAGGCTATTTCCAGCAACGCCTCGACCCCGATGGCTGGCAGCACGAGTACTGGGTCGACTGCGCCTTCGATCGCCTGCCGATAGTCCGGGTCGGCGATCGTGACGGCGGCGTGCTCACCGTCAGCGTGCCGATCCGCGGGCGAGACGTCCGCGCGCAGGTATGGCGGCTCGATCTCGGCCGCGTCCGCCTCTATCTCCTCGATACCGATCGCGACGACAACGACCCGGTCGACCGCTGGATCACGTCGCGGCTCTACGTCGGCGACCGTCGGACGCGCCTCACGCAGTACGCGATGCTCGGCATCGGCGGAGTGCGTGCGCTCGCAGCGCTCGGTATCGAGCCGTCGCTCGTGCACCTGAACGAAGGCCATGCAGCCTTCGGCGGGTACGAGCGCCTGCGCGAGCATCTGCGGGCGGGCACTAGTTTCGACGACGCGGTCGCGGCGGTGCGTGCGGCGACGATCTTCACCACGCACACGCCGGTGCCGGCGGGGAACGAGGCGTACGGCGTCGACGAGGTCGAAGCCGTCCTCGGCCGCTACTTCGACGATCTTGCGGCGCCGCGCGAGCGCCTCTACGACCTCGCCCGGCTTCGACCCGGCGACAGCGGCGAGGGGCTCGGGATCACGCCGCTCGCGCTGCGCACCAGCCGGGCGGCGAACGGCGTATCGCGGCGGCACGGCGAAGTCGCGCGGGCGATGTGGCAGCCGCTTTGGAGCGATCGCGCCGTCGACGACGTCCCGATCGGACACGTAACCAACGGCGTCCACGTCGGTACGTGGATGGCGCCGCCGATGCAGGCTCTACTCGATCGCCACCTCGGCTCCGATTGGCGCCGCTGGCGCGCCGACGACGCGCGCTGGGACGGTATCGCCGCCCTTCCCGACGCCGAGCTCTGGGCGACGCGCTCGGCGCTGCGCGCCGCGCTCGTCGAGTACGCGCGCACGCGCTCGGTGCTCGATCGACTCTCGCGCGGCGACACGCCGGAGTACGTCGCCCAGGCGGCCGAAGTCTTCGACGAGAAGGTGTTGACCATCGGATTTGCGCGCCGGGTGGCGACCTACAAGCGGCTCTACCTACTGGTGCGCTGCCCGGAACGGAATCTCCGACTCCTCGCCGACGTCGACATGCCGGTGCAGCTGGTCATTGCCGGCAAGGCGCACCCGCAAGACCACGATGCGAAGAATACGTTGCACGCGATCTTCGGGGCCAAGGCGATCCCGAACGTCGGCCGGCGCGTCGTCTTCCTCGAGAACTACGATCTCGCTATGGCGCTGCGCCTGGTCTCGGGCGTCGATCTTTGGCTGAATCTCCCGCGTCCGCCGCTCGAGGCGAGCGGCACCAGCGGGATGAAGGTGGCGATGAACGGCGGGTTGAACTTGAGCGTCCTCGACGGCTGGTGGTCCGAAGCGTTCGACGGCGAGAACGGGTGGGGCATCGCGACGCCCGAAGGCGATCCCCAGGCTCAGGACGACCACGACGCTGCTGCGGTCCTCGATCTCATCGAGCACGAAGTGCGGCCGCTCTTCTACGAACGCACGGCCGGCGGCCTCCCGGTACGGTGGCTGGCGCGCGTGAAGCGTGCGCTGCGGACGATCGTGCCGCAGTTCACGGCGGCGCGTATGCTGCACGAGTACGACGAGCGGATGTACGCGCCGCCGACCGGCTGAGGCGCGGCATGGGCCTCGAGATCACCCGGGAACGCTTCGACGCCGATGATCACGCTCGCTTCGCCGCCCGCCTCGCCGCGCAGGTAGCAGCCCTCGAGCAGGTCCTGGAGCGGCCGGATTTCGGCGTCGGCGCGTCGACGCTCGGCGCCGAGCTCGAGGTTGCGCTCGTCGATCGCGGCGGACGGCCATTCGGCATCAATCGTACGCTGCTGCGCGAGACGCTAGATCCCCGCGTGACGCTGGAGGTGGACCGTTTCAATCTCGAGCTCAACACCCGCCCGGTCTCCTTCACGGGCCGGCCGTTCACGGCGCTCGGCGCCGAGCTGGCGAGCGGCCTCGCAGAGCTGGACCGGGTCGCCGCAGCGCATGGAGGGCGCATCGTCACGATCGGGATCCTGCCGACGCTCGTCGCCGACGACCTCGGCGCCGGCGCGCTCACCGACTCGCGGCGCTTTCGCGCTCTCGCCGCCGGGTTGAAAGCCCTTCGCGAGCAGCCGTTCCGACTCGAGATCGACGGCGAGGATCCGCTCGTCCGCGAGGCGGATGAAGTGACGATGCAAGGGGCGAACACCTCTTTCCAGGTGCATCTGAGGGTCGCGCCGGCGGACTTCGCGCGGGTGTACAACGCTGCGCAGATCGCCGTCGCGCCGGTGCTCGCCGTTGCCGGGAACGCACCGCTCTTCCTCGGACACCGCCTGTGGGAGGAGACGCGGATCGCGCTCTTCCGGCAGTCGGTCGATGACCGCGCCGGCACCGTAGCGGACGATTGGCGTCCGGCGCGGGTCTCGTTCGGACACGGATGGCTGCGGCGCGGCGCGCACGAGCTCTTTGCCGAGAGCGCGGCCTTCCATCCGACTCTCTTGCCGGTATGCGGATCGGAGGACGCTGCCGCCGTCGTCCGCGCCGGGGGCGTGCCGCGGCTCGACGAGCTGCGGCTTCATCACGGAACCGTGTGGCGGTGGAACCGTGCCGTCTACGACGATGCCGCGGGCGGACACCTCCGGGTCGAGCTGCGGGCGCTGCCGAGCGGACCGACGGTCGCGGACATGCTGGCGAACGCCGCGTTCCTTCTCGGCCTCACGCTCGGCCTGGCGCCGGAAGCCGACCGCCTGACCAGCCGGCTCGCGTTCGGCCACGCGCGGCGGAGCTTCTATCAGGCAGCACGCTACGGCCTCGATGCCGAGCTGCTGTGGCCGTCGGAGGACGGCCTGTCGCCACGCGCGATGACGGTGCCTGCCCTCCTCCCCAGGTTACTCGCCTGCGCGCGCCGCGGCCTTCTCGACGCCGGCATAGACGAAGCGGAGGCGGACCCGCTGCTCGCGGTCGTCGCCGAGCGGGTAGCGCGGAGGATGACCGGAGCCCGCTGGCAGCGCCAGGCGCTCGGCCGCCTCGAAGCGATGAGCCCGCGGAGCGAGGCCCTGGCGGCGATGCTCGAGCGCTATCTCGACGCCGCTGCCTCCGCGGCGCCGGTGCATACGTGGCCGCTGCCGTGAGTCCGCTCGCCGTCGGTGCCGCACCGACGCCCGCCGAGCTCGGCGCGACGCCGCAGGAGTGGCTCGGTCGGCTGGGTGGACCGAGCCTGTTCCGGGTCCCAGGACGTGATCGCACGCGGTCCCGAGCTGTCGTCACCCTCCTCCACGGCAACGAGCCCTCCGGGATCCGCGCCTGTCACCGCTGGCTCTCCACGGGGGCGACGCCGGCGGTGGATACGCTCTTCGTGCTCGGCGCCGTCGCGGCGGCGCATCGGCCACCCGGCTTCGCGTACCGCATGCTGCCGGGCTCCCGCGACCTGAATCGTTGCTTCCGGGCGCCGTTCGCGGGGCCGGAAGGCGCACTCGCGGCCGCGATCCTGGCTGCGATCGACGCCGCGCGGCCCGAGGCTCTCATCGACCTCCACAACAATACCGGCCACAATCCGGCCTACGGCGTCGGTACCGTGGTCGATGCCGCACGCCTGCGGCTCACCTCCCTGTTTGCGACACGCTTCGTCCACAGCACGATCCGCCTCGGAGCGCTCACCGAGGCGGCGGCCGGGCTCGGCGCCGTGACCATCGAGTGCGGGCGCGCCGGCGATCCCGCTGCCGACGCCGTCGCCTGCGCCGGACTCGACGCTTTCCTCTCGGCCGCCGATCTCGAGCTCGACGCCGCACCGGCGACGGCCATGACGGTCCTCGTCGATCCCGTGCGGGTCGCGGTGCGTCAGGGCGTACGGATCGCGTTCGCGGAGCTGCCGGCTGCAGGCGTCGACTTCGCGCTCCGCAGCGACATCGATCGCCACAACTTCGAGCCGCTGCTCCCAGGAGCGCCGGTCGGCTCGCTCGCCGCGGGCGCACCCTGGCCGCTCGTCGCCCGCGGCGCCGACGGCGAAGACGTCTCTCGCGACTATTTCGTCGCCGACGGCTCCCTCATCGTCACTCGGCGCGCCATGGTGCCGATCATGATGACGACGAGCGTCGACGCGGCGCTCGCCGACTGCCTGTTCTACGCTGCGCGCCAGCGCTGAGGCGCGGGATGCGCCCGGACGCTCCGCCTAGAGCTGCAGCGGCGGCGGCTCCGTCGCGACGACGTATTCGAACTGGCGGCGAAACTCGTCGACCGAGAGTCCGGCCGCCGCCGCCATGGCGCCGAGGATGACCAGATCGTCGAAGTCGTCGCGACGGACGCGAATCATGAAACGGCGGGCGATCGCGTAGCGCGGCGACGCGATGTCGACGGTGCGAATCCGCGTTCGCCCGGTCTCGGCGTCGAGCATGGTAGTAAACGGCACCGCCACGAAGCGGCCGCCCTGCATCGACACCATCGCGGCGTTGCCGCCGCCGAGGAGGAACTTGGCGGCGCAATAACCGAGGTCGCGACAGTACTCCATATCGTAGGGAATGGGGTCGGTGCAGCGGAGCTCGTAGCCGATGTTGTGGGCGACGATCGTGAGCTTGATGCCGAGACTCTTGAGTCGCTTCTGCACTTCGCGCTTGAGCACGTCGCCGAGGTCGACCTCGGCGAGCCGGACATGGCCGTGTTCGTCGCGCTCGACGTGCTCGAGGTCGGCGAGCTCGTGAGAGTCGAGGAGGAGCCCGAGGCCCTCGGCGAGCACCGCGACGCCGTCGCGCCGCTCGCGGCTCAGGCGCTTCACGATCGCGCCGGTCAGGATATCGACGAGCGTGCGGAGTGTGAGGCGCGTGCCTTCGAACTCCTCGGGGATGACCGTGATCGTAGCCCCGGCTCCTTTGCCGATGCCGAGCGCCAGGTGGCCCGCCTTCCGCCCCATCGCGACCACGAAGTACCAGCGGCTGGTGGTCTCGGCGTCGACCATCAGGCTCTGCACGAGCTCGACGCCGCGGTGACGTGCCGTCTGGAAGCCGAAGGTGTCGATGTACGGCGGCAGGTCGAGGTCGTTGTCGATGGTCTTCGGCACGTGCACGACCTGGAGGCGGCCGCGCACACGCTCTTCGAGACGCATCGACGAGAAGGCGGTGTCGTCGCCGCCGATGGTGATGAGCTGGGTGATGCCGAGGCGCTCGAGCGAGCCGGCGACCGCATCGAGGAGGGTCGGGTCCTTCGTGGGGTTGGCACGCGAGATGCCCAGGCAAGAGCCGCCGCGGAAGTGGATGCGGCTCACGTCGTCGATGGAGAGGGGCCGCACGTGGTCGAGGTCGCCCTCCATCAAGTGCTCGAAACCGTCGCGGATGCCGAGGACGTCGACCCCCTCGAGCGCAGCGCGGATCGTGGCGGCGCCGATCACGCTGTTGATTCCCGGCGCCGGACCGCCGCCCACCAGGATGCCGAGCTTCGTTCTTCCGTGCTGCATCGTCGCACGCCTCCTCGTCGCGTCGCGCGTGGAAGAAACCCCGGCGCGCTGTTTGTCATTCGTCGGAATATCGAGCTGCGTCAGGCCAACGGCATCGGGATGATGGTTGCCGGTACGAGAAATGCAACGCCTCCGGCCCCGAGGATTACCAAGAACCATGCCGACGGTGGACTCTGCAGAAGCGCGCCTGCCCGGTACCGTCACCATCGATGGTAACGAGGCGGCCGCGAGCATCGCTTACCTGGCGAGCGAGGTGATCGCGATCTATCCGATCACCCCTTCCTCGGCGATGGGCGAGTCGGCCGACGAATGGGCCGCAGCGCGGCGTCCGAATGCGTGGGGCACCGTGCCGCACGTGATCGAGATGCAGAGCGAGGGCGGCGCCGCCGGCGCGGTGCACGGCGCCCTCCAGGCAGGCGCCCTCTGTACGACGTTCACCGCTTCGCAGGGGCTGCTCCTCATGGTCCCGAACATGTTCAAGATCGCCGGCGAGTTGACGCCGACGGTCTTCCACGTGGCTGCGCGTGCCGTCGCCGCGCAGGCGCTCTCGATCTTCGGCGATCACAGTGACGTCATGGCCGCGCGCCAGACCGGCTTCGCGATGCTCGCCTCCGGCTCGGTGCAGGAGGCCATGGACCTGGCGCTGGTCGCGCACGCGGCCACTCTCGAGGCGCGGATCCCCTTCCTGCACTTCTTCGACGGCTTCCGCACCTCGCACGAGGTCGCGAAGATCGGCGCGCTCGGCGCCGCCGAGGTGCGGGCGATGCTCGACGACGCGCGGGTGCGCGAGCATCGCCGCCGCGCGCTGTCGCCCGAACATCCGGTGGTGCGAGGAACCGCGCAGAATCCCGACGTCTTCTTCCAGAGTCGCGAAGCAGCGAATCCCTATTACCTGGCGTGTCCGACGATCGTGGAGCAGACGATGGAGCGCCTCGCTGGGCTCACGGGCCGGCGCTACCGGCTCTTCGACTACGTCGGAGCGCCCGATGCCGAGCGTGTCGTAGTGTTGATGGGCTCCGGGGCGGGCGCGGCCGAAGAGGTGGTCGAGCGGCTCACGCGCGAGGGTGAGAAGGTCGGCCTCGTCAAGGTGCGGCTCTATCGGCCGTTCTCGAGCGAGCACCTCCTCGCGGCGCTGCCGTCGTCGGCGCAGGCGATCGCGGTCCTCGACCGTACGAAGGAGCCGGGAAGCCAGGGCGAGCCGCTGTACCTCGACGTCGCCGTCGCGGTCGCGGAGGGCGGGCGGCGGGCGCGCGTCGTCGGCGGTCGCTACGGGCTCTCGTCCAAGGAATTCACCCCCGGGATGGTGAAGGCTGTCTTCGACGAGCTCCGCCGCGACCGGCCGCGCAACCACTTCGTCGTCGGCATCCATGACGACGTCACGCACGCGAGCCTGGCGTGGGACCCCGGGTACACGACCGAGGATTCCGGTACGGTGAGCGCAGTCTTCTACGGCCTCGGGTCCGACGGGACCGTCGGCGCCAACAAGAACGCGATCAAGATCATCGGCGACGAGACCGCGCTCTACGCGCAGGGCTACTTCGTCTACGACTCGAAGAAGTCGGGCTCGACGACGGTCTCGCATCTGCGCTTCGGGCCGCGCCCGATCCGTTCGAGCTATCTCGTGCAGCGCGCCAACTTCGTCGCCTGCCACCAGTTCTCGCTTCTCGAGCGCCTGCCGGTGCTCGAGCTCGCGGATACGGGCGCGACCTTCCTCGTGAACGCGCCCTTCGCTCCGGATCGAGTCTGGGATCGGCTGCCCCGCGATCTGCAGGAGACCGTGCTGGCGCGGCGCCTGCGCGTGTTCGTGATCGACGGCTACCGCGTGGCGCGCGAAGCCGGCATGGGCGGCCGCGTCAATACCGTCATGCAGACCTGCTTCTTCGCGCTCGCCGGAATCCTGCCGCGCGACGAGGCGATCGCCGCCATCAAGCGCAGCATCGCCAAAGCGTACGGACGCCGCGGTGCGGCGATCGTGCAGAAGAACTGCGCCGCCGTCGACATGACGCTGGCCGAGCTCCACGAGGTAGCGATACCGCAAGCGGCGACGAGCACGGTGGTGCGGCCGCCGGTGGTCCCGGCCGACGCGCCGACCTTCGTCCGCGAGGTCACGGCGCGGATCATCGCCGGGAAGGGCGACGAGCTGCCGGTAAGCGCGCTGCCTGCCGACGGCACGTTCCCGACCGGCACGGCGCGCTTCGAGAAGCGCGCGCTCGCGAGCGAGATCCCGGTCTGGGACGAGGATATCTGCATTCAGTGCGGCAAGTGCGTCCTCATCTGCCCGCACGCGGCGATCCGCGCCAAGGTCTGCGCTCCGGACGCCCTCGCCGACGCCCCGGCGACCTTCAAGTCGCGTCCCGCACGCTGGAAGGGCGCCTTCGCGAACGATCGCTACGTTCTCCAGGTCGCGCCCGACGACTGCACGGGCTGCGCGCTCTGCGTCGAGATCTGCCCGGTGAAGAACAAGAGCGAGACGCGCCTGCGCGCCATCAACATGCAGCCGGTGGCGCCGATCCGCGAGGCGGAAAGGGAGAACTGGCAGTTCTTCCTCGACCTCGACGACCCGGCGCGCGACGCGCTGCACCCGAGCCAGGTGAAGGACGTGCAGCTCATGACGCCCCTCATCGAGTTCTCGGGCGCCTGCTCGGGCTGCGGCGAGACGCCGTACCTGAAGCTCATGAGCCAACTCTTCGGCGACCGCACGCTGATCGCGAACGCAACCGGGTGCTCGTCGATCTACGGCGCCAACCTGCCGACGACGCCGTGGACGACGAACCGCGACGGACGCGGTCCGGCGTGGGCGAACTCGCTCTTCGAGGACAACGCCGAGTTCGGGCTCGGGATGCGGCTCGCGCTCGACAAGCAGGCCGAGTACGCGTGCGAGCTCCTGGCCCGGCTGGCGCCGGTCGTCGGCGCCGAGCTGGTGACGGCGCTCACGACCGCGGACCAGTCCGACGAGAGCGGGATCAGCGCCCAGCGGGCGCGGGTGGCGATGCTCCGCGAGCGTTTGCGCGACGTCGACGACAACGCCGCCCGCGACCTTGCGAGCGTCGCCGCGAGCCTCGTTCGCGCCGACGTGTGGATCGTCGGCGGCGACGGGTGGGCCTACGACATCGGCTACGGCGGGCTCGACCACGTGCTGGCGTCGGGGCGGAACGTCAACGTCCTCGTGCTCGACACCGAGGTCTACTCGAACACCGGCGGGCAGATGTCGAAGGCGACGCCGCGCGGCGCCGTCGCCAAGTTCGCGGCCGGGGGCAAGCCGCTGCCGAAGAAGGATCTCGGCCTGCTGATGATGACGTACGGGCACGTGTACGTGGCGTCGGTCGCCATGGGAGCCGACGATTCGCAGTGCCTGAAGGCGTTCCGCGAGGCCGAGTCGTACGACGGTCCGTCGCTGGTGATCGCCTACAGCCACTGCATCGCCCACGGCTACGACATGGTCCATGCGCTCGATCAGCAGAAGGCGCTCGTCGCCTCGGGCGCGTGGCCGCTCTACCGCTACGATCCGCGCCTCGCGGCGGCGGGCAAGAACCCGCTCCAGCTCGACGCCAAGCCGCCGTCGCTCGCCTTCAAGGACTACGCATACAACGAGGGCCGCTACAGCATGCTGGCGCAAGCCGATCCCGAGGCGGCGCGGCGGGCGCTGGTCCTGGCCGACGCCGACGTTCGCCGGCGCTGGAGTCTCTATCAGCAGCTGGCGGCAGTGGCGTGCAGCGCCGGTCCGGAGGGGGCGGCGTGATCGACCTGTCGACGACCTATCTCGGCCACGCGCTGCGTTCGCCGCTGGTGATGTCGGCGGGACCGCTCGGCGAGGACGTCGACGCCATCCGAGCGGCGGAAGACGCGGGCGTCGGCGCCGTCGTCCTGCCCTCGCTCTTCGAGGAGCAGCTCGACATCGAGAGCCGCGACCTCGACCGCCACCTCACGCGCGGCACCGAGAGCTACGCCGAAGCGCTCAGTTACTTCCCCGCCGTCGGCGCCTATCGGCTCGGTCCCGACGCCTACCTGGACCACATCGCCCGTGTGAAGGCGGCCGTCGACGTCCCGGTGATCGGGAGCTTGAACGGAGTCTCGTCCGGCGGCTGGGTGCAGTACGCGCGGCTGATCGAGGAAGCCGGCGCCGACGCACTCGAACTCAACGTCTACTTCATCCCCACCGACCTCGACGTCGACGGGCGCGCCGTCGAGCGGATGTACGAGGATCTCGTCCGCGACGTATGCGCGGCGGTCGGCATCCCGGTAGCGGTGAAGCTGGCGCCGTTCTTCAGCGCCATGGCGCACGTCGCCGCCCGCCTCGTCGCCGCCGGCGCCAAGGGGCTCGTGCTCTTCAACCGTTTCTACCAGCCCGATCTCGACGTCGAGCGCCTGGAGGTGGTCCAGGACCTGCGGCTCAGCACCGCCGACGAGCTGCGTCTGCGGCTGCGCTGGGTGGCGATCCTGTACCGCCGCATCGCCGCCGACCTGGCGGTCACCGGCGGCATCCACGACGCCGTCGATGTCCTGAAGGCGATGATGGCCGGCGCCGCGGTGGCGATGATGACGTCGGCGCTCCTGATCCACGGCGTCGGCCATCTCGCCGTTGTGCGCGACGCCCTCCGGCGCTGGATGGAGGAGCACGAGTACACGTCGATCCGCCAGATGCAGGGTAGCATGAGCCAGCGTGCGGTCGCCGAGCCGGCGGCGTTCGAGCGCGCCAATTATCTCCATGTGCTGCGCTCGTACAGGCAGCCCTCCCGATGAGGCCGGCCGTGTCGATGCCGCCGCTCGCGCCGTCGCTGCCGATCCTGGAGGCGATCTTTCGCGGCGTCCCGGACGCTACGATCGTGGTCGACGTCGCGGGTCGCATCGTCCTCGCCAACCCGGCGGCGGCGAATCTCTTCGGCTACGGCTGCGGCGAGCTCGTCGGCGCCGACGTCGACATGTTGGTTCCGGAAGCCGGGCGGGCGCAGCACGCCGGACACCGGGAAGCTTTCCGGCGTTCCGCCGCGAGCGGATCGATGAGCGCCGGGCGCCTGGTGCGGGCTCAGTGCAAAGACGGCCGCCTCGTTCCCATCGACATCAGCCTCAGTACGATCGTTCTCGCCGAAGGCACCTTCGTGATCGCGATCGCGCGCGACGTCGTCGTTTATCAGCGCTTCCTCGAGGCGTGCCCGACCGCAATCTTCGTCGCCGAACGCGGCCAGGTCGTCTACGCCAACCCCGCCGCCCTCGCCCTGGTCGGCGTCGAGCCGCACGGCCGCCTTGCGGTGTCGCAGCTCGTCGACGTGCTCCACCCCGAAGATCGTCCGCGGATGACGGCCTGGCTCGCAGCGGCGGAAGTCGCCGCGGCGACGCTGCATCCGCCGATCGAGGAACGCCTCCTGCGGATCGACGGAGAAGTGCGCTTCGTCGAGACGACGAGCGTGGTGGTGCCCAACACCCCCGAGCCGACGGTGCTGGTCGCCATGCGCGACGTCACCGAGCGGCACGACTCGGCGGTGCAGGCGCGTTCGCTGGAGCTCGCCCTGCAGCAGCAACAGCGCTTCGCGGACATCGGCGCCGTCACTACCAAGATCGTCCACGACATTGCCAATCCGGTCGCCGGTCTGATCATGGGAACGCAGCGCGTGCTGCAGATGCTCGACCGCTTGCCCGAAGGGTTGGGCCAACCGATCAAGCCGGGCGCCGATCGGGTGCTGGCGACGGCGCGGCATCTCGACGTCCTCCTGCACGAGTTCCGCGAGTTCGTGCGCCACCAGCGACTCGAGCTCGCGAACGTCCCGGTGCGCGCATTTCTCGGCGATGTGGCGCGGGCGTGGAAGGAGGAGGCGCGCGCCCGTGACGTTACGCTCGTCGTCGAAGCCGCGGGCGGTCTCGAAATGCACGCTGACGCGCTCAAGCTCCGCCGCGCCTTCGACGATCTCGTGAAGAATGCGCTCGAGGCGATCGCACGCGGTCCCGGCGAGATCCGCCTGACCGCGACCGACGGTAAAGGCGGCGACAGGATCCGCATCGACGTCCGCGACACCGGCCCCGGCGTACCGCCGGACATGGACCCGTTCGCCCTCTTCGAGACCAGCAAGCCCGATGGCACCGGGCTCGGATTGCCGGCGGTGCGGCAGATAGTCGAGGCGCACGGTGGCGCGGTGCGCCTGGTGTCGCCGGCGGGGACGCCAGGCGCCGCCTTCGAAGTCGAGCTGCCGCGCGTTCGCTCCTGAGCGCGGCGGCGGTCCACCGCCGCCGCGCTCAGCGCCACGCTAGAGCTTCGCGGCGATCACCTTCATCAGATCGATACAGCGATTGCTGTAGCCCCACTCGTTGTCGTACCAGGACACGAGCTTGAAGAAGCGGCTATTGAGCTCCATGCCGGCGCCGGCGTCGAAGATCGACGAGTAGGCGCTGTGAATGAAGTCGGAGGAGACGACCTCCTCGTCGGTGTAGTCGAGGATGCCCCGCAGATACGTCTCCGAGGCCCGCTTCATGGCGGCACAGATGTCCTTGTAGGAGGTGTCCTTGCTGGTGCGGACCGTGAGGTCGACGACCGAGACCGTCGGCACCGGCACGCGGAACGCCATGCCGGTGAGCTTGCCCTTCACTTCGGGGCAGACGAGCGCCACGGCTTTGGCGGCGCCGGTGCTCGACGGAATGATGTTCTGCGCCGCCGTGCGTCCGCCCTTCCAATCCTTCTTCGACGGGCCGTCGACGGTCTTCTGCGTCGCCGTGTAGGCGTGCACCGTCGTCATCAGGCCCTCGTCGATACCGAAGCCCTCCTTGAGCAGCACGTGGACGACGGGTGCGAGGCAGTTGGTCGTGCACGAGGCGTTCGAGATCACATGGTGCTTTGCCGAATCGTACTTGGCCTCGTTGACGCCCATCACCACCGTCAGATCGTCGCCCTTCCCGGGCGCCGAGAGGATGACTTTCTTGGCGCCGGCGGTGATGTGTCCCCGCGCCTTCTCGGCTTCGGTGAAGAGGCCGGTCGACTCGATCACGATCTGGACGCCGAGCTTCGCCCACGGCAGCTCCGCAGGCGTCTTCGCACTCACGACCGCGATCTCGTGGCCGTTCACTACGAGCACGTCGTCCTCGGTCTTGGCGGCCGCGGACTTCTTCGACGAGACGGTGCCGGTGAAGCGCCCCTGCGTAGAATCGTACTTGAGCAGATAGGCGAGATTGTCGGCCGGCACGACGTCGCCGACGGCGACGACTTCGAAGGTCGAGCCGAGCAAGCCTTGCTCGCAGAGCGCTCGAAACACCAGACGGCCGATGCGGCCGAACCCATTGATCGCGATCTTCACTGCCATGGCTCCTCCCGAATGCTCACGAAATCACTGCCGAACGACGTATCTTCCATGGGGCGCGCGGTGCACTTGCCATTCTGTGGCGCCGGCGTCCAGCGCCGTCAAATATGGGCTGCAACGGGATCCGCTCCCTCGATCGGGGTCTGGGCGATGAGCGCCGCGATCTCGTGCTCTACGGACGCTACCAGATCGTGCAGGTCGGGGAGCGCGTCCCGGTCGGCGTTGAAACCCCAGTGGAGCTTGCCCGCGTAGCTGAAGAGGGCGATGCCGAGGGCCTGATTGGCGAAGAGCGGCACCAGTGGCTGGGCGCCGAGCATGCGGGCGCCGTGCAGGTAGACCGGGATCGGCGGGCCGGGAACATTCGTCACGACGACGTTGAAGGGACGCGCGAGGGCGGCGAGACTCGCGAACTGCACCATCAGCGTCGAAAAGGTGGCGTCGCTCAGCGACTCGATGAACTGCGTTCCGGCCGCCTGCTTCGAGCGCTTCGCCTGCATCGTCTCGGCTACCGTGCGGTGCAGCCGCACGACGGGGTCGCGCTCCTCGAGCGGCAGACGCACGACCATCATCGCGACGCGGTTGCCGACGTCGCCGCGGCTCTGCGCGTCGCGCACGTTGACCGGCACCATGGCGCGGAAGTCGAGTCCGCTCGGGTCGAGTCCGCGCCGCCGGAGGAAGGTGCGAAAGGCACCCGCGAGCACCGAGAGCACGACGTCGTTCACCGTGCCCCCATGGCGCGCCCGTACGGCCTTGAAGGCCTCCAGGTCGGCGACGGTCCAGTCGAAGCGGCGATGCGGGCCGATCGGCACGTTCAACGGCGTCGGCGAGGCGGAGCGAGCTCCGGCCCCGAGCGACGCGCCGAGGGCGGCAACGATGTCGCGGACGCCGGCGAGCGCGGCCGCCGGGTTTGCGGCTGCGAGCGCCGCCGCGGCGATCGCCCGAGTCGGAGTGACGATGCGGTGCGCGAGCTCCGAGGCGAGGAGCTCGAGCGGCGACGGCTCGGGGCGAGGGATCCAGCGTGGCGGCGGGTCGACGGCGGCTGGCCGGTCGGGAGTCGGGCGCATGAGCATGCCGCTCAACTGCACGCTGCCGACCCCGTCGATCATGCAGTGATGGACCTTGGTGATGAGCGCGAAACGACCCTCGGGTAGCCCCTCGACGACCCACATTTCCCAGAGTGGCCTGCTGCGGTCGAGGGGTTGCGACATCAGGCGCGCGGCGAGCCGCTTCAATTGCCGTTCGTCGCCGGGCCGGGGCAGGTGCGTGTGGCGGATATGATAGCTGGAGTCGAAGTGCGGATCGTCGACCCAGACCGGCTGGGCGAAGATCGGGACCCTTCGCAGGTGCTGCCGGTAGCGCGGAATCCGGTGCAGCTCGCCTTCGAGGAGCGTTCGAATCGCATCGATGTCGACGCCGCCGTCGGCAGTCGCCACCGGTCCTCTCTCGAAGATCACGACCCCGCCGATGTGCATGTGGTGCGTGCCGTCCTCTATGTCGAGGAAGCTACTGTCGAGTGCGGAGAGCCGCTCGAAATGCGAATACGCCATGGGGCACACCGGAGGGGAGCAATAAACGCGCCCGAGTCGGGCGCCGAGAAATTCAGACGGACAACGGCGTCGAGCAGATCTCCTTCTCAGGCCTGCGATTCGGGTGCGGAGCCGGGCTCCGAGGGCTGCGAAACGTCCTCCGTACCGGGTGCGTCCCGGAACTGCGGTGCGCCCTCGATGCGCTCGACGAACGCGGCGCGCACAGCGTGAGGCAGATCGGCGGGAAACCTTGCGTCGCTGCGACGCCACTGCGCCAGCCACTCGCGTCCCAGGAGGGTCCGTCCCCTGGCTTGTGCACGACGGGCCGCCGCCGGGGTCATCGCCAGGGTCGTCTCCGGGCGTCGACCGGTCGGTGCGCCGCGACCCACCACGAAGCCGGCGCCGAGCAGGGCGCTTCGCACTGCCGTCGACGCCGAGTACGTGAAGAGCTCGGTGTCGTGCGCGGCGCACTCCGCAAATACCCGCGCGAAGCATTCGAGCGTCCACATCCGCGGGTCGGTCTTCGCGGAGAACGGATCCCAGAAAACTATATCCGGCGTCGGTGCAGCGGCGAGACGCTCGCCGAAGTCGCCCTCCAGGAGCGTCCAGACGATCGCGCCGTCCTCCGTCCGCCACTCGCCGAAGCGGAGCAGATGATTCGGCGCACGATGCCGCAGGTGCGGAAAGCGTACGGCGTGGCGGAGCGCCAGGCGCAGCGATGCGACGTCGTGCTCGAAGCTCACGAGGTGGAGCGAGCGCCGGACCTCGGGTTGCGCCCGCGCGCAGGCTTGCAGCGCCGCCATGGCGTTGTGCGCCGCCCCCATGCCGACGTCCCAGACGACGAGCGGCGGCGTGTCGGGTTCGGCGATCCGCGCCGTCAAGCGCGACTGCTCGACGTAGAGCCCGTAGGCCTCTACGGCCGGGTCGATGCCGCCGTGCATGAGCTCGCCCGACGCGCGGTGCAGGATGCTCGCGTGTCCGGCGGGCGATTCCCGGACGGCGAAGCGCTCGAGGTCGCTCTCGCGACGGCTGCGGCGGCGGCGCCGCGTCGGCACCGGGGGGTTGTCTTCATCGGCGCGCGCCAGAACGACGCGCTGTTCGTCACGCCACGCCGCGAAGGTGCCGCCGAGGATCCGGACCCGCATGCGCCGCATCAGATCGCCATAGAAGCTGATGTTGTGCCGGGCGAGGAGCCGCCAACCGAGCGCCTCGCTCGCCTTGACGAGGTGGTGGATGTAGGCACGCGAGTAGTCGGCGCAGGTCGAGCAGCCGCAGGCGGCGTCGACGGGCTCTTCCGCGAGCTTGTAGACGCCGCGGTAGAGGTTCAGACGACCCGTCGACGTGAAGGCCACTCCCTGGCGCGCGAGCACGGAGGGGATCGTGCAGTCGAACATGTCGACGCCGCGCTCGACCGCTTCGAGGAGATCGAGGGGCATGCCGACGCCCATGAGATAGCGCGGGAGGTCGTGCGGGAGTAGCGCCGCCGCGAAGGCCGTGAGTCGTTCGCGATCGTGCTTGCCTTCGCCGACCGCGAGCCCGCCGATCGCGAAGCCGTCGAAGGCAAGCTGCGTCAGATGCTCGATGCTCGCGCGGCGGAGATCTTCGAAGCACGCGCCCTGCACGATCCCGAAGAGCGCCGCGGATGCGTCGCCGCGCGCTTCGATGCTGCGTGCGGCCCAGCGGTGCGTGCGCTGCATAGCCGCCGCGGCGACCGCGTGCTCCGACGTCGACGGGACGCACACGTCCATCGCCATCATGATGTCGCTGCCGATCGCGATCTGCGCCTCGATACTGCGCTCCGGGCTCAGCAGTACGCGCGCGCCGTCGACGTAGCTACGGAAGATGGCGCCGTCTTCGGTGATCACGCGGTCGTTCGGCAGCGAGAAGACCTGGTAGCCGCCCGAGTCGGTGAGCACCGTGCGCCGCCAGTTCATGAAGCGATGGATGCCGCCGAAGCGGCGGAACACGTCGAGGCCCGGACGCAGCAGCAAGTGGTAAGCGTTGGCGAGCAGCACCTGCGCGCCTGCGGCCTCGAGCTCCTCGACGGCTAGCCCTTTCACGGTCGCTTGCGTGCCGACGGGCATGAAGAGCGGCGTCTCGACGGCGCCGTGCGGGGTCCGGAAGCGACCGGCGCGAGCGCCGGAGCCGGAAGCGGTCGCTTCGACGCGAAAGTGTAGGCGCGACGTCATGACGGAGCCCCAGCCATCTCTCACGTCATCCGTCCGGTCGCCAGTCGGGGCGTCGACCTCGTCGCCTCGCCATTCGGGCAGCGAGCGCCGCCGCAGGACGTCCCCGGTCGACGATGCGGATACCCGGAGCGGCTCGGTACCGACAATGGTGAGGTCCGGGGCACCGGCGCGTCCTCGTTGAACGCGCCGGTGCTCCTCTCCGCGCCGAACCCTTTCCCGCGCTGCGCTCCACTCGCGCGCGGGGCGGCGGGATTGCTCTCGTCCGTCGCTCCACGACGATCGGACGGCACCGTCACTAAACAATAGTTGTTTGCTTGTCAAGCAAGAATCGATTGGTGTACGGTCCTCGCGTCATGCAACGGCGGAGCACTGCCCCCAAGGGCATCAAGGATCTCTTCTACGAGACCCGTGTTCTGTCCGGCCGCGAGTACACGGTCACGCGCTTTGCGAAAGAGGTCCTCGGCGGCGCCGTCGACCCCGTGATGCTCGGCTACATCGAGAAGGGGAAGCGCTTTCCCAACGAGGCCTTGGTGCGGCGCCTCGCCGCCGTCAGGAACGAGCCAGCCGCGCCGTTGCTGGCGGTGCTCTACCGCGATCGCATGCTCTACGCGTTCGGACGCGAGCTGCGGCGGGCGTTGCACGATCCCGCCGCGGTCGAAGGCATCGCCGACGCCGATCTGGCGGTGCAGGTGAGCCGCGCGATCGCGGCGCTTCCCGACGACGGCAGTTGGATCACGGCTGCGAAGTGGCGGGCGGCCATCGGGGTCGCGGTGCGCGGCGAGGCGAAGGCGAACGACGTCGCCAAGATCGCCGCCCTACTCGAATCGCGCGGTATCGTCGAGGCCGCAAAGGGCAAAGTCCGACGCAAGTTGCGGCATTTCGTCGCAACCACCCTCGAGGAGCGGCGGGCGCTGGCAATGGAGTTCACCGCGATCTACACCAAGGCGCTGCTCGACAAGCTGAGCTTGCCCGAGCGTGCGGCATCCACCCACCTGCGGAATCACTATCTGCACATCGAGAGGACGCGACTACCCGAATTCTATCGGAAGCTGGAGAGAGCGGCGCGGGCGCTCGCCGAGGAGTTTGCGGCCGATGCCGGCGCCGGTACGGAGTTCTTGAACGTGTTGATCGTCGGAACGCCGGTCTGACGGAGCAAGGATGAACAGCAAGACGCCACGAGTTCGAAACGCCGTGATGGCGGTGACGCTGGGCGCCGTCCTGGCCGCGCTCTGCGGCTGCGGCGGCAGCGGCTCGAGCGGTTTCGACGTCATAGCGAGCGAGGCGAGCACCATCCAGCACGTCATCGACACCGGCGGATGCACGGCGTTCGAGGACCGAACTTTCTGCGCCTCGGGCGTGACGGCGCCGGGGCCCTTCGCGGGGGCGCTGGTGAAGATCGCCGCGCCTCAGGGTCGTCCACTGGTTTGCGAGGGCTTGCCGATCTCGGAGAAATGCACCGCTCCGCTCGCGTTCACGACCGAGGGCTTCTCACGACCGACGAGCCTGCTCGCGGCGGTTGCCGAAGCGGAGGACGGACCGTGGCAGCTCGCCGCGGTGACGGTCACGGAGAGCGTCGACGGCGGCGCGCGAACCGTGTCGATCGCGGTTCCGGCGCGCACGGACACGACCGAGCCGACGCCGCTCATCGCCGCGGTTCTCGTCTACGACGGGACGCCGCCCGACGAGCTGCCGTTGCGCGCCGACCGCCTTGCCGACTTCGACGTCGATCTCGTCTACGTGAGTCAGCGACTCGAGATCATCGTTCCGCGCTAGCGCAGCTTCTTCGACCACCCATCGGCGAGCGGCACGAAGAAGCGAAGCGTGATCCGCCGCGACTGAAATCGCCATTCGTCCGCCGCGCGCACGTAGCGATCGTCGTACCAGCCGGCGCCGATCATGCTCGTACCCTCGACCTCGGCGCGAAGATCGACGTAACAGATCCCGGAGGCGACGTCGCCGGCGAGGTCGACGACGTGCTGCTGGACGAAAGGCAGGAAGGTCGAGCCCGCGGTCAGCATCTCGCGGAATCCCGCCGCCAGCGCGGCACGGCCGCGCAGCGGCGGCCGTGTGCCCGGATCCATCTCGCCGTCCTCGGCGAAGAGGTCGGCGAGCCTCTCGACCGCGTTTTGCCAGACGTAGTGCGCGTAGCGGCGCGCCAGGTCGCGGATCGCCTCGAGATCGGCGAGGTCGCTGGCGGCGCTCATTCCGCGAGATGGTCGAGATATTCGGCGAGGCCGTAGCCGATGCGATCGCCCCAGCGCCATTCGGTCAGGCCTTCGGCGATGCGCGTTACCTTGCCGCCGCGGCGGTTGCGGAGCGGGATCATCGACAGCACCTGGCCGGTGATCTCGATCGCCTCGCCGTTTTTCGTCGTGGCACGAACCCGGAGGCGATCGTGCAGCCGTTGCGCGCCGGTATATTCGCTCGCGACCTCGGTGCGCACGATCGTGTCGTTGTCGCGCCCTTCGCGGAAGATGTAGCCGCCGTGGATCTCGCGGCCGTCGCGCTGTACGACGAGGCTCGGGACCGCCCCGAGGTCTTCGCCGAAGCTCATCGTCAGCCAGCGGTAAGATTGCGGCGCCTGCCAGTAACGGGGTCCCCACGAACGATCGCGGATGCCCGGCGCGTCGAGCGTGAACCGCTCGCCGCCGATCGCGAGCGACCCGACCGTCTTGCCGTGCTGCTCGATGTGGCCTTTCGCGAACTCCTGATCGGCGCTCTCGGCGCGGATGCTCACCCACCGGTCGCCTTCGCGGCGGCGCGGCTCGCCGCCGTAGACCGGCGAGAGGCCGAGCCATCGTCCGTCGAGCTCGACGGTGACGAAGGGGTTGGCGGCGAAGGCCGCGCCCGGGTCCGCCATCGCGAGCGGGTCCGTCAGCAGGCAAGCCCGGCCGCGATAGGTGATGTGGTGCTCGACGAACGGCGTGCGTACGGAGAACTCGAGGCCGCCGGCGTCGTGGGCGGCGTTGCTGGCGATCGCCGGCCGCTCGAACATGAACGCGACCCGGCCGTCCGGGAGGTAGAAACAGACCGTCATCTCGGCGTAGCCTTCGTTCGGGCGGTTGCCGAGGCGCACGAAGCCGCCGACCCGCTGCCGCGGATCGAAGAAATTGTAGTACGCGCTCTCGTTGAAGTTCTCCTCGCCGCTGTTCTCGTGCATCGAGTCGTCGGCAGGGAGAACGATCCGCTCGACGTCGTCCATGCCCGACTCCCTACGCGAAGGCGTCGCCCGGGCGCAACTCCCGGCCGCAGCGGAGCAGCGATCCTGGGATCCGGAGAGCGACGATCTCGCCGGAGCGCCGCCCGCCGTGCTAAGAGCGCCGGCGATGATCTCCACCAGCGACTTCAAGCGCCACCTCCGTGTCCAGATCGACGGCGAGCCCTATGTGATCCTCGACGTTCACGTGCAGTCGCCCTCGGCCCGCGGCGCGAGTTCGCTCTCGAAGATCAGGGTGCGGAACCTGAGGACCGGGCAGGTCTTCGACAAGACCTTCCGCGGCGGCGACAAGGTAGAGGAGCCGAACGTCGAGCTCCGGCCGGTCCAGTTCTTGTATCGCGATGGCGAGCGCTTCCACTTCATGGACGCCGGTTCGTACGAGCAGTTCGCGCTCGGCGTCGGCGACCTCGGCGATCTCGCCGGCTACTTGAAAGACGGTATGAGCGGCATCCGCTCGGTCGTATTCAACGACGAGGTGATCTCGATCGAGCTGCCGAACACGGTCGTGCTCCAGGTCGTCGATACGGCGCCGGCGGTGAAGGGGGCGACCGCCCAGGCGCAAACGAAGCCGGCGACGCTGGAGACGGGGTTGGTGGTCCAGGTGCCGTCGTATCTCGAGACCGGCGAGATGGTGCAGATAGACACGCGCGAGGCGCGGTTCATCGCGCGGGCGAAGTAGGCGTCCTCAGGCGTAGCGCGGGGCGCCGAACCCGCTCTGGATCGGCGCCTCGTCCTCCATGGTCTCGGGCGCCGGCAGCTCTTCGGCCGAGGAGGCCGGGTCGCCGGCGGGAGCGCCGGGGTCGGCGTCCTGCCCGGCGCGGACGTCGATGAGGTCTAGAGCCGGCTCGCCGAGGTCGGCGTCGGCGATGCGGTCGACCGCGGCCTCGCCCGGTACGGCGTCCAGATCGCGCGTCGGACCGCTCGCGAGCCCGAATAGCAAGACGGCCGCGATCGCTGCACCCGCCGGGGGCGCTCCCCAGGCGCGCAGGATGCGGCGGAGCGCGAGCGCGGGACGCTCGACGGCATCCCACGCGTCGAGCGCGCGCGCCAGCAGGAAGAGGGAGCCGAGCATCGGGACCACCGCGAGCGCCTGCGCGGCGCCGAGCCACCAGAGCGGCGTCGCGAGCGCGACCGTCGCCATCTGTGCGAATACGTGGCCGCCGTAGACGGCGAGGCTCCGCCGTCCCAGCGCAGCGACCACGCCGACCGACGCCCAGGAACGGATCCGCTGCCAGAAGACCGCGGCTGCGGTCACCATGGCCAGCGTCACGGCGAGATAGCGCGCCAGCTCGGCGCCGGTGAGCGGCACCTTCGCGAACGCCGCTGCCGCCGGTCCGTGCGCCAACACGGTCAAGAGCGCGAACGCCGGCCAGGCGATGGCGAAGGCGACGCGCCAGCGCCGGGGCTGCGCGTCGAGATGCGGCACGATCACGCTGAAGAGGAGCCCGGCTACGAAGAAGGCCTGCCACAAGAGGAACGGGAACTGGGCGCTGGCGAGCGGCGACCATGCCGTCGGCGCGTGCCGCCCATGGACGAAGGCGACCCCGCTCGCCGCCACCAGCAGCGGCCATAGGCCGCGCTGCAGCATGCCCAGCAGGAGCGGCGTGACTCCCAACATGACGACGTAGAGCGGCAGCACGTCGATGTACGGAGGGGCGACGCGCCAGAGCACTATGTCGCGGAGGAGCTCGACCGGCGCTGCGATCGGAGCACGCCAGCCGCGCGCGGTCTCGGCGACGATGACGAGCGCCGTCAGCGCATAGTGCACCCCGAGAAGGTAGAGGGCGCGCTTCCAGAACATCGTTGCGGGGCGTAGTGGTCGGCCGCTGCCGACGCCGGCGACGATGCCGACGCTGACGCCGGCGACGAACACGAAGCCGCCGGCGGCGAAGCGCGTATAGTCGATGATCAGCGGCGCCAGAGGACCGAACTGGATCCCCTCGTGCACGAGATGCACGAGCACCATGTCGACGAGGCAGAGCCCGCGCCAGAAATCGAGGCGTCGATCGCGCAAGACGCCACCCATACGCCGGCATCCGCAGATCGGCAATGCGGCGAGCCCCTGGCAAGGGGATTCGCGACCCTGCTAACTACGCATCACCGACGATGCCGCTCTCCCGGGACGAAATCGCGAAGCAGGCGCGGCGTTTGGCGAAGCGCTATCGCATCGACGAAGGCAAGCGCTTCCGCCTCGCCCGCTGCGACCCCGCCGACACTGCCGGGCTCGAGGACGAGGTGAGGGAGGATGCGAAGCAGCTCCTGGGGCGCGGCGTCGAGCGGCTCGCGGCTCTCCAGGAGAAGCTCTACGCGCAGGATCACTGGGGCGTGCTCCTGATCTTCCAGGCGATGGATGCCGCCGGGAAAGACAGCGCCATCAAGCACGTGATGTCGGGCGTCAACCCGCAGGGTTGCTCGGTCACCTCCTTCAAGCAGCCCTCGAGCGAGGAGCTCGACCACGACTACATGTGGCGCACGACGCGCGCGCTTCCGGCGCGCGGCATGATCGGCATCTTCAACCGCTCGTACTACGAGGAAGTGCTGGTGGTGCGCGTCCACCCGGAGTTGCTCGAACGGCAGCACCTGCCCAAGCGCTGCATCGACGACGACGTCTTCGAGCACCGCTACGAAGACATCGTGCGCTTCGAGCGCTACCTCGACCGCAACGGGATCGTGGTTCGCAAGTTCTTCCTCAACCTCTCGAAGGCGGAGCAGCGGCGCCGCTTCCTGGCGCGCATCGACGCCCCGGAGAAGAACTGGAAGTTCTCGATCGCCGACGTCCACGAGCGCGAGCACTGGGACGCCTACCAGAAGGCCTACGAACGGGCGATCCGCGCGACCGCGACGCCGCACGCGCCGTGGTACGTCGTGCCGGCCGACAACAAGTGGTTCACGCGACTCGTGGTCGCGGCGGCGATAGTCGACACTCTGGAGAGCCTCGAAGTGGACTTCCCGGTGCTGGACCCCGCCCGCCGGCGCGAGTTCGCGGCGGCGCGCAAGGTTTTGACGGCCGGCAAAGCGCCGCGACGCTCGTGACCGACGCCGTCGTGTGCGCCGATCCGGCTCGCCTTCTCGCGCGAGGCTGCTAGTATTCGCGCCGATTCCCGCCGGGTGGGGTAGTGGAGGGCAGTATGGGTCCAGCCGTCGCGCCAGCAATAAACGCCGATCTCAAGGAGGCCGCCGAGGAGCGCTATCTCAACTACGCGCTCTCGGTGATCACCTCGCGCGCGCTCCCCGACGTGCGCGACGGGCTGAAGCCGGTCCAGCGCCGCATCCTCTACTCGATGTATCAAAACCTTCGCCTCACGGCCGGAGCCCGGCCGCGGAAGTCGGCCGCCATCGTCGGCGACGTTCTCGGGAAGTTCCACCCGCACGGCGATCTTGCCGCCTACGAGGCCATGGTGCGGATGGCGCAGGACTTCGCGCTCCGCTATCCGCTCGTCCAGGGAGAAGGGAACTTCGGCTCGCTCGACGGCGACGGCGCCGCGGCGATGCGCTACACCGAGGCGCGCCTCACCGCGCTCGCCGAGGAGATGCTCGAGGATCTGGGAGCCGACACGGTTCCCTTCCGCGCCAACTACGACGCGACGCTCGACGAGCCGATCGTCCTGCCGGCGGCGATCCCACAGCTCTTGATGAACGGCTCGACCGGCATCGCGGTCGGCATGGCGACGAACGTCCCGCCGCACAACCTGCGCGAGATCGTCGCGGCGCTGGCGGCGCTCATCGACGACCCGAAGCTCGCCGTGAAGGATCTGGTCAAGCACATCAAAGGTCCCGACTTCCCGACCGGCGGCGAGATCCTGAACTCGAAGAAGGAGATCCGCGACATCTACGAGACCGGGCAAGGCGCCGTCCGCCTGCGCGGCGAATACAAGGTCGAGAGCCTGCCGCGCGGCAAGCGCCAGATCGTCGTCACCTCGATCCCGTACACGGTGAACAAGTCGGCGCTCGTCGAGGCGATAGCTGCCGAGATCGTGGCGCGGAAGCTGCCGCTCGTCGTCGACGTGCGCGACGAGTCGACGACCGATGTCCGCATCGTGCTCGAGCTGAAGCCCGAGGCGTCGCCGGAAGCGGCGATGGCCTACCTCTACAAGCACACGGCTCTACAGACCAATTTCAACGTCAACCTCACTTGCCTGAAGCCGACCGCGAATCCGGCCGTAGGCCAGCCGGCGCGCGTCACATTGTACGAGCTCTGCCGGGAGTTTCTCGACTTCCGCATGCTCGTCGTCACCCGCCGCCTCGAGCACGAGCAGAAGAAGCTCCTGGAGCGCCTGCACATCCTGGAAGCGCTCGCCCGGATCTACGACGACCTCGACGCCGCGATCCGCATCATCCGCCGCTCCGAGTCGCGCGCCGACGCGGCGGCGAAGCTCCGCCAGCACTTCGACCTCGATCAGATCCAGGCCGACGCCGTTCTCGAGATCCGCCTCTACCAGCTCGCCAAGCTCGAGATCGAGAAGATCCGCGCCGAGATGGCGGAGAAGAAGAAGCGCTTGCGGGAGATCGCCGGGCTGCTCGCGAAGCCGAAGGAGCGCTGGAAGCTGATCCGGGCCGATCTGCAGCGCATCGGCGAGAAGTTCGGCGACAAGCGCCGCACGACCTTCGCCGCCGGCGACGAGCTCGAGTACGACCCCGAGGCCTACGTCGTGCACGAGGACGCGACGGTCGTGCTGTCGCGCGACGGTTGGCTGAAGCGCGTGCGCGAGGTGAAGGATCCGTCGTCGACGCGGCTGCGCGAGGGCGACGCCTTGTTCGCGCTGCTTTCCGGGTCGACCCGCGACCGGCTCGTGCTCTTCTCGACCAAGGGCACGGTCTACGTGATGCGGGTCGCCGACGTGCCGGCGACGACGGGCTACGGCGAGCCCGTGCAATCGCTCTTCAAGTTCGGCGACGGCGAGCGCGTCGTCGCGGCGCGCCTCGCCCGCGAGCCCGGCGGAGCGGATGCGAAAGGGGCGCCCGGAGAAGGAGCGCCGGCGCAGGCGGCGCTCCCCGGCATCATCGAGCTCACGGAAGAGGTGCTGACGGTGCTCGTGGCGACGGCCAGGGGCTATGGCTTCCGGGCCGTTCCCGACCTCACCGAGACCACGCGTAGCGGCCGCAGGCTCGCGCGCGTCGGCGACGGGGACGAGGTCGTGAGCGTCGACGCCGCGCACGGACCGACCGTCGTCGCGGCGACGGCCGCCGGCAAGATGCTGCGGTTCGCGATCGACGAGGTCCCGGAGCTGGCCGGTCCCGGCCGCGGCGTCATCCTGATGAAGCCCGACAAGGGCGCCGACAGGATCGTCGGCGCCCTCGCGCTCGGGCGCAAGGACGCCTTCGTCGCGGTCACGCCCGACGGGGGCGAGCGAGTGCTGGCGACCGGCGACGTGCCGGCGGGAAAGCGTGCCCAGAAGGGCCACAAGGTCGTGAAGCGCGGCGGGGTCGCGGCTTTGAAGCACGTCGAGGCGGGAGCGGAGAAATAAGATGGCGGCGACATACACGGCCAAGGACATCCTGGTGCTCGAAGGGCTCGAGCCCGTCCGGCGCCGGCCGGGCATGTACATCGGCGGCGTCGACGCCACCGGCCTCCACCACCTGATCTGGGAGATCGTCGACAACGCCGTCGACGAGGCCATGAACGGCTACGCCGACAAGATCGTCGTGACGCTTCACAAGGACGGCTCGTCGATCACCGTCGGCGACAACGGTCGCGGCATCCCGGTCGACAAGCACGCCCAGTACAAGAAGCCCGCGCTCGAGCTGATCCTGACGACGCTGCACGCCGGCGGCAAGTTCGAGGCCAAGAACTACTTTCATTCCGGCGGACTCCACGGCGTCGGCGCGTCGGTCGTGACCGCGCTCGCCGAGGAGCTGGTCGCCACCGTGAAGCGCGACGGCGCCGAGTGGCAGCAGAAGTTCGCCCGCGGCGTCGCTGTCGGGCCGCTCAAGAAGCTCGGTCCCGCGCGCGGCACCGGCACCACGATCCACTTCAAGCCCGACACCAAGATCTTCCCGTCGATCGCGTTCGATCCGAAGCGGATCGTCGAGGCGCTGGAGGCGAAGGCCTACCTTCACAGCGGCCTCACGATCGACTTCCACGACGACACGGCCGGCACCAAGCGGACTTTCCACTTCGACGAGGGTCTCAAGACCTATCTCGGGAAGATCATCGGCGAGAGCGGCAAAGCCCCTGTGGCCGGCGAGGTCTTCACCATCCAGAAAACCCAGGACGATCTCCATCTGGACTGCGCCGTCGCCTGGACCGACGAGCCGTCGGAGAAAGTGCTGTCGTACGTCAACAGCATCCCGACCGGCTCTGGCGGCGCGCACGAGAACGGTCTGAAGAGCGGGCTCGTGAAGGCCGTGCGCAACTATCTGACCGTGCACAACCTCCTGCCGCGCGGCGTGACCATCACCGCCGAGGACGCGCGCGAAGGCCTGGTCGCCATACTCGCGATCAAGATCCCGCAGCCGCAGTTCCAGGGCCAGACCAAGGATCGCCTGAACAACGCCGAGGTGACGCCGGTAATCGACGGCATCGTTCGCACCGCCGTCGAGAACGCGCTCAACGCCAATCGCAGCGCCGGCGACGCCATCGCCCAGCGGGTGATCCTCGCCGCGCGGGCGCGCAGCGCTTCCCGCGCCGCCGCCGAGCAGGTGACGCGCAAGAGCGCCATCTCGCACCGCCTGAACCTGCCCGGCAAGCTCGCCGACTGCTCGTCGACCGATCCCGCCGAGTGCGAGCTCTTCATCGTCGAGGGTGATTCCGCCGGGGGCTCGGCGAAGCAAGGCCGCGAGCGCAAGTTCCAGGCGATCCTGCCGCTACGCGGCAAGGTGCTGAACACCGAGCAGGCGTCGACGGCGAAGGTTCTCGGCAACAAGGAGCTCTCCGACATCGTCTCCGCGCTCGGCTGCGGCGCCGGCAAGGACTTCGATGCGAAGAAGCTCCGCTACCACAAGATCTGCCTCCTCATGGACGCCGACTCCGACGGCAACCACATCTGCACGCTGCTGCTGACGTTCTTCTATCGCCACCTGCCGGACCTGATCCGCGGCGGCTACGTCTACATCGCGCAGCCGCCGCTCTATCGCGTCGAGATCGGGAAGCAGGTGCAGTGGGCGCGCGACGACGCCGCCCGCGACGCCATCCTCGCGGGGCTCAACGGCAAGGCGGCGAAGGTCCACGTCACCCGCTTCAAGGGTCTCGGGGAGATGAATCCCGCGACTCTCAAGGAGACGACGCTCGATCCGGCGCGGCGGTCGATGCTGCGGGTCGCGATCGGCGACGCCGCGGAGACCGAGCAGGCGATCCAGACCCTCATGGGCAAGGACGTGGCGCCGCGCTTCGAGCTGATCATGGAGCGAGCGCCGAAGGTGGACGAGGTCGACGTCTAGCGCCGCCGCCGCTCCGGCCGCGGGGCAGGCTCCAGCGATGGCTGCGGCTCGCCGTCAGGCCGGCGCGCGCCGTCGGTCGAGGCGGGTCGTGGCGAGATACAGGGCCAGCCACACGATGGTCCGGAAGCTCATGGCGCGCAGGCTCTCCACGGCTACCGCTCCGCCGCTGCGAAAGACGGCGATGATGCCAGCCAGCACGACGAGGTTCAGGAAGAAGATGGCTCCGGCGCCGAATCTGCCCCAGGCGAGGCGGCGCCAGATGAGGACGCCCGTCGTCAGGTAGGCGATCCCCATCGCCGTGTTGTAGAGGAGCAACGGCCGGAAGACCACGTAGCCGGGATCGAAGCCCAGGAGCACGCGACTGCCGGCGAAGAGCGTCACGATTCCGAACAGTGTCGCGATCGCCGCTGCGATGCGTTGCCCGGTGCGCCTCGTCGGGTGCTCGTTCATGCCGCCGGCTCTCCACTTGGGAATATCGCGCAGCGCGATCCCCAGGGCTCGCGCAACCCCTTTGCCGCATGCGGGGTCGGCTTGCGAGCAATGGCCGATATGGCGCATCTGAGCATCACGGGACGCACCGCCTAGGTATGGAGCTCGACCGCGAAGCCGCGGATGTCGGGCTCGGCGCCCGCGGCGCCGCGCTCGAACGCCGTCGTCAGCTTCTTCTCGGTCATCACGTCCTCCTGTGACCCGGATGGGTGGCCGGCTCGTCGATCAGGGGAGCCGCGGGCATGGGCCAGCAGGCGCACGGTGCCGCGCACCGGAGCCAGGGTCAATGCCGCGGCGTACTCCAGGAGCGGCCGCGGCGGAGCGCGCGGCGATCGTGGGCGGCGCCGGGATTCCGGGGTTGTCGCGGCGCCGCCGCGAGGCTACGACCACGGGCCGTGCGCCCGTTCGCGATTGCCAGCCTCGACGCGCTCCCCTGTCCTCTCTGCGGCGACGTTCTCGAGCGCGGGGCGGGGCGTGAAGGGCTCGTGTGGATCTGCCGGGGGTGTCGGGGCGGCGCGCTGACGCTGCCGATCCTGCGGCGGTTCGCGCCGCGTCCTTTCGTGAACCATCTCTGGCAGAGTGCGCTGCATGCGGGGCGCCCGTCCGCGCTCCGCTGCCCGGCGTGCCGGCACAATTTCACCGAGGTCGCGGACATCCTGAGTCCGCGCATCCTCGCGTGCGTCCGCTGCTACTGGGTGTGGATCGATCGTGAGGGGTGCGGCTTCCTGACATCGTCGACGGCAGTACGGGTGCCGCTGCCGCCGCCGTCGCGGTGCCGGCGCCGCCGCCCGGGCGTCTGTAGGTGACGGCGCTCGGCCGCCCGTCGATGCATCGGGAGAGCGCGCGGCGGCGTCAAGCGCACCGGCGGAGAGGATGAACACCCTCCTCCTCGCGCCGAGCGAGCTCGCGGCAGCGGCGGATGGGGTCGTGCGGCTCGCGGCGGACCGCCGCCTACGCCACGTGCGCGCGGTGCACCGGGCGGCGGCAGGGACGGTGCTGCGGGTGGGCGTGCTCGGAGGTCGGCTCGGCCGTGCCACGGTGGTGCGCATCGACGACACCGGCCTCGACCTCGCGGTCGTCCTCGATCGGGAGCCGCCGCCGCCCGCGCCGCTCACGCTCGTACTGGCGCTGCCGCGGCCGAAGGTCGTGCGGCGCGTCTTCCAGGCGGTGGCGGCGCTCGGCGTCAAGCGGCTCTGCCTGGTCGCTGCGTGGCGGGTCGAGAAGAGCTACTGGGAGAGTCCGCTCCTCGCCGCGGCGGCCGTTACCGCGGAGCTCGTGCTCGGACTCGAGCAGGCCGGGGACACCGTTCTGCCGGCGGTCACCTTGCACCGGCGCTTCAAGCCCTTCGTGGAGGACGAGCTGCCGGCGATCGTCGCCGGGACGCGCGGCTTCGTCGCCCATCCGCCGGCCGCCGGCCGCTGTCCGTGCGACCTCGCGGCGCCGGCGACCCTGGCGATCGGGCCCGAGGGCGGCTTCATCGGCTACGAGGTCGACGCGCTCGAGCGGCAGGGCCTGGCGGCGGTGTCGCTGGGGCCGCGCGTGCTGCGGGTCGAGCAGGCCCTACCGGCGCTCGTCGCCCGCCTCTGCGGCCCGTGATCACTGCCGTCAGGCGCTTCGCGGCACCGACGGCGCCGCCTGCAGCGGCCCGACGCCGATGGCGGCCGCCGCCTCCATGATGGTGCATACCGTGTGGTGGAGCGTGTTCTGCATTGACGAGCGTCCGTGCCCGCAGGCACGATGCGTGCGTTCCGAAGCGTAGGCATGACTCCGGCCGATCAGTATCGTACGAAGCTCAAGAGCGCCGCCGCTGCCGCCGCCATGATTCCAGACGGCGCCTTCGTGGTGCAGGGGAACGCGGTCGGCGAGCCGCCGGCCCTGCTCGCGGCGATCGCGGCGCGCGCCCGCGCCGGCGGCTTCACGCGCCTCGAGATGACCTCGCTTCTACCGCTCGCGGCGTCGGCCGAGTCGACGCTCGCCCCCGACCTCCGCGGCGTCGTTCACTGGCGCTCGATCTTCGCCAGCGGTGTCGACCGCGCGGCGCTCGCCGCCGGGGCGGCGGTCGCGGCGCCGGCGTACTTCCACCAGGTGCCGCGCATCTATCGCGAGTTCCTGAAGATCGACGTGGCGCTGCTGCACGTCTCGCGCCCCGATCGCCACGGCTACATGAGCCTCGGCGTCGGCGTCGACACTGCGCGCGCCGCGCTCGACAGCGCTGCACTCGTGCTCGCGCAGGTGAACGAGCACATGCCGCGGGTGCACGGCGACGCCTGGGTGCACGTCTCCGAGGTCGATGCGCTCGTCGAGAGCTCGGCGCCGCTCGCGGAGCTCCCGGCGTCGCCTCCCCGGCCCGAGGACGCGGCCATGGGGCGGATCATCGCCGAGATGATTCCCGACGGCGCGACGCTCCAGCTCGGGATCGGCGGCGTGCCGAGCGCCGTCGCGCGGGCGCTCATGGGCCACAAGGACCTCGGCATCCACACCGAGATGTTCGTCGACCCGATGGTCGACCTCATTGCGGCCGGGGTCGCGAACGGCCGGCGCAAGACCTTCCACGCCGGCAAGGCCGTCTTCGCCTTCGCCGCCGGCTCCCGCCGCCTGTACGACTTCCTCGACGACAACCCCGGCGTCGAGGCGCATCCGGTGTCGTACACTAACCACCCCGCCAACATCGCGCGCAACGATGGGCTCGTCTCCGTCAACTCGACGATCGAGATCGACCTCACCGGCCAGTGCTGCTCCGAGTCGATGGGCCCGGTGCAGTGGAGCGGCACCGGCGGCCAGCACGACTTCGCGCGCGGCGCCTTCGAGTCGCGGGGCGGGAAGTCGATCATCGCCTTCTACTCGACGGCGAAGCAGGGCGAGGTGTCCCGGGTCGTGGCGACGCTCCGCCCGGGTGCAGTGGTGACGACGCCGCGCACCGAGGTGCACTGGGTGGTCTCGGAGTACGGTGCGGCATGCCTCAAGGGCAAGAGCACGGCCGAGCGGGCGCAAGCGCTCATCGGCCTCGCGCACCCGAAGTTCCGCGACGAGCTGGCTGCCGAGGCGAGGCGACTTCGCTACCTCTGAGGCGCGCTCGAGAGGCGGCGTCCGGCCGGGCGCTTCCCGAGCTCGTGTGCGGTGCGTTGGCAATCGTGAGGCGGTCGATTACTGTCGCCCGATGGCCGTCTCGATCCGTGTCGTCGTCATCGGCGCCGTACTCTTGACCGTGGCCGCGCCGCTGCGCGCGGCTGAAAATCCGCCCGACTCCTTCCTCTGCTACCTGGCGGGAGCGGCGAAGACCAAGAAGATGGCGCCGATCAGCGGCGCGCACCTCGAGGTGCGCGACCGCTTCGGCGACCGCAGCTTCGTGATGCGGCGACTCGCGGCGCTCTGCAATCCGGCGAGACTCGATGGCGGCGAGAGGTCGCACGACACCATCCACCTCGTCGGGATCACCATCAAGGACGAGAAGAAGGCTCCGAAGCTCGTGCCCTTCTCGCTCGGCGTGAGCGACCGCTTCGGCACCCGTCAGCTCGAGCTCGGCGCCCTCGCCTCCGTGCTCGACGTGACCCCGGCGCAGCCGGGAGCCACCGCGCCCGCGGACTTCAGCGATGATCCGACCAACAGCGCCGTCGAAGTGAATCGGTTCAAGTGCTACGCGATTGCGTCGCCGAAGGGCGCGCCGAAGATCGCGGAGCCGCCGCCGGTCGTGATCGTGGACGACGGCTTTCCGGGCGGCCAGCCGTTTCTGGTGCGGAAGCCGACGAAGGTCTGCCTCCCCGCCGACGTCGCGGGGGCGACGCCCGGCGCGGAGACACGCCGGGACATTCTCGTCTGCTGGTCGGTGAAGCTGCCGAAGGGCGCCAAGTTCGTGCGCCAGATGGTAGGGACGCGCAGCCGGTCGGTTGGCGTCCGCATCGTCGGACGCCGCAAGCCGGCCGAGGCGTGCTTCGCCGCGCGGCTCTTTCCCGGCGACTGACGCGCTCTCGAAGAAGCGCCGGCGTCAAACCCGGTAGTAGGAGCGAAACCACTCGACGAAACGCTTGACGCCGACCTCGACCGGCGTGTCGGGCTTGTAGCCGACGGCGTCGACCAGAGCCTGCACGTCGGCGCTGGTATCGGGCACGTCGCCGGGTTGCAGCGGCAGGAGGTTCATCTCGGCTTTCTTGCCGAGCTCCTGCTCCAGCACTTCGATGTAACGGAGCAGCGGCACCGGCTTGCCGTTGCCGATGTTGAAGACGCGCCACGGCGCCGAGCTGGTTGCCGGATCGGGGGCGTCGCTCCGCCATTTGGAGTCGCGCACGGTCGGCTGGTCGGCGGTGCGCACCACGCCCTCGGCGATGTCGTCGACGTAGGTGAAATCGCGGGTGTGCTTGCCGTGGTTGAAGACGTCGATGGGCTTTCCCGCGAGGATGTTCTTGGCGAAGAGGAAGAGCGCCATGTCGGGTCGGCCCCACGGACCGTAGACGGTGAAGAAGCGCAGCCCCGTCGTCGGCAGCGCGAAGAGATTCGAGTAGGTGTGGGCGAAGAGCTCGTTCGCCTTCTTGGTGGCGGCGTAGAGCGTGAGCGGGTGGTTGACGCTGTGGTGCTCGGAGAACGGCATGGTGGTGTTGGCGCCGTAGACCGAGCTCGTGCTCGCGTAGGTAAGATGCTCGCAGCCGTGGTGCCGGCAGCCTTCGAGGATGTGCTGGAAGCCGACGATGTTCGATTCGATGTAGGCGTAGGGGTTGGTGATCGAGTAGCGGACGCCGGCCTGGGCAGCGAGGTGGATGACGCGCGGGAAGCGGTGCCGCGCGAAAAGCTCTTCCATGCCGCGGCGGTCCGCGAGGTCGAGCTTCACGAACGTGAAGCCCCGGCGTGACGCTAGGCGGGCGAGGCGCGCCTCTTTGAGCTTCGGGTCGTAGTAGTCGTTGACGTTGTCGAGCCCGACCACCTCGTCGCCGCGGTCGAGCAGCTTCTGGGCCACATGGAAGCCGATGAACCCGGCGGCGCCGGTTACGAGGAAGAGCATGGCGCGCATGCTGTCGGTCGGCGGTCGATCGTGCAAGCCGGTGATTGCGGGGCGCGGCTCGGTCCGCCAGCGGGTCCCGACCGGGCCCGCGAAGCGCATGTAATCTGCGTTCGCCCTCAATATCCGCGGGGTTCCGGCCGATGTAGGGGATCATGAAGGAAGCCCAACGGCCCAAGGATCCGCACCAGAAGGCGCTCGCCGTGAATCTCGACCAACGGCGCTACGGCACGTTCGCCGAGATCGGCGCCGGGCAGGAGGTCGTGCGCTGGTTCTTTCGTGCCGGCGGCGCCGCCGGCACGATCGCGAAGAGCATCTCCGCCTACGACATGACGGTGAGCGACGCCATCTACGGCAAGGGCGAGCGCTACGTGAGCCGAACGCGCCTGCAGGCGATGCTCGAGTACGAGCACGCGCTCAACCTCGAGCGCCTGCGCGAGCGGCGCGGCAACTCGACCGCCTTCTTCGCCTTCGCCGACACCGTGAAGGCCGCGGGCTACAACTCGGCGAGCGGCTGCCACGGCTGGCTCGGCATCCGCTTCCAATCGCACCCGCGGGACGCCGACAGCCAGGTCGTGATCCACGTGAACATGCTCGACAAGGAGAAGGAGGCGCAGCAGGAGGCGCTCGGCATAGTCGGCGTCAACCTCGTGTACGGCGCCTGCTTCCTCTACCACGAGCCGGAGCTGCTGGTGGAGTCGCTGCTCGACGGCCTCACTACCGACCGCCTCGAGATCGACATGATCGAGATGTCGGGCATCGAGTTCCGCCATGTCGACAACCGGGTGATGAGCCTGAAGCTGGTGCAGCTCGGTCTCACCGGGGCGGCGATGTTCGCCGCCGACGGCAGCGTGCTGCAACCCTCCGAGGTGCTCTACAAGAAGCCGGTGCTCGTCGAGCGCGGCAGCTTCCGTCCGGTCACGCACGTGAACGTCGACATGCTCGATTGCGCCATGAAGCGCTTCGCCGCCGAGCCCGGCGTCGCCGAGCAGGCGGTGGTTCCGCTCATGGAGATCACGATGCGCAACCTCATGCAGGTCAACGGCACCGGTACCGTCGACGTCCACGACTTCCTGGCGCGCGCCGACGTGCTGGCCGCGTGCGGCATGACGGTGCTGATCTCGGACTACTTCGAGTACTACCGGCTCGCGGCCTATCTCGGCCGGCACACCAAGCAGCAGATCGGCGTCGTCATGGGGGCGGGAAGCCTCAAGGACCTCTTCGACGAACAGTACTACGCCAATCTCGACGGCGGCATCCTGGAGTCGTTCGGCCGCCTCTTCAAGAACGATCTCAAGCTCTACGTCTACCCGCTCCTCGACCGGGCCACGAACTCGCTGACCACGGTGCAGAACCTCCAGGTGGCGCCGAAGCTGCGCAAGCTCTACGAGTACCTGGTCGAGGCCGGCTGCATCGAGCAACTCGACGGCTTCCAGGAAGAATACCTCTCGATCTTCTCCCGGGAGATCCTGAAGAAGATCAAGCACGGCGACGCGAGCTGGGAGGCGATGGTGCCGACCGGGGTCGCCGAGGTCATCAAGCGCCAGGCGTTCTTCGATTACCGGGCGGCGTGAGCGCCGGTCGGATCCGGCAGGAAATATTGCTGCGCCGGGATGCGGCAGGGTCCGCCGCCGGCGCCGGATTCGCCGTCGACGAGCACTACCAGGCCGGCGTCGGTAGCGAGAAGAGCGTGCGACTGCGGCACGAGATCGTCGCGCAGGTGCTGCACCGCGAAAGACTCGTCTCCGCGCGGCGCGAGCTCGTAGAGCGCCCAGGGCGCAGCGGACCCGGGCGCAGGGGCTGCGATCGCCAGAGCCGTGCGTCGGTAGGCGGCGAGCTCGCGAAAGCCGCGGCCGCCGAGATCGGCGAGCACCGTCGTGTCGAAGCGGAGCGTTCCCGGGGCCGCCATGCGAACGAGGGCCGCCTTGCCGTCCACGAGCGGAGTCCGAAGCGCCAGCCACACGCGTTCGCGCTCGCCTTGAACGACGACCGCCGCGCCCGCGAACGCGAGCGTTTCGCAGTGGTCGCTGGTTGCCGCGCGCTCTGCGGCGACGAGCGCGCGGCAGAGGAGCCGGCTCGCTTCGTTCGCCCGCCCGACGGGATTGAAGAGGCTCTCGAGACAAGCTCGCTCGTCGGCGCTGCGCAGACCGGCCATCAGCGGAGCGTCGTCTGCCGCGCGCTCGGTGCGGGCCTTGCCGTCCTCGTCGACCGCAGCAACCAGGATGCGCTCGCGCTCCGGCGCGACCTCGCAGCGCTCGCCCCGCGCGTGCGAGCCGACGAGCAGCAGCGAACGCACCACGGTCGCTGCGGCCTCGACGTCGTGCGGGCGTTCGAAGGCCGGGATCGAGGACAGGTCGACGTTCCCCGCTCTTGCGGCGGCGAGCCGGCCGGCTTCGAGTGAGAGTCCGAAGAGCCGGTCGTTACTCCCGGCGTCGACCACCCAGGCTGCGGTGTCGCGCCGTCCGACGGCGGCGGCAGGCGCACAGAGGCGGTCGGGATCGCCGCGCAGCGGCGTCGTAGGGAATCCGGGAGCGCCGGCGGCGAAGCTCGCAGCGGGGAGCAAGGCGGCGAGCGCCGCGGCGGCGGCGAGCGCCAAGGGCGAGTGCGGCATGGACGAGCGCTTTGGCACGGGATGGGAGCGCCGACAAGCCGGGCTGCGGGGCCGACGCCGTCCCGCTGCGCTCGCCGGCAGCACCGCCGCCGTGAGCGGCGCGCCGACGAGCCGGGCCGGGGGTCGTCGCCGTCCTGCCCCCGGGAGGAAGACCCGCGTCCTCCCCGGCGGCGGTCATCACCGGCGCCGCATCCACCAGGCGAGCGCCGCCTTGCCGCTCGGGCGGGCGTGCGCGTGCCAGTGGTCGGGGATGTTGCGGCGCTGGCCGTCGATCACCCAGGCAGGAAAGACGGCGGCGGCGGCGCGCTCCAGGGCGGCGGTCATGTGCGCGACCTCGTGGGCCGGCGGATCGATGCCGTGCCGCCGCCACACCACCATCGGCACCGCGCAGACCTCGCAGTCGGCGACCCAGCAGACGTCGTCCGCGAAGTACCAGCGCGTCAGCCGGGCCGCCGCGCAGAGGTCGCAGCCGCGCTCGATCGGCATGGCGTCGGGACGGCGCCGTCGTGCGGCTCAGGCGGCGCGCGCGCGCGCCGCGAGCTCGCCGATGGCGTCGATGATCTGGCGCCAGGCGCCGCGGGGAAGGTCGTGGCCCATCCCGGCGATGATCACGAGCTTCGCGCCCGGGATCGCGGCTGCCGTGGCCCTGCCGCCCTCGACGCGCACCAGCGGATCGGCGTCACCGTGGATGACGAGCGTCGGCACCTGCACGGCGTGGAGTGCTGCCGTGCGGTCGCCCGACGCCATGATGGCAGCCATCTGCCGGGCGACGCCGTCCGGATGGTAGCCGCGATCGAAAGCGCGGTCGAAGAGCGCTCGCATGCGCTCCTCGTCGAGCGGAAACTTGGTGCTGCCGATCACCTTCCAGGCTTCGATGGCGCGCTCGATGTTGCCCTCGCGGTCGGGCGGCGGCGGTGTCAGGAGGACGCGCATCGCCTCGGGCGTGGCCGGCGGCAGCGTCACGTCGCCCGTCGTCGACATGATCGACGTCATGGTGAGGAGGCGATCCGGGTGCCGGATCGCGAGCGTCTGCGCGATCATGCCGCCCATCGATGCGCCGACCACGTGGGCGCGCCCGATGCCGATGGCATCCATCAGCGCCACGGTGTCGTCGGCCATGTCCTCGAGCCGATACGGCGCCCGGACGGGCTTGCCGGCGAAGGCCGCCTGCATCGCCTCGAAGACGTTGGGCACACCGAGCTGGTCGAGCTGTGTCGAGAGCCCGACGTCGCGATTGTCGAAGCGGACGACGCGGAAGCCGGCGGCGGCGAGCTCGGTGCAGAACTCGTCCTCCCAGAGGATCATCTGCGCGCCGAGCCCCATGATGAGGACGAGCGGCGGATTCGTCGCGTCGCCGAAGGTGTCGTAGGCGAGCTCGATTCCGTTCCCGAGGCGGGCGTGCGGCATGCGACCCTTGTGGCGCGCCGTTCGGGGCCGGTCAAGCAAGGCGGCGAGAGCGCGGCGCCGGTACGGGCACGTCGTCGAGTTGCATCATCTCGGGACTACCCGTTTGATGGACGCGAATGGCCCGCACCCGTTCGACCTCCGGAAGCCGTACGAGCTGGACGACGTGACGATGCTCTCGGTCTTCGGCTCCGATCTCGCCTCCCGCATCCGCACCCATCTCGCGCACCATGACCGCCTCGCCGTGCCGCTCGACGGACGGCGCCATGCCGCCGTCGCCGTGACCCTGGTCGCGGACGCGGAGCGGACACCGTGTTTCCTCCTCACCCGGCGCGCTTCGCGCCTCTCCGCGCACGCGGGACAGTGGGCGCTTCCCGGCGGCCGCGTCGAAGCCGGAGAGACGCCGACCGCGGCGGCGCTGCGCGAGCTCGCGGAAGAGGTCGGTCTCACGGTCGCGCCGAATCGGGTGCTCGGCTGCCTCGACGACTACCCGACGCGCTCGGGCTACGTCATCACGCCGGTCGTCGTCTGGGCAGAGGAGAGTGCGACGCTAACCCCCGATCCGGACGAGGTTGCGGCGGTGCACCGGGTGCGGCTCGACGTCCTCGAACGCCCGGACGTACCTTGCCTGCGCCGGATCCCGGAGAGCGAGCGGCCCGTCATCTCGATCGCCATGGTCGGAACCCACGTCCATGCGCCGACGGCGGCGATCGTGTATCAGCTGCGCGAGGTCGGTATGCACGGGCGACCGACGCGGGTCGATCATTTCGAGCAGCCGGTATTCGCGTGGCGCTGAGGCGTCCGGCGCCACGGCGCGGAAGCCGGGCGGCCTCAGGCGGGACGAACGGTGATCCCGCCATCGACCGGGATCACGACCCCGGTCACGTAGGCGCCGGCGCGTGACGCGAGATAGATCGCGACGCCGGCCATGTCTTCCGGTTCGCCGATCCGGCCGAGCGGACAGGCGGCGACGATCGCGTCTTTGAAGCGGTCGAGCGTCGCCGCCATCATCTTGCTCTCGAACGGCCCCGGCGCCACCGCGTTCACGGTGATGTGCTTCGGGGCGAGCTGCACGGCGAGAACGCGCGTCAGGTGGTGCAGGGCGGCTTTGCTCGCCGAGTAGGAGTAGGTCTCCAGGAAGGGCACCTTCAGGCCGTCGATCGAGCCGATGTTGATGACGCGCGCCGGGTCGGCGGCGGTGCCGGCTTTCTCGAGCAGCGGCAACGACAGCTTGGTCATGTGGAAGGGGCCCTTGACGTTGAGGGCGAGAACTTTGTCCCAGGCCGAGTCCGGGAACTCCGCGAGCGGGGCGCCCCATGTGGCCCCGGCGTTGTTCACGAGGATGTCGAGCCTGCCCTCGCGCGCCGCGATCGCGTCGGCGAGGCCTCTGCAACCGGCCTCGGTCGAGAGGTCTGCGGGGACGGCGATGCAGGTCCCGCCCGACGCCGAGAGGTCGGTCGCCGTCTGCGTGCACGCTGCTTCCTTGCGTGCCGAGATGTACACCTTGGCGCCCGCTTCGACGAAGCCGCGTGCGATCATCGCCCCGATGCCGCGTGACCCGCCGGTCACGAGCGCGATCTTCCCGTCGACGGAAAAGAGGTTTTGCATGGGGACGAGCTAGTAGCCTGGTTTCGGCGCTGTTGGTAGAGCGGAGGCACCATGCGCGTCTTCGTCGCCGGCGGGACCGGCACGCTCGGCCGGCCGACCGTGCGTCTCCTGGCTGCGGCCGGCCACGAAGTGCGGGCGCTGGCGCGAACGCCGGAGCGCGGCGCGCTCCTGAGAGAGCTCGGGGCCGAGCCGGTGGTCGCCGACCTCTTCGACCTGCAGGCGATGACGGCCGCGGTCGCCGGCGCCGACGCGGTGCTCCACCTGGCGACGCGCATCCCGCCGCTGGCGCGCATGCGGCGCCTCGCGGCCTGGCGCGACAACGACCGCCTGCGCTGCCAGGGCACGAGCGTCCTCGTCAACGCGGCGCTCGCCGGCGACGTCAAGATCTACGTGCAGGAATCGATCACCTTCCTCTACCGAGCGCGCGGCGAGCAGCGGATCTCCGAGAGCGCGCCCATAGATGCGCCGCGACCGCTCGCGTCGGCGCGCGACGCGGAGCGCGAGACCGCCCGGTTCACGGCGCGGGGACGGCAGGGGATCGTGCTGCGCTTCGGCGGCTTCTATTCCGCCGAGGCCCCGTCGACGCTCGCGGTCCTCGCGCTCGCGCGCCGCCGGCTCTTTCCGATCATCGGCGCCGGCGACCACTACGTGTCGTCGATCCACGTCGACGATGCGGCGGCTGCAACCGTCGCCGCGCTCGCCGTGCCGGCCGGGATCTACAACGTCGTCGACGACGAGCCGCTGCCGATGCGGGAATGGATGCGCGCGCTCACCGACGCCTGCGGCTTTAAACCGGCGTTTCGGATACCGCTACCGCTGGCGCGTCTCGTCTTCGGAGGCACCGTCGAGCTGCTGGCGCGCTCGCAGCGCGTCGACAACACCAAGCTCAAGGCGGCCAGCGGCTGGGCACCGCAGCATCCGAGCGTCCGCCAGGGCTGGCGCGCGGTCGCGGCGGCGCGAAAAATGGCAAAATCGTCTTGACCTGGCGGCGCGGCTGCGACTAGCGTTCCCCGAAAGTTGCCGTAACTCCGGCCCGTCCACTTGAACCTTCAGTACACCCGAATTCGAGGAGGAGCTCCTATGCGTTCCCGAGTTTTGCTCTGTGCGTTCGCGGCCTTCGCAATCGCCGCCCCGACCATCGCCGTGCCGGCTCATGCCGGCACGTATCCCGGCAACAAGTGCGCCGCCGACAAGCTGAAATCGGCGAGCGGCAAGTGCAAGGCGGCGTTCGCCGCGTTGGCGAAGTTCGCCGGCGGCGGCGGTACGGACACGGCGACGCGCGATGCCGCGCTCGGCAAGGCGAGCGGCAAGATGGGCGCCGCCTGGTCGAAGGCCGAGGGCAAGGCCGGCGCCAAAGGCGTCGACTGCGTCGACATGACCCTGGCGACGGGCGACATGCAGACCCTCGTCGACAACGCCGTGAACGCCGTCTACGCCGACGTCGTCGGCGGGCTGAACCTCTCTTCCAAGGGGGACGCCAAGTGCGCCGCAGCGCTCCTGCAGTCAGCCGGGAACGCTTGCGCGGCCTACCTGAAGAACGAGGCCGGCTACGTCCAGAAGCTCGCGGCCGGCCCGGGCAAGCGCGATGCGGGAAACACCAAGGCCGCGGCCAAGCTCACCGCCGCCGTCAACAAGCAGCTTGCGGCGAGCTGTCCGACGACGGCCACGGTCTCGTCGATAAGCACTGCCGTCGACTCCCTGGCGGACGACGTCACCACCAACGTCATCGTCTCGCCGAACGTCGACGACACGCAGTTCACGACGATGTCGCCGGCCGAGTACCCGGGGATCCAGTACGAGAAGGACACCCTCCACCCGATCTGCTCCCTGGGCACGCCCTATCACTATTTCGTGAAGCGCGGCTCCGAGAACAAGCTCCTCATCTACTACCAGGGCGGCGGCGCGTGCTGGGACTACAACACGTGCGTCTTCCTCGGCACCTTCGACAAGGACGTGAACCCGTCGGGCTCCGACAATCCGAACAGCGTGACCACGGGATTCGGCGACCTCACCAATCCCGACAACCCGTTCAAGGATTGGAACATCGTCTTCGTGTCCTACTGCACCGGTGACATCCACTTCGGCGACAACCAGCTGACCTACGGCGGCACCCCGATCCGACATCGCGGCTGGCACAATGCTCGCACCGTGGAGAAGTGGGCCCGCGAGCACTTCGTCGCTCCCGACGAGATCTTCGTGACCGGCTCGAGCGCCGGCGCCTACGGAGCGCTCTTCAACGCGCCCTTGCACCACGACGTGTGGCCGGGCTCCAAGTTCTCGGTGCTGGGCGACGCCGGCAACGGCGTCATCACGCCGAGCTTCCTGCAGAACGAGTTCAACAACTGGAACTTCCTGGCCCACCTGCCGGCCAAGATCCCGGGAGTGGTCGAGGCGATCACCTCCGGCGTCGGCCTGCCGGCGTACACCGAGGCGGTCGCCAAGTACTATCCGAACACCGCGTGGGGCCACTACTCGACGGCCTACGACGGCGCCACCGGCGGACAGACCGGCTTCTACAACGTGATGCTGAACCTGCACCCGCTGAATCTCCTCGAGTGGGCGAACTGGTGGCACGCGACCTGCCAGTGGAACAGCGTCATGGTGCAGCAGGCGCACGCCACGGCGGCGGCGGCGCCGAACAATTATCGCTACTACATCGGCACCGGCTCGCGGCACACGATGTGGGGCTACGACAAGGTCTACACCGACACTACCGGTAACGTGCCGACGATCGTCGACTGGGTGAACGCCATGCGCGGCCGCACGGTGGGGTGGACGAACGCCGAATGCGACTCGCCGACGAGCTGCGGCACCCTCCTCCCCGGCGACCCGCAGCCGCCGACGCTTCCGGATCCGCCGTTCTCGCAGGCAGGGCCGGACGTCGTCATCACCTGTCCGTGAGTCGGCGGGCAGCGCGAGCTGCCTGATCGCGGTAGCGACGGGCCGAGGTTGCCGCCGGCAGCCTCGGCCCGTTTCACATCGTGGCGGTCGCGAGCGGGGTGGAGGGCGCCGGGGTCGGGGACGAGGCCGGCGTGAAGCGCGCCACCTTGACGAAGAGGTCGCCCGAGCGGATCGGCTTCGGCAGGTAGTCGTCCATGCCGGCCGCGAAGCAGCGCCTGCGATCCTCTTCGAGCGCGTGCGCGGTCACGGCGATGATCGGCAGGTGCTCGCCGGTTCCGAGCTCGCGCTCGCGAATGGCGGCGGTCGCGGTGAGACCGTCCATGACCGGCATCTGGATGTCCATCAGCACGACGTCGAAGCGCTCGCGTGCGGTGAGGTCGACGGCTAGAGCGCCGTTCTCGACCGCGCTCACGACGTATCCGTGCTTCTCGAGGATCTTTGTGGCGATGGTGCGGTTGACCGGATTGTCCTCGACGATGAGGATGCGGCAGATGGTGGCGGCTGCGTCCGGGGTCATGAGGTCCGATGTTGCGGTCGCTGCTCAGAGGTTGGCGGCAGCGGGGATCTCGAGGCTGCTCACGACGTCGTCGAGCTCGGGATCGAGGCGGGCGAGCTCGGCGCGGAGCACGACCAGGAGCGGCGCGCCGCTGCTCACGTCGCCGTCCCGGCCCATGTGCTCGAGCTGCATGGCGACGTTCGCTGCCGGCTTGGCGCCGAGAGTGAGGAGCGCGCCCTTCAGGCGGTGCGCGCCCTGTTGCACCTCCGACGCGTCCTGCGCTGCGAGCGCGGCGTCGAGCTTGGCGATCACCTGGATGCTGTCGGCGCGAAACATCTCGATCACCTTGAGCAGCAGGTCCGCTTCGTCGCCGACCTGCTCGTAGAGCGCGGTGCGGTCGAGGACTGGAACGTCGGTCGTCACGGGAGTCGTCATCGTGGCCTCCGGGGGGTTGGCGTCGAGCAGCGCCGTGATGGTGGCGAAGAGCTCGGCCGGTTGAATGGGCTTGGTGGCGTAGTCGTCCATCGCGGCGTCGAGGCAGCGGGCGCGATCGCCTTGCATGGCGTGCGCGGTGAGGGCGATGATCGGCGTGCGCCGGCCGCTGCGGAGGCGCTCCTGCTCGCGGATCGCGGCGGTCGCCTCGAAGCCGTTCATGACCGGCATCTCGACATCCATGAGGATGACGTCGAAGCGCTCGCGTTCGCATGTCTCGACCGCCTCCCGGCCGTTCTCGACGCAGACGACATCGTGGCCATATCTAACGAGCAGGCGGCTGCCGAGCGTGCGATTGACGGGGTTGTCCTCGGCGAGCAGGAAGCGCCAGCGCGCGCCCGTGCTCGCTGCTGCGCCAGCGCTCGCTCCTGCGTCCGTGCTCGCTGCTGCGCCCGGCGTGCTCGCCGCCGCGGGGCCGCTCGGAAGCGCGGCGGCGGCGACGGCGGGCGCCGCGATCGTGTCCGGCGGGAGTTGCTTCACCACCGTCTCGATCACGCGGCGGAGATCGGATGCCGCGACCGGCTTCATCAAGTAGCCGGCGACGCCGAGCTCGCGGCAGCGCGCCGACTCGCCCTGCTCGCCGGCCGACGTCAGCATGATGAGGGAGCCGCAGGCGAGCTCGGGATCCTTGCGGATGCGCTCGACGACGCCGAAGCCGTCGAGACCCGGCATGTGGCCATCGAGCAGTACCAGGTCGAATGGACTCTCCGCTTTGGCGGCGCGCCGGATCGCGATCAGCGCCGACGGTCCGTCCTCCACGCTCTGCGGCAGCATGCCCCAGCCGCGTATCCGCTCTTCGAGGATGCGGCGGTTGGTGGCGTTGTCGTCGACGATCAGGACCGAGAGGCCGAACATGTCGGCCGGGTCGCCCTCCGTCGCCTCTTCGCTGCAGCCGAAGCGAGCGGTGAAGTGGAACGTGCTGCCCTGACCCTCGACGCTCTCGACCCAGATGCGGCCACCCATCAGGCCGACGAGCTGTACGCAGATCGCGAGGCCGAGCCCGGTTCCGCCGTACTTCCTACAGGTCGAGCCGTCGGCCTGGGTGAAGGCCTCGAAGATGAGCTTCTGCTTGTCGGCGGGGATGCCGATGCCGGTGTCGGCGACCTCGAAGTGGATGGCCACTTCGCTCTCGGTGTGCGCCGCCACGCGGGCGCTGACCGCGATCTCGCCGCGGTCGGTGAACTTGATGGCGTTACCGACGAGATTGAGGATGATCTGCCGCAGGCGGCTCGGGTCGCCGACGATCGCGTCGGGGACGTCGGGGGCGACGTGGCAGACGAGCTCCAGGTCTTTCTGGTGCGCGCGCAGCGCCAGCGTCTTCACCGAGCGCTCGAGATGTTCGCGCAGGCCGAACGGCGCGCGCTCGAGGTCGAGCTTGCCGGCCTCGATCTTCGAGAAGTCGAGGATGTCGTTCAGTAGCGCCAGCAGCGCGTCGGCTGACGACTTGGCCAGCTCCAGGTACTCGCGCTGCTCGCCGGTGAGCTCGGTCTCGAGCGCCAGCTCGGTGGCGCCGAGGACGCCGTTCATTGGCGTGCGGATCTCGTGGCTCATGTTGGCGAGGAACTCGGATTTGAGGCGCGACGCCTCGAGCGCCGCTTCGCGGGCTTCGACCAGCTCGGCGAGGCGGCGCTGCCGGTCGACGGCGTCCGCCGCCGCCTGCCTGGTGAGCCTCCAGCCGTAATAGATCGCGCCGCCGATCATCAGGGCGACGAAGAGCGCGAGGATGAGCTCGCGCTGTTGAACGATCCCCGCCGTTGCCAGCTCGCGCTGGAAGAGCACGTCCTGGACGTCGCGCACGTGCTGCTCGAGCGCGCTGAAGGACTCCTGAACGGTTGCGAAGCGGCGGTGCATGCTGGCCATCAGCGGCGCCGCCTTGTCGGGCGCCTCGATCGAGAAATACGAGAACGTCATGTTGGCCTCGGAGGCCATGGCGTTCATCGCCGTGCGGATGGCATCGAGGTCGTGGACCAGCGTCTTCACCTCGGGGCTGTTGCCGGCGTCCTCGAGATCGGCGCGCGCTTGGCTCCACGCGTCGTCGAAGGCGCGGCGCGCCTTACGGAGCCGGACGGTCTCGCCGCGGGGGTCGCGGGAGTCGAAGACGTCGTTGGCGGGCGCATTCACCGCGGCAGCGAGCTCCCGGAGCTCCGCGTAGGCGGCGAGCCGCTCGGCCCACTGGCGGTTCACGTCGAGTGAACCGCGGTGCATGTCTACGAGTTGATGGTTCAGCGCCAGGCTGACGAGGACCGTCAGGATGTCGAACGCCGCGAAGAGTACGTAGAGCATCGGCAGTCGCCGCTGCTCCACGGTCTCGACGGGTGCGGTCGCGGTCGCGTTCGTCTGCGGCTCGTCGGCGTTCGGCAACGGTCTCCTGCCTCGCGAAGGCGTGAAATCTGCAGCAGGGGAAGTGAGCAAACGCTATGCCGCGAGCGGTCGCGCGAAAGGCCGCACGGACGACGCCTCGGGAGGGCGGCGCGACGTCACATTTGCACGGCATCGCCACTCCGGTGACTCTCTACCGCAGCGCACTGCGTTCGCGCCCGGCGCTCTGCGAAAGCGCATGGGGCTGCGCGCGGTTCAGACGAACACGGTCTCCGGGCCGCGGGCCGCCGGCCGTTCGCCCGGGCGACGCTCGGCCGGGGCGACGCCCGCGGCCTGCTGCAGCTCGGTGAAAGCGTCCTGCACCGCGACCACGAAGTCACGCACGTCGGGTACGAGATCCCAGTCGGCGTTGAATCCCCAGCAGAGCAGGCCCGCGTAGCTGAAGAGGACGATGCCGAGTCCCAGATAATCGGTGAGGGGCACCTGCCCGTAGTTGTCGAGCATCCTGGCGCCCAGGAGGTAGAGCGGCACTTGCGGCCCGGGCACATTCGTCACTACGAGGTTGAAGGGCAGAGCTCGCGTCAGCATGCCGCTCGCGAGCGAGAGCAGCGTCGACGGCGTCCACTCCGCGACCCGCGACAGCATCTCGGCGCCGAGCGCCTGCTTGGTCTCTTTCAAGCGCGCGGTCGCCTCGCTGATCTTCTGCAGGCGAGCCCGCGGGCTGCGCTCGGCGAGGGGCAAGTCGATGATCCAGGCCGAGACGCGGTTGCCGAGCGTGCCGCGTTCCGCGGTGCTGCGGACGCTCACCGGCGCCATGACCCGGAAGTCGAGGTAGTCGACGTTGACACGCCGCCCTTCGAGGAAGCGCTGCACTGCGCCCGCTACCGTCGTCAGCACGACGTCGTTCAAGGATCCGCCGAGGCGCTTGCGCACCGCTTTGACGTCGTTCAGGTCCATCGCCAGCCAGTCGAAACGCCGATGCGGTCCGATCGACTGATTGAGCGGCGTGTCGGAGACCGTGCGCAGGCTCGAGCGCAGCATGCCGCGCGCCGCCCGCCACATGGTGCGGATGTCGGAGCGCGGGTCGCGGACGTCGGCCAATACCCGCCGGAATCCCGCGATCGTCTCGAACGGCGTCCGTAGGTGGCGTGCGGTTTCGGTCGAGAGCATCTGCCACCGCGTCGGGCGCGGTCGCGGCACCCAACGCACCGGCGGGGCAATCTCGGTCGTCGGCTCGATCGCGAGCAGTACCGCGAGGAGATCGACGCTCGCCATGCCGTCGACCATGCAGTGGTGGATCTTGCTCACCATGGCGAAGCGCTCGCCGCCGTCGAGCCCTTCGACGATCCACATCTCCCAGAGCGGCTTCGAGCGATCGAGCTGCTGCGACATGATGCGGCCGGAGAGCGCCTTCAACTGCTCGACATCACCGGGCCGCGGCAGGCTCGTATGGCGGACGTGGTACTCGATGTTGAAATGCTGGTCGTCGACCCAGACCGGTCGGCCTTCGATCGGCGTGTAGGCGAGGACCTGGCGGTAGCGGGGGATCAGGTGGAGGCGCGATTCGACGTAGGCGCGGATGCGTTTGACGTCGATGCCGCCGGCGGCGGTGCGCAGCGGCGCGGCTACGAACGTCGCCGTACCGGCGACGTGCATGTGGTTGGTCGGGCTCTCGGTGATCAGGAACGAATGATCGAGGACGGTCAGCCGTTCGTACGTCGGCACCGGCATGCGCGATCTCCTCTGCTTCCGCAGCGGCCTCGGAGGATCGTCTCGGAGTGCCCCGCAAGGGGATGGGGAGTGCGGCGAACCTTGTACGTCCTCGCCCCGCTGGCCACAAGATCGGACCGCTCGACGCTGTCGAGCGACGTTGACCGGGTGAAGCGGCCCGTGGTAGGCGGCGATCCCCGAGTCCGAAACGCCAACGGCATCCCCCACCGGAGGTTACTTCCCATGCAGAGCCCGATCCGCGCCCTCGTCTGTGTATTGGCGATAGCCCTAACCTCGACTGCGTTGGCGGCACCGGCGGCCAAGCAGTACCAGTCGAGCCTGACGACGCCGCCCAACGGCGCGGCGACGATCAAGATCACCAAGCCCTCGAAGGTGATCATCAAGGTCGCAACCGGCAGCATCTCCTTTCAACTCAAGGTCGGCGGCATCACCGACACGATGGATCAGCCGGTGAATCTCGCCGGCAACACGTTCCAAGTGGACTTCATTCGGCCGGGCGGCAACTTCGTCACCCAGCAGTTCACCTTCGACATCAGCGACGGCAAGGCGAACGCGAAGTTCCCGCTCGCGCTCTCGGCGTTTCCGCTCGGCGCCGCGAACCCCGGCGAGACCATCGATCTCCGGGCCGTACGCCTGGTGCAGTCGGGGACGGGATTCACGTTCGGCGTCGCGGGTCTGACGCTCAAGTAGATCCGTTCGGTGCGGGGGCAAAGCGGCCCGCACCGCCGCCGCGTCTTCATGGCGCCGGCAGGCGCGGCGTTCCGGCGGCTGCCGGCGCCGGCTCGGGCGCCAGCGGCCGCGGCACCCGCCGCAGCCGCGCCGCGAGCGGCAGCGCCGCGCTGCGGTCGTCGCGCGGCTCGCCCGCGGCGCCGATCGCCTCGCGCACGCCGGCGCTCGGCGCGTAGCTCGGCACCAGGCTGCGGATCGTCCGCATGACCCGGCCGACGTCGCTGGCGGCGACGCCGTCCTCGATATCGCCCAGCCATTCCGCGAGCGGCGGCGGCGTGCCCGCGGCTACCAGCACGCGGATGCGCTCGTGCGGCGTCGCTGCCTGCTCCTCGTCGTCGGCGACGAGCTCCTCGTAGAGCTTCTCGCCCGGACGAAGGCCGCTGAACTCGATGGCGACGTCCTCGTCGGGCTCGAAGCCGGAGAGGCGGATCATCTGCCGCGCCAGGTCGACGATCTTCACCGGCTCGCCCATCTCGAGGACGAAGGTCTCGCCGCCCTGGCCGATCGTTGCCGCCTGCAGGATCAGCTGCACGGCCTCGGGGATGGTCATGAAGTAGCGCGTCACCTCGGGGTGGGTCACCGTGACCGGCCCGCCGCGCGCGATCTGCTCGCGGAAGATCGGGACGACGCTCCCGTTCGAGCCGAGGACGTTGCCGAAGCGGACGGCGGCGAAGCAGGTGCGGCCCTGGCGCTGGAGGTTCTTCACGATCAGCTCGGCGACGCGCTTAGTGACGCCCATGACGCTCGTCGGCCGCACCGCCTTGTCGGTAGATACCATGACGAAGCGGCTGGTGCCGTGGGCGAGGGCGGTGCGGGCCACGTTGCGGGTGCCGAGGACGTTGTTGCGAACGGCTTCGAGCACGTTCAGCTCGGCGAGCGGGACGTGCTTGTAGGCGGCGGCGTGGAAGACGAGATCGGGGCGCTCCGCTGCGAAGACGCGCTCCAACTGATCGACCAGCAGCACGTCGCCGAGCACCGGCACCAGCGTCACTTCCGGGAAGCGCGAGCGCAGCTCCGTTTCGAGCCCGAACATGCCGTTCTCGTGGCGATCGTAGAGGACCAGCCGCGCCGGTCCGTAGGCGGCGACCTGACGGCAGAGCTCGGAGCCGATCGAGCCGGCGGCGCCGGTCACGACGACGGTCTTGCCGGCGACGAGCGCAGCGACGCGCGGCAGGTCGAGGCGCACGGCGTCGCGCGCCAGCAGATCGTCGACCTTCACCTCGCGCATCTGCGTGTACATGACCCGTCCGTCGACGAGCTCGCCGAGCGTCGGCAGCACGCGGTGGCGCACCCGCGCCGCCGTGCAATGCTGGACGACGCGGCGGATGACCGCGCCGGGCGCCTCGGGGAGCGCGATCAACACCTCGCCGATCTCGTGCGCGGCCGCGAGCGCCGGCAGGTCGTCGATGGCGCCCAGCACCGGCGTGCCGCAGACGCGCAGCCCGATCTTGCGCGGATCGTCGTCGACGAAGCCGACGACGCCTACCCGCAAGCGCCGGCGTTGCTCGATCTCCTGCCGGAGCTGGATGCCGGCCGAGCCCGCGCCGACGATCAGCGCCAGGGTTTCGATGCGGCGCACGGCCGGCCGTTCGCCGCGCTCGGCGGCGAGGCGGATGCCGACCCGGATCGCACCCATCGCCAGCGTGCAGAGCAGCAGATCCAGGAGGAAGACCGAGCGCGGAAAACCGCGCAGACCGTGTGTGAAGACCATGACGGCGAGGAAGAGGGTCGATGCCAGCAGGTTGCCGCGGGCGAGGTCTTCGACGTCCTGTACGCTCACGTGCCGCCACGAGCCCGCGAAGAGCCGCGCCGCCCAGAAGCCGACGAGCTTGCAGGCGAGGAGGAGCGGCAGCGTCGCCGCGGCGACCGCCAGCCAGCGCGGGTGGGGCTCGAGGTCGAAACGCAGCAGGAAGGCTGCCAGGTAGGCCGCGGCGGCGATCCCGAGATGGGTCGCGACGGTGACGACCTGGCGGTGGCGGACGGGGAAGAGCATGAAGCTCAGGCGCGCGCTGCCTCCTCCGGACCGGAAAGCGGGCGTCCGCGGCTGCCGGCGCGGTGCTCGTCCAGCACCTCGGCGAGCGCGCCGCAGACCGTTTCCACCTGCGCCTCCGTCATCGTGCCGAAGAAGGGCAGCGCCAGGCAGGTAGCGCCGGCCGCCTCGGCGGTCGGGAACATGCCCGGCCGGAAGCCGAAATCGCTGCGGTAGAACGGCTGCAGGTGGATCGGCGGGAAGTACGGCCGCGACGGAATGCCGCGCGCCGCCAGCCCGCGCATCGTCCGGGCGCGCGCCGTCGGATCGGCGAGGCGCACGACGTAGACGAACCAGCTCGCGGTCGTGGTCGTGGCCGTCAAGCGCGGCGGGACTACGCCGTCGAGGCCGCCGAGCCGCGCCTGGTACCAGCCGGCGACGCGCGACCGCTTGGCGAGGATCTCGTCGAGGCGCTCGACCTGCGCCAGGCCGAGGGCGGCGCTCATCTCGTCGAGGCGGTAGTTGTAGCCGAGTCGGGTGTGCGCGAGCCATTCGTCGCCGACATCCCGGCCCTGGTTGCGGAGGCTCCGCACGAGCGCGTCCCAGCGTGCGTCGCCGGTGACGATCATGCCGCCCTCGCCGGTCGTCATCTGTTTGTTCGGGTAGAAGGCGAAGGTGCCGGCGTCGCCGAGCGTGCCGAGCGGGCGGCCTTTGTAGGCGCCGCCGATGGCCTCGCAGGCGTCCTCGATCACCGCGAGGCCGTGGCGCTCGGCGACGCCGAGGATGGCGTCCATGTCCGCCGCCTGTCCGAAGACGTGCACCGGCAGCACCGCCCGGACGCGCCGACCGCTCCGCGCCATGGTCTCGACGGCGTGCTCGAGGCGCGCCGGGTCGAGGGTGAGCGTCTCGGGATCGACGTCGACGAAGAGCGGGCGGGCGCCGACGTAGAGGATGCAGTTCGCCGAGGCGACGAAGCTGAAGGGCGTGGTGACGACGACGTCGTCGGCGCCGATGCCGGCCGCGAGCAGGCAGAGGTGCAGCGCTGCGGTGCCGCTGTTGACGGCGATGCCGTGGCGGGCGCCGACCCTGGCGGCGAGCCGGTCCTCGAAGGCGCGGGCGCGCGGTCCCAGCGCCAGCGTCTTGCCGTCGAGTACTTCGAGCACTGCCGTGCGTTCTGCCGGCCCGAGGTCGGGCTCGCTCATGGGTACGATCGTCGTGGTCACGGTTTCCCCCTTTGCTCGATGGCGTCGTGATGCGATGCAGATGGGTGATGGTTGCGGCGCTCTTCCTCGCGGCGGTGCTCTGGCAGGCGCCGGGACCGATCCGGGTGCCGGACGGCGAGACGCGGACGGTCGAGGCGCCGGCGATCTCCGGTCCCGCGCGCCTCGTGTTCCGCGTGCGCGCCGACTACCGGCGCCCGGCGGGATCGAATCCGCTCCTGCGCGTGCGGGTGGGCGGCCGCGCCGTCGGCGCGATGCGCGATCGCCGCACGGCGCGCCTCGTCGGCGACCCGGAGCGCGATGGCCGGCCCCGCTTCGATCGCGGTTGCTGGCGCGTACCGCAGGGTCCCGCCGGCGGTGACGAGCTCGCGCTCGACGTCTCCGATCTGGTCTCGTCCCGGGCGCCGTTTGCGATCGCGTTCGCGAGCGCCGGCCCGGGCACGCTCGGCGCAACGCCGCTCGTCATCGATGAGGTGCGGCTCGAAGCCGGGGGCTCCGCCCGGACGTTCGCATCGCCGCCGCCCGACCGCCGCCCGCCGCGCCTCGCCCCGGTGCGGCCGCCGACGTTCGCGGTGGACGCCACGGCGGACGCGCTGCGCCTCGCTTGGGGCGGCGCCGTGCATACCGTGCGCACGGTCGTCATCGGCGGCCCGCACCGGGTGGCGCGTCGGATCGAGCGCTTCGCGGACCACGTCACGGTCCTCGACACCTTCAGCAACGACGGCAGCGACGTGATCGGGCTCCGCGTTCGGCACGCCTTCGCGACCGACTCGGCACGGATTCACCTCGGCGGTCGCCTCGATCCCGACGTCGCCGACGCCTACAGCCCCTGGAATCCGACCGTGTTCGCGGCCTTCGGAGACCGCGACGGCAAGGACGGGGGCGGGCTCGGGCTCGTCGCCGAGGACGACGTGCTGCGGCAGCAGCTCTACGTCGATTTCGAGCGCGCCGACGACACCGTCGGCATCCGTACGGACATGCTCTGCCTCGCTCCGCGCCAAAGCTACACGATCGCTTGGAGCGCCTACCCGCGCGCCGCTTCCGACTACTGGGATTTCATCAATGCGGTACGCGCTGCATGGGGAGTGAACCGCAGCGTCCAGGGCTCGTTCGTGTGGTTCACGGCCGATGCCGTTCTGGCCATGCCGTCGGACCGGCTCGCGACGGCGCTCGCGCGCCAAGGCACCGCGATCGCGGCGATGTTCGGCGGCTGGGTCGATCCCGAGCGCCGCGAGCGGCCGCCGACGATCGGCTTCGGCACCGCCGTCCTCGGCGGCGCGTTCGCTGCGTATCGCAGCCGCATCGCCGAAGCCGTGCGGCGTCTCCAGGCCGCACGCCCCGGGATCGTCACCCTCGCCTACTTCGACGCGCAGCGCGACAGCTCGCCCGACGCCGCACGCCGCTTCGCCGACAGTCTGCTCCTCGAGCGCGACGGTCGGCCGGAGCGCGTCGACTGGGGCGGCAGGTTCTCTCCGGCGTGGGGGATGGTGCCGACGACTGGCGATTCCTTCGGCACGGCGATGCTCGACGTAGCCCGGGCCATGGGCTCGCTTCTCGGCGCCGACGGCCTCTACTGGGACGAGATGGACGGTGTCGACTTCCGCGCTCCTCGCCTGACGATCGGCACGTGGGACGGCAACACCTGCATCCTCGGAGACGACGGTGCCGTCGCGGTGCAGGTCGGCCTCGCGAACCTGCTGAGCCAGTCGGCGAAGCTCGGTTACGCGGCCGCCGCAGGAAGCGCGGGCGTCGTTCTCGGCAACGTTCCGCCGACCACGCGCGCGTTCCAGGACCGCTCCGACCTCCGGATGGTCGAAGCCCAGGGCGACCGCGCCCCCTGGGGTCCGATGGCCCACCTCACCACGCCGCTCGCCTACGTCGGCGACCGCGGCGACTTCGCGACGGCGCGCGCCAAGATCGATGAAGGCCTCGTGCCGGTGACGTCCGGCTTCGACGTTGCGCACGACATGACGGCGCGGCTCTTTCCCTTCACGCCGGAGTATCTCCAGCCGGGAACGCTCCGCGCCCGGGAGCGCATCGTCACGACGCAAGCCGGCACGCACGGATGGCAGGCCTGCGCCGGCGACGTCCGCGCCTTCCGCTACGACGCCGTGGGCCGCGAGCACGTCGCCGACTGGCGCGTGAAGCGCCGCGCCGGCGGCGCCTACGTCCGCGTGCGCCTCGGGGGCGGCGAGGCCGCGATCATCGAGTGCGGCGCCGCCGCCAGCGCCGCACCTGCGACCGGAAGCGGCGCGGCGAATGCGCGGCACGGCGTTGCTCGGCGGGCGCACTAGCGCCCCCCTCCCGGCGCCGTGCTCCCCGTGAACTCGGGCATCGTCGCGTGGCCGGCGGCGCCGATGCCGCCGCCGCGCACGACCGCCGCGAGCGTCCGCCAGAGCAGGCGGAGATCGAGCCCGAGGGACCAGTGGTCGACGTACCAGACGTCGAGCGCGAACTTCTCCTCCCACGAGAGCGCGTTGCGGCCGCTCACCTGCGCGAGCCCGGTGAGGCCGGGCGGAACGGTGTGGCGCCGCGCCTGCGCCGGCGTGTAGCGCGCCAGATACTGCGGCAGGAGCGGGCGCGGGCCGACGAGCGCCATGTCGCCGCGGAGCACGTTCCAGAGCTGCGGCAGCTCGTCGAGGCTGGCCGCGCGCAGCCGGCGGCCGAGCGGCGTGAGCCGTGCCTGGTCGGCCGCGGCGGCGCCGCCGGCGGCGACGGGGAGCATCGTCCGGAGCTTCAGCAGCGTGAACGGCCGCCCGCCGGTCCCGATGCGGGCCTGGCGGAAGAGCACCGGCGATCCCATCGTCGCGCGGACGAGGAGCGCGGCGAGGCCGAGGAGCGGGCTCGTAGCGACGAGCAGCGCCGCGGCGCCGACGACGTCGAGCACGCGCTTGGCGCGCCGGGCGGCGGCGCGGTGGCGCGCCGGGAGCGGGACGGCGCTGGCGGGGCGGGCAGCGTTCATCGGCGCGCTCCGCCGGCGGCGGCCGCCGCCGCGCCGCCGCAGCCCATGCTCGGCAGCCATCCGTTCGCGCCCGTGAGCAGTTCCTCGTAGAGCGCGACCACGCGCTCGCAGATGCGCCGCTCGTCGAACTCGACGCGGGCGCGACGGCGGGCGGTCTCGCTCATGCGGAGGCGGCGCGAGGGGTCGGCGGCGAGCCCGGCAACCGCCGCGTAGAGGGCCTCGCCGTCGCCGACCGGCACCAGGAGGCCGGTCTCGCCGTCGGCTACCGCCTCGCGGCAGCCGCGGATCGCGGTGGTTACGACCGGGACGCCCATGGCGCTTGCCTCGACGAGCGAGCGCGGGAAGCCCTCGCGATGCGTCGGCAGCACGACCAGATCCGCCGCGGCGTAGATCTCGGGCATGTCGTTGCGGTCGACGAGCACCGTCATGCGGCCGGCGAGCCCCTGCTCGCCCGGTACCACGCGCAGCGTGTCGCGCTCGCGCAGCGACGTGCCGACGACGAGGAAGTGCGCATCGGTGCGGCTGCGGGCCAGGCGCCGCGCCAGCGCCAGGAATTCGGGGTAGCCCTTCTCGCGCGTGAAGCGCGCGACGATGGCGACGACGAGAGCCGCCGGCGGCAAGCCGAGGCGGACGCGGAGCGCGTCGCGGCCCGCGGCGAGCACGCGGTCGCAGTCGAAGCGTGCGAGGTCGATACCCTGGCCGAGGTGGCGGATGCGGCGGCGCCGGCACATGCGCCGGGCGACGGCGCGCTCCACGTCTTCGCGGCTCTGCGACAAGATCCTCGACGAGAGCGCGCAGGTGACGTGGTCGACGACGGCGAGGGCGCTGCGACGCGGCTCCGGAACGTCGTCGTGGGAGAGGAGGCCGTGGACGGTGTTCACGACCCGCGGCACGCGGGCGAGGCGCGCCGCCAGTTGGCCGAGGAGCGCAGTCTTCGGCGTGTGGGTGTGGACGAGCGCGAAGCGCTCGCGCCGAAAGAGCCGGACGAGCGCGACGAGGGCGCGCACGTCCTCGTCGGGGCGGACGAGCCGCGTCAGCGGCACCACGTGTACGGAGAACCCGGCGCGGGCGAGCTCGTCGAGGTAGGCGCCCGGGCCCGAGACGCAGTGCACGTCGAAGCCGGCGCCGCGCGCATGGTCGAGCTGGGCGCGCAGCAGCAGGCGGAACGACTCGGGGACGTTCGCGGCCACCGCGATCTTCGCGGCGGCGGTGTTCACGCGGCCCTCCACGCGGGCGCGGCGGCGAGCTGCGGGCGCCGGGCGCGGGCCGGGCGGCGGCGCCCACCGAGGAAGGCGAGCCCGATGCAGACGCCGAGGAGGGCGCAGTCCTGCAGGAACATGAAGACGACCTGACTCAGATCGAGGAGGTAGAGCGCCGTCACCAGCAGCATCGCGAAGGGTACGAGCAGGAAGCGGGCGTCGCCGGGCCGGAGCGAAGCTATGGCGCGGCGCAGCCGCCCGATCAGGGCGCCGAAGAGGGCGTGCGCGATCGGCATCCCCGTCCACCCGAAGTTGAGGAGCGTCTCGCCGCCGAGCCCGAAGACGCGGCTGTTCGGCGCATCGCCCTCGCGGGTGCCGATGCGGCCGTCGCGGAGCTCGGCGTAAGCCTCCTGGGGGCCGCGCGGACGCGCCGGCCAGACGCTGCGCGGGACGAAGATCGCGGCACCGACGTAGGTGGAGCCGAGCTGCGGACGATACGTGGGATTGGCCTCGTACATCGTCCACAGCACCTCCATCTGCACGTCGGCGCGGGCGAGGTCGCCGAGGAGGAGCCAGCCGACGTCGCGCCCGGTCCGCTGCTGCGCGCGGGCGATGCCTTCGGCACCGGAGAGCGCGGCGCTGATGCCGTCGCGGCCGGCGCCCTTGTAGAAACTGTAGAGGAAGCAGAAGACGAAGGCCGTGCCGAGGCCGATCATCACCGCTCGCGACGAGAAGCGGCGCAGCAGGAAATGGCAGAGCCCGGCGGCCAGGAACATGCCGCCGAGCATGCTGAGGCGGCTGCCGTGCAGACCGGCCCATCCGAGGTGCACGCCGGCGAAGGTCGCGAGGATCGCGGCGACGAGCGCCGCACCCGGCCGCCGCCGCGTCCTCCGCCCGCGGCGGCCGAGGAAGAGCAGCGTTTCGAGGAGCACGATCAGGGGGAAGGGCCACGCCAGCATGAGCACCATGCCCATGCCCGAGAACTCCACGCCGCGGACCTCGTAGGCGTCGATCAGGCCCGAGGCGCCGCCGAAGTGGCGGAGCAGCTGCACCTGCGCTGCGAGGGCAACGAGTCCGCCGAGCGCGAGCGTGCCGGCGAGGCGCGGCGCGTCCACGCGGCGCAGCGGCCGGAGTGCGGGCGGCGGCCCCGCGGTAGCCCAGGTGTAGCTGAGCTCGAGGGCGACCAACGCCGCGGCGTTCACCGTCGCCAGGCGGCCGAACCATTCCCAGGTATCGTCCGGCACGCGGACGAGCGGCGTGTACCAGTCCCACGCCAGGTGGAGGACCGGGGCGACGAATGTGTTGTGGAAGACGAAGAGCGTGACGATGGATTTCGGGTCGAAAGCGTCGGCGCGGCCGCGGATCCAGCGCACGAGCGTCGGCGCTTCGAGGCCGCCGCAGAGCGCCAGCGGCAGGAGCGCCCAGTGCAGTTCGTTCGCAGTGGCGGCGAGGCGGGCGCAGACGGCGGCGACCACGGTCCAGCCGATGGCGGCGTCGACGCCGCAGAGGAGCGGCGCTCCGGTTCTGGGGCGCGCGCGCCTCACGAGGCCGGCACCGTCGAGGCGGGCTGCATTGCGAGCGCGGGCTCAGCGGCCGGCCGGGCGGCGCCGGCCGCGGCCGCGGGGTCGGCGCCGCCGCGGGCGCTGCTCACGCGCACGTAGACCGCGCCTAGGCAGGCCGCCTGCACGAGTGCCGCCGCGAGGAGCGCCCATGCTGCACCGACGAGTCCGAAGCGCGGCACGAACAGCGCGCTCGCGACTCCCGTCGCCGCGAGCGTGATCGCCGCCACCGCGAGCTGTTCCGGAAAGCGTCGCGCCGCCGTGATGCCGCTGCAGAAGACGCTCGCCTGGTAGCCGACCGCTGCCGCGGCCGCGAGCCACACCAAGGCGTCGGCGTGGACGGCGTAGTCGGCCGTGTAGAGGCGCGCGAGGATCGGGGCGCCGATCGCCGCGCCGCCGCCGACGGTGGCTACGCCCATGCCGGCGGCGGCGAGCATGGTGCGGCGGAGCAGGCGCCGATACGCGGCGCGGTCGCCGACGAAGAGCCGGGCCAGCCGCGGACTCACTGCCGCCGCCAGCGCCATCATCGGCTGGTTCCCGGCGGCGACGAGGTAAGCGAGCCCCGCGAAGTAGCCGAGCGCGCGCGGGCCACCGTAGGCTTCGAGCGCGTAGCGCGGCACGTTGGTCATCAGGCTCTGGAGGCCGGCGACGATGCCCATCGGCAGCGCCGTCCAGGCGAGGCGTGCCAGCGTGTCGCGGTCGAAGAGCGGCCGCACTGCGGTGAGGCGGCGCGCGGCGGGGAGATCGTAGAACCCGAGCCAGGCGCCCCAGGCGAGCGCCATCAGGGAGGTCGCGGCCAGGAGATCGCCCGTCGTCACGAGCCCGAGCCCGATCGCCGTGACGCTGATTCCCCCCTTGGCGAGCATCGAGAGGGCGACCCGCTTCAGGTCTTCGTGCTGCTGCAGGAGGCCGAAGATCACGTCGCTCACCGACTCGAAGGCCTTGGCGAGCGCGACCAGCACGATCAACGCCACCGTCGCCCGCGGATAGCCGGCGGCGCCCGCAACCGCGACGATCACCGCGAGCGCGAGCGCCGTCGCGACCAAGCGGACGCCCAGATAGGCGCCGAACGGGTAGACGTCGCAGGCGTCGGTCGCCTGCACGACCCGGAGCTGCAGGCTCGCTGCGATCATGATCGGCGCGGTGATCGCGAGCGCCAGCGCGAAGCGGCCGACGTCCTCGGGTGACGAGAGCTTCGCCAGCGCCACCAGCACGGCGCACTGGCAGGCGGCATAGCCGACATTGCCGAGCACGGCCCAGAGGGCATTGCGCTTGAGCGACGGCGCCGCGGCGGAGATGCGGCCGCCGGCGTCGCCGCTCGCGGCCGGGGTCGACGCCTCCCGCAGGCGCGCGTAGAAATCGAGTCGCTTCTCGTCCAGGAGCTCGTCGCGATACGCCGCGGCGGCGGCGAGATTGCGTGCCGCGGCGCCTGCGAGTCGCGCCGCGTCCCCGAGCACCTCCCGGAGCTTCGCCGCGAGCGCCGCGGCGTCGTCCGGCGGCACCAGGTCCGTTTCCGGCAGCAGCTCCGGGATGCCGCCGACCGTCGAGCCGATGCACGGGAGCCCCCGCGCCATCGCTTCCACCAGCGCCCGCGGCAGACCCTCCTGGCGCGACGGCAGAACGAAGCAATCGGCGGCGTCGAGCTCGGCGCGGACGGCGGGCCCGGCAGCGAGCCCGCCCGTGAAGCGCACGCGATCCGCGATCCCGAGGCGGGCGGCGCGCTCGGCGAGTGCCGTGCGGTAGCCGCCGTCGCCGACCAGCACGAGCCGCAGGTCGAGTCCGTCGCCGCTGCAGCGCGCCACCGCGTCGATCAGGACGTCCTGCGCCTTGTAGAGCTGCGCCATGGTGCCGACGGTGATCAGCGTCCGCGGCGCGCCGGAGGTGAACGTCCGCGGTGCGGCCGCGAATGCCGCTGCCGGCAGCACCACGTCCGAGACGCCGACGGCATGGCCTGACGTCGGGTAGCGGCGCTGCAGCGCCGCCTGGGTCACGTAGGACACCGCCGCCGCCTCGGCGCAGAGGCGGCGGAGGCCGCGGCGCGCCGCGGCGCGCAGGAGCGGGCGGAGCGGGTGGCGCAGCGAGCCCGGCGCCAGCGCATCCCAGGGGTCGCCGACGACCTCGACGCCGTAGGCCTGGCGCCGGCGCGCCAGCATGCCGCGCGCCAGGGCGGCGAGCATCCCGGGCGCTACGAGGACGACGGCCTCGGCGGCGTCGAGTTGCGCGGCCAGGCTGCGGCGTATCGACCACCATGCACGCGCCAAGCCGAGCGGACCCTGCCAGTCGCCCAGCGACACGACGCGGACGCCGGCTCCCTCGGTCGGCTCGGCGTCGCCGCCGGCATACTCGGCCATGGCGTTGGCGACGCGCGCCACGATGGTCACCTCATCGAAGACACGGAGATAGCGACGCGCGAAGAACGAGTGTCCGTAGTGCTTGAGCGAGAACACCACCCCGTCCGAGCGGCGCTGGAAGCGGTGATCGAAGACGAGGAGTAGCTTCATTGCGCCGCCGCCTCGCGGCGCCGGCTGCTCTCGCGGCGCACCACGAGCTCGCTGACGCCGCGGTGGATCGGCAGCAGGTCGACGGCGTTGCGCTCGCCGGCGCGCAGCACCGTCTCAGCGCTCTCGAAGTCGCCGCGCGCCGCGTACACGCCGAGCGCCAGGTCGCGGTAGAGGCGCCCTTGCTCGGGCGTGCGGGTGAGGGCGGCGAGGAGCGTCGCTTCGGCGCCGTCGAGGTCGCGGGCCGCGAGCGCCGCGCGCCCGGCGCGCGCCAGGTAGGCGCGCCCGTCTTCGCTGCGCTCCGCCTCGGCGCGCAGCATCGCCGCGGCGTCGGCGAAGTGCTCGCGCGCTTCGAGGAGAGTAGCTAGGTCGTCGACGATGGCGGCGCGCACGGGGCCGTCGGCGCTCGCGGCGAGCGCGCGTTCGAGACCGCGCCGGATCGCGCTCGCGAGAGCGTCGTCGAGGGCCGCGAGCCGCAGCGCCAGGGTGTCGCCCTCGGCGAGGACGCGCAGCCACTCGCCGGCGCCGCGCGTGACGACGTCGCTCGCCGGGCCGAGGTAGGCGTGCGACACCAGGTACGGGTAGCGAAACATCGACTCCTCGATCTCGGCCAGGGCGGCGTCGCGACGATCTTCCTGCCAGAGGGCCAGGGCGAGACCGTCGCGGAGCTCCGGCGCCCAAGGCGAGAGCGCGATCGCCCGCCGCCATACGGCCTCGGCCTCCGGACCGGTGCCGAGCACCGCCGCTTCCGCTTCGTGGGCGGCGCGGTCGGCAGGCGCGCGGTCGAGCGCCGTGCGCACGAGAGCGAGCGCCGTCTCGACGCTGCCGTTGCCGCCCGCGGCGAGCACCAGGTCGGCCTGCTCGAGCGCCGCCGCCGGTGCGAGCGGAGTGGCGCCGGCCAGTACGCGGACGCCGTTCGCTGCCAGGATGCTCGCTGCGGCCGCGAGCAGCGCCGTCAACGCCAGTATCGGAGAGGCGTCGCGACGCCGCTGCGCGGTCGCCGCCGCGAGATCCGCCGCCGGGTCGACGAGGAGCGCCGGCGGTTCCGCAGCCGCTGCCGCTGCCGCGGCCGCGGCGCGGGGGCGGTTGGCGACCACCAGCAGCGCCCCGAGCGTCATCATCAGGAGGAAGCTCGCGGGCAGGTGGAGGGCGAAGTCGACACTGCTCTGTACGAGGATCGCGGCGATGCCGCCGACGAAGCCCCAGCGCAGGTTGCCGCGGTCGCGGAGCGCGGCGCGCCACTCGGGAACCTCGAAGCCGGGCGGGATGCCGTTGCCGCACCGGCGCCGCTCGGCGCGCTCGGCGGCGGCGCGGCGTCGGCCGCGGTCGACGAGGAGCGTGCGCGCGACGGCGACGAAGAAGGCGACGACGATCGCCACTCCGGCGATGCCGGTTTCGGCGGCGAGCTCGAGGTAGTCGTCGTGGGCGTGATCCCAGATCCCGCCTTCCACGGGCGGCGCCTGATGCGGGCGGTACGCGTGCAGCCACGAGCCGAGGCCGCTTCCCGCGAGCGGGTACTCGCGCAGCAACGCCGTACCCTGCGCGGCCACGGCGAGTCGGCTGGAGAGATTCACCTCGAGGCCGTCGTCGGCGAGGTCCTCGGTGGCCGCCCAGCGCACGAGGGTCGCCGCCGCGGCGGCGGCGAGGAGAAGCGCGAGTCCGGCCGGCAGCATGCGGCCGGCGCGTCCGCGGCGCTGAGCATGCGATCGGCGGCGCGCGCGCGCCGCCATGCCGGCGCCGGTGCTGCCGAGTCCTACGAGCAAGGCCGCGAGGCCGCCGCGCGAGCCGGTTGCGATCAAGGTCACGACGAGGAGTGCTGCGGCTGCGGCTGCGGCGAGCGGTGCCGCGAGCGCGCGCTGGTTCGCAATGAAGGCGGCCGCCCAGGCGCGCTCGCGCCGTACTCCCATGCCGCGCCCCGAGGCGGCGGCTTGGGCCAAGCGGCGGCGGAGCCGGCTCGCGAGCGAGAGCGCGTAGGCCAGCGTCAGCGGGATCACCATGGCGAGCCAAGCGGCGAAGTGGTTGGGATTCACGAAGGGGCCGGAGACGCGGTCGCCGGTCGTCGGCTCGGCGGTGATCCAGAGGACACGGCCGTTGCCGACCGCGGCGGCGAGAAGCCCCACGGCGGCGATTCCCGAGGCCCCGATCACGAGGGTCGGCACGAGGCGGGCGAGGGCGCGCTCGTCGCCGTCGGCGGCCGTGCTCGCGCCCGCGGCGCGCCACGGGTAGGCGACGATGGTCGTGAAGACTGCGAAGCCGAGAGCCAGGCGACCGAGCTCGACCCAAACCGCGTAGGCGTCGAGCGCGAGCGGCCGCCAGCGCGAGAACGCTCCCGCGTCCGGCCATCCCGGCAGCATCGCCGCCGTCAGGCGCGCCGCACTCGGCGACAGGAGCGTGAAGAGCGCCGGCGGCAGCGGCACCGTGGTCGCGAAGGCGAGGGCGGCGAACGCAGCGAGGGCGCCGACGCCGACGGCAGCGGGACCGCCGCCCGCGCGCCGGCGCGCCTGCAGCGTCGCCGCGAGGAGAGCCAGCGCCGCGAGCGGGCCGACGGTCGCCGCCACGGGATGCCGGCCGCCGAGGAGGAGCGGCATGCCGACGAGCAGCGCTTGCAGCACGACGAGGATGCCCCGGTCGCTCATGCCGCCGCCTGCGGGGTCCGGTAGTAGCCGTAGTAGCGATTGTAGAAATAGAGGTCGCCCCAGCCGAGGTCGACGTTGTTGATGACGGCGCCGAGAAGGTGGGCGTTCGCCTGGGCGAGCTGGTCGCGGGCGCGACGGACGAGCTCGCGCGGCGTGTCGTGGCCCTTCACGACCTGGACGACGCCGTCGACTTCGCGGGCCAGCACTACGGCATCGGTCACCGGCAGTACCGGCGGCGCATCGAGGACGATGAAATCGTACTGGCTGCGCATGTCGTCGAGCAGCGCCCGCATCCGCTGCGAGCCGACGAGCTCCGCGGGATTCGGCGGTGTCGGCCCGGCGGGGATGAAGTCCAGGCGCGGCGCCGCGAGCGTGTGCACGATCGCGGCGCGCTCGCTCTGGCCCGCGAGGAAGCTCGAGAGCCCGGTCGCATTGGTGATGCCGAGCTGGCGGTGGCAGCTCGGCTTGCGCAGATCGACGTCGACCAGGAGCACGCGCGAGCCGGCTTCGGCGAGCGTCGCCGCGAGGTTCAGGGACGAGACCGTCTTGCCTTCGCCGGCGCCGGCGCTGGTGACCAGGAGCATCTTCGGCGGCGCCGCCGGGGTAGAGAACAGCACCGCGGTGCGCAGCGCCCGGAACGCTTCCGCGCTCGGCGACAGCGGCTCGTGCACGACGACGAGCGCGGGCGTCAGGCCCCCGGTTGCCGGCAGCGCGCTCTCGCCGCCGGCGCGGGCGTTCGGGAGCGCCGGCGGCGAGCGGCGGGCGAGGGCGAAGTTCGGGATCGTCGCCAGCGCCGGCAGCTGCAGGAGGTCCGCCATCTCGGCGCTGGTCTTGACGCTGTCGTCGAAGTGCTCGCAGAGGAAGGTCGCGGCGCCGGCCAGGAGCAGTCCGGCGCCGAGGCCGAAGGCGAGGTTCAGGGCCACGTGCGGCGAGCTCGCTCGCGCGGGCACCTCGGCGCGCTCGACGACGCGCAGATTGGTCGCGGCGAGAGCCGAGCTCGCCGCCGTCTCCATCTGCTGCTTCGCGAGCGATGCGTGCAGCGCCGCTGCGCTCTCGACGTCGCTGCGCAGGAGGTCGTAGCGCGCCCCCAGGTCGCGGAGCTCGATCGCCGACGCCTCGAGCGCGGCGAGCTTGTCGCGGAGGCCGTGCTCGCGGGCGAGCGCAGCCTCGAACTTCGCGCGCACCGCGCTCACCTCCTGCTGCACCTCGGCGTCGAGCTGGCGCGCGACCAGCGCCTCCTGCCGCTGCAGCTCCACCATCGCCTCGTGGTTCGGTCCGAGGCGGTTGTCGAGGCCCGTGCGCGTCGCCTGCAGGTCGAGCAGCGCGCCGTGCAGCTTCTGGATCCCGGGCTTGTCGAGGAAGTAGGCGAGCAGCGCGGTCTCGGGCCGGGTGAGGAAGTCGAAGCGCGTCTGCAACGTGACCCGTGCGCCCTCGGCCTTGGTGAGCAGGTTCGCGAGCTCGCCGATCTTCTGGCCGACCACCTTCTGCTCCTGATTGACCGCGACGTTCGGGTGCTCGGAGGAGAAGGCGCGCAGCGCCGCCTGCGCGCTCTCGAGCCGTTGCTCGGAGTCGCGGAGCTGCTGGTCGAGGAAGTGGCGCGCGGTCGCATCGGTGGCGAGACGCGCTTCCTCGTTGGCCTCGAGATAGGCCTGCGTATGTGCGGCGGCGAGGATTGCCGACAGCGTCGGGCTCGGAGTCGTGAAGCGGATCTCGACGAGGTCGGTGCCGCGGACGTCGCGCACCGAGAGCCAGCGCATGTAGCGGTCGAGGAGCTCGGCATCGACGTCGATTTCTCCCGTGCCGCCGTCGACGGGAGCGAGCGGGGCGCCGGAGATGCCCCGCGGCCGCAGCATGGTGAGGAGCTGGCCGCCGACGGCGAGCAGCCCGGCGCGTTCGGCGCCCGGGTGCAGGAACGCCTCGTTCTCGGCGAGCCGTCGGGTGCGGATGACGCGCTCGGCGAGATCGCGGCTCTCGAGCATCGCGACCTGGGTGGCGAGAAAGCTCGAAGCGCCGTTGACGTTGCGCTCACTCTGCTCGAGGTCGAGGACGTTGCCGTCGAGGCGGAGCTGGATCGGCGACTGGCGCGCCACCTGGAGCCGCGTCGCCGCCGTGAAGAGGCGCGGCGACAGCATGGTCGCGAGGAGGCTCGCGCCGAAGACGAGGACGAAGCACGCTGCCGCGAGCCAGCGGTACTTGTGGAGGATGCGGGCGTAGTCGTGGAGACGCCGACGCGGCGCCTCCGTGTAGTCCGCTTCGTAGGGCGCGGTCGCGAAAGCATAGTGCGGGGGCGCGAAGGTCCCGGGCACGGCCGGCAGGGCCGCGCCATTGGGGTCGATGGTGGCCATTCAGAACAGGAGCACGCTGCCGCCGACGTGAATCATCTCGCGAGCGACCGTCCACATGCTCCACGGCACCACCCGCGCCACCGACACCGGCACGCGGACGACGTCGCCGTCGGCGATCGGCACGTCGGCCGCGCGTCCGTCGGCGACGGCGTCGAGATCGACCTCGAACGTTCGCGAGCCGCCTCCCGGCGTCACCCGGCGGACGACCGTACGCGACTGATCACCCGAGACATGGCGCCCGCCCGCCGCCGCGACCGCGCCGCCGACGGTGAGTCCGCGGGTTACCGGATACGAGCCCGGCTTCTCGACCCAACCGTCGACGAGGACGCTCCCGGCCGCCGCCATCGTGATGACGTCGCCGGGCCGCACCTCGGGATCGAGGCCCGCGGGACCGCGCGACGCCGGCGTTCCGATGAGTGCAACGTCGATATAGACGCGCTCGGGCGGCGCCGTGATCGCGTCCACGACTCTCTCCGAGGATACCGCGAGCTCGACGATCCGGCCGGCGTCCTTGCTCGGACCGCCGGCCGTCCACAGCATGTCACTCAACGTCGCGCGCGGCCGGGTCACGGGATATAGACCCGGCCGCTCGACGCTCCCGATCACCGCCACCACCCCGCTGCGAAACTCGGCCACCTGCACGCTCACTTTCGGCGCGCGCAGGATCCCGGCCGCTAGGAGGCGCCGCCCGATCTCGGCTTCGAGCGCCGCCGGGGTGAGCCCAGCCGCGCGCACCGCGCCGATCATCGGAATCGTCACCTCTCCCCCGCCGCTCACCCTGAGCCCCTGCTGATAGAGAGGAGCTCCCGCCACTGCTTGACCGGCGCCGGCGGAACCGCTCGGCGACCGCGCGCCCGCCGGCGCCTGCGCATCCAGGAGATCCGGGATGCGTACGTCGAGAAGATCGTCCGGCCCGATATGATACCCGTCGCTCGCTGCGGCTTGCGCCCGCGCCGCCGTGATCCTGGACAGCGCCGCGACGTCGGCCGCCGTCATGAGATCGCTCGGCGCCGGCGCGGCTCCCGCGGCGCGCGCGGGAGCGGTCCCGAGGCGAGGACCGCCGCAGCCGGCGGTCAGCGCCAGCGTCAACACCCAGGCGCTCGCGCGTAGCGGCATAGGGAAGTCGTACATGTCGACGTGTCTTCGGAGTCCGTCCGCGCTACGAACGCGAGCGCGGCGGGCAGGGACGGAACGGCCGGCAGTTGGTCATGCTGCCGTGGCGGCAGCAGACACGCTTGCGGACCACCGCCGGCCGTCCCGGCTTCTCGGGACAGATCTTCGAATCGATCCGTACCAGCACCTGCTTGTTCGGACAGAAGAGTCGGTCGCCGCGGTCGTGCCACCAACTATCGTCGTCATCGTCGTCGCCGCGGCTGCAATCCGGGATCGAGTGTCGATCGTCCCTGCCGAAGCCCTTGTCCTTGTCGGGTCCGCCTCTGGCGAAGGCAGTCGGTGTCGACGCGGCGCCAACGACGAGCGCGGCCGCCGCCACCAGCAGCGCTCTCCCTACGAAGCCTCGATGCAACATGCGCACCCCCCTCACGGTTGTTCCGGTCGACACGCACACCCCCACGGCGCGGCTCAGCACCGGCATTGCTCCCTGCTCGTCTTGTCTCGATGGGGCTGTCGCGCGCTTCACGACGACGCGGGCGGCAGCCATGGGCGGAGAGTAGCGAGCTGCGTGCCGGCGGCGGCGCGTCGCCGCGGTGCGCCGGGAGCGTAGCCGGTTCGCACACGTCTGCGGGCGCGTCAGCGCCCGCGCGAGCGCCTGCGCAGGCGAACGCGCGTTACGACTCTAGCGGCTCGTGCAAGGATGAACGTCCGCAGGCGCGACGCCGCGGAGCCGCTGCTGCCGGGTGCCGTCGGGTGCGACTCGGGCGCGAGAATCACGTCATCCTCGACATCGACGCCGCGGAGCCGCTGCTGTCGGGTGCGACGCCGGGCCGGCGCCAGGCCGTGCTCAGGCGCCGTGGCGCGAGGCGAGGACGCGCCGGTCGAGGTCGCGGACGAGTGCCGGCAGATCGGCGGCGCTCGTCCCGTCCGGCACCAGGCGGGCAACGAGCGCTGCGGCGGCCTCGGTGTTCTCGCGCTCGGCGTCGGCGGGTGTCGTCGCCCGCGCGCCGTCGAGGTCGGCCAGCACCGGTGCTGCTCTCGGGGTGTCGCCGACGCAGAAGCGCTCGGGCACGGCGTCGGGGAGCGCGACGCCGGCGAGCGCCAGGGCGCGCAGGATGCGTGCCGCCGCGGCGGCGTGGGCTAGGGCGACAGCGCGCTCGGCGGAGTGGACCGCGGTCTGCCACGGCCGGCCGGGTGCGGCGACGGCCACGTACGGGATGCCGTGCGCGATTCCGGACTCGACGACAGGCGCTACCCCCGGGAGAGCCAGGGTACCTTGCAGCTCGGCCTCACGCGCCAGCCGTGCGGCGGCGGCGGCGGGTGCGGTGCGGAGCCAGACGGAGCGCTGGCCGTCGAGCCAGAACCCCGCCGCAAGACGGTCGTGGGCCGTCGCCGACAGAATCGCTACTCGACCCATGCGGCGCGCCGCGAGGGCTGCGAGCCAACGTTCCGCGGCGCGCAGGCCGGGCGCTGCACGCCGCACCGCCTCGAGCGTCGCCCGCGCCCGATCGTCGGCGTGACGGGCGAGGAGCGCTGCGGCGTATCGCATGCCGAGGCGGGTAAAGATTCCGCCTGCGGGCGCCAGGCTGGCGAGGAGCACGCCGGCGGCGCGATCGGCGAGCGTATTCGGAATGCCGGGAGCGAGCGCCAGCTCGAGCATGCGGATACGGAGCGGCTCGGGATATCCGCGCAGCACCGGATCGGGTGCCGCCAGGACCTGTTCGAGGCCGAGCGCGAGCTCGGGGTCGCCGGCGCTCGCGGTGCGCAGCGACTCGGCGGCCACGGCGGGCTCGCCGCGCAGGCGCCGGTGCACCGCGCGCAGCGGGGCGAAGATCGCCGCTACCGCGGGCGGCAGCGCCGCCGCGGCGGTGTCGAAGGCGCGGCGGAAAGCGTCGCCGTCGAGGAGGCCGAACAGTACCTGGACGCGCTCCGGCCCCTGGAACGTCCCGGTCAGCACCTGCAGCAGGCGCGCGAGGCGGGTCGCCGAGAGGATCTCGAAATCTATCCGCCGTACGATCTCCGCGAAGGCGGCGGCGGCCTCGACGCGCGAGTGTTGCGATGCCAGCGTCTCCAGGTAGGCCAAGAGCACGCCGGCGTCGGCGGTCAGGCGGATCGCACCCGCGAGCATGCGGGCGCGGGCAGCGGCGTTCGATCGCAGCGGCTCGCGCCCGATCGCTGCCTCGACGACGCTGCGATCCACTTTGCCGAGGAGATGATGGCAGACACCGCGATCGTGCGGCTCGCGGCGGGCGTTCACGAGGAGGTCCTCGGCCGCGTTCAAGCGCAGGCGGAGAACGTCCTTGTACTCGCGCAGGAACAGGAGGTGCTGCTTCATCTCCTCGACTTCCTCGGGTCCGAGCGCCTCGGGGTCCGGCGCCGAGGCGGCTGCGAGCCGGCTCACCCGCGGCACGACCGCCGCGGCGGCCTCGGCGTCCGTCGACGCTCCGGGCGCATTCGCTTTGCCGCGCCGCCGTTCCCGGTCGGTGCCGCGCCGGCCTTTCTGCCCGCGCCGCCGTCGCCGCCGCCGCCGGAGCGCGGGGGTCGCGGGGCTCGACGGTGGCGTGTCCGGGGCCTCGGGCTCCATTGCTCCCCGCGCTAGCACACCGGAGTCGGCGGCACGACTCGTCTGCGCATCGCGGCGGCCGCCGTGATAGGAGCGCGCCGATGCCGCCGCTCGCCGCCGAGCCGCCGCACCTGCCGCGCGCGGGCTTTCTCCTGCGCGCCGCAGCGCTGCCGGTGCTTCCCGCCAATCTCGCCGGCGCCGTCCTCGTCTACCTGTATTTCAACTTCGTCGATCCGCTCGCTCCGGTGGCCGACGCCGGCGCCTACGACGGGCAAGGCCTCGCCGTCTTCGTCCTCGTCGTGGCGGCGGTCCTCGGCGCCAGCGTGTACCTGAGCGCGCGCTGGGTCGGTCCGCTGGCGCACTGGCGGCGCCGCCTCCGCGCCGGGGCCGATGCGGCTACGGTCCCCGTCGCCATCCGCCGCCGCCTGCTGAACGCGCCGCTCGCGAACACGATCCTCACGCAGGCGAGCTGGACCTGCGCCGGCATCGTCTACCTGCTCTACCTGCGCGTCGTCACCGGCCTGCCGCCGAGCGAGGTCGTCCGCATCATGTCGGTGCTCGCCTTCATCGCCGGTCCGCTGGCGGCGGCGCTCGCCTTTCTCGCCAGCGAGCTGCACCTGCGCCGGCAGGTGCCGCTCTTCTTTCCGGACGGCCGCCTCGAGCGCGCCGGCGTGCTGCGGGTGCCGATCCTCGCTCGGCTCGGCGGCACCTTCGTGATCACGTCGATCCTGCCGCTCGCCCTGATGATGCTCGTCGACTTCTGGGTGCGCGCACACCACGGCGGCCCCGTCCTGGACGAGGTCGACGTCTTCTGGACGCAGCTGGTGCGGGCGCAGGGCTTCATCGCCGTCGTGACCGGCATCGTCTCGCTGGTGATGGCGTGGCTCGTGGCGCGCTTCATCGACCGGCCGGTGCAGGCGCTGCGGGCGGCGATGGCGCGCGTCGCCGGCGGCGATCTCACGGCGCGGACGCCGGTCCGCAGCACCGACGAGCTCGGCGAGCTGGCGGCGCATTTCAACGCCATGGTCGACGGGCTGCGCACCGCCGAGCGGACGCGCGAGGTCTTCGGCCGCTACGTGAGCCCGGCGGTGGCGCGCGAGGCTCTCGAGCGCGGCGTTGCGCTCGGCGGCGAGGCCATCGTCGCCACCGCGATGTTCGTCGACCTGCGCGGGTTCACGGCGACGTCGCGGCAGCACCCGCCGGCGCGCATCGTCGAGCTGCTGACCGAGTACTATGCCGTCGTCGAGCGCGCGTGCGAGCGTGAGGGCGGCGTCATCACGCAGTTTCTCGGCGACGGCGCGGTCGTGGTCTTCGGCCATCCGCTGCAGCCCCTCCCGGGGCACGCGCGCGCCGCCGTGCACGCCGCGATCGCGCTGCAGCGGGCGCTGGTCGCGCGCAACGCCGCGGCGGCGGGCGATCCTCTGGTCGCCGGGATCGGCATCTGCACCGGCGACATGGTTGCCGGGAACGTCGGCACCGGGCGCGGACGGGTCACCTACACCGTCGTCGGCGACGCCGTGAATCAGGCGGCGCGGCTGCAGGTGATGACCCGCGACCTCGCCGCGTCGGTGCTGATCACCGCCAGCACGCGCAACGCGCTCGGGTCCGACCCCGGAGTCGGCTTGCGGTCGCTCGGCCCGCTCGCGATCAAAGGCCTCGACGAGCCCGTCGAGGTATGGGTCGTCGACGGCGCCGCGCCCTGAGGGCGCTCAGTCGGGCGCCGTGCAGAGGTCCTTCGTCGGCGGCGTGCGCGAGCAGGCGATGCTGTCGGTGACGCCGCTGGCGAGAAACGAGCAGGCGTTGCCGATCGCCGCCTGGCGTGCGTCCGCCGCGCGCTCGCCGTCGACGGTGGCGCACCGCGAGCGGTCCGCGAAGGTGATGCACACCTCGCAGCGGACGCCCTGGAGATGGAACGTCCGCCAGACGACGAAGGCCATGAAGGCGAAGAGCGCGGCGAGCGCGAGGCGGTGCAGCGTGCGACGGCGCGCGGCGGGCATCGGGCGAGCGTAGTACGGGGCCCTGCCGGCGGCAACGCGCGCTCGGCCGGCGACCGGACGCGGACCGGCCGGCGCGCCCGCGCGCCGGCGGCTGGCGGCGCCGGAGCGCTTCAGCGCGGCAGGCGGCGATAGATGCGCGAGGCGCCGGCGGCGTCGTAGACGAGCTGCCAGTGCTCGGGATGCGCGGCGACGGCCGGCTCGGCGTAGCGGCGGGAGACGTCGAGGAACTCGAGGTCGTCGATCACCACCCAGTCGACCGGGACTTCGCGAAGCTCCTTCTCGGCACGCTCGGGATCGACCTCGAAGGGCGGCAGGATGCTCCGGAGGCCGCTCGCCAGATAGAGCCGCTGCGGGGTGCTGGTGGCGACGACGGCGTCGGGCGCGGCCTGCCGCGCCAGCCATGCCAGCGCCTCGTCGTGCCGTCGCCAGCGTTGCGAATAGAAGAAGAGCCGTTGCGGTGTCGCGCCGGGACCGACGGCGGCCGGCTGATGGCGGAGGGTGAAGACCGTCGCCAGGACGACGAGCTCCGCCGCCAGTAGGACCCCGACCGTGGCGCCGGCGGCCGTCTGCGCGACACGGCTCGCGCCGCGGCTTGCGTTCTCCAGGACGAGCGCCAGGCCGATGGCCGTGATCGGCGCCAGCGGCATCAGGTAGCGTCCGAACTGCGACGGCCAGGGCGTCAGCGTGACGAGCGCCAGCGACGCCAGCCAGGCGAGCGGCGCCAGCCGGATGCCGTCGACGAAGAGCATGCCGACGCCGCCCGCGGCGACGATGCCGAGGAGCACGCACGCGGAGCGGCCGAGCGCGAGCGAGTACGAGGGCGGCGGCGCTTCGTCGCGCAGGCGGAACACGGGCGCCAACGGGCCCTCGGCGCGGACGCCGATGCTCTCGCCGAGCCGCTCGGGGAGTGCCGACGCGTTGCCGGCGATGCGCCGGACGAGATCGCGCCCGCCTGTGAAGCCGCGCTCGGGCGCGAAGGCGTCGCGGTAGGCCAGGTTGGCGCCGTAGCCGACGTTGTAGAAGTTGTAGGGCGCGCGCTGGTAGGCGTAGGCGGGCGCCGCGAATTCCGGCTGCGCTCGCACTCCGGCTACGTAGCCGTGCCAGGCGAGGACCGGCAGCGCCGCGAGCAGGGCGCGGAGCGCCGCTTCGCGCCGGCGGCGGGCGACGAGGGCGTCGACGACCCAGGCGGCGAGGAGAGCGATCCCGCTCGCACGCAGGAGGTAGGCGGCGCCGCCGCAGAGCGCGGTGAGCCCGCGCCGCTCACCGGACTCGGCGGCGAGCAGGAACAGCACCAGGGCGCAGGCGAAGGGCAGCTCGGTGAGGAGCGCGTCGGAGAGCCAGAGGGGCTCGAGGTGCAGCACGACGAGCAGGCTCGCGACCAGCGCCCACCCCGGACGCAGCCACCGGCGTGCGAGCGTGTGGACGGCGAGCGCGTAGACGACGAAGAGCGCCGCCCAGGTGCGGCGGAGGGCGCGGCCGGCGACGGCCGGGTCGCGGCTGCCGACGAGGCGCTGGTGGGCGGCGACGATCATCGGCAGGAGGGGCGGATACTGGATCGCCTCGATCCGCCCCGGTTCGTTCAAGAGCCGGTAGCCGTGCCCGTCCGCCAGCGAGGTCCCGAGCACGTAGTAGGTGCCGGCGTCGTAGCGGAGGTCGAGAGGGCCGTGCAGGCGCGGCACCCACAGCGCCGCCGCCACGACTACGAGGAGGCCTAGGGCGAGCCCGTCGGCGCCGATCCGCGAGCTAAAGGGCGCCGTGGGTGACGTTCCAGACGATGTCGCCCGGGACGAGCGGCGCCAGCACCGTCTTCACGAAGGCTCCGTCCTGCCAGCGATACTGGCGGAGCTCGTGCTGGTCCTCGGAGGCGACGTAGATCTCCAGCCGTCCGTCGCCGTCGAGGTCGGCGAGGTCGACGGGCTGCTCGAAGCCTGACGACTTGGCGTCGATGAGGGTGCGCGTCCAGGCGCCGTCCGCGCCTTCGGGACCCTGCTCGAAGAGCCAGAGCCCGGACGCGAGCGCACCGGCGACCAGGTCCATCTTCCCGTCGCCGTTCACGTCGCCGGCCTGGATGGCGCGCATCTGGCGGTCGGGAACGGTAGCGACGACGGTGCTCGTGAAGGCTCCGTCCTTGAAGCGGTACTGCTTCACGGTGACGGGGCGCACGATCTGGCCGCCGGCGCCGACCGCCCCTTCCCAGACGACGTAGAGCTCGCACTGGGCGTCGCGGTCCATGTCGGCGACGAGGATCTCCTTCGCGTGGGTATCGCCGGGCGCGTCGACGATCGAGCGCTGCCAGGTACCGGCGGGCGTTCGGCGGTACATCGCCACCTCGCCCGGCTGCTCCTGGTCGAGCTTGTTCGGCTTGCTCGGGGTAGCGAAGATCTCGGGCGCGCCGTCGCCGTCGATGTCGCCGATCTCGATCTCGTGGACGAAGGTGTCGGGCTGGCGGTCGATTTCCTCGACGCGCCAGCCGTCGCTCGGATGGACGATGGCGACCACGCCCTGGTCGTGGGTGGCGATCACGAGATCGTCCTTGCCGTCGCCGTCGACGTCGGCGCGCTCGATGTCGCGGAGGCGGTCGAACTTGCCGCCGAACCTGGGGTTCCAGCGCGTGGTTGCGGACCAGGCGCCGTCGGCGTAGCGCCAGGTCTTCAGCATCGCCTGGGTGGCGCCGATGGTGATGAGGCCGTCTTCCCAGGGGATGGCCTTGTGGAAAGCGTTGCTGTCCGGATCCTCGAGGATCGTCGTCGTCCAGGCGGCTCCGGTGCGGCGGACGATCATGAGCTTCGCGGGACCGGGGACGGGCTGGGTCTTGCCGTCGGGCTTCTTTACGTCGACGAACTGCGCCACGGCGAGGAAGAGCGCCGGATGAGGACCGCCGACGAGAGGCTCGCGGCGCGGCGCCACCGCGGGCACCGGCGGTGCGGCGGGAGGCGCCGCCGCGGTTCCCGCCGTTTCGCCGCCGCGTTCGCAGGCTCCGAGCACCAGCAGTGCTACCAACGGCGCCAGCCTTCGCCACCCGCCCGTCCGCTGCGACATGGAAGGTGACGTAGGACGGATCATGCCGGCTTGCAAAGGGGGTGGCGCCGCCCGGTCGCGGAGCGCGGATGCTGTGCGTTTGTGTACGCCGCAGGCTGCCTTTGTGACGCCCGGCGTCGCCGGTGTTGCGGCGGATTCTTCGCGGGCGGCGAGGCATGATCGTTGCTCGCACGGCACGGCATGAACGCCCCCGAGGAGTCCGCCGTTGCTGCGGCAGCGGCCGCCTCGCCCCGCTCGGCGCTGCGGACGCTCTTCAACCGGGTCGCGGAGAGCTGCGACCTGCCGCCGCTTCCGGCGGTGGCGATGCGCGCCATCGCCCTCGCGCGCGATCCGAACGTAGCCAGCGATCGTCTGGTCCGCGTCGTTTCCACCGACGCCGCCCTTGCCGCGCGCGTCGTCTCGATCGCGTGCTCGGTGCGCTACATACGGCGCGAGCCGCCGCGGACGTTGGCTGCCGCCATTCAGACCGTAGGCTTCCAGGCGCTCCGGCGCATCCTGATCGCGGCGTCGGCGCGGGCCGCATACCGTGCCGATGACGCGGTGGCGCAGACGCTCTGGGAGCACGGCCTTGCGACCGCGCTCGCGGCCGACGACCTCGGCAGCTTGAGCCGCGAGCCGCGCGGCGGCGGGTCGTTCATCGCCGGCCTCATGCACGATATCGGGAAGCTCGTTCTCCACCTCTCCGACAGCCGCCGCTTCGATGCTCTCGACCACGAGGCCGGAGCACGCGAAGTAGAGATCTTCGGCGTCACGCACGCGCAGGTCGGCGCCTGTCTGGCCGAGCACTGGGGGCTCGAGGACGACGTCGTCTGGGCTATCCTCGCGCACCACGATGCTCCCGAGGAGGCGCCGCTCGCCCGCCGCATCCAGCTCGCCGACACGATCGCCTGTCGGATCGGCTACGGATATGCGGCCGACTCCGAGGCGAGCGACCCGCCGAGCGGGTTGCTGGCCTCGCTCGGCGGGGCGGCCGATGCGGCGACGGTCGAGGAGGTCTCGCGCCGCGTGCTCGAGTCCTTCGAGATCGAGCGCGCCTTGTTCGCGTAGACCCGGTTATTCGAACTTCCGCTCCGGCCACCACGGGTAGAAGGGCGGCATGTCCGCACTCGGCCGCAGCGTGAACCGCGGCTCACGCTTTTCGAGGAAGGACGCCACGCCCTCGTGCGCGTCCGCCGACTGACCCATCGCGAAGATCGCGCGCGAGTCGACTTTGTGGGCCTCCATGGGGTGGTCGGCGCCGAGCATGCGCCAGAGCATCTGGCGCGAGAGCGCGACCGACATCGCCGAGGTGCCGTCCGCCATCTCGCGGGCGAGGTCGTGCGCGGCCTCGAGGAGCGCCTCGGCCGGGACGACGCGGCTCACGAGCCCGGCCGCGAGAGCTTCTTCGGCGGTGAAGACGCGCCCGGTGTAGATCCACTCCGCGGCTCGGCTGATGCCGACCAGGCGCGGCAGGAACCAGCTGCTGCACGCCTCGGGAACGATGCCGCGCCGGGTGAAGACGAAGCCCATGCGGGCGCCGGCGGCAGCGATGCGGACGTCCATCGGCAGCGTCATGGTGATGCCGACGCCGACCGCCGGACCGTTGATCGCCGCGATCACCGGCTTCTTCGACTCGAAGATGCGCAGCGTGAGCAGGCCACCGCCATCGCGATGGGTGTCCGCGGGCGACCGCGCCGCCGCGTCGGAATGATCGAACGTGCCGCTGCCGCCGGAGAGATCGGCGCCGGCGCAGAATGCCCGCCCGGCGCCGGTGACGATGACGACGCGGACCGCGTCGTCGGCGTCGGCGCGCGCAAGAGCGTCGAGCAGCTCGTCCAGCATGCGGTGGGTGAACGCGTTCAGCTTCTCGGGGCGGCTCAAGGTGATGGTGAGGACCGGGCCGTCGACCTGGTAGCGTATCTGTTCGTAGTCCATGGGGGGCCTCCTACACTCCGCGGCTGGCTCTGTGAATCGCGCCGCCGCCGGGGATGGCGGCGCAACTTGACCGTAGCGGCGTCGGCGCGCTAGGCGATCGCGCGTGCGCATGGGTGCGGCGGCGCGGCGGCGGCTCTTCGAGACGGTGCGCGATCATCTCGGCATGCACGTGCAGAAGCTGCACGCGCGGCTCGGGCGGAAGATCTTCCGCAAGGACGCGTCGGTCCGCAACTGCGACGGCAGCTGCTGCTTGAAGGGCAGCGTCGCGTCGTACGACGAGTACCGGAACATCATGAAGCACCGGCGGCTGATCGCGCCGCACATGACCTCGCGGGCGCGCCACAAGCCGGAGCGCTGGTTCGAGGCCCGCGTCAAGGCGGACCCCGACTACCTCTGCGGGAAAGCGGTCGCCACCCGCGTGCTCGACGGCCGCTGCGTGTTCCTCCGCGACGACAACCTCTGCGCTCTCCACGTCGCCGGCGAAAAGGAGCTCGGGACGCCGTTCAAGCTGAAGCCCGCCATCTGCCTGCTGTGGCCCCTGTGTGTCGTCGACGGCGAGCTCGACGTCGGCTACGCATCGTTCACCCGCCGCAAGGAATGCTGCGCCGCCGTCCGTCACGGCGAACGGACCATCTACGACGTGATCGGTCCCGACGATGCGGCGATCCGCATGATGGCGCGCCCCGAGAACTCGCGCGGGGGCAGCGGCGAGATGCCGAAGCCACGGCGCCGCTGAACGATCTCGGCATCTTCCGGAGGCCGAGCGCCGGCGCCTAGCGGCACCCGGAGGGCGCCGGCCGGCTCGCCGCCGGGGCGGCGTGCGCCTGTGCACGGCCGCTCGGGCGCGACACTACCAGCCGCCGCCGCCACCGCCGCCGCCGCCACCACCCGAGGAGCCGCCGGACGAGCCGCCGCCGCCGCCCGAGGACGACCCCGGCGCGGTCGACGCGGAGGAGATGGCGCTACCGAACGACGAGCCGAGCGCGTGCGTGAAGCCGGCGAGGTCGCTGCTCGCCGAGCCCTGATACCAGCCCGCGGCGGAGACCGCCGCCGCGGCCGCGGCCGGACCGACGGCGGCGGCGAACTGATCCGTCCAGTTCTTCTCGACGCCGAGCGCCAGCGCGTACGGCAGCATGCGATGGAACTCCTGCGCCGTGAGCGGCGGCGCCTTCTCCGCGGCCAGGCGCTGGCGCTCGGCCACGCCGAGATAGAGGCGCAGCCCTTCGATCTGATCGAGCAGCCGGCGGCCGACCGGCGTCGGCGCCTTCATCAGGTACGCGAACAGCAGATTGGTCGCTATCAGGGCGAAGATCAGGAGCGCGAAGGCCAGGCCGGCGATGAAGACCAGGGCGCCGATGCCCATGATCTCACCGATGATGAACGGCACCGCGAAGAGCGTGGAGAGGATGGCGACGACCACCCCGACGCTGCGCTCCCCCAGCGAGCCCCCGGGTACGGTGCGCCAGGCGGCGGCGACGCGCGCGCAGAGCATGAAGACGCCGACGCTCCAGCCGCTCAGCCAGAAGAGGATGAAGATGGTCGCCGTGGTGAGGCCCAATTCGCCGACGAGGAGGGCGGCTCCGAGCACTGCTGCAATGGAGACCGCGACGCCGATCACCACCAGGCCGGTATTGTAGTTGAAGTAGGCGCCGAGGTACGCGGTCTGCAGCGCCCGGCGGTGTGCCTTCAACGCTGCGGCGATGCGCTCGTGCGCGGAGTGCGCGAAGGTGAAGGCGCGGCCGCCGGCGAGCAGCATCCCGAGCAGCTGCGATTCGCTGCCCGGCAGCTTCACGGCGCCGGCGCGCTCGATGCGGTAGCTCCCGTCCTCGCCGGTGATGCGGATGGCGCCGCGCACGGCGGCGTCGACGAGATCGGCGGCGACGCAACGATCGTCCCAGCGCATGCGGCTCACGTAGCGCAGGGCGCCCGGCGTGTGCTCGGGCGGCGGTTCGTAGAGGGGAATGATCGTCCCCGGCTGCGGATCGCGGCCGACGCGCGACCAGGTGGCGAGATAATACGTGAAGATCAGCAGCAGGCTCGCGCCGAGCGCGAGCACGCCGGCGTTGTCGCCGACAAACCAGGCGAGACGTTGCCGGTTGCTCGGCGGCGCGACGAGACCTTTCGGGAAGCCGACCACTATCGTCAGCCCTTCGTGCAGCCCGAGCGGCGCGGTGGTGGCGAATGCCGCCCGCGCGTCGGCGTCGACGTGCGCGCTCCACTCCCGGCCGCGGGCTCCCTGCGGGCCGGTGTACGCCGTCAGGGTGAGGGCCGACGGCGCGACCGCACCGGGAAGCGCTACCGTCGCGCTGGCGGCGTCGATGGGGAAGTCCCAACCGTTGCCGGTCACGTTCCAGTAGAGCTCGTCGTGGTCGGGGAAGAAACCGAGCTGGCGGGCGGTGCGGTAGGTGAAGGCGTAGGTGTAGTCGCCCGCCGGCAGCGTGGTGTCGGCCGAGCCGAAGTAGACGCGGACGCCGTTCGCGAGCCGCTCGGTATGGAAGGGCTCGGAGGCGCCGTCGCGGGTGAGCGCCAGCGGCTCGAAGGCGACACGCACGCGGTTGCCGTAGCGGTCGCGGTAATCGGTGGGGAAGTCGCGATAGATGCCGTGGCGGATCTTCTCCCCTGCGGCGCGCACGCGGATGCTCTCGGTGACGCGCATGCCGGCGTCGGCGGCGACCACGATGTCGCTGTGGTAGTCGAGGATGCGCTCGTCGGCGCGGGCAGCGCCGACGGTGAACGCCAGCAGGATGGCGAGGAGGCCGCCTATGCGCTTCACGGCTGCACGACCCCGCGCGCTTCGGCCTGGAAGAACTCCGCGGGTGCGAAGCCGAGCGGCGCCGCGATCAGCAGCGCGGGGAAGTGTCCGATGCGCGTGTTGTAGTCGCGGACGGCGCCGTTGTAGAAGCGGCGCGCCTGCTGCAGGCGCTCTTCGATCTCGACCAGGTCATGCTGCAACTGGAGGAAATTGCCGCTGGCCTCGAGGTCGGGATACCTCTCCCGCAGTGCGAGCAGCCGCGCTACCCCGGCGGCGAGCTCGTCCTCGCGCCGGCCGCGCTCGCTGATCGAGCCGCCGGCGTGCGCCAGCGCTCGCGATCGTGTCACCGCTTCCAGCGTCGTGCGCTCGTGGTCGGCATAGGCTTTGACCGCGGTTACGAGCTGCGGGATCAGGTCGTGGCGGCGTTGTAGCTGCACGTCGATGTCGGCCCAGCCGGCGCGCACCAAATTGCGGGCACGGACGAGGACGTTGAACAACGCCACCGTGGCGACGACCACCGAGAGCCCGACCGTCCCGACTATCCAGCCCGGCATCCGCTTCCTTTATACGTTGAAGCGGAAGTGCAGCACATCGCCGTCCTGCACCACGTAGTCCTTGCCCTCGACACGGAAGACCCCGGCGGCACGGCAGCCGGCTTCGCCCCCGTGGGCGACGAAGTCGGCGTAGGACATGACCTCGGCGCGAATGAAGCCGCGCTCGAAGTCGGTGTGGATGACCGCCGCCGCCTTGGGCGCTTTCCAGCCGCGCTCGATCGTCCAGGCGCGGACCTCTTTCGGACCGGCGGTGAAGTAGCTGACGAGGCCGAGGACCGCGTAGCCCTCGCGGATCACCTGCTCGATGCCGCTCTCACGGATGCCGTAGCTCGCGAGGAACTCGGCGCGCTCGGCGTCGTCGAGCCCGGCGAGCTCGGCCTCGACCTTGGCGGAGATGGTGATGACGTGGGCGCGGCGCGGCGCGGCCCAGGCGCGCAGCGCCGCGACGTGCACGTTGTCCGCGGCCAGCGAGCCCTCGTCGACGTTGGCGCAGAAGATGACTGGCTTCGCGGTGATGAGGCCGAGCTCCTGGAAGAGCACGGCGCCGGGCGCCGACTCGCGCTCCGGGAAGGCGATCGCCGGCCGCCCTTTCTGCAGATGCTCGACCAGGCGCTTCGCGACCTCGAGCTGCGCCGCCGCGTCCTTGTCTCCCTTCGCCTTCTTGGCGAGGCGGTCGATGCGGCCCTCCACCATCTGCAGGTCGGCGAGGACGAGCTCGGTCTCGATCACCTCGACGTCGCGCAGCGGATCGACGGAGCCGTCGACGTGCACCACGTCGGGGTCGTCGAAGCAGCGCACCACGTGGACGATCGCCGCCGTTTCGCGGATGTGCGCTAGGAACTGGTTGCCGAGGCCTTCGCCGGTCGACGCGCCCTTGACGAGGCCGGCGATGTCGACGAACTCGACCGTCGCCGCGACGATGCGCTCGGGATCGACGATGGCCGCGAGCGCCGCGAGCCGCGGGTCGGGTACGGGAACGACCGCCTTGTTGGGCTCGATCGTACAGAAGGGATAGTTCGCCGCCTCCGCGTTCTGCGCCTTGGTGAGGGCGTTGAAGAGCGTGGACTTGCCGACGTTCGGGAGGCCGACGATGCCGATCGCTAGAGCCATGGGCGAACCGCTGTGCGTAGCCCGATGGGGCGGAGGCGGCAAGCCGCCGGCCGGCGGGCGCCGCCGCCGGTGCCGCGCGCGGCGTTTCGGTGTAGGCTGGCGAGACGCGGCGGCGGCGACACGCCGGCGCCGCCGCCGTGGACGCGCCCATGATCTCCGTCTATCCCGACCGCACGCCGTTCTTCTCGGTCATCGTCTGCACCTACGACCGGGCCCGGCTCCTGCCGCGCGCCCTCGATTCATTGCTGGCCCAGACCGAAGCCGACTGGGAAGCGGTCGTCGTCGACGACGGCAGCGGCGACGACACCGCGGCCGTGGTGCGCGGCTACGTGCGGCGCGACGCGCGCTTCCGCTACCTCTATCATCGCAACCGCGGCCCCGGATTGAGCCGCAACGCCGGGCTGCTCGCCGCCTGCGGCCGCTTCGCCACGTTCCTCGATTCCGACGACGAATATCTGCGCGAGCACCTGGCGCTGCGGCGGGCGGCGCTGGAGAGCGAGCGCACGGTCGACTTCCTGTACGGCGGCGTCGACATCATCGGCAATCCCTACGTGCCCGACAGCGCCGACACCTCGCGCCTCGTGCATCTCTCCGCCTGCGTGATCGGCGGCACCTTCGTCGTCCGCCGCGAGCGCGCCATGGCGCTCGGCGGCTTCGGGGCGATGCGCTACGCCGACGACACCGACTTCTTCGCGCGCGCGCAGGCCGCCGGCCTGACAATGCGCGAGATCGCGGCGCCGACGTATCGCTACCATCGCGACACGCCGGACTCGCTCTGCAATACGTTGGCGGCGCGCCGCGGCTGAGTGCGCCGCGCGCCTACCGCAGCGGACCGAGCAGCGGCATCGCCCGCACCGTATTGGGCGCGGTCACGAGGCCGCTCACGCCGCTGCCCGTTGCGCCGATCGTCGTATCGAACGGTAGCGGGATTGTCTTGTAATAGCCGGTGAACGTGTTCCCGGTCAGCACGTCACCGGCGATCGTCGCCGGTGAGTCGGCGGCCAGGAAAGCTCCCCAAGCGGCGCCCGAATGGCTGCGATCGAAGCGGTTGCCCGTGACCACGTTGGCGTTGGCGTGCGGGCTGCACCCGCTGCCGTAGAAATCCTTGAGCTCGGAGGAGAAGCCCACCCGGTTGTTGTAGAGCCGGTTCTTGCTGACGACGTTCCCGTCCGCCCCCGAGGGAGCGGCGTTGTAACACCAGCTCTCTATGGAGATGCCGCGGCCGAGATAGCTGACGGTGTTGCCGCTGACCTTCGCCCCCGAGGTCTGCAGCAGGAAGATGCCCCGCGAATACACGTCTCCGTACATACATGGAGGAGCGCACGGACGGGGCTCCATCCCGGCATTGCTCTCGATGGCGTTGCCGACGACCGCGCTGCCTGCTCCGGCTCCCAGCAACAGGATGCCCGCCTGCTCCTTGGGCCCCGGCGCGAAGTATTGCTTGGGGTCGATGTCGCTGTGCAGCACGACGCGGTTGCCGGCGATCTTCGCGCGCGCCGGGCCGACCGCTACGATGCCGTTGTCCTGGACGTCGAACACGGTGTTGCCGAGGATCTTGACCGTCTTGGCGGGGTCGGTCGCCACGGTCGTGATGCCGTAGGCGATGGCGGTGAGGGGCTGGTAGAAATCCTGATGCCATTCGGTCACCAGGTTCTTCGTGATCGTTCCGGTCGAGTCGACGTACTCGATGGCCGTCGCATCGCCGCCGAGGTTCGAGCCGCCGGAGAAGACCAGCCCGGAGACCGTCACGTCGGTCGAGCCGCTGACCGTAATCACGTTGCCGCTGAAGCCGGTAGCGTCGATGATCGGTGCACCCAGGCCCAGCACTTTCGTCTTGGCGAAGCCGAGGAGCGTTATCGCGTTCGTCGCCGCCGGGTAGATGCCCGGGCAGACGTTGATGGTCACCTTGGCTGTAGTGCTGCCGAGCGACAGCACCGCCGACTGCAGATCGGGAAATGCCTGGGGACTCGGCGGGCAGCTAACGGCACCATTGTTGGCCGGCGTGTCGTCCACGTACAGCACCGTAGCCGCCGCTGCCGAAGCCGCGTACGCAGCCACCAGCAAGAAGACCGCTAGAGATCCGCTCATTGCCCGTTTGCGCTTGGTTGCCATCGTGCAGGACCTCCTTCGCTGTTTGTGGCCGTTCGTCCGCGGAGCCGTCCGCACCCCCTTTACTCCCTCGGGAACCTGCCTGGAAACCGGTCGGCCCGGAGACGCAGATTGCACAGAGCGTGCTTTGCCGCTCGCGTCGGCCGGCGCTGCGGGAAATGCGCTTGCCGATCCGGGAGCGCTCCTGTAGCGGGTCGGGGACGGGGTTGGTGCAGTGCAGCGGAGAAGTGTGGTGGTGCCCGGCCGGGCCGGGCTCGGCGCGCTCCCTCCACCGACAGCGTCGACAAGGCCCATCGTGAGCGCAGACCGCACCCCCGTGATCGTCGGCGTCGGGCAATTCATGGAAGCGCCCGGGACGCCGGGCTATGCCGCGCTCGGCCCGGTCGCGATCGCGGCCGCGGCGGCGCGCGCCGCGATCGCCGACGCCGGAGCCGCCCGCCCGCTGGCGCCCGCGATCGACGTCGTCGCGACGACGCGCACCTTCCACGACTCGGTAGCGATCCTGGCCTCGCCGTTCGGCGCCTCGAACAACTTCCCGCGCTCGATTGCGAAGCGGGTCGGGGCCGCGCCGCGCCGGGCGATCTGGGAGGACGTGGGCGGCAACACTCCCCAGGATCTCGTAAACGAGATGAGCGAGCTCCTGTACGCGGGCGGAGCGCAGGTAGTGCTGCTCGCAGGCGGCGAGGCGATGTCGACGGCGCGCCACCTCCAGGCTACGGGCGGCCGGGCGGACTGGTCCGAGCGCATCGACGGCGACGTCGAAGACCGCCGCGGCGACCTCGCGGCCATACTCTCCGAGGCCGAGATCCGCCACCGCATCTTCTCCATCCCGCCGCTCTACGCGCTCGCCGAGCACGCGCGCCGCGGCCGGCTCGGACTTTCCCGCGCCGCCTACGCCGTCACCATGGGCGAGCTCTTCGCACCTTTCGCCGCGGTAGCGGCACGCAATCCATATGCAGTTGTCCGCCGGGCGTACTCGGCGGCGGAGCTGGCCGCGGTGACCGAGCGCAACCGCATGATAGCCGACCCCTATCCACGGCGCCTGGTCGCGCGCGACCAGGTGAACCAGGGCGCGGCACTGCTGCTCACGACCGTCGCCACGGCGCGCGCGTTCGGCATCCCCGAGAAGCGCTGGGTGTTCCTGCACGGCTATGCACGCGCGGCCGAGCGGCCGCTTCTCGAGCGCGGCGATCTCGCCGGCTACGCCGCGGCCGCCGATGCCGGAAGGGCGGCGCTTGCCGCCGCCGGCAGCAGCGTCGCCGCAGTCGACTTCTTCGACCTCTACAGTTGCTTCCCGATCGCGGTCACGAGTGTGCGCGACGCCCTCGGTATCGCCGCCGACGACCCGCGCCCGTTAACGGTGACCGGCGGCCTGCCGTTCTTCGGCGGTCCCGGCAACAACTATTCCATGCACGCGATCGCGAGCATGGTGGAGAAGCTGCGGGCGCAACCGGGGACCCTGGGCTTCGTCGGCGCCAACGGCGGCATCCTCTCGAAGTATTCGGTCGGGGTGTACTCGACGCGCGCGCGGCCGTTTGCGGTCGGCGACAGCAGCTCCGTGCAGGCCGGCGTCGATGCCCGGCCGGGAGTGGCGCTGACGGCGCAGCCGCGCGGCCGGGCAGTGATCGAGACCTTCACCGTGATCCACGGCAAGGACGGGCGGCCGGCCATCGGGATCGTCGTCGGTCGTCTCGCCGACGGTTCGCGCTGCCTGGCGGCGACCGGCAAGGGCGACGCCGCGACCATCGCCGGCCTCGCTGCCGCGGCCGAGCCGCTCGGCGCCACGATCGAGGTCACGCCGGGCGGCGCCGGCGCCAACCGTTTCACCTTCGCGCCCTGACGCCGCCTCGGCGGCGTCAGGATGGCCGCCGGCGCCGCGGCGTCGGCGGCGGTGAGCAAATCGCACGCTTCGCTGCGCGCCGGCAACGCCGAGTGGCAATCGTCGAGTGATCCGGCGAGCCGGACCGCGAAGATGAAGGACGGGCAGACGCACTTGGCGTACAAGGCCGAGCACGTGATCGACCTCGACACGGAAGTGATTTTGGCGCCGCAGGTATATCCCGGCGACGCTGGCGACACGGCGACGCTCACGACGAGTGTGGAGAAAGCAGAAACATACGGTGCGGGCATGGAGCTGTCGCTGGCGATCGCAGAGGTGGTGGCGAACAAGGGGTATCACGCGGCAGCGACGTTGACGGCATGCTCGGCGGTGGGTCTGCGCACGTACATCGCGGCGCCCAAGAGCGGCGGGCGGCGATGGGACGACAAGCCGCCCGCGTGGGAGCTCGCATATCGGGCCAACCGGCGCCGCGGCTGCGGTGCACGCAGCCGACGGTTGCACCGCCGGCGCTTGGAGCGGTCCGAGCGGAGTTTTGCGCATACCTGCGGGAGCGGGAACGAACGGTGCATCTGGCTCCTGGGCCTCGAGAACGTCCGGAAGCGCTATCTGCTGACGGCCGCCGCGCGCAATCTCGGCCTCGCCATGCGCAAGATCTTCGGGATCGGAACGCCGCGGAGCCTGCAGGGCCTCGCTGGACGCGTGTCGGCGTTCGTGTACGCCCTTGTGGCGCTCTTCGCGGGTGTGACTCCCGTTCTGATGGCGCTGCGCTGCCCGACACAACCGACCGAGGCTCGTGGGACCGGCGACATCGCAACCCGTTGTTCCAAGATTCCGGCCTTCTTCAACGGCCGGCTATCCGCCTATGTAGGTTCTGGGTCCAATTAGCAAAAACCAGCACGTTCGTTTCAAATATTCCGGGTTCCTTTACATGATGGATACCGGGAACATCCCCAAAAATGATTACCTGCATTACGTCCTCGACGTGCAAGTCTCTTGGTCATCCGACTTCCGCACCGCGGGCAATTGGGTGAGGATAAATTACCTCCACTAGTTGAATATGTTCGCCGCGGTCTTGGTCTCGTTGTTTGGATAGTAGCGGTAGAACTACCATGCGACGTGCGGTGACGTGTAGGTACAGCAATGCCAAGGAAATTAAGATCACACCTCGCTTGCTCGACATAGTTGTGGGCTTGGCGAACAGCCGGATCAACTACTGAAACTGATGCTTGTATTCGTTTTGCAAGGGCCTCCAAATTTCCTGGGCCGGCATTTAACTTCTTGCGCAAAGGGGCCGCCTTGGCCTCGATGAGTGCCTTGATTCGTGCCATCTCCCTTCTATCAGCGTCGTTTCCTTGTGCGCGGTAGACGAAGTTCCGCTCAAGTTTACTACGCCAATCAAGCAGGCCGCGAGAATTGGCTTTCCCAAATCCAGGAACGGATAGAAGCTTGCTGAGACTGATATCTGCTGCTGTAGTTATTCCATAAGACGTGAGCGTAGCCAGCTTCGCCGGGCCTATACCCTTGACCGAATTGTGTTGTATATCATACTTATTAAGATACTCTTCGAGTTGCTTTTGACGACGTTGATTCTGGTATTCCTGACGTAATTGTCGCTCCTCCTCTGGAAGTTTACGCAATGTGTTGTGTGCAACAGACAGCTCCTCGCTCAATGACTTGAAGCTAGAGTAGCCGATGCGTTGTTTCCAATCAGCTACAGCCTTGTCGGAGCGATCTAACGCTTCCAGGTAGGATCTCTCGAAGACTCCAGAATCAATGCGTCTTTTCCTGGCTTCCTGGATTGAATTGAATGCAGTAAATCCAACGCAGAGCCATATAAAAAGTGCAGCAGGAAATATGAAGAATCCAGCAATGGCTCCTGCCAGAAAGGCATAGGCGCCTACCCTTGACTTAGGTTTACTTTCTGCGACAGCACGCGGGCTCGGGGAAACGGTGACTGATCCAAGTATTGGCGTTGTCGGTTCTGGGACTGATCGCGAGATCGCCTCAATGCGCGCCCAGATCAACTCAATATTGAAGCCTCCAGCCCCAGGCTCGAAATCTCTTCTATGTAGGTCTACATTTGTAATGTACGGAAGAAACAGTGCAGTTCCTAGTCGAGTTTCCATCTCGCACCAGGCGCACTCCCGAGCACCCTTAGGCGCGAAATGAAGAGGGTTCTCACCGCATTGTTCAAGACTCGCCTCGAGCGCAGCAAGACTGGTTACCCAATCTAATGCGGTAGGTCTGTTCCTGCTAAATCGCTGCGAGAATGCGGCATCGAAGAGATTGGCGATGTCCGGCGAGAAGTCAGTAAGCGATGGTGTGCCCGGCGGTTGGTCCATACCCACATCTCGCAGGTCGGTATAGGCGTAGCGGTAATACTGAATATTCTCGTGTAAGGGGGGTATGTCGCCACTTCGTACAGTTCCTACGAAAGGGTGACGTCCCATAAACAAGAGTTGGAATATCACAACGGCCATTCCAAAGGCGTCATGATTAGCGGTGCGAGTTATGTTAGCAAGAGACTGTCCTTGAAGTTCCGGCGGGGTATATTCAGGTACTCCAACTCGACATAGATAGTTCCTTCCCGATTCAGTAAATTGAAAGCTATCCGAGTCGATTAACGCAACAGTAGCCTTCGGTGAGACGAGTATTCCAGAATGATTAATATCGCCTATCACACACTTGGCATGATGAACGGATGCGACAGCACGCGCAAAATTAGCAGCTGTACGCACTAGGAATCGGTAGTCCGCCTGAGGGAAGTATTGCTTACGGGATCCCGGTGAATATAGGTCATGAAGCGGCTTGTGATCAGCTACCAGCTTCATCGCGAACCCAATGAAGCTGCCGCTTTTGCTGCGCGCGATTGAAAGAGGAAAGGCGACAAGAGGCGATTGGTTAGCAAGTCGGGCTCTAACCATCGCTGTGACTTTCTGCTCTTTTACACCGATATCTGATGTCGTATAAATCTTAACAGCATATCTCGAGTCATCCCCAATTGCAAAGACGACGCCCTCGCCGCCTTTGCCTATCCGGTTGCCTAGGCTCCATGCATGTCCATCGATAACGACTTCAGAATAATGACTCATTACAGTGAAGCGATTATTAGAGTCTTGTCATCATCGGTACGTTGGTTAATCGCCTCACTATCGAGATAGAGTGCTAGTTGCTTTGATAGTGCTGGATCTCTACCCGGTCGAGGCAATTCAAATATGGAGCGAGAAATCGACATGAAGAACGGGGCAAATGGCTTGGATCCAACGAAATCAAGAGCTAGCCTTTCCAGTCCATCTGTGAATGACGCTAGAGCATCGACTGGAGCTAAATACCGAGTGATTCGCAGTACCACGGCAGGCTCGTCAGTTAGGAAATGCGTCGTTGACGCATACTCGCCGTGAGCAGGCCAAGATGGTGCAACCCACTCAGCGGTCACCTTGTCTCTTAAAACGGTGCATCCATCGCCTATATGGGCGATAATCGTTTGTGTTCCATCTGAGATCGATACGAGCAATGTAGAAGCAAAGTCTCGAGGAGAGGCTGAGCGGCGAAGGGCCGTAGCAAGAATTCTGTCGCGCGCACGGTCCACCCAGTCCTCAATCTGGAAGTCAGACGGCAAACTGCCTACTGAACGCACATGACGAATCACTTCTTGACTGATAGTCCGGCATGCGAGCGATGCTCCCTGTCCGCCAAAAGTGGCCGATCCTGCACCGTCAGAAATAACAGAGATAAATATTTCTTTGCTGCCTAGAACAGCAGCGCAGGTATGAGCATCTTGCATCCGCATGTTAGTGCGCACATGGGATGTCCCTCGACAACCTGCCGATACCCACTTCCAGCGGGTCATAGAGTTACTGGGCTACTGCCCAACCGTTTGGCGAAGTGGGGTTAGATAGAGGAACAGTATCACCAGGGTTGGACTTTGACACGGAGGCGAGAGAGCTAGAAAGCCAAGCAAATAGCTCTTTGAAAGCAAGCCCCTTCAGCTTGAGTGGCTCGCGAACGGCAATCTTGCTGAGTTTCTCGAAGTCCGCACCTTCGACGCCAACAGCGTAGAACATGAATTCCTTTTTCGCTTCGCCAGAACGTACGAGTTCAGCAGCATTGCTCCAAGAATCCGTTGGGCCGCCATCGGTAATGAGAAATACCCATGGCCGGTAGTAGGCAATACCATTTGCTTTGTACTGATCTTTGCGCGCACGCAGAAGTTGAAGACCCATTTCAATGGCTTGACCCATCGGTGTATCGCCTGAGGCGTGTAAGTCAGGTGCGTAAAAACTAGTTGCTGACGTGAAATCCATATGGACATCGACTGGGCCAAAGGAGATAACTGCTATCTCAACCCGCTTGGCACTAAGCGAGTCTCCTTTTAGTTCGTCTTCAAGAAGTTTGACGCCAGCGTTCAGCTGTCGAATTGGATCTCCGCCCATGGATCCAGATGTATCAAGTAACAATAGGCATGCGCAGCGTGGTTCGGGATTTTCTGCGAACTCGGCAGTGTCAAAAGGTTTTTGCTCAAAATCGGTGCTCATATACCCTCCTCTTAAGCTCCGACAGAAGCCCTAGTATAAATCTAGGCCTACCTGTGGTGCTATATGGAAAGATGTGGCTGCCGGCGATCCTGCTGTCTCATGCATCGAAGGCGTTGATTGGGGTCGAGAACGCCGCCACGACGGCGCTCAGGACTATGCGGGAGCTCGGAGGAGGAGGTGAGGGCCTACCCGGTGAATGTATTGGTGGATTTCGGTAGTTGACATTAGCGTGGAGTCAACGATAGGCGCTGATTTTCGGGCCTTCGCGCCTCCCCCGAATCTCGCCCCTACCCTATCGCCCCTAAGGAGAAGCGATCGGTCGCTCATGGACGCTGCGGTGGCCTTCGAGCCCCGCGCGGAGGTCTCGTGTGCTACGCTGCCCCTCGACCGCCATGACGATCGACGAGTTCATCCGTCACCTCGAGAACCTCCGCGTCGACCGCGCGCGCGGGCCGGCAAAGCCCTACAAGCCGCTGCTCGTCCTGGCGGTCGTCGTCCTCTTCGAGAAGGGCGAGATCGTGGACGGGCGAGTTCTCCTCGACGGCGCGCTGAAGAGCGTGTTCGACCAGCTCCTGCGTGCGCTCTACCCGCAATGGCCCTATCGCGCGGACATCAAGCTACCCTTCCGTCACCTCGAGTCCGATGGCGTCTGGCGGCTCGTGCCGGCGCCGCACGCGCTCGCCGATTTCATGGCGGCGCAGAGCGCGGGCGCGAAGGCCCCGCAGCTCCTCCGATCGGTCGCGTGTGCGGAGATCGACCCGGAGATCGCCGTCGCGCTCGCCGGGTCGCGCGAGGCACGCTTCCGGGTGATCGAAACCGTCGCGAAGAACTACCTGCCCGCGAACGCGCTGCAGCATGTCGTCGCGCTCCTCGCCGGGCGCGCGGCAGTGGAGCCGCTCGTCGCACCCGAGATGCCGCCGGCGCACGCGCTCGAGCGGGAGGTCGAGGAGTACCTCGAGCGCCGCTGGGACCGGACGCCGTTCGCCAAGATGGGCATCGAGCTCTGCACCTACGAGAAGCACGGCTGCGCGGGCCGCCAGCTCATGACGCCCGTGAACGCGATCGACCTCCTCGGCTTCCGCGACGCTGACCACGCCTGGTGGGTCTTCGAGCTGAAGAAGGGGCGGCCGGCCGACAAGGTCGTCGGCCAGGTGAGCCGCTACAAGGGCTGGCTCGAGGAGGATCGGGGCTCGCGATCCGAGCCGGTGCACGGGGCGATCATCGCGGGCGACGCGGGCGCGAAGCTCCGGTACGCGGCGAAGGCGGCGCGGGTCGACGTCTGGGTCTACGATGCGCAGATGGAGCTGAAGCAGGTCTCGTAGTTCCGCGCGACGATCGCGCGTGCTCGAAGGCACGGCCGAGTTGCTGCTCGTCAACGCACTCCACGTGAAGCGCGTGCCGGGGCGGAAGACGGACGTGCTCGACTGCGAGTGGCTGGCGCAGCTGCTCGAGCACGGGCTGCTCAGCGGGAGCTTCGTACCTCCCGCGCCGCTACCATCGAGACCGCCACGATGACCCCGACCAACGCGACCCAAACGGACGCTGCGACACCGATGGTGTAGGCGATGCCGCAAGCTGACAAGTGGGTGTGGTTTGCCGGTGCGCCACTCGCCGTGGTCGCACTCGCCTTCGCCTTCAACGTCCCACGCGCCTACCGCGACCCGCTCTACGTGCTCTTCGACGTGTGGCTCGTCGTCGCGATCGGCTCGTGGCTCACGCAGCGGCCGTACCGCGCATGGGCGGTGAAGTGGCGATGGACCGCCGTCGCGTTGTGGGCGTTGCAGCTTGTCGTCGCCGCGCAGACGCCGCGTGACGGTACACAATGGGTCGTCCAATGCGATCTCGGTGGCAAGCCGTGGATGGCGCTCGTCGAGCGACGCGCAGGACGTTGGCGCGACCTGGACACCGGCGGTGAGGTGCTGCTTCCCGATACCAACCGCTGCGCGTTCCGCGAGTGGCACGGATGAGAGCGGCGCAGGCCGTCACGGCCCTTCTGCTCGTCGTTCTCATGCCGGCGTGTGTTCGTGCTGGCGACTGGACCGACACCGACTGCACCCGCTGGCTCGGCACGCCCCAATACGCCGAGTGCGTCGCCGCCTATCAGCAACTCCTTCACTCGGATTGCAGCAAGTGGACGCCCGGCGAACGCGAGTTCGCGAAGTGCGTGCATGCGCAGAGCCTCGCGCGGGTTAGGGGGTGTCGGCGCGAGGGGATGAACAAGCACGACGGCGACGGCTATCCGATCGCCACGCACGTCGATTGCCCGCTCGCCAACGAGAGTACCGGCGCGCTGAACGGCGCCGAGCCGCTCCCGCCGAGGAGCGGGTTCGTGACCGACGCCCCGCGTGTGGTCGGCGTGAAGGCCGTTCGTCATCGTGGGCGAACACAACGTATCGCGGGCGTCGCACCACGAACACAGCGCCCGGTCGAGATACAAGGGCCGCCGGTTCCCACGCCGCGCGTCAGTTCTGAATCACACGTCGCGGGAGCCGTCCGCACCGGGCCGCTGTCGTGGTCGAACATCCGGCCGGCGCACGCCGACTAGGTCGCGGGCGCGGTCGAAGTCTCAGGCGGCGACCACGCTGCGTAGCCGCGCGACGTGCCGCTCTCGCGTAGCGTGCCGAGCGCAGCCACTACGCGACGCAATGCCGCGCCCGTCCGTTGTGCCACGGAGCCACGTTCAGCGGTGAAGCGTGTGAGGATTGCTGCGATGGGCCGAAGCGCGGTGGAGTTGGTGACGATCTGAACCGCGAGGCCGGACAGATTAGCGAGACCCGCAATCGTCATTTGCTGCTTCATCCACGCCACAGTGTCCTTAAACTCTTCGCCGTTCTTCAAGCGGAGTAACGCAACCGCAACAATCGCTGCAATCGCAAGCTCCGGCACCAGGTCATCCCAAGTGTGCATCCAGGTGAGATTGTCCATGTGCGCCGCGACGTGATCGGTCAGCACCTGCGAGTGGACACCCGTGTCGAGGACGTGGTGCGCGTCAACGCCGTGTTGCAGCATCGCCTGCGCGCCTTCGTGCGTAGTGGCAACGTCGGGGTATTGCGGGTAGCGATGCAGGTGACGCGCAATCGTATGCCAATTCTCCGTTGCTTTCACTTGCACCTGGCCGACAATGTGGCCGTCGGCGTCAAGCTGCTTAACGTCCACGCCCGGTTGGTTCAGCCGCTCAAACAACTCGGCGCGCGCTGCGCCGGGCGCCACCGGCAGTTTGCCCTCGTTCATCATGCCGACAGTGCGAAGTTCGAGAGCCGTGCCTTTGACACGGTTCGTAAGACGACCGATTTCGTCCGCAGACAGGTGACGGAATATGCCCCGCAGCGTCGTGGGAGAGTACTTGTCGAAGATCCGAAGATGAGTCAGCGACTCGTTGACATCGGCTGACCAATGATTGTCAACAGCCATCAGAACCTCGTCAGCCACGAGCCCGGCCACGACGGCTGCTTCGGCGTGAGCAGCACTCAAACGCAGGCGCGCCGCATCCTCCCGTACTTCGTCCCATGACGGCGGGTTGGGAACGCGCGCCCGAGCGTCAGCGACGAGCTCCTTGAGCGTCTCGTGCGAACTCACGACCGTGGACCCGATCCGCCCGGCTCCTTCGCTTCGAGGTGCGTGACGCGCGCGAGGAGGTCGAGGATCATCGCGTGCTGCACGCGAACGACGTGCGTGAGCTCCTCGATCGACCGCTCCATCTGCTCCCACGCTTCTTCTTGGGTGACGGTCTTCTTCGCGCCGTCGTAGAGCGACGTGATCGCATGCCCGCCTCGGCTCGCGATGTCCTTCGTCGTTTCGAGTGCGTCCTTGACGACGCCGCTGTCGAACATCCCGCTCGCCGCTCGGCGGAATCGCTCGAACGCTGATTTGCCCGAGTCTTCGTCGTGCTCGTCGAACTCGTCTTTGCGGTGGTCGTCGTCACTCACGGTCGGAACCCCTTGTGGGCGAGAGCGGCGTTCGGGCGCCACGGACACTGCCACGGCTCGCGGCGCGCCGTCCATCGCGATCGGTGGCTATGCGGTCGGCGCATCGTCGCGGCTTGTTCGGGCGCTGGCGAATGCGGCGACCGCGAACTCCACCGCGATCTGCACCACCGCCACCGCGACGAACGCCGCCCGAGCGGGCAACAGGAACAGCGAGGTCAGCAGCGGTTCGGAGTTCGGCGTCGCGCGCTCTTCGTCCACGGTGCGCGCCTACGGGTGCGGCGTGATGGCGACGATCGTGATGTCGCGCTTCTCGGGGCCGTAGTGCCAGAAGATGCGGAACGCGGCGGGCGTCTTGTTCTCGACGTACGCCTCGAACACCTCCTCGCCCTTTGCGCCCACGAGGCTGTTGTACTTGTGCGTGTTGAGGCCGGGGTGACGGGGGTTCTGCTCCAAGAGCCCGAGCGCCTTGCGCACGGCCTTAAGGCGCTTCGCTCGCGACGGGTCGCCTTCGAGCGCGGCGAGGTTCGCCGCCGCTTCCTTAGTGAAGCGAAGGCGGAACGATGGGGGCGGCGCCACCTACTCGTCGAGGTCGTCGGCGGCGTACTGCGCGAACGACCCACGGTCGACGAGCTCGCCGGCTGCCGCCTGTTCCAATCCGCGCCGCACGCTTGCCAGCGCCGTCGGGTTCTTGAGGAGCCACGCTTCGTGCAACGGCACGGAGGTCGCGGGCGAGAGCAGCACCTGTCCCGCCTTGTTTTGGTGGATCACGAATCGGAGGTCGCTCAAGTCGCCGAACTGCACGCGCAACGCCTCGACGACTTTGGTGAGCGGCAGGCGGTTCCGCGCGTCGAGTGAACCCTCGCCACGGGGCTCGAATTCGTCGTCGATCAACTGCGGTTGTGTGGCCATCCGGCGCGTCCTCCTTGAGGTGGGATATGCCCATATACCCACTTGGGTCAATAGCACCTTTGCACGTTTCTCCGCGCGCTTCAATCAGGCAAACAGTCGGAGGGGTCTAGAATTTTCAAGCGATTTCACGCGCTTGGCGCCGCCGCGATTGCAGAGCGGCGCACGCACGCTCACCATGCCTGCTGTTGGTCGGACGCCTAACTACACGGGCGTGCGCAAGGGGCAGTCGGCCTCGCTCAGGGCCTCGGATGGTCTGATCACCGCGATTCTGGGAGCGTGCATGGCGCTAACACGCTCAGCCGCTTCACAGAAGCGAGTATCGCGAGTCCTTTCAGGCAACCGATCCCTTGCGGATCGTGTCGCGCAGCACTTCGTTGTTGCCCCAGTGGATGCCGAAGGCGCGTACGTCGCGCACCCGCCGCTCGGCCGGCAGCGCGCGCGAGTAACCGGCCGCGCCGTGCAGTCCCATGCAGCGGTCGGCGACATGCACGGCGCATTCGGTCGCCGCGAGCTTCGCGCGAAAGAGCGGCAGCGGCGGCCCCTTGCGGCCTTCGATCTCGCGCAGCGCCTGCGCGAGCCCGGCGCGCGAGGCGGCGAGCTCCATCTGCAGGTCACCGAGCGTCGCCTGCACGCCCGGCAGCGTGGCGAGCGCTGCGCCGGCGACGACGCGCTCCTTGACGAACGCGCCCGCCTCGTAGAGCGCCGCGCCGGCGATGCCCATCGCCGCGCCGGCCGCGCCGGCGAGACCCCACGCACCGGCCATGCCCATCACCATGAGGCCGCCCGCCTCGGCGCCGAGCAGCCGGTCGGCACCGACTCGGCAGTTGGCGAACGCGAGCCCGCCCACAGGCACGCCGTGCATGCCGAGGAGCTCCTCACGACGTCCGCTCGTGAATCCGGCATCGGTCTTCTCGACGAGGAAGCAGCCGATCGCCGGCGGCGCCTCGCCCGTGCGCGCCATGACGACGAAGAGGTCGGCGTAGCCCGCGAGGCTGATGAACTCCTTGGCGCCGTCGATCACCCAGCCATCGCCGTCGCGTCGTGCGTGCGTGCGCATGCCCATCGGATTCGAGCCGCCGCCCGCCTCGGTGCCCGCCATCGCGGCGCCGATCGTCGCCCCCGACGCGAGCCCGGGCAGCAGTCGGCTCTTCTGCGCATCGGTTCCCGCGCCGACGAGCGTGCGGGCACACATCGTGTGAGCCAGGAGCGCCCAGGCGGTCGAGGCGCAGGCCGCGCCGACGATCTCGAGAGAGGCGGCGAACGTCGCGAGGTCGGCGTCGACGCCGCCCCACTTCTCGGGGATCGCCAGACCGGTGAGCCCCGCCTCGCCCATCCTGCGGAAGATGCCTTCGGGAAGTCTGCCGCTGCGATCCACCTCGGCGGCGTGCGGCGCGATCTCGCCCTCGGTGAAGCGGCGGACGCTGTCGAGCACATCCTGCATGAGAAGCCTCCTTTCGTTGCTGCGTCTTGTCCGTATCCGGGGCATTCTACGGGTGCGATCGTGACGCATACCGCGATCGCCGCGATCGCGAAATCCACTTCTCCGACAGCGGTTTCACCGCACACCCTCCACGCAGCGCGCGTGATCCCAGGCGAGTGCGTAGCGCAGCCGGAACGGCAAGCTCAGCACCCACTGCCGCATGGGCACGGCGGGGAGGACGTGATCGACGAGATGCGCCGCGCGTTCGGCCATGCGGCGCCCGCCGCAGCTCGGACACACCGCGCGCCCCTTGCACGAGAACGGCACGAGTCGCTCCGAGTGGCATGCGTCGCAGCGGAAGCGCGCGAAGCCCTTGGCCCAGACCCCGCACGTGAGGAACTGGCGGAATTCGCGCTCGACGAACGCGGGAACGCCGCCGCCTTCCTCGGCGGCCCGCAGAAAGCTCGCGAGGTGCATCCGTACCACTCGATGCAGCACGGTGTGCTCGGCGGCGCGCGGGCGGTAGGCACGGACGCACGCGGTGGGGACGCTCGCGGACATCCGTCATCGTGAGCGCGCGCGTTGCGAACGGTCGATCCCTACGAGTAGCTCGTCGCCTCGGGGTGCATGCGGTGCTACAGATCCCGGGATGCCGGATGAAGTCGGACACCGGAACCTCTTCGAAGGTTCCGCTTGCGATCGGGCTGGCGACGCCGTAACCCAGCGGTATGCGGCTGGATGATCGCATCACGATCACGCCGGGTGTGCGTGGCGGCAAGCCCTGGATCAAGGGCACGCGGATCACCGTATACGACGTGTTGGAGTACCTGGCGGGCGGCATGAGTGATGCCCAGATCCTCGCCGACTTCCCCAGCCTGGGCGCCGACGACGTACGCGCGTGTCTGGCGTTTGCCGCTGCGCGTGAACGCCGCCTTGCAGCCTCGCGCGCGGCGTGAGGCTGCTTTTCGACGAGAATCCGAGCCCGCGCCTCGTCGAGCGAGACGAGGTCTCGTAACCAACGGGACGCCGCACCTGGTGGCGTCCTCGATGGGCTCTACAAGGCGGGCGTCGCGATCGACTCCGTCGAGGACATGAAGATCCTCTTAGGCACGCCCGATACTCGCCATGCGTCCCCTGAATCGCGTTTCAGAATGTTTTGTCAGCTATTCCGTTTCCAGGGGGCTAGATGGCGAGACCGATGCTGGCGCCGTGGCGGGTGGCTTCGGCCATGAAGCGCGGCAGCCACGCCGAACCGGCGAGGTAGACCTTGGCGACGCTGCCGTCGGCCGTGAGCTCGTCATAGAGCGCGTGGGACGGGACCGAGCCGTAGGCCAGGACCAGGGTGTCGAAGCCTTCCTTGGTGTAGCTGCGGACGCCGTACGCCGACACGAGATCGAAGACGTCCGGGCGTACCTCCTGGAGGACCAGGTTGGGGTGGACGACTACGCCGCACTCCTCCATGCGGGCGTGCACCATGCCGACCGAGTAGCGGGCGATCTCGAAGCCCAGGTGCACCGACTTGTGGAACACCTCGACGTGCTTGCCGCGGACGGCGAGGTACTCGGCGACGCACGGGGTCTCGTAGTAGTCCTCCTGCGAGATCACGGCGACGCGTTCGCCGGTCGCGGCTCGGCCGGCGAGGACGTCCCACGCCTGCACCACGTGCGGCAGGCCGATCCCGGGGATCTCGCCCGGTAGGCGGGGCACGGAGCCGGTCGCGATCACCACGACGTCGGGGGCCAGCGCCTTCACCATGGCGAGGTCGGCCGGCGCTCCGAGCCGGACGTCGACGCCGAGGCGCTCGAGCGCGTTCTCCTCGAAGTAGATCTGGTCCTCGAAGTCGTCGCGACCGGGTACCGCGGCGGCGAGCAGGAGCTGGCCGCCGAGCCGCTTGCCGCGCTCGAGGAGCGTCACCCGGTGGCCGCGCATGGCGGCGACCCGCGCCGCCTCGCAGCCGGCGAGGCCGCCGCCGACGACCACCACGCGCTGCGGCGTCGGCGCCGGCCGGTACGTCTTCTCCCAGCGCACTTCGTTGCCGATCATGGGATTGATCGAACAGGTCGGAGTGTACGGGAAGGTCTTCGGCTCCGAGGCTTCGTCGATGCAGCGGGTGCAGCTGATGCAGCGGCGGATCTCGGCGAGACGCCCCGTGCGCGCCTTGTTGGCGAATTCCGGATCGGCGATCCCGGCGCGGACCATGCCGACGAGATCGCAGTAGCCGCCCTTCAGCAGATCTTCGGCGACCACCGGATCGTTCACCCGGCCGCTGAAGAGCACTTTGATCTTCGGATCGAGGTCGGCGCGCGCCGCCTTGCCGCACTCCTTGTACTGGGCGTGCTCGTAGTACGACGAGGGCACGTAGGACGGCGCTCCCCAGCAGTGGCCGACGTCGACGTCGGCGAAGTCGATAAGGCCGGTCTCGCCGATGTAGTAGAGCATCTCGCGCATCTCGAGATTGTCGAAGCCGCCCTGGCGGAACTCGCGACCGCTGATGCGGATGCCGAGGGCGGTGCCGCTGCCGATGCGCTCACGCACGCGCTCGAGCGCGGCGATGACGAAGCGGACGCGCTCGCGCGGGCCGCCGCCCCACTGGTCGGTGCGGCGGTTGGTGACCGGCGAGAGGAAGCTGTAGCCGAGCGTTTCGTGCGCACAGTGGATCTCGATGCCGTCGGCGCCGAGATCCTTGGCGGCCGCTGCGGCGTTGGCGTAGCTGCGCAGGAAGAACTCGATCTCGTCCTCGCCGATCACGTGCGGCGTGTAGTCCTGGGCGCCGACGACGACTACCGGCGAGGGCGCCCACACCGCCGAGAGGTGCGTGAGCTGGGTCACCGCGACGGCGCCGGCGCGGTGCACTTCAGCGAAGAACCTGGCCATGCCCTCGGCGAACGCCGGGTTCTGGTAGGCGGCGTAGTGCGATGCGAAGCCGACCGCGAGGCCGACCTCGTCGGGTGTCTCGGGCGGGAAGGGCGAGTCGAGGAGCCAGGTCTCGCTGCCGATCCAGCCGGTGCCGCCGCGCGCCTTGGCGGCGTGGTGGGCGATGAAGTGTTCGTCGATCAGTCCCGGGGTCTGCGACGAGTTGATGGTGTTGGTGGTTTCGCAGATGCGGTTCGGAACCCGCATGGGCCCGACCTGCAGCGGCGAGAAGAGGTGCTCGAACTGGGTGGTCATGGGCTCACGCGTCTCCCGTCGGCGAGAGGATCACGATCGGAAACGGGCGATCGGTCCCGGATTGGAAGTGGCCCCAGAGCGGCAGCACCGCGTTCAGCCGCGGCCAGAGGTCGCGGCGTTCGACGTCGCTCGCCACCCGCGCTACGGCCGCCGTGCGCTGGCGGTCGCGCTGCACCCAGCATTTGGGATCGGCCTGGAGGTTCAGGTACCAGGCCGGGTGTTGGTCGTAGCCGGCGAGCGAGGCGACGACCACCATGTCTTCGCCGTCCTGTAGGAAGACGAGTGCTACGGTGCGTGGCGTCCCCGACTTCCTGCCCTTGGTGGTGAGGAGGAGCGTCGGTAGTCCCGACGGTCCCTTGCCGCCGGCGCGGCCATCGGGATTGGCGAGGTAGTCGGCGACATCCGCCTTGCCGTCGCTGCGGATGCGTTCGAGCGACGCCGTCTGCTCCTGCACGTATGACCACTCCGCGTCGGAGAGGAAGTCGGGCTTCTCCATCGAGTCTCGTTTCGGCATGGTCGGCCTTTCGAATGATGAGCTGGAACGTTGCGCCGGCGCCGGAGAGGCGCTCAAGAGCACTTGGCGATGACGTCTCCGGCGTAGCGCGCGAGAGCTTCCTGCTTCACGGCGAGGGGTGGTTGCAAGACCATCGACGACACGCCGAGCTCGCCGAGCACGTTCGGTAGGGTCCAGGGCGCGATCTGGAGATCGGTGACCCCGAGGTCCTCGAGCCGGCGCACGTCGTCGACGGTGACGGCGTCGGGGCAGTGCAGCATGACGTCGAAGGGCTCGCGGTCGCGGCCGAGCTCGCGGCGCATCGCGTTCAGGTCGGCCAGCAGCCGCTTCGTCTCCGCGATCGTGTGGACGATGCCGATCCAGCCGTCGCCGTAGCGCGCGGCGCGCCGCAGCGCCGGCAGCGACGAGCCGCCGACGTAGATCGGGATCTTCTTCTGCGGGACCGGCGCCATGATCAGGCGATCGAAGTCGAAGTACTTGCCGTGGAACTCGACGAAGCCGCCGCCGAGGAGGAGGCGGATCACCTGGATGGCTTCGTTCTGGCGGGCGCCGCGCGTCCTCTTGTCGACGCCGAGCCAGCGGAACTCCTCGGGCATCCACGCGAGCCCGACTCCGAGCGCTACCCGGTCGCCGGCGATCGCTGCGACCGAGCAGAGGGCCTTCGCTTCGAGAAGCGGGTGGCGGATCGCGAGCCGGAGCACCGAGGGCAGGAAGCGCAAGCGTTCGGTGACCACCGCCATGGCGGTGATTGCGACCCAGGGGTCGAGCACCGGCGTGGCGAGCGGCCAGAAGCGTTTGCCGTCGGGCGTGTAGGGATACGGCTCCGACGTCACCTCGGGAAAGAAGGGCGCATCGGCGACCTGGATGCTGTCCCAGCCGGTGGCGTCGGCCGTGCGCGCCAGGTCGAGGAGCTCCGACGGATCGACCATGAAGACGTGGAATCCGAATCGCAAAGGCGGCCCCCCTCGTTGCCGGCGCAATGTAGGCGAGAACCGCGTACAGCGCTATGCCGCGCGAGGCTTGCCGCTGCCCGTTGACCTGGGGTTGCAATTCCGCTTTGCGTCATCGCGCGGGAAGTGGCCTCCCGCCGGCGGTGGGCTCGGGTGCGTGGCGCAACCGCTTCCGCCACGGCGAGAGGCCCTTCTTGCGTCTAGCGTCATCGAGGCATCGACTTCTTCGTCACATCGGGGGCAAGAGCATGGGACCGTACCGAACGATCGCCGCTGCAGGGCTTGCGACCGCCCTCGCCGTCGTCCTCGCCGCTAGGTCGGCTCCGGCCAGCGACCTGCTGCCGCCGGCCATCGGTGCGGCCGACGGCTCCGTTGCCGGGAGCCGCGTCGCCGACCCGCTGACGCCCGCCGGCGCGCTCTTCTCGAATCCCGCCGGACTTACCGGATTCGCCACCACGACCTACGGCGGCAGCCTCGGCTTCGCCGGCGGCAGGGGCGGGATCGAGGCTTCGGCGCCGGCGGGATTCGAGGAGAGCAACGATCTCTTCATGCTGGTGCCCGACTTCGGCATATCGATCCCGCAGGGCCGCTGGCGGCTGGCCCTCGGATCCTACGGCGCCACCGGCTCGACGTTCGACTACGGTCCCGACGCCGCCCACGGCGTCCCCAATTTCCTCAGCGAGACGATCATGATGGCGTTTCCCCTGGGGGTCGCCTACGAGCTCGACGAGCGGCTAGCGGTCGGTGCCGCCGTCGAGCCGGTCTTCGGACAGCTGCGCACCCATTTCATCCAGGAGGGCCTGAACTTCCGCTACAAAGTGAACGGACCCGGTGTCCGCGGCATGCTCGGGGTGAGCTGGCGTCCTACGGACACCTTGGCGTTCGGGCTCGGGGTGCGCACGCCCGGACGGGCTTGGTTGGGCGGCAGTATGCCGGTAGCGGGCACCGGGCGTCAGGACGTCGACGTCACCCTCAAGCTGCCGGCGCAGATCTTCACCGGCGCGACCTGGCGGGCGAGCGAGCGCGTTACGCTCTCCGCGTCGATGCGCTTCACCAACTCGAGCACGCTCGGCCACTCGGTGATCGAATACGAGCAGACGCCGCAGGCGAACATCGCCTTCGTCCCCGACGCCAAGGACGAGTGGAAGCTCTCGGCGGCGGTGGAATACGCGATCCGCGATCCCTGGCGTCTGCGCTTCGGCTGCAGCTGGGCATCCCATATCGTCGGCTCGCGCGGCGCCAATCCGCTCATCTTCGACAACGACGACTTCAAGCTCTCGGCCGGCGTCGGCTACGACTTCGAGCACTGGACCGTCGATCTGATGCTCGGGTACTCGTTCTACACCGATCGCCGCATCGGCGCCGACGAGGCCCTCGTGTTCCCGGGCAAGTACTACATGGATCACGGCGCCATCGTCGCCGTCGGCCTCTTGCATCGCTGACGTGCGGCCGCTGCGCCTGCCGCTAGAAATCACTGCCGCGGGGGACTAGAAGGGCGCCCACGTCCAGCCCTCCGAGGAGACTCCCGACGATGATGAAGCGCGACGTCTACACCGACGAGCACGAGCTCTTCCGCGAGCAGTTCCGCAAGTTCGCCGCCAAGGAGATCGAGCCGAAGATCGCCACCTGGAATCACGACGGCATCACCGATCGCGAGACCTGGAAGAAGATGGGAGCGGCCGGGTTCCTCGCCCCCTGCGTCCCCGAGGAGTACGGCGGCGCCGGCGCCGACTTCCGCTACGACGCCATCATCATGGAGGAGCTCGCATACATGCGGGCGCACGGCATCATGACGACGGTCCACGCGTCGATATGCCTGCCGTATCTCATGACCTACGGCACCGAGGCACAGAAGCGGCGGTTTCTGCCCCCCGCCGTGAGCGGCGACCTCCTCTTCGGGATCGGCATGACCGAGCCCGGCGCCGGCTCCGACCTGGCCAACATCCAGACCCGGGCGGTGCGGGACGGCGACCACTACGTCGTCAACGGCGGCAAGACCTTCATCTCTATCGGCCAGCTCGGCGGCGCCTACGTGACCGCGGTGAAGACCGACCCCGGCGCCAAGCCCGCCTACAAGGGCGTGAGCCTGCTCGTCATCGAGGCCGACTCGCCCGGCTTCGTGCGCGGTCGGAAGCTCGAGAAGCTAGGCTTCCCGGCGCAGGACACGAGCGAGCTCTTCTTCGAGGACTGCAAGGTGCCGGCCGCGAATCTCCTCGGCAAGGAAGGCGAGGGATTCAAGATGATGATGGAGAAGCTCCAGCAGGAGCGGCTCTGCATCTGCATCACCGCCATCGCTTCCTGTCGCCGCGCCCTCGACGACACGATCGCCTACACGCGCGAGCGCAAGGCTTTCGGGCGCGCCATCGCCGAGTTCCAGAATACCCAGTTCACGCTCGCCGAGCTCGCCACCCAGGTCCAGGTCGGCCAGGCGTTCGTCGACCAGCTGGTCGCCGCCCACGTCCGCGGCGACGACATCGTCTCCGAGGTGAGCATGGGCAAGTGGTGGACGACCGACCTGCAGAAGAAGGTCGTCGGCGAGTGCCTGCAGCTGCACGGCGGCTACGGGTTCATGAAGGAGTACCCGATCTCCCAGGACTACGCCGACGCCGCCGTGCAGTCGATCTACGCCGGTACCAATGAAATCATGAAGGTGATCATCGCCAAGCGCCTGGGTCTCGGGAGCTGACCCGCAACCGAGCGCACGGGAGGTGCGCCGTTCGCTGCATGGAGGAGCAACATGGACTCGAGTCGCCACACCCGCGGACCGCAGCGGCCGTATAAGAGCTCTTGTCACCCCACCATGACGCGGGCGATTCTCCTGGGTGTTGGCGGTATCCTGTTTCTTCTTGTTGGTTGCGGCGATGATGGCCATGAGGACCGCGGTTCGAGCCCCACGCCTAGTTTAACTGCAACTGCGCCCACTCCCACAGCTACAGCAGCCAGCGCGTCAGCAAATACATGGGCCATTGCGCGTCGACTTGTCACGTTAGACGCAGACGGTGCCTCGTTGATTTTACGATCCGCCGATAGGGGTGCGACCTGGAACACCGCGTTCACCTCGGTGAAGAAGCTGCGCGGCATTGGATTTGTCGACTCCGATGTGGGGTGGGCGGTGGGGACAGAAGAGATTCTACGCAGTACCGATGGGGGCTTGTCGTGGAGCAGCCAGCGTGGGAACGCGACGGTTCCAACTCTCCGGCTCGAAGACGTGGCGTTCGGGGGGGATTCGTTGGTGGTCGCGGTTGGTGCTGAGGCTCCGCCGCTACCGGTCTCCCCCAGTGGGCCGCCCCTGATTCTTCGCACAGAGGACATGGGCTTGCATTGGACGCCAGCCGCCATCACCGGCAACACACCGGCCGCGCAGAACAGTGCGCTTCGGGACGCCTGCTTTACCGCGTCAGGCGTTGGGATCGCTGTGGGGTTCGGCGTGACGGGTTCGTTTGTGGTGCGGAGCGCCAATTCCGGTCGTGACTGGGTAGAGATTACGCAGGAGGTAGTCCGCGGCCTCCCTACCACAAATCCAACTGCTGTGGCGTGTGTAGGTAACTCAGACGTGTGGATTGTCGGCCAGGGCACGACGATAGTCGCTCACTCGTCGGATGCGGGCATCTCGTGGGTAGACCGATCGGCGGGCATATCGAGCGTCCATGAATTGTTTGCGGTGTCCTTCACGGACCCGCTGACGGGTTGGGTTGGCGGCACGACGGACACCGGCACGGCCGTCATTTTAAACACCCGTGACGGTGGCGGTGTCTGGGTTCGGCAGGTGCTGCCCGAGACTCAGAGTAGTGCAATCGTCGCGCTGCAGTTCGCCACCCCACTGGACGGCGTGGCCGTCGGGGCGCAAGACAGCACGACGCACGCGTTAAGCCTTTATACGAACGATGGCGGCGCGCGGTGGGCTACGGCGACTCTAGGGTCGCCGATTTTTGAGCTCTCGGATGTATCGTCGATACCCTGAACCAAAGGAGTGACACCATGCGACAGCTCCTCATAGCGCCAGCATAGCGAGGTTTCCATGGCCGATCTGGAACGGTTCCGCGCCGACACCCGCCAGTGGCTCGAGCAACACGCGCCGCCGGAGATGCGGACGACGCCGAAGTCGCAGGACGAGATTTGCTGGGGCGGCCGCAAGGCCGACTATCCCGCCCCGGTCATGCGCTGGCTCGCGGTCATGGCCGAGCGCGGCTGGACGGCGCCGACGTGGCCGCGGGAATACGGCGGCGGCGGGCTCTCCAAGGCCGAAGCCAAGGTGCTCGCCGAGGAAATGGCGAAGCTGAACCTCCGGCCGCCGCTCACCGGCTTCGGGCTCTCGATGATCGGGCCGCTCCTCCTCCAGGAGGGGAGCGAGGAGCTGCGCCGAGAGCACCTGCCGGCGATCGTCCAGGGGAAGATCCGCTGGTGCCAGGGCTACTCCGAGCCGGGCTCGGGCTCCGATCTCGCGAGCCTGCAGACGAAGGCCGTTCGCGACGGCGACGTCTACGTGCTGAACGGTCAGAAGATCTGGACTTCGTACGCCGACAAGGCGGACTGGATGTTCATCCTCGTGCGCACCGACTTCCAGGCGCCGAAGCACAACGGCATCACCTTCCTCCTGATGGACATGACCTCGCCCGGGGTCAGCGTGAAGCCGATCAAGCTCATCAGCGGCTACTCGCCCTTCTGCGAGACGTTCCTCTCCGACGTGCGGGTGCCGGTGGCGAACGTCGTCGGCCAGGTGAACGGCGGCTGGACGATGGCGAAGGCGCTCCTCGGCCACGAGCGGACGATGATCGCCGATGCCTTCAAGGAGCGCGACGATCGGCGGAAGCTCATCGACCTCGCCCGCAAGCACCTCGGAGAGGCGCAGGGGCGGATCGCCGACCCGATCGCGCGCGACCGCATCACCCAGCTCGAGATGGACCAGGCGTGTCTCGACCTCACCCTGGCGCGCTCGCGCGACGGCATGAAGGCGGGACACAAGCCCGGTCCCGAAACGTCGATCTTCAAGTACTACGGCACCGAGCTCAACATGCGGCGGCGCGAGCTCATGGTGAGTATCTGCGGCCCGCAGGGGCTCGGCTGGGAGGGCCCCGGCTTCGATCCCGAGGAGCTCAAGATGACGCGCGATTGGCTGCGCTCGCGCGGCAACTCGATCGAGGGCGGCACCTCCGAGATCCAGCTCAACATCATCGCCAAGCGCGTGCTTGGCCTTCCGGACTGAGGGGCACCCATGGATCTGGTCCTCACCGAAGAGCAGGAGATGCTGGCGCGGAGCGCGCGCGAGTTCGTGGGCGGACGCTCGTCGCTGCGCCGGGTGCGCGAGCTCCGCGACAGCGGCGACGCCGACGGCTTCTCGCGCCAGCTCTGGCGCGAGATGGCGGCGCTCGGCTGGCTCGGCATCACCATTCCCGAGGCGTACGGCGGCGCCGGCCTCGGCTGGATGGAGCAGATGGTGGTGCTGGAAGCGATGGGGCGGGGGCTCATGCCGGAGCCGTTCACGTCGACGGTGCTGCTGGCCGCGAACGCGCTCCTCCTCGGCGGCAGCGACGCGCAGAAGCAGGCGCACCTGGCGCCGATCGCCGCCGGCGAGCGCATCGCCGCGGTCGCCTACCAGGAAGCGGGCAGCCGCTACGACGCCCACAAGGTGGCGACCGCGGCGACCAGGAGCGGCGGCGGCTGGACGATCAGCGGCGAGAAGATCCAGGTGCTCGACGGCCACGTCGCCGACGTCATCGTCGCGAGCGCCCGCACGGCGGGAGGGCGCGACGACGCCGCCGGCATAACGCTCTTCATCGTCGCCGCCGACACGCCCGGCGTCACCATCGAGCGCCAGTCGCGCATCGACGCCCGCAATGCGGCCCTCGTCCGCTTCGACGGCGTCGCCGTGGGCGCCGATGCCGTGCTCGGCGCCGTCGACGCCGGGGGCGCGCTCCTCGAGCGAGTGCTCGACCGTGCCCGCATCGGGCTCGCGGCCGAGATGCTCGGGTCCATGCAAGCCGCCTTCGAGATGACCAACGAGTACCTGAAGACGCGCGTGCAGTTCGGCGTCCCGATCGGCAGCTTCCAGGCGCTCAAGCACCGCGCCGCCAAGATGTACATCGAGCTCGAGCTGGCGCGCTCGGCGGTGATGGGGGCGCACCGGGCGCTCGACGAGGGGCGGGACGACGCGACCGTCGCCAAGCTCGCGAGCCTCGTGAAAGCGCGGTGCTCGGACGCCTTCGTGCTCGTCGGCAACGAGTGCGTGCAGATGCATGGCGGCATCGGCGTCACCGACGAGCACGACATCGGCTTCTTCTTCAAGCGCGCCCGGGTGGCGGAGATGACCTTCGGCGACGCTGCGTTCCACCGCGATCGCACGGCGCGGCTCGAAGGATATTGACCGCATCCGGCGCCGCCGCGCGCGCGCCGGGCGCGGCGGCGCTGCTTCAGGGCGGCCCCGCCGCCGGACGCGGGTCCGGCAGCGCCAGCAGCCGCGCCAGCGCGGCGGTGGCGGCGGGACCGTTCCAGTCGACGCGGCCGGCGGCCGTGGACTCGATCAGACCGTCGCGCCCGATCACGTAGCTCGAGGGCAGCACCTCGACGCCGTAGGCGTGGAGCCCGCGTCCGTACTGATCGATCAGCACCGGCAGGCCGAAGCCGACCTCGGCGGCGAACTCGTCCACCGCAGCGCGGCTGTCGGCGGCGATCGCGAGCACGACCAGCCCCTGCGCCCGCAGGCGGCGGTCGAGAGCGTCGAGCTCGGGCAGCTCGATGCGGCACGGCACGCACCACGTCGCCCAGAAGTGCAGGATCACCACCCGGCCGCGGTACTCGGCGAGGTCGTGCTCGACGCCGCTGCGGTCGCGCAGGCGAAGCGGCGGTGCCGCCTCGCGGCGCAGCGGCGCGCGCAGTGCCACCGTCGGCGAGTCGGCGGCGGGCGCGGGCGCGGCTGCTCCCGCACACACGGCGGCGATCGCGAGCGCCACCGCCGTCGCCCGCCCGGACCGCGCCCGGGCGGCGCCGCGCCGGGTCAGAAGTTCCAGACGACCCCCGCGAGGATCCGCCAGTCGAGCACCAGCTGGTAGCCGTTGGCGTCCTGGAACACCGGAACCTGGTACTTGAAATCGAGGCTTCCCCCGGTCCGCGGCAGCTTCACCTGCACGCTCGGGGCGAGGGCGAGCGTGGTGATGCCGGTGTTGGCGGGGTTGTCGACCATCGACGTCTCCGGGTGCGAGTACCGCCGGTCGTGGTCGGTGTCGCGTCCGGCGTAGATGAAGTTCGTCTCGAAGCCGAGGTTCACGTAGTCCCAGACCTGGTAGCGGGCGATCAGATCGAAGGCGAGCTGATCGCCGAACTCGTAGCCCGTGTCGCCCTCGGTGGTGAGGTGGTAGAAGAAGTTCGCCTGCAGCACCAGCGGGTAGAAGGCGCGCATGTAGTTGACGAGGAAGAGCGGGTCCCAGGAGCCCGTTCCCGGCTGCATCATCGCGTGGACGAAGTTGCCCGACGGCGTCTTCACCTCGTTGCGGCCGGTGGGAGTCTGCAATCCGACCCCGAGCGTCAGCCGCTGCGTGGGACGGATGGGGGCGTCGGTGAAGGCGTTGTAGAACGCCAACAGGGCGAAATCGCCGACGCCGTCCACGCGGTCCATGGAGTGGTCCATGTCCATGAAGCCGTCCATATCCATGGCCGGGCTCGCACCGGAACGAGCCATGTGCATGCTCGTCGGGACGCGCATGCGCATGTCCATGTCGTTGATGACGTACGGCAGGATGCCGAGGATCTGCCAGCGCTCGGTGATCGTGTACGCGCCGATGAGCGAGATCTTCTGCATCGTCATGTCGAGCGGTACGGCGTACGGCTTGCCCGGGCTCCGCAATTCGTCGAGCGCCTCGTTCGGACCGACGCTCGAGGTGCCGTGCTTGATGGTGCCCATCTTCATGTACTCGTACTGCACCGAGAGGCCGAAGTTCTGGGCCAGCGTCACCCCGGAAGGGCCGGCGCTGCCGATGCAGCACGAGAGGCCGCACTCCCCGCGCGCGAAGGCCGGGCGGCACGTCCAGGCGAGCAAGCCGGCGATTACGAACGCGGCAGCCCCGAGCCGCCGGCGGCGGCCGCCTCCGCGCCGATCCCGATGTGCCGTTCCGTCCGCCGTGTCGCTCGCTATGGTCACCGATCGTCCTCCCGAAGCGGTGATCGTTAGCAGACGAGCGCCGGGACGGAATGTGTCACGTTGTCGCACCCTCGATGCGGCGAGGCGCCCGCAGATGCGCGCCGGCGATCAGGGCAGGTGGTACACCGGATTGGGCAAGGCGAAGGTGCGCTCCGCGTAGCCGCCCTCGAGGTCGCTCCACTGGTCGCCGAGGTTCAGCAGGATCGCGTAGCCGGCCTCGGTGAGGCGCTGGCGCTCCGGCACTTTGAAGTCGACGCCGCTGCGGAACGTCCTGTCGGACGGGAGGAGGATCAGCTCGTCGAAGCTGTACCCCTGCTCGCGGAGGTTGCGCTCGGTGAGCACTCGGGTCGCCTCGGGGCGCCCGGAAATGAAGAAGACCGCGACACCGAGGACGCGGGCGCGCTCGACGAGCCGCAGCGTCGGCTCGATCGCGACCGCCGCCGACATCTCCTGCCAGGCCCGGATGCCGCACGGTCCCTGCGCCAGGTCGCAGGGGCCGTTCAGGATGCGCGCCCAGCCGTTGACGCGATAGGCGCGCCAATTCGAGAGCGCGGTCTCGTCGACGTCGAGGACGATCGCCGGTTTGCGCACTTCGGGCGCGCGCCGATCGAGCCACTGCGACGCCTCTGCGACGACGCGCGCGACCTCGGCGTCGTAGCGGCCGGAGTCGATGTACTCGGTGATGCGGCGCTGCGTGTCGTAGAGCGCCGGCACCGGAGGCGGCCGGTTTGCCGGCGCCGGGCGCGTCGGGGCGCCGGCGGCGCACCCGGCCGCGGCGAGGAGGAGGGCGTACATGGCGGCGCGACGGGAAGGGACGTCGCGCCGCGCCGCGTGCGACGCCCCCTCCCGAGCGCTCACCGCGCGCTTGCCGCGAGGGTCGCGTACCCGTCGAGGATGGGGAGGACCTCCTCGCGCGGCGCCGGCGGCACCCAGAGATTCACTCGCTCCACCCCGGCCGCGGCCAGGCGCTTCAGCACCTCGGGATCGGGCGGGGCGCCGAAGACGGTGACGGGGAAATCCTCGGGGCGCTTGCCGGCGACGCGCGCGCGCTCGGCCAGGTCGCGCATGCCGGAGATGACCTGACCGGGATCGAAGCCGATCGGGATCCAGCCGTTGCAGAAGTCGACGACACGCTGGCGCGCGCGCGCCGTGTTGCCGCCCATGAGGATCGGCGGGTGCGGCTTCTGCACCGGCTTCGGCCACGACCAGATCGGATCGAAGTCCACGAAGTCGCCGTGGAACTCGGCCGCGTCCCGGGTCCAGATCTCCTTCATCGCCAGCACGCGCTCGCGCAGGAGCTTCCAGCGGGTCGCGAAGGCGGTGCCGTGGTTCTCCATCTCCTCCGCGTTCCAGCCGCCGCCGATGCCGAAGAGCAGCCGCCCGCGGGAGAGGAAGTCGATGCTCGCGACTTCCTTGGCGGTGGTTATGGGGTCGCGCTCGACGACCAGGCAGATGCCGGCGCCGACCTTGATCGTCCTGGTGGCGGCGGCCGCCGTCGCCAGCGTCACGAAGAGGTCGTGCGTGTGCGAGTACTCTTTCGGCAGCTCGCCGCCGCCGGGATAGGGGCTCCGCCGGCTCGCCGGGATGTGGGTGTGCTCGGGGAAGAAGACCGACTCGAAGCCGCGCGCCTCGGCCTCGACCGCGAGCTCGTCGGGGCGGATGGCGTAGTCGGCCGCGAACATCATGATGCCGAAGTGCATGGTCGGGTAGCTCCGTGGCTCAGGCGCTGGCGGATACGAGGCCGGACACCGTATCGCCCTCGAGCGCCTCGGCGCGTTCCTCGATGTCGCGGATCACCCGGTCGAGGTGGCGATCGAGGTGCTGCATGTACTCGTAGAGGCCCTTGTGGACGATGGCGAAGCCGACGGCGTCGGCGAGGCGCGTCGGGTTCTTCCACAGCGTCGCGCCGAGCAGCGACATCGTGAACCAGGCGCGGCGCGGGCTCGCGGCGATCACCGTGTCGCGCAGGATGCGGCCGAGGAGGCGCCACTCCTCGCGGCGTACCTTGATGCCCTCGCCGACCTGCCGGCCGCGGTTCAGGATGAACTCGAGCGTGCGGCGGCGAAAGTTCCGGAAGTCGTAGAGGTCGGCGATGAGCGTCCGGTAGCCCTTGTAGAGGGCGATCCTGCTCATCGTCTTCGGCAGGATGTTCGAGAACACGAACTGGTCGCCGACCGAGTCGCCGACGAGGCGGCCTTCCTTCGCCATGCGGCCGTGCAGCGCCGTCTTCGGCATCGCCTGGAGCATGCCGGTCATCGAGACCGGGATGCGCGCGTCCTGGATGAAGCGCAGCTGCTCTTCGAAGATCGACTCGTCGTCGTGATCGAAGCCGACGATCATGCCGGCCTGCACCTGGATGCCGTACTCGTGGATCTTGCGGACGTTCTCGACCAGGTCGCCGCGCATGTTCTGCGTCTTCTTGCTCTCCTGCAGGGAGGCGCGGCGCGGGCTCTCGATGCCGATGAAGATCGTGGTGAAGTGCGCCGCGCGCAGGAGCTCGAGCAGCTCCTCGTCCTGGGCCACGTTCAACGACGCCTCGGTGTTGAAGTGCATCGGGTGGCCGTGGGCGGCGCTCCAGTCGGCGATCGCGCGCAGCAGCTCCTTGGCGAGTTTCTTGTTGCCGATGAAGTTGTCGTCGACGAGGAATACCTGCGTCGCGCCGAGGCGATGGCACTCCTCGATCTCGGCCATGACCTGCGGCACCGTCTTCACGCGCGGGCGGCGCCCGTAGACGACGATGATGTCGCAGAACTCGCAATTGAACGGGCAGCCGCGCGCGAACTGGATGGTCATCGCGTGATAGCGGTCGACCTTCAGGAGGTCGAAGCGCGGGGTCGGCGAGGCGGTGAGGTCCGGCTTCTCGAGCGCCCGGTACTCGGCGCGCCAGTGCCCGCTCGCGAAGTCGCGCAGGAACTGCGGCCACGTCTCCTCGGCCTCGTCGACGAAGAGCACGTCGCAGCGGCCATGCAGCTCCTCGGGGCAGAGCGACGCGTACGGTCCGCCGATGACGACGAAGCGTCCGCGGCGGCGGAACTCGTCGGCGATCTCGAGCATGCGCGGCTTGTGGACGATGTAGCCGGTGACGCCGACGATGTCGGCCTCGACGTCGAAGTCGATCTCCTCGACGTTCTCGTCGCAGAGCGTCACCTGGTGCTCGGGGCCGGTCAGCCCGGCGACGGTCGGCATCGACAGATTCGGGAAGATGCAGCGCTTGCCGAGACTCGGGAGGATGCGGTCGTAGGTCCAGAAGCTCTCGGGGTTCCGCGGAGTGACCAGATGTATCTTCACGGCGCCTCCCTTTCTCGACGGCGTAACGGAGGATCGATTCAGCGGCGCGGTCCCCGGGGGGTCGAATCGGACCGGACTCTTTTCTGGCCGGTCGCACCGGGGGAGTCAATCTGCGGGCGCCGCTGCCGCCTGCGGGGTCACGTCCAGGGCAGGCGCGCGCGCGTCGCCCAGTATGCCGCGGGCGCCTCCGCGAAGCGCGCGAGCGCGGCGCTGGTGTCGGGATCGAGGGCCAGCGCCGCAGCGCGGACGTGTCCCGCGAGCTGCGCCGTCGTCGCTGCGCCCGAGAGCGCGACGTCGATCTGCGGCTGTCCTACCACCCAGGCGAGGGCGAGGTCGGCGATGGCGACGCCGGCGTCGGCGGCGAGCGCGCGCAGTGCCGCCACCAGGCCCGCGTCCCCGGGCCGGTCGTTCGCATCGGCGAGCCGGCCGTTGGCGTGGACCTCCTTCGCGATCACGCCGAGGCCCGCGGCGTGCGCGGCCGCGAGGAGCGGCAGCAGCGACGGCTCGAGGAGGTTCACGGTCGCCTGCACGGCGTCGAAGACCGGCTCGCCGTCGATGCGCGCGGCGAGCGCCAGCGCCAGGGCGCGGTCGGAGGTCGGGCCGCTCAGCGACAGGCCGAGCGCCCGGCAGGCGCCGCTGCGGCGCGCTGCGACCAGCGCCGCCAGCAGGCGCTCGTCCTCGAGGCAGCCCGACTCCGCGGTGGCGCTGTGGATCTGGTAGAGGTCGAGGTGATCGCCGAGGAGCGCGCGCGTTTCGCCGAGCTGCTGCGTGAAGCGCGCCAGCGAGAGCTCCTTCTCCTCGTGGACGGCGGCGTCGATCGTCCACCCCGCCGTATAGCGGTATCCCCACTTGCTGCCGACCACGACCGCGCCGGCGGCGATGCCGCGGCGAGTGAGCCAGCGCGCCAGGAACTCTTCCGCCCGGCCGTAGCTGCGGGCGGCGTCGAAGTAGCGGACGCCGCTCGCCCATGCGGCGTCGCAGAGCGCGGCGGTGCGCGCCGCGAGCGCTTCGGGGGTGCGCGCGGGCGGGAGATCGCGGGCGCGGCCGAGCGTGATGTAGCCGGGCCGGCCGACCGCGGCGAGCCCGAGTCCGAGGCGCGACACCGCGAGCCCGGTGCGACCGAGCGGCCGGACGGGCAGGCCGCCCTTCACGCCGCGCGCCGCGCGCACGGCGCGCTCACCGCATCGCCGCCGCGAAGGTGTTGCACTCCGCGACCGTGCCGCGCTCCATGCCGCGGTGGAACCACTCGACCCGCTGCGCCGACGAGCCGTGCGTCCAGGTCTCGGGGTTCACGCGCGCGCCCGCCTGCTTCTGGATGCGGTCGTCGCCGACTGCCGCGGCGGCGCCCAGGCCTTCTTCGACGTCGCCGCGCTCGAGCAGATCCCGCTGCTCGGTCGAGTGCGCCCACACGCCCGCGAAGCAGTCGGCCTGGAGCTCGAGCAGCACCGAGAACTGGTTCGCGGCCGCGGGCCGCCGCTCCTGCATCTCGCGCACGCGCTGGGAGAGGCCAAGCACGTTCTGCACGTGGTGGCCGATCTCGTGCGCGATCACGTAGGCCTGCGCGAAGTCGCCGGGCGCGCCGAAGCGCGAGCGCAGCTCGCGGTAGAAGCCGAGGTCGATGTAGGCCTTCTCGTCGATGGGGCAGTAGAAGGGTCCCATCGCCGACTCGGCGTAGCCGCAGCCCGAGCTCACGGTGTCGGTGAAGAGCACGAGCTTGGCCCGGCGGTAGTAGCGGCCGGCGAGCGGAAAGGTCTTCTCCCAGGTGTCCTGGACGTCGTCGAGCACGAAGGAGACGAACTCGACCAGCCGCTCTTCGTCGGGCGACGACCGGTAGGGGGCGTCGGCCCCGCCGCCGGCGTCGATGCCGATCGTGTCGCCGAGGAGCGTGAAGAGGTTCTGCCCGGTGGCGAGGCTCAGGACGAGGAGGAGGACGGCGCCGCCGACGCCGATCCGCAGCCCGCCGAGCCCGGGACGGCCGGCTGCGCCCATGCCGCGCCGGTCTTCGAGGTCGCGGCTCCGTCCGCCTGGCGTCCAGCGCATCGAGGCGGTGGTAACGAAGCCGTTCGGCGGGCGCAAGCGAGCGACCCGATGTCCGCGCGGGCACTCGACGGACGCCGTTTCGGCCGCGTTTCACCGTCGTCGGTTGCAGCACCCTATCGTGCTTGCTACGCACGGCCGATGTCCGCGCCCCTCGTCGCCTGCCTCGATCTCGAAGGCGTCCTCGTGCCCGAGATCTGGATCGGCGTCGCCGACGCGACCGGCATCGCCGAGCTCCGGCGGACGACCCGCGACGAGCCCGATTACGATCGGCTGATGCGCGGCCGGCTCGCGATCCTCGAGCGCGAGGGCCTCGGGCTCGCCGACATCCAGAAGGTGATCGCCGGCATGCGGCCGCTCGACGGCGCGCCGGCCTTCCTCGACTGGCTGCGGGCCCGGGCGCAGGTGATCATCCTTTCCGATACCTTCATGGAGTTCGCCCAGCCGCTGATGGCGCAGCTCGGCTTCCCGACGCTTTTCTGCAACACGCTCGTCGTCGACGACGGCGGCTGCATCCGCGGCTACACGCTCCGCATCGCCGACGGCAAGCGCAAGGCGGTGATGGCATTGAAGCTGCTGAACTTCCGCGTCGTCGCCGCCGGCGACTCCTACAACGACACGACGATGCTCGACGAAGCCGATAGCGGCATCCTCTTCCGGCCGCCCGACAACGTCGTCCGCGACTTTCCCCAGTTCCCCGTCACGCGCACGTACGACGAGCTGCGCGCGGCCTTCGCGGCCGCCGACCGCCGGACGTCCTGAACAGAACGAGGCTCGGCATGTACTTCGACTACAGCGACAAGGTGAAGGCCCTCCGGAAGCGCGTCAGCGACTTCATGGAGGAGCACGTCTATCCGCACGAGGAGACCGCGCTCCGCCAGCTCGCCGAGGGCGAGCGCTGGCAGCCGCTCGCGATCGTCGAGGAGCTCAAGGAGAAGGCGAAGGCCCAAGGGCTCTGGAACCTGTTCCTGCCCGAGAGCGAGCTCGGAGCCGGGCTCACCAACCTCGAATACGCGCCGCTCGCCGAGATCATGGGACGCTCCCCGATCGCGCCGGAGGCCTTCAACTGCTCGGCGCCCGACACCGGCAACATGGAGGTGCTCGTCCGCTACGGCACCGCCGAGCAGAAGCAGCGGTGGCTGCAGCCGCTGCTACAGGGGAAGATCCGCTCCGCCTTCGCGATGACCGAGCCGGCGGTGGCCTCGTCGGACGCGACCAACATCGAGGCCCGGATCGTCCGCGACGGCGACGACTACGTCATCAACGGGCGCAAGTGGTGGACCTCGGGAGCCGGCGACCCGCGCTGCAAGGTCATGATCTTCATGGGCAAGACGGCGCCCGACAACCCGGACCGGCACCGCCAGCAGTCGATGATCCTGGTGCCGATGGACACGCCGGGCGTACGGGTCGAGCGCATGCTCTCGGTCTTCGGCTACGACGACGCGCCGCACGGCCATGCCGAGGTGTCGTTCGACAACGTGCGCGTCTCCGCGGCCAACATGCTCCTCGGAGAAGGCCGCGGCTTCGAGATCGCGCAGGGCCGGCTCGGACCGGGCCGCATCCACCACTGCATGCGCACGATCGGCCTCGCCGAACGCGCGCTCGAGCTCATGTGCAAGCGGCTGCTCAGCCGCGTCGCCTTCGGCAAGGAGCTGGCGCAGCACAACGTCTGGCAGCAGCGCATCGCCGATGCCCGCATCAGCATCGAGCAGTGCCGGCTGCTGACCCTCAAGGCCGCCTACATGATGGACACCGTCGGCAACAAGGTGGCGCGCGCCGAGATCGCGATGATCAAGGTGGCGGCGCCGCGCATGGCGCTCCAGGTGATCGACGACGCGATGCAGGCGTTCGGCGGCGCCGGCGTGTCGCAGGTGACGCCGCTCGCGAGCATGTGGGCGGGCGTGCGGACGCTACGCTTCGCGGACGGACCGGACGAGGTCCACAAGAACCAGATCGCGAGGCTCGAGCTCCGCAAGCACCAGTGAGCCGCCGCGCTCAGCCGTTCATGCCGAGCGCGGCGCTGGTCGGGTGCAGGCTCGCCGCCGCGCTCGGGCGCTTGGCGATGCGCTCTCTCCACGAGCCCACGTTGGTGAGCGCGGGGTCGAGCGGCTGACCTACCGTGGCGCCGAAGTCGAGCGCGGCGTAGAGGATGATGTCGGCCATCGTGAAGCGATCGCCGACGATGAACTGCTTGTCCCGGAGCAGCGGATCGAGCCAGGCGAGGTTGTCGCGCGCGATCGCCTTCAGGCCCGCGGCGGCGTCGGGAAGACAGCGCATGCGGGTGCGGAAGAGCTCGAGGCCCTCGGCGAAGCGGAAGCCGTTGTACAGGTGCTCGGTGATCTTGAGCTCGATGCGGCGCTGCCACATGCGCGTCTCGGCGCGCTCCTCCGGCGTCCGGCCGACGAGCGGCGGGTGCGGGTATTTCTCCTCCAGGTACTCGAAGATCGCGGCGGTCTCGGCGAGCAGGCGGCCGTCGTCGAGCTCGAGCGCCGGCATCTGCCCGTTCGGGTTCCTGTCGATGTAGGGCGGCCGGCGGTTCTCCGCCGCCAGGAGATCGAGCGAGACCTTGGGGAAGTCGATGCCCTTCTCGTGGAGGAACATGCGCAGCGCACGCGGGTTGGGACCGAACGAGTCGTAGAGCTTCATTTCCAGAGGCCTCCGGGGGTGGGTTTTCGGCGGCCGTTATGAGCATATCGGCGCGGTCATGCAACCACGGCGGCGGAAGTTCTGGGGTTGGGGATGGGAGGATGCGGGTCCGAGCTCCGAGCAGCAGGAGCGCATCGCGATGCTGCTCGCGGCGCGGCTCGGCATCGACGTCCCGACGCGCGGGACGGCGCCGCGCATCGAGGACGTCGTGCTGCCGGCGCCGCGGATCGCACCGCCGGCGGCGCTCGCCGCACTCTGCGCCGACGATCCGCTGACGCGGGCGAGCCACACCTACGGGAAGTCGTTTCGCGACGTCGTGCGCGGCCTGGCGCGCGACTTCGCGAATCCGCCCGACGTCGTGGCGCGACCGGCGACGGAGGCGGACGTGGTCGCGATCCTCGACTGGTGCGACGGCGCCGGGCTCGCGGCGATCCCCTACGGCGGCGGCTCGAGCGTCGTCGGCGGCGTCGAGGCGCCGCCGGCGGGCGCGTTTCCCGGCGTCGTGTCGATCGATCTCGGCGCCCTCGATCGCGTCGTCGAGATCGATCCGGTGTCGCGGGCGGCGCGCATCGAGGCCGGTGTCTTCGGGCCGGCGCTCGAGGACCGGCTACGGCCGCACGGGCTCACGCTGCGGCACTTCCCGCAGTCGTTCGAGTTCAGCTCGCTCGGCGGCTGGATCGCGACGCGCTCGGGCGGCCACTACGCGACGCTCATCACCCACATCGACGAGCTCGTGGAATCCCTGCGGGTGGTGACGCCGACGGGGATCGTAGCGACGCGCCGGCTCCCGGCCTCGGGGGCGGGGCCGAGCCCGGAGCGGCTCTTCAGCGGCTCGGAAGGCGTCCTCGGCATCATCACCGAGGCGTGGATGCGGCTGCAGGCGCGGCCGACCTTCCGCACCTCGGCAGCGGTGGCCTTCGCCGATTTCGCCGCCGGCGCGGCGGCGGTACGCGCGCTCGCCCAGTCGGGTCTCCATCCTGCGAACTGCCGCCTGCTCGACCCCGGCGAAGCGCTGACCGCGGGCGCGGGCACCGGCACCGAGGCGGTGCTGGTGGTCGGCTTCGAATCGGCAGACCACGAGCTCGACGCGCCGATGGCGCGGGCGCTCGAGTGCTGCCGCGATCACGGCGGCCGCGTGCCCGAAGGCGCCGGGCGGACGCGCCGCGACGAAGAAGGCGCGCGCGACGGCGCCGCCGGCGCCTGGCGGCAGGCATTCCTCGAGATGCCGTATGTCCGCGATGCGTTCGTCGCCCGGGGCATGATCAGCGAGACCTTCGAGACCGCGATCACCTGGGACCGCTTCGCGGACTTCCACGCGGGCGTCACCGAGGCGGTGACCGGCGCGCTGCAGCGGGTCTGCGGCGCCGGCATCGTCACCTGCCGCTTCACCCACGCCTATCCCGACGGCGTCGCGCCCTACTATACGGTGCTCGCACCCTCGCGCCCGGACCGGCAGCTCGCCGACTGGGCCGAGATCAAGCAGGCGGCGGCGGAGACGCTGCTGGCGCTCGGCGGCACGATCACGCACCACCACGCTGTCGGCCGCGATCACCGCCCATGGTACGACCGCGAGCGGTCCGAGGGCTTCGCGCGCGCGCTCGGCGCCGCGAAGCGCGCGCTCGATCCGCGCGGCGTGCTCAACCCCGGCGTCCTCATCGACTGACGCCGCCGCTCAGCGCCGCGCTTCGGGTACCGCGGGAAGCCCGCCGCTCCAGGGGTCGCGGAGGACGAACGTGTTCAGCCAGCGCAGGTACTCGGAGGCGACCTCGCGGGCGTCGGCGCGCGAGTGCCACCAGCGGCGGGGGTCGAAGTCGTCGGCCGCGGCGCTGCGGACGACGATCGTCGTCGCCGCCGGGAGCGTGCGCTCGAGCAGGCAGCGGGCGCGCCGCGAGTGCGAGCGCGCGGTGATGAACATGAGGCTCCGCGGCCGCTGCGCGGCGGCGAAGCGGGCCACCGCTGCGATCTCGGTGTTGAGCCCGTCGACGGGATCGCGCAGGATCTCGATCGCTTCCCGCGGCACGCCCTTCTTCTGCAAGATGGCGAGGGCGAGGTCGGTCGGCGGCAGCCAGGGCACGCCGAGGGCCTGGACCTCGAGGTCGAGCGGCTCCGGCCGCCACCACGGCAACACGATCCGGCGGCTGACGCCGTCGCTGTAGAGAGCCGCCGCCGCGAGGGTGTCGGCGCGCGCCGTCGCGTTCGAGACTACGATCACGTCGACCGGGACGATCGCGTCCTCGACCACGAGCGCCGTCCCGATCGCAGGGAGCCAGGCGTCGCGGGCGATCCACGCGGCGGCGAGCGCGATCGACGCCGCGCCGAGACGCCAGCGGAGCTGCCGGCCGATGCGCGTACGCCGGCCGCTTACTTCAGCTTCTTCAGCGCCGCGTCCATGGCGGCGAGGAGCTGGGCCGGATCGTGCTCGTCGTAGAAGTACTTGTACTGGTCGCGCGGGGCCGTGAGCGTGGGATCGAGGACGGCCGCGGACGAGAGGAAGTAGGTGCGCGGGATGTACTCGCCGTCGGGCGCGTATTTCTTGCTGAGCTCGGCGTTCTTGTCCTTGTCGAGCCGGATCATCACGAACTTCTTGGACTGCTCGACGACCTTGTCGTCGTGGAACACCCGGCTGTAGTTGGCGCAGTGCGGACACCACTCGGTGAAGAAGACGAGGAGGACGGGCTTCTTCTCCTTCTTCGCGGCGGCGAGGCCGGCTTCGTAGGCTTGCCAGTGGATCCCGGCGTCGTTCCAGTCGCCGCCGGCCGCGGCCGGCAGGACGCTACCGGCGACGATGGCCGTCGCCAGGATGATGGCTCCGAGAGCCCGCAGCGCGTTGGTTCGCATCGTCTCCTCCGTTCAGCCGCCGGCGAGCTTCGCGGCGACGCCGGCGCGGGCGAGGAGCGCCGCGATGCGCTCGCGGTGATCGCCCTGGATGATGATCTCTCCGTCCTTGGCCGTGCCGCCGGTGCCGCAGGCTCGTTTCAGCGTGCTCGCGAGCTCCGCGAGCGCTGCGGGGGCGAGCGCCAGGCCGCGCACGATCGAGACCGGCGTACCGTTGCGCCCCTTCTTCTCCAGCCAGATGCGCACCGACCGGCGATCGGGCGGCGCCGCCGCGGCCGGTGGTGCGGCGGCCGGGGTGCGGGCGCGCGGCTCGGAGCCGTAGACCAGCGTGTCGGCGTGGTGCGTGTCGCGGGCAGCCATGGGTAGGCCCAGTCCTAGCGGCAACTGCGCGGCTGCTGCATCACCAGGTTGCCGCGCACCGCCAGGCGCTCGATGTGGTCGAAGACGGCCGCCGGGTCGATGCGCTGCATGTCGTTCGCGACGTCGATGCCTATGGGCTCGTAGCGAGCACCCGAGAAGTTGGCGCCGAGCGATCGCTGCAAGCGGCGGCGCGCGACGCGGTCGACGCCGCCGAAGCCGTCGTAGCGCAGGCGGTAGGCCTTGCCGTCTATCGAGCGCGCCGTGATCTCGAGGCTGAAGGGATCGTTGTCGCGCACGCGCGTCACCAGGAGCGAGTCGGCCAGCGTTCCTTTGCCGCTCTGCGGGTACATGACGCCGACCGACGTCGGGCGCGGCCGGGACGGCGTCATCGCCACCGCCATGTCCTGGAGCTCGGCCTCCCAGCCGGCGTTCACCGAGCCTTTGCCGATCATGCGGAAGGACGAGAACTCGAGCGGCGCACAGCTCGGCGAGCGGCCGTCCAGAGGGTTCGAGCCGAACGTCGTTTCGATGCCGTCGGGGACGCCGTCGCCGTCGCTGTCGGCGACCAGGCGGTCGGTCTCGCCAGGATCGACGCGCTGGTTCAGGTTGCGGTCTTCGTCGGCGTCGACGAGACCGTCATGATCGGAGTCGACGACCCGCGCCGCCTGCCGGTAGCCGATGGTGTACGGATTGGAGAGTTCGCCGGCCGTGCCGTTGGCGTCGTAGGCGTTGATCGTGAATGTATAGGTGGTTTCGACGGCGAGGTCGCCAAGGACGGCTTCGAAGCGCCCCGACTTGTCGCGACGCGGGCGGGGAATGTCGATGGGGTCGCGTTCGGGGCCGCCTTCGGGGCGCACATGGACGAGATAACCGGCGATCGTCGGGTCGTCTGCGGCGGTCCAGCGGATGACGACCGAGTAGGCGCGCGCCGTCACCGCGGACCCGGCAAGGGTGATCAAGACCGCGAGAACGGTCGGAACCAGGCGTCGTCGGACCATGCTGGGCGATCTGACATTGCAACCCCCGAGCCACCACGAATGCCGCCACGAAACGCCAAGGATCAACCACCTACGACCCGGGGGGGTGGTCGCGGAACAGTTCACGATCCGGCAGGTGTCGGGCTATTGCCACGCGTCCGCCATGTTGTCCAGCACAAACGACGCGCTGCCGAGCGGGAGGTCTTATGCTCGTTGCCGCGGCGGCGACAGCAGCGGCACGACGGCGCCGACGGCGGCACGGCGGTGCGCCGACATGCCGTGGCGGCGGCGTTGACAGCGCCGGGTCCGGTGCGCGAGAGAGGCCCGGGATCGTCTTCGTCGTGTCGCTTCGTTCGTCGTCGTTCTGGTTCGCGGTGGTGTTGCTGATGGCTGCGTGCGGCGGCAGCGGCTCGGGCTCGGACGCGGGCGGGGAACCGTCGGCGGACGTCGACTCGCACGCGCTCGTCGTACGCTGGCAGCCGACCGCGGACGCGATCGGCTACGTCGTCCACTGGGGAACCCGGTCGCGGGCGTACGATCGAGCGCTGGACGTCGGCGCGCCGCCGCCCGATGCGCGAGGCGAGTCGAGCGCGATCTTCGAGTACGTGGGCGCGCCGGGGGCGATCTACGTCTCATTGACGTCGTACGACCGCGACGGCCGGAGTAGCGCCTTCTCGAACGAGATCGCCGCCGCCGTGCCCTGAGACGCGGCGGCCGCGAGTGCTCACGCGCGGCGGCATTCGCGTGTCGTTGCGCACACGACGACTCGCGGTACGGACTTTCTCCCGACCGGCCGATCTCTCACGACGACATCGCCAAGGCGATCGAGCGCACAACAACTCGCGGTGCAGACTCTTTCGCTGTGGGGAAGGGCGGAGCTGCCGCGCGTCACTGGCGCGACGGCGCGCGCGCCGCCGCCGGCCGTTGTCCGGGCAACATCTGCGCCGCGCGCGTGCAGGCAAAGAAGCGCCCCGTCGCCGTGTTGCGTCCGCCGCGAGCGCGAGCGCGCGCAGCCGCGCAGGCACGCTCGCAGGCGCTTCGCATGGGCTCCGGCCGCGGCACGTGCCTTGCCTACGTAGGCGGCCATGCTTTCCGCCCCGTCGCCCTCACGCGCCGTCGAAACAGCGTCCGCTCTAGCAGCGCTCTTTCTGGTCTTCGCATCGCCGGCGCTCGCGTACAACGCGCGCATCTCGTGGTCGCAGGTCTCGGGAAGCAGCGGCTACAAGATCTACCTCCGCGCCGCGGGCACGGAGTATGGGGCCGCGGTCGACGCCGGCGCGCCGGCGCCGGATAACGACGGCACGGTGAGGTTCGTGATGGCGGACGTGCCCTTGCGGACGACCTCGTACTTCGTCGTCTCGAGCTACGATGCGGCGGGGAACGAGAGCCAGCCTTCCAACGAGCTGGCGATCACCTACGCGATGGCGGCCGCGGTGGTCGACTCCGACGGCGACGGCCTCACCGATGCCGAGGAAGATCGGAATCTCAATATGGTAGTCGACCCCGGCGAGACCGATCCCCTGGTCGCCGACACCGACGGCGACGGCGTGAACGACGGCGTCGAAGTCGCGCAAGGTAGCGATCCGCTCGATCCGAGCGACTATGCTCCGCGCACGCTGCCGACGCCGACGAGGACCGCGGACCCGCTTCCGACCGCGACCGCGACGCCGACCGTCACTGCAACGGCGACGGTGACGGCGACGAAGACGGCGACAGCGACAGCGACCGCGACGAAGACCAGCACTCCGCTACCGACGCCTACAGCCACCACGACGGCGACCCCGACACCGACCGCAACCCCGACCGCCACGAGAACCGCAACCTCGACCACGACACCGACCGTCACCGTGACTGCGACCGTGACCGCGACCGCGACCGCGACGCCGGTGCCGACGCGGACGGCGACGCCGACTCGGACGGCGACCGCGACCGCTACCAGGACGAGCACCCCGCGTCCGACCGCGACGATCACGGCGACAGCGACCCGGACCGCCACCCCGGCACCGACCGCCACGGCCACCGCGACACCCGCGGCCGACGGCGAGCTCAGCCGCCTCGGCAGCATCATCGCCCGGGTGCCGCTCGCCTCGGGCAGCGGCAACAAGAGCCTCGAAGTCATTCGCGACGGCGACATGCCGCCGGCCGGAACCAACGATCCGAAGCGGCAATACGACACCTTCGACGGCCGCAACGCTGCCGCCGAGGACTGGATCGGCTACGCCTTTGCGACGCCGCAGACCTTCGGCCGCGTCGTCTTCCAGGAGGGCATGCACTTCAGCCGCGGCGGCTGGTTCTCGAGCCTCACCGTCCATGTCCGCCGCAACGGCACCTGGAACGCGGTCTCGTCGCTCGCGGTGACGCCGGCCTATCCGGGGACCAACAACGGCCGTTCCTACGAGACCTACGAGCTGCGCTTCGCTCCCGTCACCGGAGACGCGATCCGCATCTGGGGCCGTCCGGGCGGCAAGGACGCGTTCATCTCCGTCGGCGAGCTGCAGGTCTACGGGGCGCAGGCGACGCCCGTGCCGACCGCGACCGTCGAACCCACTGCGCGTCCGACCGAGGTCGCACCGACAGGGGCCGCGACGGCGGTGCCGACGGCCGTGGCGACGCCGGAGCCGGGCCTTTGCGGCAACGACGTCCGCGAATCCGGCGAGCAGTGCGACGGCAACGACGCCGGCGGCTGCGCCGCGGGCTGCGGCGCCGATTGCACCTGCGCCACGAGCTTCACGTTCCCGCTCGACGGCTGGTCGAGCAGGTGGACTGCGTACGGTCGCGGAGGCGGGGTCACCCGCGAGACCGAGAGCGGGCGGGTGCTGGTGTTCGCGCCCCGCTTCGGCGACGACGCCCTCTGGTATCCCGAGCGTCCGACGCTGGCCCTGCCGTTCCCGATCCTCAGCTTCACCATCGCCGCCGACGACGGGGCGCGGCTGCAGGTCGGGGCGCGGGGCACGAACGGCCGCAACTACGTCCTCAGCTACGTCGCCGCAGACGGCGTCCCGCTCGCGACCAAGCGCGAGTCGCGCGTTCCCGTCGGCCGCTACGCCGGCGCGCCGCGGACCACGCTGCGCGACCTGCGCGCCGACTTCCTGGCGGCGTTCAACGTCGAGTTCGCGATGGTCACGAGCGTGACGCTGCGCGGCGGCATGGAGGTCGGCGACATCACGGTGGCGCAGCCCGGCGTCCTCTCGGTCGAGCCGGAGCCGGCCGCCGAGATCGCGCTGCCGACGAGCGGCTGGCAGCAGCAGGGCGCCGGCACGGTCGTCGAGGACGAGTACGATACCGTGCTCGACGCGCCCACGATCCGCACCGAGCCGCGCGATGCGAAGCACGCCAGGATCGCCGTCAGCTTCCCCAAGCGGGATCAGATGGCGGCGGCCTACCGCACGTTCTCGCTAGCGGTGCGCGACGAGGAGCAGCTCGCGATCGAGGTGCGCGTCCGGGTGAAGAAGGGCATCGCGCGGCTGCGTTACGAGGCCAATCTCGCCGAGCCGCTCGTCAAAGGGCGCAAGACGACGCTGCCGCTGGTCACGATCCCGCTCGAGGGGAGCCCGTATCGGCTGGTGACGATCGACCTCGCGGACGATCTCGCGGCGGTGGTCCCGGGAGCGAGCCTCGACGGCGTGCTCGGCATCCGGGTCCAGGGCAAGTTCCGCATGGGCGACGTCGTGCTGCGGGAAGCGCTGCGCTGAGGAGCGCGGCGCGGACAGCCGCCGCTTCCCTACGAACGTCCGCCGCGCGGCGCATACATGGACCGGGTGCAGTGCGCGCGCTAATGCTCCCGCCGTGAGCAAGCGAGGACTGCGCACGACCGTATGGCTCGGAGTTGCTCTCGGCGCCGCATGCCTCGCCGCGTTCGCCTGGAATGCGCCGTGGTCCGAGATCGGTCGCGTGCTCGCCGGCGCCGACGGGACGCTGATCGTCCTCGCCGGCGGGTTCCTCCTCATGACCTCGGTGGCGCGCGCGTGGCGCTGGCGCCACCTGCTCGGCGAGGCCCCGGTCTCTTTCCGCCATCGCCTGAGCAGCACGCTGATAGGCTTCGCCGGTAACAACACGCTGCCGGGCCGGCTCGGCGAGCCGCTGCGCTGCTGGATGCTGAGCCGGCTCGATCGCCGCATCGATTTCTGGCGGGCGGCCGGCTCGCTCGTGGTCGAGCGCGTCTTCGATCTCACCGCCGCCATCACGTTGCTCGGAATCTTCCTCCTGCTCGCGCCCGCCGCCGCCGCGACCGACACGGCGCTGATCCGCCGCATCGATCACGACGCCGTACGGATCGCCTTCGTCGTCGTGGTCGCCGCCGGCGGCCTCGTGATCCTCGCCGGCCGCCGCATCGGCGGCCGCGGCGGCCGCTGGAGCGGCCTCGCGACACGCTTGGAGGCGCTCCAGAGCGGCTTCGCAGGTCTGCACTCGCTGCGCGCGCTGGCGCTGACGATCCTCTACACCGGGATCCTCTGGGCCTCGATGGTGACTTTCGAGCTCTTGATGCTGCGCGCATTCGGGTTCACGCAGCTCGGGCTCGCGCACGCCGTCGGGCTCCTCGTGGTGCTCTGCTTCGCGATCGCGCTGCCGCAGGCACCCGCCGGCCTCGGCGTCGTCCAGATCGCGAGCCAGACGACGCTCACGGCGCTCTACGGAGTGCCGCTCGCGCCGGCAAAGGCCTTCGCGATCGGTCTCTGGGTCTGCCAGGTGGGGATCGTCGTCGGCGCCGGCGCCGTGGCGCTCTGGGCCGAGGGCTACTCGGTTGCCGACGTTCGCCGCGCCCGGGGCTCGATCGGCGCCTTCGAGGCCCCGGTCTCGCCGGAGTAGGCGGGCCGCTCTGGCAGTCCTGCAAGGCCGGAGGGCAAAAAAATCGATTTCGCCCCGGATCGCGAAGATTTCGCTATGGCTTCCGATCCTTCTCTTGCTATCGGGTAGCGCGTTCGCGCTCCGCGTCGCGCGCCCTGGGGAGGAGCGCGGGATGCGAGGCGTTCCCGCGCTGCCCGCTGCGGGAAGAGACCCCCGGTCGCGTGCCGTAGCCGCGAGGTCTCCGGACCCGGGCAAATGCACATCACGAACGGTTGCGTCACGATGAGGAAGAGAATGCTGTCGCCGGTGGGCGCCACGGCGCCGCTCGTGCTGGTGGGAGCGCTGCTTCTGCCGCTGATCACTCCCCGCATTGCCGCCGCCGCCGCGGCGCGTCTCCGCTGGCTCCCCCCGTCCGGCGCGGCCGACACGGTGACCGGCTACCGCGTCTACGCGCGGAGCGCCGGTACTGCCTACGGCGCCGGCGCCCCGATCTGGAGCGGCAATCCCGCCCGCGGCGGTGACGGCACCCTGTCGGCGATCGTCAGCTACGCACCTGCACCCTCGGGCACCAACTATTTCGCCGTCACGGCGCTGCGGGACGGGGAGGAGAGCGGCATCTCGCAGGAAGGCTTCGTCGGCGCCGCGAATCCGTGCCGCGTCGACACCTGCGTCACCAAGACGTCGTGCAGCTTCGCGGCGCTTCCCGACGGCAGCGCGTGCGACGACGAGCTTTTCTGCAACGGCGCCGAGATCTGTCGCAACGGCGCCTGCGTGAGCAGCGGGCCGCGCAATTGCGCCGACGCTTTCGCCTGTACGGTCGACGCCTGTGACGAGGCGGCCGACCGTTGCACGCACACGGGGCCGCCCGGATGCTGCGTCGCTTGCGATACCACCGATCCGTGCCTCGCCGATGCCTGCGCTGCCGGCGACTGCACCGCCCCGGCGGGGATCCCGATGCAGTTCAGCGTCGTCAAGTTCCAGACCGGCGCGCAGGGCGTGAAGCTCGTCGCCAAGGGCCGGTTCCGGCTCTCGGGGCCGCTCGATCCGGCAACCACCGGGGCGACGGTCGAGATGCGGACCGCCGACGGTGCCCTCGCCTATGCCTCCACCATTTCCCCCGAGCTGATGCGCGCCGGCGCTGCGAAGGGACGCTATCGCTACGCCGCGTCACGCGCGGCGGCGGCGTTCTGGAGCCACGGCATCGAGCGTCTGGACATCCGCATGAAGGGCGACCGCGGGCTCGTCACCATCATGGGGAGCTCGGACGACCTCGCGGCGGCCGCGGCGGAGTCGACGCTCACGGTGGCGCTGCGCTTCAGCGCCGCGCAGTGCCTGCGCGACATGGACGTTCCGTGCAGGCAGAAGAACTCGCTCTCCATCTGCCGCCGCTGAGCTACCGAAGAGCGCCGGTGCCGCGGCGCGCCGGCGTCGGGCGCGGTCAGTCCGGCCGCGTGTAGCGCCAGGCGACGATCCCGGGGAGCTCGAAGCGGCGGTCGGCGACGCGCTCGTGGGCGAGCACCCGCGGCAGGGTGCCGGCGCGGTCGCCGTGGAAGCTCCGGGTCGCGATCAGCCAGACGTGGGCGCGGCCGGCGCCGAGGGCGCGGAGATCGGCGGCGGCCCGACTCGGATCGAGGTCGCGGATGCCGTCGCTGCGCGGATAGGGGACGATCGCCGCCGGGCCCGGATAGTAGTAGCGAACGGCGGTCGCCATGTACGGCGCGTTGACGATGACGAGGTCGTCCGGCGCCGCTTCGGCGCGCAGGACGGCGGCGAGCCCGCGGCAGTCCTCTTTGGCGTAGCGTGGGTCGAGCGCGAGCTCGACGCGCGCGGCGAGCGCTATGCCGACGGCGGCGATTACCAGTGCGGCGGTGAGCGGCCGCCGCGGGTTGCCGGCCCCGAGCGCAAGCAGCACCACGAAGGCCGGGAAGGCGACGACGCCGTAGCGCGGGTTCAGCGGATTGGCCGTAGCCACCGCACCCGCCAGCGCGAGCGCGAGCGGCAGGACGAGCCATGCGAGCAGCAGCGTCCGTGTCGACGCGTCGAGCCGGCGGAGGGCCAAGAGCCCGCGCCCCGCGAGCGCGCCGAAGACAGTGGTTGCCGCCGCGACCGCTGGCCAGGCGGCGACGACCGCGCGCAGGCGATCCGAGTGGAGGTCGGTGGTGCTCGGACCCCACGAGAAGCCGACGGCGTAGGCGTAGAGGACGTAGGGCAGGTCGAGCCAGCCGACGCCGCGGACGTCGGCCGGATTGTTCGCTCCGTGCGCACGGACGAGCAGCAGCGCGGGAACGAAGGCCACGCCCGCGGCCGCGAGAGCGACCAGCGCCGCCAGGACGTGGCGGCGGTCGCGGCGAGCGTGCGCGAGCAGGTGGACGCCCAGGACCACCGGCAAGGAGAGCGCGATCGGGTGGGTGTAGAGCGCCAGCGCAACCAGCCCGGTCACGACCGCCCAGCGGCCGGCGCCGCCGCGCGCCAGTGCCCGGACCCAAGCGCCGACGGCGAGCGTGACGAGCAGGATCAGCAGCACGTAGGGCCGCACTTCCTGCGAGTACCAGACGTGGAAGGGCGAGAGCGCGAGCGCCGCGGCTGCAGCAATGACGGCGCCGGACGGCAGGATCGGCGCCGTCGCCCAGGCGAGGGCCGGGACCGTCGCCGTTCCGACCAGCGCCGAGGTGAGGCGCAAGGTGGCGTCACGACCGCCGAGGGCGGGCCACGTCGCCGCCTTCGTGAGCGCCCAGTACGCCGTGCTGAGCCAAGCGGTCGGCTCGACGCGCCCCGCGGCGATGCCGGCCGCGAGCTCGCCGAGCGGCGTCGCGATCACCTGCACCGAGCCGATCTCGTCGTACCACAGGCTCTGCGCGTTCAGGCGAAAGAGTCGGAGCCCCAGAGCGACGACGGTGAGGATGAAGACGGTCGACCGAAAAACGGTGCGCGGCGGCGTGCTCACGCCGTCATCCGGCGCGCCGCCAGTCCGGCCGCCAGCGCCTCGACGATCGCCTCGCCGGCGTGCCCGTCGCCGTACGGATTGTGCGCGTGCGCCATCGCAGCGTAGGCGGCGGGGTCGGTGAGCAGGCGCTCGGCGGCGGCAGTGATGCGCTCGCGATCGGTGCCGACGAGCTGCGCGGTTCCCGCCTCGACGCCCTCCGGGCGCTCGGTCGTATCGCGCATGACCAGCACGGGCTTGCCGAGCGACGGCGCTTCCTCCTGGATGCCGCCGGAATCGGTGAGCACGAGCGTGCAGCGCTTCAGCAGCGCCACCAGGCTTGCGTAGTCGACCGGCGCCAGCAGGTGCACGCGCGGCACGCCGGAGAGGATGCGGCGCACGGGCTCCTGCACGTTCGGGTTCAGGTGCACCGGGTACACGAGCTCGACGTCGGGATGGCGCTCGACGATCGCGCGCATGGCTTCGCACATGGCGACGAAAGGGGCGCCGAAGTTCTCGCGCCGGTGCGCGGTGACGAGGACCAGGCGCGCCGTCGGCGCCAGGCCGGGCAGGAGCTCGGCGCCGTCGCCGACGGTGCCGGCGATCCAGCGGAGCGCGTCGGTCACGGGATTGCCGGTGACGGTAACCGCCGCCGCGGCGACGCCGGCGCGCAGGAGGTTGTCGCGCGCCCACGCCGTCGGTGCGAAGTGCCAGTCGGCGAGGACCGTCGTCATCTGCCGATTCAGCTCTTCGGGGAAGGGCGAGTCCTTGCGGTAGGTGCGGAGCCCCGCCTCGACGTGCCCGATCGGGATGCGGGCGTAGAAGGCTGCGAGGGCCGCGGCGAAGGTCGTCGTCGTGTCGCCCTGGACGAGCACGGCCGCGGGCCGGGTCGCCGCGAACACCGGCGGCAGGCGTTCGAGGACGCGGATGGTCACGTCGCCCGGCGTCTGCCTGCTGGTCATGATGTGCAGGCTGTGATCGGCGCGCAGCTCGAAGAGGTCGAGCACCTGATCGAGCATCTCCTGGTGCTGATTGGTGACGCAGACCACGGGGTGGAACTCGTGCGGGCGCGCGGCGAGCGCGCGCACCACCGGCGCCATCTTGATCGCCTCCGGACGAGTGCCGAATACGCAGAGGATCGGGTGCGTCACGTCTAACCCGTAGGCGCCCGCGCGGCTTCGAGGTCGATGCGGTGACGAGGCGGGAGCGGGGCGGATCGTAGAGACTGGCGGCGGTGGAGGCAACCGGCGACGAGCGTCGCCGCGACCGCGAAGGTCAGGAGCTCCGCCCAGGTGACGCAGAACATGCCGACGATGCCGTCCATGCCGTTCGGCAGCACGCGGAAGGGGTCGACGACCGCCGCCACGGCGGCGAAGCGCACCACGTAGCCGATCACCAGGAGGTCGAAGAGGTGCGCCGCCCAGCGCCGGTCGACCGCCGCTAGCGACGGCAGCGCCATGGCGAGGATCAGCACCCAGGGCAGGCCGTACTTCAATAGAAGGAGTCCGACCACGCTCGCGAGCGGCAGGCCGACATCGGCGAGGAGGAATCCCGGAGCGGTGCGGATCGAGCTCAGGTTGTACTGATCGCCGAGCGCGAAATAGAGGCACACGCGCAGCAGGATGAGCACGGCCGCGACCAGGTAGACGAGCCCCGGCCGCTCGAGATCGACGCGCATCCGCGACGCCGCGAGGGCGACGACCGCGGCCGCCGAGAAGACGACTACCTCGCGGGCGTCCGCGGCCATGACCAGGAAGATCCCGGTGCTGGCGGCGATCAGGAGCGCGGCGGCGGCGAGCGGTTCTTCCTCGAGCGCCATGGCAGTGAGCACGGCGACGAAGAAGAGCGCCAGCACCACGCTGCCGAGGCCGGGGCTCGGGGCCGCACGCCAGGCGAACGCGGCCAAGAAGACTGCGGGCACGAGCGCCCGCGCGAGTAGGGTGAGCGGCCCGCGCAGGGCGCGGAGATTGCGGAGAGCGAGCGCCGCTACGGCGACGGCGAGGAGCGGCGCCGAGGCCTGCTGCCAGCCGGCGGTCGTGATCTGCGGCAGGTAGATCAGCGCCGCCGCGGCTGCGGGGAGGCGCAGCCAGCGCTCGCGAGGGCAGAGGGACGGCGCCGCGAGCGCCACGGCCGCGAGCAGGAGCAGCTCGAAGTAGGGTCGCGGACGGAGCCAGTGCGAGTTCACGAGCGGCACGCTCAGGACGACGAAGGCCGGCACGAAGGCGGAGATGCGCCAGCGTCCGAGATCCCTCGCGAGCCGCGGGAAGCGGATGACGGCTGCGACCGCGAGGCCCGCCACCGCCGATATGCCGACGACGACCACGGTAGCGAGCGTGGTCGAGCGGAAGGCGAAGGCGCCCCGCATCCAGATGAAGCCGGCGGCGATGAGCGCCAGCGCCACCGGCGCCGCCGCGGCGAGGGCCAGGTGCGCCGCCAGCGCCGGTCGCTCGCTCGGCCGCGGCGCCGAACGCCAGAGGAGGAGGGCCGCTGCCAGCACGCCGAGCAGCGTGCACGCAGCCGCCAGGACGCGCAGGCCGACGTGCGGCGCCTCGGGGCCGAAGAGGATCTCGTTGAGGGCGCGGTTCGCCGCGGCGTCGGTCGCGGTCGCATCCGCGACCACGGGCTGCGACGAGAGCGTCGCCGCCGCGCGCCGCTTGCCGTCGAAGTACTCGCGCACGAGCGCCTGCGCGTCGGCCGGAGGCAGAGCGAGCAGCGCCGGCACGGGCGGCTCCAGCGACACGGGCAGGAACGGCAGTCCGAGGAGGGCGAGCAGGGTCGAGGTCAGGGCCGCTTGCGGCAGATCGTGGACGACGCCGGCGCGCACCCCCGGGCCGGTGAGCACGTAGGGCGTGCGGCGAGCCTCGTCCTCGCCGCCGTGGGTGCCGCGCGACGCCATGCCGTGGTCGCCGGTGACTAGGAGGAGCGTCGTCGCAGGATCGACTGCGGCCGCGACGCGCGCCAGGAGCCCGTCGAGGAACGTCATCTGCTCCGCGTAGCGGGGAGCGAGCGGCGTCACCATGTGGCCGACGGCGTCGAGGCTTCCGAGGTGCACGATCAGCAGGCGGTAGCGCGGGTCGGCGTACTTCTCGAGCAGGAAGTCGACAGCGGCGGCGTCGTAGGCGTCGATGTGGTGCTCGACCGTGATCCCGGGCTCGGGCGACTCGTGCAGATCCTGCGGCGGCACCAGCCAGGCGAATTGCCGGTGCCACCCCGGATCGCCGGCGAGCGCGATGCGGCCGCCGGCGGCGGCCATGAGGCTCAAGAGCGAATCGACCTTCGTCGGGCGGGAGTGGAAGTTCAAGATCGCCTGTACGAGGCTTCCGGGCCGGCCGGTGGTGAGGCTGTAGACGCAAGGCGCGGTCGTCGTGACGCTGCCGGTCTCGACGATGCCGGAGGCGCCGCCGGCGGCGAGCCCGGCGAGAACCGGCATGACTGCCGGGTCGAAGGCCCGGCCGGGCGTGAAGGCGTCGACCACGAACAGGACCGCTCGCGTCGCCGCCGGCGCGTGCGCGGCGGGGCCGGCCGCGGCGGTGACGACGTCGGGGGTCTCGAGGTAGGCGCGGTAGCCGAGCCACCCGGCCAAGAAGAAGAGTCCGAGAAGAGCCGCTACGGTGGCGGCGACGCGGAGCGGCAGGTAGCGCGGGGAGCCGGGTGCGGCGGCAGACGGAGTCCGAGGTGCGGAGGAGGGCGCCGGGCGGCGGCTCGCTTCAATCGAGTGCGTAGAGCGATCGCCAGTCGACATCGTCTTCGAGCTTTGGCTGGCGCGCCTTCTCGAGCACGAAGGAGCCGAGCACCAGAGTGTCCATCTCCGTGCGCATGAAGCAGAGGTAGGCGTCCCGCGGCGTGCAGACGATGGGCTCGCCGCGGACGTTGAAGCTCGTGTTGACGAGCACGGCGCAGCCGGTCAGCTCGCGAAAGCGGGTGAGAAGAGCGTGGTAGAGCGGATTGGTGTCGGCGTGCACGGTCTGGATGCGGGCAGAGTAGTCGACGTGGGTCACGGAGGGAAGGTCGGAGCGTGGAACGTTCAGCTTGTCGATGCCGAAGAGGCGCTCTTCGTCCGCCGTCATGGCGATGCGGCGCTCCTTGCGAACAGGAGCGACTAGCAGCATGTACGGCGAGTCGCAGTCGAGGTCGAAGTAGTCGGCCACGTGCTCGCGGAGCACGCTCGGCGCGAAGGGCCGGAAGCTCTCGCGGAACTTGATCTTCAAGTTCATGATCGACTGCATCTTCCGCGAGCGCGGATCGCCGAGGATGCTGCGGCAGCCGAGCGAGCGCGGGCCGAACTCCATGCGGCCCTGGAGCCAGCCGACGACCTCCTCCCGGGTGAGCGCCTCGGCGGTGCGCGCGATCATCGCCGCGGTCGGCAGCTTCTCGTAGACGGCCCCGGCGCCGCGCAGAAACTCCTCGATCTCGTCGTCCGAGAACGCCGGTCCGAGATAGGCGCCCTGCATCGCGTCGCCGCCGGAGCCGTTGCGCCGGCGGGAGTTCCCCAGCACCTTGTGGTGGATGGCGAGCGCCACGCCGAGGGCGCCGCCGGCGTCGCCCGCCGCCGGCTGGATCCAGAGCCGAGCGAAGGGACCTTCGCGCAGGAGGCGGCCGTTGCCGACGCAGTTCAGCGCCACGCCGCCGGCGAGGCAGAGGTTCTCCATGCCGGTCTCGCGGTGTACGTGGCGCGCCATCCGCAGCATGACCTCCTCGGTCACCACCTGCACCGACGCCGCCAGATCCATCTCGCGCTGCGTGAGCTTGGACTCGGGCTCGCGCGGCGGCCCGCCGAAGATCCGGTGGAAGGCGCTGCTCGTCATCGTCAGGCCGTGCAGGTAGTTGAAGAGATCCATGTTGAGCTTGAAGGAGCCGTCTTCCTTCAGATCGAGCACGTCGGTCAGGATGCGGTCGACGAAGCGCGGCTCGCCGTAGGGGGCGAGCCCCATCACCTTGTACTCGCCGGAGTTCACCTTGAAGCCGGTGTAGTAGGTGAAGGCCGAGTAGAGCATGCCGAGCGAGTGCGGGTAGCGGAGCTCGGCCAGGATCTCCAGGTCCTTGCCGCGGCCGACGCCGTATGACGAGGTCGCCCACTCGCCGACGCCGTCCATGGTCAGCACCGCCGCCTCCTCGAACGGCGACGGATAGAACGCGCTCGCGGCGTGCGACTCGTGATGCTCGGCGAAGAGCAGCTTGCCCTCGTAGCCGCCGAGCTCGCGACGGATGGCGTCGCCGGTGAAGAGCTTCTCCTTCAACCATACCGGCATCGCGGTCAGGAACGAGCGCAGGCCGCGCGGCGCCACGCCGAGATAGTTCTCGAGGATGCGCTCGAACTTGAGCAGCGGCTTGTCGTAGAAGCCCACGTAGTCGAGGTCTTCGAGCCGCGCTCCGGCCTCACGCAGGCAGTAGGCGACGGCGTGGCGCGGAAACCCGTCGTCGTGCTTCTTGCGCGTGAAGCGCTCCTCCTGCGCCGCAGCAACGATCTCGCCGTCGCGTACGAGGCACGCCGCCGAGTCGTGGTAGTAGGCCGAGATGCCGAGGATCGTCGTCATCGGCCTTGCTCGCCGAGGCTATCTTTGGCCCTCAAAGACGGCTCCAATCCTTTCCGAGATCAATTCGGACCAAGTTGTCCCGCTGTCATAACTCGGACCGCTCACCTCAGTCCGCTCGCGCATAATGCATCAGTTGTAACTCTGCTCGAAAACTGTGGACGATCTAACTATCGCTACTGCCTTGCAGATGCGTGTCCTTTAATCGCCCCTTCGCACCAATCATGACCCTCTCGTCCTAATATCGGACCTCGACGCCAGGCATTCGTTGAGAAGGTGCCACGTCGTGCGTCTACGCACCTCTATCCCTTTCGTCGTCCTAACTTTGCCGCTGTCCACCTGCGCTTCACTTCGTCCTGCCACTGCTGAAAGCGTATGTCCCATTCCCCCTGGAGTTCCGCACTTAGCTGTCGCATGTCCCGAGCGAGCTCCCCATGTCTTTGCCGCACTTGGTGGAGTCCGCGCTCGATGTCTTGCGTGTTATTATTCACAAAGATCGTCCCCTTACGAAAAACCTTCTCCATCGCATCCGAATGTGACGTGATGAGTGGGAGGCCCTGCGCGGCTGCTTCATATGCACCACACAACATCGTGTGTGGACGCGTGCATAATACGATTGCAGCATCCGCTTGCTGGAGTAGCGCATCATACGATCGACGGTCCAGAAAGCCGGTCAGCTTAACGCGCGGTGAAACGCGTGCGAGAGTTTTACCGGATACGCGACGGGAATCCCCTGTCACCCACACATCCATATCCTCTGGAAATTTGGTTATCGCCAAAACCTCGTCTATCGGCTCATCCTCATAAAACGAGAAAATCGCTGCTACGTTAAATTGACCCGGTCGGAACGAGAATCTTGCGCCTCTAGCGTCGAGGCGCGGCAATGGGTCAGGCAGGACGAAGGGCTCGCCACCCCATTTTCGCACCAGATCCGATAGGCCCTCGTTGGTTACGATCGTCATTAGTGAATGACGCACGAGGAATTTATTGAGTGGCCGAAACATTTTCCACTTAGGTTCTAGAAAGACGCCAGTATGCGCGTCGACTACGATCCCGCCACCATGTGCACTGTGGAACAGCAGTGCTGTCAATGCGGCGAACGGGGGCGGGTTGGAGACCACTGTGACATCGGGCTGCAATTTCTTGAGAAGGTGCAGAGTTGCCAAGAATTGGGCTGAATATTTGATGGGCGCTATGAGGGGACGCCGATACCAGAGGTAGTGGATCGTATGCAGAGGCTGTCCTAACCGCTCCGCGAACGAGGTGCTACGTTGACACACCGGGTCCCACGTCAGGAGCTCCAGACGATAAGATTTTTTCATGTGAGTGTTGGCTGGCGGAGTCTACGGAGAGCATTCGTGCCCCGACCACCTGCCGGATTAGGAGGGCCCCATTCGCATATTGCTGCCGCCTCGATCACACCGAGCATAAACCAGAGAAGGGCATTGTAGCCGAAGCCGCGCCACGGCACCCAGTACATTTGCCAGGCGAGATTTAGTAGCCCTGCGCCCCAAGCAAGTGCGAGGGTGCGCATTTCTGCCGAAGCGGATTTCGTCAGAAGTAGACGGCTTTGGCGATACGCTGCAAAAAGAAGCCAGACCCAAGCTGCGCCGCCTAAAATGCCGCTTTCTGCTGCACGCAAGAGATATTCATTGTGCACTGTGTAAAGCCATTGATCCATTCCGGAGGGGAGGTAATTCTTAAACACATAGCCGTAGGCGCCAGGCCCGACACCGAAGAGCGGGTGCGAGGCGATAATATTAAGGGCAATTTGCATCAGCCCTGCCCGCTCATCGTAGGCGGCGCCTACCGGCTCAGAAAGGCGGAGGTGGATGAGGGGTGCGAGCGCAATCGCCGCGATTACTGCCGCGCTGACGATAAGTGCGACAGTGCGTAGCGCCATTCGCGTATAGCGAATACCGAACAGAATAAGATACATAGAGCCGATAAGAAATCCGGCCCAAGCCGCGCGTGTGAATGTCAATAATAGGGCGACTAGCCCGACACTTACGGCGACTAGAGTCCACGGTCGACGCCAAGACGAGGCGGTGGTCAACTGGGCTATCGCAATAAACATCAGGGGAATTATATAACTAGCAAATCCGGCTGGGTTGGCGCTTACAGTCCCGCCTGGGCGCGGCAATTCTTCGCTGAGATCCCAGGTATCGCCCGTGATGTTGAACCCCATACCCAGTGCCGATTGGATGAAATAGACGAGGCCTTGAGTCAGGAGAGTGGCCAGGAGTAGCGTAACAAGTGTCTTTATATCGGCCTCAGAATGAATAACGCTCATTGCAGTCACGTAGATGAGAAAAAGTTGAAACTGCATAAGTAAAAAGTCTAGGCCGGCAAAACGTTCCGAACTAAAGATTACGGCCAGAAGCAGCATGATAAATAGCAGCGCGATCGGGCGGTGCAGGTAGCCGGACCAACGAATTGGTGAGCGCCGATAACGGAGAACCAGGAGGATAAGCGCCGCTAGGATCCCGGTGCTGTATAGCTGTAGACCTGCAGTTGCTGCGTGGCCGTGGCCGGGACGGATTGCAACTTCGATTTGCATGGTGACGACTAGAAGAACAACGAGAGCGTACAGGCTACGTAGTAACGTCGCTCCGACGACGCTAGCGATGGCAACTAGGGTAATCCCGAGGATCCAACGCAGGTCCCAGGAGCGTAGGGCTAGAACGGCAGATCCGACGGCGACGCCCACTAGAGACGCGAGCAGCGGCGCGGGCGCGACGGTGCTGTGATGAGAGGCGCGCGCCTCCTCTCTAATGGGCTTGGGCATACCGACTTTGGCGGCCAGGGGAACCTACTTCAACAGCCCGAATTTTCAGCGCATTGGGCGTCTGCTGCATGATCGGAAGATTGGGAGACGCGGTCAAGATGCTATCGTGAGAGATTTGGCGCGCGCCATATCGTTGGCGCGCGCCAAAAACCGATATCCCGCTTGCGTCGTCGTCTGTCGCATCTCGTCGTTCAACCCGCTACGAGTGCGACCCGCATTAGTGGCACACTGATTGCATCACCGCGCCTGGAGGTGTAGGTAGGCTTTCGCGCCCTCGGCCTGCGGCCATGGTGGCTCCGGCACCGTGAAGCCGGATATGTCCAGGTACTCTGGGATGCCCATCGCGGCTCCTTCGGAAGCGAGACCGTACGCCATGACATTTGCCTTTCGGAGTTATTCGATGACACGTATCGCCTTCGTCGCCCAGCATAGTCTTGCCGTAGGCAGCCGTCTCGACGCCACCAGCGCCGCCCGGCAACCGTGGAAAGCGCATGCCTACGGAATCCTCTTGGCTACGGCCGTCGCCCTCCTGACCGCCGTCAACTCGAACGCAACCACCTATCATGTGTCGCCCACCGGTTCCGATACGAATCCGGGAACCCAAGCCGCACCCTGGCGTACCATCGGCAAGGCAGCGAACGTGCTCGGCCCTGGCGATACCGCCGTTATCGGCAACGGCAAATACGTAGAAAAGGTTACGGTCACAAAAAGCGGCACCCCAACAGCTCCGATTGTCTTCCAAGCTGCACCTGGACAGACGCCTGTCATCGACGGCGCCGGTCTCTCGACCGGTACGTATGGTTCTCTATGGGCGTTTTCAGGCGCTTCGTACGTCAAGCTCGATGGTCTGACAATAAAGAACTCCCAGGGTTATTGCGTTAGCCTCTCCGGAAATTCTACGCATATCGATGTGGGTAATCTCGACGTATCGAACTGTGCGGCCGCAGGCGCAGTCTGGGTGGAAGGCTCGACTGTCCCCTCGTATACTACGATCCATGATAATAAAGTTCATGACAATCCCCACGGTGGGATCGTGCTCTGGAACTCTCCGGGGGGCTATTATCTAGTCGAACGTAATCGGGTTTGGAATAACGCCGGAAGCGGCAATTTTGATGGTATTCAAGTGGGTGGCGAAGCTGCCGGACTCCACCACGTCGTTGTGCGAAACAACGTTGCGTATGACAACGGTACCGCCACAGTTGGCGCCGACCAGATTGACATGGGTGGTCACTCGGCTGTGCATCATTATCTTCTTGAGGGTAATGACGTATGGGGAGTCGGCGGCTCAATTAAGATCCACGGCGAACCGGCGAAATATACTATAGCCCGTTTCAACCGCGCAACTGGTTTTGGATTCAATGAATATAACCAGCCCAACGCTGCGGCTATCTACAATAATACAATCTACGGTGCGGCGCACGCTGTCCTCTTCTACTCGGATTATGTCGACTCCGGCTATGGCAGCAGCTTCGGCGGAATGGAATTACGAAATAATCTTTTCGTGGGGTCCACCGACTATACTCTTGTTGTCGCAGCAGTCAGTGGCGGCAAAATCGACGTACGGCACTCCTCGTTGAAGCTCGATGGAAACATGTACCGTTTTGGGAATAAAGGCATCTCCTGGAACCCGCGCTCCTATGATTGTGGGTTACCTGCGCCTACCGGCGACAACGAGTTTCGAGCCTTTCAGGCTGCCAATTCTCCTGACGTTCAGGATCCGCGCGGCAAGAAGATCACCGTCCCCGCCACGGCGATCTTTGTGAATCCTGCAGCCCGCAACTATGACCTAGTTGCCAATAGTCCAGCGATTGATGCCGGAGTAGAGCTCACTACAACTAGGGCCAGCGGCAACCAGACTACTAGCGTGCCGGTTGTTCGTGCTTCGTTCTTCCAAGATGGGTACGGCGGCCTCATTGCACCAGACCAAATCATCGTCGGTGCCAATCCGCCTGTCTTGATCACAACAGTGGATGACGTCGGCAATAAGATTATTGTTGCTACACCGATCTCGTTCGCGGCGGGCGACCCGGTAAACCTTACGTATAGTGGCGCCGGTCCTGACGTCGGCGCATTTGAATTCAGTGCCGGAATAACAGCGCCGAATCTACTAAGCGTGGATCCGATACGGTAGCAGCGGCGCTCCCACGCCAGTAGTATTATGGGTGCTCCGGAAGTGCCTCGTATCGGGTGAGGATCGGCGTGCAAAAGGCCCGCCGCGTCTTCCAGTGGTCAGGTGCAGGCTCTCGCTGAGGAAGTTGAGTGACGAGAGAAGGTAACCGCGGCGCGAGCGACACACCGCCTAGGGGGAGGGGCGGGCGTGGCTATCCGTTGCTAGCCAGCATCGCGCTCGCAGTAGCCGCACTCGTGCTCGTGCTATTCATCCTTGAGATCGGCGTGCGCTGGTATGCTTGGAGCATCGGAAGGGGCTTCTGGGAAAATCCGCACGATTTTGTGAGCCCATTTTTTACTAGTGATGGCTGGCCCGCACCGTACCATGAGGGCAACACGCTGGTGTTCAAGGAGGGGGAGCGTGTGTTGCGCGGCAAGCCGACAGGGGAGATACGCATTGTCTGCCTCGGAGGCTCGACGACGTTACCCAGCCCCGACGCGGAAGGACGGAGCTATCCGCGGGAACTCGAACGGCTTCTCGACGCGCGCTTCCCGGACTACCGGATACGAGTCCTCAATGCAGGAGAAAACGCGTACTCGAGCGCCCATAGCGTTGTGAACCTTGCACTCCGCGTCCTCGATGCTGAGCCCGACATCGTTACAGCCTACGAAGCCATTAACGATCTGTCCGTAAACTATTTCGGCGCGGGGGCTGAGACCGACTATGCTAACAAGTACTTGACGCCATTTTATCTGGGTTTTCGCCATAGAGTTGGGGTTGTGGCTGAGCTTGAGCGCGTGTCGCGACTGGCACGTTTCATCGACAACCGGCTCGTCCCCTTTCGTACCGCAGGATGGGACTACGACACGCGCCGCGACTGGCATCCAGGCCTCAAATTCTTTGGACGCAATCAACGGAGCCTTGTCGCGCTGGCCCACGCACACGGAGTCGACATCGTGCTAGGGACCCAAGCTGCCAGGGCCGCACGCCGCACGACCGCGGCGTTTGCCGCATACAACGCCGTTACACGCCAAGTAGCCGCCGAGACAGGAGCCGCGCTTGCGGACGTTGCGGCAGAGGTAGTGAACGACGGCCTCTTTGTCGATGACGTTCACAACACGTCAGAGGGTGCCCGCGTGGTTGCGCGCCAATGGCTTGACCCCGTCGCACGACTTCTTGAGGCGCGCCTGGCTAAAGCCCAGAGTGCCGCCACGGGTCCCTGAGGGCCCAGACCTACGTGTGTCCCTGCTCTGCGGCCCGCCCGCTCGCTTGTATTAGAGAGAGCTCAGTACATTCGAGACGTCCGGCAGACCCCGTAGAAGCAGTCGCAGTACGGTTTGGACCGACCCATCACCGCTGGAGTCTCCTGCGGTCCGTGTTCTCCGCGCTCCACTCACTTCCCCGTGAATCGGCGGTTGCTACGACTCGGGTATGCTCGTCCAGCCGCGGCCTTCTGATATCACCTGGGCCGGCATGCCCGCTACGATGGCGTTGCACGTATCTATTCTCTTTGTCACCACGCTGCCGAGTCCTACGATGACGTTGTCGGCGACGCTGCTCCCGGGGGCGAATCGGACAGCACTTCCGATATACGTACCCCGCCCGATACTGACGTCCCGTTCAGTCACTCCTACGCCGTGCGTCCAAAATTGTGAATCACGTCCGGCGACCCAGGAATCATCTCCGAGTACACAGCGCCCGACGACATCAAAAAAATGGTGGCTCGTTATTCGGGTCCGACGTCCTATTGATAGCTCGCGCGCATACGGTACTGTGCTGTGCTCTCTTGTCGCCCACGCGCCGCAGTCGAACACATTGTGATTCTCGATTTCGCTTCCGGCACCGATTGAGATCCGCATCGGCCCCAAAAACCTGTTGAAGCGTCCTATCTTGCAATTGTCTAAGCTGGCGTGCGCCACAACGATCACCGTACCAAAGCCAATCTCCGATCCGACTATTCTGTACCCAAAGGTCCACCGATACAGTTGCGTACGCACAGCCTTAAAGGGAATTGCGCTTATAGCGACTGCAGCGATTAGACGTCCGCGCGACATTCCCTGCTCGCCTTGTGCCATCGGTGCGAGGCGTGCTACGAAATCACGCGCCGAAAGGCGAGTATTCCCACGCAGCGTTGGCCGAGCCGCCTCATCATCGCCATCTCCTCCCGTTCAAAGAAGCCCCCGCCGGTTAAAGCGCCTATATATATCAGAATTGGCGCTATGCCCCGAATTACAATATGTTGACCGCGTAACGGCCAAGTCAGCGCTATCATCGCCACGGCCCCTGCTAGGGGGATGCTGTTTACGCTTAACGCTGATGCCAGTTCGGGAGCTCGCCATCTTAGATAAACAACTTGCGCTATTGCATATACGACCATTGAGATCAATGTCGCCAGTCCGGCTCCCCATGGCCCGTAGGCTGGAATAAGATACAAATTCAGCGTCACGTTCACGACCGTTAGAATGATATTCAAAGCCAGGTCTATGCTTTGTAATTCGGCTGCGATTAGAACGTACGCATGGTATCGCACCCAGCCGTAGGGTACGAGTGTCCACATCAGAATTGTTAGTGTCCCGCCTGCTGAACTAAAAGCCTGACCGTAGAGCATCTGCATTACGTCTGGCGCCATTAATGTGATCCACGCTGCCAACGGCAGACTTGTCGCCGCGAGAAAGCGCATCGCTAAACGGCCGAGACGAAGCAGTTGGGCGTGATCCGCTCTTACCGCAGCGGCCAACTGGGGATACAAAGATAGACAGAAACTATGAGGAATAACGAGGGCGAGTTCGAGAAGGCGCCAGGCAGCTCCGTAGAGCCCCACATCTTCGACGCTCCCCATCTTCGACAGCATAAAGACGTCGATTCGCCAATAAAGCGTTGCAAAAATAGCGATCGCAACAAATGTCGGTGCTGCTCCGAGCAGCTCCTTGAGCAAGCCAAGTCTGTGCCCTAAGCGTACTCGGACGTCGAGCGATCGGAGAAATCTCACAGCGATTACGTTAGCCATAAACCGGCCGACGACAGCGAGTGCGATCACTGTCGGTAGGCCGTAGCCGAGTAAAAGAGCCGGACCAGCTAGGCCCACCTTGATTGCATTTTCCACGAGCGCGACAACAGCCAGATAGTCCATACGCTCGCGGGCCACGAAGGCGCCGTCGTATAACATCCCCAACGTAGACGGCAGGAGCGCCAAGCTGGCAATCACGATCGCAGTCGTCGCCCCACGGTCGTAGCCGAGGAGAGGGCCAAGTGCCGCCATCAGCGGAGTTAGGATAAGAGCCGCAACGACACCAAGCGTACTGGCATGATTTACGAGGTCTTCGAGACGTTCCGTATCCTGTGCCCCGTCTCGGGTAATCACCGAGTAGAGCCCTAAGGGTGCAACTGTCACAAAGAAGTAGTGATATGTAAAGGCCAGCGTATATTGTCCAAGCCCGTCGGTTCCCAGAACTCGAGAGATCGCAAATACCAGAATCATCGACACTGCCGGCATCATCACCCGTAAGACAACGAGGGCGACAGTATTTCTAAAGATACGTCGTCCGGACGACGGTACGGTACTATCCCGATGCGTCATTGGCCTATTGATAACTGGTGCGAATACGTCCTGGCATGCGCGTCACCTAAATGATCTCCCATCGCCGGGATCCGATCCGACGTTGCCCCTTGTGCACGATATCCTTTGCCCTCACCCTCTCGCCCTACGCTCGTTACGGTGTAAGAACGTCCGCGAAAAACATGGGCTATCCTTCACGCATGATTACCTACCGACCGCGATGCGTGTGTACTCGTCACGCAACTCCCCTGCTAGGCGTTGCGGCGAATAGTCACGCGCGATCAGGTCTCGGGCCTCCTCTGCTAGCTGGAAATTCAGTTGAGTGTCGATCAAAAGGGTTTCAAGCGCCGACGCTAGCGCCTGAATATCGCCTACTGGAATCAGAAGTCCGGTTCGCCCATGAACAATCAGTTCGCGAAGTCCAGGGATATCGGTTCCCACCACTGCCACCCCGGCGCCAAACGCCTCCATGACCACCCGCGGCAGACCTTCCGAATAGGATGGCAGCGCCAAGACTGTTGCGGCACGGAGAAATGGGCGCACATCTTCTACGAAACCGGCGAAAGTGATGCGATCGACGACCCCTGTTCTCGTCGCGCTAGCGTATGCTTCCTGCATCGCCGGCCCCTCACCTGCGATAACGACCTGAAATCGTCGCTTGCGAGCTACAATTGCGCACGCCTCGATAAGATCTATCAAGCCCTTTTCTCGCGCGAGCCTTCCTACAAACAGTATCATCGGCTCCCGTGGTGGTGAGGCTTGGCGTTCCTTCCAAGTGCCCTCTAGATTGCCGAGGTCCACGGCATTTTTAATGCAGCGGACCTTGGTGCCGAGGCGGTATGCTTTCAACGCCTCCAGTTGATGTTCGCTCAGCGGATAGATCCGATCGAATCCGCGCAGGAATTGCCGCCCGACCATTTCGTACAGGCGGATACGAAGGCTTTCGTGGTCACACCAACCGTGAGGCGTCGAAACCAGCCCGATCGGCAGATAGCGTGTTGCGAAATAGCCGAGGATGTCCGACTTAAAGCCGTGCGTGTGGAGGACATCAACGCGCCGCTCTACGAGTAGTTCGCGAATGGCGCGAACCTGTTGGACGGTAAATTTGCCGCCCAGTGCGAGGTGTTGCGCCGGTAGTCCGTGGCGGATCAGAAATCGGGCGAAATCCCCATAGCCGGGCTTCGTACCTATCGTTAGGACTTCCTGATCTATCTCGCTATCTGCGAGCGCCCGCAAGGCGAGATAGGTCCAGCGCTCCGGACCGTACAGACCTTTAGACGAATGAAAGTGAACTACCCGGATTCGCTGCTTTTGCCGCGTCATATGCACTCAGAGGCAACGTCTGTAGGTCGCTCGTGAAGACCTAACGGCACGCGGTAGGTTCGACTACGACGGGCAAGTCCGTCTCACGGGCGTTGTTCGGGCTGGAGACGAAAGGTCCGATTTCCTCGAGGTTGAACGCAAAGTCGTCGGGATGATGTGGCTGTCTCGCAAAGCTCCGGATACTGGCGATGGCCCCAGAAACCCAATCGAGAACGATGAAGGCCGCTTCTCTTGCGCTGTGGCGGCGCCACACCAGCATCAATGCTGCGCCAACGCCGACTAATGCCCAAAGTATCGTCGGTAATGCAGAGACACTGATAGCCAGCAGGAACGTTAGAATGCCTATCAGGAGGTACGCAGCGGTTCCTACATATCGATCAAAGTATCGGGCCTGTTGCAGGAAGAGGCCGTCGCGTAAGGCCACACGTAGAACTTGACCGGGCCCGCCTTGCATTCCAGTCCGATAACGTCGCCACATACCGCGGGGAGTTTCTTTTTTCATGGTGTGGTGCAGTGACATAAGCTCCCGAGTGGACGAGGCACGATAGCCGTGTGCCTCCAGTCTAACTCGCAATTCGTGTTCCTCGCCTCCAATAATGAAAGGATTAAAACCCCCACTGCGCTCAAGTGCCGCCCGCCGATAGAGTGCGCTCCCGCCGAGTGCAGCAGTCGCATTAGCTGTATCCATTACGCCATTCACGATATTGTACCGTGTGCCGCAGATTACTCCGAGGGTGGAATCGGCACTCAATTTCGCGAGGGCAACCTCAAGCCAACCCTCGGATAATTGACAGTCACCGTCTAAAAAAAAGACAAAGGGTGCGTTAGTGAGACGGGTGCCTATCCAGCGCCCCGCCGCAGCAGAGGTAGGTGACGCCTGGTAACGAAATACACGGACGGGGTAGCGCGCAGCGATTGTGGTGGTGGCGTCGCTTGAATCTGAGTCGACGACGACGACATCTGGTTTGGTGGGGAAGGCTGCCGTGGCTCGCAAGACCGACTCGATACACATGGCAATATGTGCCGCTTCGTTGCGCGTGATGATGACGATTGCAAGCTCGTTTGGTGGGACCTCCGACGAAGTCATGGTGTTGCCTGAAGGCGCCAGAATATCCGATCGAAGACGGACCAAGCGTCGAGTCCGCCTCGCACGAGCAGGCGGAACATCCACATAGATTCGCCACCCTCCACCTTTATGCGAGGAATGGTGAAGCGGTCGCAGTCAGGAGCGACAGCGCCGTGCTGCGTGACAAATCCGAGCGTGTAACCGACCTTACGAAGGGCGTTACGCGTACTGGAGTTGTGATCTGCCCGGGTTCCGTAGGGATAGGCGAACATCCGGACAGGGTGTTTCAATCGTTGCTCTAATTCGGTGCGAGAACGTCGCAGTTGATCGGCAACTTCGATCTCCGCCAGGTGTCCTAGCGACACATGGTTGTACGAATGCGAGCCGACTTCGATGCCGCTTGCGGCAAGTGCTGCAAGCTCAGCCCACGACACATGTTCAGAGTCGCCCACGTCGGCTACTGGGATGAAGCAAATCCCGGGAATTCCGTAGCGTTTCATGATGGGGACGGCTTCGGACAGAAAATCCAGGAAGCCATCATCGATGCTCACCAGAACGCTGCCGCTGGGAAGCGCGCGGTTCCCATCGAGGAACGCTACGAAGTCGTCGGGGGAGATCGCAAGTTGATGTTGGGCGAGCCAGCGCATCTGGCTAGCGAATTCCTCCGGACGCACGCTGAAGGGGTCACGTGGGGTATCGCGAAAACGATGATACATGAGTACCCGCACGTGTGGCGTTTTCCGCCGGGCTTTCACCCAGAGAAGCCCAGAAAGCATAGAGAACAGAGCAGTCGCGCCGCGCGCTATTTTTTTCGTGTGCCAGCGTAGTGCGGTTACAAGTGGGCTCATCGTCAGAGCAGGCGGGTCGCGGACCTTCTGTGCTGATGCGCTTCTTCAGCCACCCGCAGCAAAAACTTCGGATTCCCGATCAGGTACCGGCGCCACTTGTGCGGTTGCTGCAACATCAGTTGCACCCACTCGAAGCCGTTGCGGCGTACCCAGCGCGGCGCGCGCTTGAGGACGCCTCCCCAGTGATCGAAGAGGCCGCCGACGCCGACTGCGAGTTTGACATTGATCAGGCGCTCGCGATTGTCGTGGATCCAGCGCTCCTGGAGCGGGTTGCCCATCCCCACCAGGAGCAGGTCCGGGCGCGCGGTGTTGATCTTCGCGAGGATCGCGTCGTGCTCGCTCGGGTCGTAGTGGCCGTGTTGATGGCCGGCGACGATCAGTCCGGGAAACGCTTCGGGGAGATGGGCGGCGGCGCGCGCGACGACCTCCGGCAGGGCGCCGAGGAGGAAGTAGCGATAGCCGCGCTCCATCGTGTTCACGAAGAAGAACGGCAGGAGGTCGGTGCCGACCAGGTTGGCGATGATCTTCTTGCCTTGCCAGCGGGCGGCCCAGCGGACGCCGGTGCCATCGCCGAAGACCGCGTCGCCGCTGTTCAGGATCCGGCGGTACGCGGGGTCGTCGTAGGCGAGGTTCAGCGTGTGCGCGTTCACTATATAGAGGGTGCGGGCGTGCGCTGCCGCCGTCCGCACGAGAGCCTGCATGTGCGCGACGGCCTCGATGGTGTGCAGGTTTGCGATCCTCACCCCCAGGATCTCGACTTTGCGCGCGGCGGCCGGCCCCGATGCGAGGGGGACTTCGCTGGCGTCGGTGGAGAGCATCGGCAGGGTCATGATAGCTCGCGAGGTGCGCGTCAGGCGGCGATACCTTCTTCTATCGCCTGGCGATAGGTGACTATCCGCCGTTCGCGGGCGATCGTCGCCAGCACGTCGCGGAGGGCGGCGCGTTTGGCGGCGAGCGGTACCTGCATGCCGGGGTGGCGGTCGAGGCGGTGATCGACGCCGTCGTGCGCGAGATCCAGGAGATCGGCGGCATGGAACTCGTAGCAGAGGGGTCGTCCCGACCGCAGCGCCGATCTGAGCCCGCGGGCGAAGAGCCACGGCGGCACGAAGTACGAGAACGTGTGGTACACGGGGAGCCGCAGCCAGCGCGTCACCGAGATCGGAAACTCGATGAGGCCGTTGCGTACGCTGCGCAGCCGGTGCGGCGCCGCCGGCGCGAAGGCGTGGCCGACGAGATCCATGGAGAAGATCGATCCCTTGTGCGCGCTCCGGCGATAGGCGGCGAGCCGGCTCGCGATGAGTACCGGCGTCGGGAACACTGAGGCATCGTAGCGGTAGCCGCAGTCCGCGATCATCGCCAGCACGCGCTCGGTCACGTCCCAGGCGGGGGCGCGGAAGCCGATCACTTCGACGCCGCTCGCCTCGGAGAGCCGCGCGCGCGATTCGGCGAGCTCGGTGTGCAGGCGCTCGTCGTCGAGCGTGCTGAAGGGCTGGGTGTGCGTGAGCGAGTGGCTCGCGATCTCGTGCCCCGCTGCCGCCGCGTCGCGCCAGAGCGCGCGCTCGGCATGGGCGTCGCGGGCGATCACGAAGAGGACGCCCGGCACCCCGAGCTCGGCGAAGAGCTCGAGGAGCCGCGGCACGGCCGCGCGATAGATGCGGTCGCACGCCGGCGCGTCGTCGATGCCGTAGCCCTGGAGGTGGCGGTCGACGGTATCGAGGTCGCAGGAGAAGACGGCGTAGGGGCGATCGTTCATACGCAGCCCGCGTTCAGGCGTTCCGGGCGGCCTTTCGTGTCAGCTCGGCCACCGCATTCTGCACCGCCGAGGCGATGAAGGCGACATGCTCGTCGGTGTAGAACTCGTTCCAGGGCAGCACTACGACCCGCTCCAGACCGCGTACCGTCCCGGGATAGTCGGCCGCGTCGTATACGATCTTCGTGCCGTCCTCGCGCTCGCGGTACGAGTATGGAAACCGGCTCTTGCCGAAGGTCTTGCGCTTGGTGAAGACCTCGCATTCGAAGGCTGGCTTCTGGATGTAGCGCGGGGCGCAGAAGACGCCGTTCGCCTTGAGCGCGCCGCCGAGCGCGTCGGCGCCGCCGCGAATCACGGCCGGGTCGACGATCAGAGGGTACTTCCAGTAGACATGCGTCGCGTGCGGCGCCGGCTGCGGCAGGCTGAGCCCCGGCGTGCCTGCCAGTCGTGCGCTCAGCTGCTCGGCGCTGCGGCGCCGGCGCTCGACGACGCCGTCGAGCTTCGCGAGCTGCGCCCGCGCCACCGCGCCCTGGAGGTCGGTCATGCGGTAGTTGAGGGCGAGGAAGTAGTGGTCCGGCTGCGGATCGCCGTAGCCCCAGGCCTTGTCGCTGAAGAGGATCATGTGCCGCGCCAGCGCCGGGTCGCTGGTGATCACGAGCCCGCCCTCGCCCGTGGTCATGTGCTTTCCTTGCTGCAGGCTGAAGGCGCCGATCGCGCCGACGGTGCCGACGAGCCTGCCGTTCACGGTAGCGAGAAACGCCTGCGCGCAGTCTTCGATGACCGGTATACCGTGGCGGTCGGCGACGGCTTTGATGCCGGCGACGTCGCACGGGTTGCCGAAGAGGTGGGTGGCGATGACCGCGCGAGTGCGCTTGGAGATGCGTGCGGCCACGGCCTCGGGCGTCACGTTCAGCGTCATCGGGTCGACGTCGGCGAAGATCGGGATCGCGCCCTGGTAGAGGATCGGCGCGATGCCGCCCATGTCGGTGATCGCGGTGGTGACGATCTCGTCGCCGGGCTCGGGGTCGATCGCGGCGACGGCGCAGTGGATCGCGGCCGTTCCGGAGGTGACGGCGCGCGCGTACGGCACCCCGTAGCGGGCGGCGACGGCCTTCTCCAGCTCCTTTACTTGTGTGCCTTTGGTGCAGTTGAGGGTGCCCGACGCGATCACCTCGCGCAGCAGGGTGAGCTCCTCGTCTCCGAAGTCGCGGCCGCTGTGGTCGGCGTCCGAGGGTAGGGTGATGGGTGCGGTCATAGGGGTTCCTCCGGGCTGGGGTTTCATGACGAGAGATCGCGCGCGAGCGCCGCCACGGTGTCGCGGGCGAGACCGATGCTCGTGTTCCAGGCGGTGACCCGCGGATAGGCCTGCGCGGTCGTGCTCAGGTAGACGCGACTCGTGCCGATTCGCGGCGCCGGGCGCTCGTGGAGATAGCCGACCGTCCACACGGGCTCGACGTGCGGGGCGCGGAACACGTAGACGTCCTCGACGTCGGCGGCGCGGAATCCGGGATAGAGGGCGGCGAGCCCGTCGAGCGCCTGGCGCTCGACCAGCTCGTCGGAGCGCTCGTAGGGCTCCGAGCCGGGCTCGCAGTAGTTGAGGCAATAGATGAGGTGGCGATCGCCGATCCATTCGCTCGGGATCACGTGCGTCGTCTCGACGATCCCCTGGAAGGGAAACGCCGGATCGACGACGATCGTCCAGTAGAAGCGCTCGAGCCGCCGCCGCGACACGACGACGGCGTTCATGCACCCCTGGTAATGCAGGTCGGCGAGCGGCAGCTCGTTGGCGAGGGCGCCGCGGGAGATGGCTCGTAGGCGCGGCATCGGCAGCGTCGAGATGGCGGCGGCGAAGGTCTCGTTGTCGCCGCCGACGTCGGCCCGGACCACGGCGCCGTTCGCTTCGAGGGCTGCAACCGGGCTCAGCAGCCGGACCTCGCCGCCGCGGGCGACGATGGCATCGCGGAGGGTGTCGGCGAAGCCCTCGTAGCCGCCGCGCAGGTAGCCCTTCACTTCCTGGCCGCCGTGCTTCTCGCGGTTCAGCGTGTTCCACACCCAGTAGGCCGGGACGGTGTCGATGCGGTCGCCGAACTTGGCGCGCAGCAGCGGCTCCCAGATGCGCGCGAAGACGCGCCGGCCGAAGACGCGGCGCAGCCAGTCGCAGGCGTACACCGCATCGAGGTCGAGACCGTTCTTCTTGATCTTGGTGATGTAGGCGGCGCCGATCCCGGTGCGGATGCGGTCGGCAAGCGACAGCGCCCGGAACCGCAGCAGATCGAGCGGCGAGTTGAAACCGTAGAGCTTGCCGCCGAGGCGGAATCCCATGCCGGTCTCGCGCCAGACGAGGCGATCGCCGATGCCGAGCTCCGCGAGGAGTCCGCAGAGGTCGGCGTCGGTGTCGAGGATCACGTGGTACCAGCGATCGAGGTGCACGCCGCGATGGTCGAACCAGGTGGCGAGGCCGCCGAGACGGTCGGTGGCCTCGAAGACGACCGGGGTGAAGCCGGCGTTCAATAGATAGTGGGCGCTTGCGAGCCCGCCGATCCCGCCGCCGAGGACGGCGACCCGTTTTTCTGCTGCGTTCACGATTGTGATCGACCCCGGTGGCGCCCCCGATCCGCAACCGGCGCGCTGCGGCGACTTCGCTGCCGCCCGGTCCCCCTACCGAGCAGCCGCTCCATCAATGAGCGCAGGATCGAGTGGCGCATTACGTGATATCCCGCGTCGCTCGATCCTTCTAGGCGCAAAGAAATGCCCTGTACGTTCAGATAGTTAGAGGTGCTTTTGGCACCTGCCGGCAGGCGCCATGTCGCGCTGCGTCGCACTGCGAGGGCGGGCGCGTTCGCTCAGGCGGCGGGTACGGCCCGGCCTCGCGGCACGACGAGCGCGATCTCTCCTCCCGGCGCCAGCGGCGGCACGTTGAGGAGGCAGTCGCCGCCGTCGCGCTCGACGATGACGCGCGCTCCGGTGATCGGCTGCGCGCCGGTATTGGTGACCTGGATGGCGCTCGCTTTCACGTCGAGCACGACCGCCTCGCGGCGACACCACCAGTCGGCGATCTCCTCCATGCCGGCGAGCCAGACGTCGGCGCGGCGCAGTTGCCGGTACACGAACTCCAGGTGCTCGGCGCGGAGGTCGGTGTCCTCCGCGCCGAAGACGCCGCCGTGGACGAGCGCGACGTAGAGGCCGCCGGTCGTGGCGAGGAACGCGGCTTTCGCCTCGACCGTTTGCCGCAAGCGCTCGCGGCTCTCGCCTGCGAAGAGCGGCTGGATGCAGTCGGGGGCGGTGAGCGGGAGCTCGAGACAGCGGCTCAAACGGAGGCTGCTCACGCCGTCGTCGATCACCGGCCGGAACGGAACGTTCAATCGCACGCCGCGCCCGAAGTTCGCCATGTTCTCGCGATCGACGTCGGGATACGAGGAGTCGTAGCGGAAACCCGCGCGGTCGAGCGCCCAGACGAGGTCCGGAGAGCGGTCGAGCCGCGGGCTGCGATAGCCTGGGACCGAGCGGCCGAGCGTGCGTTCGAGGCGCGCGCGCGCGCGTTCGAGGGTGGCGGCGACGCGTTGGCGTCCCCACACGTGCTCGCCGCGATGCTCGAGCCCGTGGCACAGCACGCGCCGCGGAGCGAGGCGAGCTCGGAGATCGTCGCGCAGATGCCGCGCCGTCGCGCCGGCTACCAGACCGAGGGTCGCAGGGTGGCCGGTCGTCTCGATGGCGCCGAGAAGCCGCTCCAGGCCTCGCGTGTACGCGTACCGCCGCGGCTCGACGTCGTGGGTGAGGCTTGCGGCCGCGTCGTACGGCGCCGGCCAGCGCGCCATGCGCACGAGCGCGCCGGCGGCGAGCCTCACGAGCTGCTTCACGAGCTCGATCAGCAGATAGCCGGTGGCGTCGATCGGATACTCGCTCGCCCGCTCGCCGAGCGCGGCCAGACGCTGGTCGAGCGCCGCATAGGTGCGGCGCTGCACCCAGCCGCGCAGCGCGGCGGGCGCGGCATAGTAGGCCGTTTCCGCGATCCGGCGCGCGGCGCCGGACCACGGCGCGCGCGACCGCAGCGGCGCCGCGCCGTCGTCCTCGCTCATCAAGTCGGCGAAGGCAGTCCCGAGGTCGAGAAGCGACCAGATGCAGCGGTTGCGGCGCGCGATGGCGGGTCGTCCGCTCGGCGTGAGCACGGCGAGCACGGTGCCGTGCATGATCTCCGGAGTATCGATGATCGGGACAGCCGGCAGGCGCATGGCGCGCTTGCCGTGCTCGCGGGCGACCGCGGCGACGGCGGCCGTCCAGATCGGCTGCTCGATCCCGATCGCGGCGCTGCGCCGTCCGCTGCCGGCGGCGGCGCCGAAGACCTGACGGGCGAAGAGCTCGCCGCCGCCGAGCACCAGCGCCGGCCGCCGCTCGAGGGCCGCGACGTCGGCGGGTGCCGTCACCTCGCCGGCTACTACGAGCAGGTGCGCGCTCGCATCGTCGCTCGTGGCGACGCGGCGGTAGGGGATCTTCTCGAGGTCGAGCACGGCCTGGAGGCCGAGCGCGGCGCGTTCGTCGCCGGCGAGGAGGTCGATCATGACCTGCGGCCGCAGCGCCCGCAGACGGTGCCGGGAGGCGCCGGCTCGACGCCCGTTGCGCGCGGTGCGCCGCAGATGCAGACCCAGCCGCGGCGGCGCGCCGGATTGCCGAAGACGAGCGCGTGCGGCGGCACGTCGGCGGTCACCACCGAACCCATGCCGATCATCGCGTAGGCGCCGATCGTGAGGCCCGGTCCGATGACGGCGCCGGCGCCGATGGTCGCACCCTCCTGCACCGTGGTGGCGAGCGTGTCCTCGTTCGGCCCCGAGTCGGCGAGGCCGTCGCCCGCCGGGTCGAAGGCGCGCGGGTAACGGTCGTTGGTGAAGATGACGCCGGCAGCGATCATCACGCGGTCGGCGATGGTGACGCCGGTGCAGACGTAGACCTGGGCGTTGATCTTGACGCAGTCGCCGATGCGGACGCCGTAGGCGATGTACGTCTTCTCGCCGACGATGCAGTCGCGGCCGATCGCCGCCGGGCCGCGGATGTGGACGTTGTCCCAGATCGCCGTGCCGGCGCCGACCTCGACTCCGGATTCGACGAGGGCGGTCGGATGGATGCGCGGGGCATCGCCGCCGGATGGGGCGTGCGGCACGACGGACGGCCGGGGCGCGTCAGCCCCGCTTGCGGACGCGATTGCGGTCGGGAGCGCTGCGCCGGCTCAGGCCCTTCAGGTCTATCCATTCCCAGCCGCCGCTGCGCACCGAGCGGTACGCGGCCTCGACCGCGGCGACGGTGCGCAGACACTCGACCTCGCTGATCCAGGCCGGCGTCGCGCCGTTGCTCTGCGTCGCCTCGACGAAGCAGGTCTGCATGCGGCGATGGGCGTCGATCTTGTCGTAGGCGCCGCCGATCTTCTGCCAGTCGCTACCGAGATACTTGACGCGGGTCTCCCGCCAGCCGACCTCGATGGTTCCGAGCGAGCCGTGCACCTTCACGTAGCTGTTGCGCCCGGTCGAGAGGCTCCAGCTCACGTCGGCCTTGCCGACGATCCCGTCCCCGGCGCGCACCTGGATGGTGGCGCCGTCCTCGACGCCGATCCGCTGCAACGGGCGGTGCAGGTTCGTCTGCACGCGCGTCACCGAGCCGAAGAGGTACGACATGATGTCGAAGGCGTGGCAGCCGTTGTCGATGATGACGCCGCCGCCGGCGACGCGGCGCTGCGCGTTCCAGCGTTTCGACATGTCGACCGGGCTGCAGAAGCTCACCTCGAACACGACCGGATCGCCGAGCTTGCCGCTGGCGATGAGCTCGCGGGCGGTCGCCAGCTCGGGGACGTGCCGGAACTTGGTCGCGAGGAGGAGTTGGCGCTCGTTGCGGGCGGCGGCCTTCAGCATCGCCAGGGCTGCCCGGGTGGTGAGCGCGAGCGGCTTCTCGCAGAGCACGTGCAGGCCGCGGTCGAGGCACGCGATCGCGATCTCGGCGTGGTCGGCGGGCGGCGTGGCGATCGTCACGCCGTCGAGCTTGGCGGCTTCGAGCATCACCGTGGGGTCGGCGTAGGCGCGGATTCCGAGCTCGCGGGCCCGCTTGCGGGCTGTCGTCGAGGGGTCGCAGACGGCGACTACCTCGGCGCCGTCGACGTGGCGCCACGCGTCCAGGTGGACCGTGCCCGCACGTCCGAGACCGATGATGCCGATGCGCATGGTCATGACGCACTCTTCCTTTCGGGTCGGGTTGCGAAAATCAGCCGGCCAGCTTGTTGCCGACGGCGCGCGCTTGTCGCGCTCCCACCATGAACGCGGTCAAAAGGAGCAGGCGGACGTGCGCCATGATGGCGTCGCCCACCTTGAGCTTCGATTCTCCGAACCGGCGGCTCTCGAGCCGCATCGGCACCTCGGCCACCCGCTGCCCGCCCAGTATCGCGCGCAGCATGATCTCGGCGACGGCCGCGAAGCCGTTCGAACGAAAGCGGATGCGGCGGACCGACTCGGCGCGATAGGCGCGGAAGAGGCAGGTGAAGGTGTAGACGTCCTGTCCGATCAGCAATTTGTAGAGGCCCGAGACCATGCGGCTCAACCAGATGCGCGTACTGCTGCCCTCGGCGGCGGCGCTCTCGGGGTGCCAGGCGGAGGCGGTTACGATATCGGCCCCGTCGGCGACGAGCGCCGTCAGCTCGGGGAGCTTCTCGGGCGGATAGGTGCAGTCGCTGTCGATGGTGCAGACGATCGGCGAGAGCGCATGCTCGAAGCCGGTGCGCAGCGCGGCGCCGAGTCCGAGGTTCTCGGGATGGCGTACGACCTCGAACCAGTCCGCGTCTTGCGCCGCGCGCAGAAGGGCGGCGAAGGTGTCGTCGCTCGAGCCGTCGTCGACGAAGAGGAAGTGCCAATCGGCAGCGTTGCGGGCGCGCATCTTGCGCAGGCGTTCGAGGAGGAAGGGCAGGCCTGCTTCCTCGTTGTAGCAAGGGACGATGACGGTGACGGGGGCGGTGATGGAGGAATCGGTGGTCACGACGATGGTGCGTCCTTTCTCGGTGATCGGTTCTGTGCGGGCGTCAGTGGGCGCCGTGGCCGTAGATGACGGCCGGTATCGTCTTCGCGAGAATCTTGAGGTCGAGGGCGAGCGACCAGTTGTCGATGTAATCCATATCGGATCGGATCCACTCCTCGAACTTGGGCTCGCGGCTGTTGATCTGCCACAGGCAGGTGATTCCGGGCTTGACGCTGAAGCGGCGGCGGTGCCAGCGCGTATCGATGCGGGCGACGTCGCGGACCGGAAGCGGGCGCGGGCCGACGAGGCTCATGTCTCCCATCAGGACGTTGACGAGCTGCGGCAGCTCGTCGAGGCTCGCGCGGCGGAGCCAGCGGCCGACGCGGGTGCGGCGCGGATCCTCGGCGATCTTGAACACCGGGCCCTCGGCCTCGTTCAGGTGCTCGAGGTCGGCCTGCAGATTCTCGGCGCCGATGACCATCGTGCGGAACTTGTAGGCCGGAAAGCGCCGGCGGTTCAAACCGACCCGCTCCTGCACGAAGAGGACCGGGCCGTGCGAATCGAGCTTCACCGCGATCGCGATCACCGCCATCAGCGGGGCGAGTACGATCAAGCCGATGACTGCGCCCACGAGGTCGATCAGGCGCTTCGCGATCAGTTGCACCGAGTCCGGAGGGCCGCTCGAGATCGTGATCACCGGCTGCTCGCCGAGCGTGTCGATCGAAGCCTTGCCCCAATCGAGCGCGGCGAGGTGGGCGACGACGCGGATCGTGATGCCCTGCTCCTCGCAGAGGGCGACGATCGGCCGGATGAGCGGCTCGGAGCCGTCGAGCGGCAGGCCGATGAACACCTCGTCGATGGGCTGTGACTCGAGGAGCATCGCGAGCTGGTTCAAGACGTCGACCGCTCCCGCCGTGCCGTTTGCCGCCGTGCCGCCGCTGTCGCGGCGCGCCGGCTCGATCTGGGAGCGGACGTTCAAGACTTCGACGACGCGGTAGCCGAGACCGTCGCGCTGCGCGAGCCGGGCGGCACCCTCGAGAGCGGGTCCGCCGTCGCCGACGATGATCACGTCGCGGAGGTTGCGGCCGAGATTGCGCACCTGGCGGGCGGTCGCACGCAGCACGCGGCGCTCGAAACCGAGGCCCGCGAACGTCAACATCGGAAAGACGATCAGGAGCTCCGGGCTAAGGTACCCGAAGCCGAGCGGCGCGCTCAGCACCACGAGCGGCAGCGTCGCGACCAGGACCGCCATTCCGAGATCCCGGAGCTCGCGCGTGGCCGGAGAGAGTCGATACGAGTTGTACAGGCCGCGCATGCGCAGAGCGAAGTGCCAGTACGTGAGGTAGACGCCGACACACAGCATCGTGAAGATCGTGATCTGCATGTCGAGGACGGGGGTGTGGGCATCGCTGCCGTTCCTTCCCGCCGTGATCGCCACTGCCCCTACCAGGCAGGCCATGACGACGGTCAGGTCGGTCACCTTGATCAGCGTTACGAGAGCTTTGCGGCGCGGCGACATGGGCTCGTGATCCTCAGGACGACAGGCGGCGCATCCATCCGGGCAGACGATCTTTGCTGCCGTGCATGACGATTCCGAGGGTCTTGCAGCCGGCGATGCGGGCGCGCTCGGCCGCCAGGTGCAGCGCCGCGCGCTCGGTGACCTCGGATTCGGCGACGATGATGAGCCCGTCGCACGCCCGCGCCAGGAGCGCGGCGTCTATCGATTCGGCGAGCGGCGGGCCCGTGATGACGACGAGATCGCTCTCCGGACCGACCTCGGCTGCCCAGTCTGCGACCGCCTCGGCCGCCGGGCCGGCGTCGAGATCGACAGCCAGCACCTCGTCCATATTGGCGCTGCGTGCCGGAACCACCGCGGTGCCGGTCGCGGTGCGCGCCAGCGTCGCGAGGAAGGCGGGCATGCCGTTGCGACTCGCGTACGCAACCAGGTCATCGGCCAGCGTCGTCACCGCTTCGGCGTTGGAGGCGCCGCAGAAGACCACGACGCGCGTCTGGCGCCCGTTCGCGATCAGGCGAATGGCATCGAGCAGGGTCGCGATCCCCGGGTGGGCTGCGGTCGTGAAGGCGCGGGCGCGCAGACGGTCGGTGGCGGGCTCCGGTGCGCGCTCGACGCCGGCGCGCGGCAATGGCGGCGCGCTCGGCGCCGGCGTCGTCGCCGTCGCGACGGCCGGAGTCGGCACGGACGCTGCCGTCATGGACGGTGCGGGCGCGGCTGGTGCCGGCATGGACGGTGCGGGAGCGCTCGGCAGGGGAATGACGGTGCGCTCGACGGGAGTCGCGAGCGGTTTCGCAGCCGGCGTCGGCACCGGAGTCGGTGTCGGCGCCGCAGTCGGAGTCGCCGCCGGCGTCTGTCGCTCGCGCTCGAGCCGGCGCAGGACGTTGATGTAGTTGCTCATGGGTGACGGTCCGTGGCGTCTACTGCGGGCAAGCGCAGGCGGTCGCCCGCGTAGATGTGATTGACGTCGACGATCTGGGGATTCAGCTCGCGGATGCGGCTCAGGAGCTTCGGGCTACCGTCGCCGTAGTACTGCTGCGCCAGCGCCGTGAGCGAGGTGCCGCGCGGGACGATGATCTCGTGGAGCGGTTCCGGGCTCGCGGTCGCGGCAACGGCTGCGACCGGCTCGGGCGCGGCCGCTACCGTTGCCGGAGTCGCGACAGCCGCATCCGCCTCGGCCGGTGCGGCGGCGACGGCGATGTCGCGGCTCGGCGCTGCGGCTGCGGCCTCGTTCATCTGCATGATGCGGGTCGGCGTCGCGGGCGGCGTGTCCGGGTCGGAGTGGCCGCCGAGGTAGCCGCTTCCGTACCCGAGCACGAACGCGATCCCGGCCGCGGCCGCGGCGACGATCCGCCAGGGTTGCGCCTCGGAGGGCGCGTCCGGCGCCGCGACGAAGCGCCGCCTGGGGCCGATCGTCACCAGTCCGCGTCCCTGCTTCTCGCGAATCGCTGCCCGCGCTTCGCGCCACGACACGCGACGCACGCCGCGTCCGTAGGCGAAGAGCATGGCGCTGTGGCAGAGGATGTTGAGCCGCCGCGGGATGCCGTGAGCTTCCCGTACTAGCAGGCGGAGTGCCGCCGGCGTGAAGACGTCGGTCGATCCGCCTGCGACCCGCAGGCGATGCTCGAGATATCTCCGGCTCTCTACTGTCGTGAGCGGATTGATGTGGCAGCGCACCGCGACGCGCTCGGTCACCTGGCGCAGGCTCGGACGCGCGAGCTTGGCGTCGAGCTCGGGCTGGCCGACGAGCACGATCTGCAGGAGCTTGTCGGTGTAGGTCTCGTAGTTCGAGAGCAGGCGCAGATCTTCGAAGGTGGCTTCGTCGAGGTTCTGGGCCTCATCGATGATGAGCGCAGCGGTTTCGCCGGCTGATGCCCGTTCGTGGAGGAAGGAGTTCAGGGTGTTCAGCAGGTCGACCCGGTCGCGGCTCGCGCAGGGGCGACCGAAGTCCGCGAGCGCCTGACGGAGCAGGTCGTCGAAGGAGAGCCGCGTGTTCGAGAGGTACGCCGTGTGCACGTGCGGACCGAGCTGGTGGAGGATCGAGTAGAGCAGCGTGGTCTTGCCCATGCCGACCTCGGCCACCATCAGCATGAGGCCGCGCCGGCTCTCGAGCCCGATCTTGAGCCCCGCCAGAGCCTCGGCATGATCGGGGCTCAGGTAGAGAAACGCCGGGTCGGGCGTCAGGGAAAACGGCTCGACGGCCAGTCCGAAGTGAGCGGCGTACATGGCCGTTTGCGGCTAGCGGATCTCCGCCAGGATGGGCAGTCCGGTGACGGTCTGTGCTTCCGCCGCGCTCTTCACCGACGGATCGAGCCGGTCGCGGAGGAAGGCGAGGCCGACTCCGGCCACGAGGCTCATGACGACGCCGAGGATCAGCATCAGGGCCTGCTTGGATTTCTCCGGGACCGTCGGCACTTCGGCGCGCTCGGCGACCGCGAGGTCCACGAGGTTGGACTCGTCGAGGGCGGTGGTGAATCGCGCTTCCTCTTCCTTCTTCGCGTACGTGGCGGCGGCTTCCTTCGCCGAAGCTACTGCTTGTTCGAGTCGCTCCTGTTCGGAGCTGATCTCGTCGAGGTGAGCGACGGCGGTCTTGTACTCGCTCACTTGCGCCCGCAGGGCTTCCACTCGCGCCGTGACCGCCGCGACCTGCGCCTTCGTCTGCGCGAGGTCGACTTCGAGGCTCTGGTAAGCCGGGTTGATGGCGTTCGTGGTCTCGGCGAGCGTCTCGCGATTCGAGTTCATGAGCGCCTTCGCCTGCGCGATCTGGCGATCGATGTCCCGCACCTTGACGCTCGTCGGCGCGTATTTCGAGAGCAGCTCGCTGCGCTGCAGCTCCAGCTCCAGGATCTTCGGACGGATGAACTGCTGGTTCTGGGCGATCTTCGACTCGGTTGCGATGTTGCGGGGATAGTTCTTGATCTCGCTGGTGAGGAACTCGACCCGGGCGGTCGCCTCCGCGAGCTCGCGCTCCGAATTGCCGAGCACGCCCTGGAGATCGCTCAGGCGAGCGCGGACCGTTTGCCGCTGCTCGGGGGATACGAAGTCGATCCCCTGCTTGCGATTGAACTCTTCGAGCGCCGCCTCGGCGGAACGGGACTTGTCGGCGAGCATTGCACGCTGGCTCTCGTAGAACTCCCGCGCCTCCGACTGCTGACTGAGCTTCGCGCGCCGCTCGATGTGGCGGGCGACCAGGTTGTTCACGAGCTCGGCCGCCCACTGCGGATTGGCGGCGTGATACGACACCACGATGAGGTTCGACTTGCCGATGGCCTCGACCTCGATCTCGCTGAGGACGCTGCGGACCCAAGTATCGAACGGCGACGGCGGCGGCACTCTATGGAGCGCGCGGTAGGCGATCGCCGGCAGTCTGAGAGGCAGGGTCACCGCAGCGACGACGTGATCGAGGAGGCCCGGAGCCTGTTCGTCGGCTTTCCAGTACGGGAGCAGCACGTCGCGCACCAGGCTCTCGCTCCTGATCAGTGCCACTTCGCTGTTCAGATCCTGCTCGGTGACGCGCTCGACCGTGGGGCGCGTATTGGCGTCGGGCGAGACGACGATCTGAGCGCGATCGGAAGTGACCATGAGCGTCGCCTGGGCCCGGTACGTCGGCTTCTGCATCCAGACGCCGAGGGCGACCGTCAGCGCGCCGCCGAGGAACACCTGAAGGATGAACTTGCGGCGGCGGTGGACGACGGCGATCAACTCACGCCAGGGAATTTGTTGGTCGTTCATGCGGTTCTCAAAACGCGACCGGGAAGTAGGTGATCGGTAGCGCGTCGCGGATGTACTGCTTCACGAAGAGGTCGACCTCGGCGATCTTCGAGCGTGGCACGTAGACGATGTCGAGCGGCAACAGCGGCACGTCGACCGACGGATTCCAGCCGTCCTGGATCGGCCGAATGTCCACCGAACGTCCGACGGGCTTGCCGTCCGCACCCTTGCGAATGAGGATTATTTGTTTTCGGTGCGCCCCTTCGAGCAGTCCGCCGGCCTCTTGCAGCGCCTGGTAGAGCGTCATGCCTCCCGCGAGCACGACCGTTCCGGGCTTGCCGACCTGGCCATCGACGTACACCCGGTTCAGCGCGGCAGTGCGCACGATGACGCTGATCTGGGGATCGGCGAGCTCGCCCGTGTAGCGCTTGGTGAGGTCGGCATCGAGCTCGGCCGGAGTGCGTCCGGCTGCGGGCACGTCGTCGATGAGCTGCAGCGAGATCATGCCGTCGGGTCGGATCTTCACGTCCTCGTTCAGCTCCGGGTTCGTGTAGAACTTGATGGCGAGCTCGTCGCCGACCTGGAGCACGTACGGCTGCATCGGCGGTCGTGGATTCTCCCCGAGCGTCGGATAGAGCGCCGCTACCTCGGGAGGGGGATTGGTGACCTGTTTCGGTGCTCCACAGCCGATGGCGAGCACGACCAGCATCGCGGCGGCGAACGCTCGCGCCGCCGTTACGCCGGAACTGCGGAAAAGATGCCCGTGCGGGCCGTCATCCGATCTCGTACGCCTCACCCGATGCCTCACGCGTCCACCTCCCCAAAGCAATGTACGCGCCAACTCACGCTGGATATGTCGGCAATGCCTTTTGATCAGTCGCCGGGATGACGATTGTCGGGATTGTGGCATCAGAGGCACGTTCTGCGCCAGCCGACGAGCGGCCGGGACCGTCGCGCGGGCCATTTTGCCGCATTGCGCTAAATTTGCAACCTGGTGATTTCGCATGACATGTGATCGGGTGCTGATCGTGCATTCCTGAAGCCGGCTTGCGCTCGTGCCCGGTTGCTCATGCGTCGTCGCGGGCGAGCGCCACTGCCCTCGTCATATCGGCTTCTTCGGCGATGCCGTTGAGGGAGCGCGACCGACGGGCGCTAGCGGCGCGCTTGGCCGCCGGCGCAGGGTGTTCTCGTTATCGCCTCACGCCCGCTGCCGGGCGTCACGACGCTCCGGAGCGTCCGATCTACGAAGCCTGATCGCCCAGAGCGCGGTCCTGGAGATCTTTGGCGGCACCGGGCTCGCTCACCAGATCGCTGTGGCAGGCGCGCTTCCCTTCGACCACCGGCAGCGTGCCCCGCTGGCGGAGGAGCGCCCGGCCTTCATCGCTCACGCCCGGGCTTCGCATGGCCGTTCGCGCCGGCTGGAAAGCGGCGTCCTTGCCGCTCGCGAATTCGGAGATCTCCTTCGAGATGCGCATGCTGCACCAGTCGTGGCCGCACATCGAGCAGAACTCGGTATCGACCTCGAGGTCCTCGTCGTGGAGCGCCCGCGCGGTCTCGCCGTCGAACGCGAGCTCGAACTGCTTCGGCCAGTTCAGGGCCGCCCGCGCCCGCGAGATATCGTCGTCCCACCGCTGCGCGCCGGCGACGCCGCGCGCCACGTCGCCGGCGTGGGCGGCGATCTTGTAGGCGATGCAGCCGGCTTTCACGTCCGCGGCGTGCGGGAGCCCCACGTGCTCCTTCGGGGTCACGTAGCAGAGCATGGCGGCGCCGTGGCGCGCCGCTTCCGCCGCGCCGATCGCGCTCGTGATGTGGTCGTAGCCCGGGAAGACGTCGGTGACGAGCGGCCCCAGGACGTAGAAGGGCGCGTCGTCGCAGACGCGCTGCTCGAGCTGCATGTTGAAGGCGATCTGGTCGAGCGGCACGTGCCCGGGGCCTTCCACCATCGCCTGGACGCCGGCGTCGCGGGCGCGCTGCACCAGCTCGCCTAGGGTATGGAGCTCCGCGAGCTGGGCCGCGTCCGAGGCGTCGGCGAGGCAGCCAGGCCGCAGGCCGTCGCCGAGCGAATAGGTGACGTCGTACTCGCGCATGATCGCGCTGATCTCGTCGAAGAGCTCGAACATGGGGTTCTGCTTGCCATGGTGCAGCATCCATTTCGCGAGCAGCGAGCCGCCGCGCGAGACGATGCCGGTCGTGCGGCGGCGGATCAGCGGCAGGTGCTCGCGCAGCACTCCGGCGTGGATCGTGAAGTAGTCGACGCCCTGTCGAGCCTGGCGCTCGATCTCCTTCAGGATGACGTCGTAGGTGAGATCTTCGATCCGCCGGCCGATGATCATCGCGTATATGGGCACCGTTCCGATCGGGATCGTGGAATGGTCGATGATCGCCTGGCGGCACTCGCCGAGGTTGCCGCCGGTCGAGAGGTCCATCAGCGTGTCGGCGCCGAACTGCTGCGCCCAGTGCAGCTTCTCGATTTCGGCCGCCGTGCCGCTCGTCACCGGCGAGGCGCCGATGTTGGCGTTGATCTTGGTGGTGATCATGCGCCCGATGCCGGCCGGGTCGAGGCGCTTCGGGGCGTTCGATCCACGGAGCGCTTCGGGATCGGCGATCGCGGTGCGGCGCTGCGCCACGGTCTGGTTCACCCAGTAGGCGCTCTGCGGTGCCGCGCCGGGATGGCCGACGGGTGCCGCCGTCACTTCCGGGGGCGTCGTCGTCGCCGCCGTGCCGCCGCTGCCGGCGAGGTGCCGATGATTTGCGGGGATGACCAGCCGGCCGCGGGCCACTTCGGCGCGGATGAGCTCGGGCGTGACGCACTCGCGGGCCGCCACCCGCCGCATCTCCGGCGTGATCACGTTGGCGCGCGCTGCTTCCAGCTGGGTTCGAATGTTGGCCATGGCGCTTCCCGTCACCATGCCCAGCGCCCACCGCTACAGTCAAGGCGGCGGGCGAAGCTCGGACAACTTGGAATTGCCCGTTGCGCTGGTAGCATGCCCGTTCGTGGCCGGTCGCGTCCTCGAAGGCATCCGCGTGCTCGATCTCACGCGCGTGGTCGCGGGACCATTCGCGACCGCCATCCTCGCCGACCTCGGCGCCGATGTGATCAAGGTCGAACGGCCGCGGACCGGCGACGATTATCGCCACGGTCCTTCCCGGGAAGGGCACACCTCGCTCGCCTTCGAGAACACCAATCGCGGCAAGCGTTCCATCACCCTAGATGTCGGCACCGCGGCCGGCCGCGACCTGTTCCTGCGCCTGGCCGAACGCGCCGACGTAGTGGTCGAGAACTTCCGCGCGGGATGGATGACGGCGCAGGGCCTCGGCGCCGACGTGCTGCAGGCGCGCAACCCGCGCCTCGTCGTCGCGGCGCTCTCGGGCTTCGGAGCCACCGGTCCGCGCGCCGGCCAGGCGTCCTACGACATCGTGGCCCAGGCGAGCGGCGGCCTCATGGCCATGACCGGGTTCGCCGACGGTCCGCCCGTTCGCGGCGGCGGCGCGCTCGCGGACTTCGTCGGCGGTCTCTACCTGGCCCTCGGCGTCGTCGCCGGCCTCCGCGACCGCGATCGCACCGGCCGCGGTCGTGTGCTCGATCTCTCGAACCAGGACGCCGTCTTCGCCATCACCGACTCGTGGGCGACGATCGCAGCCGGTCTCGGCATGCACGCCGAGCGGGTCGGCAACCAGCACTCGTTCAGCGCTCCTTATGACGCCCTCGAGGCGCGGGACGGGTGGGTCGTCGTCGGCACCGCGAGCAACAAGCTCTTCCGCCGCCTCTGCGCGGCGATCGGACGCCCCGAGATCGCCGGCGACGAGCGCTACAAGCACCATAGCGCCCGGGCGCGCAACCGGCGCGAAGTGAACGCCCTCGTCGGCGCCTGGGTGCGCGAGCGCACCTGCGACGAAGTGCTGCGGGCCCTCGGACCCGAGGGCGCCGACGTGCCCTGCGCCAAGGTCGCGCGTCCCGACGAGCTCCTCGACGATCCGCAGCTCCGCGCCCGCGGCATGATCGAACGCCACCCCCATCGGCAGCTCGGCGAGATCGTGCTGCACGGGAATCCGCTGCGCTTCTCCAACGCCATGCCCCGCGCCCGGGCCCTCGCGCCGGAGCTCGGCGAGCACAATCGCGAAGTCTTCGCCGAGATCGGACTCGGGGACGCCGATCTCGAGCGCCTGGCGGCGGCGGGCGTCATCTAGGGAGTCGTAGCGGCGACTCGGCTTCCTCTGCGGCATCCGCCGCCTGCAGCCGGCGGGTGTCGCGAGTGACCGGCGCCAGCTCCGGGAGCTCGTCGCAGGTCGCCGTGCCGAGCTCGCGGAAGCGGCGCGCCGGGGGCAGGACGCGGGTCTCGAGCGAGCCGACCGCGGCGTTGTAGGCGTCGGTGGCGCCGTCGAGGGCTTTGCGCAGGCTCTCGAAGTGGCCGGCGAAGACGCGGAGGCGATCGTAGAGGGTCTGGCCGAGCTCGGAGATCTGCCGGGCGCCTTCGGCGATGCGCTGCTGCTGCCAGCCGTGGGCCACGGCATAGAGCAGGGCGATCAGGTTCGTCGGGCTCGCCAGCACGACGCGGCGGCTGGCCGCGTGCTCGAAGAGCGATGGGTCGTATTGCAAGGCGGCATTGAAGAACGTCTCGCCGGGCAGGAACATGACGACGAAATCGGGGGCGGTTGCGAACTGCGCCCAGTAGGCCTTGGCTCCGAGCTTGGCGACGTGGTCGCGCACCTGCCGCGCATGATCTTTGAGGCGCACGTCGCGCTCGGAGTCGTCGGCGGTCTCGACAGCGTCGAGGTAGGCGTCGAGGGGGGCTTTCGCGTCGACTACCAGACACCGACCGCCGGGCAGGTGCACGATGAGATCGGGGCGCGTTCGTCCCTCCTCGGTGGTGCGCGTGACCTGCTCCGCGAAATCGCAGTGCGGCAGCATGCCGGCGATCTCGACGACCCGACGGAGCTGGATCTCGCCCCAGCGGCCGCGGGTGGTCGGGGTGCGCAGGGCCCGCACCAGGTTCAGCGTCTCGCCGTGGAGCTGGCGCTGCGTGTCGGCGAGCGAGCGCACCTGCTCGGTGAGCGTGTGGTAGGCGCTCAGGCGTTCGCGCTCGACCGACTTGAGCTGCTGATCGACGTGCTGGAGCGATTCACGGATCGGGCGCACGAGCTCGTCGACGGCGGCGCGGCGGCTCTCGAGGTCGCCGGTAGCCGCCTGCTGCAGCTCGCCGAGGGTCGCGCGCGCCAGCGTCAGGAAGGAGTCGTTGTTGTGGCGGAGCGCTTCGGCCGAGAGCGACTGGAAGGCCTCGCGGAGGCTCGCTTCGGCGCGGCCGAGGAGGGCCAGCTTCTCGGCGCTCGCAGCGCGCTCGTTGGCGAGATCGGCCGCGGCCCGCGTTTCCCGGGTACGTGCGGCGGCGAGCTCTTCGCCGCTGCGGGCGAGCTGCGACTCGAGCTGCTCGATGCGAGCGGATCGCTCCGCCAGCACGGCGTCGAGCCCGGTGCCGCGCGCGACCTCGACCCGTAGCTCACGCGCGCCGCGCAGCCTGGCGATCAGCCATCCCGCCGCTGCGCCCACGACCACGCCGGCGGCCATCCCCAGCAGCGCCTGCTCGATCGGCATCGGTCGCCCGCACTATCGTCCCGCCGCGAGAGAAAGGTCAACCGCTTTTGCAGGCGATCGGCGTTCGAGTGACGAGGCGGCTTCTTCCTTTGGGGCCGAGAGAAGGGTAGCACGCTGTGCGTTCGCGAGCCCGTGCTCGAGATGAGGAGGCCAGCATGAAAATCGGCATCGGCATCGGTGAGCTCGGCGGTACGCCCGCCGACGTGGACGGCTTGATCGCCCAGGCGAAGAGCGCCGAGGACGACGGCTTCGCGAGCGTCTGGCTCGCCAACATCTTCTCTTTCGATGCGATCACGATGAGCGCGCTCTGCGCTCGCGAGACTAGCCGCATCGAGGTCGGGACCGCGGTCGTGCCGACGTTCCCGCGCCATCCGATCGCCATGGCGCAGCAGGCGATGACGGCGCAGGCCATGGCGCGCGGCCGCTTCACGCTCGGCATCGGGCTCTCGCACCAGATCGTGATCGAGACCATGCTCGGGCTTTCGTTCGCGAAGCCGTACAGCCACATGAAGGAGTATCTCGAGGTGCTGGTGCCGCTGCTGCGGACGGGGAGCGTCATGCACCAGGGCGGCGAGTACCGGGTTGCGGCGAGCCTCAAAGTTCCGGGCGGCGAGCACTGCCAGATCCTCGTCGCGGCGCTGGCGCCGAAGATGCTGGCGCTCACCGGTACGGTCGCCGACGGTACGATCACGTGGATGACGGGTCCGAAGACGATTCGCGAGCACACGGTGCCGCGGATCGCGGAGGCGGCAGCAGCAGCGGGCCGGCCCGCGCCGCGCGTCGTGGTCGGGTTGCCGGTCGCCGTCACCCGGGATCCCGACGCGGCCCGCCGCGCGGCCGCACAGCAGTTCGTGGTCTACGGCACGCTGCCTTCGTATCGCGCCATGTTCGATCGCGAAGGCGTCGAGGGGCCGGCGGGGATCGTCATCGCCGGTGACGAGGCGACCGTGGGCGCCGAGCTTGCCGGGCTCGCCGCCGCCGGCGCGACCGACTTCCTCTGGGCTCCGTGTCCGGTCGAGGGCGACGCCGACGCCATCCCGCGCACCCGGGCCTTTCTCACCAAGCTGGCGCGCGGCTGAGGGGAGCGGTCACGCGGTCTCGGTCGCGAGTCCGCGGACCAGCTCGCGCAGCTCGCGCTCGAGGAACGGCAACGGGAGCTCGCGGCTCGCGCCGCGGCCGCGAAAGAGCGTCAGGCCCTCGAGGAGCGCTATGAGGAGCGCGGCGCGGCGCTCGGCGCGCGGTCGGCCGAGAGCGGGAGCGGTGGCGAGGAGGTCGCCGACGAGGCGCCGCCAGTAGGACCGGTAGAAGCCCTGCATGGCGTCGGCGATCTCCGTGTCACGGGCGGCGAGCGCCCAGAGCTCCCAGAAGAAGCGGGCCCGATCACTCCGGCGCTGGTCGCGCAGGGCGGCGTCGAGGAAGAGGTCGACCCGGTCCCGCGCGTCGGTGTCCGCGGCGACCTCGCGCTCGGAGGCCAGGCTGGCGCGCGCCAGATAGCGTTCGAGGAGTGCGCGCACGACGTCGAGCTTCGTCGGGTAGTAGTATTGCAGGTGCCCCGGGCGAATGCCGGCACGCGCTGCGATCTTGCGCGTCGACAGGCGTGCGTAGCCCTCTTCTATTAGCAGGCTCGTCGCGGCATCGAGGATCGCTTCGGCCCGTGCACGCCCTTGCGGCAGCACGGCCGTACCTGGCCGGTGGTGCTTCGGCTTCGAGCCGGTCATGGGTAGCGGCGCGGCGAGCCCGTCTCGGCAACCGGTGGCGCTGACGGCAGACGGTGCGATCCGGTCATCGCTGGCGGCGCCGCCGTTCGGCGTCAAACCAGGCCGATAGGTCGAATGCCCAATTCATTCGCCGCCTCCCTAATCGGGGTGGTCGAGCCCTGTCAATGCCGAAGCTCCGGCGCAGCCTCGTTTTCCGGCGGCTTGATTCAGCCGGAGGTCTTGCGTACCACCAGCGCGCCGCTGCTCCCCATCGGATTGGCCGCGAAGGAGTCGTTCATGGATCTGCTACTGGCCCCGCAGCATCTCGAGTTTCGCGACCGGCTGCGCGCCTGGCTCGCCGCCAACATGCGGCGACCGTGGCGCGAGGAGCTGCGCGACCCGGCCGCGACCGAGGACGGCCTCATGGAGTTCCGGCGCGCCTGGCAGAAGAAGCTCCATGAGGCCGGCTATCTGGGGATGGACTGGCCGCGCGAATGGGGCGGCCGCGGCGCCGGCGAGGTCGAGAAGGCGATCTTCGAGGAAGAGATGGCGATCGCCGATGCGCCGCCCATACTCAATACGCTCGGGATCGGCTTGCTCGGCCCGGCGCTCATCCATCACGGCAGCGAGGAGCAGCGCCGCCGCTTCATCCCGCCGATGCTCTCGGGCGAGGAGATCTGGTGTCAGGGGTTCAGCGAGCCCGGATCCGGCAGCGACCTCGCGTCGTTGCGCACGAGCGCCCGCCTCGACGGCGACGATTTCGTCCTGAACGGCCAGAAGATCTGGACGACCTTCGGGCCGTGGGCCGACTGGATCTTCGTCCTCGCCCGTACCGATTCGAAGGATCGCTACGGCGGCATCTCCTTCATCCTGTGCAAGCTCGATACGCCGGGTGTCACCGTCCGGCCGCTGCGCCAGATCACCGGCGAGAGCGAGTTCGGCGAGGTCTTCTTCGAGGACGCGCGCGTGCCGCGGGCGCAGCTCGTCGGCCAGATCGGCGAGGGCTGGCGGATCGCCATGACCGTGCTCGCGTACGAGCGCGGCGCCATGTCGTTGGCGGCGTCGGCGCGCTACGGCCGCGACCTCGATTGCCTCGCCGAGGCCTGCAAAGAGCACGGGCGTACGAGTGCGGCGGTGCGCGAGAAGCTCGCGCGCCTGCTGGTCGAGAACGAGGTCATGCGCGCCAACGGCATTCGCACGCTCGCGTACTTCGCCGAGGGGAAGGCGCCGGGACCCGAGTCGTCGATCGAGAAGATATACTGGAGCGAGTTCGACAAGCGCTTCCGCGACGTGGCGCTCGACCTCCTTGGCCCCGGCGGGCTGCTGCTGCGCACCAGCCCCGACGCCCGACCGGACGTCGACTGGGCGCGCGAGTTCCTCTGGTCGCGCGCCGGCACGATCTATTCCGGCTCCTCCGAGATCCAGCGCAACATCATAGCCAAGCGGGTGCTCAACCTGCCGCAGGATGCGCGATGAGGTTCGAGCTTTCCGACGATCAAGCCCTGCTCCGCAACTCGACCCGCGACTTCCTCGCCAGCGAGCTGCCGCTCGAGAAGACCCGCTCCGTCATGGAGCACTCCAAGGTCGGCTACGACCCGGCGGAATGGCGCCGCCTCGCCGAGATGGGATACGTCGGCCTGATCTTGCCGGCGCGGGTCGGCGGGCAAGGGCTCGGCGCCGTCGAGCTCGCGATCGTCCTCGAGGAGATGGGGCGGGCGTGCGTGCCGGGGCCCTTCCTCGACGTCGTGCTCGCGGCGGCGCTCGTCGCCGCGGCGAGTGCCGACGACGCTCTCGTGCGGGAGGTCGTCGCCGGCAGGAAGCTGGTCACGATCGCCCGCGACGACGCGCCCTATGCCGGGACGAGCGCCGCTGCGGTGACCGCCGGCGGCGGGCGCGTGCGCGGCACCAAGTACTTCGTGCCCTTCGCCGCCAGCGTCGACGCGCTCGTGGTGACGACCGCGGATGGCCCGGTGCTGGTCGACGGACCGTTCACGGTGACGCCGCTCCAGACACTCGACCTCGCGCAGCGCTTCGCCGACGTCGCCCTCGACCACGCGGCGCGGCCGCTCGGCGGACCGGCGGAGCTCGCCCGCGTCGATCGCCTGGCGGCGGTCGGAGCGAGCGCGATGCTGCTCGGGCTCATGAGCCGGTGCCTCGAGACGACGCTCGCTTACGTGCAGACCCGGCAAGCGTTCAAGCGCCCGATCGGCGCGTTCCAGGCGCTGCAGCATCGTCTCGCCGACATGCTGCTCAGGGTCGAGTCGACGCGTTCGGCGGTCTATCGCGCCGCCTGGTGCCTCTCTAGCGGGGCGCCGGAGGCGCCGCTCGCCTGCGCTGCCGCCAAGGCCTATGCGGGCGATTCGGCTCGCCACGTCTGCGGCGAGGCGATCCAGATGCACGGCGGCATCGGCTTCACGTGGGAGCTCGATCTGCACCTCTACTTCAAGCGTGCGAAGACGCTCGAGCAGCACTACGGCTCGACCGAGGCGCAGCTCGAAGCGGCGCTGGCGGCGGCCGGGTACTGACCGCGGCGCCGCTGGGGATGCCCGGTCCGCCCTCTCTTCGTTCCTACTTCCGGTGCGCCCGCGGCACCTCGGCGTCGCCGCCGCGCGGAGCCGTGCGGCCTTGCGGCCGGCCGGCGGCGAGCGCGTCCAGAACCGCCAGGACGCGCGCCGTGTCGTCGTAGCGCAGCGTCTGCCAGCCGAGCGCGCGCGCGGGCTTGAGGTTCACGCCGAGGTCGTCGAGGAAGAAGATCGATGCGTGCGCGATCCCGAGGTGGTCGCGCGTGAGCTCGTAGATGGCGGGCTCGGGCTTGCGCATGCCGACTTCGCTCGAGTCGACGACGACGTCGAACAGCCGCTCGACGTCGATGAGCGACCGCCAGGCGTCTCGCCACTCCGGGATGTTGTTCGTGAGCAGCGCCGTCGGCATCCGGGCCCGGATGCGCGCTGCGGCCGCGACGATCTCGGTGCGCAGCCGCTGAGTAGGGGCGGCGCCGGTGTTGCCCATGAAGTTGCGCGCGTCGGCCTCGGAGATGTCGCAGCCGTGGCCGCGCGCGAGGGCGCGCAGCCGGGCCACGAAGTCCGCGAACGTCGCCTGGCCGCGCTCGACGGCCGACCATAGGCCGGTGTCGTCGGCGAAGAGGTCTCGACGGATCGTCTGCCAGGCCTCCGGCGTCAGACCGTGGCGGTCGCCGAACTCCCGCACCGACTCGACGCCGCCTGCCAGGAACACGCCGCCGAGATCGAATACCGCGGCGCCGACGCGCTCCGTATCGATGCCCTCGATGATCATCGCTGCTGGTTAGCGGTCGAGTCGCGGGCTGTCCATCGCCTCCGGGCGCCTCCGGACCGCGGCCTGCGGCTCCTTGCTCTGCCCGGCAGCGCGACGTATCACCGGTCGCTCTTCCACGGAGGTCCGCATGGCGTACGAAGTCTTCGAGATCGAGCGCGACGGGCACGTCGCCACCCTCTGGCTGGCGAACCCGAGCAAGCGCAACGCAATGGGCCCGGCATTCTGGAGCGAGCTGCCGCGCGCCATCGAGGAGCTCGCGGCCGACGAGTCGGTGCGCGCGATCGTCGTCGCCGCGCGCGGTGCCCACTTCACGGTCGGCCTGGACTTGAAGGCCATGGGCGGCGGCCTCGTCGAGGGCGGTCGGGGCGCCGGCGGGCGCAAACGCCTCCTCGACTTCATCCTGAAGCTCCAGCGCTCGATCACGGCGGTGGCGCGCTGCGAGAAGCCCGTCATTGCGGTGGCGCACGGCTGGTGTATCGGCGGCGGCATCGATCTCCTGACCGCGTGCGACATCCGCATCGCCGCGGCGGACGTCGTCTTCAGTATCCGCGAGACCCGGATGGCGATGGTGGCCGACGTCGGCACGCTGCAGCGTCTGCCCGGCATCATCGGGCGCGGGCAGGTGGCGGAGCTCGCATTGAGCGGCGACGACTTCGGCGCCGAGCGCGCGCTCGCGCTCGGCTTCGTGAACCACGTGCATCCCGACCAGGCATCGGCTTTGGCGGCCGCGCGGGCGCTCGCGGCGCGGATCGCCGCCAACTCGCCGCTCGCGGTGACCGGCACGAAGCGCGTACTCGAATACTGCGCCGACAAGAGCGTCGAGGACGGCCTCACCTACGTCGCCACGTGGAACGCCGCCTTCGTCGCCAGCGAGGACCTGCAGGAAGCCGTCGCGGCATTCATGGAGAAGCGCGCCCCGACCTTTCATGGCCGCTGATGCGCCCCGGCGCGTATCGCGGCTTCCGCGCCGGTGGCTCTCTGTGACACACTGTCGGCTGCCGCGGACCGCGGCTTCGCGCCGGACGCGGTTCCACGAACATTCGACTTCGGAGGTACTGGCATGACGCTCGAGCAGCATCTGTCGCGCGAATTCCTGAGTGTCGTGGAGGAGGCGGCGATCGCCGCCGCCCGCACGATGGGCCAGGGACAACGCCGATACTCGGATCAGGTCGCCGTCGAGGCGATGCGCAAGGCCATGGACGCGCTCCCCATGCGCGGCACGATCGTCATCGGCGAGGGCGAGCGCGACGAGGCGCCGATGCTCTTCATCGGCGAGAAGGTCGGCCGGCAGCTCCCCGAGCACCCGGAGGTCGACATCGCCGTCGACCCGCTCGAAGGAACCAATCTCTGCGCTACCGGCGAGCCGAACTCGATCGCCGTGCTCGCCGCCGCCAACAAGGGCGGCCTCCTGCACGCTCCCGACTGTTACATGGAGAAGATCATCGTCGGACCGGCGGCCAAAGGCGCCGTCCACCTCGATGCGACGCCGAAGGAGAATCTGCAGATCATCGCCAACCGGCTCGATCGTCAGGTGAAGGACCTGGTCGTGATCGTGCTCGATCGCCCGCGCCACGAGCATCTGATCGAGGAGATCCGCAGCGCCGGCGCCCGCATTCGCCTGATCTCCGACGGCGACCTCTCGGCGGGGATCTCGGCGGCCGTCCGCGGCACCAACGTCCACGCCGTCATGGGCACCGGCGGCGCTCCCGAGGGCGTGCTCGCGGCCGCTGCGATCCGCTGCTTGAACGGCGGCATGCAGGGCCGGCTGGTGCCTACCAAGGAGGGCCAGGAGGAGCGCATGCGGACGATGGGGATCACGGATCCCCGCCGCATCTTCACCGAGCGCGACCTGGCGCCGGGACCCGAGATCATCTTCGCCGCCTCCGGAGTCACCGACGGTGCGTTCATGCGCGGGGTCCGGTTCTTCGGCCACGGGGCGCGTACGAGCTCGCTCCTGATGTCGTTCAGCGACCGGATGATTCGTTTCGTCGACAGCGTGCGCTTCGACGGCACGCCGGACGTGGTGGTCGAGTTCTGACGAGCACGGGGCGGGACGGAGAGCCTTTCGGCGCGCGCCGACCTTTGGTACCGTCGGCGCGGTGGTACCAGAGTCGGGCGATCGCCTCCGCATCGCCGAGACCTTTCATTCCATCCAGGGTGAAGGCAGCCTCGTCGGCGTACCGTCGTTCTTCATCCGTACGAGCGGTTGCAACCTGCGCTGCGAGTGGTGCGATACGCCCTACACCTCGTGGGAGCCGGAGGGGGACTGGTGGAGCATCGCCGACCTCGTGGCGGCCGTGCCGCCGTCGGCGCGCTACGTCGTGGTCACCGGCGGCGAGCCGCTCCTCTGGCCGAATCTGCCGCGGCTGACTGCGGCGCTGCAGGCGGCGAGCCGGCACGTCACCATCGAGACTGCCGGTACGGTGTTCCAGGCGCTGCCGTGCGACCTGATGTCGATCTCGCCGAAGCTCGCGAACTCCGCTCCGGATCCGCAGCGCGGCGCGGCGATCGGCACCGATCACGCCCGCAAGCGGCTGGATGTCGGCGTCCTGGCCAGGCTCCTGGATCGATACGCCTGCCAGCTGAAGTTCGTCGTCGGCGAGCCGCACGATCTCGTCGAGATCGACGAGCTGCTCGGCCGCTTGCCGCCGGTCGCACCGGATTCGATCCTGCTGATGCCCCTCGGCACGACGAAGGCGGCGATCGCCGGCCGGGCGCCGTGGATCGCCGACCTCTGCAAAGCGCGCGGGTATCGGTATACGCCGCGTCTCCACATCGATCTCTACGGTGACGTCCGGGGTACTTGATGAGGAGGAGTGATGGAGCGCGTCGAGCTCGCCCGCAGCCGTTCCGGGACGGAATGTCCCGGTTTTCGTTGGCGGCCCGAGGCGGGCGCGTGATAGGACGACGCCGGTAGCGGTTGGGGGAAGGGGTTCCAGCCCAGTATGTCCAAGATCATGCTCATCAACGTCACCCACGCGGAGGAGAGCCGCGTCGGTATCGTTGACGACGGCCAGCTCGAGTCCTTCGAGATCGAATCCTTCAGCCGCGAGCACCTGAAGGGGAACATCTACAAGGGCGTCGTCCGGCGCATTCATCCGGCCATCGAAGCCGCTTTCGTCGACATCGGCGCCGACCGGGACGCGTTCTTGCCGCTCGACGAGATCTGTTTCCGCAATCTCCCCGAGGGTCGGAGCGGCGGCGAGATCCAGGAGCGGGGCGAGAAGGGTCGCCGCCGCATCAAAGAGGTCCTCAAGTCCGGTGACGAGATCCTGGTCCAGATCGTCAAGGAGCAGTTCACCAACAAGCCGCCGACACTGTCGACGTTCTATTCGTTGCCCGGGCGGTACCTGGTGCTGCTGCCGGGCTCCGAGGACGCCGGCATCTCGCGGAAGATCGAAGGAGAGGAGCGAGTCCGCGTCCGCGAGATGATCGAGCGCCTGAGGCCGCCGGCCGGCTGCGGGATCATCGTGCGGACCGCCGCCGGCTTCGACGACGAGCACGGCGAGCTGGAGCGCGACCTCGCCTACCTGGCGCGGCTCTGGGAGAGCATCAAGCAGAACGCCGCCACCAAACGCGGTCCGGCGCTGATCTACCGCGAGCACGACCTCGTCCTGCGCAACATCCGCGACTACTTCACCCCCGACATCGACGAGGTCTTCATCGACAACGAGGAAGTCTACGAGCGCGCCAAGGACTTCCTGCACAACATCATGCCCGGGAAGGAGCACTTGCTGCATCTCTACCAGGGCGACCAACCCATCTTCTCGCGCTTCGGACTCGAGACGCAGATCGAGTCGATCTACAAGCGCCGGGTGGCGCTCAAATCGGGCGGATCGATCGTCATCGACGGCACCGAGGCCCTGACGGCGATCGACGTCAACTCCGGCGGATCGATGCGGGGGTCGAGCCAGGAGGAGACGGCGCACAAGACCAATCTCGAAGCGGCTCGGGAAGTGGCGCGGCAGCTCCGGCTCCGCGATCTCGGCGGCATCATCGTCGTCGACTTCATCGACATGCGGGTCCCGAGCCATATCGGCGACGTCGAGCGGGCGCTCCGCGAGGCGATGAGGCCGGAGAAGGCGCGGCACGACATCGGTCGCATCTCCAAGCTCGGCCTGCTGGAGATCTCGCGCCAGCGCCTCCGGCCCGCGGCCGTCGCGAGCTCGTATACCGCGTGTCCGATGTGCGAAGGCTACGGCTCCATCCGCACTCCGGAGTCGGCCGCCCTCGGCACGTTGCGCAAGATCCATCATCGCATCGCCGAGGGCGATGTCGCGCAGATGAACGTCACGCTCCCGCGCGACGTCGCCATGTATCTCTTGAACCAGAAGCGCGACGACCTGGCGACTCTCGAGCGTCGTTATTCGGCGCGCATCAACATCGTCATCAGCGACAAGCTCATGCCGCATCAGAGCGAGCTCGAGGTCCGCATCCGCGAAGTCACGGCGCCCGTGGCGGTCTTGCGGCCGGGCGAAGTCGCGAGCGCGGAGCGCGCGCCGAGCGGCGTCGCCCGGAGCGCACGGCCGGGTGCTCAGCGGCCGGCTGCCGCGGCGGTCGGCTACGGGCACGGTCCCGTGGGCACGCTCCGCGCCGGCGAGGACGCCGCGTCGCCGGCTCGGCGCCGCCGCGGCGGTCGAAGCCGGCGGGGCGAGGGTGCTGCCGAAGCGCGGCCGGCGCCCGAGGCCGAGGTTCCCGCGGCCGGGGAGGCGGCGCCGATCTTCGTCGCGGACGAAGAGAGACCGGCGGGCGCGCTGGTCGTCGAGCCCGCCGCCGCGACAGACCTCGTCGGCGACGAGGCGGTCATCGCTGCGGATTCCGCGGCGGAGGCGGTACCCGTCATTGCCCCTATCGCCGGGGAGCCGGAGGTCGCGGCGGCGCTGCCGACGGCGATCGATCGCACCGCCGCGATCCTCGCCGCCGGGGACAGCGGTTGGATCGAGGCCGTCCCGCTGTTCATGCCGGTCGAAGCGGCCGTGGACGCCTCCGCGTCGTCGGAGGCGAGCCGGCGGCGCCGCCGCCGCGGCGGACGTCGCGGCGGGCGCGGCCGGCGCCCCGGTCCCGGCGGGGCCGGCGAAGGCGGTGACGTCCCGAGCTCCCCGGCCGGCGCCGCGCCTCCGGCGACGGCGGGAGCCGGAGGCGCGGCGCCGGCCGGAGCGGTTGTTCCCGCCGGCGAAGCCCGAGGGACCGAGCAACGCCGCCGCCGGCGGCGAGGAGGCAGTGGCCGCCGCCGGGCGACGTCCGAAGGGCGGACGGTGAACGAGGATGCCGAGAGCCTACCCACGGCGGCGGCGACGGCGCCGGCCGGACCCCCGCACGAGCCCTGAGCCGTTTGGCATCGGCAAGATCCATCGGCTATACGAGCCCCGACGCTGCGCGTCCCCGGATCGCCAACCAAAAGGAGTCGAACATTTCGAACAAAATCTTCGTCGGTAATTTGAGCTTCGAGACGACCAGAGAAGAGCTCTCCACGTTGTTGTCGCAAGCGGGAAAGGTTGCCCGCGTTCACATCGGGACCGACCGTGAGACCGGTCGGTCGCGCGGCTTCGCATTCGCGGAGTTCGGATCCGACACGGAAGCGGCCGACGCCATCCGCAAGTTCGACGGCTACGATCTCGGGGGACGACGCTTGCGAGTGAACAGCGCCGAGGATCGCCCGCAGCGCCCCGCCGGGGGCAGCCCCGGCGGCTATCGCCCGCCGCCGCCTTCGCAGCGCCCTGCCTTCTCCGCGCCGCAGAACATCTTCGCGGCCGGCGACCCGTTCGCGAGCGAAGTGGGAGTGGCCGGAGGTCGTCCCAACAGGAGCAAGGGCAGCCGGCGCGGGCTTCGCGCGCGCAAGCGAAGTCTCGGCGGGTATTGAGCGTGCCCCGGCTCGGCCGGGAATGCGCCCGCAGCCGCCGTGCGGCGCGCGGGCGTTGCTAAAGGGCAGGGCACCGGCGATGGAGGCCGAGCGTCGTTGTCCGACCTGCCGTGCTCGCGTGCAGTGGCAGGACAATCCCTGCCGCCCGTTCTGCTCCGAGCGCTGTCAGCTCGCCGATCTCGGCGGGTGGGTGGCCGAGCAATACCGCATTCCGGGCAGCCCGCTCGGCGTCGACATGCTCGACGACGACGAGAGCGACCCCGCGTGATCCATGCGACGGCCATCGTCGATGCCGCGGCCCGAGTCGATCCGACGGCGTCGATCGGCCCCTACGTGGTGATAGAAGGTCCGGTCCGCGTCGGTCCGGGCTGTCGGGTGATGGCGCACGCCGTGCTGCGCGCCGGCACGCGGCTCGGCGCGCGCAACGTCGTCCACCCCGGCGCGGTTCTCGGCGGCGAACCGCAGGACCTGGCATTCGGCGGCGCCGAGTCGTTCCTCGCGATCGGCGACGACAACGTCTTTCGCGAGAGCGTCACCGTCCACCGCGGGACGAAGCCCGGCAGCGCGACCGTCATCGGCAACGGCAACTACTTCATGCAGAACGCCCACGTCGCCCACGATTGCCGGATCGGCGACGCAACGATCGTCGCCGGAGGGGCGCTTCTCGCCGGCCACGTCGATCTCGGCGATCGCGCGTTCGTCTCCGGCAACTGCGTCGTACACCAGCACGTGCGGATCGGACGCTTGGCGCTCTTGCGCGGATCGTCGCGCACCAGTCGCGACGTGCCGCCGTTCTGCCTCATGGACGGCACGCACACGGTGCGGGGCGTGAACGTGGTCGGGCTCCGGCGCGCCGGCTTCGAGCCGGAGCGCGTGGCCGCCATCCGCCGCGCGATGACGCGCTTGTTCGGGCGGCCGACGCACCTCGGCCGCGCTCTCGACGAGGTCGAGGCGACTGCGGCCAGCGACGAGGTGCGCGAGCTGATTGCGTTCGTGCGCGCGGCGAAGCGCGGGGTCTGCGTGGCACCGCGCCGGCGCGGAGCCTCCTTCGCCGCCGCCGATTGAGGGGGGTCGAGTTGCAAACCCGCGCGGAAGCCGAGTAGATTCTCTCGGGTCGCCCCCTGATGAAAAAGAACCGCCGTTTCCTCGTCGGCGCGAGCATCATCGTCGCCGCCGTCTCCTATCTCGTGTACACCGGCATCCGCGAGACTTCGGTGTACTACCTGACGATCGACGAGCTGCTGTCGCGTCGCGAAGCGGTTGCCGGCGAGGGGCTCCGGGTGGCGGGACGCGTCGGCGCCAAGAGCGTGGAGTGGAACCCGGCGACGCTCGATCTCGCGTTCCGCCTCGCGAACTTCGACGACAACGACGGTGTCCCGGTGAAGTACAACGGCGTGCTGCCGGACATGTTCGCAGAAGGCCGCGACGTGATCGTCGAGGGTACCTACGGGCACGACGGCTCACTCCATGCCCGGACGCTGCTCACGGCCTGCCCTTCCAAGTACGAAGCCGAGGTCGGCGCCGACGGCGCCAAGGAGTGAGGGAGATCACATGGTCGAGCTCGGACTGCTGTCGCTGCGCCTGGCCTTCATCGGCGGGCTCTATGCCGTCCTGAGCGCTCTCTACGGCGCTCGGGCTCGCCGACCGGCGTACGTCCGCTCGGCTCGCCACGCAGCGTACGCAGTGCATGCGCTCGTCGCCGCCGCCGTACTGGTGCTGTTGCGGGCGCTCGTCACGCGCGATTTTTCGCTCGAGTACGTCGCCTCGTACTCGTCGTCTACGCTCTCGCTCCCCTACACGATCGCCGCGCTCTGGGGCGGACAAGCGGGGTCGTTGCTCTTCTGGGTGTTCATCCTCACGACGATGAGCACCGTCGTCCAGCTCCAAAATCGCGAGCGCAACGCGGCATTGATGCCGTACGTCACGGCGACGTCGATGACGATCGCGGTGTTCTTCCTGGCGCTCCTCGTGTTCGTTACCAGCCCGTTCGAGCGCTTGCCCGTGCCGGCGGCCGAGGGCGCCGATCTGAACCCCCTGCTCCAGAACTACTGGATGCTCATCCATCCCCCGTCGCTCTACCTCGGATACGTGGGCTGCACCGTGCCGTTCGCCTTCGCGGTTGCGGCGCTGGTGACGGGCAGGCTCGGAGACGTATGGATCCGCACGACGCGGCGCTGGACGCTCTTCGCGTGGTTCTTCCTCACGCTCGGCAACATCGTCGGTGCCCGCTGGGCGTACGAAGAGCTCGGCTGGGGCGGCTACTGGGCGTGGGATCCCGTCGAGAACGCCGCGTTCATGCCCTGGCTCTCGTGTACCGCCTTCCTGCACTCGGTGATGATCCAGGAAAAGAAGAACATGCTGAAGATGTGGAACATGGTTCTCGTGCTCCTCACCTTCTGCCTGACCATCTTCGGCACGTTTCTCACGCGCAGCGGTGTCGTCTCCTCGGTGCACTCCTTCACGCAGTCGGGGCTCGGTCCGTTCTTTGTCGCCTTCCTACTCGGCGTCATCGCGATCGTGAGCGCCCTAGTGGTCTGGCGCCGCCCGCTGCTGCGCGGCGAGAACGAGATCGACTCGTTCCTGTCGCGGGAGGCTTCGTTCCTCTTCAACAACCTCCTGCTCGTCGGCATCGCCTTCGCGACGTTCTGGGGCACGATCTTTCCCGTGATCTCGGAGGCGGTGCGCGGCATCAAGATCACGGTCGGACCGCCTTTCTTCAACAAGGTGAACGCGCCGCTCGGGCTCGCCCTCCTCTTCATGACCGGTGTCGGGCCGGTGATCGCATGGCGGCGAGCGAGCGCCCGCAACCTCCGGCGGAGCTTCACGATGCCGCTCGCCGTCGGCTTCGTGATCGGCGTCGTGATCTTCGCGGCCGGCTGGCGCAACTATTACGCCGTCGTCTGCTTCTCCCTCGCGGCCTTCGTGCTCGCGACCATCTTCATGGAGTTCTATCGGGGAACGCGCGCGCGTCAGGCGTTGATGGGCGAGGCGGCGCCGCGGGCGCTCGCGAACCTGGTCGGCAAGAACCGCCGGCGCTACGGCGGCTACGTCATCCACGTCGGCGTGGCGATGGTGTTCGTCGGCGTCGCGGCGTCGTCGGCGTTCCGACTCGAGGAACAGGAGACCCTTTCCAAGGGCGGCGTCGTTCAGGTGGGGGCGTTCACGTTGACGTACGCAGGCATCCACTTCACCGACAATCCCCACTACTCGTCGATGTTGGCGGAGATCGCGGTGGCGAAGAACGGTACGCCGGTCGGGACGTTCTTCCCGGAAAAGCGCTTCTACAAGAAGCAGCAGCAGCCGTCGACGGAAGTGGCGCTGCGCAGCACGCTCACCGAGGATCTCTACCTGGTCCTCGGCAGCTACGACGACGCATCCGGGCTCATGACCATGATCGTCTTCGTCAATCCGCTCGTGAACTGGCTGTGGATCGGTGGCCTCGTCATGATCCTCGGCACCGTGATCGTGATGTCGCCGACGGCTGCCGAGCAACGGGCGCTCGCCGCGGCGCTTGCCGTCGAGGAGCGCGGCCTCGAGGCCGCACTGCGGTGAAGGACGCTACCCAGACCGAGATCGAGGAGGCGCTGACGTGCCAGTGCGGGTGCGGGCTCACCGTACACAGCTGCAACCACGTGCAATGCCCCTCCAGCATCCCCCTGAAGAAGGAGATCGCCGAGCAACTCGCGGCAGGAAAGACCCGCACCGAGGTGCTCACCCACTTCTCGACTAAGTATGGCGAGAAGATCCTCTCGGCACCGACCACGGCGGGCTTCAATCTCGTCGCCTGGGTCACGCCGTTCGCGGCGGTCCTCGCAGCGGGGGCGGTGATCGTAGTCGTGTCGCGGCGCTGGCGCCGAGCACCGGCCGCGCCTCCACCCTCGACTCCCGCTGCGGCGGACGATGCGCGCCGCGCCCGCCTCGAGGCCGAGCTCGATCGGTTCGACGCGTGAGCCGAAGCTCGTGAACGCGCTCGTCTACGCCGCCGGCTTGCTCGTGATCGTGGGCGTTGCGGCCGCGATCGCGTGGCCGCTGCTGCGGCCTGTAGCCGCGCGCGCTCCGAGGTCGGCCGGCGATCCGGAACGCTATCGCTGGGAGAAGGAGAAGGAGCTCGCGTACGCCGCGATCAAAGAGGCCGACTTCGACCTGCAAATGGGGAAGCTCTCGGTCGAGGACCATGCGGCGATTCGCGGCAAGTACGAAGAGCGGGCGCTCGCCGCCCTCGCGGCGCTCGAGAGGTGCGGATGAGCGGCGCCGCGGTCATTGCGGCGGCGGACGTGAGCAAGGCGTTCGGTCGTAGCGTCGTCCTGCGGGACGTGACGTTGCGCATCGGCGTCGGTGAAGCGGTCGCCGTGTTCGGACCGAACGGTGCCGGCAAGAGCACCATGCTGCGTCTCTTCGCCGGCCTCATGGCGCCCTCGGGCGGTCGGCTCCGGACGTTCGGCGTGGCCGGTCCCGACGCGACCGTACGGCGCCGGATCGGCCTGGTCGCCCACCAGAGCTTCCTCTACCCCGACCTGACGGCGCGCGAGAACCTGCTGTTCTATGCGCGGATGTTCGATCTCCCGGACGCGGTCGAGCGGGTGCGGCTGTGGCTCGATCGGGTGGCGCTCGCCGAGGCGGGTGCCCGGCCGGTGCGGCTCTTCTCGCGGGGCATGGAGCAGCGGTTGGCGCTGGCGCGCGCTCTCATCCACGATCCCGCGCTGGTCCTCCTCGACGAACCATGGACCGGACTCGATGCGGCGTCGGCCGACTGGCTGGCCGAGCGGCTGTGCGAACTCCGCGATCGCGGGCGGACGGTCGTCGTCGCGACGCACGATTTCGAGCGCGGGCTCGGCGTCGCGACTCGCGCTCTGATCGTGCATCGCGGGCGCGTCGCTTGGGACGGCGGCCTGCCGACGGTGGCTACGCTCGAAGAAGCCTATCGACGGATCACGGAGGCAGCGGCCGCATGAGCGCTGCGTGGCGGATCCTGCACAAGGATCTGGTTCTCGAGCTTCGGACCCGCGAGGCTCTCTCCGGCCTCATCGTGCTCATGCTCCTCATCCTGCTGACCTTCACCTTCGCGATGGATCCCGAGGGTGCCGGCGAGGCGGCGCCGGCCGTGCAATGGGTCACGTTCGTGTTCGCGGGTCTCATGGCGATTCAGCGCGCCTTCCTGCTCGAGCGCGAGAACGGCGCCTGGTACGGCCTCCTGCTGTGCCCCATCGATCGCGGCGCCATCTTCGTCGCCAAGATGGCGAGCAACGTGATCGTGCTCGGCCTAGCACAGCTGGTGCTCGTAGCTCTGCTGGCCTTGCTGCTCGGCGCACCGGCTCTCGCGGCGCCGGCCGCCGTGCTGCTCGTGAACTTCCTGGGCCTCATCGGCTTCGCGGCCCTGGCGACGCTGTTCGCGGCGATCTCGGTTCGCCTGCGGGCGCGCGAGATGATGCTCCCGCTCCTGGTCCTGCCGCTGCTCGTGCCGCTCGTTATCTGCGCCGTCGAGGCGAGCCGCGTCGTCATGAACGGCGGCAGTCTGGCGAGCGCCGGCGCCTGGCTCCGCGTGCTCGCGACGTTCGACGTCATCTTCAGCGTCGCGGGTTGGATGATCTTCGAGCAACTGGTGCAGGAATGAGCGCCCGCCAGGCCAGCGCCCCGGTGATCGATCGCGTGCTGCCGATCGCAGCTACTGTCGTGATGTTGGCGGCCATCTGGTGCGTCTTCGTGTACGTGCCGAACGAACGCTTGCAGGGTGCTCCGCAGCGCATCTTCTATTTCCACGTGAGCTCGGCGTGGGCGGCCTTCCTCGGTTTCTTCGTGGCGGCGGGTGCGAGCGGACTCTTCCTGTGGCGCGGCCGTGTCGAGGACGATCGCATGGCGATGGCGGCGGTCGAGGTCGGCATGTTGTTCTGCACGATGGTGCTGGTGACCGGACCGATCTGGGCGCGGCCGATCTGGGGAGCGTGGTGGACGTGGGATCCGCGGCTCACCATGACGGTCATCCTGTGGACGATCTACGCGGTGTACCTCGTGTTGCGGTCGAGCGCGCGCGACGATCCGCAGATCGCGCGCTACGCCGCCGTGCTCGCGGTGATCGGCGTGCTCGACGTACCCTTGATCCAGGTATCGGTCCGCCTCTGGCGCGGCATGCACCCGTCGGTGCTATCGGCGCCGGCGAACACGGGCGGGATCGAGGATCCGCGCATGGTCGCCGGTCTCGTGGTCACGACTATCGCGTTCATGCTGCTGTTCGTGTGGTTGCTCCGCCTGTGCTACGAGAGCCTGCGCTTGCGGGACGAGCTGCATCGCCTGGAGGATCGCGCGAGGGAGCTGATCCGATGAGCACACCCGATCGCTTCTGGTTCCTGTTCGCCGCCTACGGAGCCATCTGGATCCTCCTGGCCATGTTCCTCACGCATCTCGGACGTCGTCAGCGGACGCTGGAGCGCGAGCTTCGCGACCTCGAATCGCAGATGCCGCCGCGGCCGGGCGCCTGACGAGCCCGCCGGGATCAGCGTCCGCCGATCGGGAGCGGTCGCGACGAAATCGGCGATCGTTACCCTAGTGACGGAGGAGGCGCGCTCCCGAGTGCGGTCGCTGCCCTTCCGGCATGGCCGGAGTCCGGATTCGCGGTGGATTTGCGGCCGTGCTCCTCCCCGAGTCCGAAGCGCGTCGCTTGGCCACTGGCATGTCGCTTGCTGGCCGCCTTCCGTGCAGCGCGTCCCGTTCCCGGGCGGTCTCCGGCTGCCCGACTTGCTTTCGAGCCAGCCGACTGCGGTGGCGCGGCTGGAAGCCTCCGATCTCCAGGCCATCAATGTGTGGCTCTGTGAGACGCGCTGGCGCACCTGCCTGATCGTCGCTGCCGCGATGCCGGGGCTCGGTTATCTCGCCGGCCTGGCGATACGCTGGTTGCCGGTGGTGATCGTGTGTGCCGTGACCGCCGGGCTGAGCCCCATCTATCGACGCTCGATGGAGCGCGGCGTCGATCTGCGCGCGATCGTATACGCGCAGCTGATCTTCGACACTTTCGCAATCGCTGTCGGTCTCGTGGTCATCGGTCCGGCCGGCGTGTTGTTCGGATACTTCTTCCTGATGACCATCGTGCCGGCGGCGATGGTCTCGGTGACCTGCAGCGTGGTGGTGACGTCGTTCGCGGCCCTCAGCTACGTGCTGGTAGTCGCCGCCGAATCCGCGGCGGCGATCAGGGAGGTCGACGTCGCGGCGCTGGTCGCCGTCGCGGTCTTCGTCTTCGCCGTCGTGGCGTCGCAGTGTGATTTCTACAAGCGCCATCTCCGCGACAAGAACCGCCGTCTCGCCGAGACGGGCGAGCGCTTGGCGGCGACGAATGTCGATTTGGCGGTCGCCGCGGAGACCGCTCTCGGGCTTTGCGACGTGAGCCGGGCGCTCGGAGCGTCGCTCGACCTCGGGGTCGTGATCGACCGCCTGCACGCGGTTGCGATGGAGCGCCTCGGGACGGATTGGTGCGCGATCATACTCGCCGATGCCGGCGACTCGTCCGGGTATAGGGTGATGGCGAGCCGCGGTCTCGGCGGGTCGCCGGCCATCGGCTCCGGCTTCTGGGACTTCGGCGCGCTCGTGCTCGCCGAAGGCGTGGTGGAGATGGCGAACGCCGCGACCGGACCGGGAGCGCGGGCCGTCCGCGAGTGGGGCATCGCTTCGGGGATCTTCGCCGGCATGCGGTGCGGGAATCGGATCGTCGGAATTTTCGCGACCGGGAACCGGTGCGCACCCGGAGAGTTCTCGGTGCTGCAGCGCGATCTCGTCGTCGGAATCGCCGCCCAGGCGGCGTTCGCGATCGAGAACGCGACCCTGCACGCCCGGCAGCGCGAGGAAGCGGAGATCTCGGCGGCGCTCCTGCGCGTGTCCGAGCTCCTGAACGCCAATCCGGACGTCGACGATCGACTGGAGCGCCTATCCGCGTTCACCTGCGACTTGGCGGGCTGCGACTTCGTCAACATCGTCCTCCGCGATGCGCAGCGGCAGACCTTCCGGGTGGCTGCCGGCACCGATCGTGTGGCGCCGAATCTGCCTCTGGAGATGAAGCAGATCGATTTCGAGATGCGCGACTTTCCGGAACTGGAGCGTGCCGACCAACATGGCTGGGCGGAAGTCGCGAGTCCGACCGCCGGGGACGCCTCGTGGATGCAGCGGTGGTTCTTGCGGTCGTGCGCGGCGGTGCCCATGCACTTGCGGGGCGAGGTCGTCGGCTATCTGGCCGCCGGCTCGCACACCCGGTCGGACCCGTTCTCTGCGAAGGTCCGCCGCCTCCTCACCGGCATTGCGCAGCAGACCGTGACCGCGATCGAGAACGGCAGGCTCCTCGCCAATCTCCGGGCCGCCAACAATCTCAAGTCCGAGTTCATCAGCACGATGTCCCATGAGCTGCGGACGCCGCTGAACGCGATCATCGGCTACAACGAGCTCCTCGCCGACGGCGAGTTCGGGACGATCGGGCCGGAGCAGCGAGAGGTATGCAGCAAGATTCTGCAATACTCGCGGCAGCTCCTCGAGCTCATCCAGGCGACTCTGGACGTGAGCCGGATGGAGACGGGGGCGCTGCCGGTTACGTTCGAGCCGCTCGACGTGGTCCGGCTGTTAGCCGAGGTAGAAGCCGAGATCCCGCGCGCGTGGGTGAAACCCGGCGTCGTAGTGTCGTTCGCTGTGGCGGCGAACGTGCCGGTCGTCCAGAGCGATCGCCCGAAGCTCAAGATGGTCGTCCGCAATCTGGTCCACAACGCGCTCAAGTTCACCGACGCCGGATCGGTGGCGGTGTGCGCGTCGGTGGATGCGGCGCGTGAGGCGCTGCTCGTCACCGTGGCGGACACCGGTATCGGGATCAGCCCGGAAGGCCAGAGCATCATCTTCGACATGTTCCGGCAGGTCGATGGCAGCGACCGGCGGCGGCACGACGGCGTCGGGCTCGGGCTCTACATCGTGCGCCGCCTCACCGCGCTGCTCGGGGGGGCGATCGCGGTCGAGAGCGAGATCGGCGAGGGCGCGCGATTCGAGATCCGGCTGCCGCTGCGACCTTGCGGCACGCGCGCCGCCGACGCGGTGGCGCTCGACAAGCTCTCCGCCTGACGCGCCGCGACGCTGCATTCGCCGGCGATCTTGTCGCCGTTCGCGCGCGAGTCGCGCCCCGCTGTCCGCAGCTTGCGCGTGAGCGGGCAGCTGCGATAGAGCGCCATACGCGCTGCCGGCCGGTGGTGCGCCATTTACGAAACGGACGCGTGGGAGCGCGCGCGGAGGAGGGACGCCATGGTGATGCGCACGCAGCGAGTGCTGGCGTGGGTGGTCGTCGCGGTCTCGATCGGGATCGCCGATCGAGCGGGCGCGACGCAGAAGTTCGGCCCGCTCGAGCTCTCGGGGAACGTGCAGTCGCAGCAGTTGATCCGCCACCCCGACGTCGACCAGTACTACTTCGTCCAGCAGCGCAACACGCTGCGCGTGCGCGTCGACTACGAATGGATGAAGCGCGGCGGCAAGTTCCTCGACCGCTACGACCTCTCGGATTGGATCGAGAGCTCGCACCTCTTGCTGCTGTACCGCGGCGTCTACGACAGCATCTACGATCTGACCCCCGGGATCACCGAGAAGTACGAGTTCACCGGCGAGCGGGTCGACAAGCGGTTCAGCCATCTCGACGACATGAACCGCGGCTGGCGCGACGCCATGAAGTTCGAGAACGACCTTCGCGAAGCGTACGTCGACATCAAGTTCCGCGGCAATTTCAGCCTGCGCGCCGGCAAGCAGCAGGTCATCTGGGGCGAGTCGGACGGGTTCCGCCTCCTCGACCGCGCCAACGCCCTCGACATTTCGTGGCACTTCTTCTACGAGCTGCCGCCGCCCGCTTACGGCCTCGACGATCTCCGCATACCGTTCTGGATGATCAAGGGCCTCTACGATTTCGGGAGCGTCGGTTCATGGAGCAACGTCTTCGCCGAGGCGTACTGGAACCCCGGCGACTGGAGTCCGACCAAGATGAGCTTCCTCCCCAGTCCTTGGGGCGTGCGGCTCGGCAACCCGCTCACCAATCCTCGCAGCGGCGCCTTCTACGCGGTCTGGCCCGGCATCAAGCGGCTCATGAACGGCACGAGCCTCCGCCAGGGCGACTACTCCCGCAATCCCATCGACAACAGCCAGTTCGGCATCCGCTTCAACGGCGTCACCGGTCCGGATACGCCGATCCTGCCCGCCGGGCTCCAGATCCAGGCCGGCTATCTCTACCAGCGCTTCGCGCCGGCGGGCGGCGCCACCACCAGTGCGGCGATGGCGCGCGGCCTACCGCCGACCGATGCCGGTTACATCCGCACCCAGGAACTGGTCGGCCGCGGCACGTTGCCGGTCGAGTTCTATACGCCGTACATCCATACGATCGGCATCGCCGCCAACTATTTCGACGAGTGGACCAAGATCGTGTGGCGGACCGAGCAGGCGTACGATTTCGGCATCCCGTTCTACTCGTGCGCACACGACGCCGACCAGGTGAACCGCCGCCTGGATCGGGGCGAGCGCGCCTGCACCCGCGACACCACCTTCGCGCCGTTCCTTCCCGGTATCCGCAATCACGACGTGTGGTCCGGCCTCATCGCCTTCGACCGCCCCACCTGGATCCGGCCGCTCAACAAGAAGACGACCTTCTTCATCACCGGGCAGCTCTTCCACACCTACCTGATCCAGAAGGCGAACAGCACGATCGGCGGCCTCGATCTCCCGACCAAGACCAAGACGATCGGTCAGAATCCGCCGATCGCCTATCGCGACGACATCCACCGCTGGGAGATGCTGATGACCTTCGCCATCGTCGGCTTCTACCGCGGCGGCAGCGTAGCGCCGGCCTTCATCTACCTCTTCGACCCGGTCAACAGCTACAGCCAGTCGGTGATCTGGGGCGTCGATTACTTCGTGACCCCCAACTTCGCAGTGAACCTGGCGCAGCGGTTCATCATCAACCCGACGCGCGAGATCAACTTCGAGCCGTGGGGCATGGGTGGCTTGAACCGCGGCCGCTCGGAGACCGGAATCCGCTTCACCTATCAATTCTGACGTTCGGCGCCGCGGGCGTATCGAGCGAGCACCACGGCCAGCGATGCGAACGGAAGAATGGTGAGGGCTGCTTCCGTCGCCTCGCCGGCGGTTCCGGGCGCTCGCAACGCCAGTGCGCTCGTCACCCCGCCGACCGTGAGCGCGGCGATGCCGATGCCCATGAGCGCGTCACCGGCGATCAGGCCGGAGGCGAACAATACCGGGCGGTCGTCGAGAGGCGTCGCCTCGCGAGACAGGAACGCGCGCAGCAGGCCGCCGAGTATGAGCGGCGCGGTCGTCGTGATCGGAAGATACAACCCGATCGCGAACGCGAGCGGGATGAGGCCGCAGAGCTCTGCCGTGAGCGCTAGCCCCGCGCCGAGCGCCATCAGGGTCCAGGGCAGGTTGCCGTCCATGACCCCGGTCACGAGCGTCGCCATCAACTTCGCTTGCGGGGCGGGGAGCGCCGGAGAGCCGAGCCCGTAGGCAGCGTGCAGCAGCAGGAGCACCGATCCGGCCCGCAACGCTGCTGCGGTGACGCCGATCATCTGACCTATTTGTAGGCGATAGGGGGTGGCGCCGAGCAGTGCGCCGGTCTTCAGGTCCTGGGCGAGATCGCCGGCGAGCGCGATCGAGATCGCGACCAGCGCCCCGACGGTGATGCAGGCCGTGATCCCGGCGGCTCCGCGCTCGCCGAGCGCGGCGAGAACGAGGGTCGTCCCGAGGAGCGCCGTGATGGTCATGCCCGACACCGGCTGAGAGGTGGTTCCGACGAGTCCGACGATGCGGCCCGAGACCACGACGAAGAAGAAGCTGAAGGCGACGGCGAGGACGGTGGCGGCGAGGGACAGATGGAAGGCGGGCAACAGCCAGAAGGCGAGGGTGAGGATCGCGACACCGGCCGCGACGATCGACGTCGGCAAGTCGCGCTCGGTCCGGGGCAGCGCGCTCGCTGCGATGCGGTTTGCGGGGCGCAAGCGGGTGAACGCCGCCAGCATCACCGGAAGGGCGCGGACGACTGCGGAGATGCCCCCCGCAGCTACGGCGCCGGCGCCGACGTAGCGGACGTAGCGGCTCCAGATGTCGTTCGCGCCGAGCTGGCGGACGGTTTCCGGGATGCCGAGCATGGCGCCGACGCCGGAGCCGCCGATCTTGTCGAACCACGGCAAGAGCACGGTCCAGCCGAGTACGCCGCCCGCGAGCATGGTGCCGGCTATGCGCGGTCCGATGAGGAAGCCGACTCCGAGGAAGAGCGGCGATAGCTCCATGCCGAAGGTCGCCTTGTGGAAGCGGTGCAGCGTGACGCTGACGCTCTCCCGCCACAGAGAGAAGCCGCGCATCGCCAGCTGGTAGAGCGCTCCGAGCGCTATCCCGGCGAAGACCGGCCGCGCGGTCACGCCGCCACGATCGCCGGCCATCAAGACGCGTGCGCAGGCCGTTCCCTCGGGAAACGGGAGAGTGGCGTGTTCCTCGACGGTGAGGTCGTGCCGGAACGGGATCATCAATAGGATGCCTAGCGTTCCGGCGCCGACCGCGATGAGGAACACCTCCAGAGCGCTCGGGTGCTGGTCGAGGAAGATCAGCGCCGGAATCGTGAAGATGACTCCGGCTGCCAGCGACTCGCCGGTCGAGGCGATCGCATGCACGACGTTGTTCTCGAGGACGGTTCCGCGCCGCAGGATGCCTCGCAGCACCGTCATGGAGAGGACTGCCGACGGGATCGACGCCGATACGGTGAGCCCGATCTTGAGCCCGAGGTAGGCGTTGACCATGCCGAACGTGAGCGACAGCACTATACCGAGCGCGATCGCCAGCGGCGTGAGCTCGGCAAGGTCGTCGCCGGCGCGAACGTAGGGGGTGAAGGCTGCTGCGCGACGGTCGGAAAGCCCGGGGTCGGCGGCGCGAGTGCGTACGCTCATGCGAGGCGCGCGATGCTACGGTTCATGGTTCACGAACGCAACGGATCGTGCGTCGGTGCACGCCGCGCGCTCGTCGTGTTCGTTGCAGATCGATCGCGATCGTGCGCGCACGCTGGCGCCGTCTCGCCGGAGCTTTTCGGCGTTTCCTGGGACAACGAGCAACGATATGGTGTCGCATGATGGATCTCGGCGCGAAGCGAGCATCGAACCGGAGAGTACGCCGCGTTCTTCCGGATGCCGAGCGGCGCTTGCGTTCGTCGTTTCCCGAGGTGTGGGCGTGGTACGAGTTGCTCGTCGCCGCGCGTGCGACCGGAGCCGCTGCCGAGCGTCTCCGCGGGCCGGAAGCGTCGCCCCGCCGTTCGTCGAGTCGCTGCTGACCGCGAGGCCGCCGGGGCGAGGCGGGCCTACGAGCGCCGGAGGCGGTGTGCGACGGCGCGGTCGACGTAGCGCGCGAGCATATCCGTTTCGAGATTGACGCGATCCCCGGGCTGCTTGCGACCGAGCGTGGTCGCTGCCGCCGTGTGCGGGATCACCGCTACGGTGAACGACCGGCGATCGCAGTCGAAGACGGTGAGGCTAACGCCGTCGACGGCGATCGAGCCCTTCTCGACGAGGAACCGCGCGAGCCCGGCCGGGAGGGAGAATCGGTAGAGGGCGCTCCCGCCTTCCGGGGTGATCGCGACGACGGCGCCGGTTCCGTCCACGTGTCCGAAGACGAAGTGGCCGCTCAGGCGATCCGAGAGGCGCAGCGAGCGCTCGAGGTTCACCGGGTCGCCGCGGCGCAACGCGCCAAGAGTGGTCCGCCGCAGGCTCTCGGCAGATACGAGAACCGAGAAGGTCGCGCCGCGCCGCGCCGCGACGGTCATGCAGGCGCCGTTCACGGCGATGCTCTCGCCGAGCCCGAGGCCGCGAAGCCGGCTCGTGACGGTCAACTCCGCATCGCCGCGTGATCGGCGGACGGTCGCGATGGTGCCGACGCACTCGATGATGCCGGTGAACACCGGGGCGCCGTGGACGAGGTCAGTCCCCGCGGCCGAGAAACCGCGACAGCCATCCCGAGCTCTCGCGCTGGGCCAGTTTTTCGAGCTCTCCGGCATCGAGCCATGTGCCATGTCCATGCGGACATTCGTCGATCTCGATGTCGAGCTTGTGGCGCACGTTGAGCCGCTCGCCGCACTTCGGGCAGCGCATGTGCGCCAGCTGGCGCACTGCCTGCTCCTCCTCGGCGCCGCTCTGGGCCTTCAGCTTCTGAATCAGCTCGCGGTCGCGCTCGGCGAAAAACGTGTCCTCGCGCGCCTTTTCGACGTCGCGAAGCTTGCTGCCGAAGCGATCTTTCTCATCGTCGGGCATCATCGGCCTCCGTGGGCTTCATGGGCTGCGCTTCGCGGGGTGACGATCGCCGCCAGCCGACGCGCTTTTCTATGGACTCGAGCAACGCCTTGCAGTGGCGATTCTCCGAGGACAACAACGTCAGACCTCCGATCAGGAAGGGGATCTGAGGAACTAGCGGCAGCATGAGCCCGATCACGCCGAGGGCCAGCAGCAGAACGCCGAGCGAGATCTTGCCTGCCCTTCTGATGTGTCGCCTCATTGCCCGCTCGCGCCGTCGCGCGCGATTGTAGCCGTGGGCCGCGGGGATCGTCAATTACGGTACGGCTTTAGCTCGGTGCTCGAGCGGTCGACCGGCGTCGCGGACGCGTGCTTGCGGGGCTTCGATCCGTGGTTACCTCTGGGGGACCATGAACGTCGACCGGCTCACTCAAAAATCCCAAGAAGCCCTCCGTGACGCACAGACCCTGGCGGTTCGTCGGAACCATCAAGGTGTGGACGTCGAGCACCTCCTCGCCGCGTTGCTGGCGCAGTCCGAAGGCGTCGCCCCCGTCCTGCTCGAGCGTTCCGGCGTTGCCGTCGCCGATCTTCGCGAGCGCGTCGAGCGCGAGCTCGCACGCATCCCCCAGGTGACCGGGCAAGGCTCCGGCGGTACGCCGTACGTCACGCAGCGACTCGCGAAGCTCATGGCGCAGGCCGAGACCGAGGCCGCGAATCTCAAGGACGAGTACGTGAGCGTCGAGCACCTCCTCCTCGCCATGCTGGAGGAGTCCGGCGCCACCGGACGCGCGCTCAAGCAGGCCGGACTCGCGCGCGACAAGTTCATGGAGGCGCTGCGCAGCGTCCGAGGCAGCCAGCGGGTCACGAGTCAGGATCCGGAGTCGACCTATCAGGCACTCGAGAAGTTCGGTCGTGACCTGACCGCGCTCGCCGCTCAGGGCAAGCTCGATCCGGTGATCGGTCGCGACGAGGAGGTGCGGCGGGTGGTTCAGGTACTGTCGCGCCGCACCAAGAACAATCCGGTGCTGATCGGCGAGCCTGGCGTCGGCAAGACCGCGATCGTCGAGGGTCTGGCGCAGCGTATCGTGCGCGGCGACGTTCCCGAGGGCCTCAAGGACAAGCGCGTGATCACGCTCGATATGGGAGCGCTCGTAGCCGGAGCCAAGTACCGCGGCGAATTCGAGGAACGCCTGAAGGCCGTTCTCAAGGAGGTCCAGACCGCCGAAGGCGACGTCATCCTCTTCATCGACGAGCTCCACACGGTCGTCGGCGCGGGCGCCGCCGAAGGTGCGATGGACGCGAGCAACATGCTGAAGCCGGCGCTCGCGCGCGGCGAGCTGCACTGCATCGGCGCGACCACCCTCGACGAGTACCGCAAGCACATCGAGAAGGACGCGGCGCTCGAGCGCCGCTTCCAGCCGGTGCTGGTCGACGAGCCGAGCGTCGAGGAGACGATTTCCATCCTGCGCGGCCTGCGCGAGCGCTACGAGGTCCACCACGGGGTGCGGATCAAGGACGCTGCCCTGGTGACGGCGGCCGTGTTGTCGGATCGCTACATCAGCGACCGCTTCTTGCCCGACAAAGCGATCGATCTCGTCGATGAGGCGGCTGCGAAGCTGCGCACCGAGATCGACTCGTTGCCGGCCGAGCTCGACGAGGTTTCGCGGCGTGTGATGCAGCTCGAGATCGAGCGTGAAGCGCTGCGCAAAGAGACCGACAAGGCTTCGAAGGACCGGCTCGAGCGGCTCGAGAAGGAGCTCGCCGATCTGCGGACCGAGAGCGATCGCCTGCGGGCACAATGGGAGCGCGAGAAGGGCGGGGTCGCGAAGCATCGCGAGCTGCGCGAACAGATCGAGGCGACGCGAGTCGAGATCGAGAAAGCCGAGCGCGCCTACGATCTCAACAAGGTCGCGGAGCTCAAGTACGGAAAGCTCGCCGGTCTCGAGCGCGAGCTTGCGGCCGAAGAGCAGGCGCTCGAGCTGGCCCAGGACCAGCCCGCGACGTCGCGTCTCCTCAAGGAGGAGGTGGACGAAGAGGACATCGCCGAGGTGGTGGCGCGGTGGACGCACATTCCCGTCGCCAAGCTCATGCAGGGCGAGGTCGAGAAGCTGCTCGGACTCGAAGCGCACCTCCATCAGCGCGTCGTCGGCCAGGACGAAGCCGTGCGCGCCGTCGCCGACGCGGTCGTCCGCGCCCGCTCCGGCCTCAAGGATCCCAACCGGCCGATAGGGTCGTTCATCTTCCTCGGTCCGACCGGCGTCGGGAAGACCGAGCTGGCGCGCGCCCTCGCCGAGTTCTTGTTCGACGACGAGCACGCGATGATCCGCATCGACATGTCCGAATACATGGAGAAGCACACGGTCGCCCGCCTCATCGGCGCCCCTCCCGGCTACGTCGGATACGACGAGGGCGGTCAGCTCACCGAAGCAGTACGCCGCCGTCCCTACTGCGTCATCCTTTTCGACGAGATCGAGAAGGCGCATAGCGACGTCTTCAACGTGATGCTGCAGATTCTCGACGACGGGCGGCTCACCGACGGTCACGGCCGAACGGTCGATTTCAAGAACAGCGTCGTCATCATGACCAGCAACATCGGGAGCCCGGTGATCCTCGGTTACCGGGGCGGCGCCGACCCCGAGGCCTACGAGGCGATGAAGCGCGAGGTGCTCGAGGCGTTGCGCGGCCATTTCCGGCCGGAGTTCCTGAACCGTGTCGACGAGATCGTGGTCTTCCACGGTCTGTCGCGCGAGCAGCTCGCGACCATCGTCGAGATCCAGCTCGGCAGGCTCCGGCAGCGGCTCGTAGAGCGGAAGATCACACTCGAGCTCACCGACGCGGCCCGGCGACATTTCGCGAATGCCGGATACGACCCGGTCTATGGGGCGCGACCTCTGAAGCGTTTGCTGCAGCGGGACATCGAGACCAACCTCGCGCGCAAGATCCTCGCGGGTGAAGTGGGCGAGGGCTCGCGCGTGGTGGTGGACGTGACGCCGGGGGGCGAGCTGTCCTTCGCCGCCTCCCCGGGCGCAGCGGCGGAGTGATCGGCGTCGGCAGGGGCCGATACCTCGGACCCTTGCGCGCGTAGGTCGGGTTTCGTAGACGTTGGCGTATCGGGCCCGATATGGACGCGCGCCAAAAGATCCTCTCTTCGGCCACCAAGCTCTTCTCGACGCAAGGTTACGCGACGACGTCCCTCGCGCAGGTCGCCAAGGAAGCGCAGGTTTCGAAGGCGCTCATCTTCTGGCACTTCGCGAGCAAGGAAGACCTCTTCCGCACTGCGCTCACCGAATCGCTGGCGCCGTACTCCATCGACGTGCTCGAAGCCCTTGCCGGACTCGGCGAGCTCGATCAGGTCGGCAAGCTGATCGACGTCTACTTCGCGTTCGTCAGCCAGAACGTCTACTCGGTGCGATTTCTCCTCTCGCTCGTCGTTCGCGAGGAGAAAAACCTCGACGACGTACTCGATCGTACGACGGAGCTCTTTCGCATCTACCGCAGCCTTCTCGCCGACATCCTGCGCAGCGGGCGCGACAAGGGAGTATTCCGCGCTACCGTCGATCCCGAGGCTGATGCGACCCTCATCATGGCGACCCTCAACGGTATCCTCCTGCAGGGGTTCGCCGCGAGCATTCTGCAGGCGGACCCGAAGCCGTTGCTGGAGCACATGAAGACCGGTCTCGCCGAACGGCTGTCGGCGCCGGCCGCGTAATTGCAAACGAAATTCCTTTCGCATATGGCAGCCGCCGGAATGCGCGACTGGGTACGCGCCGTCGCCGAGAAGGCCGCGCGCAAGAAGACGGCGAACGGCCGCGTCGGACGTCGCGTCAACCGGGAGAAGGAGCTCTTCACTCTGCGCGCGCGGCACGTGAAGCAGCTGTTCGCGGACGTCGAAGGGCTCGCGAGCGCCATCAACAAAGAGCTCGCCGAGCAAGCCATCAAGCTGCACCGCGCGCTCAATCCGAAGAATCTCGGCGGCATCGAGGTTCCCGACGGCGCCCGCTTGGCGCTCGAGTTCCTGGAGCGGCGGCTGGAGGTCGTCGTGCAGCCGATTGCGTCTATCGGCGGCAGACCGGCGCCGCTCCGACCGCTCGCGACGGCGTCCGTCATTCAATACGATCGCTCTGATCCGTCGGCCGCCGATTGGTTCGACCTCGCGCTCCGTGAGGACGGAGCCTGGTTACGGAAGTCGGCCGACGGCGGGCACGGCGCCTCCCTGACCGAGGCGGACGTGCAGCGCCTGATCGAGTGGCTGGTCAGCTAGCAGTCCGGTGCGGACTAGTTGAGCTGGAGGCGGATGGCGGCCAGCGCACCCTGGGCGAAGCGCGACGTCGCGTCGAGCTCCAGCGCGCGCTCGAACTCGGCGATCGCCCGGTTCAGCATGCCCTTCGCCCAATAGACGCGGCCCAGGTTGCAGTGCGGGTAGTGGCGCGCCTCGTAGCGCTTGGCGAGCACCGCTTTGTCGAGCCAGGGAACGGCCTCGTCGAGCTTCCCCTGTTTCAGGAGATACGAGCCGATATCGTTGTAGGGGTTGCCGAAGTCCGGATCGATCGCGATCGCCTTCTTGCACTCGGCGATGGCATCGTCGAGCCGGTCGAGGAAGCTCAGCGCCCAGCCGAGGAACGTATGCGCTTCGGCAGTCGGGCGGCTGGCGATGGATGCCTGGTAGCGGCCGATCGCCGCCTCGAGGTCGCCGGCCATGTGCAGTCGATAGGCTTCGACGAAGAGCTGGTGCGCGCGGCGCAAGCGATCGGAGGATTCTTCACTCATGAGCGACTGGTCGCTTGGAGCCAGAGCGACACGCCGCAATAATACGCCGGGTACGCGAGGCTCGCCCAGAGCAGAAGTACGGGAGCCTCCGGCAACGTCCAGATCGCGTAGAGCACCACCAGGCCCCAGATCGCGCCGAGGCCGATCGACGAGCGGCGAAAGCGCGGAGCGCGAGACGGATACAGGAACTTGAGCGGCGCGAACACCAGTGCGGAGAGCGCGACGATCCAGAGCGCCGTGACCTCGGGCGGAATCCGGAGCGCGTACGCGTAGAAGGCGACGACGTTCCAGTATGACGGAAAGCCGCGGAAGTAGTGATCCTCGGTCTTGGCGTCGCTGCGACAAAAGCCATACGCACTCGCGAGGAGCGGCGCCGCGGCGATCCAGTTCGTCCAGGGGGCGGGGAAGAAGCCGCCGAGGCGGAGGGCGACGATCGGCACCATAACGTACGTCAAATAATCGACGATGTCGTCGAGCCGCGAGCCGTCGTAATAGGGCAGGACTCTCTTGACACCGACTGCCCGCGCCAGCGCGCCGTCGGTGCAGTCGATGGCGAACGCTACGGCGAGCCAGCGGAAGACGTCAGGGAAGCGCTGCTCGACGGCGGCCAGGAGAGCAAGAAAGGCGATCACCGCACCGCTCGCCGTGTATGCGTGGACGCTCCACGCGGCGGCGTGTCGTAGCGCGCTCGGAGGCGCCGAGCCCGGATGGACTGCGGCGCCGCTGCGCATCCGAGGCCGTGCCGCGCTCAGCGCTGGCGCTCGACGATCATGGCGATCGCTTCTCCGCCCCCTAGGCAGAGAGTCGCCAGTCCGAAGCGAGCGCGGCGCTCGTCGAGCGCGCCGAGGAGCGTGGTCAGGATGCGCGCGCCGCTGGCTCCGATCGGATGGCCGAGAGCGATGGCGCCGCCGCGCACGTTGACCGCCGCGGGGTCGAGATCGAGCGCCCGGACGGCGGCTAGGGCGACTACCGCGAAGGCCTCGTTGATCTCGAAGAGATCGATGTCGGCGAGCCGGAGCCCGGCGCCGTCGACCACCTTGCGGACGGCGTCGATGGGCGCGATCGGAAACTCGGCGGGGGCGCGTCCGGCGACCGCGGTCGCGACGATGCGCGCCCGCGGTACGATGCCGTAGCGGCGGATCGCGGCTTCGCTGGCGACGACGAGCGCGGCGGCGCCGTCGGCCAGAGTCGAGGCGTTTGCGGCCGTGATCGTACCGTCTCGTTCGAAGCTCGGACGCAGCGCCGCGATGCGGTCGAAGTCGACGCGGCTCGGTTCTTCGTCCTTGCGGACGACCGCGACGCCGCCCCGATCCGGCACGTCGACGGGCACGATCTCGTCGGCGAACGCGCCCGCCGCGACGGCCGCCTGAGCTCGCCGATAGCTCTCGGCGGCATAGGCATCCTGCGCCTCGCGGTCGATGGCTCGCTCGCGCGCACAGCGCTCCGCTGCGCTCCCCATGTGGAAGTCGTCGTAGGGATCCCAGAGACCGTCTAGGATCATCGCATCGAGGAGCGCTCCGTGGCCGAGGCGCTGGCCGTCGCGCGCCCGTGGGACGAGGTAGGGGGCGCGCGACATACTCTCCATGCCGCCGGCGGCGACGATATCGGCCTCTCCCAGGCGGATCGATTGCGCCGCCAGTGCTATCGCCATCAATCCGGAGCCGCAGACCTTGTTGACGGTGAGGGCGCCGTGCGTGTGCGGCAGTCCGGCGCCGAGGCCCGCTTGGCGCGCCGGCGCCTGTCCGAGGCCGGCCGCGATCACGTTTCCCATGACGACCAGCTCGACGTCTTCGGCAGGAACGTGCGCGCGCTCGACGGCGGTGCGAAGTGCCACGGCGCCGAGCTCGGGGGCGGTGCGTTGCGCGAGCACGCCGCGGAAGCCGCCGATCGGCGTGCGCGCGGCGCTCAGAAGGTAGGCGCCACTCATGGACGGTGCTCGTGAGCGGCGGGGATTGTCGCAACTTCGTTTGCGATCATCAACCTCAGCCCCGCACTGCCGATGTCAGCGCCCGCGTGGCGCGCGCGGCACCAAAAAATATAGATCGCCCGGGGCGCGCAAGCGCCCGGCGCTGGTCGCGGCGTCGGCGGCATCGCCGAAATAGACGTCGACGCGGCCCGGACCGCGGATCGCAGCGCCCGTGTCTTGATTCAGAACGAACCGTGACAGCGGGGCGCTCGCTTCCGTCTCCCGGATGTCGATGAAGGCAAGCGCCCCCGGGGGGAAGACCGAGGGGTCGGTGGCGATCGTGCGGCCGGTCGTGACCGGAACGCCCAGGCTTCCGAGCGGCGGGCCCGTGAGCTCGCGGAAGAACACATAACGCGCGTTCGCTTGAAGAAGGCGGGGCTCCTCGGCGGGATGGTCGCGGAGCCAGTCGCGGATGCCGGCCATCGACGCCTGCTCGAGGACCAGGTCGCCGCGATCGACGAGGACGCGCCCGATGCTCGTATAGGGCCGTCCGTTCGACGCCGCGAAGCCGATCGCACGGTGGACGTTTCCAGGAAAGGCGAGCACTCCGGAGCCCTGGATCTGGAGGAAGAAGAGCCCGACCGGATCGTCCACCCACGCCAGTACGGGGGCGTCGCGGGCGGCGCCGGTCTCGATCTCCGCGCGCGTGAAATAGGGCACCAGTACTCCATCGACGACGCGACCGACGACGCGTTCGTGACCAGCGCACGGAGCGCCGAAGTCGGCGAGCGCCACCGTAACCAGGTCCGCCGGCCGACCGAGCACCGGGATGCGAAACCTGGTGTCGCGAGTCTCCCGCGCGGGTAGGGTCGGCAGGTAGTAGCCGGTGAACGCTACCTGGCCGGCCGGTCCCGCGCGGTACACCTCGAACCGCCGGCCGACCTCGGCCGCCAGCTCCGCAGTCGATGGTGTCCGCGCCAGGAAGTCGACGAGGTCGGCCATCGCGGCTCGCATCTCCTCTGCGGTGCGAGTAGTCGTTCCGAAAGCGATCGGTCGGTCCGGCGGCAGACGAGAGAAGTAGCCGATGCTCTCGCCGATCGCCGCCACGAGGCTTGCCCGATCGCCGTCGTCCGCGAAGGCGGGGAGTGCGGCGAGGGGGTGGAGCGGCCCTCGCGGCGAACGCCGGGTCGGCGTGCAGGCAGCGACGCCGACGAGCGCCGCGATCACGAGCCACGCCGTTACTCGACGTCCGCGCGTTGACACCGAGAAAGTATCCGTGCCAACTAGTCGACGGTTGCGCGCCTCCACGGTGCCATCGGCGCGCGGGATCGAGCGAGGAGGGCAGGGGTCACGCCCTGCGGGTGAGGAGGGGAAGATGAGTCCCGGCGTTCGCAGCTTCATGCTCGGGTTCGTATTCGGCATCGTCGCGTGTTGGGGGTTCATCACCTTCTACGGTGACCGCGGCGGCGATTGGCTGATCGAGATGGGTCGCAAGATGAAGACCGTCGCCCAGAACGACGGCCGTCAATACGGGACCCGCCGCGTGCAGACCTACTGACCGTCGTCGTGTCGGCTCACTCCGCCGCGTAGACTCTGGCGGCGGCCGCTACGCCCGCTCCAGCATCGCACGCCAGGCCGTGCCGCGGCAGGATGCGGCCGAGTGCGGCCAATAGCCGCCGCACGTTGTCGCCGGTGCTCGACTCTCCCATGAGGCCGATGCGCCAGGTCCGACCCTTCAATGGTCCGAGTCCGCCGCCGATCTCGATGCGGTCTTCTTCCAGGAGCGCGCGCCGGACGGCGGCATCGTCGACGCCGGCAGGGACGCGGACGCTGTTCAACATCCATAGACGGCGTTCCGGGGCCACCGCCATCGTCAGGCCGAGTGCGTCGAGGCCCGCGACGAGCGCTTCGTGATTGCGGCGGTGGCGCGTGAAGCGAGCCTCCAGCCCCTCTTCCAGTGTCACGCGGAGCGCTTCGTAGAGCGCGTAGTTCATGCTGATCGGCGCCGTGTGGTGGTAGACGCGCTCCTCGCCCCAGTACTTCTCGAGCATCGTTAGGTCGAGGTACCAGCTCTGCACCTTGCGGGTGCGAGCCCGCAAGCGCGCTACCGCGCGCGGACCGAAGGTGATCGGAGCGAGCCCCGGCGGACAGCTCAGGCACTTCTGCGTCCCTGAGTAGGCGGCGTCGACGCCGAGCCGGTCGACATCTACCGGACAGCCGCCGAGCGAGGTTACGCAGTCGATGACGAAGAGCGCGTCGTGCTCGTGGGCGAGGCGGCACGCGTCCTCGAGCGGCTGCCGGACGCCGGTCGATGTCTCGGCGTGCACCAGTACGAGGAGGCGCGGCTTCTTCGTACGGCCGAGGGCGGCGGCGATGGTCTCGGCCGGGACGATCTCGCCCCAGGGCGCTTCCGCGCGCACGACGACCGCGCCGGCGCGCTCGGCGACGTCGGCGAGCCGCGTGCCGAAGACGCCGTTGACGCCGATCACGACCTCGTCTCCCGGCTCGACGAGGTTCACGATCGCCGCCTCGAGTCCGGCGCTGCCCGTGCCGGAGATCGGGATCGTGAGCTCGTTCGTCGTCCCGAAGACGGCACGCAGCATGCGCTTGGTCTCGTCCATGAGCGCGACGAAGGACGGATCGAGGTGTCCGACCAAGGGCAAGGCCATGGCGGCGAGGACGCGCGGATGAACCTGACTCGGACCGGGGCCGAGCAGCAGGCGTTCGGGCGGTGGGAAGACTTCGGAGGGCGGGATGAGGGACATCATGGACCTCGTAGACATGGCGCGGTTCGCGAGCGGGTCGGGCGGTGCGCTCGGTGCTTATTGTGGTATCGTCGCGCGGTGTCAACGACGATCGCGCCACCGCCGGCGTTGGCGCGGGAGCTCGCCGCGATCGTGGGCGCCGACGGTGTGATCACCGACCTCGCGGCCCGCACCGTCTACGAGTGTGACGGATTCACCCTCGAGCGCGCCGTTCCCGATCTCGTCGTCCTGCCGCGGTCGACCGAGGAGGTCGCGCGCGTGCTCCGTGCCGCATGGCGCACGGGCGTTCCGTTCGTGCCGCGCGGCGCCGGCACCGGGCTGGCGGGCGGTTGCCTCGCCGCTCCCGCACGCCTCGTGGTGGGCACGAGCCGGATGCGCACGATTCGCGCGGTCGACGTGCCGAACCGGCGCGTGATCGCCGAAGCCGGGGTCGTGAACGCCGAGGTCTCGCGCGCGGTGCGCGCGGCGGGCCTGCATTATGTTCCCGATCCGTCGAGTCAGAGCGCGTGCACGATCGGCGGCAACGTCGCCGAGAATTCCGGCGGGCCGCACACGCTCAAGTACGGCGTGACGGCCAATCACGTGCTGGCGCTGGAGCTCGTGCTCCCCGATGGCGATGTCGTGCCGCTCGGCGACGGCGTCGGCGACGGCCTCGGCTATGATCTCGCCGGGGTCGTGTGCGGCGCCGAGGGTACGACGGGCATCGTTACGGCGGCGACGCTGCGCGTGGTGCCGCTGCCCGAGGCCGTCGTGACGCTGCTCGCCGTCTTCGCCACGGTGGCCGAGGCGACGACGGCCGTATCGGCCATCATCGCTGCCGGCATCGTTCCGGCGGCGCTGGAGATGATGGATCGGACGATCGTCGCCGCCGTCGAGGCCGCCTTCCGGGTCGGATTCCCCACTGACGCCGGTGCCGTGCTCATCATCGAGATCGACGGCGACGCCGCCGGTCTCGCCATGACGGCGGCGCTGATCGCGGACCTCTGCCGGCGTCACGGTGCCAGCGGAGTGCGGCGCGCGGCCGACGAGGCGGAGCGCGCCGCACTCTGGAAGAGCCGCAAGCGCGCCTTCGGCGCCGTCGGTCGGCTGTCCCCGAGCTACTGCACTCAGGACGGTGTCGTGCCGCGGACGCGACTCCCGGAGATCCTCGTCCGCATCGAAGAGGCCGGCCTCCGCCACGGACTCCGCATCGGCAACGTCTTCCACGCCGGTGACGGCAATATCCATCCGATCGTGCTCTACGACGAGCGCGATCCCGAGGAGGCGGCGCGCGCGCTGGCGGCGGGCCGCGACATCCTGCGTGCGTGCCTCGAGCTCGGCGGCAGCGTGACCGGTGAGCACGGCATCGGCGTCGAGAAGATGGTCGAGCTCGGCCTCGCGTTCACTGCCGACGATCTGGCGCTCATGCGCCGCGTGCGGGGTGTTTTCGATCCCGAGGAACGCGCCAATCCGGGAAAGATCTTCCCGACGCCGGGCGCGTGCGTCGAGCAGCGCGCTCCGCGGCGGCAGGCGGCGCTGTGACGGCGGACCCAACGCCGCAGGATGCGGCCGCGGCAGTGGCGGCTCGGCTCGGAGCCGCAGCCGATGCGGCGCACCAGGCGTGCGCCGCCTGGATCGTCGGCGGCGTCGGGCCGGCGCTCGTCGTGCGCCCCGCCGACGGCGCCGAGCTCGCGGCCGCGGTCGGCGCCGTAGCGGCGGCAGGCGGCGCGCTCGTGCCGCTCGGACGCGGCGCCCACCGCGACTACGGCCACGCGCCGCGGCGCTACGACGTGGCACTCGTCGTCGATCGCCTGACGCGGATCCTCGAGTACGAACCCGCCGACATGACGGTATCGGTCGCGGCGGGCGTCACCGTGAGCGAGCTCGCGGCGGTCTTGGCGCGGGAGGGGCAATGGCTCGCCATCGATACGCCGCTGCCCGCTGCCACCACCATCGGCGGGCTTGTCGCGGCCGACCGCTCCGGCTGGCTCGCGGCTTCGCTCGGGCGGGTGCGCGACGCGGTGATCGGGATCGGCGCCGTGACCGCGGACGGAGTGCGCGTCCGCGCCGGAGGCCGTGTCGTCAAGAACGTCGCCGGCTACGATTTGATGAAGCTCGCCGTCGGCTCGCTCGGGACGCTCGCGGTGCTCACCGATGTCACGCTCAAGGTACGGCCGCTACCCGAGCGGCAGCACGGCCTCGTGCTCGGCGCCGACACCGTCGCGGCGGCGCTCGGCCTCGGCGCCGCGATCGAGGGCGGGCTCGGTGTCGCCGCGACCGGCGTCATCGGCGGCGCTGCCGACGCTGCTGCGGTCGTGGTGCGCCTCGGCGGCGTCGCGGCCGACGTCGGTGTGCGGCGAGCGCGTGTGCGCGAGCTCGCGCGCCGCTACGGTGCTACGGTGCAGCTCGATGCCGATGCCGCCGCTCCCGACGTGGACGCGAGCTTCGTGGCGGTCCGCGACTTCGCGGCATCCGCCGCCGGCGAGATGGTAGTGCGGCTGGCCTGTCTACCGACGCGCCTGGCGACGGTCGTCACCGCCGCGACTGCAGCACTCGCGCGGGTCGACGGGACATGGCAGGCCGATCCGCACCGCGGCGTCGCCTACCTGGCATTCACGGCGGGCGGAGCGGCTACGGCAGCGCTCGGTGACCTCGCGCGGACCGCCGATGCGCACGGGGCGCATCTGGTCGTCGAGCGCTGGCCTCCAGCGCTGGCGTCGCGCATCCAGGTATGGCACCCGTTGCCGCCGGCACTGGCGCTAATGCGCCGCATGAAGAGCGCGCTCGATCCTGCCGGCGTGCTGGCGCCGGGACGCTTCGTGGGGCGGATCTGATGCCTCCCGGCCACTGCGCTACGCCTCCCGGCGGCTTCGCGCCGGTGGAACGCTTCCTCGCCTGCGTGCACTGCGGTCTCTGCCACAGCGCCTGTCCGACCTACCTCGCGCTCGGCACCGAGGCGGACTCGCCGCGCGGCCGCATTCATCTCATGCGCGCACTGCAAGAGGGGCGCCTCGCGCTCGACGCCGACGCCGTCCGCCACCTCGACCTCTGCCTCGGATGTCGCGGCTGCGAGACGGCGTGTCCGTCGGGGGTCGCCTACGGACAGCTCATCGAGGCGGCGCGGCCGTGGATCGAGGAGCGGTATCGCCGTCCGTGGAGGGAGCGCGCCCGGCGTCGAGTAGTCGTGCGGGTGCTGACGACGCGGTGGCTCCTGCGGGCGCTGCTGGCGCCGCTGCGCCTGCTCGATCGCCTCGGTGTTCGCGGCCAGCTCCGCCCGGAAGGAGCCGGAACCGGCGCCGGCGCCTACTCGCGGCTCGGGCGCGGAGCTCGCGTCGGCGGAGCGTTCCGAGCGATCGCGCGCACGCTGGCGCCGCACGCGTCGGCGCGGCTCGCCGCCATGCTGGACCTGCTTCCCGCGTCGCTCGCGCCTCGCGCCGTGTTGCCGCGGGAGCCTGCCAGCGTCGACGGAGACGCTGCGGCGCCGCACCTGCACCTGGTGCCGGGCTGCGTGATGCCGGAGCTCTGCGGGGACACCGTGCGGAACACGGCCCGGGTTCTCGCCGTGAACGGTTGGCGATCGAGCGTGCCGCGGGGTGTCGGCTGCTGCGGCGCGCTCGCGTTGCACGCGGGCGATCGCGCCGCCGCGCTCGCCGCCGCCCGGTGCACGCTCGATGCGCTCGTCGCGGCGACGCCGGCGGAGAACGCTCCTGCGATCGTCGCCACCGCCGCGGGATGCGGCGCGATGATGAAATCGTGGGGTGAGCTTTTCGCCGACGATCTGGCGCGCGCCGCTGCGGCACGCACCGTCGCCGCCCGCGTTCGCGACGCGACCGAGCTGCTGGCGCAGGCGCCGCTCAGCCCTCCTGCGGCGCTGTCGCCGCGGCGTGTCGCCTACCACGATCCGTGTCATCTCGCGCATGCCCAGGGCATTCGCGAGGCGCCGCGGGCGCTCCTTGCCGCCGTTCCCGGGCTCGAGCTCGTGGGCATGGAAGACGAAGACCTCTGCTGCGGCAGCGCCGGCCACTACAATGTCCTGCAGCCGGTCATGGCGCGGACGCTCGTAGAGCGAAAAGTGGCCGCCATTCGCGCCAGCGGCGCGGAGCTCGTCGTGACGGCGAACGCCGGGTGCGCACTCCAGCTCGAGGCGGGCCTGCGCGCGGCGGGTCTCACGATCCCGGTGCGCCATCTTGTCGATGTCCTCGCCGAAGCGTACGCCGGCAGCTGATCAGCAGCAGCCGGCCGCAGCGGCAGTTTTGTGCCGCTGGCGGCGTCGAAGCTCGGTCGTTGCCATCCGGAAAACAATGGTTCTCCGGGCGTTTCTCCGCGGTGGATTCAGCCTCCCGTCTGGCATGGCAGTTGCTGCTGGGCCTGGAAAATGGCTGAGCCCGCGCCCCACAGGTCGCCGTTGGCGCGCACCGAAACGCGGTGTCTAGCCTCGGTCTACCTGGCGTTCGCGGTGGCGACGGCGCTCGTGGCGCTGGCGCTGCGAGGCTCTTGGGCGCCGTTCGCTACGCTCGCGCTCTTACCGGTGTTCGCACTGGCGGTCATCGAAGCAGCGCAGAGAACGAGCGCGCTGTGGCGGGATTGGCGCGCCCACGAGCTCGCCGTCAACGTCAGGCGCGTGCTCTCGCGTCTCCGCCCCGTCTATCGCGTCGTCGCCCGCGGCTCGACGTCGGCGGCGCGCGATCGCCACGTCGCGATCGGACCGAACGGCGTGTTCCTGATCCTGTCGAGCGATGATGGCGGGCGCGTCACGGCCTCCGGTCAGCGGCTGTTCGTGAACGCGCGGCTGCCGTGGCGCAATCTCGTCGAGGATTGCCGGATCGAGGCGCTGCGCGTCGCCGAGCGGGTGCGGCGGGCGCTGGGACGGCCGGTGCCGGTGCACGCGGTGCTCTGTTTCACGCGCGCGCTCGTCGCCGTCGGTCAGGAGATCCGGGGCGTGAAGATCGTGCAGATGCCGCGTCTCACGCGGTTGATCGAGAGCGTCGCTCCGGCGGTGACGCTCGGCGAACAGGAGATCGAGGCGGTGCGTGCAGCGCTCGTCGCGGCGACCGCGGAACCGGAGCGCAAGGTCTTGCGGCTGACGCCGCGGCGGGCCGCGGTGCCCGGCGAGCGTTCGCTGACTCTCGTCGGGCGGCCGCCGCGGCCGCATCGGAACCTCCCGTAGCGCCGCGCCCGTGGCTACGAGTATCGCTTGCAATGCGAAAATCGAGTTGGTAGGAGGGCGCGCAGTCGAGAGGCGAAGGTAGTACGTCCGTGGAACGGCCGTGGCGAAACTTGCCGCGGCTTTGTCTTATGGCAGCGAATCTTCCCTCGATGACGAGTCTAACGGACGAAAGGAGGGAAGATTATGGCAGTGGGTCACGTGAAGTGGTTCAACCCCGAGAAGGGGTTCGGGTTCATTCGCCAGGAGAACGGCGAGGACGTGTTCGTGCACTACTCGGCGATCTCGGGCGAGGGATTCCGGACGCTCGAAGAGGGGCAGAAGGTCGAGTTCGAGATCACCAAAGGCCCGAAGGGCCTGCAGGCCTCAAACGTCACCAAAGCCGCGTAAGGCGTTCGCGCCAGCGCGTTGACTATCCGATGACGGCCCCGGGAGCTTCGGCTTCCGGGGCCGTTTCGTTGTCGAGCACCCCGGTGCCGAGCTCGCGGCGGCTGCCGGCCACCCCGTCCGCGTCGTTCACACGAGCTCGTCGAGTCGCATCGCCGTGCGGACCCGAGCCAGCGTATCGGCGACGACGCTCTTGGCCTGCGCCGTCCCATCCTCCAGGATCCGGATCACTGCGGCGCGATCGTCTTCCAGCTCGCGGCGGCGCCGGCGGATCGGCGTCAGCAGCTCGTTGAGGACCCGGAACAACCGCTCCTTGGTCGCGCCGTCCGCCACCCCGCCTCTTACGTAGGCCGACTTGAGCTCTGCGAGCCCTTGGCGATCGGGATCGAAGGCGTCGAGGTAGGCGAAGACGACGTTGCCCTCGAGATGTCCCGGATCGCTCACCCGCAGGTGGCGAGGGTCGGTGAACGCGGCCCGGACCTTGCGGCGCAGCTCGTCCTCGGAGTCGCCGAGGAAGATGGCGTTGCCGAGAGACTTCCCCATCTTGGCCCGGCCATCCAGACCGCAGATGCGCGCTCCCGGCCCCGTGCTCAGGCGCGCTTTGGGCTCGACGAGGGTGTCGCCGTAGATGCCGTTGAACGCCCGGACGATCTCGATCGTCTGCTCGATGACCGGCACCTGATCTTCGCCGACCGGAACGAGATCGGCCTTGAACGCGGTGATGTCGGCGGCCTGCGAGACCGGGTAGCAGAGGAATCCGGCGGGAATGGAACGCCGGAATCCTTTCTGCGCTATCTCGAGCTTGACGGTCGGGTTGCGCTGCAGCCGCGCGACGGTGACGAGGTTCAGGAAATAGAAGGTCAGCTCCGCCAGCTCGGGAAGCCGGCTCTGCACGCAGAAGGTGGACTTCGCCGGGTCGACGCCCGCCGCCAGATTGTCGATCGCCACCTCGACGATGTTACGGCGCACCGCCTGCGCTTGCTTGGCATCGTCCGTGAGCGCTTGGAGATCGGCCACCAGCACGTATTGCCGATGCTCGTTCTGGAGCTCGACTCGTTGCACCAGGGAGCCGGCATAGTGGCCGATGTGGAGGCGTCCCGTCGGGCGATCGCCCGTCAATACGACCTGCGGAGCCATTACGCCTCCCGACGTAGGCGTTCGCACAGTAGACGCAACGGTTCGCTCGGCTTGCGGGCGCGGCGCCGACTCGGATGGTCGGCGCCGCGCTCGCCGACGACGCTCAGAACACCAATGGATAGTGCGGCAGGAGATATCCGGTGCCGAAGGTCCCGAGGGCTTCGGCGAAGAAGATCAGGCTCGTGCGCCGCCCGCAGTACGGCGTCGATTCGAAGAGGATGCTGCCGCTCGACCCGCTGGGGTCGGCGCCGAGGACCGTCACCAGGTTGGTGACTACGACCCCGGTGCCGGAGAACCCGGTGTTGGCGAGTAAGCTGCCGTTGCTACGTAGGCCGTACACCGACCAGTCGGTGGTTGCGGACTGGACCCCGAGCGGCGTGCCGGCGACATCCTCGAAGCTCAGGAAGATCAGCTGATTGCCTCCGTCGTCGCTCGGAGCGAGAGCGTCGGGGTCGTAGTATGCGGCGAGCTCGAGCCCCGGCATGCAGATCGCCGGCAGCGACACCACGGTATTGTCGATGATGCTGCCGGGTGAGGGGAAAGTGCCGTCGTCGTGGACGGCCGAGCGCGCGAGCGCCGGGGCACCCCAAGCCGAGCCCGTCGCCAGGTTGGCAACGGTGAAGTTGCCGCTCAGCGCCCAGGAGGTGATTCCCGTGCCGGAGCCGTCGATGACGGTTGCGAAGGCGACGCCGACGCGCGGCGGGAGTCCGCTCGCGTGCAGGGCGCCGGCGTCGAGGATGTGGAGACCTCCGCCGGCGAGGGTGATCGTCTGCGTGAAGGGAGGATTGGCGAACTCGGGGCCGTAGAACGAGACTTGGACGACCTTGGTCGCGATGGAGCGGTTGCGAACGGTGAGGAACGTGGTGAAGCCGTCCCGAGCATCGTAGTAGAAGACCAGCTGATCACCCGAGCTGTCGGGGCCGAAGATGGGCGGAGGGCCTGTCGGCGGGTCGACCGCGAAGCCGATGTTCGCCACCGCCAGGACTCCCATCGCCGCCAGCACCAGCACTGAGCCTCGTCGCACGATAGCCACCTTTCTGCGGGAGCGACCCCGCCTCTACCATGGTTGTGGAGCGCCTTATCGAACACTTCCGAGCGGGCGCGCAAGGATGGCGGCATCCGCCGCCCGGGCGGTGTCGGCGCCGCTGCCGGCGGTCGGCAAGCGGCACTCTCCTCGCGCTCGAGTAGGACTTGTGGAATAGGCTCGCTACCGAGAGGAGGCCCCCATGGACGCCAAAGCCGCCGCCCGCGATCACCTCGAGAGCCGGCGTCAAGCGCTGATCGCACTCAGCCATCGGATCCACGCGCACCCCGAGGTCGGGTTCGAGGAGGAGCGCGCGGCCGGCTGGCTCTGCGACGACCTCGCCGCTGCCGGCTTCACCGTCACCCGCGGCGTTGCCGACCTGCCGACGGCATTCGTCGCCCGCGCCGGCAGCGGGCCGCTGCACGTGGCTTTCTGTGCCGAGTACGATGCGCTTCCCGGCATCGGCCACGCCTGCGGACACAACATGATCGCGGCGATGGCGGTCGGAGCGGCGACGGCGGCGGCGCGGGTCGCCGACGACGTCGGGCTCACCGTGAGCGTCATCGGCACGCCCGCCGAGGAAGGCGGCGGCGGCAAGATTCTGCTCCTCGACCGCGGCATCTTCGCCGGGGTGCATGCAGCGATGATGGTGCATCCGGCGCCGGTGGACATCGTCGAGCAGCCGTTTCTCGCGGCGGCGCAGTTCGCGGCGCGCTACACCGGCAAGGAAGCGCACGCTTCCGCTTTCCCCGAGCACGGCATCAACGCCGCCGACGCGCTCACGGTAGCGCAGACCGCGATCGGATGCCTGCGCCAGCACATCCGCCAGAGCGACCGCATCCACGGCATCGTCACGCACGGCGGCGATGCGCCGAACGTCGTCCCGGCGCACACCGCTGCGCACTACATCGTGCGTGCCAAGACGCTCGGCGAGCTCGGCGAGGTCCACGCCAAGGTCGTACGCTGTTTCGAAGCCGGTGCGCTCGCGACCGGAGCGACGCTGGAGATCGCCGAGGATCATCCGCCGTACGCGGAGATGAAGCCCGACGCCGACATCGCGGCTGCCTATAGGCGGAACGCGACGGCCCTCGGACGAGTACTCCCCGATCTCGGGCCGATGCTCGAGCGCCTTGTCGGATCGACGGACATGGGCAACGTCTCGCTGGCGCTGCCGGCTATCCACCCGATGATCGGCATCGAGTCGCTCCCGGCCGTGAACCACCAGCCGGAGTTCACGGCGCATTGCGCCACGCCCGTCGCCGATCGCGCGGTCATGGACGGCGCGCTGGCGATGGCGTGGACGGCGATCGACCTCGCGACCGACGCAGCGCTGGCGGCGCGCCTGCGCGCGCCGCGCTGAGCGCCGCGTCGCGCCCTTCCGTCACTCGGCTTCGGGCACCAGGAGCGGCACGGTGAGTGCGCCTTCCGAGCGCGCCACCACCACGGCGGCGGCGATGTCGCCGCTCACGTTCAGCACCGTGCGGCACATGTCGAGCAGGCGGTCGACGCCGAAGATGATGCCGATGCCCTCGGCCGGCACTCCCACCGTCACCAGCACCGGAACGATCAGCGGCAGCGAGCCGCCGGGGACGCCCGCGGTTCCCACGCCGGCGAGGATCGACATCAGCACGACGACGAGCTGCGACTGCAGGCTCAGGTCGACGCCGTAGAACTGCGCCAGGAAGAGCACCGTCACGCCCTCGAAGAGCGCCGTGCCGTTCTGGTTCGCGGTCGAGCCGAGCGTCAGCACGAAGTTCGCGATCTCGCGCGGTACGCCGAGGTTGCGCTCGGTGACCGTGAGCGCGAGCGGCAGGGTCACGTTGGACGAGCTGGTCGAGAACGCGGTGATCATCACCGCGCGGATGCGCCGGAAGAAGAGGCGCGGCGACATGCCGCCGAGGAAGCGGACGACGAGCGCGTAGGTCCCGAACTGATGGATCGCGAGTCCGAGCAGGACTACCGCGACGTAGCTCGCGAGCTGGCGCAGGATGCCGGCGCCGAGCCGCGCGGTGAGCGTGAAGAGCAGGCAGGCGACTCCGTAGGGCGCGAGCCGCATCGCCAGATCGATCACCTGCATGACGACGGCATAGAGGGCTTCGAGCACGGCGATCAGGGGCGCTACTGTCTCGCGCGGCGCCAGAGCGAGGCCGAGGCCGAGCATCAGGGAGAAGAACATGACCGCCAGCATGTCGCCGTTCACCGCCGCCCGGACGGGGTTCTCGGGGACGATGGCCACGACGGCTTGCAAGCCGACGGGGGCGTCGGCGGAGGTGACGGCCGGCCCTCGGATGGCGTAGCCCGTGAGCGCTGCACGGGTCTCCGCCGGCAGGCCGGCGCCGGGCCGGAGACCGTTCACGAGCGTCAGGCCGAGGGCCACCGACAAGCCCGACGCCAGAATGGTGTAGGCGAAGGTCTTGGCGCCGATGCGACCGAGGCGTCCGATGTCGCCCAGCCCCGCAACCCCCAGCACCAGCGCCGAGAACACCAGCGGCAATACGACCATGAAGATGAGGCGCAGGAAGAGGCGCCCGAAGGGCTCGGTCGCATGGTCGATGATCGAGGAGAGCCAGGGGGCGCCGCCGGCGGCGACATTCGCGGTTATCCCGGCCGCGGTGCCGACCACGAGCCCGAAGAGGATGCGCCAGTGCAGCGGCCAGCGTCCGGACATGCGCTTGCCCTCTATCATGCGGATGCGTCGCCCGAGAGAGAAGCCGGTGGCTCCCTCCCCGGAACCTCCGGTATCATCGGCTGATGCAGCCCGCCTCCGCACGCCCCCTTCGCGCCCAGGAAATCGTCGCCCAGGTCCTAGCCGCAGCCGGCCCTCTCGGGAGCCGGCAACAAGAGCGCTGTCTACGCGAGATCCTGACCACCGTGGTGCGCTTGATCCGCGACGACGCCGCTACCGGCGATCTCAAGATCATCAATGCCGCGCTCAAAGAGCTGCGCTACGCCTTCCGGGTGTTCGCACCCTACCGGCACGTCCGCAAGGTGAGCGCCTTCGGGTCGGCGCGCACGAAGGCGACGGCTCCCGCTTATCGGCAGGCGAAGGAGTTTGCGGAGCGCATCTGCCGCGAAGGTTTCATGGTCCTGACCGGTGCCGGAGGCGGCATCATGCGCGCCTGCCAGGAAGGGTCGGGGCGAGAGCGCAGCTTCGGGGTCAATATCCGCCTCCCCTGGGAGCAAGGGGCGAACGAGTTCATCGCTCGCGATCCGAAGCTCGTCACCTTCAAGTACTTCTTCACGCGCAAGCTCATGTTCATCAAGGAGGCCGATGCCATCGTCCTCTTCCCCGGCGGTTTCGGTACGCACGACGAGGGCTTCGAGTCGTTGACGCTCGTGCAGACGGGGAAGTCGCGGCCGCTGCCGATCGTGTTCCTGGACGCGCCGCGGGCGCGCTACTGGAAGACGTGGAAGCGCTACGTCGACGACCACCTGCTGCGGCCCGGGCTCATCTCCGGCGACGACATGCAGCTCTTCAAGGTGACCGACGACATCGACGAAGCCGTCGCGGAGATCCGCGGCTTCTACCGCGTCTACCATTCGTCGCGCTACGTCGGCGACCGCTTCGTCATCCGGCTGAACGCGGCGCTGCCGCTCGCTCTGGTCGAGCGGCTGAACGTCGAGTTCCGGGACGTATTGCAGGAGGGTGCCTTCGAGGTTGCCGAGGCGCTGCCCGCGGAACAGGGCGAGCCCGAGATCGCGCACCTGCCGCGGCTGGTGTTCCGCTTCAACCGCATGCGCTTCGGCCGCTTGCGGGAGATGATCGATGTCATCAACCGCGCCGGGCCGGAGCCGACCGTTCTCGCGCCGCCGCAGCACACCGCCGAGGGCGGACTGGTGTGACCGCGCGGTCAGTTGCGAGCGGGCTTCTGGTCCGCGAGCTCGCCATTGGCGGCGAGCAGCGCCCGCAGCAACTCGGCGAGCGTCAGCACCTCGGCATTTACCCGCACGAAGGCTTCGACGGCCTGCAACCACTCGTCGCGCTGCGTGCTCTCGTCGCTGCGCAGCGGCGCGTCGGGGTTCAGGTTCACGACCTTGCGCATACCCGCGAGGAGCCCCTCGGAGATGCCGTGGAGGTGCCGGGTGATGTCGCTGAACGTGCTGGCGTCGATGACCATCGTGGCGTGCCGATTAACAAGAACGGTGCCAGCTCCCGACGCTGCGGGCAGCGGGAAACCTGTCTCCCCGGGCGCTCGGGCGCGGCGCGTGCGGCGGCAAATCTGCGAGACCGCCGCGATGGCTTGCAGGCGTGCGAGCCGTCGCCGGCGGCGGCGAAGCGCGCCCCCGCTGCGCTCAGCTGCGGGAAGCCGCGAGCGCTTCTTGCAAGAAGGCGAAGACGTCGCGGTAGATTCCCGCGCCCCATTGATGGTGCGTGCCGGGACGCCAGCGCAGCTCCTTGGGCTCCTGCGCCGCCGCGAAGAGCGTCTCCACGGCCTGGCGCGGAAAGATCGGATCGTCGACGGTGTTCACCATGAGGAAGGGTCGCGGCGCGATCGCGCCGGCGAAGAACGCCGGGTCGGTGGCCGCGGCTGCTGCGCGGCGGCGGCGGCGCTCCTCCGCAGTCGCGCCGCGCTCCCAGTAGCGTGTGTAGGCGAAGCTCCCGGCGATCACGATCGCCGCCGCCGCTACCCGCGGTTCGCGGGCCGCGAATACAGTGCCGAGCATGCCGCCCAGGCTGAAGCCGACGTACCCTATCCGCGCCGGATCGACGCCCTCGGTCGCGGCCAGGACGTCGATGCCCGCCGACAGGTCGCCGATGCTCCGGGTCACGAAGTCCGGCTTGCCGATCAGCCGCCGGCGCACCAGCGGGTCGGTCGGTGCGGCGGCGGCGCGTTCACCGTGCTCGGCGAGGTCGATCGCGAGCACGGTCCACCCGTGCTTCGCCCAGCGCCGTGCCGGCGCCTGGATGTAGTAGTCCTCCTTGCTGGTATTGGCCCCGTGCTGCAGGACCACGGCCGGCGCGCTCGCCGGCCCGGCGGCGGGCTGCCACAGGAGCGCGGGGACCATGGCGCCGTCCGCCCCCGGGTAACGGACGCGGCGCAGGCGCACGCCATCGTCGACGCGCTCGTCGACGGACACGACCTCGGCGGTCATCGGGCGGCGTTGTTGCAGAGCGGTTCCGGCTGCGCAACAAGAGCCCGTGATCATCGGACTCACGGGCGGCATCGGGTCGGGCAAGAGCGTCGTCGGCCGCATGCTGGCCGACCTGGGCGCGCACGTGATCGATACCGACAAGGTCGGTCATCGCGTCTACGCCCCCGGCAGCGAAGGGTTCGCGCGCCTGGTCGAGACTTTCGGCAGCGCCATAGTGGCGCCGGACGGCACCATCGACCGCAAGAAGCTCGGCGCCATCGTGTTCGCCGACGCCGGGCGCCGCGCCGCGCTCAACGCCATCGTGCACCCGCTCATCTTCGGCGAGATCATGCGCGAGATCGCCGAGCGCCGGAACGCGGGCTTCACGGGACACATCGTGCTCGAGGCGCCGATCCTGCTGGAGGCCAAGGGCACCGGACTCGTCGATCAGCTATGGGTCGTCGTGGCGCCGCCCGCCGCCGTCCGCTCGCGCCTCGTGAGCGACCGCTCCATGACGCGGGCCGAGATCGACGCCCGGGTCGCAGCCCAGCTCGACGACGCCGAGCGGCGCCGCCACGCCGACGTCGTCATCGAGAACGACGGCGACCTCGCGAGCCTGCGCAAGGTGGTCGAGGCGGCCTGGAAGACGCTTCTCGATTGACGGCATGAGCGCCATTCGCACCGAGACCGACGCCGGGGTCCGCTCGATCGTCTTCGCCCGGCCCGGCGAGTACAACACCATCACGCCGGCGTTCCGCGACGAGCTCGCGGCGGCGATCGACGACGCCGACGCCGATCGCAGCGTGCGCGTCATCCTGCTGCGCGCCGACGGTCCCGCCTTCTGCGCCGGCTACGGTCTCGACTGGTCGACGGTCGCACAGGCGACCGAGGAGGAGCGCGAGCGGCGCTGGGACTCCGTCTCCGACCTGCGCATGATGGGACGCTTCGTGGCGACCTACATGAAGCTCTGGTACGCGGCGAAGCCGACGATCGCCGCCGTGCAGGGCTGGTGCATCGGCGGCGGCACCGACATGGTGCTCTGCGCCGACATCGTGATCGCGGCGGAGGGCGCCACCTTCGGCTATCCGCCGGCGCGCGTCTGGGGTACGCCGACCACCGCGATGTGGGTCTACCGGATGGGGCTCGAGAAGGCGAAGCGCTACCTCCTCACCGGCGACGAGATTCCGGCGCCGGAGGCGGCGCGCATCGGCCTCATCCTCGAGGCCGTGCCCGACGCCGAGCTCCAGAGCCACGCGCTGGCCTTGGCGCGGCGCATGGCGCGGCTGCCGGCCAATCAGCTGGTGATGCTGAAGCTCCTCTGCAACCAGACCGCGGAGAACATGGGATTGGCTTCGAGCCGCACGCTCGGCACGCTCTTCGACGGCATCGCCCGCCACACGCAGGAAGGGCTCGACTTCGTCCGGCGCGCGCAGGAGGTCGGCTTCCGCGCCGCCGTCCGCGAGCGCGACGATCCCTTCGGGGACTACGGCTCCGGCCCGCGTTCCCGGACGCGCACGCCGCGCCGCAAGCGCTAGCAGGCGACGATGCTCCACGCCGAGCTCACGCGCGAGATCGACGAAGGCGCTTCGGGCTCCGTGATCGCCGCCTTCTTCGATCTCGACCGGACGCTGCTCGCTGGCTTCTCGGCGGCGCATTTCATCCGCGAGGACGTACTCGCCGGACGGATGAGCGCCAGGCACGTGGCCCAGACGCTGCTCGCGGCGATGCTGTTCCAGTTCCGCGGCATCGGGTTCTCCGGCTTCGTCGCCAGCACCATGGAGCGTCTCCGCGGCATCGACGAGGCCGAGCTCCTGGCGCACGGAGAGCGCATGTTCATCGAGCACCTCGCCGCCGACGTCTATCCGGAGGGTCGCGCGCTCGTGCAGGCGCATCGCCGCAAGGGGCACACGATCGCAGTGGTGTCCTCGGCGACGCGCTATCAGATCGATCCCCTGGCGCGCGACTTCGGGATCGAGCACGTGCTCTGCACGCGGCTCGAGGTGAAGAACGGGAAGTTCACCGGCCGGGTGATCGAGCCGCCCTGCTACGGCGAGGGGAAGGCCGCGGCGGCGCGCGAGTTCGCCGCCGCCCGCGGCATCGACCTCGAAGCCAGCTATTTCTACACCGACAGCGACGAGGATCTGCCGCTCCTCGAAATCGTCGGCCATCCGCGACCGACCAATCCCTCCCGACGGCTCGCCGAGATCGCCGCCAAGCGCGGCTGGCCGGTGCACCGCTTCACCAGCCGCGGCACCCCTGGCCCGCTCGAGGTGGTGCGCACCTCGCTCGCGATCGGCGCCCTCGTGCCGTCGTTCACGCTCGGGCTGCCGGCGGCGCTGCTCGGCTGGAGCTGGCGGCGCGCCATCAACGTCGCGATCACGACGTGGGGCGAGCTCGGAACGGCGCTCGCCGGCATCGACGTGTCGGTAGTCGGCGAGGAGCATCTCTGGTCGCATCGCCCGGCCGTCTTCATCTTCAACCACCAGAGCGGCATCGACATGCTGGTGCTCTGCCGGCTGCTGCGTCGCGACATCATCGCGGTCGCCAAGCAGGAGGTGCGGCGGAACCCGATCTTCGGACCGGCGTTCGCGGCCGTGGGCACGGTTTTCATCGATCGCTTCGACCACGACCGGGCGGTCGCGGCGCTGAAGCCGGTCGTCGAATCCATCCGCCGCGGTCTCTCGCTCGTCCTCGCCCCCGAAGGCACGCGCAGCGCGACCGGCCGCCTCGGGCGCTTCAAGAAGGGCGCCTTCCACATGGCGATGGCGGCCGGCGTGCCGATCGTGCCGATAGTGCTCCGCAACACGCTCGACGCTTTGCCGAAGCACGCGATCATCGTCCGTCCGACCACGATCGAGGTGGTGGTGCATCCGCCGGTGGCGACGGCCGACTGGCGGCCCGAGGACATCGACCGGCACATCGAGGAGATCCGCAACCTCTACGTCGAGACGCTCGGCGAATGAGCGCCCGCCCCCCTCGTTGAACGATCGGGAGCCGTGAGGTAGTCGGCCCGCCATGCGCTCACCGACGACGAAGACGAAGCTCCTGCTGCTGGCTGCCCTCCTCGCCAGCGCCGGGTGCATCAAGCGGCAGACCCGTATCAACTCGCCGACCTCCATAGATCCGGCGCTGCTCGACACGGCGCGCGCGGTCGTGGGCGCGCCGGACCGCACGGCCGACGATCGCGCCCTCGATGTCGGGCGCCATCCCGAGGCGCTGCTCGCCTTCATCGGCCTGCGGCCCGGGATGCGGGTCGCGGAGATCGGCGCCGGCCTCGGCTACACGACCGAGCTGCTGGCGCGGGCGGTCGGTCCGGGCGGCGTCGTGTACGGACAGAACACCAGGTTCATCCTCGACCGCTTCGCACAAAAGCCCTGGACCGAGCGCCTCGCCAAGCCCGTCATGGCGAACGTGGTGCGCGTCGATCGCGAGTTCGACGACCCGCTGCCCGCCGCGGCCACGAACCTCGACGCCGTCGTGAACGCGCTCCTCTACCACGACACCGTGTGGATGAAGACGGATCGGGCGAGGATGAACCGCGTCATCTACGGTGCGCTCAAGCCGGGCGGCATTTACGTGGTCGTCGACCATTCCGGGCGGCCGGGGACCGGAATCACGGAGACCGAGTCGCTGCACCGCATCGAAGAAGGGGCGGTGCGACGGGAGATCGAGGCCGCCGGGTTCCGTCTGGCAGCGGCCGCCGACTTCCTCCGCAACCCCGGCGACACCCGCGACTGGAACGCCTCCCCGCGCAGCGCCGGCGACAGGCGCGGCACCAGCGACCGCTTCGTCCTCAAGTTCACCAAGCCCGTCTAGTTCCCGACCGGGACGTGCGGGTCGTCCGGCAGGCAGGCTCTCCCAGGCACTGATCTTCAGGTCGCGGTCACGAGCTACGGCGCTGCATCGGGAGGGCGCTGCTGCCGCCGGCGCCAAGAACGGTGCGCCCCGGGCGTCATTTCCGAGACCCGCGGCGGCCAAGCGGGCGCGGATGCGGGCGCGACGCCGGCGCGGTCACGGCGTCCGCTGCCGGCGGGTACGCGCCGCTTCCTGGCGGCGTCCGGCCGCGCCGTGTCATGGCCGCAGGAGGCGGCGGATGGCGACGTCGCCGAGCACCAGGAGCAGCGCCAGGGGCGCCAGCAGCCAGTCGAGCGGAATGGTTTCGCGGCGCACGCCGGGGCGTGCCGCCAGGACGCGCGCCGGGTCGGGGTCGACGGCGCCGCCGGTCGCGGCTGCGGCCGCGGTCAGGAGCGCTTCGTTGGTCGCGACCGCGCGCAGCTCGCGGCCGCCGTCGGCGCTCGCCGGCACGAAGAGGTCGAAGCGCTCCGTGAACGCCGACCCGCGACCGGTCAGCACGGCGCGGTGCAGGCCGGAGCGGAGGTTCGGCACCGTCGCGGCGAAGCCGCGCGGGCTCACCTGGCGGAGCACGATGTCCTCGGTATCGTCGAGGCGGAGCATGAACGGACCGGCGTCGTCCGCCATCGCCTCGAGGGTGATGCGGGTGCCGTCGCGCTGCCGCGCCGCCGCGAGGCGATGATCGCCGGCGCGCGCGCGCGCCGCGGTCCATTCGGCGAGCTGGGTCCAGAGCTTCGCGAAGCCGCGCCATGCCGCCCAGGATGCCGCTCCGCCCTGGAAGTCGAGGGGGACGGCGGCGACGCGGCCGAGCTCGTACTGCCAGGTCGCGAGCAGGGGATCGCGTGCCTCCCCATCCTCGACGAAGAGGCGGACTTCGCTGCCGTGCTTCGCCTCCACGACCGCCCAGCGCGACACCGCCGGCACTTCCTGTTCGGGGATGCCGGCGAGGATGGTGCCGCCGGCCGCGGCGCGCGCCGGCATCTCGCGGCGCTCGGAGGCGCGGCCCAGCAATCGCTGCGCGTCGCGGATCATGAGCTGCGGCAACTGCTGCACGTCCTCGACATGGTGGAAGACGCCGCCGGTGGCGCGCGAGATGGCGTCGAGGAGGTCGAGGTTCACGGTGTCGCTACCGATACGGATGCTGGTGACGGTGATCTCGGCGCGCGCCAGCGCCGCGATCACGGCGGCGTGGTCCTCGGCGGAGCGGTTGCTGTCGCCGTCGGTGAGCAGGATGACGTGGCGCACCGGTCGCCCGGAGGCGGCGAGGCGGCGGCGCGCGATCTCGAGTGCTTCCTTGAAGTCGGTGCCGCCGCCGTACTGGATCTGCTGGATCCGCGCCGCCAGCGCCGCGCGGCACTCGCCCGCCGGCAGCAGCGCCCCGAGCTCGTAGGGCTGCGAGTCGAAGGCGATCGCCGCCACCAGGTCGCGGTCGCCGAGCTGGTCGAGCACCGCGAGGGCGGCGCGCTTGGCATAGGCCATCTTCTCGCCGTTGTGCAGCGTCGGCTCGCGGCTCGCGTAGCCCATGCTGTTGGAGCGGTCGATGAGCAGGTAGATGGCGATCGGCTCGCGCTCCTGCGGCGACGCCGCCTGCGCGCGCACCGAGACGGGGAGGATGCGCTCGAAGGCGCTTCCCGTGTACGCGGCGTCGCCGAACAGGTGCTCGCCGCCGGTTGCGATGAGCCCGCCGCCGCGGGCGACCCAGGCGGCCAGGGCTTCCAGCGTGGCGTCGCCGAGCTCGCCGCGGGCCACGTCGTCGAAGACGACGAGATGCTGCTCTGCCAGCCCGTCGATGCGGTCGGCGAGCGTGCGCGGCGACACCGTGTCGACGTGCATGCCGCGCTCGGCGAGGGCGGTTGCGACCACTGACGCCGCCCGCTCGCTGACGACCAGGACCCGGAGCGGCTCCGTCACCGCGATCGTCGCTCGCCCCGATCCCGGGAGCGGCGCGGTGTCGCCGGGAAGCGCGAGCTCGGCGTCGAGCGCGTACTGCCCCGCGCCGTGCAGTCGATACGGAAGCGCGATCACGTTGAGCCCGGGCGCCAGGCGCACGCTCTCGCGCGTGAGCAGGACGCCGTTGGTGCGCAGACGCAGATCGGCGACGAAAGGAGCCGCCCTCCGGCTCTCGATCACGACCTCGAGCGGCAGGACCGGGCGCTCGGGCGCCAGGGCCGGCGCCAGCACCCGGCGTATCACCGCCGCCGGGAGCTCGCTGCGGCGCGGCGGGAAGGCGTAGACCGGAACGTGCGCTCCGGTCCGGGCGACCTCGGCGGCGAGGCTGCCGCTGGTCTCGTTGCCGTCCGAGAAGAGGAGCAGCGCCCGCTCCTTCCCGGCCGGACAGAGAGAGCTCGCCAACGTGAAGGCGGCGGCGAGATCGCTGTCGTTGCGCTCGACGCCGCTCACGTCGTCCGCCGGCGCCGGCAGCAGCGCCGCGAGGTCGCGGATGTCGTGCCGGGGATGCGCGACCACGTGGGCGCGCGCGGCGAAGCGCAGCGAGCCGAGCACGTCATCGGGTCCGAGCCGGCGGAGCACGTGTCCGAGCACGTCTCGCGCCCGCGCGACGGCGCCGTCCTCGACGCTCGCCGACACGTCGATGGCGGCGATCAGGCAGGTGCCAGCCTCGGGACGCGGCCGTTCGAGGCGCACGCCGGCGAGGAGCGCGATCACCGCCGTTGCCGCGGCGCCGCGCGCCAGCATCGCCAGGAGCGCAGTCCGATCCGCGCCGACGCCGCGTCTGCGGGCGCAGAGGAGCGGCAGGAGTGCTAGCAGCGCCAGGACCGCCGGCGTGTCGACCTGGATCTTCATCCGCGGCCGTCGTCGGCGCGCCCGGTCGCGGGCGCCGAACCGTAGCGTCGCGTCTGCGACCGGCGCCAGAGCGCCCACTCGCCGGCCATCGCCGTGAGCGCCGCGGCATAGAGCCACGCAGCGAGCGGCCGGCCGCCGGCCGGTGCTGCGCCGGCCGGCGGCCGCACGGTCGCCGGCCACTCGGCCGGACCGCTGCGGCCGACGTCGGACTCGCGGTCGTCGAAGAGGTTCGCGAGCACCAAGCGCGCGGCTCCCGGCGGCCCCAGAGTGAAGACGCCCGTTCGCTCGGCGACCACGACCGGCGGCTCGCCGGCGATCTCGAGCCCGGCGCCGGTCACCGGCGCGGTCGGTCCCGCGCCGGCCAATGCCGGGCGCCCCGTCTCGACCAGGAGCGCTTCCGGCCCGAAGGGTTCGGCGAGCCAGCGCAGCGTCGCCAGCGTCAACAGGAGAAGCGGCATGCGGTCCGACGTGCCGAGCGAGCCGCCGAGCTCGGCGCCCAGGCAGGCGGTGCGCCGGGCGCCGCGCTCGCCGACGATGAGGAGCGGGAAAGCCGCGTCGGATGCGACGGCGATGACGATCGGCGTCCCCCACGAGGTCGCCTGGAGCTCGGCCGCGCCGCCGACGGCGAGCGCCTGCAGCGCGCCGAGCCCCGCCAGGACGGGATGGTCGTCGTCCCAATCGACCACCATCGCGTCGCCGCGGCGCCGGACGGTCGGACAGACGTCGTTGCCCGCGGGCGGGGCGGTGTACAGCGCGTTCACGGCGGGCGGCACGCTCTCCGGCACGAAGCCGTCGAAGAGGACCACCCGGCGGCCGGCGGGCGGCGCCGCTGCGAAACGCTGGCGCGACGTTACCTCGATGCGGCTGCCTACTAGCGCGGTCGCGACGCTCGCCAGGGCGTCGGCGAGGGCCGGCGAGTCCGTTACCAGCAGCAGATCGAGCGGCGCGGCGGCTCCGATCCACGCGCGAGCGTGATCGTCGGCGGCGAGCGCGTCGTCGCCGTCGAGCCGCACTTCGAGCAGTCCGCTTCCCGGAGGCCGGGCGAGCAGCACGTGCTCGGTCGCGCGCGGCGCGATCGTCAGGGAGCGGCGCGCCCACGGGGCGCCGGCGACGCGGGCCTCGAGCACCGCCTCGCGGGTAGTCCGCGAGTAGTTGCGGACGTCGATCGTCACCTGCGTCTCGTTCGGGCCGTGGAACGGGGGAGTCGTGACGACGATGCCGGCGATCCCCGCGTTGTCGTCGCTCCGTCCGAGCTGCACGTAGTCGAGCGCGGCGCGCGCTTCCGGCGCCAGGCCGCTCGCTTCGGGGGGCAGATCGGTGAAGACGGCGATGGCGGCGCTCGGGCGGTCGGCGGCGATGCCGCGCGCCAGCTCGATCGCGGGGGCAAGGTCGGTAGGCGCGTCGGTGGGTGCCAGCGCCTGGAGTGCCGCGCGGACGCGGGCGCGGTCGCGCGTCCAGTCGAGGGCGACGCGCGGGCGGGCGGCGGCGGTGAGGATCATGATCTCGCCGTCGCTGCCGGCGGCGTCGACCCGGGCGAGGGCGCGGCGGCGCGCTTCGTCGAAGCGGCTGCCGTCGTCCTCGCGCGTCTGCATGCTCGCCGAGACGTCGAGCACGAGCACCAGCGACGCGCCGGCTGCCGGCGGGGTCGCGCTTTCGAGCACGGGAGCGGTGTAGGCGGTGACCAGCGCCAGGACGATGGCGAGCTGCGCCCAGAAGAGGCGGTCGGGGCGGAAGCGCTGACGCTCGCGCGGCGGGCTCTCGATGCGCCGCCACAAGAAGAGGTTGCCGACGGGAATGGTGCGCCGCCGGCGGTCGTAGAGGTAGAGCAGCACCAGCACGGCAACGGCGGCGAGCCCTCCGAAGCCCCCCGGGTGGTCGAATCTCACGCCGGCTCCGTCACCGCCGGCGCACGAGCCCGGTGTGCGCCAGATCCACGGTCACGAAGGCCGCCAGGTCGGCGCCGGCGGTCCAGCGCGCGTACGTGCAGCGGGTGCGCGCGGCCACCTCGCGCAATGCCTCGAGGTGCGCTTCCAGCACCGTGCGGTAGCGGGCCGCGACGGCGGCCGTCAGCGTCAGCGGCTGCGCCGCGCCGGTTTCGACGTCGACCAGGAGGCCGCGCGTGAAGTGTCCCGTCGGATCGATCTCGCTGGCGCCGATGACGTGCAGGAGATGGACTTCGAAGCGGCGCGCCTGGAGCGCCAGGATCGCACGCTCCACCTCCGCGGGGTCGGTCATGAAGTCGGAGACGAGGAGCGCGGCGCCGGCTTCGTGCCGCCGCCGCGCGTAGTCTTCGCACGCGGCGTCGAGGCGGAGGGAGCCCGCGGCATCCGCTGCGGCCAGCATCTCGGCGAGCGCCAGCGTGCCGCGGCGATGGCGATAGACGGGCGAGGTGGCGACGGCCGCGTCGCCGCGCAGGAGCGCCACCTGCACGGCGTCGTTGGCGGCGAGACCGACGTATGCGAGCACCACCATCAGCGCCTGCGCGGCGGCGCGCTTCCCGTCGGCGGGCGGCGCGTCCATCGAGGCGCTGGCGTCGAGCAGCAGGTGGAAGCGGACCTCGCGTTCGGCGGTGAAGCGGCGGACCAGGAGCTGGTCGAGGCGCGCCATTGCCGACCAGTCGAGGTAGCGGAGGTCGTCGCCCGGCGTGTACGGGCTGTACGCTTCGATCTCGACGCCCGACGCCTGCCGGCGTCCCGGAAAACGTCGCTCGCCCGGCCGCTCGCCCAAGCCGCGGCGGACGTGCAGCGTGAAGCCGTCGAAGCGCGGCAGATCGGCGAGATCCAGCGCGCCACCCGCCGCCCGCAGCGTCGCGGCGCTCACGTCCGGCGGCGGCGCGCCGCGGCGAGCGCGCGCTCGACGATGGCGGCCGGTGCGACGCCGGCCGCCGCAGCGGCGAAGCTCATGACCAGGCGATGGCCGAGCGCGGCCGCGGCGACCGCGTCGACGTCGTCGTAGGTCACGTGCGGCCGGCCGTCGAGGAGCGCCTTCACCTTGGCTCCGAGGACGAGGGCCTGCGCGCCGCGCGGGCTGGCCCCGTAGGTGACGTAGCGGCGGACGTCGCTCTCGGCCTCGCCCTCGCCGCGGGCTCCGGCCGGCGTCGTCGCGCGGACGAGCGCGGCCACGTAGTGTTCGACGTGCGGCGCCACCAGCACCTCGCGTACGAGGCGCTTCAGCTCCTCGACGCGCGCGGCCGCGCGGTCGGCGGGCAGAACCGGGCGGACGGCGGGCGGATCGGCGACGGTCGTGGTGGCGAGGATCTGCACCAGCTCCGCCTCGCTCGGATACTCGAGCACCACTTTGAAGAGGAAGCGATCGAGCTGCGCTTCGGGCAGCTGATAGGTGCCTTCCATCTCGATCGGGTTCAGGGTCGCGAGCACGAAGAACGGCGCTTCGAGGCGGTAGCTCGAGCCGGCGACGGTGACCTGCTGCTCGGCCATCGCCTCGAGGAGCGCCGACTGCGTCTTCGGCGTGGCGCGGTTGATCTCGTCGCCGAGGAGCAGGTGCGCGAAGATCGGTCCGGGGACGAAGCCGAGCTCGCGGCGCCCGTCCGGGTGCTCGTTGATGATGCGCGTGCCGGTGATGTCGGCGGGCAGCAGATCGACCGTGAACTGGATGCGGTTGAAGCTCAGGTTCAGCGCCTCGGCGAGCGAGCGGACGATGAGGGTCTTGCCGATGCCGGGGACACCTTCGATGAGGACGTGGCCGCCCGCGAAGAAGGCGATCAGGATGGTCTCGATCGCCTGCGCGTGTCCGATGACGGCGCGCGCGACCTCGGCCCGGATCGCGGCGAAGGTCTCCCGGAAATCTTCGATGGCGGCTGCGGCGATCGCGGGCGTCATGGCTCTCGGCGATGGCCGAACAGCGCGCGCACGAGCTGCTCGTATGCGGCCGGAATGGTCATGCGATGCGCGGCGGTTTCGCGCTCCTGGCCGGCGGCGAGCGCGGGACGGGCGTCGCGATCGGCGGCGGGTGCGGCGCCGCCCGGCTGGCGGCGGCCGGCCTCGACGGCGCGCATGCGCGCCGCGAGCGCCAGCTCGAAGGAGGCGTTGGTCTCCGAGGTGTCGACGCCGGAGCCGGCGAAGAGGTCGCCGGGCGAGGTGGCGTTACCGGCGCCGCTGGCTCCGGCTCCGGCATCGCGGGGGGAATCGCCCGGCGTCCCCGGGAGGGTCGCGCCGGCGCTGCCGTCAGCGCCGGCGGCGTCGTCAGCGCCGGCGGCGTCGTCGTCATCGCCGGCGGGCGGCGTTGCGCGCCCGCGCTCGCCGCGGCGGTGCTCGCGCGCCGCGAGGCGCGCTGTGGCGGCGCCGCTCGCGGCGTCGTCGGCCGGCGCCGCTGACGCCCCGGTGGCGGTGCTCGCCAGCGCCGCGCGCACGCGCTCCCACGCCTGGCCCCACACCTGCCCGCGAACGCTTTCTTGGAGGGCTCCCGCGAGCCGCGTGAGGCGCGAGTCGGCGCGGCCGGCGGCGCTGCGCCGCTGCTCGGTGTCGGACCAGGGCGCGCCGGACGTGCTCGGTGCGTCGGGCACGCGATTTTCGGCCGTCGTTGCGAGGTCGCCGGCATGGTGCCGGCTGTCTGCACTGCGGAGTCCGCCGAAGCCGGCATCCGGCACCGTCGGCGGCGCCAGGGCTGCCCAGCGCACCGCCGCCAGTACGACCAGCGCCGCCAGTGCCGCCATGAGCGGGCCTCGTGGCACCCGCTGCGGCACGAGTCGACGTGGCGCCCAGGCGGCCAGCGTCGCGCGCACTGCGGCGACGAGGAGCGGATGGAAGAATGCGGTTGCGAGCGCGGGTCGCGGTCCGAGCTCGAGGAGGGTGCGCATGCGGCCGCCGAGCGCTCCCTCGCGTTCGACCCAGACGATCGTGTCGGTGCGCGAGAGCCGACCGCGGACAGTGCTGCCTGCAAGGCGCACGCCGAGCACGGCGAGGACCACGAGCGTACTCCAGGCGACGGCGGCGAAGACCTCGACGCGCGCCAAGAGCGCTACCGGCAGGAGCAGGGCCGCTGCGGCCCCCGTAGCGGCGATCGACCAGTAGAGAGCGCGCTGCAGCTCGAAGAGGTTCTTCCGCCGGCGCACGCGGCGAAGCTGCCGTTCGACCGCATCGACGGCACCGGTGGGCGTGAGTTGCGGCATCGACAGTCGCGAGACGGGCTCGACGATAATGAAGGGTCCGAGAGCGGTCAATTCCGATCCGGAGATCGCGCTCGGGTTCCCGCCCAGGTCATCTGTCGCGCCACGCCGAGCAGCATCTGCACCTCCTCGTCGTCGAGCGCGGCGCGTCCGAGTATCGCCCGCAGACGCCGCATGACGGCCGGCGCCGCATCGCCGTGGAGGAAGCTCACCGCCTGCAGCCCGGCTTCGAGCTTCGTCCACAGGAGCTCGCGCCGCTCGTGCGATGCGAGCGTGCGTGCTGGCGCCGGCGGCGCGGCCGCGGTCCAGAGCTCGTAGGCGCAGACGGCGACCGCCTGCGCGAGATTCAGCGACGTGTAGGCGTCTGCGGTGGGGATCGTGATCGCGTGCTGGCAGAGCTTCAGCTCCTCGAGCGCGAGGCCGTGGTCCTCGGGGCCGAACACGAGAGCCACGTCGTTGGCGGCCGCGGCGGCCAGCACGATCGGCGCCAGGGCGCGTGGCGTCGCGGCGCCGCCGCGCGCCGCGCTGGCCCGTCCGCTCGTGCCGACGACGAGTCCGCAGTCAGCGACCGCTTCGCCGAGGGATGCGACGTGGCGACGCGCTGCGAGGACGTCCCGGGCGTGGACGGCGAGCACCGCCGCGCGCCCCTCGTCGAAGCCGGCAGCGTCGACGAGCACGAGCCGTGCAAGCCCCATGTTCTTCATGGCGCGCGCCGCCGCGCCGACGTTCTGGGCTTCGCGCGGGCGGACGAGCACGACGCGAACCCGGGACGCGATCGTTGCCGCCGCCGATTCCGCCATCGGCGCTCTATGCCGCGAGCGTGAGGGACCAGCAAACGACGGCGGGCTCGGGTGCACAGCGCCGGCGCGGGCGCCGCCGGCGCGGACGCGTTGCGCGGCAGCGGCGGATGCGGTCTAACGAACCGCTCTCCCGGGCGCTGCGCCGGCCCCGCGAGCCGAATCGATGCCGCCGAACCAGCGCCTGCCGCGCGACTTCTACCTGGTCACCGCCGCGAACTTCGCGTTCTTCCTGAACTTCGCCTCCTTCTTTCTCCTGCCGGTGCATCTCCATGAGCTCGGCGTCGGCACCGAGGCGATCGGCTACGTCATGGGCACGGCCGGCTTCGCCGGCATCGCCGTGCTGCCGTTCCTCGGCGTGCTGCTCGACCGCGTCGACCGCCGCCGTTTCGTGATCGCCGGCGGTGCGATCATGGCGGCGGCGTCGTACGCGTACCTGTTGGTGCCGGGGGCGAGTCCGGGCATCTATCTCCTCAGGGTCATGCAGGGCGTCGCCTTCACGGCGGCGTTCGTGACCGCGTCGACGCTCGCCGCCGAGCTGGCGCCGCTCGCGATCCGCGGCCGCGCCCTCGGCCTCTTCGGCATCTCGACGCTGCTCACGCACGCGATCGCGCCGGCGGTGGGCGAGGTGATCGCGCGCCGCTTCGGCTTCTCGGCGCTCTTCGCGTTCGCCGGCACCCTGGGGCTCGGCTCGGTCGGGTTGAGCGCCATGGTGCGGTCGCCGGTGCGTCCGGCCGCCGCTCCCGCGGCACCGGCAGGTGCGGCCGGGCTGCGGCGCCAGCCCGTGCTCTGGCTGGCGGCGGCGACGATGACGGCGTGCGGCATGGGTTACGGGGCTGTGCTCACCTTCGTGCCGACCTTCGTGCAGGCGGCAGGCATCGCCCGCATCGCCCCCTTTTTCCTCTCGTACTCCCTGGCGGCGATCGGCGTGCGCATCGTGCTCGGCGGACTCTCCGACCGTTTCGGGCGCCGGCCGGTCCTCTTCCCGTCCATGGCCCTCCTCGCTGCGGCGATCGCGTCGCTCGGCGCGGTCGCGAGCGTTCCGGCGCTCGTCGCCGCCGGCCTCGCCTTCGGCGCCGGGCAGGGGATGGTCTACCCGACAGCGAACGCGCTCATGGTGGACCTGAGTCATACGGGCAACCTCGGGCGCGTGCAGACGCTCTTCTCCGGATCGTTCAGCGTCGGCACCGCCGTGAGCGCGTTCGTCTTCGGCGGCGTCATCGAGCGCTACGGCTATCCGCTGGCGTTCGCGGCGGCGGCGGTGTGCGTCGTTTGCGGGATGGGGCTCCTCTGGCTTGCGCCCCCCTTGTCATCGGCGGTGCGGATTGCGAGTGTTCCGGGTCAATTCCGGGAAGAGGAGGTTCCATGCTGCGACGTCTAGCGTTCCCGGTCCTCGCACTGGCCCTGACCGCCGATGCGGCGGCGGCGGGCGTGGTGGTCGTCGGCTCCTACACCGGCGTCAAGACGCCGAAGGGCCGCACCGTCGAGTTCAGGATCCAGGACGGGCGCGGGCGGATCTCCGGTGAATCCGGGCAGCTCATCTACTACGACCACGCCAAGCGGACGGCCTACATCGTCGACATGGAGAAGAAGACGTCCGTCACCGTCGACGAAGCGCGCGCCAGGCAGATCTCGGCCCAGCTCGGCGAGGCGCAGAAGATGTTGGAGGCGAAGCTCAAGGAGCTGCCGCCCGACAAGCGCGCCATGGTCGAGAAGATGATGAAGGAGCAGGGCGGCGGTGCGCGGTCGGGAGGTCGCCGGCCCCTCGACTTCCTGAAGGTCGGCGACGACAGGGTCGGCTCCTGGCCGTGCGAGCGTTATCGGGCAGCCGCTGACGGGCGGAAGGTCGAGGTGTGCACCACGGCCGCCGAGGCGCTGCGCATTGCGCCCGACGACGTTGCCGTCTTCGAAGGCTTCCTCGATCTATCGGAGCGGCTGGCCGGAGGATCGGGGCAGGAAGGCGTCGGGGGTAGAGCCGCCGACCGCGGCTACGAGGGTCTGCCTCTCGAACGCAAGGAGATGAACGCCGACGGCGTCGTCACCGATCGTTTCGTCATCGAGAGCATCACCAACGAGACGATGCCTGCGGACGAGCTGCGCGTGCCGAGCGGCTTGAAGGAAATCACGCCTCCGGGTCCTCCCGCAGCCCGCTGAGGATCCGAGCCGCCTCGCAGTCGGTCGACGGCGCCGGCTCGTCTGCCTGCTCGGTGGGCAGCGGGCGTCTAGTTTTCAAGCACCGATCCGGCGGCCGGTGCGGCGCCGTGGTGTCGTCCACCCCGGCGGGCCGACAGCGCCGCGCTCGATCGACGGCACTTTCGCAGCCAGGAGCCGAGATCGTCGTCCGTGTCCGCAGTCACGGCACGTCGGTTGCTCGACGATCCCGGCGAACGGCTGCTGCGCGTCCCGACCGTCGGAGCGCGCCGGAGGAGGAGCTTCGATGGATGGAATCGTCGTCGACAGTGGCGACACGGCCTGGATGCTCACCAGCACCGCGCTCGTCCTGATGATGACGATCCCGGGCCTCTTCCTCTTCTACGGAGGCCTCGTGCGCTCCAAGAACGTCCTCTCGACCATCATGCACAGCTTCTTCTGCGCGGCGCTGATCAGCGTGACTTGGGTGCTGTACGGCTACACCCTCGCCTTCGGACCGGATGTCGGCGGCCTCATCGGCGGCCTCGACTTCCTCGGTCTGAACGGCGTGCTCGGCAGCAGCCAGGCGCTCGCACCCACCATCCCCCACGTTCTCTTCGTCGCCTATCAAGCGACTTTCGCCGTGATCACGCCGGCCCTCATCTCGGGCACGTTCGCGGAGCGCATCCGCTTTCCGGCCTTCGCGCTCTATATGCTGCTGTGGACGACATTCATCTATGGGCCGCTCGCGCACTGGGTGTGGGGCGGCGGCTGGATCGGCACACGGATCGGCGCCCTCGACTTCGCCGGCGGCACCGTCGTCCATATCTCCAGCGGCGTCTCGGCGCTGGTCACCGCGCTCTACCTCGGCAAGCGCATGGGCTACCCGCAGCAGCCCATGCCGCCGCACAACCTCGCCTTCAGCGTCATCGGCGCGGCGCTCCTCTGGGTGGGTTGGTTCGGCTTCAACGCCGGCAGCGCCGTGTCCGCGGGCCAGCTCGCGGCAACCGCCTTCCTCAATACGAACACCGCCGCGGCCGCCGCTACGCTCGGGTGGATGATCGCGGAGTGGCTGCGGTCCGGAAAGCCGACGCTCCTCGGCGCCGCCTCGGGCGCGGTCGCGGGCCTGGTGTGCATCACGCCCGGCGCCGGCTTCGTGACGCCGCTGGCGGCGATCGTCTTCGGCCTCGCCGGAGGAGTGGTCTGCTACTTCGCGGTGAGCCTGAAGCCGCTACTCGGCTACGACGATGCGCTCGACGTCGTCGGCGTGCACATGATCGGCGGAACGCTCGGCGCTATCCTGACCGGCGTGTTCGCGACCGGAGCCGTCAACGCCGCGGTGCCGGCGTTGAGCCTCGGGCTCGACGGCGGACTTCTGTACGGCCACCCCGAGATGGTGCGGCAGCAGGTCCTGGCCATAGCCGTCACGTACGTCTTCTGCGGCGTCGGCACTCTCGCGATCCTCGTCGTCGTCGACGCCCTGGCGCCGCTGCGGGCGCCGGCCGACGACGAGAGGATGGGTCTCGACCTCTCGCAGCACAGCGAGCAGGCGTATACGAGCTGAGAGTCTGTGAATCTTTCCCCGCGATACAGTAGACACACTTCATGGCGGATGCGGAGCGGGGACTGGGGGCGGGAGGGGCGAGCCTGCCGCGGTTGGTGACGGCGAACCGGCGGCAGGTGGAGCTGCGACCGTTCGACTTGGAGTCGCTGTTGGCGCCCGAGCATCGGGCGCGCGCAATCTGGGCGATGGTGGAGGGGCTGAATCTGATGCGCTGCTGACGCAGGTGTTGGCGGCGATGCTGCATCGAGGGCTGGTGAAGCTGGAGCGGGTGGCTCACGACGGGATGCGGGTGCGGGCCACGGTGGGTTTGTAAAACTGGAGAGCATCATCGCGGCGGCGGAGCAGGGCGTGACGGTGTACGCGCCGGTGCCGGAGCCCCGCGCCGCCGGGGTCGACCGCTACGCGCCGAAGGCGACGACGCTCACACGCGATCCGCGGCCCACGCCGGATCATGACCGCATTGACCGCGATGCCCATCGGCTGGACGGGACCCGGCGCGACAACC
>MWST01000021.1 GCA_002050235.1 Polyangiaceae bacterium UTPRO1 | reverse complement strand
CCAACGGGGATCACCCCGGCGAACATCCTCGACCAGCAGAACCCGCGCAATCGGCGGCTGGCCGAGGCGCTGGCGAAGTGCGGGCTGATCGAACGCTCGGGCCAGGGCATGAACCTGATGTTCGAAAGCGCGATCCGGCAGGGCAAGGCGCTGCCCAGCTTCGCGGGCACGTCAGCGCATGAGGTGCGGCTGGCCCTGCATGGAACGGTCAGCAGCCCGGCGTTCGTGCGCTTCATCGAGCGGCTGGGTGAGGAGAAGCTCAAGTCGTTCTCGACCTACGACTTCCTCGCGCTGGACTATCTCCGGCGCGAGCAATCCATGCCGGAGCATCTCAAGGCTTGTCTGCCGGGCTTGATCTCCGTCGGCGCGGTGGAGTCGATCGGGCGTGGTCGGGGAACCCGGTACATTCTGGCACGCGGGCTTTACGCTGCACTGGGCAGCAAGGGCGTTTACACCCGCACGAAGGGGCTTGATCGAGGGACCAATAAGGCACTTCTGCTGAAGCACATCCGGGACAACGCAGCGAGCGGCGCGCAGATGGAGGAGTTCCGGCAAGTCCTGCCGGCACTGTCGCGAAGCCAGATTCAGGTGCTGCTGCGTGAACTGAGCAAGGAGGGGGAGATCCACAGTGCCGGGCGCACGAAGGCCGCCCGTTGGTATCCGGGAGTCGGTGGTGAGGAATTGCAACCGTGACGCATGATTTCCGATGTCCGTGCGGCCAGCAGTCTTCTCCGCTTGCAAGTCATCGACCGATAACGACCTTGGGGGGAGTGGAGAATTGCAACAAGCAGCTCGTCGGTTGCAATCGGGAAGCAAAAAGTTGCAAACGGGCCGTCGAACGACGACGTTCAACCCTTATCGGTTGATCGCTGGGGCAGTCGCGGCAAAGACCGGATATATCGAAGAGGCACCGGTGCCTAAACCGGTCCACCTTTTCCTCCAGGGCGAGTGGGTCTTGGTCTTCGACTGCCCGGCGCCTTGTAATGTACGCTTCAACAAGCACGAAACGGCGGACGCTTCAGCGCGATCTCCAGGCACTCGTCGAAAAGAAAATTGCGGCGGCTGAAGGAGCCGCCAGGGCCAGGCGTTATCGCTTGCAGGACAACGGGCTACGGTGAATCGCGCCAGAATCGCGCCACGAATCGCGCCAAGTACGCGCCGATGATCGCGCCGGGCACCGAATCCAGGCATCCTTGCATTTCTGGAGTGGAGCTCCATAATTGCGATAATGATCCCTCGCCGGCTTCTCGCACCGCTCACGTCCGCCCTGGCCGAAGTGCCGGCGGTGGCGCTGCTGGGGCCGCGTCAGGCGGGCAAGACCACGCTGGCGCATGAAGTCGCCAGGACACGGCGGACGGTCTATCTGGATCTCGAGTCCGAAGCCGACCGGGCGAAGCTCTCCGAGCCCGAGCTCTACCTGGCGCAGCACGTGGACAAGCTGGTCGTCCTCGATGAGATCCAGCGCACCCCGCACCTCTTCCGGATCCTGCGCGGGCTCATCGACAAGGGCCGCCGCAGCGGACGCGGGACGGGCCGTTTCCTCGTCCTGGGCTCGGCGTCGATCGATCTGCTCAAGCAGTCGAGCGAGTCGCTCGCCGGGCGCATCCGCTATCTGGAGCTCGGTCCGCTCGACGCGGGCGAGGTCGGACAGGAACGCCTCGACGCGCTCTGGCTGCGCGGGGGATTTCCCGAGAGTCTCCTGGCCGCTACCGATGCGGCGAGCCTGCGCTGGCGCACGGACTTCATACGCACCTACCTCGAGCGCGACATCCCGCAGCTCGGGCCGCGTATCCCGGCCGAGACCCTGCGCCGGCTCTGGACGATGCTCGCGCATCAGCAGGGCGGTCTGCTCAACGCGGCGGCGCTGGCCCGCGCTCTGGCGGTGGACGGCAAGACGGTCGCCTCGTATCTGGACCTGCTCGTGGACCTGCTCCTCGTGCGCCGCCTTCCCCCGTGGCACGGCAACGTCCGCAAGCGTCTGGTCAAGTCGCCCAAGGTCTACATCCGCGACAGCGGGCTGGTGCACGCGCTGCTCGGGATCGGCGACCGCGAAGCGCTGCTGGCGCACCCGGCCGTGGGCGGGAGCTGGGAGGGCGTGGCGATCGAGTCGCTGATCGCCGCGGCGCCGAGTGGCGCCGAGCCGCATTTCTTCCGCACGGCGGCCGGCGCGGAAATTGACCTGCTGCTGAAGCTTCCCGGCCACCGCAAGCCCTGGGCGATCGAGGTCAAGCGCGGACTCGCGCCGAAGCTGGAGCGTGGGTTCCGCCTGGCCTGCGAAACCGTTCGCCCGGAGCGGCGCTTCGTGGTCTATGGCGGCGTAGAACGTTTTCCGCTGGCGGAAGACGTGGAAACGGTTTCGCTCATCGAACTGTGCGAGGAGCTCTCCGCGGCATGAGCCAGTTCGCCTTCCTCGCGCGCGAATGGGCCACGGTCTTCGAGGCTGCGTCGAAGGCCGAAGCGGCGGTGCGCGCCGATCCGCGTACCGCATGCTTCTATGCCCGCCGGGCGCTGGAGCTGACGGTTAGCTGGGCGTTCAAGCACGATGCGGCGCTGAAGCTCCCCTACCAGGACAACCTTTCGGCGCTGATCCACGAGCCGAGCTTCAAGCAGACCGCGGGCGAGGCGGTGTTCGGCAAGGCACGCGTGATCAACACGCTCGGCAACCGTGCCGTGCACAGTCACCGCGTGGTTTCCGAAGCCGACGCTCTCGCCGCGGTTCGCGAGCTGTTCCATGTGGCCTACTGGTTCGCGCGCACTTACGGCCGCGCCGGACGGCCGGCGCCGGACCTCAGCTTCGATCCAACGGCGCTGCCGCGTCCCGCTCCGGCAGCGGCGCAGACCGCCGAGCAGTTGCAGGCGCTGGAAGCGCGCCTGCGCGAGAAGGACGAAAACCTCGCTGATCTCCTCGCTGACAAGACAGCGCTCGATGAGGAGCTCAAGCGCCTGCGCGCCGAGGTTGCCAAGGCGAGGCAGGCGGCCGCCGCGCAGCCCGACACGCACGACTACTCCGAAGCCGAGACCCGTGACTACTTCATCGACCTGCTGCTCAAGGAAGCAGGGTGGATGCTCGACGAGCCCCGTGACCGCGAGTTCGAAGTCAGCGGCATGCCCAATGCGCAGGGCAAGGGTTTCGTGGACTACGTGCTCTGGGGCGACGACGGCAAGCCGCTCGGTCTGGTTGAAGCCAAGCGCACGCGCCGCGACCCGCTCGTGGGGCAGCGGCAGGCGGAGCTCTATGCGAACTGCCTGGAGCGGCAGTTCGGCCAGCGGCCGGTAATCTTCTATTCGAACGGCTACGAGCACTGGCTCTGGGATGACACGCGCTACCCGCCGCGCCGGGTGCAGGGATTCTATAAGCAGGACGAGCTGGCGCTCGTTCATCAGCGGCGCGAGACGCGTCGTTCGCTCGCCGCGGCAACGATCAGCCCGGTCATCGTCGAGCGCCATTACCAGACTCGCGCCATTCGCCGTATCGCCGAGGCGTTCGAGCGCGACCACGACCGCAAGGCGCTGCTGGTGATGGCCACGGGCGCCGGCAAGACGCGCACGGTGATCGCGCTCTGCGATCTGCTCATGCGCTGCAACTGGGCCAAGCGCGTGCTCTTCCTCGCCGATCGTGTGGCGCTGGTCAACCAGGCGGTGAACGCCTTCAAGCGCTTCCTGCCCGATGCCTCGCCGGTGAATCTCGTCACCGAGAAGGACGCCGAGGGTCGTGTCTATGTCTCGACCTATCCCACGATGATGGGGCTGATCGACGAGGCGGCCGACGGTCAGCGCCGCTTCGGCGTAGGTCACTTCGACCTCGTGATCATCGACGAGGCGCACCGCTCGGTGTTCCAGAAGTACCGCGCCATCTTCGACTACTTCGATTCGCTGCTCGTTGGCCTCACGGCAACGCCCAGGGATGAAGTGGACCGCAACACCTACAGCCTGTTCGATCTCGAGGACGGCGTACCCACCGACGCCTACTCGCTGGACGAGGCGGTGCGCGACGGCTTTCTCGTTCCGCCGAGGGCGGTCTCGGTGCCCCTCAAGTTCCAGCGCGAGGGAATCAAGTACGACGAGCTGTCGGAAGAGGACAAGGACCAGTGGGACGCGCTGGAGTGGGACGAGGAAGGGAATGTACCCGACCGGGTGGAGGCCGAGGCCGTCAACCGGTGGCTCTTCAACAAGGACACCGTGGACAAGGTGCTGGAGCACCTGATGACGCGCGGCCAGAAGGTCGCGGGTAGTGACCGGCTGGGCAAGACGATCATCTTCGCCAAGAACCAGCAGCACGCCGAGTTCATCGCCGAACGCTTCGACGCCAACTACCCGCACCTGAAGGGCGCGTTCGCGCGTGTCATCACCTTCAAGACGGAGTACGCGCAGAGTCTGATCGACGACTTCTCCAACAAGGAGAAGTCGCCGCACATCGCGATCTCCGTGGACATGCTGGATACCGGCATCGACATCCCGGAAGTCGTGAACCTCGTCTTCTTCAAGCTCGTGCGCTCGAAGACCAAGTTCTGGCAGATGCTGGGGCGCGGCACCCGGCTCTGTCCTGACCTCTTCGGGCCGGGCGGGCACAAGACGTTCTTCTACGTTTTCGATTACTGCCAGAACCTCGAGTACTTCAGCCAGGACATTCCGGGCACCGACGGCTACGCCACCGAATCGCTCGCAAAACGGCTCTTCGACGCACGTCTGGATCTGATCGCTGCGCTGGACGATCGGCCGGAAGATGCGACGGTTGAAGCTAGCGGTGAGGCGAGGACAACCTACGGCGATCCCGAAACGGACCGGGAGCTGCGGAGTGCCGTCGCGGAGCTGCTGCAGCGTGAAGTTGCCGCGATGAAGCTCGATAACTTCATCGTACGGCCGCATCGGCGCCTGGTTGAGAAGTACGCAAGACCCGAAGCGTGGATAGCACTGGCATCGGATGCTCTCGCTGAGCTTTCTCAGAAGATCGCGGGGCTCCCCACGGAGCTCGATCCCGAGAACGAAGAGACGAAGCGCTTTGACCTGCTCGTCCTGAAGCTCCAGCTCGCACTTCTCCGCACCGAGCCGGGCTTCGCGCAGCTGAGCGACCGGGTCAGGGTGATCGCCGGACTCCTGGCGGAGAAGGACGCGATCCCCATGGTGCGTCAACAGATGCCACTCATCCAGGATTTACAGACGGAGGAGTGGTGGCAGGACGTGACGGTCTCCATGCTCGAGGCCATGCGCCGGCGCCTTCGCAATCTGGTGCAGCTGATCGATAAGCGCCAACGCAAGGTCGTGTACACGGACTTTGAAGACGTTATGGACGCAGAGCGAGAGATCGAGTTGTCGAGCTTCACGGCGGGCACCGACTACGACAAGTTCCGGGATAAAGCTCGGGCCTTCCTGCGGGCCAACCTCGATCACGTCGCCGTTCGGAAGCTCCGCATGAATCGCCCGCTGACGGCCAGTGATCTGGCAGAGCTGGAACGAATGCTGATCGAGAGCGGAGTAGGCGCGGCCGAGGCTCTGCGGCGCGCGAGCGACGAAGCCAACGGGCTCGGATTGTTCGTCCGCTCGCTCGTAGGCCTCGATCGGGGCGCGGCGAAGGAGGCGATGGCGAGCTTCACCGCCGACAAACATCTGTCGGCCAATCAACTGGAGTTTATCAATCTCATCGTGGATCACTTGACGGAGCATGGAGTCGTTGAAACCGCGCGTCTCTACGAGTCCCCTTTCACGGATCTGACGCCGCGGGGCCCAGACGGCCTGTTCAGCGCCGGGGAGGTCGATGCGCTCGTGGCATCCTTGGAGGCCGTACGCACGCGGGCAATTGCAGCGTGACGGGTGTCCTTTGACCGCAGCCCCGTCGCCGCTGACCGGCGGCACTGACGATGCCGCCATCGTAGGTCGTGCGGACGCGGTCTCGCACCGTCCGTTTCGGGTCGTTCAGGGTGTCCCGGGCACGGAGCGCTGCGACCGCCGCGCCCGCGAGCCCGCTCCTCTTCCCCTCGTCGGAACGCGGCAGTAGGGTGCGCCTCATCCAATCGAGAGGAGGACGCTGATGCAGAAGGACGATTCCGAGTTGGGCGCGCAGCGGGTGACGCGCCGTGAGTTCATCGTCGGCGCGGCGACGGCGGCCGCCGCCGTCGGCGCTACCTTGATCCTGCCGCGCGGCGCCGCGGCGGCGCCGATCGAGCTGCCGCAGCTCCCCTGGGCCGACGCCGCCCTCGCACCCTACATCTCGGCCAGCACCATCGGTTTTCACTACGGCAAGCACCACAAGGGCTACGTCGATACCCTGAACAAGCTGATCGCTGGCTCCGCGCTCGCCGACCTGCCGCTCGAGAAGATAATGACGACGACCGCCGGGAAGCCGGACCAGCGCACGATCTTCAACAACGCGGCGCAGGTGTGGAACCACACCTTCTACTGGAAGAGCATGCGCCCGAAGGGCGGCGGCCCGCCGCCACGGGATCTGGCCGCGAAGATCGACAAAGCCTACGGCGGCTACGACGCCTTCAAGAAAGCGTTCACGGACGCGGGGCTCACGCGCTTCGGAAGCGGCTGGGTCTGGCTGGTGGCAAGAGCCGACGGCAGCATCGCCATCGAGAGCACTCCGAACGCCGACAACCCGCTCGCCGGGAACGACCCGGCGACCGCGACCGCGAAGCCCCTCCTCACGATGGACGTCTGGGAGCACGCCTACTACCTCGACTACCAGAACCGCCGTGGCGACTACGTGACGGCATTTCTCGATCACCTCGTGAACTGGGATTTCGCAGCCGCGAATCTCGCTGCCTGAGCGCCCCGGCAATACCCATGAGCGGCGGCAGCGCCGACGCCCCCGGCGCTGCCGCCGCCGACGTCGAGTCGATCCTCGCCGCACTCGGGCGCGGCGAGAAGCTGCGACTCCTGGCCGGCTGTCTGCCCCTGCGCGACGTCTTCCGCATGAGGCGCCGCTACAACGCTGCACCCTACGAGGCCGCGGCGGCGCCGCGCCTCGGCGTCGCCGGCATCCGCTTCGTCGACGGGCCGCGCGGCGTCGTCCTCGGCCGCTCGACCGCCTTCCCCGTCGCCATGGCCCGCGGCGCCACCTTCGATCCCGAGCTCGAGGAGCGCATCGGCGACGCCATCGGCGTCGAGGCCCGCGCCCAGGGCGCGAACCTCTTTGCCGGCGTCTGCGTGAACGTGCTTCGCCACCCGGCTTGGGGCCGGGCCCAGGAAACCTACGGCGAGGATCCGCACCTCCTCGGCGAGATGGGCGCGGCGCTGGTGCGCGGCAGCCAGCGCCACGTCATGGCGTGCGTCAAGCACTTCGCCTGCAACAGCATCGAGCGCTCGCGCTTCCGGGTCGACGTGCGCATCGATGAGGCCGACCTGCGCGACATCTATCTCCCCCAGTTCCGCCGCTGCATCGACGCCGGCGTCGCCGCGGTGATGAGCGCCTACAACAAGGTGAACGGCGCCTGGTGCGGCCACTCGCGCGCCCTCCTCACCGACGTCCTGCGCCGCGAGTGGGGCTTCTCCGGCTTCGTCATGAGCGACTTCGTGCTCGGCGTCCGCGGTCCCGACGCGGTCGCCGCCGGCATGGACCTGGAAATGCCGAGCCGGATTTTTTTTCGCGGCCTCGGGCGCGCGGTCGAGCGCGGACGGGTGGCAGCCGCCGACGTCGATGCGGCGGTGCGCCGCCTCGTGCGCACGCAGCGCGCCTTCGCCGCTCGCGGCGAGCCGGAGCGCTACCGCAGCGATGCCGTCGCCTCGCCGGCGCACCGCAGACTCGCCCGCGAAGCCGCCGCCCGGTCCCTGGTGCTGCTGCAGAACGCGCCGCCGCCGGGCGATGCCGGACCGCTCCTCCCCCTCGACTCCGCTGCCGTGCAGCGCCTCGCCGTCGTCGGCCGCCTGGCCGCCCAGCCGAACCTCGGCGACCACGGCTCCTCGCGCGTCCGGCCGCCCGAGGTGGTGACGCCGCTCGCCGGCATCCTCACCGCCGCTGCTGCCCGCAGCGTCGGCGTCGTCGCCGCGGCCGGCGACGATCCCACAGCCGGCGCCGCCGCGGCCGGCGCCGCCGACGTCGCCGTCGTCGTCGTCGGCTACGATTTCCGCGACGAGGGCGAATACCTCTTCTGCCGCGGCGGCGACCGAGCGGCGTTGACGCTGGCGCCGGCGCACGAGGCTCTGATCGCCGCCGTCGCCGCCGCCAATCCGCGCACCGTCGTCGTCCTCATGGGCGGCAGCGCCATCGTTACCGAGTCGTGGCGCCGCGCCGTCCCGGCGCTGCTCATGGCCTGGTATCCGGGCATGGAAGGCGGCCATGCGCTCGCCGACGTCCTCTTCGGCGAAGCCGACCCCGGCGGCCGCCTGCCGTGCACGTGGCCGCGCAGTGCGGAGCAGCTGCCGCCGTTCGCGAACCGGGCGCGGACGATCCGCTACGGCCCCCTCCACGGCTACAGACTGATGCAGGCGGAAGGCCGCGACCCGGCGTTCTGGTTCGGCTACGGCCTCTCGTACACCCGCTTCGCCTATGGCGCTGCGCGGCTGGACGGCGACGTGCTCACGGTGCCCGTCGCCAACGTCGGCGCGCGCCGCGGCAGCGAGGTCGTCCAGCTCTACGCCGACCTGGCCCTCGGCACCGACCCGCGTCCGCTCGCCACCCTGCGCGGTTTCCAGCGCCTGACGCTCGCCGCCGGCGAGTCGCGCGAGCCGCGCTTCCCGCTCGAACCCGCCTGGCGCCGCGTGCACGTCGGGCCGAGCGCCGACCCGCGCTGTTGGCGGACGATCGCGCGCTAGCTGCGCCGCCCGTCATGGCGCGACGCCCACCGCCCGACCGCCTCCGCCGCGCCCGCGCCGCCGACGCCGCGGCGCTCGCCCGCCTCGAGCGCCGCGCCTTCGTCGGCTGCTACGCCGCCCACCGCTTCTCCGCCGCACAGTTCGCGGCGTACCTGGCCCGGCCGGCGACGCTGGCGCACGTCGTCGAGCAGAGCGGCCGGATCGTCGCCTATGCGCTCGGCGTCCAGGGCGGCGGGTCGCGCGCCCGCGGCGCGCGCCTCTACAGCATCGCCGTCGCTCCGACGGCCCGCCGCCGCGCTCTCGGCCGGCGCCTGCTGCGGGCCTTCCTGGCCGCCGTCCGCCGCCGCGGGTGCGAGCGCGCCTCGCTCGAGGTCGCGGCGACGAACCGGGCTGCGATCGCGCTCTTCACCGGCCACGGCTTCGTTCCCGTGCGCCGCCTACCGGCGTACTACTCGGCGACGACGGCAGCCATCCGCATGCGCCGCCAGCTCCGCGCCGCCGGGCGGCGGCGCGCGCCGCGACGGCGATAACTGCCGGGCGCGATCACAGGCGGCCGAAGAAGTCGTTCCCTTTGTCGTCGACCACGATGAAGGCCGGGAAGTCCTCGACCTCGATCCGCCAGATCGCCTCCATGCCGAGCTCGGGATATTCGAGCACCTCGACCTTGCGGATGTTGTCGCGAGCGAGGATGGCAGCGGGGCCGCCGATCGAGCCGAGATAGAAGCCGCCGTGCTTCTTGCAGGCTTCGGTGACCGCCGGCGAACGATTGCCCTTGGCGAGGGTGACGAGGCTGCCGCCGTGCTGCATGAAGAGGTCGACGTACCCGTCCATGCGCCCGGCGGTCGTCGGACCGAACGAGCCCGAGGGCATGCCCGGCGGCGTCTTCGCCGGACCCGCATAGTAGATCGGGTGATCCTTCACGTACTGGGGAAGCCCCTCGCCGCGCTCGATGCGCTCGCGGAGCTTCGCGTGCGCGAGGTCGCGGGCGACGATCATCGGGCCGGTGAGCGCGAGCCTGGTCTTGATCGGATAGCGCGACAGCGCCGCGCGGATCTCGCTCATGGGCCTGCGGAGGTCGATCTTCACGACTTCGCCCGAGAGCTTCCCTTCGTCGATCTCGGGCAGATGGCGCGCCGGGTTCGTCTCCAGCTCCTCCAGGAACACGCCCGCGGCGGTGATCTTGGCCTTGGCCTGGCGATCCGCCGAGCACGACACCCCGATCCCGATCGGCAGGCTGGCGCCGTGGCGCGGCAGCCGGATCACACGCACGTCGTGGCAGAAGTACTTGCCGCCGAACTGGGCGCCGATCCCGAGCCGCTGCGTCAGGCGCCAGACCTCGTCCTCGAGCTCGGGGTCGCGGATGGCGTGGCCGGCCGGATCGCCGCGCGTCGGCAGATCGTCGAGGTCGCGACAGGACGCGAGCTTCACGGTCTTCATGGTCGCTTCCGCCGACGTGCCGCCGATGACGATCGCCAGGTGGTAAGGCGGGCAAGCAGCGGTCCCGAGCGTCTTCACCTTCGCTTCTATGAACGGCAGCAGGCGTTCGCGGCTCAGGATCGCCGCGGTCTCTTGATAGAGAAACGACTTGTTCGCCGAGCCGCCGCCCTTGGTGACGAAGAGGAAGCGGTACTCGTCGCCGTCGGCAGCGTAGAGCTCGAGCTGCGCCGGCAGGTTCGTGGCCGTGTTCTTCTCCGTGAACGTCGACAGCGGCGCCATCTGCGAGTAGCGCAGGTTGGTCTGCTGGTAGACGTCGTAGATGCCGCGCGCGAGCGCGGCCTCGTCGCCGCCGCCGGTCCAGACCCGCTGACCTTTCTTCCCGATCACGATCGCGGTGCCGGTGTCCTGGCACGACGGCAGCACCATGGCGGCCGAGACGCAGGCGTTGCGCAGCATGTTGAGGGCGACGAAGCGGTCGTTCATCGACGCCTCGGGGTCTTCGAGGATCCGCCGCAGCTGGGCGAGGTGGCCGGGCCGGAAGAGATGCGACACGTCGCGCACGGCCTCGAAAGCGAGGCGGGTCAGCGCCGCCGTCTCGACCGCGAGCACGCGCTCGCCGCGAAACCTGTCGACGCCGACCCAGTCGCCCGCGAGCTTGCGGTAGGGCGTGGTGTCGGGGCCGTGCGGGAACATCTCCTGATAGCGGAAGTCTGGCATCGGCGCTGTTTAGCCCGCGACACCGACGAGGTCCACGGCGCCTGCGTCTCGGAGCGTCGCCGACCGGAGGCGCTCCCGCCGCCTTTGAAAGCCGGGACGCGCCGGGATACAGGTCCGACGCGTGCTCCGTTCCACCGTCGCAGCGAAGCGCCACCGGACGATCGGCGCCGCCGGCTTCGGCATCGCGGTGGCGTTCCTTGGCGGCGGGTGCCTACCGGCCCTGCCGGTGCACCGCACCGTGATGGCCTACGACGCCATCGCGACCGACGCCGTCTGCCGCCAGCTCCTCCTCAACATCGCGCGCGCCCGCTGGGACGAGCCGCTGCACTTCACCGCCCTCTCGAACATCGCCGCGACCTTCAACGTGCAGATGAACGCCGGCGCGACGCCACCGCTCGGCGGCCTCGAGGGCGGCGCCGGCAGCCTGTCGCCGATCTTCGGCGGGACCTTCTCGGCCAACCCGACCTTCAGCATCGTCCCGGTCGAGGGCGAGGAGTTCACGCGCCGCCTGCTGGCACCGTTCCCCGAGAGCACGCTGACGCTCCTCCTACGCCAGGGCGCCGACGTCGACCTCGTGCTGCGCATGATGGCGGGCGAATACCGCACCGAGCTCGACGGCGCCAAGATGATCTACGCCAACAAGCCCGTCGATCGCGAAGGCTACACCACCTTCCGCCGCGTCGCGCTGCAGCTCTCCACCATCCAGGACCGAGGCTCCCTCTACGCCGAGCCGATGATCTTCACCGAGAGCTGGACGATGCCGGCAGCGGCGATCACGCCCGAGGTGCTGCGATCCCTCGAGGACCAGTTCACGATCGCGCCGCAGCCCGAGAACGGGACCTATCGCGTCACCCGGCGCACGATCGGCCGCATCGTGGTCACCAACTACGACCCTGCGGTGCTCACCAACGAGGAGCGCCGGGCTCTGCACGACGAGGCCCAGCACAACCTCGAAGACGAGATCGTAGTGGACATCCGCGCCGGCCATCCCGGCGGCGAGCTGCCGCTGCACGGGAAGTTCCGGCTGCGCAGCTTCGCGAACATGATCGACTTCCTCGGCCACGCCTTCGGCGAAGAGCCCGAGTACGACGTCACGCCGCACTCGCGGACGCCGTTCGTGGACGAGAACCCGGCCTTCACGCTCGGCATCAGCGAATCCCCGCACCCGCCGCGCGGCGAGCGCGCGGTCCGCTATCACGGCCGTTACTACGCGATCGCGCCCGAATCCGGGTATCACTGGAACAAGAAGGCCTTCGTGCTCCTCTATCAGCTCTTCCAGATGACGGTCGTGAAGCCGGCGGTGCAGACTCCCGGCATCACCATCGCCAAGTGACGTCGTGAGCGGAATGCGCCGTCCGGTCGTCGCCGTCGCCGTCGTCCTGGCGGCGGCGGCGCTCTTCGCCGCCCGCTGGTGGCTGGCGCACGAGCGCGACGCTACTGCGATCCGCGGCTCGGGCATCATCGAGGTGACGCAGGTCGACGTCGCCTTCGAGGTCGCCGGGCGGATGATCGAGCGCGCCGTCGACGAGGGCGCCATGGTCGACAAGGGCGAGCCGGTCGGCCGCCTCGACGACCGCGAGTATCGCCTGCGCGTTGCCAGCGCCACCGCCGCCAAGGAATCCGCCGAGGCCCGCTACCGCATGATGACCAAGGGCGCGCGCGAGCAGGAGATCGACCGCGCCCTGGCGGCGCGCGAAGCGGCCGACGCCGAGCTGGCGCTGCAGACGCGCGAGTACGACCGCATCAGCCGCCTGCGCGCACAGGGCATCGTCGCCCAGACCGAACAGGACCGCCTCGCCAACCTGCTCGCCAACGCCCGGGCCGCCCGCGACCAGGCGCTGGCGCAGCTCGATCAGCTCCGCGAAGGATTCCGCGCCGAGGAGATCGAGGCCGCGCGCGCCGACATGCAGCGGGCGGCAGCCGAGCTCGACCTGGCAGCCCTCGACCTCGCGCGCTGCCAGCTCTTCTCGCCCGCCGCCGGCCGCGTCCTCAGCAAGAGCCGCGAGCCCGGCGAAATGGTGCAGCCCGGAACGCCGATCGTAACCCTCGGCGACTTGAGCCGCCCGTGGGTGAACGTCTACGTCGGCGAGCGCGACCTCGGCAAGGTGTACCTCGGCATGGCCGCGGAGGTGACGGTCGACTCCTTTCCCGACCAGCCGTTCAACGGCAAGGTCACCTTCGTCTCCGACCGTGCCGAGTTCACGCCGAAGAACATCCAGACACCCGACGAGCGCGTGAAGCTCGTCTACCGGGTGAAGGTGGAGGTCGAGACCAGGGACGAAGCCCTGAAGCCGGGCATGCCGGCCGACGCCGTGCTGCCGCTGGCACCGCCGGCGGCGACCGCGACGGCGGCGCGGTGAGGCGGTGGTGGCGGCCCCGGGCTCCCCGAGCACGTCCGCCATCCGCGCGGTCGCGGTCGCCAAGCACTACGGAGCCGTCCGCGCGCTCCACGACCTGACCTTCGACGTCGGCCCGGGCGAGCTCTTCGGTCTGGTCGGACCCGACGGCGCCGGCAAGACCACGTTCCTGCGGCTGCTGGCGTGCCTGTTGCGCCCGGACGCCGGCCGCGCCGAGGTGGACGGCATCGACGTGACCGCGGATCCGGCAGCGGTGAAGCGCCGCATCGGCTACATGTCGCAGCGCTTCAGCCTCTCGGGCATGCTCTCGGTGCTGGAGAACCTCCTCTACGTCGCCGAGATCTGGGGCGTCGAGCCGACGGCGCGCCGCCGCCGCATCCAGCGCCTCCTCGAGTTCAGCCGCCTCGGACCCTTCCAGAAGCGCCTCGCCAAGGACCTCTCGGGCGGCATGAAACAGAAGCTGGCGCTCGCGGCCTGTCTCATCCACCAGCCGAAGATCCTGCTTCTCGACGAGCCGACGATCGGCGTCGACCCGCTGTCGCGGCGCGACTTCTGGCTGATCCTCTACGACCTCCTGCAGGAGGGCTCGACGATCCTCCTCTCGACTCCCTACATGGACGAGGCCGAGCGCTGCGGCCGCATCGGCTTCCTGCAGAACGGAACCATGATCACCTGCGGTCCTCCGGCGCAGCTGAAGAGCGACCTCGGCGTCGCCGTGCTCGATCTGCAGTGCGCGGCGCCGCGCGCCGCCGAGCGGGCGCTGCGCCGCCTCCCCGGCTTCGCGACGACCGCGCTCTTCGGCGATCGCATCCACCTGACGCTGCCGCGGGTCGGCCTCGATCCCGACGCCGTGGTGGCCGCAGTGCGGGCGGCCGGCGTCACGGTCGAGGACTGGAAGCTCGTTGCTCCGTCGCTGGAAGACGTGTTCCTCGCCTACACGCATGCGGACGGCGCCGTGCGGGCGGCGCCGTGAACGCCGCGCACCCCGCCCCGGCGGGCACGCTCGCGGTCGAGACCCGCGGCCTCACCCGCGTCTTCGACACGTTCGTCGCCGTCGACCACATCGACCTCGCGGTGCCCGCCGGGCGCATCTTCGGCTTTCTCGGTCCGAACGGAGCCGGCAAGTCGACGACGATCAAGATGCTCTGCGGCATCCTGCGCCCGTCGGGCGGCCTGGCCCGGGTCGGCGGCTTCGACGTCGCCCGCGAGCCCGAGCGGGTGAAGGCGAGCATCGGCTACATGTCGCAGAAGTTCTCGCTCTACGAGGACCTGACGGTCGCCGAGAACCTGCGCTTCTTCGCCGGCATCTACGGCGTCCGCGGCGAACGGCTGACGGCGCGGCTCGCCTGGGCGCTGGAGATGGCGGGCCTCGAAGGGCGCGGCGATACGCTGACGTCGGCGCTCGCCGGCGGCTGGCGCCAGCGCCTGGCGCTCGGCTGCGCCGTCCTCCACGAGCCGCCGATCCTCTTCCTCGACGAGCCCACGTCGGGCGTCGATCCCGCGTCCCGGCGCCGCTTCTGGGACATGATCGGCGACCTCGCCGAGCGCGGCATCACGGTGTTCGTGACCACGCACTTCATGGACGAGGCCGAGCACTGCGACGAGCTCGCCCTCATCTACGGGGGCCAGGTAGTCGCGGCGGGAACGCCCTCGCAGCTCAAGCGCGAGCACGTCCATCACGCGCTCCTCGAGATCGAGAGCGACGACCTCATGGGCGCCTACGAGGCGCTGAAGACGGCGCCGAGCATCGCCGGCATCGCGCTCTTCGGCAACACGCTCCACGCCACGGTCGCCGACGAGGCCGCGGCGCGGGCGGCGATCCCGGCGCTGCTCACGGCGCGCGGCCTGCCGCTGCGACGGCTCGAGCGCATCGAGCCGTCGCTCGAGGACGCGTTCGTGGCGATCATCGAGAGCAAGACGGCGGCGGGTGAGGACTGACGGCGATGCGCCTTCCCCGCTCGCTGCGCACGATCCGGGCGATCCTCCGCCGCGAGTTCATCGACGTGCGCCGCGACCCGCGGAGCCTTGCGCTCACGCTGCTGTGGCCGATCAGCATGCTGATCATGTACGGCTACGGCATCCGCTACGACGTCGACAACGTCCCGATCACGATCCTCGACTACAGCGCCACCTCCGAGAGCCGCGACCTCTCCGAACAGATGGTGCGCTCCGGCTACTTCACGGCCGTGCGCTTCGCGCGCGACGAGCGCGACGTCGACCACGACCTCATGAACGACGCCGTCAAGGCGGCGGTCGTGATTCCGCGCGAGTTCGCCGATCGCCTGCGCGCCGGCGAGCCGACCGCGGTGCAGGTGCTGATCGACGGCTCGGACTCCAACACGGCGACGATCGCCCAGGGTTATGCGCTGGCGATCGTCAACCGGTTCGCCGGCTCCCGGTCCGCGGCAGCCCGCGGTCCGGACAGCGACGCAGCGCCGATCCTGGTCACGAGCCGCGTCTGGTACAACCCCGAGCTCAAGAGCGTGAACTTCATCGTGCCCGGCGTCATCGCCGTCATCATGATGATCGTCGGCGCCATCCTGACCGCGCTCTCGATCGTGAAAGAGAAGGAGCGCGGCACGATCGAGCAGATCCTGGTGTCGCCGATCCGCCCGCTCGAGATGATGATCGGGAAGATAGGGCCCTACATGGTGATAGCGCTCGTCGACCTCTCGATCATCATCGGCGCCGGCTACCTGCTCTTCGGCGTCCCCATCAAAGGCAGCATCATCCAACTCGCGATCTTCGCGCTCCTCTATCTCTTCTGCGCCCTCGGCGTCGGCGTGCTCGTGTCGACGATCGCCGATACCATGCAGAACGCGATGCTGGCGGCGATCTTCATGTCGCTGCTGCCGTCGGTGCTGTTGTCGGGCTTCGTATTCCCGTTGGAGGACCTGCCGCTGCCGATCCAGGCGGTCTCGTACCTCTTCCCGGCGCGCTACTTCGTGACCGCGATTCGCGGCATCTACCTGAAGCGGGTCGGGCTCGAGGTGCTGTGGCCCGAGGCGATCCTGCTCGTCGTCTTCGCCGTCGCCATCGTGTCGTTCAGCGCCTCGCGCTACCAGGAGCGGCTGGAGTAGCCGTGCGCGCGTCGCTGGCCCGCATCTTCCGGGTGATCTGGAAGGAAGTCATCCAGATCCGGCGCGATCGCCGCATGTTCGGCATCGTGCTGATGATGCCCGTGCTCGAGCTCTTCATCTTCGGGTACGTCGTCGCGACGGAGGTCGACGACGTGGCTCTCGCCGTCTGCGACTACAGCCGAACGGCGGAGAGCCGCGCCTACGTCGACCAGCTGACCAAGAGCGGCTGGTTCCGGATCGCCGCGCCCTGCGCCGGCATCAACGATACCGACCGCATCCTCGACCGCGGCGAGGCGAAGCTCGTGCTCGCGATCCCTCCCGACTTCGCGGACCTCCTGCGGCGCGGCAAGCCCGTGCAGGTGATGGCAGCCGTCGACGGCAGCAACTCCAACACTGCGACGATCGCCCTCGGCTACCTCGAACAGATCACGCTGTCGCAGGCGATCGACGTGCAGCTCGTCGACAAGAGCCTCGGCGTGACCGCCACCGCCCGGCATCCCGTCGTCGCCGTCGAGCCCCGAGCCTGGTTCAACCCCGAGCTCCGCAGCGTCAACTTCATGGTCCCGGCGATCATCTGCGTGCTCCTCATGGAGTCGCTGGTGATCCTGACCGCGATGGCGATCGTGCGCGAGAAGGAGCGCGGCACGATGGAGCAGCTGATCGTGACGCCGATCCGCGCCTTCGAGCTCATCGCCGGCAAGGCGGTGCCGTTCATCGGCCTCGGCTACCTCAACGTCGCGATCGTGGTCCTGGTCGGCACGTTCTGGTTCCAGGTGCCGATAGCCGGGAGTCTGTGGCTGCTGATCGCGCTCACCGGGCTCTTCATCGTCACCTGCCTCGGCCTCGGCCTGGTGGTGTCGGCGATCTCCAACACCCAGCAGCAGGCGTCGATGACCGGGCAGTTCGTGCTCCTGCCGAGCATGTTCTTCTCGGGCTTCATGTTTCCGATCGCCAGCATGCCGCCGGTGGTACAGAAGCTCACCTACGTGATCCCGCTCCGCTACTACATATCGATCACGCGCGGCATCTTCCTGAAGGGCGCCGGCTGGGCGGAGCTTCGCGACGAAGCGCTGATCCTCGGCGTGTACGGCATCGCCATCCTCTCGCTGGCGACGATCTTCTTCCGCAAGCAGATCCGCTGAGCATGCGGCAGCTCGAGCTCGCCCTACCGCCGCTCCGAGCGCCAGGCGACGGTGCGCGTCCGCAGACGGAGATCGCGGCCCCGGAGCCGAACCGCGTCGCGCGCCCGGACCGAGCCGCGCACCACGCCGAGGCGGCGCGCGTCTTCGCGCGCCTGCGCACGCTCGGGCTCCGCGGCATCCGCCGCTGCACGCTCACCCGCAACCGCTCGACCTTGGTGTCGTTTCGCGGTGACGCGCTCCGCGTCCACCGCGCCTTCGCAGCGGCGCCCGAGGACGTCCTGCGGGCGGTCGTCGACTTCGTCAACGGTCGCGGCGTCGTCCGCCGCGCCGCGCGACGGACGCTCGCCGCCTTCACGATACCGCACGACCCGGAGGCTACCGCGACGCCGCGACCGGCCCGCTGCCACCCCGCCGACGCCGCGCTCGTAGTGCGGCTGCGCGCGGCACACGGCGTGCTCAACGCAGCGCGCTTCGCTGGCAGCCTGCGGCCGATCGCGATCCGCGTCTCGCGCCGCATGCGCTCCCGCCTCGGGCATTATTCGCCCGGCCTCCGCTCGCAGCCCGAGATCGCCATCGCCGCCCGCCACGCGCGGCGCGACCGCTGGGAAAGCGTGCTCGAAACGCTGGTGCACGAAATGGTGCACCAGTGGCAGCACGAGACGGGGCGTGCGATCGGCCACGACGCCGCTTTCCGCCACAAGTGCCGCGAGGTTGGCATCGCTGCGAGCGCGAAGCGGCACTACTGACGCCGGCCGGGGCAGCGATGACGAGGGGCTTGGCGCCCTCGCACCGGTGCCCCGGTCGTGCACGTCGGCACGATCGGCGAACGCGTAGATGTTTGACTTTCCGAAGGTCCTCCCGGCAAAGAGATTGCATCCGCCAACCGCGTGAGGTCCCCCATGCGCACTCTCCGAGCCCTCGGCCTCGTCCTCGCCGCCGCATCCGCAGTGCTCGCGGCGCCGACCGTCGCGCGGGCATGGCACATCAGCGGCCGCGTGCTCTGCGACGACGGCAACGGCAGGATCGATGCCGGGGACACGCCCGTGGGCGGCGTCGCGGTCCTCATCACCGCCCTCACCGTGACTCCGGGCGCAACCTTCCCGGGCACGACCAGCGCCGGTACCGGCGCCTACTCCCTGAGCCTTCCGGACCACGACGAGGACTACCGCATCGAGCTGCCCGGCGCCGGGATTCCCGTGGGCGCCGTCGTCATCTTCCCGAGCAGCGGCGGCTACGGCGTTCCCCCGGTCGCGGCGATCCGCCTCGGCACTCCGAACCCGGATAGCGCCGACGACGTCGACTTCCTGCTCGGCAACTGCGAGGGCGCGACGCCGACGCCGACTGCGACCGCGACGCCGACGCCGACCGCGACCGAAACGCCGGCGCCGACCCCGACCGATACTCCGACGGCCACACTCACCGCGACCCCGACCGCGACGGCCACATCCACGGCGACGGCGACACCGACGCCGACCGAGACGGCGACACCGACGCCGACGCCGGAGCGCACGCCGGACACCTACGCGAGCCACGTCCAGTGCTACGAAGTCGACCGCACGACCATGGCGCCGATCTTCGGCGTCTCGGTCGTCGATCGTTTCGGTGCCGCCACGGTGGATCTCGCCAACACCACGCGCGTGAAGCGGCTCTGCAATCCTGCGGCCGTGAACGGAGCGCCGCTGCCCGCCGTACCCGACCACCTCGCGGGCTACGTGATCAGCGCCCGCAACCCGCGCTTCGCGCCGGTCGCCAATGTGCAGGTAGAGAACGCCCTCTTCCCGGCAACGACGCTCACGATCGTCCGGCCGGTGCTCCTCATGGTGCCGAGCGCCAAGAGCCTGACCGGCGCACCGCTGCCGCTCGACGAGCCGAGCCTCGACCACTTCCAATGCTACAAGGTGCGCAACGCGCGCGCCCGCCACCAGCGTCTCACGATCACCGACCAGTTCGGAACCCAGACGCTCGACGTCAAGCGGCCGGCGCACCTCTGTACAGTCGTCGACAAGCGCAACGAGGGCATCCTCCACCCCGACGACAACCTCCTCTGCTACGCGGTGCGCACTTCCTCGGGAAATCGCCGCTTCACCGGCCCGGGCGGACCGGTCTACATCGATAACCAGTTCGGGCCGGACACGCTCAAGGTCACGCGTCCGACCGAGCTCTGCGTACCGTCGATCGTGAACTCGCCGCCGCCGCTGCAACAGCAAGCGCAGCAGTAGCCGGCGGCGCGCCGCCGGCAGCGACCGATGGCGTCGCACGGCGGCGGCGGCTCGCGGCCGCGGCGGTGCTTGCAATCGGCGGCGGCGGCGCCGCAGAGTCGGCCGCGTGTCCGACTTCGTCACCCGCTTCGCGCCGAGCCCGAACGGCTACCTCCACCTCGGCCATGCGTTCTCGGCGCTGACGGCGTTCACCGCGGCGCGGGCGGCGGGCGGCCGCTTCCTGCTGCGCATCGAGGACATCGACGGCGCGCGGGCGCGTCCTGAGCTCGAGGCGGCGATCTACGAAGACCTGGCCTGGCTCGGCATCGCCTGGGAGACGCCGGTCCGGCGCCAGTCGGAGCATCTCGACGAATACGCCGCGGCGCTCGCCCGCCTCGAAGCGATGGGGCTCGTCTACCCGTGCTTCTGCACCCGCAAGGAGATCGAGGAGGCGCTCGCCGCGCCGCACGGCGCCGGCTCGGTCTATCCCGGTACCTGCCGCGGGCTCGACCGGACCGCGCGCGCCACGCGCCTGGCATCCGGCCGCCCGTTCGCGCGCCGGCTCGACCTCGGCGCGGCCCTCGCGCGGACCGGTCCGCTCGCATTCACGGAGTCCGGGGTCGCCGTCGCCGTCGATCCGCAGCGGCTCCGTACCGAGATCGGCGACGCGGTCCTGGCACGCAAGGACGTGCCGGCGAGCTATCATCTGGCGGTCGTCCACGACGATGCCGTCCAGGAGGTCAGCGTCGTGATCCGCGGCGCGGACCTGGCGTTCGCGACGCCGCTCCACCGCGTGCTGCAGGCGCTCCTCGGCCTGCCGACGCCCGCCTACCGCCACCATCGGCTGCTGACCGACGCCTCCGGGCGGCGCCTGGCCAAGCGCGACGGCGCCGCGACGCTGCGGGCGCTCCGCGCCGCCGGCATGACTGCGGACGACGTCCGCGCGCACCTGGAGCTCGCGTGAGCAGCCGGCGGCCAGCTTGGCGCCGGCGCCGCGATCGCTGACTTTACAATGTGCACATGCCTGCATAGACCGCTGGCCGGCGCCATGGAGCTCTACGAGCGGATTTCCGTCCAAGATCGATCGTTCCTCCATTTCGAGGACGCGGCCACCCACATGCACCTCGGCGGACTGGTGATCTTCGAAGCCGGGCCGCTGACGACGCCCGCGGGCGGCATCGACATCGCCCGCATCCGCTCGCACATCGCCGGCCGCCTGCATCTGGTGCCGCGCTACCGGCAGCGGCTCGGATGGATTCCCCTCTTCAACCAGGCCGTCTGGATCGACGACGACCATTTCCACCTGAGCTACCACGTGCGCCATGCCGCCCTGCCGCGACCTGGCGACGACGCCCAGCTCAAAGCGCTGACGGCCCGCATCATGTCGCAGCAGCTCGATCGCGGGAAGCCGCTCTGGGAGCTGTGGGTGATCGAGGGGCTCGCGCACGACCGGTTCGCCCTGCTGGTCAAGACCCACCACGCGATCGCCGACGGCATCTCGGCGTTCGCTCTCTTCACGGCGCTGGTGAGCCCGACACCGGACGCGACCGTAGCCGCGCCGGAGCCTTGGACTCCGCGCCCGGCGCCGAGCGGCGTCCGCCTCTTCGCCGACGCCCTGGCGCACCAGGCGGCGACTCCGCTCACGATGACCCGGCGCCTATTGTCTTTCGCGACCGACCCGGTCGGCGTCGGCGCCTCGACGCACGCCAGCCTGCGCGCGCTCGTCGACCTGGCGGCCGCCGTTACCCCGGCGCTGCCGACCACTCCGCTCAACCGGCCGATCAGCGCCCATCGCCGCTTCGACTGGCTGACGCTCGACCTCGCCGAGGTGCGGGCGGTCAAAGCCAAGCTCGGCGGCACGGTCAACGACGTGGCGCTGGCGAGCGTCTGCGGCGGCCTGCACCATTTCCTGAAGGGACGCGGAGCCGCCGTGGAAGGGCTCGTGATGCGCGTGGTCGTGCCGGTGAGCATCCGCACCGACAACGAGCGCGGCCAGATCAACAACCGCGCCTCCGGCTGGTTGATCGAGCTGCCCGTCTACGAAGCCGATCCGATCCGGCGCCTGGCGCGCATCGCGGCGGAGACGCGCAAGCGCAAGGACGTGCGGCAGGAGCTCGGCCCGGCGGTCCTCGGCCGCGCCGCGGAGTATGCCGTTCCCGGCATCGTCGGACTCGGCGTCCGCCTGCTCGCCCGGCTCCACCCCTACAACCTCATCGTCACCAACGTTCCCGGGCCGCAGTTCCCCCTCTACCTTCTCGGCGCCCGCCTCCTCACGGGCTTTCCGCAGGCGCCGCTCTTCGAGAACCAGGGCCTCGGCATCGCGATCTTCAGCTACTGCGGATCGCTCGGCTTCGGCTTCAACGCCGACCGCGACGTGGTGCCCGACCTCGAGGACTTCGCGGCAGCGGTGGCCAAGGGCTTCCGCGAGCTCGCGCGCGCGGCCAAGCTACGCTGAGAGCCGAGCGTCGCGCGGGTCGCCAACCGCGGCGCGCCCGCCCTCGATCCATGCCTTGAGCCGGGGTCCGAGCCGCGCCGTCGCGATCTCCTCGTAGCGCGACCGGCTCTCTGCGCCGAGTCGCCCCTGCCAGCCGCCGCGGCGGGCACGGCGGAAGAAGTCGCGATTGCTCCGCCACTCGGCATAATGGGCGCCCGGCGCGAGCTCGTCGGCGCGCGCGCGCATCGCTTCGAAGCCGGCGGCCTCGCGCAGCGACGGCCACAGCCGTTCGTCGACGGGAACGTCGAGGAACGCCGCCAGGCGGCGCATCTCCGCATCGAGAGCGACGGAGAGGTCGGCGTAGTGCAGGAAGAGCAGATTGGGAAGATGCCGGAAGCGCCAGAAGCCCGCCGTCTGGCTCAGCACCGAGCCCATCGGGAACCCGTCCTCGAGTCCCTCGGCGTAGGGAACCGTGAGCCAGAGCTCGAAGAGCTGCTCCGGCTCGCTCGGAAGCTCGAAGTCCTCGGGAAGGCCGGCGCGGCGGCGGATGTCCGCCACCGTCTCCTCGGAGCCGTTGTCGATCTGGTCGCACATCGAGAAGAAGACGTCGCGCGGATCGCGGCCGCAGAACACGTAGGACACTCCCGGATCGTAGGGGATGCCGTCGATCGGCGTGTGCGTCTTGACGATGCGGCGGTGCGGCTGGGCCGCGTACGTAGCGAGCGTCTCTTCGAGGGGCTCGCGATTGCGCTCGAGCCAGCGCGACAGGCTGTTCAAGGGCTGCGGGAAAGTCGGCGACTGGTGGACGAGGAGCGCGCACAGCATCTGCGTCCAGGTGGTCCCGCTCTTGATCGGCGTACAGACGACGATGTCTCCCGGCCGCAGTCGGAAGGAGTCCCAGCGCCTGCTGTCGAAGATGGGGGTGACGTAGGTCCGCGTGCGCGCCGGAAGCTCCATGGAGCGAGACCCTAGCGTGAACGCCGCTGCAGCGGCAACGCGCCGGCCGGTGCGCCGCCCGGGCGGGTGCGCTGGGATCGGCGCCTCTCTCCGTACCTCACTCGGCGTAACGCGTGCCCGGCGCCGGCGGCTCCTGCGGCGGCCCGGCGAAGCACTGCGCGATCGCCATCCAGTCGATCGCGACCGGTCCGGCGACGACGAGGCCGGTATCGGCGACGTTGCGCACCTGCGTCACCACTTTGCAGAAGTCGACGGCGCTCCCCTCGATCCGATTCTCCGCCTCGTCCTCGTTCCACGTCCACGGCGTCCCCGACGGTGCGATCAGCCGCACCCGCGGCGCCGGCGACGGCACGGTGCGGCCGCGGTTCGCGTAGGACCAGGCGAACGTGCGGACGCCGAGCTCGGCGATGTTCTTTATGCGATCGGTATGAGCGCACTCGCGCCCGAGAAGATCGTAGATCTCCTGGCCGTGGGCCCAGGTCTCCATGTGGCGGGCGCTGATGCTCGAGCGCGCGCTCATGTCGGGTCCGGCCCACGCGACCCGCTGCTTCGGGTCGGCGGCCAGGAACCGCTCGGTCATGCCGAGATAGAATTGACGCCATTGCTCGAGGCGCGCGCGCCCCGGCCGGCCGGCGAGCAAGTCGGCCTCGACCTCGCGAAAGCCGCGGCCCTTGGCCATCTCGGGCAGAGCCCGCGCGAGCAGGTCCTGGAAGCCGCCGGGATCGTTCAGCGACAGGTCGGCGGCTCGATTCCAGAAATGGAGATGGCGCACGACGTCGTCGATCGTCCACCCCTTGAACTGCGTCCGCCGTGCAAAGTCGGCCTCGGGGAGCTCGGCGAGGACATGGTAGAGCGCCTCGCTCTCGTCGCGGAAGTCTATCGGCTGTTGGAACATCTCCTCCTCCCCGGCGCCGTCGTCAGTCGGCGAGACAGGCGGACAAGCGCTCGTAGGCCGTCAGGAAGTCTTCCCTGAACTCCTGGACCACGGCGCGCACCGACTTCCGCTGGTTCATCAGCCCGACTCCCTGCCCGACCCAGTACGTCGCCAACTGTTTGGCCCCCTCGTGTCCGCCCTCCGCGAGCTTGTCGATCTTGCGCAGGGCCGGCTCGCTCACGAACGACTGCAGCGGCATCGGCAGCGGCGCCGGCGCCTCGGGGCTCTCCCACGCCTCGGTCCACGGCGAGCGCAGCTGTCGCGAGTGCTTGCCCGTCCGCGCCCGCGAGCGCACCGTATCCCGCGAGCTCGCCGCGATCATCTTCTCCTTCACGATCGGATTGGTCTCGGCCTCGTTGGTAGTGAGCCAGACCGACCCCGTCCATGCGCCGGCCGCGCCCATCGCCATGCACGCCGCCATCTGCCGGCCGGTGACGATACCGCCGGCGGCGAGAATGGGCACGTTGCGGTACGGCTGGATCGCCTCCCACACCTCGGGCACGAGGACGAGCGTGGAGACGTCGCCGCAATGACCGCCCGCCTCGCCGCCGGCGACGACCAGGATGTCGACGCCGGCCTGCACCTGGCGAATGGCGTGCTGCTTCGTCCCGACGAGCGCCGCCACCGGCACGCCGTGCTTCCTTCCCAGGTCGAGCATGCTCGGAGGCGGCACACCGAGCGCGTTCGCTATCAGCTTGATGGGGTGTCGGAACGCGACCTCCAGCGCCGCCGCCGCGCCCGCTTCCTGCAGGTTCCTGCCCAGGCTCAGGTTGCCGCGCCGGGTGTCATCGAGGTCGGCGGCGTCGATGCCGTAGCGCGCGAGGATACCGGCCGCGTAGGCCTTGTGCTCCTCTGGCACTAGGGCAAGGAGATCCGCGGTCGAGAGCGACTGACCCTTGCCGGCGATCTTGTTCGGCACGATGAGATCGACGCCGTACGGTCTGCCGCCGATGTGGTCGTCGATCCAGCGCAGCTCCTCCTCGAGGCGCTCGGGCGGCAGGCTGACGGCGCCGAAGACGCCCATGCCGCCGGCGCGCGATACCTCGACCACGACGTCGCGGCAGTGGCTGAACGCGAGCAGGGGAAACTCGATGTCGAACAGATCACAGATCGGTGAGCGCATTGGGATCCTCCGAAACGATGCGGCGAGCAGCAACCTGTTGCATCTTCGCGTCGCCAATGCCACCGCCGACGGCGGCGGCACGGCGGGCTTCCTGGTGTCGTGTGCCGGCATGCCGGCGTCGATCATGACCGAGAAGATCGAGCGCCGCGGCGTACGGGTGATCGGCGAGTATACGGCCGATTACTTGAGTCAGGTCTCCGTCCGCGACGTGGCGATCCGACCGGTGGTTACGCTCCGCGCCGACACGACCGTCGCCGCTGCGCACCGCTGGCTGGCTTCGCACGTACCCGGATCGGACCACCACGGCTTCCCGCTCGTCGACGCACACGAGCGGCTGGTCGGCGTGGTCACACGCCGAGATGTCTTGGAAACGCGCGCCAGCGATGCTCGCCTCGGCGACCTCGCCCATGCGAACGTCGCCATCATCTATGATGACTGCTCGCTGCGCGATGCGGCCGATCTCATGGCCACCCGCCACATCGGACGACTGCCGGTGGTCCACCGCGACCGCCCCGACACCGTGATCGGCATCGTCACGCGCAGCGACCTGGTCGAGGCCCACGCCCGCCGCCTGGCGGGCTGACCGCCCGCCGCATCAGCGCCCGTACTGGCCGAGCAGGTAGTGGCGGATCGGGTTGTCGGTGGCGGCGATGGCCGCCGCCATGGCCGCCCGGTCGACCGGGACGCGGCGCAGCTGCACGCCGATGGCGCCGTTCCGCTCTTCGATCACGGCGTATTCGGCGTGGTCGAGCAGGACCGGCGGCCGGCCCTCCAGATGCTCCCGGAACGGTAGCCCGACGCTGCCGGGATTCACGATCAGGATGCCGCGATGCTGCCGCGTCATCTGCAGGTGGGTGTGGCCGCCCGCCATCACCGTCCCGCGCCGCCCGAGGAGCATGGCGTCCACCTCCTCGGGCGGCGTCGTCGCCAGGAGGTCTTCCATGTGCGAGCGCAACGTGCCGTGGAACAGCACCAGCGTCGAACCGCCGCCGAGCGCGATCTCGAGGTTCGGTTGGAAGGTCCGCAAGAAGGCGATCTCGTCGTCGCCGAGCCGGGCCCGGCACCACTCGACGCTCTCCACGACTATCGGCACCTCCGTGTAGCTGTGGATGAGGTCGCGGTTCAGCATGAAGTCGTCGTGGTTGCCGAGGATGCGGCGGGTGGTGCGCTCGCGCAGGAGCTGGATCACCGCGTTCGGAGCCGGGCCGAGGGTAGCGACGTCGCCGAGACAGACAATCTCGTCGCAGCCGCTGCGATCGACGTCGGCGAGCACGGCGCGGAGGGCGACCTCGTTCCCGTGGAGGTCGGAGATGAGCACGATCCGCATGACCTTATAGATGCCTCGGTTCCCGCACCCCAATCCAGCACCGGTTCGCAGGGCGGCGGCCGGCAGAGCGCGCCGGCGTCACGCCGGGAGCGCCAGGTCGCGGTGATAGTCCTGCAGCGCCTTCACCCCGAGCGGCCCTGCCGCCATCGCCGCGATCGCTTCGGCGGCGGCGATGGCGCCGGCGATCGTCGTGAAGTACGGGATCTTGCGCTCGAGCGCCGTCCGCCGGATCGAGAACGAGTCGCGCAGCTCCTGGGCATCGGGACGCGGCGTGTTGATGACCACCGCGATGGCGCCGGTTTCGAGCGCATCGACTACGTGCGGGCTGCCCTCTGAGACCTTGCGGACGACTGCGGCGGGGATGCCGGCGCGCGTCAGCGCTGCAGCGGTGCCGCTCGTCGCGACGATGTCGAAACCGAGGCCGTAGAGGCGGCGCGCGGCGACGATCGCGCCGGCGCGGTCTTCCTCGCGAACGCTGACGAACGCCGTACCGCTGCGCGGCAGCACCGTGCCGGCGGCGACTTCCGCCTTGGCGAAGGCGATACCGAAAGAGGGGCCGATGCCCATCACCTCACCGGTCGACTTCATCTCCGGGCCGAGCACGGTGTCGACGCCCGGAAACTTGAGGAACGGGAACACCGCCTCCTTGACGCTGACGTGCGCCGGCACCACCTCGCGCGTGAAGCCGAGCGCGGCGAGCGTCTTGCCCGCCATGACGCGGGCGGCGATCTTGGCGAGCGGCACGCCGGTCGCCTTGCTGACGAACGGCACGGTCCGCGACGCGCGCGGGTTCACTTCGAGAATGTAGACGCGCCGCCCCTGGACCGCATACTGCACGTTCATGAGGCCGACGACGCCGAGCTCCCGCGCCAAGGCGACGGTCTGCCGGCGGATCTCCGCCTGCACCTCGGCGTCGATCGACGTCGGCGGCAGCGCGCAGGCGCTGTCCCCCGAGTGCACGCCGGCGCGCTCGATGTGCTCCATGATGCCGCCGATAACGACGTCGCGTCCATCGCTCACGGCGTCGACGTCGACCTCGATCGCGTCCTCGAGGAAGCGGTCGATGAGGAGGGGCCGGTCGGGAGATGCCGCGAACGCCCGGCGCACGTAGCGCTCGAGATCGTGCGGCTCGTAGATGATCTCCATGGCACGGCCCCCGAGCACGTAGGAGGGACGCACCAGGACCGGATAGCCGATGCGGTTGGCGATCGCGATCGCTTCGACCTGCGAGCGCGCTAGCCCGTTCTCGGGCCGGAGGAGGCCGAGCGCGGTCAGCACCGCGTCGAAGCGCTCGCGATCCTCGGCGCGGTCGATCGAGTCCGGGCTCGTGCCGATGATCGGCACGCCCGCCGCGGCGAGCGGCACGGCGAGCTTGAGCGGCGTCTGGCCGCCGAACTGGACGATGACGCCGTCCGGCCGCTCGCGGTGCACGATCGCGAGCACGTCCTCGAGCGTCAGCGGCTCGAAGTAGAGCCGGTCCGACGTGTCGTAGTCGGTCGACACGGTCTCCGGATTGCAGTTGACCATGATCGTCTCGAACCCGTCTTCCTTGAGCGCGAACGCGGCGTGAACGCAGCAGTAGTCGAACTCGATGCCCTGCCCGATCCGGTTCGGACCGCCGCCGAGGATGACGATCTTCTTGCTGGTGGTGACGTCGCTCTCGTCCTCGGCGTCGAAGCTCGAGTAGAAGTACGGCGTCAGCGCCTCGAACTCGGCGCCGCAGGTGTCGACCTTCTTGTAGACGGCGTGGACGGCGGCATCCGCGCGGGCGGCGCGGACGTCGGGCTCGGCGGTGCCGGCGATGGTGGCGATGCGGACGTCGGAGAACCCCAGCGCCTTGGCGGCCGCGAGATCCGCCCCCCGGCCGGCGCGGATCTCGTCCTCGTAGGCGACGATCTCCTGGACGTTGCGCAGGAACCAGGGGTCGATGCGGCTCTCGGCGGCGATCTCGGCGAGTGAGAGCCCGGCGCGAAACGCGTCACCGATGGCCCACAGGCGCTGCGCGTTCGGTTCGCGCAGGCGCCGGCGCAGCTCGGCCTCGTCCGCGAAGTCGGTCGGCTCGAATCCGTAGCTCCCGGTCTCGAGCGAGCGCATCGCCTTCTGCAGCGACTCCTTGAACGTGCGGCCGATCGCCATCGCCTCGCCGACCGACTTCATCTGCGCTCCGAGCACGTCGCGTGTGGCCGGGAACTTCTCGAAAGTGAAGCGCGGGATCTTGGTGACCACGTAGTCGATCGTCGGCTCGAAGCAGGCCGGGGTCTCGCGCGTGATGTCGTTGCGGATCTCGTCGAGCGTGTAGCCGACGGCGAGCTTGGCGGCGATCTTCGCGATCGGAAAGCCGGTCGCCTTCGAAGCGAGCGCCGAGCTCCGCGACACCCGCGGGTTCATCTCGATCACCACCAGGCGCCCGCTCTCCGGGTGGACGCCGAACTGGATGTTGGAGCCGCCGGTATCGACGCCGATCTCGCGGATGATGCGGATGGAGGCGTTGCGCATCAGCTGGTACTCCTTGTCGGTGAGCGTCTGCGCCGGCGCCACCGTGATCGAGTCGCCGGTGTGCACGCCCATCGGGTCGAAGTTCTCGATCGAGCAGACGATGACGACGTTGTCCTTGCCGTCGCGCATCACCTCGAGCTCGAACTCCTTCCAGCCCGCGATCGACTCCTCGATCAGGACTTCGCGGGTCGGAGAAGCGGCGAGGCCGCCTTCGACTACGGCGCGGAACTCCTCGGGCGTCGTCGCCACGCCGCCGCCAGTGCCGCCGAGCGTCCGTGACGGGCGGATGATGAGCGGCAGCGGGATCGCGGCGCGGATCGCCTCGGCCTCGGCCAAGCTCGTCGCATAGCCGCTGCGCGGCAGGTCGAGGCCGATCTTCTGCATCGCCGCCTTGAAGAGGTTGCGGTCCTCGGCCTTCTTGATCGCCGGCAGCTTGGCGCCGATCAACTCGACGCCGTACTCGTCGAGGATGCCGGCCTCCGCCACCTCGATCGCGAGGTTCAACCCGGTCTGGCCGCCGATCGTCGGCAGGATCGCCTGCGGCCGCTCGGCGGCGATGATCTGCTCCATCACTGCGACGGTCATCGGCTCGATGTAGGTGCGGTCCGCGAACTCCGGATCGGTCATGATCGTGGCCGGATTCGAGTTCACCAGGACGACACGGTAGCCCTCCTCGCGGAGCGCCTTGCAGGCCTGGACCCCGGAGTAGTCGAACTCGCACGCCTGGCCGATGACGATCGGGCCGGAGCCGATCAGGAGGATGGTCTGCAGGTCGGTTCGCTTCGGCACGTCAGCCTTTCTTCGTCTGCTCGATGAGCTCTACGAAGCGCCGGAAGAGATGGTCCGAGTCGTGCGGACCGGGCGACGCCTCCGGATGGTATTGCACCGAGAAGACCGGCTCCTTGGTATGAGCGAGCCCCTCGAGGGTGTGATCGTTCAGACTCAGATGGGTGACCGCAGCGCGGTCGGTGAGCGAGTCGACGGCGACCGTGAAGCCGTGGTTCTGCGAGGTGATCTCGACCTTGCCGGTTGCCGTATCGATCACCGGGTGGTTGGCGCCGTGATGGCCGAACTTGAGCTTGTAGGTGCGGCCGCCGAGTGCCAGGGCGAGGATCTGGTGTCCGAAACAGATGCCGAAGATCGGCACCTTGCCGATGAGTGCGGCGACGGCGTCGCGCGCGTACGGGACGGCGTCCGGATCGCCCGCGCCGTTGGAGAGAAGGACGCCGTCCGGCTCCAGGGCGAGCACCTCGGCCGCCGCCGTGCTCGCGGGCACGACGCGGACACGGCACCCGACGCTCGCCAGGCTGCGGAGGATGTTGAGCTTGATGCCGTAATCGTAGGCGACGACGAAGGGCCCGTCGCGGCGCGCTCCGGGGCCGGCCCCGCCGAGCTGCCAGAGCGGCTCGCTCCAGTCGTACGCCGCCGCGCATGTGACCTCGCGCACGAGGTCGCGGCCCAGGAGCCCCGGCCGCGCCTTGGCGCGCGCGACCAAGCGGTCGGAGTCGAGGTCGACGGTCGAGATGACCCCTTCCTGGGCGCCGTGGGTCCGCAGATGCCGAACGAGCGCGCGCGTGTCGATGCCGGCGATGCCGACGATGTCGTGCTCGCGCATGTAGTCACCGAGACTCTGCTCGGCGCGCCAGTTGCTCGGCGGCTCCCAGTACTCCTTGACGATGAAGCCCTTCACGAAAGGCTTGCGCGCCTCGACGTCCTCGCGGTTCACGCCGACGTTGCCGATCTCGGGATACGTCATCGCCACCAGCTGCTCGTGATACGAAGGGTCGGTCAGAATCTCCTGATAGCCGGTCATGGCGGTGTTGAAGACGACCTCGCCGCCGACTTCTCCGTCGGCGCCGAAGGCGCGCCCGCGAAACACCGTCCCGTCGGCAAGCGCCAGCAGCGCCGATCGACAGGCCCGGCCCTCGCTACCCCGCGGCGAGCTGTTCATCGTGTGTACCTCCCCCCGAGATGGTGGTCGACGACGCGTCCGGCGAGACACACCGCCACCGCCAGCCCGCGCACCGCGCGCCCCGCGAACGGCGTGTTGCGGCTCCGCGAACGGAACGCCGTCGGATCGATCGTCCAGGCGACGTCGGGATCGATCAGGGTCACATCGGCGACGGCGTCGGGCGCGAGCGTTCCGGCGGCGATGCCGAGCGCGCGCGCCGGACCGACCGTGAGCGCCGCGATCGCGGTCGCAGCGTCGAGCACGCCCGCGTGCACGAGCTCGAGCACGAGCGGCAGCGTCGTCTCGAGGCCGATGACACCGAACGGCGCCGCCGCCATGCCGAGCGCCTTCTCGTCGGCGTGATGGGGCGCATGATCCGAAGCGATGACGTCGATCGTGCCGTCGGCGAGGGCCGCGCATACGGCGGCGACGTCCGCACGGGTGCGCAGCGGCGGATTCATCTTCGCGAGCGCGCCGCGCTCGGCGACTGCCTCGGCGTCGAGGGTGAAGTGATGCGGCGCCGCCTCCGCCGTCACCCGCGTCCCGGCCGCGCGCGCGGCGCGGACGATGGCGACCGCCGCCGCGGTGCTCAGATGGGCGATGTGCAGGCGCGCGCCGACCGCGGCGGCGAGGGCGCAGTCGCGCTCCACCATGGCGCTCTCGGCGACGCCGGGCATGCCGGGCAGCCCGAGCCGCTCGGCGACCGGACCGGCGTGGACGATGCCGCCGCCAGCGAGCGTCCGATCCTCGGCGTGCGCGATCACCGCCGCATCCACCTGCCGCCCGGCGGCGAGCGCGGCGCGCATGATCTCCCGCCGCATGATCGGCGCGCCGTCGTCGGAGAACGCGACCGCGCCCGCCGCCCGCAGGGCCGCGAAGTCGGTGAGCGTCTCGCCGGCGAGACCTTTGGTCACCGCCGCGATCGGCAGTACGCGCGCCAGCCCGGCGGCTTCGGCGCGGGCGATGATCCAGCGCGTCAGCTCCGGATCGTCATTCACCGGGTTGGTGTTGGCCATGGCGGCGACCGTCGTGAAGCCGCCGGCGACCGCCGCCGCCGCGCCGGTCGCGATCGTCTCCTTGTGCTCGCCCCCGGGCTCGCGCAGGTGCACGTGCATATCGATGAGACCAGGCGCTACCCAGAGCCCGGCGGCGTCGATCGCCGCGCGCGCCGGCGGCGCCTCGTCGGGCGCGACCACGCCGCGGACGCGGCCGCCGTCGATGAGAACGTGGGCGCGGCGGTCCAGACCGCGAGCCGGATCGAGCACGCGCCCGCCGCGAATCAGGAGATCGATCACGCCGCGGCCTTGGGATCGACGTAGGAATAGATGACGACACGATCGCGGTGCTCGCGATCGAGCTCGCGCAGACGCACCCGTACGCGCTCGTGGGGCGCGGTCGGCAGGTGCTTGCCGACGTAGGTCGGTTTGAGCGGCAGCTGCCGGTGTCCGCGGTCGACGAGCACGGCGAGGCGTGCCGAGAGCGGTCGTCCGGCGCGCCAGACGCAGGCGAGCGCATCCTTCGCCGTCCAGCCGGTATTGATGACGTCGTCGACGATGACGACGTGGTGATCGGCGATCGTGACGTTGGCGCCCTCGACCCCCGGCGCGCCGGGCCAGCTCGGGATGGTGTCGCCGCCGCCCTGCACGTCGAGGACGCCGAGGTCGACGGCCGCGCCGCGAAGCGCGCGGATGCGCTCGACGATGCGCTGCGCGAGGAAGGCGCCCGCCGTGCGCACGCCGACGATCACCAGGTCTTTGAGCTCCGGCGTATCGCGCAAGATCGCGTCGGTCAGCTCGTCCAGGGCGCGGTCGATCTCCTGCGCGCTCATGATCGATTTCTGCGGTCCGAGCTTGTACGGCTTGTACGCAGCCTCCTCGGCCTGCTTCACCGAATCGAAGATCACCAACGCGTCCTCGCGCAGCCAGGCATCCAGATAGCCGTACATGGGCTCTTCGTAGAGGTGGTAGCGCTTCGACTTGCGGTTGCCGATCACCTGGATGCGCGTCTCGTGGTCGCAGTAGAGGCAGACCAGGTGCGCGCGTCCGGCGGGCTCGCGATGGAACCGGAAGCGGCGCTCCGACTGCACCTCTTCACGGCGGGTGATGCAGTTCGGGTTGGCGCACCGCGGCCCGACCCGCGTCGCCCCGGGCTCGGCCCGCGTCGACGCCGTCCCGACCTCGCAGCCGACGCGCTCGGCGAGCACCATCTCTACGAGCGCCATCCGCACCGGCACGCCCGAGGCCGCCTGCCGGAAGTAGAGAGCGCGCGGGTCGCGGTCGAGATCTTGCGAGATCTCGCCTGTGCGCGGCAACGGGTGCATCAGCACCGTGTGCCGCATCGTCGGGTCCTCGAAGGTGTCGCTGTCGACGCGCAGGTACTCGACGCCGTCGTCGGTCGTGTCGTCGCGGCGTTCGCGCTGCGGGCGCGTCATGTAGAGGGCGTCGAGCGTTATCGGCTCGGCCTCGGCGAGGCGCTCCTCGAGGTCGAATTCGGTGTCGGTGAACAAGGTCAGTTGGTGCGGACGGGCCGGCACCAGATAGAGCGCATTGACGTCTCGCGCCAGCGCCTTCAGGTCGCCCGGCCGGGCTACCGTCGGCCGGTAGCCGTGCTCCTCCGCGACCTTTTGCAGCAGCCAGCCGGGAAACTCCATGCCGCGAGCGGGGATGATGACGATCTTCGCCTTGAAACGCGCGAGGGCGCGAACCAGTGAATGAGCCGTGCGGCCGCGCTTCAAGTCGCCGCCGATCGCGACCGTGATGCCGCGCAGGGTCCCCTTGGCGCGCTTCAACGTGTAGAGGTCGCAGAGCGTCTGCGTCGGATGCTCGTGGCTGCCGTCGCCCGCATTGATGAGCGGCACGTCCGCATGCTCGGCCGCGACGCGCGCCGCCCCATCCCAGAAGTGCCTGAGGACCAGCACGTCGGCGTAGCTCGATACCACCTTGGCGGTGTCGGCCAGGGTCTCGCCCTTGGAAGCCGACGAGCTCTTCATGTCGGAGGCGCTTATGACCGCACCGCCGAGGCGCCACATGGCCGCCTCGAACGAGAGGCGGGTCCGCGTGCTCGGCTCGTAGAAGAGCGTCGCCATGATGCGGCCGGCAGCGCTCCTCGGCAGCGCTCCCGCGTCGCCGCGCCGCACGAGGGCCGCTTCCATCTCCTCGGCGCGGTGGAGAATGCTCTCTATCTCCTCGTCGGCGAGATCCGCGATGGCGAGGACGTGCCGGCTCATCGGCGGATCCTCATGCGAGCGCGACCTCGTCACGGCCGTCGAGCTCGCGGACCCGCACATGGACCCGGCGCGACTCGGCATCGGAAACGTTCTGGCCGACGAAATCGGCCCGGATCGGCACCTCGCGATTGCCGCGGTCCACGAGAACGGCGACCTGGATGGCGTGCGGCCGGCCGAGGCCGCCCAGGATGTCGAGGGCGACCCGCACCGTGCGGCCGGTTGCCAGCACGTCGTCGACGAGGACGACGACGGCGTCGTCGATCGAGAAGGCGACGTCGGTCTCCGGGCCCTCGATGCGATCGCGCGGCTCCTCGACGTCGTCGCGATAGGGCGTGATGTCGATAGCACCTACCGGCACGGCGCGCGCAGCGAGCTCTTCGATCTTCTGTGCGATCCGGCGCGCCAGATGGACGCCGCGCGAGCGCACGCCGACCAGCACCAGGCGGTCGGCGGCGCGGTCGCGCTCGAGGATCTGATGCGCGATCCGCGCCACGGCGCGGCCGATGGCGGCGCCATCGAGCAAGATAGCGGGCGCGTCGGTCACTCGACCGTTGCTCGTGGCGTCGTCGCCGACACGAAAAAGCCCTCCCGACCGGAGCCGGGAGGGCTTTCGAACGAGGAAGAACGAAACGTGGAGAGGGTCACCGGACCGACCTTTCCCGACCTCGGAGGATCAGATTAAAAGGTACGTGGATTTCGTACGCCCGTCCGGGGAACATGTCAAGCTGCGACCACCTGCGCACGCGTTCTACAGCGGCCACGCCACATGACGCACGGGAACACGAGGCGTGAGCTCGTGACGTCCCCGACCGAGACGCGTCTCGACCGCTGGCTCTGGGCGGCGCGCTTCTTCAAGACCCGCAGCCGCGCCGCCGAGGCGGCGACCGGCGGCCTCGTCCACCTGAACGGCGCGCGGGCGAAACCCGCGAAGCTCGTGCGCCCCGGGGATCGCATCGAGATCCGGCGCGGCGAGATCGCCACTATCGTGGTCGTTCGCGGGCTCTCCGAAGAGCGCCGCCCGGCGCCCGAGGCGGCGCTGCTCTACGAAGAGACCCCGGAGAGCGCCAGTGCCCGGTCGGAGGCTCTGGCGCGGCGGCGCGAGGCCACGGCCGGGAGCTTCATGCGCTCGGGGCGACCGACCAAGCAGGAGCGTCGCGTCAGCATCCGCCTCCGCCGCGGTTCGTGATCGACGATCAGCCCCCGAACCAAACCGGGTGGAACCAGCGCAGGATGGAGGTCAGGGCAAGTCCGCCCAGCAGCACCAGCGGCCCGAGCTCGCGGATGCCCTGTAGCGTTGCCGACCCGGTAAACGGCAGGAAGGGCGTCGCCTGCAGGAAGGCCGCGAATCCGGGGGGTCCGGAGACCAGCTTCCGGCGCTCCTGGTGCCAGCATCCGATGACCGCAAATAACGGGAATCCCGAGAAAAACGCGACGTCGGCCGCGTGGCCGTTGGCTATCAGATGGAGCAGGCCGAAGAGCCCCAGACCCATGACCAGCGGGTGGCGAGTAAGCCGCAGCGCGCCTCGCGGTGTCGCCTCTCCGGGCGTGATGCTGGCCGGGCTCGGCCGCACGATACCGGCGAAGACGAGCGTGAAGGCCACGGTCATGCCCGCATAGATCCCCCAGCGCAGCGCGGGCCCGACCGGGATCGACCACAGGAGCATTCCCGCGTGCTTGTGGGTGAAATACGTCCAGACGAGAGGCACGAAGAAGGCGAAGGCGACGAGCGAGTAGAGACCGAGAAAGCCAGTCTCGCCGAGGCGGGCTACCAGGCTCCGGCGAACCGCTGCCGTCGACAGCCCCATGTGCGTGGCCGCGAATCCGATCCAGAGGAGCACGATTGCAGACGTCGGCGACATCGTTCCTGGCGCCGGACACATAGAAGATCGCCCGGCGCCAGCGCAACCGCTGCGCGCGGGGCGATCTCGCAGCCCTGCGAACCCTGCGGGCACACCGATCCACGGGTCGGCGGGAGGTCCGGCGCGGGCGCGCTCACGCCCGACCTGCTAAGAAGCCGCGTGGCCGCCTACCGACCGCGGTGCCGACGCTGTCTCCGCCCGGCATCCCACTGCTATTGCGCGCACCTGACGCCGATCCCGAGCCGGACGCGCATCGTCTTCCTGCAGCACCCGCGGGAGTACCGCATGCCGATCGGCACGGCGCGCATGACGAACCTCGGGCTCGCCAACTCCGAGCTGCACGTCGCCGGCGATCTCGACCGGCACCCACGGGTCCGGGCGCTGGCGGCAAACCCGCACGGCACGGCCCTACTCTTCCCGGGCGAGGATGCCATCGAGCCCTGGGCGCTGCCCGGCGGACCGCCGACGACCCTGGTGGTGATCGACGGCACCTGGACCCAGGCGCGAAAGATGCTGGCGCGAAGCGCCTGCCTGCAACGTCTGCCGCGGGTGGCGTTCACGCCGCCGCAGCCGGGCCGATACCGCATCCGTCGCGAACCCGCCGCGCACTGCCTGGCCACCGTCGAAGCGGTGGTCCAGGTCCTCGGCCGCCTGGAGGACGATCGCGGACGGTTCCTGCCGCTCCTGCGCGCCTTCGAGCAGATGGTCGAGCAACACCTGCCATACAAGACGACGCGACCGAATCCTTATTTCCACGCGCCGCGCCGGCGCATCCCCGAGCGCGAGCGCCTGGGCGCCATGCTCGTCAAGGAGCGCCGGCGGCTGGTGCTCGTGCACGCCGAGGCCAACGCCCACCCGAGATCGGCACGGTTGCCGGGAGATCCCGAGCTGCTCCAGTTGGTGGCCGAGCGCTACGACAGCGGCGAGCGCTTCGAAGCCATGCTGGCACCGCGCCGACCCCTCGCCCCATCGGTGCCGAGCCACCTCGAGCTGCCGCCGACACGCTTCGCCGGAGGTGAGACCGTCGGTGCGGCCCGGGCCCGCTTCGCATCATTCTTGCAGGTCGGAGACCGGCTCTGCTCCTGGGGTCGCTTCACGCTCGATCTGCTCGCCGCCGAAGGCATCGCCACGTCCGACCCGATCAACCTCCGCGACGTTGCGGCGCGGGCGCTCGGCCGTAGTCCCGGCGGTCCGGAACGAGCCGCCGCCGATCTGGCGGGAGCGGCGCCAGGCCGCCCTCCCTGGACCGCCGGCCGTGCCGGACGGCGGCTCGCAGCGCTGGCTACGATCGTCGACTCGATCACGGCGCCGGTCACCGGCCCCGCATCGTGACCCGCGATGCCGCTCCCGCAGCGCGGCCGTCCCGGTGATCGGATCGCGGATCACCCGCTGCGTGACGGCAGGCGCGACCGCGCGTTCCCTACGTGGATGCGACTAGCGGGCGCAACGGAAGCCGATCGTAGGGCCCCCGATTGACGGTGCGATTGAACCATTGACCGTGAGCGGACCGGCACCCGTAAGGCTGTTGTAGCCACCGCCGCGCAGCAGCGCACCGGGTTCATCCGTAGTTCCCGTCGTCGCCCCCAGCAGACACTGATGATCCCCCGTCGGGCTGACCTCGGCGCTCCACGCCCCACACGAGGTCGAGCCCGGCACCCAGTCCGCCACCCACTCCGAGAGGTTTCCCACCATGTCGAACGCCCCGCGCGCCGAGACGCAGGCGGACCGCGAACCGGTGAGGGTGGTGTCCTGGCCTGTGGTCTTGCAATCGGTCGTGCCGTTGTCGGGCCCAGGATCCGGCGTGCCCGTCACGGCCGCCTGCCACTCGGCGTTCGACGGCAACCGCTTCGCCACGTTGTCGCACGCCGCCTGCGCCTGGAACCAGGTGCTGTACGCCGACGGCTTCACTCCGGGCAGGCTCGCCGCGTAGATGTCGTCCAGGCAGTTCTGCCCGTTGCGGTTGCACGGCGCGTAGTTGCCGTACGGAACGCCGAGCTGGGTGGCACCGCCGGCCATGAGATCGGCCACCTTCGCCTTCCCCTGCTGCAGCTTCTTCACGAGCTTCTTGTTGGCGCCGCGCGGGTCCGGCACCCGCCAGACGCTCGCCTCATACCTGTCGATGCACACCGTCCCCGACACGACGGCGTCGGGCGCGCACTTCCGGAGCGGCTTCGCGCCCTGCGCCGCCGCCGGACCGACCACGTAGGCGAGCACCAGCGCCGCGCCGACCATCATCGTTGCGTATCTCACGATTTGTTCCTCCTTGCGCCGCAGCGCGTCCAGCAGGAGAGCGGCGCTCATAGCCGCCGCTCGACGATGATCACCTCGAAGCGTCCCGACGACCCGACATACCACGACGCGATCCAGCCCGTGATCGAGACGACGAGCGCACCGAGCAGCGCCGAACCGAAACCCGAGAGCGTGAAGCCGACGAGGAGTGCGGCGACGAGTGCTAGCATCATCGCGTTCACGACCCAGAGAAAGAGTCCGAGCGTCACGACCGTGATCGGCAGGGTCAGTATCACCACGAGCGGTCGGACGACGGCGTTCACCAGACCGAGGAGCAGCGCCGCAACGAGCAACGTACCCGCGCCGCGGATCTCCACGCCGGGAACCAGCGCCTGCGCGAGCCAGAGGCCGAGCGCGGCGATCAGCAGGCGGACGAAGAACCCGGACACGTCTCGCGTCCTACCAGACCCCGGCCGATCGAGAAATTGTGTCGCGGTCCCTGACTAACGGGCGCAACGGAAGCCGATTCCGGAATTCGCCAAGGACGGCGTGTCGGCAGCGATCGCAAGCGGGCCGGCCGAAGCACCGTAGCCTATGCTGCCGCCGCGCCGGAGCGCACCTGGCTCACCCGTCGTCGCCGCACCCGCCAGACACTGCTGATCCCCCGTCGGGCTGACCTCGGCGCTCCACGCCCCACACGTGGTCGAGCGCGGCACCCAGTCGGCTACCCACTCGTAGAGGTTTCCCACCATGTCGAACGCTCCGCGTGTCGAGACACAGGCAGACCGCGAGCCGGTGAGGGTGGTGTCCTGGCCTGTGGTCTTGCAATCGGTCGTGCCGTTGTCGGGCCCGGGATCCGGCGTGCCCGTCACGGCCGCCTGCCACTCGGCGTTCGACGGCAACCGCTTCGCGGCGTTGTCGCACGCCGCCTGCGCCTGGAACCAGGTGAGGTGCGCCGACGGCTTCACGCCGGGCAGGCTCGCCGCGTAGATGTCGTCCAAACAGTTCTGTCCGCTGTCGCTGCACGGCGCATAGTCGTCGTTCGCAACGCCGAGCTGAATCGCACCGCCCGCGACCAGATCGGCCGCCTTCGCCTTCCCCTGCTGCAGCTTCTTCACGAGCTTCTTGTTGGCGCCGCGCGGGTCCGGCACCCGCCAGACGCTCGCCTCGTACCTGTCCATGCACACCGTCCCCGACACGACGGCGTCGGGCGCGCACTTCCTGAGCGGCTTCGCGCCCTGCGCCGCCGCCGGACCGGACACGTAGGCGAGCACGAGCGCCGCGCAAGCCGTCATCGTTGCGTACCTCATGACTCGTCCCTCCTTCCGGAACTGTGACCGGTTGCGGGCCGCGGCACCGCACGGTCGCGACGCGAACCACATACCAAGCACGCGCCCGGCGCCCCAAGGGGCGTGCCTCCGCCGGCTTCCGCCGGGAGCCCACCCTGCGAGCGGGAACGACACGGGCGGAGTCGCACCGACACCCAAAGCCCCGCAGAGGACGCTCCTATATTTCGCCCCCTGGGACAGCCCTGCCACTGCAACCGTCCTCACCGTGTCCAATACCACTGACACCGTCGTGACCGTGACCATCAGGGGCTACGGGAAGGCAGATGCCGATCTCTTTGCGGTTCACGGGTGCCGGCAAGTATCGGAAGCAGTAGCGGGTCGGGCGAAGCTCCCGGCAGGCAATGCTCACGGCGTGATCGTGTTCATGCCGCCGCCTGCCTTGATGGATACCGAACCCCGGATCCAGCTATCGGTGAGATCGATCACGTCATCGCCGCTGCCGGCCGCAATCGCGACTTTGCCGCCGATTTTGTCCGACTGCACGAATACCTGGTTTTGTCCGTCGCCGGCATCGAGCTTCACGCTCTTCGCGACAGTGGCAGAGAGGAGATGCAGCACATCGTCTCCGGGGCCGGTCTTGACGTCGACCGAACCGCCGAAGCTGCTGACGGCGTCACCGACAAACGTGTTCGAGCCGTCGCCGAGCGATCCTTTGAGCGTGCCTGAGACCTTGCTCGACCCCGTCACCACCAATGTGTCCATGCCGGCGCCGGTCGTGATATCGAGCTTCCCACCGACGAACGTAGCGTTCTGCAAAACGACGGTGTTCTGACCTTCGCCGAGCTTGGCACTCACCTTGCCGGTGACGCCGGCGGCGGTGAAGACCAGGGTGTCGCTGCCGCCGCCGGTCTCGACGCCGAGGCTGCCGAGCACGGCGGCGCCGAACTGGACTGCGACCGTATTCGTACCGCCGCCGAGCTTGACGCTCGTTTTGCCGATCACCTCCCCTTCTGTGAAGCCGAACGTATCGTTACCGTCGCCGGTAGTGAGGACGATCCCCTTCACGCGCGTGGATCCGTTCACTACCAGGGCGTTGTCGGCTCCGCCGAGCGCTGCATCGATCTTGCCCATGACCACCGAGTTCGCGAGAACAACGGTATCCTGCTGGTCGCCGCTCGTGACCTTGAGTCCGCCGCCGACTCTGCTATCGACGATGTCGATCACGTTCACGCCGCCGCCCAACCGTGCATCCACCTTGCCGAGCACATCGGAGCGGGAGAGCACGAGAGTATCCGCGTCATTGCCGCCGGAGACGGTGACACTGCCGGCAAGGAGACTGATCTGGTCGACGACCACCGTATTCACGCCGTCGCCGAGCATCGCCTTCACCTTGCCGCCGATCCCGACAGAGCCCAGGTACAGCGAATCCAAATCGGCACTGCCGATCACCTCGAGTCCACCGCCCACGGCGCTGCCGCCAGCGAACACGACAGCCCCGCCGCCGGCCCCGAGGTCGACGGCGGCCTTGCCGGCGATAGTCGAGGCTGTGACGGTGAGCGTATCGCTGCCGGCTCCGCCAGCCACCGACAAGCTTCCCGGTATGTCGGTCTCGTCGAAAGTTAGGCTGTCGTCACCGGCATCGAGGGCCGCCTGCACGTCGCCCGTGAAGCCGCTCAATACCACGGCACCGCCGCCGCCGTTCACGGTCGTAGCGGTCGGCGTGATGCGAATCTCGCCGGCGGCGAGACCAAACTGGTCGATCATGATCTCGTTCGAGGCTCCGTCGCCGGTCACGACCAGGTTGCCGCCGATCACCTGGGCCGTGACGTTGCCGGCGGCCAGTGCCGCGCGCGGCGCCAGCGCCGGAATCATAAAAGCAGAGACTACTCCCGCCACGAGAATCGACCGCATCATCCTCACCTCCGTCTCCGCCCCGATGCTTGCAGCCGGCTCGGCCGCGCCCGGCGGCAACCACGGCAGAGTGGCCTGTGCCGGTCGCCGTCGTCAAGCGAAAAATGCGCGCCGGCATGCGGAGCGCATCAGCGTCGACACGCTGCGCGAACCGATACCGGGCGCGGCCGGCGACCCGCGAGCTCGGAGCCCGCTCCACGGAAAGCGAACGAGCGTTGCCCGATCGGGGCCGGCCCGCCGGCGCACGAGCGCTCCGTGGCGACGCCGCCACGGATTGCCGTCCGTCGCCCGTTTTTGGTAGGCGGGTCGCCATGACCTCCGCGCTCGCCGTCGTCTCCGCGGCCGTCGCTCTCCTCGTCGCCTCTCCGACGTCCGCCGCCGTCTTCGCCGTCGACACTACCGCCGATGCCCCCGATGCGGCCATCGACGGCACGTGCGCCAGCGCCGCGGGGCAGTGCACGCTACGGGCAGCGGTGCAGGAAGCCAACGCCAATGCCGAGTCCGACGTCATCAACGTACCTGCCGGCAAGTACACGCTGAAGCTCGTCGGAGCCTCCGAAGATGCGGCGGCTACCGGAGACCTCGATCTCACGGGAGAGATCGACATCATCGGCGCCGGAACGAAAGCGACGGTGATCAAAGGCAAGAAAGACCGGGTCTTCGACATCCGGCCCGGGGCCGCGGTCACCATCTCCCATCTCACCGTGGCGAACGGCCAGGCCGGAGCCAAGGGCGTGTACAGCGACGCCGCCAGCGGCGGCGGGATCCTCAGCGCCGCGGCGACTCTAGAGCTCCAGGACGTAGTGCTGGCCAAGAACGCCACCTCCGCGAGCGGCGGCGGCATCGCCTGCTACAGCGGCAGCACCTTGCAGCTCACCGACGTCAGGGTGACGGGCAACAAGGCGGGAGACGACGGCGGCGGCATCTCCTGCGTCGGCAGCAATCTGACCCTCACCGACGTTCTCGTGGCCGGCAACAAGGCCGGCGACGATGCCGGCGGGATCGACCTCGACGGTACCGACACCGTTCTGACGAACGTCACGGTGGCCAAGAACAAGTCGAAGGACGATTCGGGCGGCATGGAAGTGGAGGGCGCAGGGCACACGGTGGCGCTCACCAATTGCACCTTCAGCGGCAACGGCGGTCGGGAAAAAGGCGGCGGCATCGGCTGCGAGCAGTACGGCGCGCTCTCACTGACGAACGTCACGCTCAAGGGCAACAAGGTGAAAGACGGCGGTGGCGGGATCGGCAACGACGGTACGTGCAGCATCACCCTCCACAACACGCTCTTCGACAAGAACAAGCCGAGCGGCTGCGCCGGGCCCATGAGCCTCGACGGCGGCAACATCGAAAGCGGGGCCAGCTGCGGGCTCGACGGCGCATCGCAGAACCTGAAGCTCAAGCTCGCCGGTCTCGATCTCAAGAAGAACGGCGGCGCGACGCCCACGCATGCGCTCAAGGCGGGGAGCCCGGCGATCGACCACGGCGTCGACCCCTGTCCGGCGACCGACCAGCGCGGCGCAGCGCGAGTCAACACCTGCGACAGCGGCGCATTCGAGTTCGTTCCGCCGGACATTTAGCGCCCCGCAGAGGACACTCGCCGCCAATTTCGTTCCCGGCCGGTCTCGACTCGCCGTCGTGACTGCGCCTATGGGTGTCGGACGCAAGAGAGGAGTAGCGACATGATTCCTGACGGCATCGATTTCGACCTCACCCCGGAGGAGACCGAGATCCGCGCCTTGGCGCACCGCTTCGCGGCCGACGTCATGCGCCCTGCGGGCATGGAGCTCGATCGGCTGAGCGCCGACGACGTCATCGCCGCCGGCTCGATCCTCTGGGAGGTGCACGAGAAGTGGGATGCTCTCGGCATTCGCCTGCTGGCCTCGGAGCAGACCGGATTCACGCCCGTGCAGCTCGCGCGCCTCGGTTGCATGGTCTCCGAGGAGCAGGGATGGGGCGATTCGGGGCTGGCGGTGAGCCTCGGAGCTGCCGAGTTCCCCGCCATGCTGGCCGGCATCTCGCAGAACCCGGACCTCATGAGCCAGTTCACCGCGAAGCGCATCGGCTGCTGGGCGATCACCGAGCCCGATCACGGCAGCGACGTGCTCGACTACGGCGACGGCACGACCCGGCCGGCGTTCTCCAAGCCCAACTGCGTCGCCCGCCGCCACGGCGACGACTACCTCATCAACGGCCAGAAGGCCGCCTGGGTCTCGAACGGCACCATCGCCGAGACAGCGGCCCTGTACACGGCGATCGACGAGGGCAACGGCACTCTCGGACGCGGCGTCATCCTGGTCGATCTCGATTCGCCGGGCGTCACCCGCGGCAAGCCGCTCGAGAAGCTCGGCCAGCGGCCGCTGCCCCAGGGCGAGATATTCTTCGAGGACGTGCGCGTCCCCGGAAGGAACCTCGTCATCCCGCCGGCGATGTATCCGATGGGGCTCGAGCTCACGCTCTGCACCGCCAACGGCTTCATGGGCTCGACGTTCGTCGGCTTGGCGCGCGCCGCCCTCGAATACGCCGTCGAGTACGCCAAGGAGCGCGTCCAGGGCGGGGTCCCCATCATCCAGCACCAGGCGGTCAAGCTGCGGCTGTTCGAGATGTTCCGCAGGGTCGAAGCGGCGCGCGGGCTCAACCGGCGCGCCGTGGCCTACAACGCCGCCAACAACCCGTTCTTCGGGGCGTCGGCGGGCGCCTTCCCGGCGGTACAGTACGCGATCGCGTCCAAGATCACCTCGACACAGACGGCCTTCGACGTCGCGAGCGACGCCTTGCAGATCTTCGGCGGCAACGGGCTCAGCCGCGAGTATCCGATCGAGAAGCTGCTGCGGGATGCGCGCGCATCGCTGATCGAGGACGGAGCCAACGATGTCCTGGCGCTGCACGCCGCCGACAAGTTCTGAACGACACCCCAGCCGAGGAGATGGTCATGGAGCTACGCGAAGTTCTTGGACGCCGGCGTTCGATCCGCTTCGTTCGTCCCTACAAACCGGTCGAGAAAGAGAAGATCCAGATGATGCTCGAGGCCGCGCGCATCGCCTCGCACTGGGGCAACGTGCAGAGCCTGCGCGCTCTCGTCGTGTTCCGTGATTCGGCATCCAAGGAGACGCTCGACGCCATCCAGGCGCCGGTGGCCGGCTGGCAGATCCGCCTCGCCCCCGTGATCATCGTCTGGTACATCGACACGGCGTCGGTCGATGGTCAGGCCGATCGGCTTCGCCAGCTCGTCGAGATCGGCGCCCTCGGCTTCGGCGGCAAGGAGAAGCGCCACGAGGCGCTCGAGAAGCAGCTGCTGCCGATCTTCGAGGGGATCCGCGAGCACCTGAAGCTCCCGGGACTCAGCGAAGTCGACTGCGGCCAGGGCATCGCGCAGGCGACGCTCATGGCATTCGAGCTTGGGCTCGGCACCTGCTGCCTCGGCACGCCCAACGGCGAGCAGATCCGTCAAGCGCTCGGGTTGCCCGACTCGTGCCGCATCCTCGTCCTGCAGACGGTAGGCTATCCGCTCGAGCACTGGGAGGCGGGAGGACAGCGGCCGCGCCTGCCGTTCGAGCAGATCTTCCAGATGAACACCTACGCGACACCGTTTCCCCGCGACGGGGCCGTGGTCGAGCAACTGCACGCGGACGGCATGCTCACCGCTCCGGCTCCGCTCCCCGAGCGCGAGGCCGAGCTCGAGTTCCTGAAGAAGGCGCTGGATCTCAAAGGCTCCGGGCTCATCTGACATGAAGACCAACGCTATCGTGGCCGGCATCGGGATGACCCGTTTCGGCAAGCACATGGATCTCGGCCTCAAGGCCCTCGGCGCCGAAGCGGTGGAGCTGGCGCTCGCAGACGCCGGCATCGACGCGTCGAAGCTGGAGATCGCCTATGTCGGCAATGCCGCGGCGGGCCTCATCACCGGACAAGAGAGCATACGCGGGGAAGTCATCCTGCGCGGCATGGGGATCGGCATGATTCCGGTGATCAACGTCGAGAACGCCTGCGCCAGCGCTTCGACGGCCTTCAACCAGGCCTGTGCGATGGTCACCGCCGGCCTCTACGACGTCGTCCTCGCCCTCGGCGTCGAGAAGCTCTACCACGAGGACAAACGGCGCACCTTCGGCGCCTTCACCGGAGCGGTCGACGTCGAAGCGCTCGCCGACATCATGGCGTCGCTGAAGAAGAGCGCCGAGAGCGGCGGCGCGGCGGCGGCCGCATCGGGAGCCGGGGAGAAGCGCTCGATGTTCATGGACATCTACGCCGCGGCGGCGCGCACGCACATGGAGCGCTACGGCACGACGGCGCGCCACTTCGCCGAGATCGCGGCCAAGAGCTCCTTCCACGGCAGTCTGAACGAGCGTGCGCAGTTCCGCGAAGTGATGACCGCCGAGCAGGTGCTGGCTGCACCCATGGTCGCCGAGCCGCTGACGCGCCCGATGTGTTCGCCGATCGGCGACGGCGCGGCGGCGGCGGTTGTCGTCAGCGAGCGCAAGGCGCGCGAGCTCGGCGTCCGCGCCCCGGTGCGCGTGCTGACGACGGTGCTGCGCTCGGGGTGGGACCACGGCTACGACGACCCCGGCCTGGCCGAGGTCTGTGCCGCGCAAGCCTACGAGGAGGCGGGCATCGGTCCCGAGGATCTGTCGGTGATCGAGTGCCACGACGCCTCGGCCCCCGCCGAGCTCATGGCCTACGAGTCGTTGCAGCTCTGCGGCAAGGGCGAGGGCCGCAAGCTCGTCGACGAAGGCGCTACCAGACTCGGCGGCCGTATTCCCGTCAACACCTCGGGCGGGCTCCTGCGCAAGGGACACCCGGTCGGCGCGACCGGCATCGCCCAGATCGTCGAGCTCACCGAGCAACTGCAGGGACGGGCCGGGAGGCGTCAGGTCGAGGCCGCTAAGGTCGGGCTCGCCCACAACGGCGGCGGCAACATCGGAATCGATGCGGCAGCACTCTGCGTAACGGTGTTGGCACGCTGAGGAGCGCCCGCGATCATTTCCAGCCACGCGGGTTCTCGAACCAATCCCGCTCCCAGCTTTCGATGTAGCCGAGCATCCGCGCCGCGACCTCGGGATGCTGGTCGACGACGTCGTAGACCTCGGTCGGGTCGCGCGCCAGATCGTAGAGCAGCGGGTAGCCGGCCAGTAGCTGCACCTCCCGCCCGCTGCGTTCGTCCTTGTGCGAATACGCCGCAGCCCGCGTCCCGGAGAGCGAAGTCGGCTTGTCGAGCGGCACCGGCCAGTAGTAGCGGTCGGCGTAGCGATAGTACTTCCAGGGACCGGCGCGCACACCGTCGATCACCTTGTCGTCGAAGAACAGCAGCGCCTCGTGCGGCGGCGGCGCTGGCTCGCCCCGCATCACGCTCCACAGGTCGCGGCCGTCGATCGTGCGATCATCGGGGAGCTCGAGGCCTGCCAGGTGCAAAATGGTCGGGAACAGGTCGATGTTCATGGCCGGCGTCGCGATCGTGGCGCCGCTCGGCAGCCGTCCCGGCAACGACACGATCAGCGGCACGCGCTGCCCGCCCTCCCAGCACATCCCCTTGCGGCCGCGCAGACCGCGGGTGCTGCCCTGGTACCAGGGCCCGTTGTCGCTGGTGAAGATCACGAGCGTCCGCTCACGCAGGCCGCGTTCGTCGAGTGCGCGCAGCACCTCGCCGACGCTCCCGTCGAGCTCTTCCGCCGCATCTCCGTACCGCCCCGCTGCCGAGCGGCCGCGGAACCGGGCACCGGGAAAGAACGGCTGATGCACGTCCTTGGTGGCGAAATAGAGGAAGAACGGTCGCTCCCGATTGCGGTCGATGAAGGCGACGGCGGCACGGGTGAAGTCGGCCGACACCTGTTCCTGCTCGAGCCCCAGGTCCGGGATGAGCTCCTGGTCGTTGCGCCACATCGGCACCGGAAACTCGTCGTTCGAATGGGGGATGCCTTCGAAGAAGTCGAAGCCATGCCGCGTCGGCAGGAAGCGGCGGTCGTGCGCGAAGTCGCCGAGGTGCCACTTGCCGACCAGCCCGGTCGCGTAGCCGGCCACCTTGAGCGCCTCGGCGAGCGTGATCTCGGAATCGGGAAGGCCGTTCACGAACGAATCGTGGAAGCGCGAGCTGCCGAGCCTCGTTCCGAGCGTCGCCAGCGCCAGGCTCAAGCGGGCGCCGAGCGACGCCTCGCTCGGCATGATGATGTACGTGATCCCGGTGCGTACCGGGTACCGTCCGGTGAGCAGCCCGGCACGCGACGGCGAGCACACCGGGGCACTCGAGTAGAAATCGGTGAAGCGCACGCCGGCAGCAGCGAGACCATCGATGTTCGGCGTGCGGATGGTCTGCGCGCCGTAGCTGCCGAGATCGCCGTAGCCGAGATCGTCGGCCACGATCAAAACGACATTCGGGGGACGGTCCGACTCCGCTCCGGCGCGCCGGCGAATGACCTGCGCGGGAGCGATCCCGTCGCGCGCCGCGTCCGTGAAGGGCGCCGGGTCGATGTCGGCGTGTAGCCCCGGTTCGACGACCGGCCGGCCGCCGAACCGCAGCCCGGCGATCGCCGCCGTCGTGACGGCCAGCAGCAGGATCGACCGACGAGCGGAAAGACGCATGAGACCTCCGAGCGCCGGGCGGGCGCGTCAGCGACGGCTGTCGAGCGCCGGGCGAGACGTCGACAGCGCGTCTCGCCCGCGCCCCGGATCGCTCACTGCAGCTCGAAGCGCTCGCGCAAGAGCTTCAAGAGGGCCACATTGTCGCTGTGCCCGGTCATGCGGGCGGTGACGAAGCCGCGCAGCGGCCGTCCGAGCAGGTAGAAGTCGCCCATGATGTCGAGGATCTTGTGGCGGGCGAACTCGTCGGGGAAGCGCAGCGGCGTGTTGACGATGCCGTTCTCGCCGATGAGGATGCAGTTGTTGAGGCGCCCGCCGCTCGCCAACCCCATCTTCTCGAGCGTCTCGATCTCGCGCAGGAACCCGAACGTGCGCGCCGGCGCGATCTCGGTCTTGAACTGCTCGGTATCGGTGAATTGGAAGACGTACTCCTGACGACCGACCGGCTGCGGGTAGTCGAGGACGTAGCGCACTCCGAAGACGTCGGCGGGCTCGATGCAGAGATACTCGCCGCCGCCGTCGCGGTCGCCGATCTCGTAGCGGCGGTCGATGACGATCTCGTCGACGTCGCCGCCCTGCTCGTCGATGCCAGCGCTCTCGATCAGGCCGCAGAACTCCGCTGCCGAGCCGTCGAGGATCGGGATCTCGGCCTGCATCTTCACGAGCAGGTTCGTGATCCGATAGCCGTGGAGCGCTGCCAACAGGTGCTCGACGGTCTTGGCCACGACGCCATCGTGGTAGAGCGTCGTCGCGTAACCGGTCGAGTCGACGTACTCGATGCGGGCGGGGATCGTGGCGGCGTTCGAGATGTTGCCGAAGACGATGCCGCTGTTCGGCGGCAACGGCTGCAGGATGAGCCCGGTGCGCACGCCGGAGTGCAGTCCTTGTCCGTTCACGACCACGCTGCGCCGGATGGTGCGCTGGGTCCACGGCCACGGCCGCGCCAACAGCCGGCGCTCGAGAGCAGCCGCTCCGGCCGCGTCGGCGGCCATAGCTTCGCCGTCCGGGCTGCCGGCGAGCGGACGCGCCTCGAGCGCCCGGTCGACGACGTGCAGGAGACCGTCGAGCGAGAACGGTTTCTCGATGAAGTCGAAGGCGCCGAGCTTGGTCGCCGTGACCGCGGTCTCGATGTTGCCGTGGCCCGAGATCACGATGACCGGCGTCGACGGGTGGGAGTCGCGAATGCGCCGGAGGAGCTCGATGCCGTCCATCCCCGGCATCCAGATATCGAGGATCACGAGTCGCGGACGCTCGCGGGTGATCAGATCGAGCGCTCCCCCGCCGTCCTCCGCCTCGAGCACGCGGTATCCCTCGTCGGCGAGCACGCCGCGTACGCTGCTCCGAATCCCGGCCTCGTCGTCGACGATCAGAATGGTTTTGTCCACGATTCCTCCTAGTGCAGGACGACCGGCTCGAGCGGCTCTTTCACGGGCAGCTCGACGACGAAGCGGCTCCCGTGCGGGTCGTTGTCCTTCACCCGCACGAAGCCCTGATGGTCGGCGACGATCGTCGATACGATGGCGAGGCCGAGTCCGGTCCCGCCTTGTTTGGTGGAGAAGTAGGGCTCGAAGAGACGGCCGCGCTCTTCGGGCTTGATGCCGATGCCGGTGTCCGCGACCTCGAGCGCAACGATGCCGTGCTCGCGGTGCAGGCGGGTCCGGACCTCGATGCGCGGCGACGTACCGTTGGCGCGCGGTGCGCCCTCGCAGGCGGCGACGGCGTTGTCGAGCATGTTGATGACCGCCCGCTTGATGCCTTCGCGGTCGAGCGGTAGCCGCGGCAGGCTCGGGTCCGAGTCGAACACGAACTCGATGCGACGATGCCCCTCGCGGAAGAGCACCATCGCCTCTTCGACGAGCTCGTTCAGATCTTCCGGGGTGTGCTCGCCGGCGGGCAAGCGCGCGAACGTGGCGAACTCGTTCACCAGCGTCTTCAGCTCCTCCACCTGCCGGACGATGGTTCGGGTGCATTCCTCGAAGAGCGTACCGTCTTCCTTCAGGCGCTCGGCATAGCGCTTGTGGAGGCGTTGCGCGGAGAGCTGGATCGGCGTCAGGGGGTTCTTGATCTCGTGCGCGATACGGCGCGCCACCTCCCGCCACGCCTCCATGCGCTGTACCTTCACGATCTCGGTGACGTCCTCACAGAAGAGGAGCGCGCCGAGCGCTTGTCCGGCGGCGTCGCGGAGCATGGTCGCCGTGAGCACGAGCGTGAGCATGCGACCGCCCGAGAGAAGCTTCGTCTGCCGCTCGACGCGCCCTCCGAGCGCCGCGAGCGACACGCCGGCGCGCAGCTCAGCCAGGGTCTCGCGCGCCGGGGCGAGGTCGGAGCGCGCGAACACCGCCATGTAATCGCGCCCGATCACGGTGGCCCGATCGAGCACGAAGAGACGCGCCGCCGCCTCGTTGACCGTCGTCACCCGGCCGCCGGAATCGACGGCGACCACCCCGGCCGTCAGCTCGGCGAGGATCGTCTCCATACTGCGACGGCGCTGTTCGAGCTCGACGTTGCTGCGCTCGAGGTCGGCGGTCATCTGATTGAACGACGCGACCAGCGTGCCGAACTCGTCCTCCGGCGCCACCTGCGTCGCATCTCCGAGGCCGATGCGATACTGCCAGTTCCCCTGTGCGACCTCACGCGTGCCTTCGGCGAGCTTCTGGATCGGCACGGTGATGCCCTTGGCGAGATAGAACCCCATCCACGTGGCGCAGAAGATCACGAGCAGCGTCACCAGCACGAGCGTGACGACGTAATTGCTGGTGATCGGCTGTTTCAGGATCTTCAGCTGGCGATACTCCTGGAAGGAGCGGGCGATGTCGGCGCTGCGCGTGGCGATGCTCTCCGGCACGAAGTACTCGACCACGACCGCGCCCGCGACTCCGCCCGGACCCGGGATCGGCACGGCAGCGCGGATCACGTCTCCCCGCCCCAGCGACTGGATGCTCGTCTCGGCGCGCCCTTCGAGGGCCGCAGTCAGCAACGGCGACGATGGCGGCAGCGCCGCCTCGCCCGGCACCGCGGCGGCCTGCGCCGCCGCGCGGGCGGCACGATCGATGTCGAAGATCTGGACCGTCCCGACATGGTACTCGCGCTGCTTGTCGGCAACGAATCGTCGCAAGCGCTCGGCCTCTCCCGCTTCGAGGAGCGCTCCCTCCTGCACGCGTCGCGCTAGCTGCCGGGCGTACACGAGCGCGTTCTCGGAAGCGTTGCGGTAGTACGCCTGCGCCACCTCGAGCGAGCCCGCGAGCGAGCTCTCGACCTGGACGTTGAACCAGTTCTCGATCGAGCTCGTCATGAAGCCGAGCGCAATCAGGAAGATGAGGATCGCGGGAAAGATCGAGACCGCGAGAAACGCGAGCACCAGCCGAGTGCGAAGGTGCGAGCCGAGCATCCGCCGCCGCCGCTCGAAGACCAGCTTCAGGAGATTGCGCGCCACCAGGAACACCAGCAACACGAGCAGGATGATGTTCAGGTTGATGAGGAGGAAAAAAATGACGTTGTTGCCGAGCGAGTTGCCGCTCGCGAACTGCGGCAGCCGGGTCTCGAAGAACGCGAACAGGAGCACCGCGAGCGCCGCCGACAGGATGATGAGCCCCTCGCGCCGGCGTTGGCGCTCGCCCGGCGTCTCGACCGAGGTCGGATCGCTCGCGGCTCGATCGGTCGTCGGTGCGCTCATGGCTTCCGGACTCCCGCGCTCATCGCCGGAACAAGTACGAGAGCAGCGAGAAGAGGAGGCTCAGCAAGAGACACGTTGCCAGCGGCACGTAGACCGTGAGCCCGCCCGAGCGGAAGGTGAAATCGCCGGGCAGCTTCCCGAGCCACGGGATCCGTGGCGAGAGCGTCAGTACCAGCCCCGCGGCGGCGAGCACGAGCCCGACCACGATCAGTATGCGTCCCAGACCGCTCATGGCGTGGACCGGCAACCGGCGGATTCTAGAGCCGTCCCATGGCCTTGTCCACCCCGACACATTGCGTCATCGGTGCCGCACCGTAGCGCCGGAAGCGGTCAGAGAAGCCGGGCCGACGCTGGCCTCGAGGGCTCGACCCGACCAAAATGGCTGAAAGCCCGCTCGGTTACGACCCTGCCCTTGGGCGTTCTGGCGAGGAACCCCTCCTTGATGAGATACGGCTCGTAGACGTCCTCGATCGTGTCCCGCTCCTCGCCGACGGCCGCCGCGAGCGTGTCGAGCCCGACCGGTCCGCCGGCGAACTTGTCGATGATCGCGAGGAGGATGGTGCGGTCCATCTTGTCGAAGCCCCTGGCGTCGACCTCGAGCAGCGCGAGTGCGTCCGCGGCGACGGCGCTCGTGATGTCTCCGCCCGCGCGCACCTCGGCGTAGTCGCGCACCCGCTTGAGCAGCCGGTTGGCGATGCGCGGCGTGCCTCGCGAGCGCCGCGCGATCTCGCCCGCACCGCCGCCGTCGAGCGGCACTCGCAGGATCGCCGCCGAGCGCCGCAGGATCCGACTGAGGTCGTCCTCGTCGTAGAACTCGAGCCGGAAGTGTGCTCCGAAGCGGTCGCGGAGGGGCGAGGTCAGGAGTCCCGTACGCGTCGTCGCTCCGACGAGCGTGAAAGGCTTGAGCTCGAGCTTCAGAGTCCGCGCCGACGGCCCCTGGCCGACGATGATGTCGAGCTGGAAGTCCTCCATCGCCGGGTACAGGACCTCTTCGACGACGCGGTTCAGACGGTGGATCTCGTCGATGAAGAGCACGTCGCCGCGTTCGAGATTCGTGAGTATAGCCGCCACGTCGCCCGGACGCTCCAGGACCGGCCCGGACGTGCAGCGGATCTGCACGCCCATCTCCTTGGCGACGATATAGGCGAGCGACGTCTTGCCAAGGCCGGGCGGACCGGCGAGGAGGACGTGGTCGAGCACGTCGCCGCGCCCGCGCGCGGCTTCGATGGCGACGCCGAGATTGTTCTTGAGCGCCGTTTGCCCGACGTACTCCGCGAGCCCGGTCGGACGGAGCGACACGTCGAGTCCGGCCTCTTCGTCGAACGTGACCGGATCGACGACGCGTTCGTTCATGTGGCCAACCTCCGCAGGGCTTCCCGGATGCGGTCGGCGAGCGTGCAGGCGCCGGACTCCTCGGCGCCGGCGACCGCACGCTCCGCTTCCTGCTGCTTGTATCCCAGGTTCACGAGCGCCGACACCGCCTCGGCGGCGTCGCTCCCGACCCGCGCCGCCGGCGCGCCGCTCGCCTCCGCGCGGCGCTGCTGCAAGAGCTTCACTTTCTCACGGAGCTGCAGGACCATGAGGTCGGCCTTCTTCTTGCCGATTCCGGGCACCGCCACCAACCGGCGGACGTCGCCGGCAGCGAGCGCGCTCTCGAGGTCGGGAGTATCCATACCGGAGAGCACCGCGAGCGCCGCCTTCGGCCCGATCGTCGCCACCTGCAGCAGCAGGAGGAAGAGCGCCCGCTCGGACGCGTCGAGGAAGCCGTAGAGCTGGAGCGCGTCTTCGCGCACGTGCGTATGCACGTGCACGTCGACCTCCGCACCGACGTTCGGCAGCCGATAGAACGCATTCAACGATACGAACATCCGGTAGCCGACGCCGCCGGCGTCGACGACGATCTGCTCGGGCGCCTTTTCGAGGAGTCGACCGCGAAGGCGCGCGATCATCGCGCCCCCACCTTGGCGAGCGCCGCCGCGAAGCGCGAGGAGTGCATGTGACAAAGCGCGATGGCGAGGGCGTCGGCCGCATCGGGAGCGAGAGGCTCCCCCACCCCGAGTTCCTGCGCGATCGCGCGCTGCACCTGATCCTTCTCGGCGCGGCCGTTTCCGGTGACCGCAAGCTTCACCGTCGCCGGCGGATACTCGGCGACGCCGATACCCGCGGAGGCCGCGACCAGCATCGCCACCCCGCGCACCTCGCCCAGGCGAAAGGCACTCTGCACGTTGCGCCCGACGAAGTTGCGCTCGAGGACCACTACGTCCGGAGACCAGGACGCGCAGAGGTCGGTGAGCGCCGCGTAGACCGTGGCGAGCTTTGCGGCCAGCGTCGCCCGCGACGACGCCGCGACGGCGCCGTGCGCGAGATGCGCGACCCGGCCGGCGCGCCGTTCGATCACGCCCCACCCGGTGACGGCCGTGCCGGGATCGACGCCGAGCACCCGCATCGGCGTCTCCGCTCGACTGTCCCCTCCCCTCGCCATGCATCCTCCACCCCGCCGCTCGTCCCGCGCCGATCCGGTAGGGTTACGCTACGCGCTCAGCCGCTCGACCTCGTCCTGCGGGATGTCGGCGTTCGCCGAAACCTTCTGCACGTCGTCGTGATCTTCGAGCGCCTCGAGCAGCTTCACTGTCTGCTCGGCATCGGCCCCGCGGACGGTAACCGTGTTCTGCGCCACCATCGTGACTTCGGCCGCCGTCGTCGTGATCCCCGCCCGATCGAGGGCGCCCTTGACGTCGTCGAACGCCTCCGGCGGCGTCGTGATCTCGAACGCCTCGCCGGCATCCGTGATGTCGTCCGCTCCGGCTTCGAGCGCCACCTCGAAGAGCTTGTCTTCCCCGATCGTGCTCTTGTCGACGGCGATGAAGCCTTTCTTCGAGAACATCCAGCCGACGCAGCCGGTCTCACCGAGATTGCCGCCGTTTTTCGCGAAGAGGTTGCGGATCTCGGCGACGGTGCGGTTCCGATTGTCGGTGAGTATCTGCAGCATGACGGCGACTCCGGCCGGCCCATAGCCTTCGTACTGCACTTCCTCGTAGGTGACGCCTTCGAGCTCGCCCGTACCCTTCTTGATGGCGCGCTCGATGTTGTCGTTCGGCATGCTCTGCGAGCGCGCGGTGTTGACCGCCGTCCGCAGGCGCGGGTTGGCGTTGACGTCGCCGCCGCCCATGCGCGCGGCGACCGTGATCTCCTTGATCAGCTTGGTGAAGATCTTGCCGCGTTTGGAGTCCTTGGCGGCCTTCTTGTGCTTGATCGTGCTCCACTTGGAGTGGCCGGACATGACGTTTCCCTTTCCCCGTCGGCGCCGCGGCGAACGCGGGCGCCCTCGCGTCGGCGGTTCGAATCTGGTGTGAAAGCTCGGCGTTGCACCGATCGGACGGGTACCCGCTGGTTACCACGGCACGGGCGCCGAAGTAAACGCCGGGGCGACGACGTAGACCTGGCGGGCGGCGCGAGCTAGAGTCCCGGCGGGCATGGGGTGGTGGAGGCACGAGGTCGGGAAGCGCGCGCGCGGAGCGCTCGTCGTGCTCGCGATCGCGGCGCTCGCCGGCTGCGGCCGGACCGCGGTGGCGCCGATGCCGGGCCACCCCCAGAGCGGCGTCGCCTCGTGGTACGGTCCGGGCTTCCACGGACAGCCGACGAGCAGCGGCACCATCTACGATCAGCACGCGCTCACCGCGGCCCACCAGAAGCTTCCGCTCGGCACCCGCGCCCGCGTCACCAACCTCGAGAACGGCAAGTCGGTCGAAGTGCTGATCAACGACCGCGGCCCGTTCGCGCGCGGCCGCATCATCGACCTCTCCTACGCCGCCGCGCGCGCGATCGACATGGTCGGTCCGGGCACGGCGCGCGTGCGCGTCGACGTCGTGGCGCGACCCGCGAACGGTGCGTCGCACGTCGCCTACTGCGTGCAGGTAGGCGCGTTTGCCGACGAAGACAAGGCCCGTGCGCTCCGCGCGCGCCTAGCCCGCGAATACGAGGGCGTCTACGTGAGCCCCGTGCAGGCCCGACCCGAACGCTTGTATCGCGTCCGCGTCGGCCCCTATGCGGAGCGGGCGCACGCCGAAAGCCACGCCGCCAGGCTCGCCGGCCTCGGCCTGCCGGCGGTGGTGACCGAAGAGCCGCAGCCATGATCGGCGCGCCCGGAGAGCGCCGCCGGAGGACGCCGCGGGCGGCGGCGTCATGACGCGCGCCGCCGCGGGCGGCGCTTCGGCGCGGCGGCGCGCGACCCTTGCGTACGGGCGCGGCGCCGCGGCGCCGGAGCGGCTGCGGTCGCCGCGGCGAGCCAGCGCAGGTAGGGCGCCGAGCCCGAGGCGATCGGCATCACGATCGCCTCGGGCACCTCGTAGCTGTGCAGCTTGCGGAGACGTGCGACCAGACGCACCGCGAGCGCGCGCCGAGTCTTGATTACCATCAACACCTCGGCGGCGTGCTCGACGCTACCCCGCCAGCGGTAGATCGACGTGATCGGGCCGACGAGGTTCACGCACGCCGCCAGGCGCTCGCCGACGAGCGCGGCGGCGATGCGCTCGGCTTCATCAGGCGCCGCCGCGGTCGAGAGAACGACGACCGCGGCGGTCACGACGCGGCCTCGCCGGGACGCCCGCCGCTAGCGAGCCAGGCATCGAGCAGGCGCGGGTAGTCGATCACGACCGGCCGCTTGGCCGGAAGCGGCCGCGGCGTCGAGCGGCGCCGGCGCAGGCGGCGCCAGAGCCGCTGCGTCCACCAGCCCGGCACGGCGGTCGACGGCAGCACGCCGGACTCCTCGAGATCGCGGCGGAGCGCCGGGTCGTGGGTGCGGAGATGTCCGCGCCGCACCAGGTCGTCGAGCGAGTTGCGCAACTGGGCGCGCGTGAAGGTCGCGCGATCGATCAGCGAGTGGCCGACGGCCACGACGGCGGCGAGCGGCACCATGCCCTCCTCGTGCAGCACGAGCGCAGTCTGGAAGTAGTTGAACGTCGGCACCAAGCGGGCGCCGAAGCTGCGGAAGCGCCCCGGCGGCGTCCGCCGCTCGAGGTTGATGAAGATCCGGCGCACGGCGTCCGCGGTCGGGATCTTGCGCGCGAGGCTGCGAATCTCGACGAGCCGCGCCGGATCGATTCGCAGGCGTACCAGGATGTCGCCGAGCGCCTGGTGGTCGAGCCGGCCCGCAACCACGTCGGCATAGAGCGAGTAGCAGAGCGAGTCGGATTCCCAGTCGTCGCCGAACAGGTACTCGATCGCGCCCGCGGGCGCCGCGAGCCGCGCCTTCAAGAGCTCGGCGAGCTTGAAGCCGACCTGCTCGCGGAGGAAGCGGAACCGACCGCGCACCAGGTGCTGGAGCTGATCCTTGAAGACTATGCCGTCGATCTCGACGCCGTCGAGCGCGAGCTTGTCGCGGATCGCGCGCCCGATCTGCGGCGGACTCGCAGAAACGAAGTACACGAAGGACCGCCGGCCCTCGGCGCGGGCAGCGGCTCTGAGTGCGCGCATCAGGGCCACGACCCCCGGCTCGTCGACCTTGTCCTCGGCGCGCTCGAACGGCACCCGCATCATCTTGGCGAGGCTCTCGAAGTCGGACTTGAGGTACGTCTTGTCGAGATCCCAGCGATAGACGACGGGCGCCAGCATAGCGGCGGCGCGCCGGCGCGGACGGCGCACCCGCAACGCCCCGACCCAGCCGAGGCGCCGTTCCGGTCCGGTCACGCGCGCACCTCCTGGACGGCGGCGGCGATCTCCGCGACCACGCCGTCCCGGACCGTCTTTGCCGCGAGCTTCACCGCGTTGGCGATCGCCGGCGCCCGCGAGCGCTCGTGCACCTTCACCAGGAGCTGCTCGAAACCGAGGAGCGGCGCCCCCCCGTAGGCCGCGTGCTCGGTGAGGTGCGCGACCTCGCGGAGGCCGCCCGACAGGAGACGCATGCCGAGGCGCCACAGAAGGCGCTGCCTCACGGCGTAGCTCGCCACGTCGTTGACGACGCCGGCGATCCCCTCGATGAACTTCAGCACGACGCTGCCGAGCAGCCCCTCGCAGACGATCACGTCGGCGCGGCCCTCGGCGACGTCGCTGCCTTCGACGTTGCCGATGAAATCGATCGCGGGAAGCGCCGCGAGGCGCTCGTGCGCTGCGGCCAGAACGTCGCCGCCGCGAAAGGGCTCGGCCCCCATGTTGAGGAGGCCGACCTTGGGCCGCGCCGTCTTCGACGCGCGGCGCGCCCAGGCGTTCCCCATGACGGCGAACTGCACGAGATCGGCGGCGTCGCAATGCACCGTGGCGCCGACGTCGAGCAGGAGCGCCAGCGGATCCTGTCCGGGGTGGTCGACGTGGCGAGGGTAGACGCTCGCGAGCGCCGGCTTGCGGACGCCCTTGACGACCCGGAACTCGCGGGCGCAAGCGAGAAGGCACGCGCCCGTGTTGCCGGCGCTCACGAGCGCGTCCGCCTGCCCTTCGGCGACGAGCTTGGCGCCGACGCTGATGGAGGCGTCGCGCTTCGCCCGCAGCGCCTCGCGCGGCGCCTCCTGCATGCCGACGGCGTCGGCGGCGTGATGGATGCGGATATGGGACGGATCGTACGACAGGGTGTCGAGCACCGCCTGGATGCGCGGCTCGTCGCCGACGAGGACGCACTCGATCGCAGTCGCTAGCGATGCGCCGGCCACGCCTTTGACGATCTCCTCGGGAGCGAAATCTCCTCCCATCGCATCCACCGCTATGACCGGCATCGAGGCGCGCGATCATAGCCGGCCGGACGCGACGCCCCAAGCCGGGCCGCGTAAGACGGCGGCGCTACGGAGCGTGATCCCCGAGAAAGTCCGTCACGATGTCGAGAAACATCTCGAGCTGGTCGTGGTGCACCCAGTGACCCGCCTTTTCGACGTTCACGACCCGCGCGTTGGTGAAGCAGTCGGCGCGGCCGTCCGCGAGCGGATCTCCGACCCAGCTCTCCAGGCCGCGCACGAGGAGCGTCGGACAGGTGATGCGGCGCCAGAGCGCGCGCGTGTCGCCGGCGTTGAAGTAGTACGGGGAGAAGGCGCGGACGTAGTTGTCGAATTTCCAGCTGTAGGTGCCGTCCTCGTTCTGGTTGACGCCGTGGATGGTCAGATGGCGCGCCTGTGCGGGCGTGAGTCGCGGGTTCTCCGCCTGCATGCGCGCGAGCGCTTCGTCGATCGATGCGTACTTCCGCGGCGTCCGACCGGCGAGCGCGCGCATCGAGTCTATCCAGCCGGCGAGCCGCTCGTGGATCGGCATCTTCATCCGCTCGGCGAGGATCGCGGGCGGCGGCCCCAGGCCTTCCACCGCGACCACTTTGGCGACACCCTCGGGATCGATGCCGGCGTACGCGAGGCTGAGCGCGCCGCCGAGCGAGTGGCCGATGATCGTGACCGGTGCGAGCTTCTTCTGGTGGACCAGCTGGGCGAGATCGTAGACGTAGTCGGCGAACGAATAGCTCGAACCGGTTACCCAGTCGGAGTCGCCGTGCCCGCGGAGGTCGGGAGCGATGACGTGCCAGTCGCGGCGAAGCCGCTCCGCGACCCAGTCCCAGTTGCGGCAGTGATCGCGCCCGCCGTGCACGAGCACGAGCGGCGGCGCCCCCTCGTTTCCCCAATCGACGTAGTGGAGGCGGAGACGCTGTGAGACGAAGAACTGGGAGGTCGGCCCGATCACCGGACGCATGATGGCTGGTTCGCCGGGACATGACCATGCCCGAATGGCCGCGGCTTGCGTTTGACAGCCGGGACGCCGGATGCGACCTCGGCAGCGGAATGCCGATGCCTGCGTCTCGGCCCCTCGCGCTGCGGCTCCTCGCACTGGTCCTCGCAGCCGGCTGCCTCGCCGGCGCACCCCCCGCCTTCGCTGCGGCCGGAGAGGACAAACCTGCCGAGGACGCCGAGGATTGCTTGTCGTGCCACAAGACCGTCGAGGAGGTCGACGACGTCGAGCTCGTCGTCGACGAGGCGGCGTGGGCGCGCACCGTGCACGGGAGCGCCAGGGTCGAGTGCCTGGACTGCCACGCCGACGCCGACGGAGATCCCCACACCGGCGTCAAGGCGGTGACGCGCTGTCGGGACTGCCATCGCGCCGAGGTGGACGGCGTCCGCACCAGCGTGCATGCCCGGAGCGACGGGCCACTGCCCGCCAAGAAGCACCCGCGCTGCGCCTCCTGCCACGGCAAGATCCACGCCATGGCGCCGCGCTCCGACATCGCCTCCCCGGTGCACCCGACACGGCTGCCGGAAACCTGCGGCTCCTGCCACGCCGACCCGCAGCTGGCGGCCGAGGCGGGCGTCAAGCTCGTGCAGCCGATCGCCGCCTACAACGCCAGCGTCCACGCGCGAGCGCTGGCCGCGGGCGCCGACGCCGCGACGTGCAGCTCGTGCCACGGCAGTCACGACATCCGGGCCGCTACGGACGAGCAGTCGAGCGTCAATCACGGGAACGTCGCGGCGACCTGCGGCGCTTGCCACACCGAGATTGCGGCGACGTTCGCGGCGAGCGTGCACGGGCGGGCCGCCGCCCGGCGCATCGGCGAAGCGCCGACCTGCACCGACTGCCACGGCGAGCACCGCATCCTCGGACCCGCGGACCAGGGCTCGCCGGTCTTCGCTACCAACATCCCGAAGATGACCTGCGGCCGTTGTCACGGTGACGTCCGGCTCACCGAAAAATTCGCACTCAAGGCGACGGCGGTCACCGCCTTCGCCGACAGCTTTCACGGGCTCGCCGGGCGGGCCGGCAACCGCTCCGTCGCCAACTGCGCGTCCTGCCACGGCGTGCACGACATCCTGCCGTCCTCCGACCCGCGCTCGCACGTGCACCCCGACAACCTCGCGGCGACGTGCGGCAGTTGTCATCCCGGCGCCGGGACGACGTTCGCGATCGGCGCCGTCCACACCGTCGCGAGCGACCCGGCGAGCGCGCACCCCGCCGTGTTCTGGGTGCGCTTGGGCTATCGCTGGCTCATCTGCCTAGTGATCGGGGCGATGCTCGCGCACAACGCCCTGGACCTGCAGCGCAAGGCGCGGTCGCCGCTGGCGCGACCGGTACGACCGTCCGCGGAGCGGCGCCTGCGCATGCCGGCCGGGCTCCGGTTCGCGCACGCGTTGGTCGTCGCGAGCGTGAGCATCCTCGTCTGGAGCGGCTTCGCGCTCACGTATCCGGACCACTGGTGGGCGACACCGCTGCTCGCCTGGGAGGGGCGAATCGCCGTGCGCGGCTTGCTGCATCGCGGCGCCGCGCTCGTGCTCCTCGCCGCCTGCGCCTTCCATCTCGGGCACCTGGCGATCGACCGCCGCACCCGCGCCTGCATCGCCGCCATGCGGCCGAGGCGCGACGATCTCCGGGAGCTCCGCGAGCGCCTGCGCTGGCACCTCGGCCTGCGGGCCGACATGCCGCGTTCGCCGGCGCTCGGCTATGCGGAGAAGGTGGAGTACCTGGCGCTCGTCTGGGGAATCATCATCATGGCGGTGAGCGGCTTCCTGCTGTGGTTCTCGACCTGGACCCTCACGCACCTGCCGAGCTGGGTCAGCGAGCTTGCGAGCGTCGTCCACTTCTACGAAGCCGTACTCGCGACCCTCGCCATCGTCGTCTGGCACTTCTACTTCGTGATCTTCGACCCGCTGGTGTACCCGATGGACTCGGCATGGATCACCGGCCGCGAGGCGCCGGGGCGGATGCTCGAGCGCCGCGAAAGCCTGATTGCGCCGACGACCGAGCCGGCGCGCGATCCTTGATGCCGCCGGTCGGCCCGCTGTATCAGGGGCGGGACTAGGCGCAGCGAACGGCGGCACGATCGCGCCGCCGCGCAAGGAGGCGACGGTGGGTGTCCGACACGTGAGCACGGGCGTTGCTGCGAATGCAGTATTGGTAGCGCTGGCGACGGCGGCGGTGATCGGCCTGACCCCGGTGCGGAGCCCGGCGGGCCTCGATGGCGCGGGCTTCTACCGGCGCGACTGCGCCCGCTGTCATGGGCCGCACGGACGAGGCGACGGCCCCGACAGCACGCTCTTCACCAGCCCGCCGCGCGACCTCAGGAGCGACTTCCTCGGCAAGTACTCGACGACCGAGCTCGTGCGGCGCGTGCGGCGCGGGTCGCCGCTGCGGCTGGACGTGAACCCGAAGGCCCTGGCGGACCGGGAACGCGAGGTCGCGGCGCTCGTCGCCTACGTGCGGCAGCTGCCGGACGTGGACCCGCGGCGCTTCGCTGCCGGCCTCGACCTCTACGCCCAGCGGTGCGAGGCCTGCCACGGCCCCTACGGACGTGCCGCCGCCACGACCGCTGCGGCCGGCGCGCAACCTCGCGACCTCTCGGACCCCGCGTTCCAACGCGAAACTTCGGACGCAGCACTCGCGGTGCTGGTGCGCCATGGCCGAAGCGGCATGCCGAGCCTGAAGCCACCGCTCTCGCCGACGGACGCGGACACCGTGGCGTCGTACGTCCGCCTGCTCTCGCCGGGCTACGAGCTGTACGTCCAGTTCTGCGCCAATTGCCACGGTGACGACGGGCGCGGCAACCCGACCGCGGGCTTGCAGGTGCCGCCGAAAGTGCTCGATGCCGCCTACATGCGGACGCACGACGAAGCCGCTCTCGGCAACGCGGTCTGGCACATGATGCGCGACAAGAAACCCCAGATGCCCCACCTCCGGCACCAGGTCTCGGAAACCGCCGCACAGGCCATCGTCGAGTTCCTGAAGGGCCTGCAGCACTGACGGCGGCGGCCGCCGGTGACGGGCAATCGTGACGGTCGCTCGTGTTGACACGCGCCGCCCGCTCGCGTATCGATCCCGATTCCCATGGACTACGCGGTCATTCGCTCAGGCGGCAAGCAGTATCGGGTGAGCCCCGGCGACACCGTGCGGCTCGAGAAGCTCGCGGGTGAACCGGGCTCCACCCTGGCGTTCGAAGAGGTGCTGCTCGCCTCCGGCGACGGCGGGATCCAGGTCGGCAAGCCGCTGATCGCCGGTCTCAAAGTCCTCGGTGAGATCGTGCGCCACGAACGGGCCAAGAAGATACTCGTCTTCAAGAAGAAACGTCGCAAGAACTACCGCCGCAAGCAGGGGCATCGGCAGCACCTCACGGTCGTGCGGGTGACCGGCATCGAGCGCGGAGCAGGAGCATAGGGCCATGGCGCACAAGAAGGGTCAGGGCAGCAGCCGCAACGGACGCGACAGCGCCGGGCAGCGCCGGGGCGTCAAGGTGTTCAGCGGCGAGGCTGCCAAGGCCGGGAACATCCTGGTGCGCCAGGTCGGGACCAGAATCCACCCGGGGAAGAACGTCGGGCTCGGCCGCGACTACACGCTCTTCGCGACCATCGACGGCATCGTGAAGTACGAGCGCCTCGGCAAGGATCGTCGGCGCGTCTCTGTCTATCCGCCGGCCTGACGGGCGAACGGCCGCCCGACGGCTTCGGTGCCAGTCATGGAATCCTTGTCCTATCTAGAGCGGGTCAAGATTCAGAGCGAGATCCTGCTGCCGTTCTTCCGCCGCGTCAGGCAGGAGCTCGGCGCCGCCCGCGCCGACGAGCTGCTGCGGGCAGCCGTGCAGGAATTCGCCGCCGGCCTCGCCGCCGCGGCGGCCGAGAACGCGCCGGGTTCGTCGCTCGACAAGCTCCGCTCGCTGCTGCCGATGTTCGCAGCCGGTGAGGCGCTCGACATGGAGCCGCTCGTCGACGACGCGCGAGAATTGTCGCTCGATGTCCGCGGCTGCCGTTATGCAGAGCACTTCCGGGCGCTCGGCGAGCCGGAGTTCGGAGCCATGGTCACCTGCGAGCTCGATCCCATCCTCACCCGCGCGCTCGGCGCCGACCTCACGCTGGAGCGCACGCAGACCATCATGCAGGGCGGGAGCCATTGCGATTTCAGGTGGCGGCTCGAGTAGCGTGAAACTCACGCTGGCGGCGCTCATCGCCGCCTTGTTTCTCGTGGGCGGCGCGGCGGCAGCGCCGCTGCAGAAGGTGGGCGCGCCGCCGCCGGGCAAGCTCTACCACGGGGTCTACCCGGGCGGTGTCACCGGCGAGGAGGACGATCTCACGCCCGCCGACCTCGACGCCTACGAAGCGCAGGTCGGCAAGCCGGCGGCGTGGGTGTACTTCTCCAATAACTGGTACCGCAGTCGCGCCTTCCCCGCGGCCACGGCGTCCTGGATTCGCGACCGCGGCGCCGCACCCTACATCCGCCTCATGATCCGGTCGACGAGCTCGCGACCGCGGGCGCGGCGCCCGTTCCGGCTGCAGGACATCCTCGCCGGGAAGATCGACGCCGACTTACGGCAGTGGTTCCGCGACGCCCGCGACTTCGGCACGCCGCTGATCGTCGAGTATGGAACCGAGTGCAACGGCGACTGGTTTCCCTGGAATGCGCGCTGGAACGGCAAGCGGACTACACGCCGCTTCGGCGATCCGGCGAAGCCCGACGGAGTCGAGCGCTTCGTCGCCGCCTTCCGCCGCATCGTCGGCCTCAGCCGCGAAGAGGGGGCGGACAACATCACCTGGGTATTCCACGTCAACTGGGACGACGGACCCGCAGCGGCCTGGAACCGCCTGGAGGACTACTACCCGGGGGACGACGTCGTCGACTGGGTGGCGATCAGCGCCTACGGGCCGCAGACACCGCGCGACCGCTACCTGGATCTCTTCCGCGACGCCGTCGATTCCGCATACCCGCGCCTGCAGAACATCGCGGCGACGAAGCCGGTGATCATCGCCGAGTTCGGCGCCACCGCCGGCAATCCGCAGATCACCCCCGAGGCATGGGCCGGACCGGCCCTCGACGACCTGCTCGCGTTCCGCTGGCCGCACATCATCGGCTTCTCGTGGTGGAACGAGCACTGGGAGAACGACAACAACCCGGCGCACGACACGACCATGCGCGTGCAGGACGTTCCGGCGCTGGCGCACACGTTCCACGATGCCCTCGACGGTGCCGCTGGCGTCCTGCAGCTCGCTCCCGTGCCGATCCCGTAAGCCGGGGAGACCCGCAGCGGGTGCCCGCGAGGTGTCCGGTCCGCATTGCTTGTTGCGATTCCGGGGGTTCGGGTACAGTCTGAAGCTTCCTCATGAAATTCGTCGACGAAGTGACCGTTGCGGTGAAAGCCGGCGACGGCGGGCGCGGCTGCATGGCGTTCCTCAGAGAGAAGTATCGGCCCCATGGGGGGCCCATCGGGGGTGACGGCGGGCGCGGCGGCGACGTCGTCTTCGTCGCCGACGAGGGGTTGAATACGCTCCTCGACTTCCGCTTCCAGCGGCGGCTCGAGGCCGGACGCGGCGAGCACGGACGGGGAAAGGGACAGCACGGCGCCACCGGCGCCAGCAAGCGGGTGCGGGTGCCGGTCGGAACGCGCATCCTCGACGCCGCGAGCGGCGCCCTGCTCTTCGACCTCGATGCCCCGGGCCGCGAGGTGGTCGTAGCCGCGGGCGGACTCGGGGGACGCGGCAACATGCGCTTCGTGAGCTCTACCAATCGCGCCCCCCGCCGCGCCGATCCCGGGCTTCCCGGGCAGGCGCTCGAGCTTCGCCTCGAGCTCAGACTCCTCGCCGACGTCGGCCTCGTCGGACTCCCGAACGCCGGCAAGTCGACCTTCATCGCCGCGGTGTCGGCAGCGCGACCGCGCATCGCCGACTACCCCTTCACGACGCTCGTCCCGAACCTCGGAGTGGCGCAGGTCGGCGACGGTACGATCGTCCTCGCCGACGTGCCGGGGCTCATCGCCGGCGCGCACCGCGGACAGGGCCTCGGCACCCGCTTCCTCCGCCACCTGGCGCGCACGGCGGTGCTCGTGCACCTGATCGACCTCGGAAGCGTGCGCGATCCGCTCGCGGCCCACGATACGATCGCCGCCGAGCTCGCCGCCTACGATGCAGCGCTGGCGGCGAAGCCGCGGATCGTCGCAGCGACGAAGCTCGACGTGACCGAGGCCCGCGAGCAGCTCGCCGCCGCGACGGCGGCGTTCGCCGCCCGCGGCATCGCTCTGCACGCGGTCTCGGCGGCGACCGGCGAGGGGATGCCGGAGCTCATGCACGCCGTCGCCGACCTCGTCGCCGCGACCCGCGCCGCGGCGTCGGCCGCGGCCGACGCCGAAGCGGCGCACACCGACCCGGTCGCCGGACTCGCCGCGCCGTGAGCCGGGCGGGAGAGCAGCGCGGCGCCGGCGCGCGCCGCATCGTAGTGAAGATCGGCAGCGCCGTGCTCGCCGGCAGCGACCGCGGACTCGACCGCGCCCGCATCGACGCGCTCGTCGACGAGATCGCCGCGCAGCACGCCGCCGGGCGGGAGGTGACCGTCGTCACCTCCGGCGCCATCGCCGCCGGGCTCGTCCGCCTCGGCCTCGGGCAGCGGCCGAAGCTCATCCCGCAGAAGCAGGCGGCGGCCGCGGTCGGGCAGATCGGCGTCATGAGCGCCTACGAGGCATCGTTCGCACGCCATGGGATCAAGGTCGCGCAGGTGCTGCTGACGAGCGACGACATGTCGAGTCGCCGCCGACACCTCAACGCCGAGCGCGCTTTCAAGGCCCTGCTCGAGTGGCGCGTCATCCCGATCGTGAACGAGAACGACACGGTGGTGGTCGACGAGATCAAGGTCGGCGACAACGACACCCTCTCGGCGCTGACGGCGCTCCTCCTCGAAGCCGACCTGCTGGTCATCCTGAGCGACGTCGCCGGGCTCTACGACGCCGACCCGCGCTCCCATCCGGAGGCGCGGCTAGTGGCTACGGTCGACGCGATCACGCCGGCCATCGAGGCGACGGCCGGCGTCGGCGGTCCGCTCGGCACCGGCGGCATGGCGACCAAGCTCGCCGCCGCGAAGAGGGCGACTGCGTCGGGGATCGCGGTGATCATCGCCGACGGCCGGCGCGACGGCGTGCTCGGCGCCATCCTCGCCGGCGCCCCCGACGTCGGCACGTTCTTCCGTCCGGTCGGCGACCGGCTCGCGAGCCGCAAGCGCTGGATCGCCTACACCCTGAAGCCCGGCGGCAGCATCGTCGTCGACGATGGCGCCCGCCGCGCCATCGTCGAGCAGGGTCGGAGCCTCCTCGCCTCCGGCCTGCGCACGATCGACGGCGACTTCGGCGTCGGTGCCTGCGTCCGCTGCAAGGATCTCGCCGGCCGGGAGTTCGCCCGCGGGCTCGTCAGCTACAGCGCCGCCGAGCTCGACAAGATCAAGGGGCGCCATTCGCGCGAGATCGAAGGCATCCTCGGCTACAAGATGGGCGACGAGGTCATCCACCGCAACGACCTCGTGCGCCTGACCAAAGGAGACCCCTCGTGAGCCTCGAACAAGACGTCGTCGCCCTCTGCCGCGCCGCCCGCGCTGCGGCGCCTGCGATCGCGCGCGCCACGACCGCGGAGAAGAACGCGGCGCTCCTGGCCGGCGCCGCAGCGCTGCGCGCACGCACCGGCGAGCTCGTCGCCGCCAACGCCGGCGACGTCGAGGCGGCGCGTGCCGCCGGCACCGCTGCGGCCTTCCTCGACCGCCTGACGCTCACGCCGGCGCGGGTCGACGCGATGGCGGTCGGCCTCGAGCAGATCGCCGCCCTCCCCGATCCCGTCGGCGAGGAGATCGCGCGCTGGCGCCGCCCGAACGGCCTCGACATCCGCCAGGTGCGCGTGCCGCTAGGCGTCATCGGCATCATCTACGAGTCGCGCCCGAACGTGACCGCCGACGCTGCGGGCCTCTGCCTCAAGTCCGGCAACGCGGTCGTGCTGCGCGGCGGCAGCGAGGCCTTCCGCACCAACTGCCTGATCGCCGACGTGCTGCGCGACGCCGCGGCCACGATCCCGCGCGACGCCATCGCGCTCGTCCGCAGCACCGATCGCGCCGCGGTACAGATCCTCCTGAAGCAGGACGATCTCATCGACGTCATCATCCCGCGCGGCGGCGAAGAGCTGATCCGGGCGATCACGGAGGGCTCCCGCATCCCGGTGATCCAGCACCTGAACGGCGTCTGCCAGCTCTACGTCGACGCCAAGGCCGACCTGGCACTCGCCGAGAAGCTGGTCATGAATGCGAAGACGCAGCGGCCCGGCGTCTGCAACGCCATCGAGAATCTGCTCGTGCACCGCGACGCCGCGGCGGCGTTCCTGCCCGCGATCGCGCGGCAGCTGGTAGCAGCCGGCGTCGAGCTCCGCGGCTGCCCCGAGACGGTGCGGCTCGTACCCGGCACCAGGTCGGCGACGGAAGCGGACTGGAGCACCGAGTACCTGGATCTCGTCCTGGCGGTGAGGGTCGTCGGCTCGATCGCCGAGGCGATGGAGTTCATCCGCCGCTACGGGTCGGGCCTCGCCGAGGCGATCGTCACGACCGATCCGGCCGCCGCCGACCGCTTCACCGCCGAGGTCGACTCCGCTGCCGTCTTCGTGAACGCGTCGACGCGCTTCACCGACGGCTTCGAGTTCGGCTTCGGCGCCGAGATCGGCATCAGCACCAACCGCCTGCATGCGCGCGGTCCGATGGGGCTCCGCGAGCTCACCACGTACAAGTACGTCGTGCACGGGAGCGGTCAGATCCGCACCTGAGACGCGATGCGGCGCCTCGGACTTTTCGGCGGCACCTTCGATCCGGTGCACCTCGGGCACCTGCGCACGGCCGAGGAAGCTCGCGAGGCGCTCGCGCTCGATCGCGTCGATCTCGTGCTCTCGGCGCGGCCGCCGCACAAGGCCGCCGACCATGCGCCGATCGCCGATCGCCGCCGCATGCTCGAGCTCGCCGTGCCGCCCGGCGGTCCGCTCGGGCTCGACTTCTCCGAGGTCGAGCGCGCCGGTCCGTCGTACTCGATCGACACCGTGCGCCAGGTGCAAGCACGCGAGCCCGACGCGCAGATCACGCTCATCGTCGGCGCCGACGCCTTCGCGGAAATCGGCACCTGGAAGGACTTCGCGACGATCTTCACTCTCTGCGACTTCTGCGTCACCTCGCGGCCGGAAACGTCCGCCGGCAAACTGCCGATTGCCGTCGAAAATGCCTTCTGTTATGAGCCCACTCGTGGAGTGTACGTGCATCGCTCCGGTCGAGCGCTTCGTTTCCTCCCGGTGACGGCGCTGATGATCTCCGCGTCCGACATCCGCCGACGCTGCGCCGAAGGCCGCTCCATTCGCTATCTGGTTCCCGATGCAGTCGTCGAGTACGTCGCCGCGCACGGGCTCTATTCTTCGGGGAGGACTGCCGCCCGTTGACGGCCGCCGACGGCCTCACGAAGGCGCTCCGGTGCGCGGCCGCGGCGCTGGACAAGAAAGCGATCGATCTCGTCGTGCTCGATGTCCGCGGCCTCACCGCGATAACCGACTACCTCCTCATCTGCACCGGGCGCTCCGACCGGCAAGTCCAGGCCATCGCCCAGGCTGTCGACGAAGAGCTCCGCAAGGTCGGCCAGCGGCCGCTCGCGATCGAAGGCCTGACACGCGGGCAATGGGTGCTGATCGACTTCAACGACGTCGTCGTGCACGTGTTCCAGAAGCCGGTCCGCGAGTTCTACGATCTCGAACGGCTCTGGGAGCACGCCCCCGAGGTCTCGCTGCCCGAGCCGCTGCGCAGCCAAGCGCTCGGATTCAGCAGCAAGACCGCCGCGATCTGAGCGGGGCGACGCATCCGTGCTGCGGCTCACCATCCTCCTAGCAACGATCACCGCCGCCTTGATAGGCGTCGGCTGGCTGCTGCACCTGAACCCGGAATCGGTAACCCTCCGCTTGAGCGCGACGCGCGAGTGGACGGGGCCACTGCCGCTGGTGCTGCTGGGAGCGTTCCTCGCCGGCAACGCCGTGATGTTCGTCGGCTCTCTCGCCCGCGCCAGTCAGGCGGCCGTGCGCGGCTGGAGGGCCGAGCGGCTGGCACGCCGTCAGCGTCGCCAGCAGGTCCGCAAGGAGCAGGGGCTTTCCTTCGCATGGCTCGGTGAGATCGATAAGGCGCGCACCTCGCTCGCCAAGGCGCTCCGCGACGGCCCCGACGACCTGGCGGCGTTCCTGATGTTCGCGCGTACCTACCTCGACGAGGGCGATTTCCGGGGTGCCCGCATCGTGCTCGAGGAGGGGCTCGATCGCCGCGGTCCCGACCCGAAGCTCCTGCTCTTCCTCGCCGAAGCGCAGCGCGGCAGCGGCGATCCGGCGGCAGCGATCGAGACGCTCGAGCGGGCGCGACGCGCCGACGCCGTCAGTCCGCGCGTGCTGACCGCGCTCCGCGACGCCTACACCGCCTTCGGCCGCTGGAGCGAGGCCGGCCGCGTGCAAGAGGCGCTGCTCGCGGTCACGCACGACGCGGCGACGCGGGCCGAGGGCGAGCGCACCCTGATCGGCATGCGCTACCAAAGCGCCCTCGAGCTCGCCGATGCGGCCGCGCGCACCGCCGAGCTGCGCGCCATTCTGCGCGCTCATCCCGACTTCGAGCCGGCAGCGGTTAGCCTCGGCGACGCGCTCCTCGCCGCCGACCAGCCGCGGCAGGCCGAGAGGGTCTGGCGGCGCGCGGTGCTGCGCGGTGCCCGCGGCGGCGCGCTCGAGCGGCTCGAGCGCCTGCTCGCCGGCAGCCCGCGCGCCCACCGCCTCGACGTCTTCACGCGCCGCCTGCTGCGCCGCCATCCCGACGACGGCGCGGCACGCCTCTTTCGCGCCCGCCAGCTCATTCGCTCGGGCAAGCTCGACGAAGCCGGCGCCGAGTTGACGCACGTCGGTCCGCCGTGGAACACGCTCGCCGGCTATCACGGCCTCCTCGCCGAGCTGCACGTGCGGCGCGGCGCGCATGACGACGCCGTCCGCGCTTTCCGGCACGCGCTCGCGACGTGCGCTCTCGGCGTCTTCCGCTGCCAGGTGTGCGGCGCCGAAGCCGAAGAATGGCGCGGCTACTGCGAGAGCTGCCGCAGCTGGGACAGCTACCGCTCGAGCTACGAGCCGGCGGGCACCGCGGCGCGATCGCCGGCCGCTCCGGCGCATTTCGCCGGCCGCTGATCAGCGCTGCAGCGGCATCGGCTGCACGGGCTCGCCGTCGCGCGCCGCCTGGCCGACGTTCATCGCCACGACATCGCCGGCAGCGAGGCCGGAGACGATCTCGACCTTGCGCCCGTCGTCGTACCCGAGCACGACCTCGGCGAGAACGAGCCGCCCGTCGCGCACCACCGGCACGTAGATCTTGCCGCTGCGGAACACCAGTGCGTCGTCGGGAACCAGCAGCGGTCCGTCGGGAAGGGTAATGGTGAAGCGCGCCGTCGCGTACATGCCCGGACGGAGGGCACCGTCGTCGTTCGGCACGTCCACCTCGACGAGCATCGTCCGCGTCGCCGGCCGCAGCGCTTCGGCACGGCGGCTCACGGCGCCGGTGAACGCTCGACCGGGGTACTCCTTGACGGTGATCGTCGCCGGATCGCCGACCTGGAGCCGCGGCGCCGCGCTCTGCGGCACGTCGGCATAGACGCGCACGACCGCGAACGACGCCACGGTCACGATCGCCATTCCGCCCGATGCCGCCGTCGCCTGCGGCACGAGCACTCCCGGATCGACGTCGCGCACCGTCACGACGCCGGCGAACGGCGCCCGGATGTGCTCGTAAGCCTGCATCGCCTCGAGCTGCGCGAGCGTGGCCGCAGCCTGTTGCAGGTCGCTGTGGGTCTCGTCCGCCGCCTGCTGGGCGACGACGCCGCTGCGCACGAGGGTCTGGAAGCGCGCGTCGGTGGCCTTCTTCAGAACATACGCCGCCCGGGCGTTCGCGACCTGCTGATCGAGCTCCGGCGACTCGAGCTCGGCGATCACCTGGCCCGCCTCGACGCGATCGCCCTTGTCGACGGCGATGCTCTTCAAGTACCCCGCGACCTTGGCGTAGACCGGCGACTCCTCGAAGCCGCGCACCGTCGCCGGGACCTCGAGCGTACGGCGCGCGGGACCGCGCTGCGGCTGCGTCACGAGCACGCGCCGACCGGCAGCCGCCTCGCGCCCCTTGACTTCGACCTGCCGCCGCACGCGCAGGTCGCGTGCCAGCACGACCGCAGCGGTCGCCGCACAGACGAGGAGGACGGCGCCCGTCCACCAGGCGCGAAAGCTGCGGCCGGGCTCGCGGGCTACGTAGTGGCGCGGATCCTCGTTCATGCCTCGAGGGTTCCTTCCGGCATCACCGCCGCGATCTCGGCGTCGCGTTCGTGCTTGCCGATGACGTTGCGGCCGAAGAACGCATACACGGCCGGCACCACGAAGAGCGTCATCAGCGTCGCCGCGATGAGCCCGCCGATCACCGCCCGCCCGAGCGGCGCATTCTGATCGGCGCCGCCGAGGCCGAGCGCCATCGGCAGCATACCGAGGATCATCGCCAGCGCCGTCATGATGATCGGGCGCAAGCGGATGCGCCCGGCCTCGATCGCGGCTTCGACCGGACCGAAGCCCTCCTCGCGCAGCTCGTTGGCGAAGACGATGAGGAGGTTGCCGTTGGCGACCGCGACTCCGACCGCCATGATGGCTCCCATCGCCGACTCGACGTTGATGGTGGTGCCCGTCAGCACCAGCATCCAGAGCGCTCCCGCTAGCGCCCCCGGCACCGCGAGCAGGATGATGAAGGGCTCGAGCCACGACTGGAAGTTCGCCACCATCAACAAGTAGACGAGCACGATCGCGAGTACGAGCGCCTGGCCGAGGGAGGCGAAGGACTCGCGCATCGCCTGGCTCTGGCCGCGGACGGCGATACGCATGCCCGGCGGCAAGGATCCGAGCTCGGCGATGGCCCGCTCGACGGCGGCCGACGCGCTGCCGAGGTCGCGGCCGTGGACTCCGGCATTGACATCGATGACCCGCTGCACCGAGTAGTGCTGGATCACCGCCGGCGACACGTCCTGGCCGATGGTGGCGAGATTGCCGAGGAGCTGCGGCTCCAGATCCGCGCCGCGCGGCGACGCGAGCGGCGTCCGCGCCAGTGCGGCAAGGGAATCGACCTTGTACTGCGGCGTCTGCAGCAGCACGCTGTAGTTCACGCCGTTCGCAGGATCGAGCCACTGGTTCGGCTGCAGCAAGAAGCTCGTGCTGAGGGAGGTGAGCAGGCTCGAGGCGACGTCGGCCTCGCTGACGCCGAGCTCGAGAGCCTTGGCGCGATCGACGTTCACCGCCAGCGTCGGATAGTCGAGCGGCTCCGCGATCCGCAGGTCGGTGAGCCCCGGGATGCGCGCCATCTTCTCCATCAAGGTCGTCGCCCGCTCGTAAGCGGCGCCGAGGTCGAAGGCTTGGATCTGCACGTTGATGGCCGCGGACAGCCCGAAATTCAGAACCTGGCTCACGATGTCCGCGGCCTGGAAGTAGAACTGGCCCTCGGGTATCGCTTCGGCAAGCGCACGGCGGATGCGATCCTGATAGTCGGCGGTCGGTCCGTGCCCCTCCCGCAGCTGCACCAGCACGTCCGCGTCCATCGGGCCGATGCTGTCCGTCTGGTAGAAGGCGAGATTGTACGAAACCGGCACGCCGATGTTGTCGCTGATGCCGACGATCTCCTCCGGCGGCACGATCGAGCGGATCACGCGCTCGACATCGTCGACGAGGCGCTCGGTGCGCTCGATGCGAGTCCCCGTCGGCGCTCGGACGTGGAGCTTCATCATCCCCGCGTCGACGACGGGGAAGAAGTCCTCGCCGACCACCAGCAGCAGGCACGACGACGCCGCGATCAAGACGGCGACGCACGTGAGCGTGAACCGCCGGCGCACCACGAAGACGCCGAGCACGTCGCGATACGACGCGCGCAGCCGCTCGAAACGCGCCTCGAACGCTGCGAGGAAGCGCCGCCAGAGCGAGCTGCCGGAGGGCTCGTCATGCGTTTCCGGCAGCAGGTAGCGGGCCATCGTCGGCACCAGGGTGCGCGACAGCAGGTACGAGGTCAGCATCGCGAAGACCACCGCCAGCGCCAGCGGCGTAAAGAGGAACTTCGCGACTCCCGTGAGCAGCACGACCGGAACGAAGACGATGCAGATCGCGAGCGTCCCGACGAGCGTCGGCATGGCGATCTGCGCCGCTCCGTCGAGGATGGCGCGCAGGAGCGGCTTCGCCATCGCGTGGTTGCGGTGGATGTTCTCGACCTCGACGGTCGCATCGTCGACGAGCATGCCGACCGCGAGCGCCAGGCCGCCCAGCGTCATCACGTTGATGGTCTGGCCGGTGACGTGCAGCGCGAAGATCGCCGTCAAGATGGAGAGCGGAATCGAGACGATCACGATCAGCATGCTCCGAGCCGAGCCGAGGAAGACCAGCACCATCAGCGCCACCAGCACCGCCGCGACCATGGCCTCGCGCACCACGTCGGCAAGCGCGCCGCGGACGAAACGCGACTGATCGAACGTCAAGGTCACGTCCATGCCCTTCGGCGCCGTCGCCAGGATGTCGGGGATCGCGCGCTTGACGCGGTCGACCACCGCCAGCGTCGACGCCGCCGCGTGCTTGATGATCATCAGGTAGGTCGCGCGGGCGCCGTTCACCCGCACCACGTTCGTCTGCACCTGGTGGGCGTTGGCGACCGGCGCCACGTCGCCGAGCGCCACCGGAACGCCGTCGATCACCCGCAGCGGCAAGCGGTTGAAGTCCTCGACGCGCTCCGGACTCCCGTTCAACTGCACGCTGTACTCGCGGTCGCCGATCTTCACCGAGCCCGAGGGGATGATGACGTTGGCCGCCGCCAGCGCGTTCGACACCTGCTGCGGCGACAGGTTGTTCGCGTAGAGCGCCTCGGGGTCGAGATTCACCATGACCGCCCGGTTGACGCCGCCGAGCGGCGCCGGTGACGACAGGCCCTCGATCGTGAAGAGCTTCACCCGGATGAAATTGAGGCCGTAGTCGAAGAGCGCCGACTCGGACAGCGTGTCGCTACTGACGTTCAGCTGCGCCACCGGAACGTTGGCGGCGTTGTAGTCGATGATGTTCGGCGCCTGGATCCCGGGAGGCATGATCCGCAGCACCGTCTGCGCCACCGAGCTCATCTGGGCGATGGCGCCGCCGACGTCGGCGCCGGGATGGAAGTACACCTTGATCATGCCGATCCCGGCGAACGATTCGGACTCCATGTGCTCGATGCCGTTCACCGTGGTGGAAAAGGCCCGCTCGCTCAGCAGGACGACCCGCCGCTCCATGTCGGTCGTCGAGAGCCCGGGGTAGCTCCAGACCACCAGCACGACCGGCAGATCGATCGCCGGGAAGATGTCGACGTTCATCCGCGCGAAGGAGAGGCTACCCAGGACGAGCATCAAGAGCGCCGTCACCGCGACGGAAAACGGCCGGCGGAGCGCGAGACGGACGATCCACATCGAAGGGCCCCTTATCGCGCGCTCGAAGAGGTTTCGGAAGAGGGGCGCGCGGTACCACCCGCATGCTCGCCCTGGTATGACGACGGAGCTGTCGCCGCGGCGACTATGGAGACTCCCGCATGCCGAAGCCACCCGTGACCCACGATCCGTACGACCTCGCCGAGCGGATGGTCGAGCAGGCCGGCGACACCATCATCTTCGCCGATCGCGACGGCATCATCCGGCGCTGGAACGCCGCCGCCGCGGCGCTGTTCGGCTTCTCCGCGGCCGAAGCCCTCGGACAGAGCCTCGACCTGATAATCCCCGAGCACCTGCGGCAGGCCCATTGGCGCGGCTTCCATCGCGCCATAGCGGCAGGCCGGACACGGCTCGGGGGCAAGCCGACGCGCACCCGCGGGCTGCACCGCTCCGGCAGCAAGCTCTACGTCGAGATGAGCTTCGCGCTGGTGCTCGACGACGACGGCAGACCGCTGGGCTCGGTCGCGGTCGCCCGCGACGTGACCGACCTGGTGGCGCGCGAGAAGGCGGCGAGCAAGCCGGTAGCCTGACGTCGCCGCACCCGGCGCCGGGGCGCGAGCACCCCGGCCGCGGCTGGACAAGCGCCACGAATCCGCAGAGGAACGGGCTATGCACGCACTCTATTTATTTTCGGTCTGGATCCACATCCTCGCCGCCACCGTGTGGGTCGGAGGCATGCTGTTCCTGGTCCTGGTCGTCGTCCCCTGGCTGCGCCGGGGTCCGAACGCGGATGCCGCCGTCTTTCTCCGCGAAACGGGCGAGCGCTTTCGCGATGTCGGCTGGGCCTGTTTTCTTTTGCTGCTGGTGACCGGCACCTTCAATCTCTGGATTCGCGGCGTCCGACCGGCGGATTTCGGCCGCGCCGAATGGCTGCACTCGTCCTTCGGCGAGACCGTCCTCGTCAAGTTGGCTGCTTTCCTGCTCGTGCTCGTGGTCAGCGCCGTACACGACTTCATCCTCGGACCGCGCGCGACCAGAGCCATCGCCGCGGATCCGCAGTCACCCGCCGCCCAGCGCGCCCGGCGCCAGACCTCCGTCCTGGGTCGCATCAACGTCCTCCTGGCTCTCGTCCTCGTCGCCGCCGGCGTCATGCTGGTGCGCGGCGCGCCGTGGTGAGCGCCGCCGTGCCGCGCCCGGTTCAGCCGTGCGGGCGGCGCCGGCGCCGCGGCGGGCGGGACTCGACGCCGTCCGCCGGATTCGCAGCGCCGAACAGATACGGGTGCATGCGCGTCAGGCTCACGAGGTCGTGGACGTCGCTATCGAAGTTCGGGACGGTGACGAACGGTACGCGCCGCGAAAGTCCGGCGCGGAACTGCTCCATGCGGATCGCCTCGCCGCGCGCCAGCAGCTGGTAGTCTACGAAGTTCGCCGCCAGCCAGTCGAGGTGCTCGCAGGTGATGCCGGCGGCAACGAGCGCCGTGCGCACGGTTTCTTCGTCGAGCCGCGTCACCGTCCCGCCGGGGAACGCCGCCGGATCGGCGGATAGCTCCTCGTGCACCCGATTGAAGACGACGCCGCCGAGCGGCATGCGCAGCGACCGCATCCGCTCGGAGAAGAACTCGGCCTCCGTCAGCACTTGCTCCTCGGGACCCGTGACCAGCACGAACGCCGTCGTCGCCGCACGCAGAATGCCGTGGATGACGTCGGTGCGCGCCGTGAACGCGTCGAACATGCCGCTCATGGCCGCGAAGAAATCCGTGACCTCGGCGAGCGCGCTCACGCCGGTCGCCTCCTCGAGCTTCCGGAAGAGAAACCCGACGGTGCGGTTCATGGCCTTCGCCGCCGCCCAACCCTGCGAAAGGTAGGGCATCACGAACCAGCGCACGATCTTGCGGTCGAGGAAGTCGCGAATCCGCTCCGGCGCCTCGAAGAAGTCGAGGGCCCGCTTGGTCGGCGGCGTATCGAGCACGATGAGATCGTAGTCGGCGCTCTCGCAGAGGAGGCAGAGCTGTTCGATCGCCATGTACTCGTGCGAGCCCGCGAAGCTCTGCGACAGGTGGAGGTAGAAGCGGTTGCGCAGAATGCGCTCGCGCACCTCGGCGGACGGGGCATGGCGCGCGACGAGCCGGTCCCAGGCGTTCTTCTGGTCGAGCATCATGGCCGCGAGCGAGCCGCGAACGGGCTTACCCGTGCTCGCGAGGAGGTCGGCGGCGACCTGACGGGGCTCATCGCCGAGCTCGGCGATGCCGAGCGAGCTCGCCAGCCGGCGCGCGGGGTCGATCGTCAGCACGACGGCGCGCCGCCCCGCCAGCGCCCCCCAGAGCGCGATGGTCGCGGCAGTCGTCGTCTTGCCGACGCCGCCGCTGCCGACGCAGACGATCACCCGATGACGGCGCACCAGGTCCTTCAGCATGGGGCGCTGGCCCCGGTGGGATCAGGCGCGGGTTGGCGGCCGGCGTTCTTCATCAGGGCGCGCACCTCGGCAAGGCCGAACTCCTCGGCGAAGAGGAACGGCAGGAGCACCGTCGGCATCGGCACCGCCTCGCGCAGACGCTCGAGATAGCGGCGGTTGATGGCTGCCCAGCCGGCCTCTTCGCGAGCGCAGCGCAAGGCGTCGGCGACCAACGCCGACGCCCCCTCCGGCACCGCCGGCACGGCGTCGGGCGTCAGCGGCGCCATGTGGACGCGGTTCACGAACAGCACTCCGAGAGGCATGCGCAGCCGCTCGCGCAGCTGCTGATACATCTCCGTCGTCTCGCTGACCGGCATCTCCTCGGCGGTCGTGACCGGACAGACCGCCGTGCGGACGGGGTCGACCAGCAACTCCATCACCCGCTGCGCCTCGCGCCGGACCAGCCCCGGCCCGAACGCCTCTGCTGCCGCGCCCGGCATGCGCAGGTACTGGAGGACGTGGCCCGTCGCCGGCGCATCGACGACGATCGCGTCCCACTTGCGCCGGCCCTGGACGACGAGCTGTTCCTCGTACCAGATCTTGCCGACCGTCATCAGCTCCTTGAGCCCCGGAGCCGCAGCGACGAAATGGTGATAGAGCTTGCTCTCGACGACCATCTTCTGCACGCGGCGTACGGGCAGCACGAGTCCGAGGTACTCGCTGAGCGCGGACTCGCCGTCGATCGTGAGCACGGACAGGTTCGGCAGCGCCTCCACCGGACCGCCGCCGGCGTCCGCAAGGTCGAGGAACCCGGCGAGGCGCCGGTTCGACTCCATCTGCCCGAGGAGCACGCGCTTGCCCGCCTCCGCGAACGCCACCGCGAGCGCCGTCGCGACCGTGCTCTTGCCGACGCCGCCCTTCCCGACCACGAAGATCACGCGGCGACCCGCGAGCGCTCGGAGCATGACCCCGGGGACGGTAGGGCACGCCTTCCCGCCTGGCAAGTCGCGCGTCGCCGGCGCGGCGGCGGACCACGGCGAGCGCCGGAGCACCAATGGCGCCGCCGCTGCCGGCGGCCGGACCAGGGCTCGGCGAGCGGCCGCCCGAGGCGATGCGCACGGCCCGGAAGCGGCGGCCGCCGCCCTTCCGCTCGAGCCGCGCCCGTGCCGAGCGCCGTCAGCGAAGTCGCAGCACGACCGCGACCGAAGCATCGGCGTGCCGCGCGTCCACATAGCCGATGGCGCCGGGCCGGCTCGCCACGTAGCGCATCACCGCCTCCTCGGACCCGAGGATGATGGGGGGCAGCACGCCATGGAAGTATCGCTCGTTCCAGTACGCGGGGAGTCGCGCCGCCTCGGCGCCGAAGACCAGCCGCGTGAACGCCTCGCGTGCCGGCGTCCCGACCTCCTGGTTGATCGCCACGATCGGGTGGCCGTCGTCCCAGAAGCGCTGGCGTTTGAGGAAGATGCGTTTCACGGCCTCGGTTGTCAGGGCAGCGGCGCGCGTCGGATGGACGATGACGGCGAGCTCGAGCTCCTCGGCGCCGCTCGCCGGCAGTGCCCCGAGCCACAACGTCGCCGCCACCCACGCGCCGAGGAGCGCGCGCACGATCAGAGGAGCACCGCGATCGAGGCCCGAAGACCGGCGGGTGCTACGGACGTGGAACGATCGACGACCTGATACTCGCTCTTGAAGACGACCGTAGGCAGCAGCCGGAACGCGAAGCCCATCGTCAGCACGTTCACCTGCGGCGGCGATCCTGCGGGCGCGAAGTGCTCGTAGCGGAATACGAGCGCCAGACGTTCGCTCACCGCGAGCACGGGTTGCAGATAGAAGCCCCACTGCGGCTCGCCGCCCTCGCCGGCATCGGCTACCGCTTCGCCCATGACCTCGATCGGAGGCAGACTCCACAGCGCATCGATGCCGCCCAGATGCCTCCAGCAGCCGTCCCTGCGCGCGGCGACGTAGCTCGAGCCGACCGACCAGCCGCGCTCGGCGTCGTATTGCACCCGCGCACCGACGCTGTGGTCGGCGGGGTCGAAGTCGGGATTGCCCTCGATCGGCCCGGCGAACTGGTCGAACAGGCTGTACGTAACGACCCCGTTCTCCGGGAAGAACGCGCCCGACAGCATGGCGCCGGTGACGTTCGGGTCGAAGGGTATCCGGGTCGAAAGCGGCCGGGACGTCGTCCAGACGAGCGGCGCCGCGTGGATGACGTTCCAGCGCCCGACCGGGGTCAGGAAGATGCCGGTACGCAGGTTGACGGCGTCGGAAAGCCCGAAATCGAGGTACAGGCGCTCCACGGTCGCCGACTCTTCGCGGCTCTCGCTGTCCCCGCTGGTATCGATGTCGAAGACGTCGTCGTACTCGAGCTCGGAGAAGAAGCGCAGGCGGGACAAGGGTTCGTAGATGACGAAAAGGCTCAGCTCCTCCAGGTTGAAGCTCGCCTCGCTGCCTTCGTCGCGGCGCAGTGTAGCATTCGTGTAGCCGCCGAGCGTGAGCCCGGTGTCGCCTACCTGGAGGCCGCGGCCGGGCACGTAGCGAAGCGCCCCGAGAGGCGTCGACCACGACGCGATCGGCTCTTCGCCAGCCTCGACCGGAGCCAGCGGCGGAGCCGCCGCGCGGCTCACCCCCGAGGCAGTCGCAAGCGCCGCGACGAGCACCGCCGCGTGCGCGCGCCACCATCCGAGGCGTCGGCGTCCCGCTTGCAAGCGGACGACCATTAGACGAAGTCGTCCACTCCGACAACCGATGACGCGGCGTCCGACCCTCACGCTTCGCGGCAAGCTGGTGCTGCTAGCCTTCGCGCTGGTGACGCTCCCGGCCGGCATCTTCGGCGTCATCGCGTCGCGCGACGCCTCGCGCGCCCTCGAAGCGACGATCGGCCACCAGCTGCACCTTATCGCAGCGGACGTCGGCGGCGACCTCGAGGCGGCGCTCGCCGAACAGCAAGGCAAGCTCCGCGCCTGGGCCCGCCAGGACGTGATGCGGGAAATCATCGTCGGCGACGTCGACAAGCGCATCGCGACCTTCCTCCAGGCGCAGCGAGCCGGCGACCCGTCCTACGTCGATCTCTTCGTCGTCAATATGGAGGGGCGCACGATCGCGTCGAGCAACCCGCGCCTGATCGGCGTATCGCCGCCTCCCGTGGCGAGCTGGCGCGAGGCGGTAGCGGCGCACGACGCCTTTCTGCACGGACCGGTCACCGCCGCACACTCGGGACGGCGTGTGCTCGAGCTGGCGGCGCCGATCGGAGACCCCGAGAGCCCGGGAACCGCGATCGGAGCCCTCCTCGCGCTCTACGACTGGACGGCGTTCACCGGCATCGCCGCCGAGGTGGGCCGCGACCTCGCCGCCACCGGCCTCCGCGTCGACATCCTGATCGTCGACGGCGATGCCGTGGTCGCCGGTAGCGCCACGCCCGCAGGCGGCGACGTCCACGGCGATCGCGATCTCGGCCGCGAAGGCTGGAAGACGCTCGCGCGACCGGCCGACCCCGGCCGGGACGAGTATGTCTACGAGCCGGCGGCCGACGCGCTCGTCGGCCGCGTGGCCCTGCACGCGCCGATCGCCCGCTGGGCAGTGCTCGCACTCCAGCCCCGCGCCGAAGCGCTGGCGCCCGTGCGTACCATGCGGCGGCGCCTCTTGTTCGCGCTCGTCGTGGTCTTGACGGCGGGCATGATCGCGGCGACCATCCTCGCCCGGCGGATGTCCCTGCCCCTGTACTCGCTGACCCGGGCGGCGCGCGACCTCGCCCGCGAGCCCTCGCTGCCGCCGTTGCCGGTGCGCTCGCAGGACGAGATCGGCGAGCTCACGCTCGCCTTCAATGCCATGGCGGCCGACCTCCGCCAGGCGCAGCACGATCTGGTCGCCGCAGCGAAGCTCGCCTCCGTCGGCGAGATCGCGGCCGGCCTGGCGCACGAGGTCCGCACCCCGCTCGGCATCATGCGCGGGTCGGCGCAGATGCTGCGGCGGACGCGCGGCACGGATGAACGGCGGACGATCGAGCTCGTCGACATGATCGTCGGCGAGGTGGACCGCCTCGAGCGCGTCGTCGCCGCCCTCACCGAGCTCGGCCGCCCGCACGAGCCGGTCATCGAGGAAACCCCGCTCGCGCCTCTGCTCCGCCGGGCGGTCGACTTCGTACGCGGTCAGGCCGCCTCGCAGAGCGTGGCGCTCGGCCTGCACTGCCCGCAGCCCTGCCTCGCCCGCTGCGATCCCGAACAGATCTATCAGGTGGCGTTGAACCTCCTCGTCAACGCGCTGCACGTGCTGCCGCACGGCGGCCGTATCGAGCTCCGCACCTTCGGCCCCGCGCACGGCCGGGTCGGCTTCGAGGTCGCGGACGACGGTCCAGGCATCGCGCCGGAGATCCAGGCCGAGATCTTCACGCCGTTCTTCACGCGCCGCGAGGGTGGCACCGGTCTCGGCCTGGCCTTCGTGGAGCGGGTCGTGATCGCGCACCGCGGCCGGGTAGCGGTCACGAGCGCGCCGAACGCCGGCGCCACGTTCCGGGTCGAGCTGCCGGCGGCGAAGGGAGCGCCATGAAGCGGGTGTTGGTCGTCGACGACGAGCGCAAGATGCGCCGCGTGCTGCAGATGCTGCTCGAGCAGATGGGTCTCGAATCGACAGCGGCGGAGAGCGGCGAGGAAGCGCTCGTCCTCTTCCGCCAGGAGAAATTCGATCTGGTGATGACCGACCTGCGCATGCCCGGTATGGGCGGCATGGCGTGGATCGAGCACCTGCGCCAGCTCGACGCCGAGGTGCCGGTCATCGTGTTGACGGCCTACGGCACCGTGCAGACGGCCGTCGAAGCGATGAAGC
>MWST01000038.1 GCA_002050235.1 Polyangiaceae bacterium UTPRO1 | reverse complement strand
CTGCGCACCGGCGACCTCGGCCGCATGGACGCGGAGGGCTACGTGTTCCTCTCCGATCGCAAGGAGGACAAGATCATCACCGGGGGCTTCAACGTGTACCCGGCCGAGGTCGAGGGCGTGCTCGCGGAGCACCCGGCGGTCGCCGAGTGCGCCGTGTTCGCGGTCCCCGATCCCAAGTGGGGCGAGGCCGTGCGCGCCGCCGTGACCGTGCGCCCCGGGAACACACTGGAGCCGGCCGAGCTCATCGCCCACTGCCGCGAGCGCCTGGCGCGCTTCAAGGTGCCGAAGGCGGTCGACGTCGTCGCCGAGCTCCCGAAGAGCGGCGTCGGCAAGATCCTGCGCCGGGCGCTGCGCGAGCCGTGGTGGCGGGACCAGGGGCGCAGCGTCCACGGCGCCGAATAGGAGGCATTGTATGCGGGCGGTACGACTCTACGCGGGACCCGAGGTGCGGGTCGAGGACGTCCCCGAGCCGACGCTCGGAGCGGGGGAGATCCGGGTCGCGGTGCAGGCGGCGGGCGTGTGCGGCACCGACCTGCACGCCGCCCACGGCCGGCTGCCGGTGGCGACCCTGCCGGTGACCATGGGGCACGAGGGGGCAGGGATCGTCGACGCCGTCGGCGCCGGCGTCGGCGACTTCGCCGTCGGCGATCGCGTCCTCCTCCTGCCGAGCGAGACCTGCGGCGCCTGTCCGGTCTGCGCCGCGGGGCATCTCGGGCTCTGTCCCGGGGCGCGGATCTTCGGCATGGCCCGGGACGGGACGTTCGCCGAGAAGATCGTCGTCCCGGCCTCCTGCGCGCTGCCGCTGCCGGCCGGGATTCCGTTCGCGCACGGGGCCATCCTCGCCGACGCCGTGGCGACCGCGTACCACGCGGTGGCCACGCGCGCCGCTGTCGCCGGCGGCGAGCGCATCGCCGTGATCGGCTGCGGCGGCGTCGGCTACCATGCGATCCTCCTCGCCCGGCTCCTCGGCGCCAGGACCATCGTCGCGGTCGACGCCAGCCCGGGCGCGCTCAGGCGGGCGGCGGCGGCGGGCGCCGACGCCACGGTCGACGCCGCCGCCGACGACGCGCGCAAGGCGATCCGCCGGGCCGCGGGCGGGGACGGCCCCGAGCTGGTGATCGAGTACGCGGGCCGGAAGGCTTCGGTCGAGCTCGCGATCGCTGCGGTGGCGCGCGGCGGCCGCGTGATCGTGGGCGGCGTCGGCATGGAGTCGCCGACCCTCGGGCCGCTCGTCTCCTTCGTCGGCCGCGAGATCGCCGTCCTCGGCTCCATGGGCTACACCCGCGCCGAGCTGGCGCGCGTCGTCGACCTGACGGCGAGCGGGGCGCTCGATCTCGGCGCTTCGATCACCGCGCGCTACGCCCTCGAGCGCGCGCCCGCGGCCCTAGCGGACCTCGCCGAGCGCTGCGGCGATCCGGTGCGCCTGGCCCTGCTGCCGGGCGGCGATCCCGACGCCGGCGGCATGCCGTGACTCGCGAGGAAGAGCGGCGCTTGCCGGACGCCGCCGGTGCGGCTGCCGTCGGCGGCTACGTGCGGGCGCGGGCGGCGGTCGCCGCCGCGGCCGGCGCGCCGCTTCGGGTCGAGGAGGTCACGGTGCGGGCGCCGGGTCCCGGCGAGGTGCGCGTGCGCCTCGTCGCCTGCGGCATCTGCGCCAGCGACCTGCACGTGTGGCGGACGGGGGAGGGGATCGCCTTCCCGGCAGTTCTCGGCCACGAGGCCGCAGGCGTCATCGAGAGCCTCGGCCCCGGCGTCGCCGGGCGCGCCGTCGGCGAGCGGGTGGTGCTCGCCTGGATTCCCCGCTGCGGGCGCTGCCGCGCCTGCAGGGCGGGGCGGACGCACCTCTGCGCAGCGATGCGGACCGACGCCGCCGACGGATCCCTGACGCTCGCCGGCCGGACCCTCGGCCGCTACATGGGCATCTCGGGTCTGGCGGAGCTCGTCGTCGTCGGCGAGCGCACCGCGATCCCGGTGCCGGCGGACCTGCCGCTGCCGACGGTGTGCTCCGTCGGCTGCGGGGTGACGACGGGCTTCGGCGCCGCGGTCATCACCGGCGCGGTGCGCTGGGGCGAGAGCGTCGCCGTCTTCGGCTGCGGCGGCGTCGGGCTCTCGGCGATCCAGGGCGCGCGCATCGCCGGCGCGGCGCGGATCGTCGCCGTCGACCCGAACCGCGCGCGCCTGCGTCTGGCCGGGAGGCTCGGGGCCACCGATCTCGTCGGCGCCGACGACGGCGATCCCGTGACCGCCATCCAGGCGCTCACCGAGGGGGGCGTCGACCTGGCGATCGAAGCGGTCGGCACGGGCGCCGCCGTGCGCCAGGCGTTCGATGCCCTGGCGCCGGGCGGCCGCGCCGTCGCCGTCGGCCTCCCGCGCTTCACCGAGGAGGTGCGGATCCCGATGATCGCGCTCCTCCTCGACAAATCCCTGCGCGGCTCGATCCATGGCTCCGCCGATCCGGCCCGCGACTTCCCGAAGCTCTTTGCCTGCGTCCGCCGCGGCGCGCTCGACCTCGAGGCGATGGCCGGGCCCGACTACCCGCTCGAGCGCGTGAACGATGCGTTCGCGGCGCTCGCCGCCGGCACTGCCGTGCGGCCGCGCGTCGTCCTGGCGCCGGACGCGTGAGGGCCCGCCGTCGCGAGCCATGAGGCGCTACGAGAGGTGGCCGGGAGACACTCCGACCGCAGTCCTGTGGGACTTGACCCTGCCGCCGCGACCCATGAGGTGCTGCGACTCGGAGCGTTTGCGGGACGCCTCGCACCTTACGCGCTCGACCCTGCGGCCGCGAGCCATGAGGCGCTGCGACAGGTGACCCGCCGCCTCGGGCTCGTGCTCTCGGGAGGATTTCTCCGCGGCGCCTTCCAGGTCGGCGTCATCGAAGCCCTGCACGCGCGCGGCGTCCGCTTCGAGGTCGTCGTCGGCATCTCCTCGGGTGCCTGGAACGCTGCCTGCATCGCTACCGAGCAGATCGCCGAGATGCGCAGCTTCTGGATCGCGGTGGCGCGCGCCCCGAAGCTCCGGCTAAAGAACCTCTGGCGCTACGGGACGCCGTCCAATTTTCCCGAGATCGTGCGCCGGATACCGATGCGCCGGCTCCGCTTCGAGCGCCTTTCCGACTCCGGAGTCCGGCTCCGCATCGGGGCGCTGGCGCTCCGCGACCGCCGCCTCCACTTCTTCGACGGCTGGGACGACCGCCAAGCCTTCTTCGCGAGCCTGATGGCGTCCAACTACCTGCCCGGCATCTATGGGTATCCGTTGCCGGTCGCGGGGCGCTACTACGCGGACGGCGGCCTCATCGACAACGTTCCCTACGAAGCTGCGTTCGCTGCCGGCTGCGAGCGCGCCGTGGTCGTCGTTGCCGATCCGCAGGGGCGGATCTGGAAGCGGCCCTTCGCTGCCAGGCCGCATACGATCCCGACCTCGGCGCGAGCGCGCCTCACCGTGATCCATCCGCAAGCGCCGCTGCCGATCGGACGAGTGCGCGCCCTTCCCGAAGCGGTGCTGCACTGTCTCGACGCCGGCCATCGCGCCGTCGCCCGAGCGGTGGCGGCTGGACGCTTCGACTAGATACCGGCCGCGGGCCGGCGCCGGCGTGCCGGCCGCGCCGCGCGGCCACGGCAGGCGGCGGCGGTGGCGCCGCCCGGGGGGATCGCTAGTCCGGGCAGGTCACGGAAACGGGATCCGCCGGGGGAGCGGCGTCGACGCGCTTGAACGACCACTTGCAGCTCCCGACCTCGGTCTCCGACCCGATGAAGGGATCGGAGTAGATCGAGAAGCCCTTGAGACTCCCCTTCACCTGTTCCGGCTTCACCTTGATGGTCATGCGGCCGATCTCGTCGAAGACGTCGTTCGGGCCCCCTTCTTCGCCCAGACGGTCGTTGGTGCCGCAGTGGACGAGCGCCACTTCGCCGTTGCTACTGGGCTTCGCCAGGTCGGGAGTGAGGATCGCGGCGTAGGTGTCGGTCCAGGCTCCGCTCCCGTAGTCCGGGTAGTCGACCGCGATCCCGAGGTGCGTTCCGTTCTGGGTGATGCGTACCGTCAGCGTGTCACCGCCGTATCTTTCCTTTGTGCCGGCGTAGAAGGCCGTACACTTCATGACCCCGCGCCAGGTGCCGCCGGCGAGCGCGGCGGAGGTGCCGGCATGCACGCGCACGCCGATCAGGAGGAGCGGAGCTACGGCGAGCATCAAGAGCCGGCGGTGCCGGGTCATGATGGCTCGCACGTCGTCGCCACGTTGGGATCGACTTTGCTCGTTCGCTTCATCGACCACTTGCAGGTGCCGAACTGGGGCAGGGGAGCCGGGTTGGGCAGCTCGAAGCAGAGCGAGATTCCTTTCAGCGTCGCTTTGGTCTTGGGCGGCTTGGCGGTCGCCACGATCAGGCGTCCGAGCTCGCCGCCGAGGCCGGAGACGGTGTCGTCGCTGGTGCCGCACGATACGACCGCCATCTCGCCTTTCTCCCCCGGCTTCTTGAGGCTCGGGTTGGCGAGCCCGGCGTACAGGCGGCTGCCGGAGGGGGAGTCGATCACCATCCCGATCTGCTGCCCGCTCTGCGTCACGTGCATCTGGACGATGGTCGTGCTCTTGGATTTGACGCCGGCGAAGGTCTTGCAGGTTACCTTGCCGGTCCATTCCCCCGTCAGGTCGTACGTGAGAAAAAGAGCTCGCGCCGGGAGAACGTCTGCGCCGAGCATGCCGAGCACGAGTATCAGCAGCAGGCGAGTGCGAAGATGGGGCATAGGCTCTACTCCTCGGTTGGTGCCTGTAGTCGCCGGGCGCGCGCCCGTCAAGGAAATGCGCTGCTGCTAGACGACGGGTGCGGTCGCGGTCGGCGTGGTAGGCGGCGGGGGCGGCGGTGTGTAGGTCGGTCGGGTGATCGCCGCCGGGGCTTCCGGCGTCATCTGCGAGACCGCGATCAGGAGGCCGCCGACGCCGGCTTCGAAGACCGCGAAGAGCCAGCCCCACCAGCCGGGGTTGCCGTCGGCGGCGACGCCGTAGAGCCGGCCGAGGCAGATGCCGAGCCAGACGAGGCCGATCATGAGGATGCGGCCGCGGTTGGTTGCCGGGTCGAGCGCGCCGAGGATGGTGTAGATCCCGAGCACGGTGAAGATGCCGCCGTAGGTGGCGCGGAGCTCGCCGTGGACGAAGTTCGCGGAGAAGCTCTGGGCGACCGCGAAGCCCGTGATCCGGTTCATGACCGTCTCCGGGTAGAGCAGTGCGAACACACCCATGACCGTGGTGAGCACACCGATGACGATGGTGGTGACGCGGGGATTCATCAGAAAGGCTCCTTCCTCCAGCGGCGGCTGATCGTGCGGGGCGCGACTCTAGACTACGGGCGGAGCGAGCGAAAGACGCTCCCGGCCGGCGTCGCCTGCGGGCTCCGGCGCCCGCATCGCGTAGGCGCGCGTCAGCTCGACCTCGATCGCCACCACCCGCCGCGGCGCTCCGCCGCCTCCGTGCCGGGCGTCGCGGAGGCTTCCCGGGACCTCGCGGGCACGGCCGTAGAGGATCGCTACCGCACCGTCCTTCCAGGTGGTGAAGGAGACGCGCGGGTTGGTTCTCAGGTCCCGGCGACGGACGGTGTTGTCGTAGATCACGAGCGAGAGCGTCGTGCCCACGAGCGTCGAGTGCACCGGCGCCGAGTGCGGTTGGCCGTTCGCGCCGACCGTCGTCATCGCCATGATGCGGGCGCTCTTCCAGAACTCGACGAGCTCGGCCGCCGTCATCCGCCGGGTCGGGTGCGCGATCGAGTCGGCGACCGCCGGCGTCGCCGTGCGGGCGCTGCGGTCGAGGAGGTCCTGTAGCGCCGCGAGCGGCATCGGGCGCGCACTATGCCGCGCTCGCCGCCCGGCGGCCAAGTACCACACGATCGCGAGATTGACGACGAAGACCAGGAGCCGCAGCGGGTGCGGCGCCCGCGCCAGCTCGAAGCCCTCGAACGGCAGCAGCGAACCGGTGGAGATCACGACTACCCACGGTGCCCAGGCGAAGCGGCAGTGGAGAGCCCATCCCTCGGCGAGCGTCAGTACGCCGTCGAGCGCTAGCGCCAGGGCCGTCAGCGCCACCGCGCGCGGCGTGTCGGCGTGCGTCAGAAGCTCGCTCGTGCGCAGGCTCCAGGCGCCGGCGACGTGCCGGCCGAGGAGCGCTGCCAGGTCGCGGAGCGCGCTCCGCGCTACGAAGGGGAGCAGCGTCGCGAGCACGAGCTCGGCGCCGGCCTTGACGAACTTGTAGGCGATCACCAGGCGCAGCCCTACCGCATCCGAATTTCGAGTCGTCGTCATGGCCCGTTCGTCCGGTGTCGATGCCGCGCTGCTATGGTCCGCTGCCGCGCATGCGGGTCGTCGCCGGGCGCGGCGCGCCGGCGGCCGGCGATCTTGCCTGTCACGACCGCCGATCGGAAGAGGCCGTCAGGCGTGGTGAACGGTTTCGTGCCGCGGCCCGGTCACCTCGTCGATGATGCGCCCGTCGCGGAGCGTGATCATGCGGTCTCCGTAGGCCGCCGCCCTGAGATCGTGGGTCACCAGCACCACGGTGACGCCGGTGCGCTCGCTCATGCCTTTCACGAGCTCGAGGATCTCCTGGCCCATCTTGGAGTCGAGGTTGCCGGTCGGCTCGTCGGCGAGGAGCACGATCGGGTCGATGACGAGCGCGCGCGCGATCGCGACCCGCTGCATCTCGCCGCCCGAGAGCTCGGCCGGGCGGTGGCGGGCCCGGTGCCCCATGGCGACGGCGCCGAGCGCTGCCGCCACCCGCTCCGCGATCTCCGCCCGCGGCCGGCGGTCGGCGCGCAGCGGCAGGGCCACGTTCTCGGCCGCGGTCAGCGTCGGCAGCAGGTTGAAGAACTGGAAGATGATCCCGAGCTTGCGGCGCCGGAAGATGGTGAGCGCATCGTCGGACATGGCCGCGAGCCGCTGGCCGTCGATCGTGATCTCGCCCGCGGTCGGCGAGTCGAGCCCGGCCATGAGGTTCAGCACCGTGCTCTTCCCGGAGCCGCTCGGCCCGGTCAGCGTCAGGAACTCGCCGCGCAGGATGCCGAGATCGAGGTGGTCGACCGCGCGCACGCTTCCCGCTCCCGCTGCGTACACCTTCTCGACGCCGTCGAAGCGAATCAGGATCTCGCGCACGCTCTTACTCCATCTCGAGCCCGGCCAGGATGGCGCCGCGCGTGATGTGCCGCGCCGGGAAATAGGCGGCAAGGGCAGCGGCGATGGTGATCGCAACGAGCGTCGTCAATGCGAGCACGACGGGGAAGCGGAAGTCGAGCGACCACCCCATGGCCACGAGCATCGAATGCTTCACCATGAAGTAGGACGCCGGGATCCCGGCGATGAGTCCGACGCCGGCGCCGACGGCGCCGACCATGGCGCCCTCGGTCATGATGATCCTCCCGAGCTCGGACGCGGTGAGGCCGACGCTGCGAAGGACGGCGATCTCGCGCCGGCGATCGAGGAGCGCGGCGAGGACGAAATTGACGACGCCGAGGACGGCGACGGCGCAGGCGAAGACCTGCAGCGATCCCAGCACCCGCAGGAGGTCGCCGATGCGCGCCTCGACCTCGCTCCGGAACTCGGCGTTGGTGACCACGGTGACGTTAGGGTCGTCGTGCGCCGCCCGGTTCACGACCTCGCGGAGCGCGGCGACGTCGGCCCCGGGCGCCGGCCACACGTGGGCGTAGGTCAAGCGCGCATCGCGCCAGAGCTCACGGTAGACGTCGATGTCCACCAGGATGGTGCCGACGTCCATGGTGTAGTCGCGGGCGATGCCGACGATGCGGAAGCTCCGGCGGCCGGACGGGGTGTCGAGGTCGAGCGCCGCGCCGAGGCCGGCGCCGTAACGGAACGCGAAGCTCTCGCTCACCATGACCGCGTCGCCGCGCGCGGCGTCCTCGTAGGCATTGGCCGCCGCCGCGACGAGGAGCAGGGGGTTGCCGTCGGGGCGGTTGGCGCGATCGAAGGCCGCGATCACGACCGGCCGGTCTCCATAGATGAAGAGCTTCTTGCGATAGATCTCGACCGAGCCGACGCCGGGGAGGCGGCGCAGGTCCTCGGCGAGCCCGGGGTCGAAGCTGGCGCTGCTCAGGCCCGGTGACGTTCCGACGCTGATCTCGGCTCCGAAGGTGCGATAGAGCCAGGCGGAGAGGGTCGCGTTGATGCTGTGGACGACGGCGCCGAGGACGACGACCAGCGTGTACCCGACCATGATCGCCGAGGCTGCGGCGGCGACCCGGCGCGGTTGGCGGACGAAGAAGTCGGTTGCCAGGCTGACGGTGAGATCCGCCCGCGACCCGACCCACGCCGCCAGCAGGGACGCGGCGCGCACGAATCCCGGGGCGAGGAACGCCATGCCGAAGAGGAAGAGGGCGTGGCCGAGGATGATCCAGGCGGTCTTGGCTCCCGCGGTCGGGAGCCTGAGGTCGGCCATGAACACCACCAGGGCGGCGATGATCGCTGCCAGGCCGCGACCGGGGCTCCAGGGGGATCGCGTCGTCGTGCGGGCTCCGCGCGCCGATCGCAGCACCGGAGCGACGGGCTCGCGGGCGGCGCCGAGCGCCGGGGCGATGCCGGCGGCGATGCAGACGAGGATACCGAGGCCGATGGCGACGAGCGTTTCCCGGAGAGGCAGCGACACCTCGCCCGGCGCCACCGTGAAGTACATGCCGCTCACGCCGGCCACCGCCGTGGCGAGCGACAGCCGCGCCAATAGGTACCCTCCGGCCACGCCGCCGGCGGCGCCGAGGAGTCCGAGGAGCAGCGATTCGAGCACGAAGACGCCGGCTATCGCACGCCGGGTGAAGCCCAGGGAGCGGGTGACGGCGATCTCGCGCCGGCGCTGCTCGATCGAGATGGTGATGGTCTCGTAGATGATGAAGAAGGCGGTGATCATCGTCACCAGGCTCGCCAGGGCAAGGGCGATGCGGATGCTGCCGAGGAGCGCATCCATCTGCTGGCCCCGCGCTTCGGTGCGCTCGACGCGGGCGCGGTCGCCGATGGCGGTCCGGAGCCGCGTCGCCAGGGTATCGGTGTCGACCGCGGGGTCGCCGTGGATGAAGATCGTTTGCGCGAGGCCGGGGCTCAGGAAGACGTCCTCGGCGGCCGGGAGGTCGAGGAGAGCGACGAGGCCGCCGTAGAGCTTGGTCGGTCCGAAGTCGTCGAGCGTGCCGCGGACGACGTAGCTGCGGACGCCGCTCGGCGTCGCGAGCCGCACGGTATCGCCGACCGCTACTCCGAGGCGCTCGAGGAGAGGCGTCCCGAGGGCGATCGAGTCGAGGGCGTTCACGAAGCGCAGCTCGTCGGGGATGTGGACGTGCTCGCGCGGGAACTGCGGGCTGCGCGTGCCGACCATGCCGAGGAGGTCGATGCCGAAGGTGCGGATGCGCAGCGACGGATCGGAGGCCGCCGTCAACGAGCCGTCGACGACGGCGACGGCGCTGGTGACGCCGGGAACCCGCAGCGCTTCTTCGGCGAGCGTATCGGGGATGCCGGTCTCGGCTCCCGCGATCTGCAGCCTGGCGTCGCCGGCGATCGCCTCGAGCCCGGCTTCGAAGCTCGCGATGATCGAGCGGTTCAAAGCGCCCATGGCGACCATCCCCTGAACGCCGATGATGACCCCGAGCAAGGTGAGGAGGATGCGGCCGGCGTGGGCGCGAAGATACGGCAGGCTCACGGTGAAGAAGAGGGCGATCACGCCGGACTCGGGAGCGCCGGTAACGCCGGAGCTGCGCGGCTGCGGGCGAGGGCGCACGCGCGCTCCGCGTCCGCTCGGTCCGTCTCCATGAGCCGGCGAGCACGCGCCGCCATGCGGGCGTGCTCGTCGGCGGTCGGCGCCGAGGCAAGGAAGCCGATCGCCGCGCAGTGGAGGGCGTCGATCAGGGCGAGCGTCCACGTCGGATCGGCCTCCAGGCGCGAGCCGTCCACGAGGGCGTGGGCGAGGGCGATGGCCTCGGCCGCTAGGCGCGCCGGCGGCGACCATTGCCGCCCCCGGCACAGGCGTTGTTCGAGGCGGCGGCGGCGCTCGGCGACCGCGTCCGCCCGGGCCGCGGTCAGCGCCGCCAGACCCGGATGGAACCAGTCCAGCACGTGCGCCAGGCGTGGCGACAGGCGCAGCGCCGCGTTCCCAGGGAGCGGGTGCAAAGCCGCGAATGGCGCCGCAGGCGGCGGCGCGGCCGTGAGCGGCGGCCGATCGGCGGTGAACCGCGGCACGCCCGGCTGCAGGCCGCGGCGCACGTTGCGGCGCGCGAGATCGCCGAGTTCGGCCCTGGCTCTCGGGTCGGGAAGCGGCGTCAGCGCCGCGAGGGCCCGGGAGAGCCACCACGCCGCGGCCGCGCGCGCGGCCGCGATCCCACCGCCGGCGATCACCCGAGCGGCGGCCGCAGCGACGGCGTCGGCGCTGCCGGTCCGGCGTACACGGTCGAGCTCGACGGCGAGCCGGCCCTCGGGATCGGCGGCCAGCAGCACGGGCAGCGTGAAGACGCCGTCGCGCAGATCGGCGCCGTTCGTTCTCCCGAGGACGGCGGGGTCGCCGCTGAGGTCGAGCACGTCGTCGGCGATCTGGAAGGCGACGCCGAAGCGCCGGGCGAAGCGCCCGATCGCCGCCCGCGACGCCGCGTCGGCTCCCCCCAGGATCGCGCCGAGGTCGGCAGCGAGCTGAAAGAAGGCGCCGGTCTTTTCCCGCATCACGGCGAGGCGTGCGTGCGGCGAGGTGCGGACGTACGGCAGCGCGAGCTCGCGGATCTGTCCCCGGCAGGTCGCCAGGAGCCCGCGGCGGACGCAACGTCGCGCGCGTCTGCCGAGGCTCGCGGCGCGAGCGTTCGCGAGGTGGGCGATCGCGACGCCGATGTCGGTGGCGCGGCGGACACCGTGCGTGCAGTGGAGCGTCGTGACCCCGCGCCGGGTCAGCGCCCCGTCGACGATGTCGTCGTGGACGAGGGAGCCCAGGTGCGCGAGCTCGATCGTGGCGGCGGCGCAGGTAAGGCGGTCCATCGCATCGCCGGCCAGCGGACGTCCGCCGGCGACGGCGGCCCACCACACCAGGCGGGCGCGCAGGCGCTTCCCTCCGGCATCGAGGAAGCGCACGGCGGGTGCGGCTATCGGCGCCTCCCCGATGACGTCGCGCAGACGCGCTTCGACCGCGCGGATGAACTCGTCGGCGTCGGTCATCGTGGAGCTTTCGCGGGGCGCGCCGCTCTGGCCTGGGGTCGGGGGTGTGGGCTGGCCGCGGTCACGGTTGCAGGCTCCCAGGAAAAAAGCGTGGCGCGGCAGTGCTCGAGCCACTTCAGGTGCGCCTCGGCGTGAAAAAGCGCGGCGTCGGCGGCCAGGGAATTGAGCAGCCGCTCTTCGGTGGCGATCGGCTCGAGGCTCCGACGATAGGCGGTCAGGTGGGTCAAGTGCTCGCGGTAGACGTGCTCCTGGCGACCCACCTGCGCGAGCGCCGCTTCGCGATCCTTGCGATCGAGCACCAGGAGCCGGATGAAGATCTCGTCGCGGATCGGCTGCGGCTGCTTCGGGGAGCGCTTGAGCCAGGTATCGAGCGCCCGCCTGCCCTTCGGCGTCATCGTGTAGACCCAGCGCCCGATGTGTCCTTCGCCCTGATCGAAGCGCCCTTCGACCAGCCCGCGCCGCCGCAGGTCCTTCAACGTCTGGTAGATCTGGCCGAAATTGAGGGACCAGGTCGGGCCGATCCGGTCTTCGAAAACGCTCTTGATGCGGTAGCCGTGGAGCTCTCGTCCGTCCAGGAGACCGAGAATCGCGTATCGCAGTAGCATGCAAGCTCCTCCGAAAGGCCGCAGGCGCCTCGCCACTGGGGAATGGGGGTTGCGAGAGTACGCGGATCCTTCTCGGGGCGACGGTCGTCTGTCAACGCGAAGCGTACGCTCCGGAGTAGATAGACTGATCATATAGGACGGCAGCGCAACGGCGGTGGCGCCGGGCGCTTGCTACGGCATCCGCCGTGGCGGGGGAGCGGGGGCGGCAGCGCCGACCCTGGCAGCCGTGGACGGCCGCCGGGGTATTCACCCCGCGAAGACCTGCGTCCACCAGCGGTGGCCGCGGGCGTCGACCACGCAGCCGACGCCGGTGCGCGCGAAGATGGGGCGCAGAATGTTGGCGCGGTGGCCGGAGCTGCGCATCCAGCCGGCGGTGACGGCGGCGGCGTCGTCGTAGTTGTAGGCGATGTTCTCGCCGAGGGCGGGGTCGCGGAGGCCGGCGTCGCGTAGCGCTTGCTTCCAGCCGCGGTGCGAGAGGCGGCGCTCGAAGGCCATCGCTGCCGAGCGGGCGGCGGCGATGCGCGCGAGGTTGGTGTCGATGCCGAGGCCGGGAAGGCCGGCGCGGCGCCGGGCTTCGTTGACGCGGGTGACGACGCCGCTCGCGTCGGCGGCGGGGCAGGGGCGGAGCGCGGCAGCGGGCGTGCTCGCGGGCGGCAGCGGACCGGCGCCGACGACGGCGCCTCCGGCAACGACGATGGCGGCGACGAGCACGGCGGCGCGGAGGCCGCGGTGCGGTGCTCGCGGCGGGTAGCGGTGGCGGCGGGTCATCGGCGGCGCTTCGGGAGCGGGCGCGGCGGCGGCGCGCTCAAGGCTCGCCCCCGGTAGTGCTCTTGAAGATGCCGTCGCCCGCGGTGCCGGCGTAGACGGTTCCGGGAGCTCGCGGGTCGACGGCGATCGTCCAGATGTGGCGGCGGGTGTCCGGACGGATGTCGATCCAATGGTCGCCGCCGTCGGTGGTCTTCGCGAGCGCGCCGTCGGCGGCGCCGACGTAGATCGTCGCCGGGGCGCTCGGGTCGATGGCGAGGCTCGCGATCACCTTGCTGGCGAGGCCGGAGGCGGCGGCGCTCCACGTCGCGGCGCCGTCGCGGCTGCGGAAGACGCCGAGCCCGGTCGTGCCGGTGTAGAGCGTCTGCGGCGTCTTCGGATCGACGGCGAGCGCTCGGATCACCATGTTGCCGAGGCCGACGTTGCTGGCCTTCCAGGTGGCGCCGCCGTCGCTGCTCTTGAAGATGCCCTTGCCGCTGGTGCCGGCATAGAGGACCGCGGGGGCGCTCGGGTCGACGGCGAGCGCCCGCACGTCGAGCTCGGCGAGGCCGGCGACGGCGGGCTTCCAGGTGCTGCCGCCGTCGCTCGTCTTGAGGACGCCCGAGAGCGGGATCGCGGCGTAGACGGTCTCCGAGCTCGTCGGGTCGACCACCAGGGCGCGCACGGGGACGCGCTTCGTGATCGCGACCTCGAGGGCGCGCCAGGTGGCGCCGCCGTCCGTCGACTTCGACACGATCCCGTTCGCCGAGCCGGCGTAGAGGACGTCCGGCGCCCGGGGGTCGATGGCGAGGGCGCGGGTGTCGCGGGTCGCGAGGGTGCCGGTCGGCCGCCAGCGGCCGCCGCCGTCGCTGCTCTTGACGACGCCGTCGCTGGTGGCGGCGTAGAGCGTCGCGCCGTCGCGCGGGTCGACGACCACGACGCGGATGGCGCCGACGCCGGGCTCGCTGCGCGTCCACGCGCTTTCTGTCGGCGCCGCCGTGGCCTTGGAGGTGGCGGCAGTGGTCGTCGCCGCGGGGCCTTGGCAGCCGCTTGCGGCGAGTGCCGCCAGGAGCACGGTCGGGACTAGGAGAGCGGCTGGCTTCATGGCGGGAGCGTGTCGCATACTCCCTGGCGATCGTCGAGACGGGACCGCCGCATCGCCCACTGCCGCCCGGCGCCGCCGACGACACCGCCCCCGCGCCGGATTGATCCCGCGTCCACTCTCGCCTAGCCTGGGAGGCCTGCCCAAGATCCAAGCCAGCGGAAGGAACGACCCATGAGCGACGCGTGTCCCTTCTGTGACCTGGGCGATCGGGTGCTCGCAGAGAACGAGCTGGCGGTGGTGGTGCGCGACCTGGAACCCGCGTCCCCCGGCCATACCCTGGTCATCCCGAAGCGTCACAGCGAGAGCTATTTCGACCTCACGAACGCGGAGGTGGCGGCCTGCCACGCGCTGCTGCGCGCCGAGCGCGAGCACCTCGCCAAGCAGCATCGGCCCGACGGCTACAACGTCGGCGTCAACGAGGGTGCTGCCGCCGGACAGGTGGTGCCGCACACCTACTTCCACCTGATCCCCCGCTACACCGGCGACCACCCCGATCCGCGGGGCGGCGTGCGCCACGTGATCCCGACCCGGCGCTGAGCGCTAGCGGGCCGAGCGGCCGCGGCCGTCGTCGGCTGCGGCCGTAGCGTCGGCTGCGCCGGCCGTCGGCGGCTGCGGCGGACGCGTCGGCGCGGTGGCGCCAACGCGCCGGCATCGTGGCGGGGCCGGCGCGGGGGAGCCGTCGGCTGCGGCCGGCGAGTCGGCGCGGTGGCGCGGTCGGCGCGGCGGCAGCGCTGCCGCCGACTCGAGAGCCGCCGCCAGTCCTTGCTGATTGCGGCGGACGCGCGGCGCGGTTTGCGCGGACCCGCTGCTCCTGCCACAACCGCGCCCCGGAGGACACGCATGCGCGCCGTGGTTTGCAAGGAGTTCGGACCGCCGGAACGCCTCGTCGTCGAGGAGCTGCCGACGCCGGCGATCGGCGATCAGCAGGTGCTGCTCGACGTCGCGGCGTGCGGGGTCAATTTTCCCGATCTGCTGGTCATCGAGAACAAGTACCAGTTCAAGCCGCCGCTGCCGTTCACGCCCGGCGGCGAGGTGGCGGGCGTGGTGAAGGCGGTCGGAGCCGCGGTGACCACCCTGAAGCCCGGCGACCGGGTGCTCGGCGCCCCCGGCTTCGGCGGCTTCGCCGAGGAGCTGGCGATCGACGCTCGTCTCTGCGTGCCGATCCCGGAGGCGATGTCGTTCGACGTCGCCGCGGCGTTCCTCTTCACCTACGGCACGTCGCACTACGCGCTCAAGGATCGCGCCCGACTCGCGCCCGGCGAGTCCCTGCTGGTCCTCGGCGCCGCCGGCGGCGTCGGGCTCGCCGCGGTCGAGCTCGGGAAGGCGATGGGTGCGAAGGTGATCGCGGCGGCGTCGTCGGCCGCGAAGCTCGCGGTCTGCCGCGAGCACGGCGCCGACGAGGTCATCGACTATGCGCGGGAAGACCTGAAGGAGCGCGTCAAAGCGCTCACCGGCGGCGCCGGCGTCGACGTCGTCTACGACCCGGTCGGCGGCGACTTCTCCGAGCCGGCGCTGCGCGCGATCGCCTGGGAGGGGCGGTTCCTGGTGATCGGCTTCGCCGCCGGCCCGATTCCCAAGATCCCGCTGAATCTCGTCCTGCTCAAAGGGGCGCAGATCATCGGCGTCTTCTGGGGCTCGTTCACGGTGCGCGAACCGGCGCGGCACCAGGCGAACGTCCGCGAGCTCATGGACTGGTACGTGACCGGCAAGCTGAAGCCCCGCATCTCGGCCCGGTACCCGTTCGCGCGCGTCGCCGAGGCGCTGAACGACCTGGCGGAGCGGCGCGTGCGCGGCAAGGTCGTCCTGATACCGTGAGCGGCACGCCCGCGGCGCGGCTCGGCTCAGCGCGGGTCGAAGCGGTAGACGTCGCCGCTTAGCGACAGCAGGTAGAGCTCGCCGGCCGCGTCCTCGCCGAACGAGGAGAGCTGCGCCAGCCGGTGCTCGGGATCGAGCGCGTCGCGCCAGTCCCAGACGTCGCGCACCGTCGTGCCGTCCCACACCAGGCTGCGGATCAGCGCCGTGCAGTAGTCGGCGAAGAAGTAGCGGCCGACGAGGGCGGGAAGCCGCCGGCCGCGATAGACATAGCCGCCGACGATCGAGCAGCCCTCGGCGTGGCCGTACTCGACGACCGGCGCCGTGAAGGCGCTCTGGTCGCAGGTCGGGCCGCGGAAGCAGTGCAGTCCCTCGACGCTGTTCCAGCCGAAGTTGACCGGCGCCGCGGCCGTCCGCATCGCCGGCGTCAGCACGTCGACCTCCTCGAAGCGGTTCTGGCCGACGTCGGCGATCCAGAGGTCGCCGCTGGCGCGATCGAAGCTGTAGCGCCAGGGATTGCGAAGCCCGAGCGCGACCATGCGGGGCGGCGCCGTCGGCGCGCCGTCGCCGCCGACCGCGAGCGCCCACATCTTGCCGAGCGTCGCCTCCGGGTTCTGGCCGTTGCCGTGCGGATCGCCGGCGAAGCCGCCGTCGCCGAGCCCTACGTAGAGCCGGCCGTCGGGGCCGAAGGCGAGGTGGCCGCCGTTGTGGTTGGCGTAGGGCTGGGCGACGTGCATGACCTCGCGCTCGCTCGCCGGGTCGGCGCGCTCGGGATCGCCGGCGGCGACCGCAAAGGAGAGGATGCGGGTGTCGCCCTTGCGGTCGGTGAGGTTCACGAAGAAGCGGCGGTTCTCGGCGAAGGCAGGGTGGAAGGCGAGGCCGAGCAGGCCCTGCTCGGAGTTGGCGGTGCCGGCGCTCGCCGAGACCCGGCTCGTGAGGTCGAGAAAGGGCGTCGCTGCCACCTCGCCGTTGCGGACGATGCGGATGGCGCCGGTCTGCTCGGCCACGAAGAGCCGTCCGCCGTCGTCACCCGGAGCGACGGCGAGGGCGACGGGCTTGGCGAGGCCGGCGGCGACGCGCGTGAGCTGCACCCCGGCCGCGACCGCTGCCGGCGCCGGGACCGCGCGCGGACCCGCGGTCGCCGTCCGGCAACCGGCTAGGGCCAGGAGCACGGAGACAGCGAGCGCGGCCGGAGACGGCATGCGGGCGTTGAGCGCGCGCCGACCCATGGGCTTCAACGGTTGGCGGCGAAGATCAGCACGTACTGGTACGGCAGGAGCGCCGGTTCGTCGACGAGACGCCAGCCGACTGCGCGCATCTCCGCGATCACCTGATCGCGGGCGAGCGCGTGGTCGGGCGGCGGTCCGACCGGGCGCGGCTCGGCCTTCCAGTCGACGACGGCGATGCGCCCCGACGGTTTCAGCGCCGCACCGAGCCGCCGCAGGTAGGCGCCGCGGTCGTCGAGGTGGTGGAAGGTATCGGCGATCAGCACCAGATCGAGCGCTCCCGGCGGCAGCCGCGGATCGTCCTTGGACGCGAGCACGGGGATGACGGTCGCCGTCCGCTCCTCCTCGGCGCGGGTGCGGAGATGGGCGACGAAGCCCGGCTCGATGTCGACGGCGAAGACGACGCCGCCGGCGCTGCCCGGGGTCGGGGCGCGCACGGCGGCGTCGAGCCAGCGGCTGAAATAGCCGGTGCCGGCGCCGAGATCGGCGACCCACATGCCCGGTTCGAGCCCGAGCGCCGCGATCAGCTCGCGCGGCTTCTGCCAGGCGTCGCGCGCGGGATCGTCGAAGATGCGGCTCCACTGCGCGACGTCGGAGAAGTCTTGCCTGCTCCCGGGCGTCGCCGCGAAGGTGGCTGCGGTAGCGTGCGGCTGCGGCGCCGCCGCGGCGGTCGCAGCCGGCGCCGCGCCGCCGGGCGGGGCGGCGCCGACGGTAGTCGCCAGCGCCGCCGCGCCGAGGCAGGCGACGACCAGCAGCCGTCGCCCCAGGGCCGGGTGGCGGCCGCGCCGGCTCGGGCGTACGCGCCGGTCGAGGAGCGCCGGCGGGCGCGGCAGCCTGCCGGTGTGCGTGGTCGGGATCCCGTCGCTGCTGGCGAGCATCGCCCGACCCTCGTTGCTGTCGCCGGCGGTGTCAAGGTCGGGGGCCTGCGCTAGGGTGGTTGCGTGTGCGGCCGCTTCACGCGCTCGAGCCCGCTCCCGGCGATCGCCGCCGAATTCGGGGTGCGTCTCGACAGGTTCGCGGCGGCGACCCCGCGCTTCAACGTCTGTCCCGGCGAGGAGGTGCTGGTGGTCGCGCGGGGCGCCGACTCGTCGCCGGACGCCGCCGCCGATGGCAGCGGCAGCGAGGAGGCGGTGGCCGGGTTCATGCGCTGGGGGCTCGTGCCGTGGTTCGCTAGCGATCCGGGGAGCGGGCCGCGCCCCATCAATGCTCGCGCCGAGACGATCGCATCCCGGCCGGCGTTTCGTGAGGCCTTCGCGCGCCGGCGCTGCCTCGTGGTTGCCGACGGCTTCTACGAGTGGCGTCGCCATGACGGCGTCCGCGAGCCGTGGTTCATCCGCTTGCGCTCGCGCCGTCCCGTTGCCTTCGCCGGTATCTGGGAACGGTGGACGCCGGCGCGGGGCGAGCCGCTGCTGAGCTGCGCCATCGTTACCTGCGCCGCCAATGCGCTGGTGGCGCCGATCCATGACCGCATGCCGGTGATCGTCCCGCGCGCGGCGCATGCCGCCTGGTTGGCGCGTGCCACCGTGCCGCAGGAGCTCGTGGCGCTCCTGCGGCCCTGCCCCGAAGACGTGATGGAGGCCTATCGGGTCTCCAGGTACGTGAACGCGACGCGAAACGAGGGCCCCGAGTGCATCCGCCCGGCGACCGACGATCCGGCCGGACCGTGAGACGGCGCGGGGAGAGAACGATCCGCCGTCACCGGAGCCTGCGCTCGCGGGCGGCGCCCGGTGGCGACCGGGTACTCGTCGCGTTGCGGGGCTCCGGCGGCCGCGCCTACGGTGCCGCGACATGGCGACGCTCACGGCAATCGACGAGGCGCTGCGCGGGCCGGGGCGGAGCTTCGCGACGAGCGGGCTGGCGCGGCTCGCCGGTACGAGTGCGGCGATGGCGCGGCTCAGGGCGCGCGCGGCCCGCGTCCTGCCGACGGCGGTGCCGGTCCTCATCCAGGGCGAGACCGGCACCGGGAAGGAGCTCCTGGCGCGCGCCATCCATGCCGGCGGGCCGCGCCGGCACCGGCCCTTCGTGCCGGTCAACTGCGGCGCGCTCTCGGCCGAGCTCATAGATGCCGAGCTCTTCGGCCATGAGCGCGGCGCCTTCACGGGGGCCATCGCCCGCCGGCTCGGACGCGCCGCCGAGGCGGACGGCGGCACGCTCTTCCTCGACGAGATCGGCGAGCTGCCGCCGCTCCTGCAGTGCAAGCTGCTGCGCCTCCTCCAGGAAGGAGAGGTGCAGAGGGTCGGCGCCGACCGGCCCCTCGCAGTCGATGTGCGCGTGGTCGCGGCTACGAACCGCGACCTCCGCGCTCTCGTCGAGCGCGGCGGGTTTCGCGCCGACTGCTACTACCGCCTGAGCGGGGTGGTCATCGAGGTGCCGCCGCTGCGGGAGCGCGGCGACGACGTCGCCGAGCTCGCCGTGCGCATCGCGGCACGGACGGCGGGCGAGCTCGGGCGGCCGGGGCTCGCGCTCGGCGAGGCGGCGCAGCGGGCGCTCGCCGAGTACGCGTGGCCCGGCAACGTGCGCGAGCTCGAGAACGTGGTGCGCGAGGTCGTGCTCTTCGCCGAGGGTCCGGAGATCGCCGGCGCCGACGTGCGCCTGGTGCTCGCGGCGCGGGCTCCCCGGAGCGCGCTCGCGGTCGGCGCCGCCGAGCTCGTCGAGTGCCTACGCCGCTGTCAAGGCAACGTGACCCGGGCGGCGCACGAGCTCGGCGTCAGTCGGCCGACGCTCTACAAGCGGCTGCGCGAGGCCGGGCTCGAAGGAGCGGCTTTTCGGCCGCCCGCGACGGCAGTGCGGCGGCGGGTCGGTGTTCCAGCCTGAGCGGCGGCGCGGCGCCGCCGCCGAGCGCGGCGGGCGTTCAGGCGCGCGCGCCCAGGTCGGTGTTCTTCGGCACCACGACCACGCCGCCGGCGCTCACCGTGAACCGGCGGCGGTCGTCGGCCGGATCGTAGCCGATCGTCGTCCCGGGCGGCACGATGACGCCCTTGTCGAGGATGGCGCGGCGGATGCGGGCGTGGCGGCCGACTTCGACGCCGTCGAAGAGGATCGACTCGTACACGTGGGCGTAGCTGTTGACGCGGACGCGGGGGCTCAGGATCGAACGCTCGACGTGGCCGCCGCTGATGATGCAGCCTTCGGACACCATCGAGTCGATGGCGACGCCGCGGCGCTGGCCCTCGGGATCGGCGAACACGAACTTCGCCGGCGGGTGCGGATAGTAGGCGGAGAGGATCGGCCAGCGCGGGTTGTAGAGGTTCAACTGCGGCGAGATCGAGAACAGGTCTTCCGACGTCCGCCAGTACATGTCGATGGTGCCGACGTCGCGCCAATAGCCGCGCTGGCCGTCCTGCATGTCGGGGATCGTATTGGTCGAGAAATCGTAGGCGACCACCCGGGCCGAGCTCGCGACCATGCGCGGTAGGATGTCCTTGCCGAAATCGTGCGTGGAATCGGTGCGCTCGGCGTCGGCGGTGACGGCGCGGACGAGCGCCGGGCAGTCGAAGACGTAGAGTCCCATCGAGGCGAGCCGCGTTCCGGTTGCGGCGGCGTCGACGGGCGGCTTCTCGCGGAAGCCGACGATGCGCCCCGACGCATCGCAATCGACGATGCCGAACTGATCCATCTCGGCCGCCGGCACCGGGATCACCGCCACCGTCACCTCGGCGCCGCACCCGCGGTGGAAATCGAGCATCTGGCAGACGTCCATCTGATAGATGTGGTCGGCGCCGAAGACGCAGACCTCGCGCGGCTTCTCGTTCTCGAGGACGTCGAGGTTCTGGAAGACGGCGTCGGCGCTGCCCCGGAACCACTGCGGGCCGACGTTCATGGAGGCCGGCACCGGGGCCACGTAGTGGCCGAGCTGGGGTGCGAGCTGCCAGCCGCGCGCCAGATGCTGCATCAGCGAGCCCGCCTTGTACTGCGTGAGCACGCTGATCTTGGAGATGCCCGAGTTCACGAAGTTGGAGAGGACGAAGTCGATGATGCGGTAGCGGCCGCCGAACGGCACCGCCGGTTTGGCGCGGTCGCGGGTGAGCGGGTAGAGTCGCTTGCCTTCTCCGCCTGCGAGGACGAGAGCGACGACGTCGCTCGAGCTGTTCCTGGCCATGGCGCGCAGTGTACCAGAAGCCGCTTCGCCGGATGAACCCGACCGGACCTCGGTAGCGGCGCCGTTCCCGAGAGGCTAGAAAGGAACGAACCATGAGCCACCTCGACTTCGTGAGCCGGGTGAATGCCGACTACGTCGAGGAGCAGTATCGGCGCTATCGCGCCGACCCGAGCTCGGTCGACGAGCGCTGGGCGCTGTTCTTCGCCGGGTTCGAGATGGCCGATGGCCGCAGCGCCGGAGCGAACGGGCGTGCGGCGCCGGCCGCCGAGGCCGCAGCGCATCTCGCTGCCGTGCCCGAGGTCGCGCCCGTGCTCGGCGTGTTCGGGCTCGTGCACGCGTACCGCGAGTTCGGGCATCTGGCGGCGCGGATCAATCCCCTGGCGCCGCCTCCCGCGAGCCACCCCCTCCTCGAGCCGTCGGAGTTCGGGTTCGGCGACGGCGACCTCGACCGGGTCATCGAGTGCGCCGATTTCAAGGGCTGCCGGACGGCGACGCTGCGCGAGCTCATCGCCCGGCTGCGTGCTACGTACTGCGGCACTTTCGGCGTCGAGTACTTCCACATTCCGGAGCGCGAGCAGCGGCTCTGGCTCGCCGAGCACATGGAGCCGACCTCCAACCGGCCCGAGCTCACGGCCGACGAGCGGCGCCGGATCCTCGACGACCTCGTCGTCGCCGAGGGCTTCGAGCAGTTCCTGCAGCTGCGCTACCCGACGGCCAAGCGCTTCTCGCTCGAGGGCGGCGACGCCTTGATCCCGCTCCTCGCCACGCTCGTCGAGGAGGCGGGCGGCCTCGGAGTGGAGGAGATGGTGCTCGGCATGGCGCACCGTGGGCGCCTGAACGTCCTCGCCAACATCCTCCGCAAGCCCTACGAGATGATCCTCGCCGAGTTCGAAGGCACGTTCCTCGCGAAAGAGGCGACCGGCGACGGCGACGTCAAGTACCACCTCGGCTACTCGCACGATTGGATGACTCGCGCGGGCCACAAGGTGCATCTGTCACTCAGCGCCAACCCGAGCCACCTCGAGGCGGTCGATCCGGTGATCGAGGGCATGGTGCGCGCCAAGCAGAACCACCTCGGCGACAGCGAGCGCTCGCGGGTCGTCTCGGTGCTGTTGCACGGCGACGCCGCGTTCACCGGGCAGGGGGTCGTCGCCGAGACGCTCGGTCTCTCCGAGCTCGAGGGCTACCGCACCGGCGGCACCATCCACATCATCGTCAACAACCAGATCGGCTTCACGACCTCGCCCGCAGCGTACCGCTTCACCCCGTATCCGAGCGACGTGTCGAAGATGATCCAGGCGCCGGTCTTCCACGTGAACGGCGACGACCCGGAGGCCGCCGTGCAGGCGGCGCGGCTGGCGATCGCCTTCCGGCAGCGCTTCAAGAAAGACGTGATCATCGACCTCGTCTGCTACCGCCGCCACGGCCACAACGAGATCGACGACCCCGGCTTCACGCAGCCCATGATGTACCGGGCGATCGCCGAGCACCCGACGCCGCTCGCGCTCTATCGCCGCCAGCTCGTCGCTGCCGGGGTCGTCAGCGACGACGACGTCGACCGGCGCCGGAAGGAGTTCCACGACCTCCTGGACGACGCCCTGACGTACGCCCGGGATTTCATGCCGCGGCAGCCGGTGTTCGCGTTCGGCGGGCTGTGGCGCGGGCTCGGTTGGGCCGGCGACGACTGGACGGCCAGGACCGCCGTACCGGCGTCGACGCTGTACGAGGTCGCCGAGGCGCTGGTGCGGGTGCCCGACGGCTTCCGCCCGAATCCGAAGGTCCTGAAGCTCATGGAGCAGCGCGCGGCCATGGTGCGCGACGGCGAGCACATCGACTGGGGCGGCGCCGAGGCGCTGGCGATCGGCTCGCTGGTGCTCGAAGGCATCCCGGTGCGGATGAGCGGCCAGGATGTCGGCCGCGGCACCTTCAGCCACCGGCACGCGGTCTTCCACGACACCGAGACCGGCGCCCGCTGGGTGCCGCTCGACAACATCCGTCCCGGGCAGGCCAGGTTCCTGATCCTCGACAGCATGCTCTCCGAGAACGCCGTCCTCGGCTTCGAGTTCGGCTTCAGCTGGGCCGATCCGCACCAGCTGGTGATCTGGGAAGCGCAGTTCGGCGACTTCGCGAACGGCGCCCAGGTGGTCATCGACCAGTTCATCTCCAGCTCGGAATCGAAGTGGCAGCGTATGAGCGGGCTGGTGATGCTGCTGCCGCACGGCTTCGAAGGGCAGGGGCCCGAGCACTCGAGCGCGCGGCTCGAGCGCTATCTGCAGCTCTGCGGCGACATGAACATGCAGGTCTGCAATCTCACGACCCCGGCTCAGTACTTCCACGCGCTGCGGCGCCAGATGCATCGTTCGTTCCGCAAGCCGCTGGTGATCATGAGCCCGAAGATGCTGCTCCGCTACAAGCGGGCGGTGTCGCCGTTGGCCGACTTCACCGCTGGCGAGTTCCAGACCGTGCTCGACGAGCCGCGGCCGGGAACCGTCGACGTCGGGGTGACGATCGATCCGGAGAAGGTAACCCGGGTGATCCTCTGCAGCGGCAAGGTCTACTACACGCTGCTCGCGGGGCGCGCCGAGCGCGAGATCGATACGACCGCGATCGTCCGGGTCGAGCAGCTCTACCCGTTTCCGCACCGGGAGATCGCGGCGATCCTCGCCGGCTATCCGGCGGTGCGACAGGTCTTCTGGGTGCAGGAAGAGCCTTCGAACATGGGCGCCTGGCTCTTCGTCGGCAACCAGATGCGCTCGGTGCTGCCGGAGACGCTCACGCTCGGGTACGTGGGGCGGCGGGCGGCGGCGAGCCCGGCGACCGGCTCCTACAAGATCCACCAGCAGGAAGAGGCTGCGCTCATCAACCGGGCGTTCGCGCGCTGAGAGCCTCGACGCGGCCCGGCGCAGCGGGAGGAGAGGACGGTATGGCGTTCGAGGTGCGGATTCCGACGCTCGGAGAATCGGTGACCGAAGGGGTCATCGTGCGCTGGGCGAAGCAGGACGGCGAGCGGGTCGAGCGCGACGAGGTCCTGCTCGAGCTCGAGACCGACAAGGCGAGCATGGAGATCGTCGCCGAACGCGTCGGGGTGCTCCGCATAGTCAAGGAGGCGGGCGCGACGGTGCGGGTGGGCGAGGTCGTGGCGCGCATCGAGGAGGGCGCCGGCGCGGCGCCCGGCGCGGCGCCGCCCGATCCGGCGGCGCCGCCTGCCCCCGCTGCCGCAGCGGCGCCGCCCGCGGCGACGCCGGCGCCACCCGAGCCGCCGCCCGCGCCGTCACCACAACCGCCGCCCGCGGCGGCGCCGGCAGCGGCATCGCGTTCGGTCGGACCGCTCAGCCCCGCCGTCCGCCACCTGATCGCCGAGCACGCTCTCGATCCGACGGCGATCGCGGCGTCGGGCAAGGGCGGCCGGCTCACCAAGGGCGATGTGCTCGCGCACCTCGAGAGCCGGGCGGCGCCGGCGCGCGCTCCCGAACCGGCGCCGGCGCCGCCTCCGCCTCCGGCCTCCATGCCGGCGCCGGTCGTCGCTCCCGCGCCTGCTCCGGGCCGGGCGAAGGTCGGCGAGGAGGTGGTGCCGCTGAGTCGGCTGCGCAAGCGCATCGCCGAGCGCCTGGTCCAGGCGCAGCAGACGGCCGCTATTCTCACCACCTTCAACGAAGTCGATCTCAGCGCCGTGATCGCATTGCGCGCCGCGCACAAGGAGCGCTTCCGGCAGGTGCACGGGGTCGGGCTCGGCTTCATGTCGTTCTTCGCCCGGGCGTGCGTCGCGGCGCTCGCCGAGGTTCCGGCCGTCAATGCCGAGATCCGCGGCGACGACGTGGTCTACCGGCACTTCGTGCATCTCGGCGTCGCCGTCGGCACCGAGCGCGGGCTCGTGGTGCCGGTCGTCCACGACGCCGATCGGATGTCGTTCGCCGAGATCGAGCGAGAGATCCTGCGGCTCGCCGGCCTCGCCCGCGAGGCCAAGCTCGGCATCGACGACCTCTCGGGCGGCACGTTCACCATCTCGAACGGCGGCGTCTACGGCTCGCTGCTGTCGACGCCGATACTCAATCCGCCGCAGAGCGGCATCCTTGGCATGCACAAGATCGAGAAGCGGGCCGTGGTCGTCGACGATCAGATCGTCATCCGGCCGATGATGTACCTGGCGCTGTCGTACGATCACCGGCTGGTCGACGGCGAGCAGGCGGTGACGTTCCTGGTACGCGTGAAAGAGCGCCTGGAAGATCCGGCGCGGTTGCTCCTGGAGGTGTGATGGCGGGCGAAGCCTACGATCTGATCGTCATCGGCTCGGGTCCGGGCGGATACGTGGCGGCGATTCGCGCCTCCCAGCTCGGCATGCGGGTCGCGTGCATCGAGAAGGACGCGACGCTCGGCGGCACCTGCCTGAACGTCGGCTGCATCCCGAGCAAGGCGCTGCTCGACTCGAGCGAGCTATATCTCCAGGCCAGGAGCGGCCTTGCCGCGCACGGGATCGGCGTCGGCGGCGTCACGCTCGACCTGCCGGCGATGATGGCGCGCAAGGACAAGGTCGTGAAGCTCGGTACGTCGGGGCTCGGCTCGCTCTTCAAGAAGAACGGTATCGACCGGGTGCAGGGGCGGGCGCGCTTCGCCGACGCCCGCCGGGTCGTCGTTCGCGACGGCGACCGCGAGCAGACTCTTTCCGGCGATCGCATCCTGATCGCGAGCGGCAGCGAGGCCGCTGCGCTCCAGGCGCTGCCGTTCGACGGCGAGCGTGTGGTCAGCTCCACCGAAGCTCTGACGTTGGCGGCGGTGCCGCAGCACCTCCTGGTGATCGGCGGCGGCGCCATCGGTCTCGAGCTCGGCTCGGTGTGGCTGCGGCTCGGGGCCAAGGTGACGGTCGTGGAGTTCCTAGATCGCATCGTGCCGATGATGGACCGGCAGATGGGAGCGGCGTTGCAGAAGGCGCTGCAGAAACAGGGGATGACCTTCCTGCTGGAGACGGCGGCGGTAGGCGCCGAGCGCACCGCCGCGGGCATGAAGGTGACGCTCGAGTCGAAGGGACAGCGTTCGGAGGTCGAGGCCGACGTCGTCCTGGTCGCGGTCGGCCGCCGGCCGCACCTCGACGGCCTCGGGGCACGCGAGATCGGCGTCGCTGTCGACGAGCGCAACCGGGTCGTCGTCGACGAACGCTTCGAGACCAGCGTCGCCGGCGTGTTCGCGATCGGCGACGTCATCGCCGGACCGATGCTCGCGCACAAGGCGGAAGAGGAGGGGACCGCAGCCGTCGAGATGATGGCCGGGCAGGCGGCGCGCGTTAACTACGCGGCGATCCCTAGCGTCGTCTACACCTGGCCGGAGCTCGCGAGCGTCGGACTGACGGAGGAGGAGGCGGCCGGTCGAGGAATCCCGCTGGCGATCGGCGTCTGCCCGTTCCAGGCGAACGGGCGGGCCCGCTCGCTCGGCGAAACCGTCGGCACCGCGAAGATCCTCGCCGACGCCGGGACCGATCGCATCGTCGGCGTCCACGTGCTCGGTCCGCGGGCGTCCGACCTGATCGCCGAAGCCGTGGTCGCCATCGAGTTCGGCGCCGCCGCCGAGGACCTGGCGCGCTCGGTCCACGCCCACCCGACGCTGTCCGAGGCATTGAAGGAAGCCGCCCTCGCGGTCGCCAAGCGCGCCATCCATCTATAGGGCTGGGGCGGTCGCCGGAAGGCTATTGAAAACGATTCTCAATGTCTCTATATAGGCGAGCCATGATCGTGTGCCTGTGTGCCAACGTGACCGAGCGCGAGCTCGTCGAGACCATCATGGCCGGCGCCACCACCGTGAAGGAGGTCGGCCGCCGCTGCGGCGCCGGGACCGGATGCGGCAGCTGCAAGCCGCTCATCCGCGAATACCTGGCGCGGGCTCGCACTGCGGCGGTCGCGGAGGCGCCGTTGCCGATGGCAGCGGGCGCCGCTGGGATGGAGGCGCCGCCGTTGACGATGGCGGCCGGCGCCGCCGAGCAGGCCTGAAGGCGACTCGCCCGGGCAGCGCCGCGGCGACCGGTGCACTCGCGGCTGCCATGCTCTGCAGACCACTGATCCCGGGCGGCGCCGAGCGCGCCGAGCACATCCTGGTGAGCGAGGAGGAGCACCTCGATTGGCTCGAAGCCCTGCTGCGCTTGCTGCCGACGCTCGGCGAAGAGCTCTATCCGGCGCAGCAGCTGCGGTCGGCGGGCGACTGAGCAGCGTCACATCAGGCAGCAGGTGACTTCCAGGAGCGCGGCGTAGATCCGATTGGGGTTCGTGCAGCGGATGGCGCCGCCCCGCGAGCCGTCGGCGGCGCGCACTTCGGCGGGCTCGCACGACGCCGCGAAGGGCTGCAGCGAGAACGGGTTCAGCAGCCGATAGGCGACGACGCCGTTGCGGGCGCCGCGGATGCCGCCAGCGGCCGGACATTCGATCACAGCCGTCGTCAGCGGCGCGACGATGGTGTTCATCGTCCCGCAGCCGCTCGGACCCCGCGGCGCCGCGGCGCGCGCCCCCGCCGGCGGCCAGAGCGCCGGCGGGCGCAGGCCATCGCCGCGCTCGAAGAGATTGAAGACGTAGGTGCCGTCGTTGCTCCGATCGACGATATCGGTGCCGCGCTGGTCGAGTACGACGTTGCGTTCGAGCACCGCGCCGTTCGACTCCTGGTCGAGACGTAGCCCCGGCCCATCGTTGGCGACGATCCGGTTGGCGACGATGCGGCAGTGGTCGCAGTCGCGGAGGTCGAGGGCGGCGCCTTTCGGGCCGGTGGCGTTCGCGAAGACGTCCGTGCCGTCGAGGAAGAAGCGCTTGCTCTGCTCGACGCGGATGGCGCCGCCCTCGTCGCTGCCGCGGCCGTTGCGATGGAAGACGCCGTCGCGCACCCGCATGCCGTCGGTGCCGACGACGAGGAGTCCGAGCGCGCAGGAGTCGGTGACGCGGAGGTCGCGTATCTGGACGCGCACCGCGTCGGCTACGGCGATGCCGGTCACGAATCCTCGCACCAGTCCGGGTCCGAGGATCTGCGCATCGTCGGCAGTGCCCTCGACGATGATGCCGCTAGCAGCGGCGCCGTCGCCGCAGGAGCGGCCGGAGGCGATGGTGTGGCCGTTCAGCTGCAGCACGCTGCGCGGGTTTCTGAGCGTGACGCCGCTGCCGTCGCAGCGGAGGTCGCGGTCGAGGATGGCCTCCTCCTCGACGACGGTTCCGCAGCGGACGCTCGGCGCGCGCCCCGCGTGCGCGCGGATCGTCGCCGCCAGCAGCAGCAGGCCGGTAGCGGCGCAGCAGGCGAGGGCGGCGATGCGCACGGTCGCCATCCTCGCCGGAGGCGCTACCGTCCGCAATGGGGCGGCGCGGATGCCGCTGGCGACGCCCGGTGAATCGCCAGCGATCCCCGAGCCAGGAATCCGGCGGTCAATGAAGCTGCGCCGATGCCGTTTTCAACGCTCGGGGCTCACCGGTAGGCCCGTCTCGCCGGTGAGGAACCGGTCGACGCCGCGAGCAGCCTCCCGACCTTCCGCGATCGCCCAGACGACGAGCGATTGGCCGCGCCGCATGTCGCCGCAGGCGAAGACGCCGGGAACGCTCGACTGATAGTCGGCGCCGACGGCGACGTTCCCCCTGGCGTCGAGGGCGACGCCGAGGTCCTCGAGCAGACCAGTCTTCTGCGGACCGAGGAACCCCAGCGCGAGCAGCACGAGGTCGCAGTCGAGCGTGAGCTCGCTGCCCGGGATGGCGACCATCTGCGGGCGGCCGTTCTCGCCGTTCCTCCACGCGAGGCGGATACCATGGAGCGCTTTCACGTTGCCCTCGGCGTCGCCGCTGAAGCTCCTGGTCTCGATGCCCCAGGCCCGCGTGCCTCCCTCTTCATGGGATGACGAGCTGCGCAGGATCACCGGCCAATGCGGCCACGGGGCGGCGGCCGCGGCGCGATTCTCAGGCGGTTTCGACAACAGCTCGAACTGATGCACGCTCCTGGCCCCTTGGCGGAGCGCGGTGCCGAGGCAGTCCGAGCCGGTGTCGCCGCCGCCGAGGACGACGACGCGCTTGCCGGTCGCGAGGATCTGGTCTGCAACCTCGTCGCCGGCGATCCTCCGGTTCTGCTGCGGCAGGAACTCCATGGCGAAGTGGATGCCCTTGAGCTCGCGGCCCGGGATCGGCAGATCGCGGGGCGCCGTGGCGCCGCCGGCGAGCACGATGGCGTCGAACCCGGCGCGGAGAGCGGCTATGGCCACATTGCCGCCGACGTCGGCGTTGACGTGGAACACCACCCCCTCCGCGCGCATCTGCGCCAGGCGCCGCGCGACGACGTGCTTCTCGAGCTTGAAGTCGGGAATGCCGTAGGTGAGGAGGCCGCCGGGTCGATCGGCGCGCTCGAAGACCTCGACGCCGTGGCCGGCGCGGTTGAGCTGCGCCGCCGCCGCTAGTCCCGCCGGCCCCGAGCCGACGACGGCGACCTTCCTGCCGCTTCGCCGGCGCGGCGGAACCGGCTGCACCCAGCCGGCCGCGAAAGCGTGCTCGACGATCTCCTTCTCGATCTGCTTGATCGTGACCGGGGCGTCGTTGATCCGCAGCACGCACGCTTCCTCGCAGGGCGCCGGACACACCCGTCCGGTGAGCTCCGGGAAGTTGTTGGTCGAGTGCAGCCGGTCGATGGCCTCGCGCCAGCGGCCGCGATACACGAGATCGTTCCAGTCGGGGATGACGTTCCCGAGCGGGCAGCCCATGTGGCAGAAGGGGACGCCGCAATCCATGCAGCGCGCGCCCTGCTGGCGCAGCGCCTCCTCGGGCAGCAAGCCCTCGATCTCGCGCCAGTCCTGCAGGCGCTCCGCGACCGGCCGGCGCGCCGGCAGCTCGCGTGCGAAATCGAGGAATCCGGTGATCTTTCCCATGGTACCGCCTCAGATCGAGGCGAGGCGCGAGGCTTCGCCGTCGAGATGGGCCGCCGCGAGCACCGCGCGGTACTCGATCGGCATGACCTTCTTGAAGTGGGCCGCTGCATCGCTCCACTGCGAGAGGATGCGTGCGGCGACGGAGCTGCCGGTGTAGTCGCGATGCCGCCGGACGAGGTCCTTCAAGATCGCAAAGTCTTCTTCCGCCAGCGGATCGAGCGCCACCATGCTCGTGTTGCAGCGGCCGGCGAAGTCGTCGTCGACGTCGTACACGTAGGCGACGCCGCCGCTCATGCCGGCTCCGAAATTGCGTCCGGTCTTGCCGAGCACCACCACCAGGCCCTTGGTCATGTATTCGCAGCCGTGATCGCCGACGCCCTCGATGACCGCGGTGGCGCCGCTGTTGCGGACGGCAAACCGCTCGCCGGCCTGTCCGCGGCAGAAGACCTCGCCGCCGGTCGCGCCGTACAGCGAGACGTTGCCGACGATGATGTTGTCCTCGGGTGCGAACGTCGCCGTCCGCGGCGGAAACACGACGATGCGGCCCCCGGAGATACCCTTGCCGAAGTGATCGTTGGCGTCGCCCTCGAGCGTCGCCGCGATGCCCGGCGCCAGGAACGCACCGAAGCTCTGTCCGGCCGAGCCCGTGAACTCGAGCGTGATCGTCTCGGGCGGCAGCCCCTCGGCGCCGTAGCGACGCGAGATCTCCGCCGAGAGCATGGTGCACGTCGTCCGGTTGACGTTGCGGATCGGAAACTTCGCCCTGACCGGCGTGCGCTGCGTGAGCGCCGGCATACACGCTGCGATGAGCCGGTTGTCGAGGGCGCCCTCGAGACCGTGATCCTGCTTGCTCACGGCGTGGATGGCGACGGTGGGGGCGACGTCGGGCTTGTGGAGGATGGCGGTGAGATCGAGGCCGCGCGCCTTCCAGTGTTCGATCGCTTCGCGGGGCTCGAGCTTGTCGACACGCCCCACCATCTCGTCGACGGTGCGGAAGCCGAGCTCGGCCATGATCTCGCGCAACTCCTCGGCCAGGAACATCATCAAGTTCACGACGTGCTCGGGCCGGCCTGCGAACTTCTTGCGCAGGACGGGGTCCTGGGTGGCGATGCCGACAGGGCAGGTGTTGAGGTGGCAGACGCGCATGAGGATGCAGCCCGACGCCACCAGCGCCGAGGTTGCGAAGCCGAACTCTTCGGCGCCCAGGAGCGCCGCGACCGCGATGTCGCGGCCGGTCTTCAGCTGGCCGTCGGTCTCGACGCGGATGCGGCCGCGCAGGTCGTTCATCACCAGCACCTGCTGCGTCTCGGCGAGACCGAGCTCCCAGGGGATGCCGGCGTGCTTGAGCGACGTCAAGGGCGACGCGCCCGTGCCGCCGTCGTGGCCGCTCACGAGCACGACGTCGGCCTTCGCTTTCGCGACGCCGGCGGCGACCGTGCCGACGCCGACCTCCGCCACCAGCTTGACGCTGATGCGCGCCCGGTGGTTGGCGTTCTTCAGGTCGTGGATCAGCTGCGCGAGATCCTCGATCGAGTAGATGTCGTGGTGCGGCGGCGGGGAGATCAGGCCGACGCCCGGGGTCGAGTGGCGGATCTTGGCGATGTACTGGTCGACCTTGTGGCCCGGTAGCTGGCCGCCTTCGCCGGGCTTCGCACCCTGCGCCATCTTGATCTGGATCTCGTCGGCATTGACGAGGTAGTGGCTGGTGACGCCGAAGCGCCCCGAGGCCACCTGCTTGATCGCACTCCGGCGCCAGTCGCCGTTCGGATCGCGCCGATAGCGGACGGCATCCTCGCCGCCCTCGCCGGTGTTCGACTTGCCGCCGATGCGGTTCATGGCGATGGCGATGTTCTCGTGCGCCTCCCGGCTGATCGAACCGAGGGACATGGCGCCCGTCTTGAAGCGCTTCACGATCTCGCTTGCCGGCTCCACCTGATCGAGCGGGATCGGCCGTGAGGGTCGGAACGCGAGGAGCCCGCGCAGCGTGCAGAGGTGCCGGCTCTCGTCGTTCACGAGCGCGGAATATTCCTTGAAGAGCTCGTAGCTCCCGGCGCGCACCGCCTGCTGGAGCTTGGCGATCGAGCTCGGGTTGTACATGTGGAGCTCGCCGCGGCGCCGCCACTGGTAGTGGCCGCCCGGGTCGAGCTCGCCGTCGAGCTCGGGCGTGGCCGTGTAGGCGCGGGCGTGGCGCGCCGCGCTCTCCGTGGCGATGGCGTCCAGGCCGATGCCTCCGATGCGCGAGGCCGTGGTGGTGAAATGAGCATCGACGAGCTCGCGATCGAGACCGATCGCCTCGAAGATCTGCGCCCCGCGGTAGCTCTGGATCGTGGAGATGCCCATCTTGGTCATCACCTTCAGGATCCCCTTGTTGGCCGCCTTCAAGTAGTGCGCGACCGCTTCCTCTTCGGCGACGTTGGCGAGGAGGCCGTTGCGGGCCATTTCCCGGATGGTCGCGATGGCGAGATAGGGGTTGATCGCCCCCGCACCGTAGCCGACGAGCAGGGCGAAGTGCTGCACTTCGCGCGGCTCTCCCGACTCGACGACGAGTCCGCAGCGGGTGCGCGTGCCGGCGCGGATGAGATGGTGGTGCACCGCCGCCGTCGCCAGCAGGCTCGGGATCGGGGCGTTCTCCTCATCCATGGCGCGGTCGCTCAGCACCAGGATGGTCGCGCCGCCCGTGACCGCATCCGCGGCTTCCCGACAGAGAGCGGCGAGGGCGCGGGCGAGCCCGGCGCCGCCGTCGGCTGCCCGGTACAGGATCGATAGCGTCGCGGCCTGCAGACGATCGCGTTCGAGGCTCGCGATCTTGGCGAGGGCCGCGTCGTCGACTACCGGTTCCTCGATCTCGAGGCGCCGGCAATGGGCCGGCGTCTCGGCGAAGAGGTTCTCCCCGCGCCCGATCGTCGCCTTGAGCGACATGACGAGGTCCTCGCGGATCGGGTCGATGGGCGGGTTCGTGACCTGCGCGAATAGCTGCTTGAAGTAGTGGAACAGGAGTTGCGGCTTGTCCGATAGCACCGCGAGCGGCGTGTCGGTGCCCATCGAGCCGACGGCTTCCTGGCCGTTCAGAGCCATCGGCGCCATGACCAGTTTCAGATCCTCGGTCGTGTACCCGAACGCCAACTGGCGGATGCGCCGCTCGGAGTCCGCGTACGGGGCCGGGAGACGCGCCGGCGCCGGGAGGTCGTCGAGGCGCGTCAGGTTCTCGTCCAGCCATTGTCGATACGGCTGCCGGCATGCGATCGCGGCCTTCAGCTCGTCGTCGGCGATGATGCGCCCCTGCGCCAGGTCCACGAGGAACATGCGGCCGGGCTGCAAGCGGCCCTTGGCAGCGACGTTCTCGGGCGGGATGTCGAGGACGCCGACCTCCGACGCCATGACGACGAGTCCGTCCTTGGTGACGACGTAGCGTGACGGGCGGAGTCCGTTGCGGTCGAGCACGGCGCCGACGACCGTGCCGTCGCTGAAGGCGATCGACGCCGGCCCGTCCCAGGCTTCGATGAGGCATGCGTGGTAGCGGTAGAAGGCCTGCTTCTCCGCGCTCATGCTCTCGTCCTTCTGCCACGCCTCCGGGATCATCATCATCACCGCCTGTGCGAGCGGCCTGCCGGTGTGCACCAGGAATTCGAGGGCGTTGTCGAAGGCCGCCGAGTCGCTGCCTCCGGGTACGATGATCGGCAAGAGCTTCTCGACGTCGCCGCCGAAGAGCGGCGAGGCGAGCAGCGATTCGCGCGCGTGCATCCAGTTGACGTTGCCGCGCAGCGTATTGATCTCGCCGTTGTGCGCCACGTAGCGGTAGGGGTGGGCGCGCTCCCACGACGGGAAGGTGTTGGTGCTGAAGCGCTGGTGTACGAGGGCGAGGGCGCTCGTGAAGTCCGGATCGGTCAGATCCTCATAGAACCGGGCGATCTGATCGGGCAGGAGGAGCCCTTTGTAGTTCATGGTCCGGCTCGAGAGGCTCGGCACGTAGAACGCCTCGGAGTCGCGGAGCCCCGATTCGCGCACCAGACGCTCGACGCGCTTGCGGATCACGTAGAGTTTGCGTTCGAGCGCGTCCTGGTCGGGCGTGTTGCGGCCGCGGCCGATGAGGATCTGCCGGATTTCGGGCATCGTCTCGCGGGCGAGCGGGCCGCACTGGTCGGCATCGACAGGCACGCGGCGCCAGCCGAGGAGGCGCTGGCCTTCGGCGCGGACGACCTTCGCGAACAGCTCGAGGCACTCGTTGCGCTCGTCGACGCGCCTCGGCAGGAACACGATGCCGGCGCCGTATTCACCGGCCGGCGGCAAGGGGATGTCGAGCGCCGCGCAGGCCTTGCGCAGGAAGGCATCCGGCATCTGCGTGAGGATTCCGGTCCCGTCGCCGGTCAGCGGATCGCAGCCGCAGGCTCCGCGATGAGTGAGGTTGGCGAGGATCTGCAGGCCCTGCTCGATGATCGCGTGCGACTTCCCGCCCTTCATGTCGACGACGAAGCCGACGCCGCAGGCGTCGTGTTCGTGAGCGGGATCGTACAGGCCCTGGCGTCCGGGGGGTCGCAGGTGCATCGGTCCTCCTAGGGTGCGCTCCGCGCGCGCCGGGTCCTCTCCGGGGAGCGCCGCCCGTGCCGTGAGCCGGACGGCGACTCGATGACCGAGATCTGGCTGCGCTCGGTGTGCGTCGAGAGCACGATCATGGTCTCGGTGCGGACGACCCCCGCGAGCGCGCGAATGCGGCTGATGAGATCCTCGAGCGACGAGGTATTGCGCGTCTTGACCTTGAGAATCATCGTATGACCCCCGGTCACGTGGTGGCATTCGAGCACGTCGTCGAGCGATTCGACTTCGCGCTCGAACTTCTCGATCGCCCGCGGGTGTCCGATCGCCACGCCGATGAAGGCGGTGATGTCCTTGCCGAGGCGCCGCGCGTCCACGACCGCTCGATAGGCGGTGATGATCCCGCCGTCCTCGAGCTTCTTCACCCGCTCCAGCACCGACGGCGCCGAGAGGCCGACGCGCTCGCCGATCTTGGCCAGCGGCAAGCGGCAATTCTCCTGGACGAGCATGAGGATCCGGCGGTCGATATCGTCGAGCTGCAATTCTTTCGAGCCTAATATCATTAGGTAGAACTCCTTATAGACCAGGTATACGTATGGGATGAACGCGAATCTGTCAAGGTTCATTAGGTCAGTGCCGCATGCTGCGATGCCGCCGGTCGATTCTGCGCCGACGCCGTCGCTCAGCCGGCTCTTGGCTGCTCGCCTGGCGCCAGCCGCGCCGCTAGAGTCGGCGTCGGAGGGAATGTCTCGTGATCCTCACCCATGACGTGATCCTGAACGAAATCGCCGCCGGACGGCTCGTGATCGATCCTTTCCATCCCGATCAGGTCGGTCCGGCTTCGATCGATCTCCATCTCGGCGACGAGATCCGCGTCATGGAGGGCGGGCCGGCCGTGATCGACCTCGATGACGATGCCGACTATCGGGCGGTGACGCAGGTGCGCCCGTTGACGCAGCCGTACGTGCTGCGACCGGGGGAGACCATCCACGGCATCACCCGCGAGCGTATCCGTCTGCCTCCCGACGTCGCGGGGTGGCTCGAAGGCCGCAGTCGCTACGCGCGCCTCGGCATCATGATCCACGTGACGTCCGGGTTCGTGGCCCCCGGCGTCGACAACCGCCAGGTCCTCGAGATGGCGAACGTCGCCGGCCGGCCGCTGCGCATTCGCGCCGGCACCCGCCTTTGCCAGATCGTCCTGCAGCGCGCCGAAGGATCGGCGGTCTACAGCGGCCGCTTCGCGGATCAGCAGCGCATCTGAGGAAGGCGCCGAGGAGCGCGGAGGCGCGCCGCGCCGGGGCCTACTTCGGCGGCATCCGCAGGGCGCCGTCGAGACGTATCGTCTCGCCGTTCAGCATCGAATTCTCGATGATGTGCCTGGCTAGGGCGGCGAACTCGGCGGGGCGGCCGAGGCGCGACGGGAAGGGAATGCCGGCGCCGAGCGCGTCGCGCTGCGCCTGCGGCAGGAGCGCGAGCATCGGCGTAGCGAACGTGCCGGGCGCGATCGTGCAGACGCGGATGCCGAGGGAGGCGAGGTCGCGGGCGATCGGTAGAGTCATGCCGACCACGCCGCCCTTCGAGGCCGAGTACGCGGCCTGGCCGATCTGGCCGTCGAAGGCCGCGATCGATGCCGTATTGATGATGACGCCGCGCTCTTTCTCCTCGTTGGGCTCGTTGCTGGCCATGGTCGCCGCGGCGAGCCGGAGAGTGTTGAAGGTGCCGAGCAGGTTCACCTTCAGCACCATGTGGAACATGTCGAGCGGGTGCGGGCCCTGCTTGCTGACGGTGCGGACGGCGATGCCGACGCCGGCGCAGTTCACGCAGACGTTCACCTTGCCGAATGTCGCGACGGCTTTGTCGACGGCGGCCTTGGTCTCCTCTTCCGAGGTGACGTCGGCGGGAGTGAAGATCGCGTGCTCGGCGCCGAGCTCGGCGGCCAGCTTCTCGCCGGGGGACTGCGGCCGGTCGAGGATGGCGGCCCGCCCGCCGCCGGCCACGATCGTGCGAACCGTCGCTTCGCCGAGGCCGGACGCACCTCCGGTCACGATCGCCGCTGCGCTGTCGAGCTTCATGGGTCCTCCTGCGTCGCTGGGTGAGTTGGCGGGACCCTAGCGGATCGGCGACGCCGCCGCTACGGGTCGGGCGCTCCGGATCGCGGCTGCGGACCGCGGTGCCGGCGGTCCGCTATGCGGGCAGCAGCAGCACGGCGACCGGACAGGGCGCGTCGGCGAGCACGGCCTCGACCCGCAGCCCGAAGAAGGTGCGGCGTGCGTGCGGGCGCGTCGCGGCGCGAAGCACCAGGAGGTCGGCGTCCCTCGCCGCCCGCAGGAGTGCGCGTTCCACGTTCGGGGCTTCGATGATGTCGGTCGCGACCGGGATTCCGAGATCGGACCCGCGCTGCCGCACGTCGGCGAACATGCCCTCGATGGCGACGGTCGCTTCGGCTCGGATCTCGGCGGCGCGCGCGCGACCGAAGATTGCGAACGACGATTCGATGACGTGGACGGCGTTGACGATGCCGCCCACCCGCACGGCATAGAGCATCGCCAGCTCGACAGCGGCGCGGGCGTAGGGACCGTCGCGCACCGGCAGGAGGATCAACGGCGGCGCCGTGCTCGTCCCGACCGGGCCGGGAAGATGCCGTTCGCTTGGTCCGCTGCGGACGACGAGGAGCGGACAGGGCGCCGCGGCGGCGATCGCCCGTACGTACTCGCCGCCGAGCGGGTGTCGGCGCGCGGCCTCCGAGGCTCCGAGCACGATGAGGTCGTAGCCGCGTGCGGCTTCGCGCAGGATTACCTCTGCGACCGGCTCGCCGCACTCGGTCTTGCGCGTCAGCGCCGGCGCGCCGGCGGCGCGGGCCAGGCGGTCGAGCTCGTCGAGGTGGGCGGCGATAGGCGTGCGACGCCGGCTCGGGCCGCCGAAGAATCGGCGGGGGGCGGCGTCGACATGGAAGGCGACGACGCTCGCCGCCGAGTCGCCGGCGACGATCGGTGCGACCAGCTCCATTGCGCGCGCGGCGTTCTGACCGCCGCTCGTGGGGAGCAGCACTTTCAGCCCCGCGGTGGGGAGTAGGGCCCGTGCGCGCTCGGCGTGGCGGCGGAAGCGCTCGACCTCGTCGGGTGCGACCGGGATGTGGCGCGCGGTCCAGCGTAGAAGCGGACCGGCGATCGCCGACGTGAAGATGGCGACGGTGACGATGGCGGCGTACATGGGCGCGCTCAGGATTCCGAGCGACAGGCCGACGAGGGCGATGATGAGCCCGATGGCGCCGCGCGCGTTCATGCCGCTGCCGATCGCCAGCGACTCCCAGAATCCGAGTCCGCCCCAGTAGGCGCCGACGCTCGCCCCGAGGAGTTTGCCGGCACACGCCACCGTGATCACCGCCAGGGTGGTGGCGACCTCGAAGCCGTGCACGAAGTCGACCTTCAAGCCGGCGTAGGCGAAGAAGATCGGCGCCAACACGGCGAGCAGCGGCGCCTCGATTTGCTCGAGCACGCCCTTGCGGAGGCGCGGCGACCGACCGATTACGATCCCCGCCACGAAAGCGCCGAACACCGCGTGGATACCGATCGCTTCCGTGACGGCTCCGAAGAAAAGAGCAATCACGATGACGGCGCTGACCATCGCGTGACGGAGCTCGACGCGGTCGTCGATCCACTGCAGCAGCGCGTACACCGCTCGCGCGCCCGCCAGCCATACCAGCGCGACGAAGGCGGCGGTGCTCGCGATCGCGAGCGCGGCGCTGCTGACGCTGAGCTCGCCGCGGGTCGCGATGCCGGCGATGACCGAAAGGAGGAGCCAGCCCGTCGTATCGTCGGTGACGCCGGCGCCGAGGATGACGATGCCGACGTTGCGCCGCATGAGGTCGAGGTCGGTCAGGATGCGCGCGATCACCGGGATCGCGGAGACGCAGAGAGCCGTCCCGAGGAAGAGCGCAAAGATCAGGCGCTCGTGGGGTGCCACCAGCAGGCGATCCGGCAGCGCCCATCCGAGTGCGAAAGCGGTGGCGAACGGTACGACCATGCCCAGGAGCGAGGCGTAGAAGGCGGCGCGACCGAGGTTGCGCAGCGTGTCGAGATCGGTCTCGAGGCCGGTCATCAGCAGCAGCCAGATCATGCCGAGCCAGGCGACGATCTCGAGGAGCTGGAATTGCAGGGGATCGCGCGGAAACAGCGCGATCTGGAGCTCGGGAGCCAGCGCGCCGAGCACCGAGGGGCCGAGTAGGACGCCGGCGAGGAGCTCCCCGATCACCGGCGGTTGTCCGAGACGGCGAGCGATCTCGCCGAGTGTTCGCGCTGCCGTCAGGAGGAGCGCCAGCTGCAGGATGAACGTCAACAGCGTGTGCGATTGGATCCCCGGAGGCATCGGACGGGACGATTCTAGGGGAAGCGGCGGGAGGAGGTCGAACGGGCGTGCCCCGGCGGCGTCCCGACTCGCCGCTGCGGCAATGGCGAGTCGGGACGCCGCAGCACGGGGTTGGTTGCCTCGGCGGCCGCGATCTGCGACAGGCGGGACGTGGCGGGTCCTCCGCATCTCCTCATGCTCATGCGGCACGCGATCGCCGAGGATCGTAGCGACACCGGCCGCGATCACGATCGCCGTCTGACCGGCGAGGGTAAGCGCAAGCTCCGAGAGGTCGTGGCGGGCATGCGGGCGCTCGAGCTTCCGATCGAGCGCGTCGTGTCGAGCCCGCTGCGGCGCGCCGTCGAGACGGCCGAGATCGTCGCTGCGGGATTCGAGCTCGATGATGCGGTCGTCGTTGCGTCGGCCTTCGCGCCGGGTGCTGGCCCCGACGCCGCACTGGCGGCGCTAGCCGACGTCGGCCGTCCGCGCGGCCTCGTCTTGGTCGGGCACGAACCCGATCTGGCGATGCTGGCGTCGACGCTCCTCACCGGCACGCCGGGGCTGGTGCACATGGGATTTCGCAAGGCGGGGCTCGCCGGCTTCGTCGTCGCGACGCTGCCGCCGCGATCCGCCGGTGCGCTCGAGTTCTTCCTGACACCGGGACAGCTCCGCAGGATCGGCGCCGGCGGCTGACGGATCGGACCGCATGAGCGCTGCGTGGTAGCTGGCGGCGCGCTACACCACAACAGATAGCGGGCGCGATGGTGCATGCTCGGGAACTCTTCTCGTGACGAGATGCGCCGCGGCATGCGACTTCTCCGCGGGCTCGCTTCGAGACTTGCTTGTTCGCACGCGCGTGCGCTAGCTTCCGGCACCCCCCGGAGAAAGCGACCTTTCGCGCTTGCGACGAGTAGTAATTACCGGACTCGCCTGCATCACCCCCTGCGGCATCGGGCTCGCGGATACGTGGAGCGCGTTGGTGGCCGGGCGATCGGGCACCAAGGCGGTGTCGTCGTTCGACGTGAGCCGCTGTCACAGTCACGTGGCGGGAGAGATCACGGATTTCCGCCCGGAAGATTTCCTGGCGCGGCGCGAGATCCAGACCTTCTCCCGCTACGTGCATTTCGGCTTCGCTGCGGCTCGCATGGCCTGGGAGGACGCTCGCGCCGCCGGCGCGCTCGACCCGGACCGCGTGGCGGTGAGCATCGGCAGCTCGATCGGCGCCAGCAGCCGGAACATCAGCGACGGCGTGACCTTTGCCGAGCTCGGCATCGATCGCGTCCATCCTATGTGCCCGTTGCAGTACTGCGGGAGCTTGCCCTCGGAGGTCGCGATCGTGCTCGGTCTGCGCGGGCCGGCCTATTCGATTTCGACGGCGTGTACGGCCGGCGCGGACGCGACGGGTCTCGCCATGGGGCTGATCGCGTCGGGCGTGATCGACGCCGCGGTCGTGGGCGGGAGCGAGGCGCCGATCCTACCGCTGCTCTTCCACGCCTTCGATCGCCTGCAAGTCATCTCGCGCCTGAACGACCCTCCGGAGCGGGCGTCGCGGCCGTTCTCGCGTGATCGCTGCGGCTTCGTGCTCGCCGAGGGCGCGGGAATGCTCGTCCTCGAGGCCGAGGACGTGGCGCGCGAACGCGGCGCCCGCATCTACGCCGAGCTCGCAGGCTTCGGCGCGACCTCCGATGCGCACCACCACCTGCATCCGGCGCCGGACGGACGCCAGGGCGCGCGCGCCGTCGAGTTGGCGTTGCGGCAAGCAGGCATCGGTGCTGCCGACATCGACTACGTGAACGCCCACGGCACCGGCACCGTCAAGAACGATGCGACGGAGACGTCGATCCTGAAGCAGGCGCTCGGCGCTCATGCGCATCGCATCCCCGTGAGCTCGTCGAAGTCGATGCTCGGCCACATGATCGGCGCGGCAGCGGCGGTGGAGCTCGTCATCTCCACGATGAGCATCCACGAGCGCGTCGTTCCGCCCACGATCAACGTCGTCGAGCCGGATCCAGAGTGCGACCTCGACTACGTCACCGAAGGCGCGCGCGACCTCGCTCCGCACGCCGTCCTGTCGACGTCGTTCGGGTTCGGATCCAGGAACGCGGCGCTCGTAGTTCGGAAGTACGAAGCCTGAAGGAGATCGTCGTGGACAGTCTGAGCCGCAGGATTCGAGACATCATCGCCGTCGAGCTCCAGGTCGACGGCGAGAAGGTGACGCCCGAGGCGCGGCTGCGGCAGGATCTCGGCATGGACTCCGTCGCGGCGCTCAACATCCTGTTCGCCGCCGAGGAGACGTTCGGCATCGCCGCCATCGACGTCGCCGAGTTGGCGGCGGTGTCGACCGTGCGCGACGTCGAGTCGCTGCTGCGGCAACACGTGAGCCTCCATCCCGCGACCTGAGGGATCCGTCTGGCGAACCTGGCCACACCCCTCCGCCGGACTCTGCGAGCGCGGGATGCGGAAGACCGGCGCTCGCGGCTCGGGGCCGTAGAGGTCGCGCTGGCGCGCGGCACGCTGGCATACCTGCGCTGGGTGGCGCGCTCGGCGTCGTTGCGGTGGGTTGACGGCGATGGACGGTTACTCGATGAGCGCAGCGTCGAGCGCCGCCTGGCGACGCTGCGCCGGCGCGAGTCGCCCGTCATCATGAGTTACTACATCGCCGACGCGCTCGGGGTCGCGACGTTGGCCCTGGCGCACAGCCGATTCTTCGAGTGGATGCAGGGCTTGCGGTGTATCGTCGACGACACGTTCGCCGGGCGTGCGAGCGCTGCGATCATTGCGGCTCTGGGCGGTCGCTTCACGGTGCTGGCGCTGCCCGGCGATAGCGAACGCGTGCGCGGCGTGTACGAGGTGATCCGGACCGGAGGCTCGTGCGCGTTCCCCGTCGACGGCGGCGGCCCCTATCGCGAGGTGGGCACCGGCGTGGTGGCGCTGGCAGCGTCGCTCGGCGCGGCGATCGTGCCGGTGTCCGCGGGGCTCTCTCCGGCGCTGACGTTCGCGCCGCAATCGCGCGTGCGCGTGCCGACGCCGAAGTGTCGCCTCGTCGCTGCAATCGGGGACGAAGTGAGCGTCGGCAGGGGCGCGAACCGGCGCGAGGTCGCCGATGCGCTGGAAGGCACGCTCGACGCGTTGGCGCACGTCGTCCGGACCACTGCCGGCGCCGCCTGACGCGACGTTCACCGCCGACACGCGGAGTGACGTGCGACATCTCGTGTTGCGCGGACGCCGGTCGATTGTGCGTTGAGTGCAGCGGCGGACGCCGTGTACGGTGCGGTGTGGGGATGCGGGAGCAGCGAATCGGTCTCGATGCGTCTACTGCGGCTCTGAGCCTGCGCCGTCGCTACATCGAAGGGCTTCTCACGCGCGCCGTCGCCGCGCTCGTTTTTGCGGCCTTCTGCGCCCTTGCCGCGCATTTCAACGTCGGGCTCGACTGGAGCCAGAGCGCGCCCGTGGTTGCAATTCTCTCGGCCATGGCGCTCGTCAACATCCCGTACTGGTATCTCGGCCGGAGGACGCAGTTCTCGCTCTCCTACTTCTATCTGCACTGGGCGCTGGATCTCGTCGCGATCACGGCGAGCATCTACTTCCTCGGCGGCATCGACGTTCCCCTGGTGCAATTCTCGTACATGACGATCATCTTGACCGCGGCGATCTTCGTATCGCAGCGGGCGTCGTTCCGGCTGGCGACCGGGGCGACGATCGCGTACGCCTTGCTCGGCCTCGGTGAGATCCAGGGATGGCTGCCGCAGCGCCTCGGCATCTGGCACCACCACTATGCGCCGACGCTCCGCGTGTTCATCGTCGGCATCTCGGGCGTGACGTTCTTCGTCTTTGCGTATCTCGCGGGGACGCTCTCCGAGCTCCTGCGACGCGCCAACGAAGAGTTGGCGGCGACCAAAGACATAGTCGAGGAGCAGAATCGCCTCCTCGAGCAGCGTGTCCGCGAGCGGACGCGGGAGCTGGAAGCGCGCACGCTGGCGCTGCAGGAGCGTACGGCGGAGCTCGAAGAGCTCGTGCACATCGTAACCCACGACCTGCAAAACGTCGCCGTCGCGAGCACGGAAACGATCCGCAAGCTCCGGGAGGTCGACGGCGGGAGTTGCGCGCCGCGCGGCCAGAGGTACGTGGAGCGCCTGCAGCGCGATTGTCGCCTCATGGCGACGATGCTGCGCAACCTGCTGGAGGTCGTCGCGCAATCGGAGGTTGCGGAGCGCCGCGAGGTCGTGGACGTGAATGCGGTCGTACAAGACGCCGTCGGCCGCGCCCACGCGATCATCGAGAGCAAGCGCATCGACGTGCGGCTCGGAGATCTGCCGCCGCTCCTGGCCGAGGAGCAGAAGATGTACCACGTGTTCGAGAATCTCGTGTCGAACGCGTGCAAGTACGTCGGGGACAAGCGCCATCCCACGGTTGCGGTCGATGGGTTCGTGGGTCCGAACACCATCGAGTACAGCGTGCGCGACAACGGCGTCGGCATCGAGCCGTCACAGATGGGCCGGATCTTCCAACTGTACCATCGGGCTCCGAACCAGATGGTCGCCGGCGTGGCGCAGCAAGGGCACGGGATCGGGCTAGCCGTCGTGAAGCGCATCGTGCAGCGCTATGGCGGGCGCATCTGGGTGGAGTCCACGCCCGGTGAAGGATCCACGTTCCGGTTGAGTTTTCCCAGAGAGATGGAGCACATCGCAGAGGAAGTGAGGGACAGCGCATGAGTCGAGCGGCCTTGCTCGTGGAGGACAACAGCTCGCACGCCGAGTTGATCGCCGATGAACTGGAGTCGGCGCTGGAGGGATGGACGCTCGATCAGGTGCCGACGTTGGCGGAGGCGCGGGTAAAGATGGCGAGCCGCCCGTACGACCTCTTCGTCTTCGATTTCAGGTTGCCCGACGGCGACGGCATCGAGCTGCTCCGCGAAGTTCGCGCCCAGGGCATCGCCACTCCGACGATCTTCGTGACCACCGCCACGTCGGCGACGCTGGCGGTCACGGCGATGAAGCTCGGGGCCGACGACTACCTGGTCAAAGAAGAGGGGTACCTCGCGGTATTGCCGTATCTGGTGCAGGAGGTGCTGAAGCGCCGCCGGCTCGCCGCCGAGCGCCAGCTCCTCGAAGAGCGCCTGCAGCGTGCCGAGCGGGCCGCGACGCTGGGCTTTCTCGCCTCCGGGCTCGCGCACCACATCAACAACCCCCTGTCTACGATCCGCACTTTCCTGCAGCTCCTGCCCACCCACATCGACAATGCCGAGTTCCGGACCGGGTACCTCGCCATGGCGCTCGCGGAGAGCGAACGCATCCGTGACCTGGTGCGCGACATCATGAACGCCGCCACCGTGCCGCAGCAGGCCCGTGAGCTGAAGCGGCTGGAAGACTTGGTGGAGCGCGTCGAGAGCAGCGCTGCCGGAGAGATGCAGAAGCGCGGCATCGCGCTCGACAAGCAGATCGAGGACGGCATGCCGCTCCTGTCGGTGCACGGGGAGGCGGCGACGTGCCTGCTGCTCACCTTGCTGCAGAACGCGGTGCGCTTCTCGCCGGAACGATCGAAGGTGGAGTTGCGAGCCCATTACGACGCGTCGTCGCGGCGGGTGGTGGTCGAGGTCCGCGACTCCGGCCCCGGCGTTCCGCCGGAGAATCGCGACAAGATCTTCGAGCCATTCTTCACGACCGCGGTCGATGGCCTCGGAATGGGGTTGTTCGTGGCGTCGCGCATCGCCGACCTCCAGGACATCGAGTTGCAGCTCATGCCGACGCCGGCAGAAGGCGGGGCGGTGTTTAGGGTGGGCTTCAAGGAAGCGGCGGAGGGCGCGACAGCGGGCGACGAGACCGCTGCAACGGATTCGATCGCAGCCGCGGGATAGGGGCACGGGAATGCGACGCGGTGGCGGCATGAACGGCTTGAGAGCGGCGCGGCCGCCGATGTAGCCTGCGCTGACGGTGGACGAACAGCTGGCGCCGATGGGCAGAGCCGCGTTGGTCGTCGAGGACGACGGGGGGCAAGCCGTACTCATCAGCGAAGAGTTGGCAACGGTCCTCGACGACTGGACGCTCGATGTCGTGGCCACGATCGCCGAGGCTCGCCGGCGGATGGCGGCGCGCACGTACGATCTCTACGTCCTGGACTACTGGCTGCCGGACGGCGACGGGCTGGAGATCCTGCGCGAGATCCGCGCCCGGGAGGTGCGAGCCCCGATCCTCGTAGTGACGACGGCGACGTCCGCCAGGGTGGCGGTCGAAGCGATAAAGCTCGGGGCGGACGACTACATCGTCAAAGAGGAGGGGTATCTCGCCACGCTGCCGTACGCCGTTTCGGAAGTTCTCGAGCGCTACCGGCTGGCGGACGAGCGGCGGGCGCTCGAGAAGCGCCTGTACCGCGCCGAGCGCGCAGCGACCCTCGGTTACCTGGCCTCGGGTCTGGCGCATCACATCAACAATCCGCTGGCTACCATCCGGACCTTCCTGCAGCTGGTGCCGACGCACTATGTCGACCCCGAGTTCCGCGAGAAGTATCTGGCGATGGCGATTGCCGATGCCGACCGGATCCGAGCCCTCGTCCTCGACATCATGCGCGCGACGACCGTGCCGCCCGAGGGTCACGAGGTCTATCGCGTCGATGAGATCCTGGCCCTGGCCGAAGCGGGAGTGGCCGAGGATCTGCGTACCAAACGTCTGGTCGTGCACCGGCGGTTGCCGCGGGTCGTTCCCGAGGTGCGGGTGCATCGCGATGCCGCTGCCTGCCTGTTCGAGATCCTGCTGCAGAACGCGGTGCGCTTCTCGCCCGAGGGCGTCGGGATCGAGATCGACGCCGAAGCCGACCGGGAGACGGATCGCCTGGTGGTGGTAGTGCGCGATCGCGGCCCCGGGATTCCCGCCGAGCAGCGACAGCGGATCTTCGAGCCGTTCTTCACCACGGCGGTCCACGGGCTCGGTATGGGCCTCTTCGTGGCGTCGCGCATCGCCGATCTCCAGAATATCGAGCTGGCGTTGCTGCCGGAGACGCCGGGCGCGGCGTTTCGCGTCGCGCTGCCGCTCGCGTAGGCGATCAGGCGATCGTTTGCGGCGTTGTCGCGGCGCCGTCGGCCGTAGCTCGCGCGAAGAGGAAGGCGGGCCGGACGAGCAGGGCGAGAGCCGGCAATACCGTGATCGCGCCGAGGCTCGAAACTATCATCGCCAGCGCTACGAGCACGCCGAGCTCGATGTGGAAGACGAATCCCGACGCGCAGAGGACCAGATAGCCGCCGGCTATGGCCGAAGAGACGTACACGATCGCCTTGCCCGACGATTGCATCGTGCTCGCCAGGGCCAGGCTCTCGGTGCGGCTGGTCGCGAGCTCCTCGCGGAAGCGAAACAGGAAATACACCGCATAGTCGGAGCCGATCCCGACCGCCATCGCCGCAATGGGGGACGTTATGACGTCCAGCGGGGTGCCGGTGAATCCCATGACCGCGAAGTTCATCAGGACCGCCAACGCCAGCGGAGTCGCCACGAGCAGCCCGCCTACCAGGGACCGCAGCACCAGGCCGGAGACGAGAACGATGATGGTGCCGATCTGCGCCATGTTGAGCACCTTGCCGTGGACCATCGTCTCCGTGAGAGCGGCGCTCGACGCGATCGTTCCCGAGTAGTGGACGGTGAAGCCGGGAGGGAACGTGCGGGCGACCTGGTCGCGCACTCGGGCGAGGAGGTGCTCGCCGTACTCCGTCGAGTCGTTGCGTAGGAAGGCCCGCACGGCCGCTCGGCGGTGGGCACTGTCGATCTGGCTGTCGAGATCTTCGGGCCCCCCCGACAGCGAGTAGAGGAAGAGGTACTGGCTCACGAGCTCCGCGGAGGGCGGGACGGTCACGACGCCGGCCGATCCGCCGGTCAAGGCGCGGTGCATCTCGCTCAGGTAGTCGACGATCGAGAGCGTCTTGCCGACGTCGGGGTCGGCTTCGACGAAACGTTGGAGCTCGGCGATCGCGGTCAGAGCCGCCGGATCGTGGAGGGCGCCGTCCTCGCGGCCCTCGACGAGAAAGACGAGGGTGTTGGTGCCGCTGAAGGCTCGTCCGAGCATGTCGTCGGCTACGCGCACGGCATGCGAGCGCGGGAACTGGCGCTTGAATGTAGTGTCGACGTGAATGCGCATGGCGCCGACGATGGCGACCAACGCCAGGATGCCGCACGCCGCCGCGATGCCGCCGGGACGCGCGGCGACGACGTTGGCGATCCGCCCCAGCAACCAGGAGATCGCGCGTCCGCTCCTGGCCTCGCGGGCGATCTCGTCGCGTTGCGGAGCCGGCAGCATCGCCCGCAGGGCGGGCGTGAACGTCAGCTCGATCAGCAGGGTGGCGATGATGCCGAAGCCCGCCAACAGCCCGAAGTTGCGGATGACCGCGGTGCGGAAAGCGATCAACGAGAAGAACGACAAGGCGGCGATCGCCCCGGCGGTCAGCATCACCGGTCCCACCCGCGCCACCGCGACCCGGATGGCGACCCGCTCGTCGCGGTAGCGTTCGAACTCCTCGTAGTAACGCTTGAGGATTTGCACCGCGTGTCCGGCGGCGACGGCGAGGATCAGGATCGGCGTCGTGGTGTTGAACGGGTCCAGGGGAATGCGCAGGAAGCCCATCAGGCCGAGGCTCCAGACGACGGCGAGGATCGCCGTCAGCACGGGCAACACCATTCCCTGCACCGTGCGAAACGCCTCGTAGTGCAGGAGGGCGATCATCAAGAGGGCGATCGGGAACAGCACTACCGTGCGTTCGGTGATGCGCGCCAGCCCCGCGTTCAAGGCGACCGTGCCGCCGAGGTACGCGGCGAACGTGCCGTCGTTCTCCTCGGCGACGATCTGGGCGACCCGCTGCTCGATCTCGGGGTAGCCGGGCAGCTCGGGGCTCAACTTGAAGTTGGCGATGATCGCCGTCGCGTCGTCCTGCGCCGAGACGATGATGCCGACGTAGAAGGGGTTGGCGTGCAGGCGGCGGCGCACTTCGGCCAGTGCCGCCGGCGTCGTCGGAGTGTCCTCGAGCACCTGCCGCACTAGCATGGACTCGCCGTCGCCCTCGATGGCCTTCACGAGCGGTGAGGCGATGCTCAGGTAGGTCGCACGAATCAGTCCCTGTACCTCGCCGATCCGACGGGTGATCTGTCGGACCTTGCCGAGGAAGGCGGCGCCGTAGACGTTGCGATCCTTCGGGAACAGTCCGACGATGATCAGGTTCTTCTCTCCGAAGGTCCGCTCGAGCGTCTTCAGCGCCTGGATGTACGGATGGTCCTGCGGCAGGTTCGCGTCCGGATCGATCTCGACGCGCAGTGCCGGGAGCTGCGAAGCCCAGAAGGCCGTCACGGCGAGCATCGCGAGGACGACGAAGCGGCGATGCCTGACGACCCAGTCGACGTAACGCTCGAAGGCGCTCAACCGCTGCCCGCCATGCGCCGCCTATTTGCACGGAGGGCTGCGTGCCGGTCAAGGAGACGGCGCGCTGCATATTGCCGGCGCGCCGCTCGGCGCCGGCGCGCCGCGGATCGCGCCTGGCAGCGGGAATGCGCCGATGCTACGCCGGCGCTCGCGGCCGTCGGCGGCGGTCGGAATTCCGGCGAGGAGGGGAGGGGAAGGGGCGGATGTTCGAGCTCTTGCGATCGGCGAAGGAGATCTACGTCGCTACCGAGCGTGCCGACGGGACGCCCGGCAAGGCGGCGCCGGTCTGGTTCATGTACGACGGCGAGGCGATCTACTTCACGACCCTGCCGACGACGTACAAGGCCAAGCGCATCGCCAGGGGCAGCGCGCTCCACGTGTGGATCGGGAGCACCGGCGGCCCGCATTTCGTCGCCCCGGCGGCGATCCGGCGCGACCCCGACCTCGCGGCGCGCATGGCGCCCGCGTACGCGAAGAAATATTGGATCGCCTGGCTCGGCCTTTTCCGGCCGAGTCCGGAGCGGGTGCGGCGCGGCAAGACGGTGATCGTAGAGGTAAGGCTGCCGGCCTGACGCGCGTGTGGGCGGCCGTCGCCGGCTGCTCCCTGGCGCGGTGTGGCGCCACTCGATACAACCGTCGAATGCTCACGATCGCGAACCTCACCAAGGCGTTCCGAGGACAGAAGATCCTCGACGGGGTGAACTGGTTCGCGCCCGAGCGCACCTGCATCGGGCTCACCGGGATGAACGGGGCCGGGAAGTCGACGCTGCTGCGCATGATCGCCGGCCAGATGGAGCCGGACGCCGGCGAGATCGTGCTCCCCAAGGGCACGACCGTCGGCTACTTGCCGCAGGAGGTGGTCGGGGGCAGCGGACGGACGCTCATCGCGGAAGCGCTCGATGCCTTTGCGGACCAGCACGCGCTCGAGGCCGAGTGCCGGCGGCTGGAGGATGCGCTGGCGCACGCGCCGACGAGCGGCGTCGAGCACGATGCCCTGATGGCGGCATACCACGACGTGCGCGAGCGCTTCGACGCCTCGGCCCGATACGACCTCGAGGCGGAGAGCGAGCGGGTGCTGAACGGCCTCGGCTTCCGCACCCGGGACTTCACCCGCGACGTCGGCACGTTCAGCGGCGGCTGGCAGATGCGGATCGCGCTCGCGAAGCTCTTGTTGCGCCGTCCGCGCGTGCTCCTCCTGGACGAGCCGACCAACCATCTCGATCTCGAGGCGCGCACCTGGCTCGAGGAGTTTCTCGGTGCCTGCGAATCGCTGGTGATCCTCGTCGCCCACGACCGCTACTTCCTCGACGTCTGCGTACAGCGCATCACCGAGGTTTCGCGCGGGCGGCTCACCGATTACACCTGCAACTACACGCGCTACCTCGAGCAGCGCGAGGAGCGCCGCGCGCAGGAGGCCGCCGCCTATGCCGAGCAGCAGGAGGAGATCGCGCGCATAGAGGCTTTCATCCGGCGTTTTCGCTACCAGGCGTCGAAGGCGGCCCAGGTGCAGAGCCGCGTCAAACAGCTCGAGAAGATGGAGCGCCTCGCCGCGCCCGAGGGGCACGAGCGGCGCGTGACCATCCGCCTGCCCGAGCCGCCGCGCAGCGGCCGCATCGTGGTCGGCGTCGAGGGGGCGGTGAAGCGTTACGGCGCCCTCGAGGTCTACGGCGGGGTCGACGTCGCCGTCGAGCGCGGCACCAAGACGGCGCTCGTCGGTCCGAACGGCGCCGGCAAGTCGACGCTCCTCAAGATGCTGGCCGGCGTCGAGCCGCTGAGCGCGGGGAGGCGCACGGCCGGCCACAACGTGCGGCTCGCGTACTTCGCTCAGGACCAGTCGGCGATCCTCGACCCCACGAAGACGGTGCTCGAGGAGATGATGGGGGTGGCGCCGGTCGAGATGGTGCCGCGCGTACGCGACCTCCTCGGCGCCTTCCTCTTCAGCGGCGACGCGGTCGACAAACCGGTGCGGGTGCTGTCGGGCGGCGAGCGCAATCGGCTGGCGCTGGCCAAGCTCTTGATCGAGCCTGCCAACTGCCTTCTCCTGGACGAACCGACGAACCACCTCGACCTCACCGCCAAGGAAGTGCTGCTCGAGGCGCTGCTGGCGTACGAAGGCACGGTCGTGCTCGTCGCCCACGATCGCTACATCCTCGATCGCCTACCCACGGAAATACTGGAAGTGGGGCGCGGAGAGGTGGTTCGCCATCTCGGCAACTACGAGGACTACCTGGCGCGGAAGGCCAGCGGGGTCAGAGTGGCGCCGCCGGCGGCGGCAGCGCGGGCGCCGGCCGCGGCGACCGCCGCTCCTCCGGCCGCCGCCGATCCGCAGAGCGCGCGGGATGCGGCGCGCGCGGCGCGCGACGCCGAGCGCCGGGCGGCGCGCGCCGCGGACAAGCGCGCCAGGGAGGCGGCGAGCGTCGAGAGCTCGATCGCCGCCAAGGAAGCCGAGCTCGCGGAGCTCTCGCAGGTCATGAACGATCCCGACTTCTACCAGACGCACCCCAATCCCCAGGCCGCCTTCTCGGCGTATGCGCGCCTGAAGCGCGAGGTCGAAGGCCTGTACGAGAAGCTGGAGCGGATGAGCGCCTGACCGTCAGGCGGGCGGCGGCCCGTAGAGGGCGTCGGCGTCCGTGACCCGCCGCAGGAAATCGTCCCACTCGGGCATCGTCGGCACCGCGATCACGAGCGAGCCCTGCACGTGGTTGCCCTCGGGATGCCACCAGGGCAGCGGTCGCGAACGCCAGTCGTTGCGCCAGGGGAACGAGACGTGGCTGTAGTAGTTGAGGAGCCGGACGGCGAAGCGCTCGCCCTTGTGCCGGTCGCGCTCGCGATCCCAGCGCCGCCAATCGCGGGTCGCGAAGATCGACTGGAGGAAGTCGCGGCGCCCGGCTTCGAGATCGGATCGATAGATGTTGTGCGGACTGTCGCGCCAGTGCACGCGCACCGTGTCGATCGCGCCACGCGCCCAGAGAGCGTGCAGCTCCAGCGCGTGCTGGGGGACGCCGCCGACCGCGAACCAGATATCGTAGTCCGGGTCGAGCACGAGCCACTTGCCGAAGTGCGCCGACCAGACTTCGGCGACGACGTGGCTGTCGTGCGGCGTGAAGCGGAGGTCGACGCGGCGGGCGCGGCCGCCGAGGGAGGTCACCGCCTGCACGAGGAGCGGCGCGATCGTGCCGCAGAGGTAGCCGTCGTCGCCGCGGCGCCGGGCGAGGAGCGCGGCGCCGTCGAAGCTCTGGGCGTCGGGAGCGGCGGCGTTCGGACGATGCGGAAAGCGATCCCGAGCCCAGTGCATGAGCGCCACCCAGCGCTCGAAGTCGTTGGCGGCGCCGCCGACGACGGCGTCGAGGTCATGGTCCCGACGCAGCTCGCGCAACTCCTCCGGCCGCTCGAAGGCGAAGCCGTCCCGGACCGTAGCGGCGGGCTGCCGGCGCAGGCCGAGGACCGCCTGACCGATCGGCGCCAGGAAGCGGAACGCCAGGTGCTCGGCGCGCAGGCGCGGATAGGGAGCGCGCGTCACCGCGATCGCGAGCGCGAGGCCGGCCGCGGCGAGGACGACGAGAACGGGGAGCAGCGCGCGCACGGATGAGCGGCGCCCTAGGCGCCGGACGCGTCGGCGCCGGCGGCGAGACGTGCCGCCAGGGCGGCGCCGCTGGCGTGGTGCTCGAGGCACGTGTCGATGAGGTCGGCGATTCGGCGCGCCGCTGCGGTCGGAGCGATGCCGCCGTCGTGGATGTTGGCGATCAAGCTGCGATCGGGCTCGGCCGAGGAGCGCGTCGGACGGTAGATCACGTAGGCGGAGAGGCTGGTCGTCGTGGCGAGTCCGGGGCGCTCGCCGACGATCGCGCAGCAGACCTCGGGGCGGAGGGCGTGGCCGATCTCGTCCTGGATGCGGACGCGGCCGTTGCGGACGAAGAGCGGCGTGCCGAGCCGCCGCCGGCGGCGGCCGAGCTCGCGGCCGAGGGCGCGCAGCAGCGTCGGCGCATGCGCCACGACCGCCGCTGCGGAGAGGCCGTCGACGACGACGAGCTGGACCTCGGGTCGCTTGCGGCAGCGCGCGAGGCGCGAGCGGGCGCTCGCCGCCAGCGTCCGTCCGAGCCGCGGCTCGCGCAGATAGGCGGCGCGCGACGCCGCCGCGGTCGCGAGCTCGACGAGGCCGAGCTTCTTCACCACCGCAGCCGGCACTTCGGCGAGCACGGCATCGCGCGCCCGGCCGTGGTCGGCGAGGAAGCGCAGATAGGCAGCGGTCGGGAGCCGGGGGCCGCTGCGGCCGATGGCGAGCCGGGCCGGCGTCCGGGCCAGCAGCTTGGCGAGAGCTGGGGCCGGGGCGCTCATCGGGGGAGGAACACCGCCGGGTCGCCGGCGCGGTCGGTGAGGCGGCCGTCCGCCAGCAGGCCGCGTTCGACGAGCCACGCCTCGAACTCCGGCGCCGGCCGCAGCCCGAGGAGCTGCCGCAGCGTCGCGCCGTCGTGGTAGCTCGTGGTCTGGTAGCCGAGCATCACGTCGTCGCCGGCGGGAACGCCCATGAAATAGTTGCAGCCGGCGGTCGCGAGCAGGGCGGCGAGGTTGTCGCAGTCGTTCTGATCGGCCTCGGCGTGATTGGTGTAGCAGGCGTCGGCGCCGATGGGCACGCCGAGCAGCTTCCCCATGAAGTGGTCCTCGAGTCCGGCGCGCACGATCTGGCGCCCGTCGGCGAGATATTCGGGGCCGATGAAACCGACGACGGTGTTGACGAGGAACGGGTCGTAGCGGCGCGCGAGTCCGTAGCAGCGCGCTTCGAGCGTCACCTGATCGGCGCCGCCGTGGGCGCCTGCCGAGAGCTCCGATCCTTGGCCGGTCTCGAAGTACATGAGCTGCAGCCGGCCGGTGCGGCCGCCGTGGGTGCGCAGCGTCGACCGCTCGCGGATCATCGCGCTCGCTTCGTCGAGCATCGCTACGGAGGTTCCGAAGCTCGCGACCGCGGCCTCGGTGCCGGCGAGACTCTGGAAGAGGATGTCCATGGGCGCGCCGCGCTCGAGCGCCCGCATCTGCGTGGTCACGTGCGCGAGGACGCAGTTCTGGGTCGGTACGCCGAGCCGGGAGATGAGGTCGCGGGTGAGCTCGAGGAGCTTGCTCACGTTCGCCACGTCGTCGCTGCCGGGATTGATGCCGATCAGCGCATCGCCGGCGCCGTAGGCGAGTCCCTCGTAGATCGCCGCGGTGATGCCGTCGGGGTCGTCGCTCGGGTGGTTGGGCTGCAGGCGCGTGCTCAAGCGGCCCGGCAGGCCGACCGTCGTGCGGGCGCGCGTCGTCACCGGCAGGCGGCGCGCCGCATAGACGAGGTCGAGGTTCGACGAGATCTTGGCGACCGCGGCGGCCATCTCGGCCGTGAGGCCGCGACGCAGGCGCTGCACGGCCGCGACCGAGGTGTCGTCGGCGAGGAGCCAATCGCGCAGCTCGCCGACGCTCCAGCCGCGGATCTCGCGGTACACCGCTTCGTCGACGCCGGCGTCGATGACGCGACTCACCTCGTCCTCGTCGAGGGGCGCCACCGGATTCTCGCGCAGGTCGGCGAGGGTGAGCTCGGCGACCACGAGCTTGGCGGCGGCGCGCTCTTCGTGCGAACGGGCGGCGATTCCGGCCCGCTCGTCGCCGGCCTTGGGCTCGTTGGCGCGTGCCAGGACGTCGCGCACCGAGGTGAAGCGGTGGCTCCGTCCGTGGACACGCGCCGCGAGCCGCATGGCTCGGGTCTACAAAACACCGGGCGGGGAGTCGAGGCGGCCGCCGGCGGCGCTGCCCTGCCGACCGCCCCTCACGGAGCCGCGGCGGCTCCGGTCGTCGCCGCGGCCGCGGCCAGCAGCGCCGCCGGGTCGGCCCACAGGCGGGCGCTGCGGCGCACGTCGCGGGCGCGCACGCGACCGTCGGGTCCGAGGACGAAGGCTGCGGGGAGCGCCGCGGCGGTGCCGTCGGGCGCCGGGGCAACGAGCCCGAGACGGTCGATCAGACCGGCGTCGTCGATCAGCACGAAGAAGGGAAGGAGGTGATCGCGGACGAAGGCGAGGCTCCGCGGCGTCGCCTGGGCGGCGGGGACGATGACTGCGACGCGCACGTCGGAGCGCTCGCGCACTATTTCGGCGAGATCGAGGAGGCGCGCTTTGGTCGCCGGCGACCAATCGAGGCTCGGCGCGACGACGATCAGGGCGACGGCTCCCGCTAGCTGCTCGCGACCGATGGCGACTCCGCTTGCGTCCGGCAGCGAGAAGGCGGGGAACTCGGCGCCGACCGCCGGGCCTGCATCGGGGCGCTCGTCGCGCACGGCGAGCTCGGGGCCGTAGCAGCCGCCGATCCGTAAGGTCACGCCGAGGAGATATAGGCAGAGGAGCGTGACGCCGATGCGACCCGCGAGAACCGCTGTCTTGCGCTCGCCGCCGGCGGTCATGCGGGCGGGGGCAGCCGCGGCGGACGCAGCCAGATGAAGCCGAGGGCGAGGACGAGGAGCACGGCCGTCTCGAGGCGGAGTTGATCGCCCGCCTGCCGATACTCCCCGGAGTACCAGGCGAGCAGGCGCAGGATGGCGCCGAGGATCAAGCCGACCGTGGTCGCAGTCGCGACTCCGGGGTGCAGGGTCGGTGCCCGCACCGCGGCGAAGAGCGCTGCGGCCCAGACGATCAGCGCCGAGCCGGCGACGCCGAGGATGTAATAGCCCCAGAAATCGGTGGCGAAGAGAGGACGGGCCAGGACCTGGAAGAGGGCCCGGTCGATGAATCCGCAGACGAAGACGAATCCGAAGAGGAAGAGGCTGCACGCGGTCACCGCGGCGAGCGCACGATACGCTAGATGCCGAGGCATGGGGCGGCGCGTCTTCTCACAGAGGGGGTGACGACTGTCAACGGCCGCGACCGTGGCGGCGGCTGCGTGGCGCCAGGTCGCGGCGCCGTGTAAGAGCGTCCCTCGCGCTGCGGCGGGCTCTCGTGGCAAGCTCGGCGGCGACGCGAAAGGAGGGCGGCGTGCGCGGCGAACGACGATGCGAGCGCGGGTGTCTCACCGGAGAGAGCCTCATCGAGAGCGTCGACGGACCGGTTGCGATCGGCGGCCTCGCCGGGAAGTCGGTGACGGTCATGACCCGGCTCCCGGACGGTCGGATCGGGTTCCGGCTCTTCTCCAAGATCGCCGTGGCGGCGAGCGCGGTGCCGATCCTGCGGGTGACGTTCGACAACGGCCTGTCGGTAGCGGTGGACCACGGCCACGTCTTCTACGGGCGCGACGGCGCCGAGCGTCCGGTGACGTCGCTCGCCCCCGGCGACCTCCTCGACAGCTTCGCCTACTACCCGGAGGGCTACGTCTTCCGCCGCAAGGACGGAGCGATGCAGACCTCGGCGGGTGCGGTGGCGATCGCTTCCATAGAGCCGGCGGGCGTCGCCGACGTCTTCGGCGGGACCGTCAGAGAGACGGGCTCGTACTTCGTGACCGCCGGCGTGCGCTGCAAGGCATAGCCGGAGAGGGGAGAGTCAGGGGCGACATGGAGGCGCCGCCGCCTTCGCGGCCGGCGCCAGATCGGTGGCGGGTACGATTCCCTTGCCGGTGGTCCGTGCGCCGCGGCCGGTCGCGTTCCAGAGCGCGCTCGGGGCGACGCGGATGATGGTGACGTCCCGTGACCGGTCGCCGGTGGAGATGACGAGCGCTACCGGCGCGTCGACCGGACCGCGCAGGCGGCGGGCCGCGTCCGCGATCGACATGGTCGCGGTCGACGATCCCTCGATCTCGAGGATGCGATCGCCGGGGCGAACGCCGGCGGCGGCGGCCGGACCGTCGGGAACGACGCGATCGACGACGAGCTCCGGGCTGCCGCTCGCTCCCGGATGACGGTCGAGGGACATGCCGATGATGCCGATGCCGCCCGTCGCTCGGCGCGCCGCTGGAGCAGTGCAGGGACGGACGGTCGGTTGCAGGAGCTGCGAGCAGGCGGCGCCGCCGAACGCCAGCGCGGCGACCAAGGCCAGATGACTGCGCATCGCTTGTCCCCCTCCCGGGCTGCGGGGCTGCCGGAAGCATTCCGACGACCGCGTGTCCTTCCTGCGGAGCGGACGGCGGGCGCCCGCACGCCCTTCGCTTTATAGGAAGATTCCGCTGCGTTTGGCGAGCAGTACGCGCAGGCTCTCGGCGATGGCGTCGCGGACGCGGGCAGTGAGCGTCGCGATCCGTTCGCTCTCGGAGCGGCCGTCCGGCGGCGGTGGCTGGATCGGCGCCCCGAAGTGCATCATCCACTTGGAGGGCAGCGGCAGGGCGCCGGCGACGCCGCAGAGGGGGAAGGTCGGTGTGACGGGGATCCATGGAATGCCGACGAGCCGCCCGGCGCGATAGAGGCGCGCGACCACGGGGTAGGCTTCGGCAGCGCCGACGATGGCGACCGGCACGATGGGGCTGTCGGTACGGATGCTGAGCCAGGCGGCGCCGGTCTTGAACGGACGCAGCCGGTAGCCCTCCGCGCAGCGCTTCTCGACGCCGGCGATGCCTTCGGGAAACAGGCCGACCAGCTCGCCGCGCCGCAGCAAGCGCTCGGCGTTCGGCAAGGAGGCGGTGACGCCGCCGAGGCGGCGATAGAAAACGCCGATGAAGGGCAGCGCGTCGACGAACTTGTCGTAGAGAACGCGCAAGCGACGACCGCCACGGAGCTCGAGCGCGGTCGCCATCATGAAGGCGTCGGCGGGGACGGCCCCCGCGTGGTTGGCCACTACGAGCGCTCTGCCGGCCGGGAGCCGATCGAGGCCGCTCACCTCGATGCGCCAGTAGCGCTCGAACATGAAGCGGAACGCCGGTAGGGCGAGGGCGCGGAGCTCCGGGTCGAGGCCGAAGGGGTCGGGCTCGCTCGCGATCGGCGCCGCTGCGGCGCCGCCCGGGTGCAGCGCGGCGGCCGGGGCGGTCGCGTTGCCGATCGGGCGCGTGACGACGGTGACCTCGTGGCTTGCGAGGTCGCCGAGCGTGGCTACGAGCGCGGTCGCGGTGGCGTCGGCGACGTAGCGGAGCTCCGCTGTCACCGGCACCCGAAGGCGGAGCCGGAGTGCCAGCGACTCGCGGCGCACGCGCGCGATCGCCGACTCGTCGAGCTCGGCGACGAAGGTCGATGCCGGGTGATCGCCGACGTTCGGATAGATGCTCGCGGCGAGCAGTCCGAGGGCCTGCCGGCCGGGCGCGGAGGCGCGCGCCGCCGGGGCGGCGGCTGTCGACTGTGGCCCGGGGCGTGTGAGCATGCGACCTCTCCATGGTCCGCGCCATCTTCCGCGTTGTCAACGCGGTTTCAGGCTCGCTTTTCGAGCTTGCGTCGTCGGGCAGCCGTCGCTATGCGCATGGATCGTTCCGACTGCGTCGGCGCTGCGAAATCGTGACCAATCCCCGAGCCCGACGTCCCGTGCTGTTCGTGTTGCCGACCCTGGGTGGCGGCGCAGCGCGGGTCGTGATCACACTGCTGCGACACCTCGATCGGACGCGGTTCGAGCCGCACCTGGTGATCTTCTACCGGTTCTACGGCTTCTGGTTCGCGTCCGAGGTGCCGGACGACGTCGTCATGCACGTCCTCGAAGCAAGGCGCGCGCGCAACGCCATGCCGAAGCTCGTGCGTCTTCTCTGGCGCGTCCGTCCCGCCGTCGTGGTCGCGACTCAGGGCTACATCAACTTCTTGCTGCTGCTGGCACGGCCGGTGCTGCCCCGGACCAAGCTGGTGATCCGCGAGGTCATCGGCGAACGCTACATGGAGCATAATCGCTATCGCGACGTGTTGTACCGGTGCTACCTCCGCCTGGTGCGCAAGGCCGATCGCATCGTGACCCAGACCGCGGCCGTGGCCGAGCGGCTCGGCCGCGAGATCGCGCCGCGTCCGGGGCAGGTCGAGTGCATCCACAACCCGGTCGATGCCGAACGCCTGGCGGCGGCGGCGGCGCGCTCGACGTCGCCCTTCACGGATCCGGGCCCGCACGTGCTGGCGATGGGACGCCTCACCAGGCAGAAGGGCTTCGACCTCCTGCTCGAAGCCTTCGCCCGAGTGTGTGCGGAAGGCGTGCGGGCCCGGCTCACGATCGTCGGCATCGGCGAGCTCGAGACCGAGCTCGGCGCGCGCGCGCGCGCCCTCGGACTCGCCGATGTCGTCGACTTCGTGGGATTCCAGGAGCAGCCGGAGCGCTTCTTCGCGCACGCCGACGTCTTCGTGCTCTCGTCGCGCTACGAAGGCATGCCCAACGTGGCGCTCGAAGCGCTGGCGTGCGGGCTGCCGATCGTCGCCTTCGACTGCCCGTACGGGGTGAGCGAGATCGTGCGCGACGGCGTCAACGGCCGCTTGCTGCCCGCGGGCGACGTCGGGGCGTTGGCGGCAGCGCTCCTCGACCTGCTGCGCGATCCGTCGGCCCTGGCGCGGCTACGCGCCGCCGCGGCCGACTCGGTCCGCTCGTTCACCGCGCCCGTCGTGAGCGCGCGCTGGAACGCCATCTTCGCCGAGCTCGCAGGCGACTGAGGCCGTCGTCGATGTGCGGCATCTGCGGCATCGTCGATTTCGCCAGCGACCGACCGATTGCGCCGGAGCTCGTCACCCGCATGCGGGAGACGATGGTCAACCGCGGACCCGACGACGCCGGTACCGAGATCTTGACGCACGCCGCGCTCGCGCACCGTCGCCTCAGCATCATCGATCTGTCGCCGCGCGGACGGCAGCCGATGCGCAACGAGGACGGCTCGGTGTGGGTCGTCTTCAACGGCGAGATCTACGACTTCGCGGCGCTCCGGACCGAGCTCGCGGCCGCCGGGCATCGCTTCATCAGCGACTCCGACTCGGACGTGCTCGTGCACGGCTACGAGGAGTGGGGGATCCGGGGCCTTCTCGAGCGCATCAACGGCATGTTCGCTTTCGCGATCTGGGATGCGCGCCGGCGGGTGCTCCTTCTGGCGCGGGACCGGCTCGGCAAGAAGCCCCTCTTCTACGGGTGGCACGACGGGCGGTTCCTCTTCGCGTCGGAGCTGAAGGCGCTCTGGATCACCGATCCCGGCGGCTGGCACGTGCGTCCGGACTCGGTGGCGCGCTTCCTCTACTGGACCTATCTGCCGGGGCGCGAGACCATCTACGCCGACGCCTATCAACTCCTGCCGGGGCACTTCCTGACGGTGACGCCGGACGGTCAGTGCGAGGAGCGCTACTGGCGGCTGTCGTTCGCCCGCAAGCTGCGCGGGCCGGAAGCGGATCTCGTCGCCGATGCCGATCGCGTGGTCGCGGCGGCGGTGCGCCGCCGTCTGAGGAGCGACGTGCCGCTCGGGGCCTTCCTGAGCGGCGGCGTCGACAGCGGTATCGTCGTCAGCTGCATGGCCGAGAGCGTGAGCCGGAAAGTGCGGACGTTCTCGATGGGCACCGGGGACGCCGCCCACGACGAGCGCGGTCATGCGCGCCGGGTCGCGGAGCACTGCGGCACCGAGCACACCGAGTTCGAGGTCACGGCCGACGCCTGGGGCCTGCTGCCGCGGCTCGTCTGGGAGTTCGGCCAACCCTTCGGCGACGAGGCCTGCATCCCGACGTACTACGTGGCGCGCTGCGCCCGGCAGCACGTGACCGTCGCGCTCACCGGCGACGGCGGCGACGAGTCCTTCGCGGGCTACAGCCAGCATCTCGGCCGGTATCTCGGGGCAATGGTCGGTCGGGTCGTTCCGCAGCCGCTCCTCGAGCGCTGGCGGCGGGCGAACACGGCGCTGCTCGATGCCGGCGACCGCGGCTGGCGCGCGTCGGCAGCGCGCTTCCTGCGCTACGCGCAGACCGATCCGCTGGTGAACTGGGCCGGCGCGACGACCTGGTCGTTGCACCACATCCCCGCTCTCTGGTCGGCGCCGTACCGCGGCCTCGCCGACCGCGACGTACTGCTCGGATACGCTCTCGAGGCGGCAGCGGACTTCGACGGCACCTCGGCGCTCGATCGGGCGCTGCACCACGATCTCTCCGTCCTCCTGCCGTTCGGCTACAATCCGAAGGTGGACGTCGCGACCATGATGAGCAGCCTCGAAGCGCGCTGTCCCTTCCTGGACCGTGAGGTCGTCGAATGGGCAGCAGCGGTGCCGGCGCGCGCCAAGCTCAAGCCGTGGGAAGCGAAGTCGCTCCTCAAGAAGGTGGCTGCCGGGCGGTTGCCGCGCGAGGTCGTCTATCGACCCAAGCACGGCTTTTCGATTCCGCACGACGCCTGGTTCCGCGGCGCGTGGAGCGCTGCGGCGCACGCCATCATCTTCTCCGACGAAGCGCGCAGCCGCGGCCTCTTCGATTTCGAGTACCTCGAGCGGCTGTGGCGGGCCCACGCGTCGGGGGCGGCGCGGCACGGCACGCGCTTCTGGCTGCTCCTCTGGCTGGAGCTTTGGTTCCGCACCTTCGTCGACGGCAGCTTCGGGCCCGATCACGCCATGCCGGCGCTCGCCGAGAGGTGAGCGGACCGCCATGCGTATCTGCTACATCGTCCACTCGCAGAGTCATTTCGCGGCGCCGTACATCGACCACTTCGCGCGCCGCGGCCACGAGATCCATCTGCTCAGCTTCACGCGCGAGCAGCTGCCGAACGCGGTGAATCACCATCTCCTGCCGCGCGAGTGCGATCCGACGCAGCACCCGACGGCCTACGTATGCGCGATCCCGCGGGTGCGGCGCTTGGTGCGCGCCATCGCTCCGGATCTCGTCCATGCCCACTTCCTCACCAGCAACGGCCTGGTCGCGGCTGCGAGCGGATTCCATCCTCTGGTGGTGAGCGCCCGCGGCAGCGACGTCCACAACTCGCTGCGTTCGCACGCCCGCCGGGCGCTGACCCGCTGGGTGGTGCGGCGGGCGGATCTCGTGAATCCGGTCTCGGCCGAGCTGGCAGCGAAGATCGCCACGCTCGGCGTGCCGGCGGAGAAGATCCTCTGCCTGACGCAGGGAATCGACGTCGAGCGCTTCACGCTGCCGCGCGTGCCGCGGCGGCCGGACGGGGTTGCCCGCATAGTCTGCACCCGCAAGCTGCATCGGCCGTATCAGCCCGGGATCATCGTCGCGGCGTTGGCCCGGCTCGCGGCCGCCGGACTCGCGTTCGAGATGACCTTCGCCGCCGACGGCCGCGACGGCGCAGCGCTCCGCGCCGAGGTGGCGGCGCACGGACTCGCCGACCGCGTGCGCTTCCTCGGCGGCTATCTGCCCGAGGCGCTCCCCGCGCTCCTAGCCGCGGCCGACGTCTACGTCTCGGCCTCGCTCTGGGACGGCACGAGCCCGGCGCTCCTCGAGGCCATGGCCGCCGGCGTCTACCCCGTGGTCAGCGACTGCCCGGCGAACCGCGAATGGCTCGCCGGGGAAGGAGACGGCCTGTTGTTTCCGCCCGACGACGCCCCGGCGCTCGCGGCCGCGCTCGCGCGCGCTCTGCAGTCGCCGGCCGCCTGGACGGCCGCGGGCGACCGCAATCGCGCGCGCGTGCGCGCGCGCGCCGACCGCGCCACCAATCTCGACGTGCTCGGGCGGCACTACGAGCGGCTCGTCGCGGCGGCGGAGCGTCGCCCCGGTCGGTCGCGCGTCGCCGCCGGCAACGCGGCGCCGGCCGTATCGATGCACCGAGACGAATGAGCGCAGCCGCCGCGATGGTGAGCGCATTGCGTGCCGCGGCCGCGCGGGCGCTCAGCGGCGCCGGAGCCTACGGGCCGCTCGAGCGCCTGTGCGGACGCGCACGCGGCGGCTTCGTGCTCGCCTACCACAACTTGCCGGCGGCGCGCTTCGTCGAGCAGGTGGAGGCACTCGCACCGAGCCGTCCGCTCGCCCTCGACGAGCTCGTCAGCCGCCATGCGCGCGGTGCGACGACGCACGGACTCTTCGCGATCACCTTCGACGACGGCGTGGGCGAGACCGTGCGCACGATCGCCGCCGTCGCGGCGGCGCGCGCTTGGCCGGTCACCTTCTATCTGCCGACCGCGTACCTCGATGCGCCGGGCGGCATGCCCTTTCAGTGGCTGCGCGCCATCGAGCGGTACGCGCCGCCGGTCGCGATCACGGCGGGAGGCGAGACGTTCGACTTCCGGCCTCCGGGTGCGGTCCGCGCCTTCGCGCGGGCGACGACGAAGGTGATGTACACCCGGCCGTGGGCGGAGTACGGCCCGCGGCTCCGGGCGCTCGTCGACGCGCTCGTTGCTCGCGGACTGGTCGCGCCGGAGATGCTCGCGGCGCCGCCGGCGATCACGTGGCCCGAGGTCGAGGCGCTCGCGCGCGAGGACGTCGTGGCTTTCGAGAGCCACGGTGTCACCCACACCGCCGTCGCCGCGCTCGACGACGACGCGCTCGAGCGCGAGCTGGTGCGGAGCCGGCAGAAGATCGCCGCCCACACCGGCCGCGACTGCCGACACTTCTGCTATCCCTTCGGCGGCGCGGCCAGCATCGGCGCCGTGGCGCCGGCGCGGGTGGCGCGCCACTATCGTTCGGCGACGACGATGACGCGCGGCCGCCTCGGACGCCAGCCGCTCGAGCTGCTGCCGCGGGTGCCGGTGTATCCGCACGACGACGCCGCGCTGGTGCGGCTGAAAGTGCTGACCGCATAGCGGGAGCGCCATTGACGGACCACCGGCTGCCGATGCTAGTGGTCGCGGCGTGGACGACGATCTGCGGCGACGCTCCGAGGGGATCCTGCGCTACTACGGCGAGCTCGACCGGCGCGTCGCGGCGGCGGGCATGGACGGCATCGTTGGCCTCCTCACGGTCTCGCAGCACGTAGCGAACGCTCTCCAGGTCATCGAACGGCAGGATCTCGACGCGGCCGTCCGCGAGCTGCGCGGCCTGGTCGAGCGCTTGGTGCGCATCGATTCCGAGCTGCACCGCCTGCGGGCGTTGAAGACGCGGCTCGGCGGCGACGACGGACCGCTCGGCATCGGCGGCGACGAGGACTGACGGTAGGCCGCCCGGTGCGCTGCAGAGCTCCGGCGCCGCAGAGTCTCCCGAGGCGGGCCGCTCGTGCGGGTTTGCACGAGCCGCAGCGTGGTGGGCTAGAGCGAAGTTCTTGAAATCACGGATGAATTGCTTTCGGCGGCCGGTGGGGATGGCATTGTAATTGCTCTCATCGCCGGCAAGGAGCGCACCGGCGTGACTCAGGAAATCCGGGAACTGATCGACCGCATCCTCTCTTCCTACGACGAGATCGACGCCCGCTTCACGTCCGCGGGGGGTCTCGGCAACATTCTGAGCCTCTACGAGCAGGTGCGGCGCGAGCTCGAGCGTGTTTCCTTCCAGGAGCTCGATCGCATGACTGGCGAGATCAAGAACGTGATCGAGGCGCTGCTCACGATCGACTACGAGCTACGCAAAGTGCAGAACCTGAAGCTCGTCTTCGAATCCCGCAGCGGTCAAGGAAGCCAGTAGGCGACACATCCCTTTAAAGCATCGCTCAATCGCTTTTACGTTGACAGAGTCTCCTGGCCGCTGCTATCGAAACAGGCCCGCGCCCACCTCTCTATGGCCCCATACCAATAGGAGGGGATGCAAATGGTCGGGAAACTCATCACTGGCCCCACGTTCGCCCTGCTGCTGATTTTCGGCAATTCATATTTTGCTCAGGCCGCTAACAATTGCTCGGCGACCTGCAGCCAAACCGCGTGCTCGGTCGACTGCACTGAAACCGACCTCCGCGACGCAATCTCGAAGGCCAATGCCTGTTCGGGAACTCCAACATTTATCCGCACGATCACTTTCAACAGCGGCACCGGCTGTACAATCAACATGGCGCAGAGCAGCACGACCGCCGCATGCACCGGCGACTTCGAAAAGAATGCGGTGTGCCTCACTGGCCACCATACGATCGTCGATGGCGCCAACAAGGTCACATTCAATTTTAATGGGACCGGTGTCTGTCAAAGCTGCTCTGGCAGCTGCGCGTCACCTCAGCCGGCGCTTTTCACGCTCAAAGGACACGACAATCAAGTAAAGAACTTCACCATGCAGTATTTTCCTGAGGGCATTCACATCCGCTCAGGCGATAACCACACGGTGAGTGGCGTCACGAACAAATTCATCTGTGAAGACGCCATCACTATCGACAGCACCGCTGGTACGGGCATCACAGTCTCTGGCAATACGCTTACGGGAAACACGACAGCGGGCAGCGGGCACACGTGTCTGAAGAGCAGCGGCGCCTCGGGGCTTTGCGGACTCGACAAGGCGATCCAAGTGAATGGTGGGGCGTCCACGATCTCCGGGAATACGATCAATACGATCGGGCAACCGGTCAAGGTCGTCGCTGGGACGCACACAGTGTCGGGCAATAGCACAACGGGTAGCAACACCGACAAAAACGTGTGTCAAGCGTATTCGTTCGACGGCGGAACCAACACCGTCAGCAACAATACGATCAGCTACTGCAAATTCGGCATTCGGGTCGTCGACGCGGCTTCCGTCGACGCGACCAGCAACATCATCAAGAACAGCTACGTCGCCGGATTTCAGGTCAAAGGCAGTGGCGCCGGTAAGCTCAAGGGGACCGGTAACAAGTTGAAGGGCAACGGCGGCAACACTGCCAGCGATTGCCAACGTGGCGCGTTGGTCGTCAAGGACAATCCGAACGCAAAGGTGGATTTCGGCGGCGGAGACTACAGCGGAACGGCCGTAATAGGTTCGGTCTCCAGCGGAGGCAACATCTTCTGCCAAGGGAGCCTCAACGACATTTGGAATATCACCGACTGCATGTGCAGCGGCACAACGTGCAATGGCAGCACTGGCAATAGCGCATCGGTTGGTGCTCGAAACAATTGCTTCGATTCGTTGCCTCCCGTGACGCAAGACACCGTACCCATCTCGACGCGCACAGATAGCGCGTCGACATGCAGCTCAGCTCAATGCAACTTCTGAGTCTCGTTTTCATGTCCTCGACATAGTCATGACCTCGGCTGCGCGACGTAAATGTTTGTCGCGCGGCCGAGGTCTGCCTCAGGGTGCATACGATGCCGCCGAGCGGGATCGTGACGCAATTTGCGCTTGACACATCAAGACCTTCTCAGTAATCCCCGCCTGCTATGCGTCGACGGATTCTCGACTTCATCGTATGCCCCAAGTGTCGCGGGACGTTCCGCGCGCAGTCCTTTGGTGGTCCGGGTCCCTCTGCCGCCGACGATCCCGAGATCGTCGAGGGCGTGCTTGAATGCATTGACTGTAAATCGGCATTCCCGATTATCGAAGGCGTGCCGCGGATTCTTCACGGCGACCTTCTCGTCCCGTTGACGCGCCGTTATCCCGAATATTTTTCACGCCATCCCACCTTGGCGCCGAAGAGGACGACCGGTACGACGGATCTCTCGGAGACCCTCGAGAGTTTTACCCGTCAGCGACTAGATCTGAAGCCGCCGAGCACGAAATTTGCCGAGCAATGGCGCGATAATTTGCAGCGCAATTTGGGGCAGACGATTTCGCTGGAGAGTCTTCGGAGTAAGATCATTTTAGATGTAGGTTGCGGCTTCGGCCGTCACTTGTACGTCGCTAATCAGTTTGGAGCGGCCGAAACGATCGGAATCGATCTTTCTGGCGGTGTCGACGTGGCATATGCCAATAATAAGGCGTATCCACAATGCCATATCGTCCAGACGAACCTCTACGAGCGCGCCGTGCGCGACGAGAGCGTGGACATTGTGTGGTCGTTCGGGGTACTCCACCACCTTCCGGACCCTCGTGCTGGCTTTCTCGCCGTCGTGCCGTTCGTAAAGCGGGGTGGACTCGTGGTCATATGGGTGTACGGGTATCGCGGAATGGCATTCACGTATCGCTTATCGCACATGCGCTCTCTCCATCGATTGACGAAGCGCATGTCTCATCCGGCACGTGTCCGCGCGTCCAAGTTCGTCGCGGCACTGCTCTCGGCAGTCTATTGGGAACCGCTAAGGTCCCTGAAGACGCTCGGGCTGCGTGACCTCGTCGAGCGTCTGCCACTCTCGTCGTACGTCGACCATCCGTGGAGTGCCCGCGTCGCGGGCGTACACGACCGGTTGTCGACGCCGATAACGCACTTTCACGATCGCGAGGAATTGGTCGAATGGTTCCGTGGCGCGCAGCTCGAGGACATCCTCGTCCAGGATACCGACCGTCGTGGATGGCGCGCGCACGGCCGGCGTCCCGCGTTAGCACAATAGGAAAGAAGTCGGAGGGGCGACGTCCGGTCGACTCTTGATCGAGTGCTGGGATCTGCCTTGGCGTTGGGGCGGTCTGACGCCAGGTCGAGAAATACCGCATGAGAGTTCGCCGCGTAAGTATCACGACCAAGCCAAAATCTGATCGTGACATAAACGGCCGGACTGCCCCATTGACATCATCGTGACCGACCTTGCCCGCGCGATCGACTTCTACGATCCCGTCCTGCGCATCATCGGGTTCTGCTGAGCCCCTCGAGGGAAGAAATGACCCGGGCTGTCGCAAGCGATAGTCGCGCCGGAGAGGAAAAGAACGTGAGAAAGTCGGACGCGAACCCTGCGAGCCAGCTTGCGGTATGAGCACTAAGTTCACGCCGCCGAGATACGTGGGCGAAGCGTATTGGCTGACTCATAAGCCGCCTGCGCATCGGGAATCTTCGATGCGCGCAGCGTCTGCGCAACTGTTCCAGCGACCGTCACCGGAGACATCGCCAGCGGAACGAACGGAGTCACGATCGTTGTCTGATTTGTGAAAGCTGCTGTGGCAAACAACTGTTCATGACAGTGCTACCGCTGAGCGTGTTATCCGGCGACATTGCAACCCGTTGCTCCAAGATTCCGGCTTTCTTCAATACGGGCTGTTAAGGGAGGACAAAATCACTGGCCGACGACAGGAAGCCAGTAGGCGGCGATCGCCGTCGCCGCCTGGTCCGCGCCTCGCGGCCGGCGCCGCCCGGCCCCCATGTCGCACCTCCTTCGCCCGGGGCGGCTCGCTCGTGCGCCCGGCAACGCTGCGAGAGTCAGCGGCTCTACCGCAATGCGGCATCCCATCGAAATCACGAAAATTTTCCTGTCAGGGCGGCGAATTTCGCGGGTTGAAAGCCCCTAGCGGCGCAAGTAGACTCGCCGTCGTTGCGCCGCTCTTGCAAGGCCGCAAGCGATCCAATTTGGCGCAACTCCCCACCCATGACCGCTCACCGTGATCGATCACAGAGCCTCGTGCCGCAGGACGCGGTGTTGCCGTCGCGTCCGGAGATGCGCAGCGAGCACGGGAGTCTGGTGGTCGTGCAAGAGCGCGTGCTCGCCGACATTGCCCACGAGCTCGGAAATTTCTTCCATAAGCTCTACTACTGGTCGGATTTCATCAAGACCGACGGCGAGACGGCGAAGAAGGCGGACTCGACTGCCGGCCACATGCTGGAGCGCACGATCGCCAACCTGGAGGAATTCCTCAAGGTCGCGCTCGAGTACTTCCATCCCATCACGCTCAACTTCACGAAGGTATCTGTCGGCGAACTGCTCGACGGCTTCCTGACCCACCTGGGGTCGCACGCGAACGGCACCGCCGTCGAGGTGCGGCGCGACGAGATCGATCCGCCGGCGACGATCCTCGTCGATCCGACGCGCATCTCGCAGGCGTTTCGCATCGCGCTGCACCACGTGCACGAGGACTTGAAGCTCGGCGGGGCGCTGGCGGTGACGCTCGGTACGGCCAAACGTCGCGACTTCGACGGGCTCCAAGTGCGGCTCGACGTCGAGCCGAAAACGCCGGCATCGCCGCTCTTCCGCGGCGCCGAGGCGGGGGTGGAGTGGGCGGTGGCGCAGAAATTGATCGAGCTGCACGGCGGCGAGATCATCGAACGCTACGAGGCCAACGGCCGCAAAGTGGTGTTGATCTTCCTGCCGCTCTACGTTTAGCGATTCGGGAGCATCGGACTTATGGACACGCGTATTCTCATCGTCGACGACGATCCCCTCATCTGCCGCCAGCTCGAGGACCTCTACACCTCGCAGCAGTATCTCGTGAGCAGCGCCGGCAACGCCTCCGAGGCGCTGCGCTTGCTCGGCGAGCACGACTTCTCGCTGGCGGTCGTCGACCTCCGCATCCCGGGAACCGACGGGATCGGTCTCACGCGCGAGATCAAGGAGCACTGGCCCGATCTCGACGTGATCATGATCACCGGCTACGCCAGCATCAAAGGCGCCGTCGAGGCCATCAAACAAGGCGCCAGCGATTACATCACGAAGCCCTTCCAGAAGGAGGAGATTCTCCTCGCGACCGAGAAGGTGCTCGAGAAGCGGCGCCTCCTCGACGAGATCAACTATCTGCGCAACCAGCTCTCGAACCGCTACTCGTTCGCCAACATCGTGAGCCGCAACCGCGTCATGCACGAGATCTTCGAGTCGATCGAGGTGCTGGCGCAGAACGATGCGACGGTGCTCGTCACCGGCGAGTCCGGAACCGGCAAAGAGCTGGTCGCGCGCGCCGTGCACTTCCAGGGCAAGCGCAAGTCGGGACGGTTCGTCGCCATCAACTGCGCCGCCTTCCCGGACACCCTCCTCGAGAGCGAGCTCTTCGGCTACGAGCGCGGAGCATTCACCGGCGCGGTGCACGATCGCGTGGGCAAGATCGAGCTCTCGAGCGGCGGCACGCTCTTCCTCGACGAAATCGAGAGCATAACGCTCAACATGCAGCTGAAGCTCCTGCGCGTGCTCGAGGAGCGCGAGGTCGAACGGCTCGGCGGCAACCGCCGGGTGAAGGTCAACATGCGCGTCATCGCGGCGACCAATGTCGAGCTGACCGAGCTCGTCGCCGACGGCCGCATGCGCGAGGACTTCTTCTATCGCATCAACGTCGTGCCGATCCGCATCCCGCCGCTGCGTGACCGCATCGAGGACATCCCGCTCCTGGTGAGCGAGTTCCTGCGCAACAGCGAGATGGCGCGCGAGCGCGGCATTGCCCGCGTGTCCAACAAAGCGCTGTCGGAGCTCATGGGCTTCCACTGGCCGGGCAACGTGCGCGAGCTCGGCAACGTGCTCGAGCGCGCCATCTTGCGGACTACCGGTCCGGTGATCCGCGAGGTCGACCTTCCGGGCGCCGGCAAGCGCAAGGACATCGAGTCGCTCAGACGGGCCTACGACTACGAGGTGCCGCTCAAGGAGTACCTGCGGCGCGCCGAGAAAGACTACCTGAGCCACGTGCTGAAGAAGAACCGCGGCAGCATCAACCTGAGCGCGAAGCACGCGCTGGTCGACGCGGCGACGCTCCACCGCAAGATGAAGCTGCACACGCTCCAGCGGGAGGACTTCCGCGGTCGGGATCGCGGCGAGGCCGACCAGGCCCTGGTCGGTTGATTGCCGAATGCCTCGGGTCGGCCTTCGCCCTTCGCGGTCCAACGACTGAGCGGCGGTGGATCGCCGCTGGTGAGGTGACGGCGTGTATCGCGCGTTCTTCGGCTTCCGCGAGAAGCCGTTCAATCTCACCCCGGATCCGAAGTTCCTCTACCTGAACGCCAGCTATCGCGAGGCGCTCGCGGCGCTGCATTACGGGGTCGTCGACCGCAAGGGCTTCGTGTCGCTGATCGGCGAGGCGGGGACCGGGAAGACGACGCTGCTGCGCCGCCTGCTCTCCGAGCTGCCGCGCGAGACGCGCAGCGTGCTGGTCATCAATCCGGCCATCGGCTTCGAGGAGATGCTGCGCTTCATCCTCTCCGATCTCGGGCACCCGCCGGCCGCCGGCGCCGGCAAGCTCGACATGCTGGAGGCGCTGAACGCCGAGCTGCTGGACACGCTGGCTCGCGGCGGCAACGTCGTCGTCCTGATCGACGAGGCTCAGGACCTCACCATCCCGGTGCTCGAGGAGCTGCGGCTGCTCTCGAATCTGGAAACCGCGAAGGAGAAGATCCTGCAGCTCGTCCTCGCTGGGCAGCCCGAGTTCGATGCCTTGCTGGCCCGTCCGGAGATCCGCCAGCTGCGACAGCGGATCTCGGTGAGCGCGCGGCTGCGCCCGCTCGCGCGCACCGAGGTGCGGGCATATGTGGGAGCGCGCATTGCCGCCGCCGGCGGGGACGTGCGCGGTCTGTTCACGCCGGCGGCGCTCTTCCGGCTGTGGTGGTTCTCGGGCGGCGTGCCGCGGCTCGTGAACGCAGCGTGCGACAACGCCCTGGTGACGGCCTACGCGCACGGCAAGCGCACTATCGGGTGGCGCGAGATCGGCGAGGCGATGCGCGATCTGCGGCGCCGTAGCGCATGGATCCCGAGCCGGATGGGGCGCGCCGCGGCGCTCGGCGCGGCGGCGGTTTTCGGCGGCGCGCTAGCGGTCGTGAGCCTGGTGTCCGCGCGCGGCGGCGGATGGCGAGCGGATGCTCCGTTGGTTCCAGCGGCGTCGCCGGCGACCGTTGCTGTGCCCGCACCGACCCGGCCGCCCGTCGAGCCGACGGCAGCGCCAGCGAGCGCGGCCGTAGTCGATCCCGCGGTGGCGGCGACCGGTGACCCGGCCGTTGCTGTCCTGTCCGGCTCGCGTCTGGAGCCCGAACCGGTCGAGACGGCGGCGGCGACGTCGTTGCCCGAGCCTGCGGCGACTCTGCTGCCGGAGCCTGCCGCTGCGGCCGTGCGGGCGGAGGCCGCGCAGCACGCCAACGATGCGGAGGCCCGGCCGGCGCGCACGGGCCGTTCCGACGACCTCCGCGTCACGGTGAGCGGCGGCGACACCGTCGCCGATCTCGCGACCCGCTATTACGGTAGCGCTACGCCGCGCGTGCTGGCGATGATCCAGAAGGCGAATCCGTGGCTCGACGATCCGAACGTCATCGCGGCCGGCAGGATCTTGGTGCTGCCGGCGCCGCGCCTCGACTACGGACGACCCGGCGCCGGCGGGGGGATGCTCCCTGGCGAGGAGCCGCTCTCCGATGACGATGAGCTTGCGACGGACGACCCGGGGGTGGATGACGATCCCCTGCCGTGAAGCGCTGCGGGAGCGCATGCCTAACCACGCAGTGTCACACGGGTTCCTAGAGATATCGTAGGGCGATCACCTGACGTGGGTGCACGATCCCGCAGAAACGCAACGTCGGCTCGATCGAGTCGAGATCATGGTCTCGGGTGGGTGGCGATGGAGGAAGATGGCCCCCGAGCCGCAGGTGCATGGAGGCGCAGGCAGAAAGCCGCCGCCGCGGTGTGGCGTCAGGAGGGCCGAACGGACAGGAATCATCTGATTCTATGGCATCGAACTTGCTCTAGTTTCCTGTCGAATCCCGTCTCTCCACCATGCCTACTCCGCAGCCCGAATGGTTCGTCGTTCGCACGAAGTCGCGCAAGGAGGAACAAGCGCTTCGGAGCCTCGACCGACGCGGAATCACCGCCTTCTGCCCGCGGATCCTGGAGCCCGTGGGCTGGACCAACGACTGGGCGGCGGTGCCGCTCTTTCCCGGCTACATCTTCGTCGACGTCGTGCTCCATACGGCCTACCAGGCGGTGAGCTGGAGCCCGGGCGTCAAGGGCTTCGTGTCCTTCGGCGAGATCCCCTCACCGATCGGAAGAAAGATCGTCGATTTTCTCCGCGACCAGACAGCTCCCGACGGCATCATCCGACCCGATCGGGCTTTCCGGGCGGGAGAGCGCGTCCGGATAAAGCGCGGGCCGTTCGCGGGGTTGATAGCGATCATCGAGAAGCCGTGTCCCGAGCGCGGGCGGATCCGCGTTCTGATGGACTTCCTGCGGCAAGGCACCTCGGTGGAAATTCCTCTCGCGGCCGTCGGCCGCTTCTAGGTTCGCAAAGAATTCATTTCTCGACTGGGTGAGCCGTATCGGTTTCAGGTACGGTGGTGGTTGTGGAGGCATTGCCGGTACTTACGCAATCTGCGATGGCGGAGCCTCGTCCCCGAGCGGGACTAAGTCGGGGCTGCGCCGGTGACGAGGAAGCGACGTCGATGATCCAGGGAACATCTCCGAAGATGCGAGTGCCGCGCCGGATCGGTGCGGGCGCCTGCGTCTTGCTGCTGCTGCTGCCGTCGGCTTGCAGCAGCGTCGGCAAGCGGAAGCTGCCGCCGCCCGAAGAGGTGATGGCGCAGCAGCGCGGCCCGATCCGTCGCGGCGAGTATCGTCTCATGGCCGGCGACAAGCTGAGCGTGAAGTTCCCGTATCATCACGCCCGCGATCAGGAGCTCCCCGTGCGGCCCGACGGCATGATCAGCCTCGATGTCACCGGCGAGATCCTGGCCGAGGGGCGCACCCCGCTCGAACTGGCCGAGATCATCAAGCAGCGCTCCTCCCGCTACCTGAAGAACCCCGAAGTGGTCGTGATCGTGATCGGCATCGGCGATCGCCGCGTCTACGTCGGCGGCGAAGTGAACCGTCCGGGGTTCGTGACCGTGCAGGAGGGGATGACCCCGCTCCAGGCGGTCATGGCGGTGGGAGGCTTCAAAGATACGGCGCAGAAGCAAGACGTGCTCTATATCGCCCGCGACTCGAACGGCGATTACAACGCCAGCCGGGTCGATCTCGAGGACGTCGTGACCAACGGCACTCCCGAGGTGGTGCGGCTTTCCGGGAACGACATCGTCTTCGTCCCGGCCTCTCGTATCGCCAACGCCGGCATCTTCGTGAAGCAGTACATTCGCGAGATCCTTCCAGTGGAGTCGCGCGCCGGCGCGACCGCGCCGATCCCCATTCCCTGAGGCGAGGGTGAGCGTGCAACCCGAGATCATGAAAACGAACGGCGGTTTCCCATACTTTGCGGAAGCTCCGCCGCAACAAGATGGCGCCGCGGCCATCAAGCTGATGCTCTACGCGGTGTTCAAGCGCAAGTGGCAGGTGCTGGCGGTGATCGCGGTCGTCGTGCTCGCCGTGCTGATCGCCGGCTTCATGCGCCCGCGCATCTACAAGAGCACGTCCAAGGTGATGATCCGCCCGGGCCGCGCCGAGGTGCAGGTGAGCTCGGGCGAGCAGCGCGAGATCACCTTGCCGGTCTCCGCTACGACCGAGCAGATCAATTCCGAGATCGAGATCCTGAAGAGCGCCGAGCTCGCCCGCCGGGTGCTGGACCGCATGAATGGCGCCGGGACGCCGATCTTCGGCGCCGACACCGATCGCTCGGTGGAAGAGCAGGTAGGCATACTCCGCAGCATGTTGTCGGTGGGGCCGGCGCCGCAATCGAACGTCATCGCCGTCGATCTCTTCGCCCGCAATCCGCAGAAGGGGCAGCAGATCCTGCAGACCCTCGTCGACACCTACCTCGATCGTCACGCCCAGGTGCACGGGGCGAACGGCGCGGCCCACTTCTTCGAAGAAGAGCTCGTACGGCAGCGGATGCGCGTCCGGGAGGCGGAGGCGAAGCTCGCCGACTTCGTCGAGCGCGAACGCATCGTCGTTCCCGAGGACCAGATCCGCTGGGCCGTAAAGGACGCGGTTCGCTATCGCGACGTCCTGCGTACGCAGACGAACAAGATCAGCGTCGCCGAGCGCAACCTCGAGATCATGAAGCAGCAGCTCGCCGAGCAGCCCGAGCGCATTTTCGCCGACGCCGAGCGCATCAATCCGGAGGCGCAACTGCTGATGACGAAGCTCGGGGAGCTCGAAGCCAAGCGGGCGAATGCGAAGCAGCTCTACACCGACGAGGACCGCACGATCTCCGATCTCGACGGCGAGATCGCGATCCTGAAAGAGCGGCTCGCGCTCGCCAAGGCGAGCGCCGGCGTGCCCGGTCGCGAGCGCATGAGCGCCAACCCCATTCGCGAGGTGCTCACGCAGGAGATCCTGCACCACGAACGCAATCTCTTCGACTTGCGGGAGCGGGTCAAGGCGCTGCCCACGTTCCTCGACAACTGGCGAGATCAGAACGAAGAGGCAGCGGTCGAGCTGCGCAAGAAGACGATCGAGCTCGCGGCCCTCGAACAGGACGTCTCGGCGGCGCGCGAGTCCTACCGGCTGTTCGAGCGCAAACAGGATGAGGCCCGCATCGCGGAGGCGCTCGACAAGGAAGGCATCGTGAACGTGGGCGTGCTCGATCCCGCGAGCCTGGCGCTGAAGCCGTTCAACCAAATGGGCATGGTCATGATCCTGGCGGCGCTCATCGCCGGGATAGGCCTCGGAGTCGGCTCGGCGGTCGGGCTCGAGTTCCTCGGGCGCAACTTCAAGCTCGAGGAGCAAGTGGAGCAGCATCTCGAGCTTCCGGTCTTCGCCGTCATTCCCGACATCAGCGAGGCCATCGAGGTCGAACGGGTATGAGCAAGATCTACGAAGCGCTGCAGCGGGCGCAGGAAGAACGCGAAGGCGGCGCCGCTCCCGGCGGCGGCGATCCGCCGCCGCGGCGCGCGTGGTGGCGGCGCGCGCCGAAGACGGGCGGGGTGCGGACGAACGGTAGCCTGCGTATCGACTTCGACCTCGCCCCCGATATCGAGGAAGCCTATCAGCGGCTCGGGACCCACGTGCTGTTGCCGAGCCACGAGCAGCCGGTCCTCCGCGATCTCATGGTCGTTGCGTCATTGCACGGCGAGGGCACGACAACGACGGCGGCGCTCTTCGCGTCGACGCTCGCCAAGCGCAAGAAGCTCGATGTGCTGCTGATCGAGGCGAACTTCCGGACGCCGGCGCTCGAGCAGGTCTTTCCGATCCGGCGCAACGGCGGCTTCGCGGAGCTCGTCGAAGGACGACAGGGGCTCGAGGCGGTCGTTCAGGCCACGCCCCAGCCGCAGCTCTTCGTCATTACTAGCGGGCACTACGAGAGCGCGCCGTCGGCGATTCTCGAGTCGTCGCGTTTTCCCGAGGTGATGGAGAAGCTCCACGAGCGCTTTCAGTTCGTAGTCTTCGATTCGGCGCCGGCGAACGTCTACACCGATGCGCTGATCCTCGGGCCGCACACCGACGGCGCCGTCTTCGTGGTCGAGGCGGATCGCACGCGCATCGACGAAGCGCAGCGCGCCAAGCGGCAGCTCGAGCGCGCCGGGACCAAGATGCTGGGCGCCCTGTTCAACCGGCGTAAGAGCTATCTACCGGCGTTCCTAGAGGAGATGATCTGAGCCGCGACCGTGGTCGCGGGCAGGTCGACGAGGGACGATGAGCGCCGCGGCCGATCAGGCACTGCCCGGCTATGGCTCCCGGGCGCGCGGCGGATCGGGTCCGTCCCTCCTCGGGCTCGTGGGACTCGCCGCGTTGGCGGTGCTGCTCGTGGCCGCCACCCTGGCGAGCCAGGAGGCGACCGCCGTCGCGCTCATCATCGCATCGATGTTGCTCGTGGTGGTGCTGGCACGGCCGGAAGTCGGGATCCTGCTCCTGCTCACGAACTACCTCTTCGCGAGCTATCCGACGCCGATTCGCGGCGGCGGGCTCCTCACGATCAACAACGTGCTCGGCATCATCTTGTCGGTGATCCTGCTCGCCGAGCTGGCGCAGCGTCCCGACTTCTGGTTCGTGCGCGTGCGGCAAGTCCAGCTGTACCTGCTACTAGGCGTCGTATTCCTCTTCGGCACCTTCGCGTCCTACTGGACCTTCCCTGACCTCCGGATCACCTGGGGGAAGGTCCGCACCCTCGACCAGACGGCGCCGCTCGCACGCGATTTCATCACCCGCTTCGCGTTCATCATCCTGGCGGCGAAGTTCCTGACGACCAAACGCCACATCAAGATGGCGATGACGGTCATCCTGCTCTGTCTGATCATGGTCGTCCCGTCGGCGCTCGGCGACTGGGCGATGGGCACGAGAGCCGACGGGCGCGCGGCGGCGGCGTTCTCGATGGGAACGAATTCGAACCGCCTGGCGTTCCTCTGCCTCATGCAGGCCGCCTTCTGGTGGTACTTGGGACAGACGCAGAAGTCGCCGGCGGTGCGGCTGTTCATCTACGGCGTGATCGGCGCACTCGTGCTGACGGTGCTCCTGGCCGCCTCGCGCAGCGGCTTTCTCGGCCTCGGCGTGCTCTTCTATCTCCTGACCCGGGACCGCGGCGCGATGCGCGGCAGCCGCATTCAGGTGGTCCTCCTGGCCTTTCTCATGATCGGCATGATGCTGACCATCGTGCCCCAGGAGAGCCTGGAGCGGATGGCCAACCTCAATCCGTTCGCGCAAGGGCGCGGCGGCAACATCGGCACGCACTCGACAGAGCGCCGCGTCGAGACCGTCGGCCTCGGCTGGGACATCTTCCTCGAGTATCCGATCTTCGGCGTCGGCCTCGGCAACTTCCGCGAGGTCGCGCGGCAGGTCTACAACGACCCGTTCTATCGGCCCCCGCACAACTCCTACATTTGGGCGCTCAGTGAAGGCGGGATCTTCTGCCTGGCGCTGTTCTTGCTGCTCTACTGGGTGACGCTGCGCGATATCCGATGGATTCAACGGTCTCCCGCCACGCCTGCCGACGTCCGCTGGATCGCCGCCGCACTCGAGCCGAGCCTGATGTTGTTGCTCTTCTACAGCTTCTTCGCCGACATGTGGTTGAACCCCATAACCTACATCCTCGTCGTGCTGACCATGGTCTTCAAACGCTACGTGAGCTGCCGCCGTGTCGTCATCGCCTGAGCAGACGCCGCGTACGATCGCGTTTTTCTCCCCCGAGCTCGTGAACGGCGGTACGCAGCGCCACCTCCTCGAGGTGCTGCGCCTGATCGACCGCACGCGCTTCGTGCCGATGGTGATATCCGCGAAGGGGCACGGGCCGCTCGGCGACGCCGTCCGCTCGGCGGGCGCGGCATTGGTCGAGCTCGGCCTCGGCCCTTCGATGGTGAGCCGTGACTTCTGGCGCTGCGTGCGGGAAGCGACGAGCGCGCTGCGAGCGCATCGCGTCGGCATCGTGCAGTACTTCGAATGGCGCGCCGGGACGATCGCGCTCCTGGCGGCGCGGCGTGCGGGCGGCTGCCGGATCGTCGCCGCGCGCCGCAGTGTCAACAAGGAGCGCGGCGTGCAGCGCTGGCTCGCCGACCTGGTCGTGCATGCAGCCGATCGGATCATCGTCAACTCGGACCTCCTGCGGCCGGCAGGCCGGGCGGGGGAGCGGACGGACGTGATTCCGAGCGGCGTCGACACCGACCGCTTCCGGCCGACGGCCGAGCGCGGCGATGCGAAGGCCAGGCTCGGGCTCGATCCGAAGACGCCGGTGATCGGTACGGTCGGCCGCCTCGAGCCACGCAAAGGAACGGCGGTGCTCGTCGCCGCTCTCGGCGCGCTCCGCGCCGCCGGTCGGCCGCTGGCGGCGGTGATCGTGGGCGACGGCCCGCTGCGGGACGAGCTGGCGCGCGACGTCGCCGCGCGCGGCCTGACGGGGTCGGTGCAGCTGCTCGGCGATCGTTCCGACGTTCGCGAGGTGCTCGCCGCCCTCGACGTGTTCGTGCTGCCGTCGCGCACCGAGGGCATGTCGAACGCTCTCCTCGAGGCGATGGCCATGGGACTGCCCGTGGTGGCGACGGCGGTCGGCGGCAATCAGGAGGTGGTCACCGACGGGCGGAGCGGGGTCCTCGTGCCTGCCGACGCTGCCGGTGCGATGGCGGCGGCGATCGCTCGCGTACTCGACGACGGCGCGTTCGCTGCCGCGCTCGGGTCGGCGGCGCGCCGGGCGGTCGAGGAGCGCTACGGCGCCCGCAGCATGGTGCGGCGGCTCGAAGCCGTCTATGCCGCAGCCGCCGCGGGCGAGACGCGCGCCCTCGCTGCCGAGCGCGCCGCGCTCGTCGCGGCGCCGGAGCTCGAAGGAGCCGACCCCCGGTGAACGGCGCCGCCGTCTTCGCGTACCACAACTTCGTCGAGCGGCCCGGCGCGCCGGCGCCGGCGGCGCAGGCGTACGTTCTCAGCCAGGCGCAGTTCGATGCCCACCTCGCGGCGTTGGATGCGCCGGGGCTGTGCCCGAGCCGCCTCGCCGACGTGCTCGCGACGCCGGCGTCGGGGCGCTTCGTGCTTTCTTTCGACGACGGCTACCTGACGGACTACACGGTCGCCTTCGCTCGGCTCGCGGAGCGGGGGTGGCCGGGATGCTTCTTCGTGATCGCGAGCCAGGTCGGGGCGCCGCGGGCTCTCGGCTGGAATCAGCTCCGCGAGATGGCTGCGGCCGGTATGGAGATAGGAAGCCATTCCCTCACGCACCCCTTCCTCCATCGGGCCGACCCGGACGAGATCCGCCGCGAGTTCGGGGAGTCGAAGCGCATCCTGGAAGACGGCCTCGGGCGCGCCGTCCACTTCGCGTCCTTGCCGCGCGGCAGCCTGGCCCCCGGCATGGGCGCGCTCATCAAGGAGCTCGGCTACCGGGCGTTTTGCACGAGCGAGCCGGGGCTGGTGTCGGTACGCACCGATCCCTACGAGGTGCCGCGTATCGCGGTGAAGCAGCGCACCACGCCGGAGTTCCTCCGGCAGGTGTGCGCGGGCCATCGCCTGACGCTCGCCACCCTGCGATCGTTCCACGCCGTGAAGAAGCTCGGAAAGCAGCTCGTGGGCGCCGAGCGCTGGCGGCACATTCGTGGGGCGCTCATGGATGCGGCCGCGCGCGTGCGCGCCTGAACGTTTCCTTCGAGATCGTCTGCCATGTGCGGGATAGTCGGCCAATACAACTACGGTGACGGGGCGCCGATGGACGACGGCGCGCTCCAGCGGATGTGCGCGGCGATCGTGCATCGCGGTCCCGACCACGAGGGGCACTTCCTCGACGGCGCCTTCGGGATGGGTATGACCCGCCTCAGCATCAACGACCTCGAGGGCGGCCGGCAGCCGCTCGCCAACGAGGACGGGTCGGTGGTCGTAGTCTGCAACGGGGAGATCTACAACTCGCCGGCGTTGCGGCGCGAGCTCGAGGCCGGCGGCCACCGCTTGACGTCGCGCTCGGACGTCGCGGTGATCCCGCACCTCTACGAGGAGTACGGCGAGGACTTCGTCCGCCGCCTCGACGGCATGTTCGCGGTTGCGCTCTGGGACGCACGCAAGCGTATCCTCTGCCTGGCGCGCGACCGGGTCGGCATCAAGCCGCTCTACGTCGCGACGCGTCCCGGGGCCGTGGCCTTCGCCTCGGAGGTCACCGCGCTCATGGTCGCAGGCTGGTGCGAGGACATCGATCTCGCGAGCCTCCACCACTACTTATCGCTCGGCTACATACCGGCGCCGGGCAGCATATTCACGGGCGTTCGCAAGCTCGAGCCCGGAACGCAGGTCACCTATGCGGTCGGTCGCGCTCCCGCCGAGCGGCGCTACTGGCAGCTCCGCTTCGCGCCCGAGGCTCCGGCGCGCCGCGACCAAGAGTACGTCGAGGAGGTGCGTGCCGCCCTCCGGGCCGCGGTGAAGAGCCACCTCCTCTCCGACGTACCGATCGGCGTCTTCCTCTCCGGCGGCGTCGACTCGAGCGGCCTCGTCGGCCTCATGAGCGAGATGGCGTCGCAGCGGATCCAGACCTTCTCGGTCGGTTTCGAAGAGAAGAGCTTCGACGAGCTCGACCTGGCGCGCCAGGTTGCCGCCCGCTACGGCACCGAGCACCACGAGATCGTGGTGCGACCCGATGCGCTGCGCGTGCTGCCGGCGCTGGTGCATCACTTCGGCGAGCCCTTCGCAGACTCGTCGGCCGTGCCCGTCTACTACGTATCGGAGCTCGCGCATCGCAGCGTCAAGGTGGTGCTCTCGGGCGAGGGCGGCGACGAGGTCTTCGCCGGCTACGAGACCTATCTCGCCGGCAAGCTCGCCGCGCTCTACCGGCGGCTGCCGCGCATCGTCGGCCGCAGTGTGCTCCCCGCCGTGGTACGGCGCCTGCCGGTGTCGCACGCCAAGGTCAGCCTCGACTACAAGGCGAAGCGTTTCGTCGCCGGCGCGACGCTGCCGCTCGCCGACGGACACTTCTGGTGGAAGGTCGTGTTGTCGGAGGCCGCGCAGGCCGAGCTCTGCGTGCGCGAGGCGTACGATCCGATGCTCGAGACGGCGGCGTTGTATCGCGCCGCCGCCGAGCGCGCCGGGACCGACGAATGGCTCGCGCGCCTGCAAGCTATCGACGCGCAGATCTATCTGCCCGACGACATCCTGACGAAGGCCGACCGGATGAGCATGGCGCACTCGCTGGAGGCGCGGGTGCCGTACCTCGACACCAAGCTGGTCGAGCTTGCGGCGCGCCTGCCGAGCGCCGTCAAGCTGCGCCGCTTCAACAAGAAGTGGATCTTGAAGCAGGCGCTCGCCGACTACGTTCCGACGGCGATCCTGCAGGCGAAGAAGCGAGGTTTCAACGTCCCGGTCGCGACCTGGCTCCAGAACGAGCTGCGCGACATGGTGGCGGACGTCCTGTCGCCGACCGCGCTCCGCCGCGTCGGGCTCTTCGAGCCGTCGTACGTGCATCGGTTGATCACCGAGCACGCGTCCAAGCAGATGGACCACAGCCGCCCGTTGTGGACCCTGCTCGTGTTCATGAATTGGTACGACATGTGGCAACGGCTGCGCACTCGCTCCGTCGCTTCCCACCCCCCAGTACCAGCCGCGGCCGCCGCCGGCGCGGTATCCCGAGGATCCTGAGAGCCCATGAGCATGCATACTCCCGTCAGCAGCGTTCCCGTCAGCAGTACTTCCGTCTCTCCCCGGCTGCCGAGCCTGGAGGCGCCGGAGCTGGTGTTCCCGTCGGCCGAGGCCGCCACGTTCGCGGTGGTCGGCGGCGCGACGCCCGTCTGGCAGCGCTTGGCGGCGATCATAGGGCTCGTGCTGCTGTCGCCGCTGGCCTTCGCGATCGCCATCGCGATCAAGCTCACGAGCCCCGGTCCGATTCTGTACCGCGGCAAGCGCCTCGGCCGCGGCGCGTCGGTCTTCACGATCTACAAGTTTCGCACGCTCGAGGTCGGCGCCGAGCAGCGCATCGGCGCCCGCCTGCTCGAGCACTCCGACGGCCTCTATACGCGTATCGGGCGCATGTTGAAGCGCGCCAAGCTCGACGAGATCCCGCAGCTCCTCAACGTCATCCGCGGCGACATGAACCTGGTCGGTCCGCGCCCGGTGCGGCCGATCTTCCTCGACACGCTGTCGCGGGAGATCCCGGGCTATCTCCGGCGCTTCACGGTGAACCCGGGCATGACCGGTCTGGCGCAGGTGCGCGGCGGCTACTTCACGCATCCGCGCGACAAGCTCCGCTACGACGACATCTACATCCGCAACCGCGGCTGGTGGCTCGACGTCCGCCTGGTGACCCTCACGTTCATCAAGGTGTTGAACCGCTGGATGACCCTCGGGCTCCTCCTGACGGCGCTCTTCCTCTCGGCGGCGCTGCTGCCGGGGCTCTTCCACTACCCGTTCCAACTCGAGATCGGCACGTTCAAGCTGAGCCCGTTCGAGCTCTTCGTGGCGGTGACCGCCGCCTGGATCGCGGTGCAGCGATCGCCGCGGCACCGGCTCTGCATCTACGACACGCCGGTGAACGGCCCGATCGTCGTCTTCGTCGGGTTCGCGATCGTTGCGGCGCTGTTCTCGAGCGATCCCGGCTCCGCGGTCCAGGGGGTTCTGTACTACGTCGCCACGGGATTCCTCCTGACGCTCCTGATCGTGACGACGCGGCTCTCGCAGACCGAAGCCAACCAGATTGCGACCGTCGTCGGCCTGTCGGCGGTCGCCGTGTCGATGATCGGTCTGATGCAGATCGGCCTCGAGAACCAGCTCGGCGCCCAGAGCGCGCCGCGTATGTCGTCGACCCTGGGTAATCCGGTGCTGCTGGCGACGTACCTGGTGCTCGGCCTGCCGTTCCTGCTGACGCAGATGCTGCACAGCCGGACGCGCGAGGTGCGCGACGTCTGGGTGGCGTGCGCGACGATCGCCCTCGTCGGCATATTCCTGACCCAGACGCGGCTGGGGTTCGTCGCCCTGCTGGTGACTTTCGGCACGTTCCTCTGGCGCAGCCGCTATCGCCTGCTCGCGATCGTCTCGCTCTTCGTCATCATGGTCACGATGATCGTTCTCGGCGGCGAGTCCCTGCGCCTGTCGCTGCCGGAGGTGACGGCGGAGGCCGCGCGACGCGGCGAGGCGGCGGGAGAGGTCTTCGCGGCGCCGGTGCCGGAGCTGCTGCTCGGCGTCGGCAGCATCCGTCGGCAGGCGGTCTCGCCGATCCCCGAACGCGACCGTCCGTACATCTCGAACAACATGCATCTCACCCTGATCCGGCAACACGGCCTGATCGGATGGGGGCTGATGATGTGGATCGTCGCCGCAGCGCTGTTGGCGCTCTATCGAGGCCACGACCACATCCACGATCCGCACATGCGTCGCATCGTCTGGGCGATCTTCAGCTCGCTGGTAGGAGTCCTGATCTCCATGGCCGACGCCAACGTGTTCTTCAGCGTCACGATCCAGATCTATTTCTGGGGCATGGTGGGCGTCGGCCTCGGCATCGTCACGCACCTCAGCGGCCGTCGGCCGACGTTCCGGGTGCTGTGGCGCTTCGGCGAGCACGGCGACTGAGAGAGGGAGCGAGCACTCATGAACGGAAGCGGCACGCGCGTCGGGATCGGCGCCGGCATCGTCCGCGGCCTGGGAGCCGGGCTGGCGGGAGGGGTCGTTTGGTGGCTCGTCGAGTTGGCGGTGAACTACGCCTTCGGCGGGGTGATCCCCATGTACGAGGCGACGATCGTGCTGGCGCTGGACCTGGCGATTGCGGGCGCCGGCGGGCTCGTGGTCGGCGCCGTGCTCGGAGTGATCGGGCGCGGCGACGACGCGGCGGCCTACGCGCTCGGCGTCACGGTCGTCTACGGCCTGCTCCGCGTCTACGAGCCGCCCGGCCTCCTCGGCGAGGCGATGTTCGTGCTGGTCGGGACGCTGGCCGCGGCGGTCGGGGTGGTCGTCGCCGGCCGGCGGCGCGGCATCCTCGGCTTCGTGCACGTGGCGCTGGTCGCGACGGCGGCGCTCGCGATCGGCAAGACCGGCATCACCGAGGTTCAGAGCTCGTACTTCAGCAAGCAGGAGCCGAACGGGGTCGCGCTCGTGCTCGTCCTGGGAGTGCTGCCGCTAGCGGGCGTCGTGCTCGACCGGGTCGTCGGCGCCGTGCTGCGCCGCGACAGCGTGCGGCTCGCTACACTCGTGGCCGCTGCGCTCGTCGCCGTGTGGATCTGGGGCAAGCCGCTCGCGATCGCGCCGCTCGACGATCCGCGCCCGCTGCGGGCCGTCGCGCCGGCGGACGCGCCGGACGTTTTCCTGATCTCCATGGACACCACGCGCGCCGACCACATGTCGACCTACGGGTATGCGCGCGAGACGTCGCCGCGCTTGACCGAGCTCGCTGCCGACGGCCTCAACTTCACGGCGGCACGCTCGCCGGCGCAGTGGACGGTGCCGGGGCACGCCTCGATGCTGACCGGGATGTATCCGAGCCGCCACGGCGCGCATTATGTCGGCGGCTGGAGCGCGGGGCCGGCGATATACGGGCGCCGCCGCGTCTTCCCGCTAGCGGACGATCGCACGACGCTCGCCGAGGTGCTCCACGATCGCGGCTGGGCGACCGGCGCCTTCGTCGCCAACTTCGCCAATCTCTTTCGCGGCTTCGGCATGGCCCAGGGGTTCCAGCGTTACGAGGACCATCCGCAGCTGCTGCTGCGGCCGATTCCGCACGTGGTCGGCTTCGTACAGCAGTTCTCGCCGGCGTTCATGAAGAAGCCGTTCCGGAGCGCGCGCGAGATCAACGCCGCCGCGCTCGCGTGGCTCGATCGCGTGCCGGCAGGCCGGCCGGCGTTCGTCTTCGTGAACTATCTGGAACCGCACCATTGGATCGCGGCCCCGCCGTACGACCTCTGGGCGCGCGATCTGCCGCACGCCGCGCGCCTCGCCCGCAAAGGCCTCTTCACGCACGCCGTGCCCGCGCACCTGAGCCAGGAGGAGCGCGACTTCATCACCGCCAACTACGACGGCCAGATCCTGGCCATGGATGCGGCGCTCGGTGAGCTCATAGCCGATCTGAAGAAGCGGGGGCGCTACGAGAATGCGCTCATCGTGGTGACCGCCGACCACGGCGAGCTGCTCGGCGAGCACGACATCGTCGGGCACGGCGGCCGTATGATGTACGAGGGCCTTCTGCGCGTCCCGTTGGTCGTCAAGCTTCCAGGCGCATCGCGCCCGCAGGGCGTGATCACGAATCCCGTACAGCTCGTCGACATCGTACCGACGGTCCTGCAGGCGCTGGGCGCACCTCTGCCGGCGGGCGTCCAGGGATCGCCGCTGCAGCAGGTCGCGCGCAACAGCCTCGCCGAGGAGCACATCAACCCGGAGTTCGTGTCTTTCTACGGCGAGGTCTACAACCGCGCGCTCCGCGTCATCTACGAAGGACCCTACAAGCTGATCTCGACCTCGCGCGGCGAGCGTTTCCTCTTCGACCTCACGAACGATCCCGGCGAGAACGACGATCTCGCCGGGGAGAATCCCGAGCGCGTGACCGGGATGGAAGGCGAGCTCGAGGCGGCGATGAGCGCCATGGACTCGAACCTCGCGGCGGCCGTCGATCCCTACGCCGATCTCCGCGAACACGTCGAATAGAGGAGCCGTATGTCCGTCGCTGGTTCTTCCTCCGATCGCTCCGACGCGCTCCCGCCGCGGGTTTCGGTCGTGATGCCCGTCTACAACGCCGAGCGCCTGCTCGGAGAGTGCCTGGCGGCGGTGGCGGCGAGCACCTTCCGCGCCTACGAAGTCGTCGTCGTCGACGACGGCTCGACCGACCGCTCGCGCGAGATCGCGGCCGCACACGGTGCCCGCGTCGTCGCCAGCGGCGGCCGCCTCGGTCCCGGCCGCGCCCGGAACATGGGCGTCGATCACGCGCGCGGCGACATCGTTTTCTTCATCGACTCCGACGTCGTCGTGCGCCCCGACACCCTGGCCCGCATCGTCGCGGCGTTCGATTGCGACCCCGGTCTTTCCGGCCTGATGGCGGTGCAGTCGCCGGCGATGCGGTTTCGCAACCTCTGCTCGGTCTACAAGAACCTCTGGATGCACTACACTTACGTCCGCAAGGCGGGGCAGGACGTGTCGCTGTTCTACACGACGGCGGCGGCGATCCGGCGCCGGGCTTTCGTCGCTGCGGGCGGCTTCGATTCCAACTACGTCGATCCCAATATCGAGGACACGGACTTCGGTCAGAAGCTCGCCCGCCTGGGCTACCGGATCCGGATTCTCGCCGACCTCGAGGTTGAGCACGTCAAAGGCTACGACCTCGCCGGTCTCCTGCGCGTCGACTTCCTGCGCTCGCGGTCGCTGGCGAGGTTGAAGCTGCGAAAGAGTGCGGAAGGCATCGGCAAGAACGACACCTCGGTGCCCACCGGCTACATCGCCAGCGTGCCGCTCGCCGGACTCGCCGTCGCCCTCCTGGCGATTGGCATAGCGTGCGGCAACCGGACGTTGCTGTGGGCGAATTTCTTCGCTCTCGCGGCTATTCTCGTGCTAAACATTCCCTTTCTGAGGCTGCTGCGCGAGCACGGCGGAGTGCGGACGTGGGGTCCGAGCTGCGGCCTGCTCATCATCGAGCTTCTCGCCGCCGGCGCCGGGAGCGCCGCCGGCGTTGCAACCTATATCGGCGGTAAGAAGTACTGAGCCGTACAGAGGAGGACATTTCCGATGGGCTACCTGGACTACCTGCGGCACGGCGCCAAGATGTTCTCGAAGAAGGGCGCGATGCCGGTGTACATGGTGTACTTCATAACCGACACCTGTAACGCCAAGTGCAAGCACTGCCTGCTCGCCGACGGCGCGCACCCCGGATGGGAAACGCCGAGCATGCAGTTCAGGAAGCAGGAGCTGACGCTCGAGGAGGTCGACAAGGTCACCGCGAGCATGGGCAAGAGCCTGATGTTCCTCCTGCCGACCGGCGGCGAGCCGTTCCTGCGCAAGGACATCGGCGAGATCGTCAAGATCTTCTACAAGAACACCGGCGTCCGTAACGTCGGCATCCCGACCAACGGCTCGACGGTCACGCGCACGCTGAAGATCGTCGAGGACGTGTTGAAGTCGTGTCCCGACCTGGACCTCGGCATCGACGTCTCGCTCGACGGCGTCGGCGCGCTGCACGACGAGATTCGCGTCTTTCCCGGGCTCTTCGAGCGCTCCGTGCAGACGTACCGTGAGCTGAAGAAGCTCTCGAAGCACTACCCGCGCCTGAACGTGAACGTCGAGACGACGGTCTCGGCGCACAACGACAAGCATCTGCTCGAGAACTACGCCTGGTTCCGGCGCGAGCTCGAGGTCGACAACGTCTTCACGCTGCTCACGCGCGGCTCACCGAAGGAATCGGTGGCGAAGTTCTTCGACATCAAGCTGTACGAGGAGTACGCCGACCTCATCGAAGAGGACATGAAGAGCGGCGCGCTCTCGGGCTACAACAGCTTCCCGTTCGCCGACTTCATCAACGCCAAGCGCATCGTCCGCCATCGCCTGATCGCGGAGATCGCGAAGACCAACACCTACCAGATTCCGTGCTACGCGGGCTCGCTCGGCGCCTGCATGTTCGCCAACGGCGACATCCTGCCGTGCGAGCTGCTCATCGACCGCAAGATGGGCAACGTCCGCGAGGTCAATTACGATTTCAAGAAGATCTGGTTCAGCAAGAAAGCCGACGAGACCCGCAAATTCATCGCCGACACCAAGTGCTTCTGCACCTACGAGTGCTTCTTGACCGTGAACATCCTCTTCAATCCGCGCATGATGCCGAAGATCCTGAAGGAGTGGGGAAGCCTGAAGCTGCGCAAGGCGATGCGCGCCCTCGGCCTCGCCGAGAAGAAGCCGTCGGCGATCCTGACGCATCCGAAGGTGCAGGGCGGCTGCATCAACACCGCGATCGCCGCTCACAACCAGAAAGTGCTGAACGGAGCCAACGGTCGTGCCGGCAGCGCGCTGAACGGCGCCGCCGCGGACGACGCTCGCTCCGACGGCGAAGCTCACCCGCTCAACTGACCGCTCCCCCGGGTCGCGGCTGCGGCCGCGACCCTCCCGCCGCACCATCCCTTTCGACCGGAGGTCCCCACATGTATCGAGGCAAGCGCATTTCAGTCGTCATTCCGTGCCACAACGAAGAGGACGGTATCGCCGCCGTCATGGCGCAGATGCCGTCGATCATCGACGAGGTCGTCGTGGTCGACAACAACTCTACCGACCGCACTGCCGAGATCGCGACCGCGGCCGGAGCGCGCGTGGTCACGGAGACGCGCAAAGGCTACGGCTACGCGCACAAGGCCGGTTACGCGGCCGCCAAGGGCGACATCATCGTCACCATGGACGGCGACGGCACCTATCCGCCGGACAGCGTGCCCCTCCTCCTCTATGTGATGCTCGAGGAGAAGGTCGATTTCATCACCGCGCGGCGGTGGTACTCGAAGAGCGGCGAGGTGAAGAGCCCGATCCGCCTGCTCGGCAACGCCATCCTCTCGGGCACGATGATGGCGCTCTACTTCAAGTTCATCATCGACTCGCAGTCGGGCATGTGGATGTTCAAGAAGGAGATCCTACCGGAGCTCGACCTGACGTCGAACGGCATGGCGCTCTCCGAGGAGATCAAGATCGAGGCCTTCACGCACCCCGGCATCCGCTGCCTCGAAATGCCGATCTACTACGGCGCACGGATCGGCGAGTCGAAGCTCAACATCTGGCGCGACGGCTTCTACAACCTGTTCTTCCTGGTGAAGAAGCGCTTCATGTTGCGCAAGAAGCAGCCGCGCCTGCGCGTGGTGGAACCGATACGTACGGCGACGGCCGAGGCGGCCGAGCCGATCGAGCGTCGCGCCGCGAACTAGGCGGTGCTCGCGGCGCTGCCGATCGCGCACGCGGCGGCCGGATATCTCGTCCTGCGCACGGCGTGTCGGGGCTCGACATGCCGCGCCTCGCTCGGGGACGACCAGCCGGCCGCCGCGTGGCGCCTGATCGCGCTCTTCATGCTCATCGGTAACCTTCCCGATTTCGATTTCCTGATCGGGTTCGTGGCCGGACGCCCCGGGCTCGTGCATCGGGGCGTCAGCCACACCATCGGTGCCGCGGTAGCATTCGGCGTCTTCGCCGGCGGGGTCGCCCGCAGCCGCTGGCGTGCTCCGTTCCTGCCGGCGGCGCTGGCGTTTGCCGCCGCCTACGGGTCGCATCTCCTCCTCGACTGGCTGACCGTCGATTCTCGGCCGCCCGAGGGCGGGCAGTTCTTGTGGCCGTTCTCGGATGCGTACTACATCGCTCCCATTCGCATCTTCGGAGAGATCCACGTCGACGGCGTCACCCGGACCGGCTTCCTCGGCAGCGTGCTCGCGTGGCCGACCGTGGTCGCCCTCGGGCGCGAGGCGGCGCTGACGGTGGGGGCGGTCCTGCTGTGGAAGGTCGTGGCGGTCGGGCGCGGGCATCGGCGCGAGACCGGCGCGGAGGACGTCCACTGACCCGGATCTGGCCGTTCGCCGCCTACCTGGTGATGCTGGCGGCGCTCTTCGTTCGCTTCGTCGACCCCGAGGCGGCGCGCGCCGCGCGCCATCTCGTGGCGAGCGCCGCCGACCTGGTGCTCGTGCGGCGGCAGCACGCGCTCTTCTACGCGCTGGTGCTCGCGGCGCCGGTCGAGTGGTGGCTCGGCGGCCGTCCGGCCGCCGCTTGGCAGCTCGTCGGACTGCTCCTCGCCGCCGCCGGGGTCGCCGGCTATCGGCGCGCCGGGCGCGCGCTCGGCGATCGGCTCGGCCCGCTCGTGGCGCCGGTGGAGCCGGCGCGGCTGGTCGAGCGCGGCTGGTACGGACGCATCCGCCACCCCATGTACCTCGCCGAGATCATGCTCGCCTTCGGGCTGCCGCTCCTGCTCGCCGCCCGCTGTACCCTCGTCGTGAGCGCGCTCTTCCTCGTCGCGGTCGTGCGCCGCATCGGCGTCGAGGAGCGCGCCCTCGCCGCGCGCTTCCCCGACTACGCGGCCTACGCCGCGCGCACGTCCCGCCTCCTGCCGTATGTCTACTGACGCTCCTCGTCCGCGGCCCTCCTGGCCGATTACGCTCGCGCTCCTCGGGTGGGCGATCGCGGTGTACGTCGCCTACGCAGCGAGCTATCTGGGCTGATGCTCGACGCTGCCACTCTGCTCGTTCTGCTCGTCGCCGTCTATGGCGTCGGGCGGCGGTGCGTGCGGGCGATTCCCTTCGTCGACGGCGGCGAGGAGGCGATCTTCGCCCTCGGCCTCGGCCTCGGGCTCCTCGGCTACGTGACGCTGGCGCTCGCGCTGCTCGGCATCCTCCGGCTGCCGGTGCTCGCGTCCGTGCTCGGCTGCATGGCCTGGCTCGGACGGCGCGAGGCGGTGAGCGGCGTCGTCCGCGGGCTCCGGGCGACCTGGCGTTTCGCGTCGCTCGCTCCGGGCGGAGCCCGCTTCGCGGCCGCGCTCGCGCTCGCGCTCTTCGGGATCGAATGCCTACTCGTCATGGCGCCGGCAGTGGGCGGCGACCAGACTAAGTATCAGCTCGTGTACCCCCGGCTGTTCGCGGCGGCCGGCGGTTTCGTGCCGACGCCGTGGAGCTTCTGGGGATACATGCAGTACCTCGGGAACATGCTCTTCACCGCGGCGTTCGTGCTGCGCGGCGACGTCCTGGCCCGGCTCGTCAACGTCGCTTTCGGCGTGCTCGCGACCGGGGCGGTATTCGCGCTCGGGCGCCGCGCCTGCGGACGGACGGTCGGGGCCTGGGCGGCGCTGCTCTTCTTCGCCATGCCGCTCACGGCGACCCTGATGGTCCGGGCGTGGGTGGAGATGGCGCTGACACTCTACGTAGTGAGCGCGACTATCGGCGTGCTCGCGTGGCGCCAGTCCGGTCACCGCGGCTGGCTCGCGCTCGCCGCCGTCATGGCCGGATTCGCCGGCGGGACCAAGCTCATGGGCGTGCTCGCCCCGGCGCTCCTCGGCGTGGTGGTTCTGGCGACGGCACACGCGCGCCGCAGGCCGGTGCCGGCGCTGCGGACCGCGATCGGCTTCGGGCTCGTCGCCGTGCTGGTGGCGTCGCCGTGCTATCTCCGCAACTTCGTCGCTACCGGGAACCCGATCTTCCCGTTCGGCTATGGCCTCTTCGGCGGCCGCCACTGGAGCGGCGAGGCGGCGCGCGGACTCGACGATTACTACGCAGCCTACCGGCAGACGCAGGCGGAGAGGCGGGGCGGGGGAGCCTACGGTTCGTGGCGCGAAACGCTGCGCTTTCCCTGGGACGCGACGATGGCACCGTACGCGTTCGAGAGCTCCGGCCGCTTCGCCTACGACGTGGGGCCATTCCTCCTCGCCTTCGCGCCGGCAGTCGTGCTTCTTCGGCGCGACCCGCGGGCGCGCATCCTGGCCGGCGTCGGCCTCGCGTACGGCGCGATAGTAGTCTTCGGCATGTGGGCGCACCCGCGTTACGTCCATCCGGCGCTGGTGCTCCTCCTGATCGTCGCGGTCGCCGCCTGCCGCGCGCTCGGCGACGCCGGCCCGGCCGCTCGCCGAGCCGTCGCCGCCGTGCTCGCCGCGACCGCGCTCTGGCAGGGCATGACGGCGCTGCGGGTGGTGGCGCCGCTGGCTCCGGACAGCTTGCGCGTGGCGCTCGGACGGCTCTCCGAAGACGCGTTCCTCCGCCGCCACGAGCGCCGCTATGCGCTCTGGGATCTCGTGAATCGCGAGGTTCCCGCCGACGGCAACGTGTTGGTGCTCGCCATGATCCCGCATCCCTATCACCTCCTGCGCCGCTTCACGCTGGCGAGCCCGCTCGAGCAGGGCGCGATCGACTACCGGCGCCTGGCGACGGTCGCCGACTTCACGGCTGCGCTCGCCCCCTACGGCGTCACCCACGTGGTGCGCGAGCCGGAGGAGGAGAGGGCCGCCGCCAACCCGGTCGGCGAGCGCGTCATCCGGCTCTGGGACGCCCTGGTCGCGGGAGCCGAGAAGGTGGCCGACGGGCCCGAAGGCGCCGTCTACCGGTTGCCGTCGCATACGCGTCCGGCCGTCGCCGCCGACGGAGCCGCGGCCTCGGCGAGCGGCTCATGAAGCGCAAGGCGAGCGGCAACATGTTGGCCGACATCGCTGGGCTCATCGGATCCCGGTTCATGCTCGTGGTCTTCGGTTTCGGCACGGGCATCATCACCGCCCGCATTCTCGGCCCGCACGACCGCGGGCTCTTCACGCTGCTGATCACGCTGCCGCAGACGCTGGTGACGTTTGCCAAGATGGGCGTCGCGCAGGCGAACGTCTACTACGTGCGACGGGCGCGCGTGCCCGTCGCCACGGTCGCCTCGAACTCCCTCGTCCTCACCGGCATCGTTTCTCTGCTGCTCCTCTCGGCCTGCTACTTCTTCGGGCACTGGATCATCGATCCGTTCACGGACGGCGCGCCCTGGTCGTACGTCTGGCTCGCGCTCGCCCTCGTGCCGGCGCTCCTGATCGAGAGCTATTTCATGGCCATACTGCAGGCGGTCGAGGCGTTTCGCGCCTACAATCTGCAGTCGGTCATCAAGGCGATCTTGAGCTTCGCCGGCATGGCGACCGCCCTCCTGCTCGCGCACGGAAAGCTCTGGGCAGCGTTGATGTCGCAGGTGTCGGTGCTCACCGCCTGCAACCTGTGGCTGCTGATCCAGTGCTATCGCGTCGCGCCGTTCGGCCTGCGCTGGAGCTCGGAAGTCGGGCGCGGCACCCTGAGCTTCGGGGCGAAATCGTACGTCCAGACGCTCGCCGCCCATCTCCACTACCGCATCGACCTCTACCTGATCGCGCTGCTGCTGACGCCCGAGCAGGTCGCTTTCTACTCGATCGCGGTCAACATGACGAACCCGATCCTGCAGATTCCCGACGCCATCGGCACCGTTATCTTCCCGAAGCTCGCAGGGTCGTCGGACCGAGCAGCGCACGAGCGGACGGCGGTCACCTGCCGCCACACACTCTTCGCGACCCTCGTCGCCGCCATCCTGTACGCCGGAGCGGGCAGCCAGCTGATGGTGCTGTTCTACGGCCGCCGCTATGCGCCGGCGATTCCGCCGATGTTCATGATGCTGCCCGGCATCATCATGATCTCGCTCTACCAGATCCTGAGCCGCAACTTCACGAGCCGCAATCGCCAGCAGATCAACATCGTCGCCGCCGGCGTCGCGCTCGCCGTCAACGCGACGGCGAACCTGCTCCTCATTCCCCGCCTCGGCATCGTCGGCGCGGCGCTCTCGACCGCGATCTCCTACTCGCTCGCCGCCGGCATCCTGCTCACGGTCTTCGTTCGCGAATCGGGGTGGCGGGTGCGCGATACGGTACTGGTGGGCGCCGACGACCTCGCGCGCTATTCTCGGCTCCTCATGGCTACGGGGGCGCGCTTGCGGCGATCGGGGACTTCCTGAGGCGCGGCCGGGGAGAGAGGGCAGGTGGGTCGCAAAGTTCTGGTAGTGGGGTTGGACTCGGCGCCGCCGCGCCTCGTCTTCGACGTCTACCGCAGTGAGATGCCGACGCTCTCGGGCCTCGTCGCACGCGGCGCCCACGGCCGCCTCCTGAGCACGAACCCGCCGATCACCGTGCCGGCCTGGACCGCCATGATGGCGAGCAAGGACCCCGGGCAACTCGGCTGCTACGGCTTTCGCAACCGCAGGGACCACTCCTACGACGGCTACGCGTTCGCCAACTCGACGCAGGTGACGACACCGCGAGTCTGGGATCTGCTCGGCCGCGGCGGCAAGCGCTCGATCGTCCTCGGCGTACCCCAGACGTATCCGCCGCGGCCGATCGTCGGCGACATGGTGACCTGCTTCCTCACGCCGTCGACCAAGGTTGCGTACACCTATCCGGAGGCGCTCAAGGTCGAGGTCGAAGCGGCTGCCGGCGGCTACGTGCTCGACGTCGACGACTTTCGCACCGCCGACAAGCGGGCGCTCCTCGAGCGGATCCATGCCAAGACGCGCAAGCACTGGGCAGCCGCCCGCCATCTCGCGAGGACGCATCCCTGGGATTTCTTCATGCTCGTCGAGATGGGGCTCGACCGGCTGCACCACGGGTTCTGGAGCTTCATGGACCGCGAGCACCACCGCTACGAGCCCGGGAGCCCGTTCGCGACCGCGATCCGCGACTACTATCGCTACCTCGACGGCGAGCTGGCGTCTCTCCTCGAGTTGATGCCGCGCGATACGATCGTACTCGTGGTCTCGGACCACGGCGTAAAGCGCATGGACGGCGGCATCTGCTTCAACGAGTGGCTGATTCGCGCCGGCTACCTGACTCTGCACGACCCGCCGACGACACCGACGCCGATCGGCCAGGCGACGATCGACTGGACGCGCACCAAGGCGTGGGGCGACGGAGGATACTACGGGCGATGCTTCCTGAACGTGAAGGGGCGCGAACCCGAAGGCGTCGTGGACCCGGCGGACTACGAGCGCGTCCGCGACGATCTGATCGCCGGCATCGCTGCGATCGCCGATCCCCACGGCCGGCCGCTCGGCTCGCGGGCCTATCGTCCCGAGGAGATCTACCGCGAGGTGCGCGGCGTGGCGCCCGACCTGATCGTCTACTTCGGCGACCTGGCGTGGCGCTCGGTGGGGGCCGTCGGCATGGGCGGCATCCACACCTTCGAGAACGATACCGGGCCGGACGAGGCCAACCATGACTGGTTCGGCATCTTCGTGCTCGCCGCACTCGACGGGGCATCGCCGCTTGCGGGCGACCTCGGCGAGCTCTCGATCTACGACGTCGCGCCGACGATCCTGCGGCTCTGCGGCGAGCCGATTCCCGCCGATATGGTCGGCGCGCCGCTCGTCGCCTAGGCGCGACGATGGCGCGGCAGGTCGCGGTCGACGTCCTCACGGGCTTCCTCGGAAGCGGCAAGACCACGCTGCTGACGCACGCGCTGAGGCACGGCCTCGCCGGCAAGCGCGTCGCCGTCGTCGTCAACGAGATCGGCGAGATCGGCATCGACGGGACCATCGTGACCGGCCTCGGCTACGTGGAGAAGATGGTCGAGCTCGCGAGCGGCTGCATCTGCTGCTCGATCGATGAATACCGCTTCGACCTGGCGATCCGGGAGATCATCGAGACGGCGCGTCCCGATCTCATAGTCATCGAGTCGACGGGGCTCGCCGATCCCGAGCCGCTCGCGTACCGGATCAAGAGCGCGGGCTTGGCGCTCGACGCAGTGATCACGGTAGTCGACGCCGCTCACATCGAGCGCTTCCTCGCCGAAGCCGAGGTCGCCGCGGCGCAGATCGCAGCCGCGGACTTCCTCGTGGTGAGCAAGGGCGACCTCGTCGATCCCGGAGCGCTCGCGAGTCTGCGGGCGCGGCTCGAGCGCCTGAATCCGCGGGCGCTGCAGCTAGCGAGCGCCCGCGGCGCCGTCGCTGCCGAGGTGCTCTTCGCGACCGACGTCGCCGTGCACCGGGAGCGCGCCGCGTCGGCGCCGCGCCCGGCGGCGGCGCACCTCGCGCGCGACGGCTTCGGGTCGTTCGTCTACCGGAGTCGGCGGCCTCTCGCGAAGCCTGCGTTCGCGGACGTACTGCGAACGCTGCCGGCGGACGTCATCCGGGCGAAGGGGATCGTCCGCCTCGTCGACCACGACTGGCTCTGTGCGTTCAACGTCACCTGCGGCCGCGTCGACCTTGGCTGGGTGAAGCTCGCCGATGTCGTCGAGAACCAGGCCGTCTTCATCGGCCGCGGCATCGAGCGCCGCCGCGACGCCGTCGCGGCGGCGCTCACCGCCTGCGAGCGCTGAGCCCGCTCTCGCTCCCGCCATAGGCTGCGCCGCCTGCGTTTTCACGGTCGTCGGCGGCGCTCCGTTCCTTTATCGTGGTGTTCCCGCCGTCGTTTCCCTGAGGAGGATTCCATGGAGCTCTTGGACAAGATCCGCAGCCACAAGGCGCGCACGGGCGTCATCGGCCTCGGCTACGTCGGGCTGCCGCTGGCGATCGAGTTCGCGCGCGCCGGCTTTCGCGCCGTCGGCATCGACGTCGACCGGCGCAAGGTCGACGCGGTCAATGCCGGCAGGTCGTACATAGTCGACACCGCCGACGACGAGGTCGGGTCGCTGGTCGCGACCGGCCGTCTGGTGGCCACCGACGACTTCTCGGTGCTCGACGACTGCGACACGATCAACATCTGCGTGCCGACGCCGCTGCGGAAGACCAAGGATCCGGACATGACGTACATCCTGGCGGCGATCGCGGAGATCAAGAAGTACCTGCACCCGGGACAGCTCGTCATCCTGGAGTCGACGACCTATCCCGGCACCACCGACGAGGTCGTGCTCCCGGCGCTGCAGCGGGCGGACTTCGAGGTCGGCCGCGACTTCTTCCTGGCGTTCTCGCCCGAGCGCATCGACCCCGGCAACAAGCGCTACCAGACGCGCAACATCCCGAAAGTCGTCGGCGGCGTGACTGCCCAGTGCACGCAGGTCGCGAAGACGCTGTACGAGCAGAGCATCGACTCCGTCGTGCCGGTTTCGTCGACGCGGGTCGCGGAGATGGTGAAGCTCCTCGAGAACACCTTCCGGAGCGTCAATATCGGCCTCGTGAACGAGCTGGCGCTGATGTCGGCGAAGCTCGGCGTCAACGTGTGGGAGGTGATCGACGCGGCCGCCACCAAGCCGTTCGGCTTCATGCCGTTCTACCCCGGACCCGGGCTCGGCGGACACTGCATTCCGATCGACCCCTTCTACCTCGGGTGGAAGGCGAAGATGAACGGCTTCGAGCCGCGGTTCATCGAGCTCGCTGGCCAGATCAACGAGTCGATGCCGAAGTTCGTCGTCGACAAGATCACCGACGCGCTCAACGGCGACGGCAAGGCGGTGCGCAACTCGCGCATCCACGTGCTCGGGGTGGCGTACAAGCGCAACGTGAACGACGTGCGCGAATCGCCGGCGCTGCACGTGATCAAGATGCTCGTCGACAGAGGTGCGAAGGTCACCTACAGCGACCCGTACGCGCCGACGATCCGCGAGGAAGGCATGGAGATGGCAGAGGTGCCGGTGCGCGAAGCGCTGGGAGCGGGTACTGACTGCGTCGTGATCCTCACCGACCACGGCTGCTTCAACTATCCGGAGATCGTTCATCTGGCGCCGATGATCGTCGACACGCGCAACGCGCTCCGCGACTTCATCGGCGGCAACATCATCCGGCTCTGAGGCGCGGCAGGTGCGTCGACAGCGGAGCCGGCAGGACGCCGACCGGGCGGGGGCCTTGCGCCCCTGCGCGGGACGATGGCAAGGGTACCCGCTCGCCGCGGCGGGGTATCTCGGATGGAGGCTAGACACGAACCGATGAGCGACAACGCGATCAGACGGCGCATCTTGAAGGAATACCGGCGGGCGAACGACGCCAACAAGGACATGCCGTTCCTGCACACCCGCCAACATCTGGTGGAGATGCTCGGCGAGAGCTACGAGACCCTGGCGCCGCAGGTGCAGTGGCTCGAGCAGAACCGGTATCTGCACTGGAAGGCGGCGGACGTCTTCAAGATCTCGCCCAAGGGCCTGCGCTCGACCCACAACGACGCCGATCTCCTCGTGGAGTTTCCGGATTGAGCCCGGCCAAGGCGGTAAACGGAACGATCGGCAGCGCCCTCGCCGGAGGCGCGCTCGCTGCCGTGGTCGTGGGCCTCGCGGAGGCGGCGATCGTGATCACCGAGCGGCATCTCGGCGTCGATGCCGGGCTCCTGTACTTCGCGTTCCTGGCCTACGGCGGCGTCGGCGCTCTCCTCGGGCTCGGAATCGGAGTCGTCCTCGGGATCGCGACGCGGGTGAGCTTCCCGAGCGCCTTCGGGCTCGCGGGCGCGTCCGTGCTCGCGGTCCTGGCGACGATCATCGGCCGCTTCCGGGTCTTCCGCGACGTCTTCAATGAAACCTTCGACGGTGCGCCGCTGTCGCCGCTGCAATTCCAGCTGGCGTCCGCAGCGGCGGCGCTGGCGCTGTTCGTGGTGGCGTTCCTCGTCTGGCGGGCGCTGGCGCGACGGCAGCCGCGGCTGGCGTCGCCCCTCGTCGTCGTGACGGCGCTCGCCATAGCCGTGCTCGGCGCTCGCGCCGGCATGGCGCTCGGCGGCGCCAAGCAGGAGTCGGCGCCGGCTCGCGTGGCGAGCGGTCGGCCGCCGCAGGGTCCGAACGTGTTCCTGATCGTGGTCGACACGCTCCGCGCCGACCACCTCTCCTGCTACGGCGGCGAGGGCGGAGCGACTCCGGTCATCGACGCCCTCGCCGCCGACGGTACGCGCTTCGCCCGCGCCTACGCGCAGGCGTCGTGGACGCGGCCGTCGTTCGGCACGATCTTCACTTCGCTCTACCCGTCGTCGCATCGCGCTATCCACAAGTCGGATGCGCTGCCCGACGCGGTCGTGACGCTCGCGGAGGTCATGCAGGGCGCCGGATACTCGACCGTCGGCTTCGCCAACAACATCAACGTCGCGCCGCTCTTCGGCTTCCAGCAGGGGTTCGACCAGTACGTCTTCCTGGAGCCGGAGTTCTTCTTCGGCGCCACCGAGTCGGCGGCGCAGCTCACGATCTACAACCAGCTCCGCCTCGTCCGCGAGCGCTTCGTCTCCAAGAAGAAGTGGGTCGAGAACTACTATCAACCGGCCGACGTGGTGGTGAAGCATGGTCTCGACTGGCTCGCGGCCCGCGACCGGCAGCGGCCGTTCTTCATGTTCCTGCACTTCATGGAGCCGCACGATCCGTACTTCGTGCACCCGTACAACGGCGAGGCCTACGCACGCGTCGCCGATCCGAATCCCGACCCCGCTCTCGCCGGCGCGTATCGCGCTGCCTACGACGGCGCCATCCGCTTCCTCGACGGCGAGCTCGCGAAGCTCATTGCCGAGCTGAAATCCCAAGAACTGTACGACGACGCCGTGATCCTCCTCACCTCCGACCACGGCGAGGAGTTCCACGAGCACGGCGGTTGGTGGCACGGCACGACCCTCTATGACGAGCAGCTCGCGGTGCCGCTCATCGTCAAGGGCGGGTCGGCGGCGCCGAAGGGCGCGGTGAACGAGGCGGTGGTGTCGAGCCTCGACATCGCGCCGACGCTCATCCGGGCGGCGGGTCTCCAGGTGCCGCCGTCGATGGTCGGAAAGGCGCTCGGCCTCACCGCCGATGCGCCGGCGCCGCGCGACCACGTATTCGCCGAGACCGACCTCGAGGGCAACAGCGTCCAGGCGTACCGCAGCGGGGGCATGAAGGTGATCCACGCCAATCCCGGCAATCCGCGCGGCCTTCCCGAGCACCAGCTGTTCGATGTCGCCCGCGACCCGGGCGAGCACAAGGACCTCATGGCGACCCGGACCGAGGTCGCCAACCAGCTGACCGCCGCCATGAGCGCCGTCCAGAGTCACGCCGAGTCGATCGCCGTCGAGTCGACCGGGACCGCGATCGACGCCGCCAGCGAAGAGCGCCTGCGGGCGCTCGGGTACGTGCACTGACGGCGGTCGGAGCGATCCCGTGATCGCGATCATCGGTCTCGACGGGGCGACGTGGGACCTCGCGGGGCCGTTCTGCGAGGCCGGAGACATGCCCGTGCTGGCTAGCCTGCGTCGCCGCGGCGCCCACGGCGTGCTGTGGTCGACGACCCCGCCGGTCACCTTCCCGGCGTGGTCGTCCTTCATGACCGGGACGAATCCCGGCAAGCACGGGATCTTCGACTTCACCCGCCGGGTCCCGGGTACGTACGAGGTGGCGTTCGTCGGCAGCCGCGACCGCCGCGTTCCGACGATCTGGAAGCTCATGTCGGACGCCGGCCGGCGGGTAGCGGTGATCGGCGTGCCGACCACGTATCCGCCGGAGCCGGTCAACGGCATCATGGTCGGGGGCTTCGATAGCCCGGTCGCCACCGGCATCGACGGCTCGTTCGTCCACCCGCGGGAGCTCTATGCGGAGATGACCCGCGCCGTCGGAGCATACGCGATCACGGACTTCCAGGAGCTGACGATCGGCCCCGGGTGGCACGCCGACGCGCTGCCGAAGATCCTGACCGCCGTCGACCGCAAGCGCGACCTCGCGCGCTGGGTGCTGCGGCGGGAGCGTTGGGACTGCTTCATGATGCTCTTCGGCGAGGCGGACACGGCGAGCCACCATTTCTGGATGTTCGCCGACCCTGCGTCGCCGCGCTTCGACGCCGCGGGCGCTCGCCGCTTCGGCGGGGCGCTGCGCGACGTGTACCGCCGCCTCGATGCCGCGCTCGGTGCGATCCTCGACGAGCTGCCGCCCGAGGCTACGGTGCTGGTCGCTTCGGATCACGGCTTCGGCGGCGCCGGGACGACGGCGCTGCATCTGAATCGCTGGCTCGCCGACCACGGTTGGCTCGCGTTCCGCACCGGCCGGCGCGAGCTCGGCGCCCGGGCGGCGCGCGGCGCGCGGTGGGCGGCGTTGCAGCTCCTGCCGCGACGCCTGCAGGAGCGGCTAGTGCGTCGCGGCGGCCGCGCTCTGGCGCGCCGACTCGAGAGCTGGTCGCGCTTCGGGGCGATCGACATGGGGCGTACGCGGGCCTTCTCGGAGGAGCTCAACTATGCGCCGAGCATCTGGCTGAACGTCCGCGGCCGCGATCCGGACGGCACCGTCGCCCCCGGGGCGGAGTACGACGCCGCGGTCACGGCGCTGCGCGCGGCGCTGCTCGAGTGGCGCCATCCGGAGACCGGAGCCGCGATCGTCGCCCGCGTACACCGCCGCGACGAGATCTACGCGGGTCCGTTCGTCGAGGCGGCGCCGGATCTCGTCCTCGAGCTGGCGCTCGACCGCGGCTACTCGTACCCCTGTCTACCGACGGTGCCTGCCGCGGCGCGGAGCGCGCGCCGCCTGGAGGCGCGCGAGTACGTGGCCGGCAAGGGCGGCGGCATGAACGGCAGCCACCGCCCGCAGGGTCTCTGGGTGCTCGCGGGGAGCGGCATCGCCGCGACCGCGGCGACCGCGGCCGCGATCGTCGACGTCGCGCCGTCGGTGCTGCATCTGGCCGGGCTCGACGTGCCGGCCTGGATGGACGGCGCTCTGCTCCCCGGCATCGCCGGCACGGCGCGCATCGCCGCCGCCGCCTCCGCCGGTGTCGATCCCGCCGGCAGCGATGACCACGACCATGATGCCGAGCTCCGCCGCCGCCTCCAGGCGCTCGGCTACCTGAGCGAGCCCGCCGCATGATGCCCGTGGACGACGTCAGGGGACGCCGCTACCGGGTGGCGATCGTCGCTGCGTGCCCGTTCCCGACGCTGCAGGGCTCGCAGCTCCTCATCCGCAAACTAGCGCAAGGTCTGCGCGCGCGCGGCCACGAGCCCGTCGTGGTGACCTACGCCGAGGGGCTGGAGGAGGCGCTCGCGGGGCTGCCGGTGCGGCGCATCCCGCGCCTTCCCGGACTGCGCGCCGCCGGCTCCGGACCGTGCGCCTCCAAGCTGGCGCTCGACGCTGCCCTGCTGGTTCGCCTGGTGCGCGTGATCACGCGCGAGGGGATCGAGTTGATGCACGCGCACAACTACGAGGCGGCGCTCGTCGGTCTCGCGGCCCGGCGTTTGACCGGAGTGCCGCTCATCTACCACAGCCACAACGCGCTCGCCGAGGAGCTGCCGACATACTTCCGGAGCCGGACGGCGCGTCGGTTGGCGCACTTCGTAGGTGCGATCGCCGATCGCGAGGTGCCGCGGCGCGCCGATCGCTGCATCGCCATCTGCCGCGAGCTCGTGGGCTTCCTGCGCGCGCGCGGCGTCGGCGAGGGCGCGATCGCTCTCATCGCTCCGGGCGGCTCGCCGGAAGAGTTCCCGGCGTGCTCGCGCGCCGACGTCGCCGCCATCCGCGCCCGCTTCGACTTCGGCGACCGGCCTCTGCTCCTCTACACCGGTAACGTCGACGGCTACCAGAACCTGGACCTCCTGCTCGCGAGCATCGGCATCGTGCGGCGGACGTTCGGCGACGCGCTCCTGGTGCTCGCGACCCACACCGCCCCGCGCGATCTGCCGCCGCACCTCCGCCGCTTGCCCGCCGGGGTGCGGCTCGTGAGCGCCGGCGACTTCGCGACCATCCGCGACCTGACCCGCGCCGCCGACCTCGCCCTCTGTCCGCGCCGCGCGTGGTCGGGCTTCCCGATGAAGCTTCTCAACTACATGGCGGCCGCCAAGGCCGTCGTGGTCTCGGCGGCCTCGGCAAAGGCGGTGCGCAACGGCGTCGACGGCGTCGTCGTCGAGGACGAGGGGCCCGAGGCGTATGCCGCCGCCATCATCGGGCTCCTCGCCGACCCGGTGCGCCGCCGCGCTCTCGGGGCGGCCGCCCGCCGCACCGTCGAGGGCGAATACGGTTGGGAGCGCGTCATCGATCAAGTCGAGTCGATCTACGAGGCCGTGCTGCAGCGCGACGTCGCCGCCGCGGAGGCGCGGGCGGCGGCGCCGCTCGGCGTCCTCGAAGCCTGAGCAGCTCCGCGCCTCCCGTCCCATTTCTACCTAGAGCTCGAGGAGATTCGCACGCATGGCACTTCCGACGATCGGCATCACCATGGGCGACGCCGCCGGCATCTCCCCCGAGATCCTCGCCAAATCCCTCGCCGACCCGGCACTTCGCCGCTGCTGCGAGCCGGTCGTGATCGGCGACTTGCGGGTGATCGCCGCCGCCGCCGAGGCGGCGGGACTGACGCTGCCGCTGCGGGCGATCGAGCGGCCGTCGGCATGGCGGCGCGACGGCGACGCCGTCGCCGTCGTCGACTACGGCGACGTCGATCCGGCCACGGTGCGCATCGGGGTGGTCGATCCCGCGCTCGGAGCCGCAGCCGTGCGCTACACGCGCGAGGCGGCTCGGTATGCGCTACGCGGCGAGATCGATGCGATCGTGTCGGCGCCGCTCAACAAGGAATCGATGCGGGCGGCCGGCTTCCGCTACGAGGGGGCGACCGAGATCTTCGCCGAGGAGGCGGGCGTCGAGCGCTACGCGATGGTGCTTCTGCTGGGCGACCTGCGGCTCCTCTTGTTGACGAACCACATGTCGCTCCGTGAAGCGTGCGACAAGGTCACCAAGGCGCGGGTGCTCGAGAAGATAATGCTCGCGCACGAGGCGCTGGTCGGGCAGGGGATGGCGGCGCCGCGGATCGCGGTCTCGGCCCTGAACCCGCATGCCGGCGAGGGCGGCCTCTTCGGACGCGAGGAGATCGAGGAGATAGCGCCCGCCATCGCCGCGGCCAGAGCCGCCGGCGTGAACGCCATCGGACCGGTTCCCGCCGATACGGTCTTCTTCAAAGCCAAGCAGGGCATGTACGATCTCACCATCGCGCTCTACCATGACCAGGGCCTGGGAGCAGTGAAGCTCCTCGGTTTCGGTGATGTCGTGACGCTGCTCGTCGGCTTGCCGTTCATCCGCACGTCGACCGGCCACGGGACCGCGTTCGACATCGCCGGGAAGGGCATCGCCGATCACAAGAACCTGCTCGCAGCCATCGAGACCGCCGCTGATCTGGCCGTGCGCCGGCGGCGAGGGCCCGCCGCCGCTGCCCGTGTCTGAGGCGCTGATCCCGTTCGCGAAAGGAACCTGCACCGTGCCGTCGACCGAACAGCAGCTCCGCGAGGAGCTCGCCCGCTACTGCCGATTCGTCTACCACCGCGGCCTGGTCACGGGCACCGGCGGCAACCTGAGCGTGCGCTGCGGCGAGGCGGTGTTGATCACGCCGAGCGCGATGTCGCTGCGCGAGTGCACGCCGGAGGACTTCATCACCGTCGATCTCGAAGGACGCAAGGTCGCCGGTCCCGACCGCCACGTACCGTCGAAGGAGGTCCACCTCCACACCGCCGTCTACCGGGTCCGGCCCGATGTCGACGCGATCTCGCACCTCCACCC
>MWST01000019.1 GCA_002050235.1 Polyangiaceae bacterium UTPRO1 | reverse complement strand
ACAACGAGCGGGACATCCCCCCGAGCCTCCTCGATGCTGGGCTCGGGGACAAACCCACTCGACGATTCGAGTCCAGGTCTGCCGTCGCCCGCTTTAGCCATTTGCTGTTTCCGCCAAGTTATCCGTGGCGAGTCGGCAGGCTTGGCAAGCTGAGCGAATCAAATCGCGCTGCCGACGTTCTGTATTTATCGGTGGACGCCGGAACTGTCAAAACCCTATCCGTCAGTTCTTGCAACCGAGCGAGGCAACGCCGCTCCGGCACTAGTCGTGAACCTTCGCACCAAGTTCGACTGCCACGCCGACTCCGGCCACCCCCGCTTCCCGCGCAACCGATTCAGCTCGTCGAGATGCTCGATAACGCGCTCGGCATCGTACCCGAGCAGGCGCAACGCGCACGCGATGACGGTGCCAGTTCGATTCGTCGTACTCACGATAAACGACGAGAGGGCCCAGCCTACCGGCCCGGTTCACCTTGCCCATGCCACCCAATCGGTGCGGAGACCTACGACCTACGCGAGCAGGTGGTGGTCGTCGTGGTCCATGGCGAGGCACGGCCAACCACGCCGCTCATCATTTCGGGTTGGCCGGCATTGCGCGCCGTGATCGCTGTGATGGATGAACCCATAGCGCTCGGGACGCGCACAGACCGCCTGCTCGAGCGCATCGAGCGCGAGATCCGAGCGCAACGTCGTGTCGACGCGCCAGCCGACAATGCGGCGGGCAAAGACGTCGATGACAAAGGCGACGTAGACGAAGCCGCGCCACGTCGCGACATAGGTGAGATCGGCGACCCAGAGCTGATTCGGCCGCGTCGCCGTGAAGCTGCGCTGGACGAGATCCGCCGGCCGTGCCGCGTCGTCCGCCCGCGTCGTGATCGTGAAGGCCCGGCCGCGCGTCGCCCCGCGTAGGCCCATCCGGCGCATCAAGCGCTCGACCGTGCAGCGAGCGACGTGAATCCCTTCACGCCCAAGCTGCCGCCAGACCTTGTCGGCACCGTAGACGCGAAAATGGGTCTCCCAGACGCGCCGGATCTCCACGCAGAGCGTGGCATCGTGCTGTGCACGGAGTGAGCGGCGCGCCGGATCGCGCTGCTGCGCCTTGTGCGCATAGTACGTCGACGGAGCGATCGGCAGCTGCGCGCAGATCGACTCGACTCCGTCGCTGTCGCGATGGGCGTCGATGAACGCCACCATCACCTCGGTCGGCGGTCGAGCTCCGCCTGGGCGAAAAACGCAGACGCCTTGCGCAGGATGTCGTTCGCGCGCCGCAGCTCACGATTCTCGCGCTCGAGCTCACGGAGCCGGAGTCGCTCATCCGTCGTCAGGCCCGAGCGTTTCCCATCATCTCGCTCTCGTTGCCGTACCCACTTCCGCAGCGTCTCCGCTGTGCAGCCCATCTTCTCCGCGATCGACTTGATCGCTGCCCATTGCGAGTCGTGCGCTTCCTGCTGCGCCAGCACCAGCCGCACCGCTCGCTCCTTCACCTCCGCTGAAAACTTACTCGGTCGTTCCATGGCTCCCTCTCTCTCAAGAAAAGGAGCCTCCGACAAAACCGGGGCGGTTCACGCCCCAACACGCGGAGGCCGGCGCAGCTCAGCGGAAAAGCGGGCGAAGGCGACACGGAAGACCTGATAGATTGCCTCCCACCCAAGGAGGCTTCCATGGCCCAACCTGAAGAGAGCAGCGTGATAACGTCTGCCGAGAGCCTGATCGCCGACAAGGAGGCGATGGCAGCGCGCGAAAAGAATCCGATCGAAGATCTGAACGCGGCGCTCAAGAAGATGGGATACCGCGTCGTGCCGATTAAGAGTGCCAGCGGTACGGGCGCGGCGTCGACGGGAAAAAAACGCGGACGGCCACCCGGCTCGGACAAGACGCAAACGGCAAAGTCGCCAATTGCGCTATAAGCGCGGACCATCGGCTATGTCCGACGTCCCGCAGAAGCTCGGTGATCGCGATCCGCCTCCGGCACCTGCCAGACTGCCCCGGATCGTCGATGACCCGCGCGAACAAGCGTGGCTTGAGAGCATGGTGAGGAACAACCGGTACGTCGCCTTCATCGACGTGCTTGGCTATTCGGCGTTGCTCTCTGATCATGCCCTGACACCCGAGACAGTGCGCGCGCAGTACCTGTATGATGTTTGGCAAGTCATGGTCTATGCATTCGACCGGATGTTGCTAGAGTCTCCGAACGTCGACGCGATCCTGTTTTCGGACGCGGCATACTTGAGCGCAACGGAGCTTCACCCGGTCGCGGCGGCGGTCGGAATCCTCTACATGGAACTTTACAGTTGGTTTCGGGGCCACCCGGAGACGTGGCTCCCGTGGCTGAGATGCGCCATTGGCCATGGGTGGATTATGACCGTGAATAATCCGACCTCCGCGAGGCTTGCCCGCGAAATGGCGTCCGCCGGCAGCGAGAGAGGGGCTGAAGTCAGGCGGCGCGGCGTTTTTCGGAACCCGGCCGGACCCGGACTTTACGATGCGTACCGCCTGGCGGAACTGAAGGAAGCGCCGGGTATGCGGATTCTCACCGCTCGATCGACATTCGAGGGGCTAAAATCACCAGCGACCGCGCCCTTGGGGCCGAGAGCGGCTTCCGTCCTCGCAGATATGATCCGTCCGCCCGATCCTCGCGTTGCCGTTGAGACATCTGCTGGCGCGGTCGTCGATCTACCGTGGTGGCGTGCGGTCGACGATGCAGCCACGCGCATCGCCGTCTGGCGAGAACACGAATGGCAGCGGGGATACGGGAACATCTCGCGGGCGTGGGAACATTACGATGCGACGTTGGCGCTGGTCGGAGACGCGTAAAGAAGCGATCTCACCATGCATTAACGGCGCGCCCGGCCGTCAACGCTTCTGACCATCACCGCGGCGCGGTCGACGAGACCGATGCCGCAGCAGGAACCGTGAGCAGGAGAAAAACCGCGACACGGGGAAGAACGTCACCGGGCTCGCCAGAAACCGCGATGTCCGCGGGCGTGTATCCTTCGCAATCTGATTGAAGAAGCGGCTCAACTTTAGTCGCAAGAAGCGAGAGCCGCTCAGTGCGTGCGGTACGGCGGCGGCCTCTCGGGGCCGTCCTCCAAGCACTCTATCTCGTGCTGTCACTCGCGTTCTTCCAACTCCTCCCGCAGCCGGCGCGCCGCTTCATGCTCCCGGACGTAGCGCTCACCTTCTCCGGCCGCCTTGGTCGCGTGCTCCTGCAACGGCGCCACCTGACGCGCTTTCAGGTTCTCGATCTCTGTCTCCTTCTCTGTCCGGCAATCTACGACGTAGTCCTTCCGCTCCTGATCCTGGCGTCGAGCGAAGGCCGCCGCGGCGCGCTGTCGGACAACCTCTCGTTCGGCCGCGCGCCCCGGGAAGAAGAAATCGCCGATCGTGTTCGCAACACGGTGCGGCCGCGGTCGGCAGACGTCCCGACGGGACCATTTGCACGGGCGCCTTGACGTGACAGCTTTCGCTGGCGCGCCCCGTGCCGGGACCGGCGGTTCAGACGACGCCTGACGTCCGCGCGCGGCTAAGAACCCTGCACTGCTGACAGAACGGAAAGACAGAAGACACCGCCACCACCATCCCAGTGGATCGCTGGGCGGAAACTCCGGCGCTACGCGATCGCGGATTGCGAAACCGAGTCTGCGTAGCAGGCTACTTCTGCAAAACGGCGACGGGCAGCATCGCGGCGGGGTTCAATCTCGATCCCGCGCTTCACATGAAGCATGGAAACCGGCACTTCATGCGCCTCGGCGCCTCCATCGGCGCGCGGTGTCAGGATCGACAACCTGAGAGACGACATTGATCAAGTCTCGGGGGCGACCGAATGCGAACGTGGCGGTCGGATGCTCGTCCTTAATCTTGGCGGCAAGGAGCAACAGCCCATTGTCACTCGACAGGAGGAATACGTTTTGTCCCTTCATCGCGTGCGCGGTGGCACATTCGAGAATGCCGATGTCGCGTTTCAACGAACCATCGGAGCCGTCGCGAAGGACCGTAGTCGCGGCCGATGCCAGCTTCGCGTCCGATACCTCCACCTGCCGGGCATTCGCCTCCCAGGATCGCATCGCTTCACGCGCGCGCTGCGCCACCAACTCGTCCGTGTTGTTCTTGAGCCCGTCGATTTCGCGATACACGTCCGAGGGCACAACGAACCTGATGACCGGGCTCGCGTTGTCGATGAGACCCGTACCGTAATGTATCCACGCGTTGGTATCGGCGACGATCGTCAAGAGCAGGCCGGTCTTCCGATCATCCCCGGTACTTACCGCAAGGACCGCCTCGCCGGTGCCGGTGTACCAGACGAGTCGGCGCGTTCGATAATAGGGGTTTCCGCGCGGCCCTGTGCCGGCCACGTATCGCTCTGATCGCTCGTTCCGCTTGTACGTGAAGTAAATCAGCGCATTGCCGCCGGCATCCGCGGCGGCTTTGCGTAAGCGCTCTTCCAGCTCCGGCGTACCCGTAGCGTCCTCACTGTCAGAGCGCACTTGACCGAAACGCTTCACGACGTCGTAGCCCGGGAACGAAGACGTCGGTGTCACAAAGGCAAACGTCCGGAGCCGTTCCGCTGCTCTCTCTCGACAGAGACGGTCTTCCTCCGCCCATTGCTGCGCTTCGGCAAGGCATTCGTTGTGACACTGGCTGCAGAGGTGCTTGTACACGGTCTGGAACTCTTGGTCGGTACCGCGCCTCCACGCGCGAATTGTGTCATTGTGCGTGTAGAGATCCGTGGATTCTTGGGCGTTCGGGTACGGTCGTGAACACCGATCACATCGCTTAAGGTACAAGTCGGTATACGTGCGCTCACAAATGCGTTTGTGCTGAAAAAAAGGAGCGGGATCGGCGCCGAACTTCTCGTAGTGCGCGAGCAGACGCTCATAGGAGCGCCGGGTGATGTCCATCGGCGCTCCGTGACAATCGCAGGGCTTGGTCACGAGTTTCTTCCAGCCTTCCGGCGACAGGAAGGTCCAGCCGTCGTATTCGAGCCGGTACTCGCCGAGGGCCTTCAGGTCCTGAAGTCTGCCGACGTAGTTGTCGCTGTAGAAGTGCCAATCCCCGGTGACCGGGCATGTGGAGAAGAACGGCGTCATGCGATCACGGCCCTCCTCAACCGCTGTAGCGCTCTGCAAGGGCGCGCAGTGTCATGTTATCGGCAACGGCATCGTGCGAGATCAGAACGTACTGCCAGGACTTGCCGTTCGGTCGTGTCGGCCGCTTCGGCGACGAAGTCAGGCTGATACTCCAGGTGATCGCTGCCACGGCGGTTTGCGATCTGGAACTGCCCCTTGACCGGCTTGAACTATTTGAGCGCATCTCTCTCCAGGATCACCGCAAGCTTGCGTTCGCTGTCGGAGTGAAACTTCTGCAGCGGGTACAGGCAGCGCAGAAAGCCGCCGAAGAGGTAGCGGGCCATGTTGCTCTTGTCGTCGGGCGATTGGCGGAAGTCGAGCGGCTCCTCACCGGGAACCGCGCTGCGGTTGCTCGGCCGCAGCTCCGTGAACCCCTTGTTCACCCGGACTTCGTAGCCAGTCGCTTCCTCCCAGTAGTGATCCTGCATCTGGGCGCGGATGAAGCGCACAATGTCACGCTGGTAACAGCGCAAGACCTTTCGCGTGTCGTCTTCCGAAAGATAGCTCTGGAAGTGCCGAACCGTCTGCTCAGCGAGGTCGTAGAGGAGATCGCCATGGTCGTCGTACGAGATGTCATCAAAGCCGACCAATCCGCTGACGACATAGTCTTCAAGGCGCGCTCCCTCGATGCCGCCGCGGCTGAGCGCGACGATTTCGAGCTGGTTCGTGCGCAGGTGCTGGACCCATAGCTCGTCGGAGACCGGTGGATACCGCAGCGTATCGAGCTTCACGGTGAACGCCTTGAAGCCTGATTTCACCTCGCCTTCGGGCACGACGATGATGCGCGGGATGTCGATGGTCTGCTGCGCGACCGCCTCGGTCGTTTTCGCGACCACCTGGGCGCTGTCGGGGCGCGGCACAACGCCTTCGAGGACCATTTGCGTGGGCCGCCATCGTTCATCCACCGCACTCACGATGAACGCCTGGATTTCGGGTTTCTGCAGGTAGGTGGCTGTTGGGACTGCCTTGGGATCGTTCTCCAGCTTGCGGATGACGTCGTAGGCGATCTGCGCGACCTCCTGTTCTTCCGGCTGCGCAAACAGCGGTTCGCGTTCCGGCTGGGCAACGGCTGCGCTGCTGGTGACATGCTCCGGCCTGAGCCCGAGCGTGCTCGCCAGGTTCGACTGCGACACGACGGTGACGGGCTTCTGTGCGAGGTCGTTGGGATCAATGACGACGGTCTGCAGGCGGATCGTCGAGTCCGGCTTGTTCGCCTCGTCGACGATCTCCTGGAACCGGTCATGCGCGACGATGTTCAGCCGGTCGACGGCGGTCACGCCGGTCCGGCGGCCGTAGGGCAGCCGCAATCCCCGGCCGATCGACTGCTCGATGAGCACGCGCGCGTACGCGGCGCGCAGGGGCACGATGGTGTAGAGATTGGTGACGTCCCAGCCCTCTTTGAGCATGTTGACGTGGAGCACGATCTCGGTGGGCTCGTCGGTATGCTCGACCTTCAGGAGCTGTTCGATCATCTCCGCCTCTTCCGCACCGGTCTTGCTGGAATCGACCTGGATCACCTTGTCGGCGTAGCGTCTCTCGAAGAACGCATCCGACTGGATGAGGGCCACGAGAGCGCCGGCGTGCGCTGTGTCGCGCGCGATGACGAGGAGGAATGGCTCGACGATCGGCTCCGCGCTTTCCCGGGCATAGGTTTCGAGGTCCACCTTGACGCTCTCATGGAGGCGTACTCCGTCTTCAAGCTTTAACCACTCGATCTGGTCGGCCGACATGCCGGAGGGGTTGATATCCTTTCGTGTGACGACGGTCGGCTTTTTGACGAAGCCGTCCGCCATCGCGCGCCCTAACGGGTAGTCGTAGATCATGTCATCCGTCGAAGTCTTGTACGTCGGTAACCAGATTCGTGCGACGAAGAGGCGGCTCATTGCCGCTGTTCGATTCCCCCTGGGACCGGAATACGGCGAGAAAATTTCGTGTCGCAGGCAGGCTGCTACCTCAGCGTTACCTTTGATAAGCCAGGTCGGTCGAGGTAACCTCCCAACTAGTTGAAACTTCAGTGCGCCCGGGGTGAATCGAACACCCAACCTACAGATTCGAAGTCTGCCGCTCTATCCAATTGAGCTACGGGCGCAGGCGTTGCGAGAGCGGTACTTAGCGCGAGTCCGGGGCGGGTGCCAGGGCCGGCGTCGCCACACGCCGCCGTAGGCATGGCGGGCGCCCCCACAGCAGCGGCCCCGAACCCGTCCCGAGCTTCCGTGCCTGGACGAGCAGCAGGCGATCGGACGGGCGCGCCCTCGATCCGCTCGCTGCGCACACGGCAGCGGTCGAAACGACGAGGCGGCGGCACCGCGTCGGCACCGCCGCCTCGTTCGCGACCGGGTGGACGCCGGTCACACCATCCCGACCGCCCCGCACGCGCGACACCTATGCAACCGGCGCGGACGGGTGCGAGAGCTATTCGTACCCGACCGGCGAGCATGCCGCGGCCGTGCGCACATCCCATGCTCGCAAGGCTCGGCCGATCTGACCGCTGTCAGTGCGGCCCCTTCCCTACTTCATCGCCGTCGCTTCGATCTCGACCAGGATGTCCGGGTGGAAGAGACGCGCCACGCCAAGGAGCGTCGACGCCGGATGGCAGCCGACCTCGGTGAAGCGCCCGAGGCCGCCGGCTGCAGCACCCTGCATGAAGGCGTCGACGTCGGTCGTGTAGTAGTTCAAGCGCACGACGTCGGTCAGGTCGAAGCCGCCGGCGACCAGCACCGTCTCGAGGTTGGCGACGGCCTGCTTGAGCTGCGCGACCATGTCGCCGGCGTGCAGCGGGACGCCGTTGGCGTCGACCGAGGTTTGCCCCGAGCAGAGGAGCGTGCGCTTCGCCGGGCCGACCTCCATCGCCTGCACGAAGCCCATCGCCTCCTGCCACGTCCACGGATTGATGGCGCGTTTTTCCATGGGCGCGGACCCTAGACTATCCGATCGCGTGAAGCCAGGCGGGTGCCCGCCTTTTTCCGGTGCGCACCGATCCGGCACTGCGTCCCGAACGCAGCGTCCCAAACGCAGCGTCCTGACGCAGCGACTCGACGCAGCATTCCCGGCGCAGCATTCCGGCGCCGCGCGCCGGAGCACCCCGGCGGAAACGCCGCCGCATCTCCCGCTCGGGGGCCGGACACGCTGCCGGCCGAGGCCGGCACCCGCCACGACCGCCCCCGCGCCCTCTCTTGACACCGCCATACCTACCGGCGATGGTCCGCCTTCATCTCGATATTTCCCCTCGCGAGGTCCGAATCGATGCGCACTTCCCGATTGCTCTCCACGCTCACCCTGCTCGCGGCGCTCGCGCTCGCGCCCGCGTCAGCGCGCGCCGAGTTCGACTTCACCGTGACGCAGCTCCCGACGTCGTCGCAATACATCCGCATGGAGCGCACGGGCCCGGCGCGCGACTTCATCCAGCGCGCCGCCATCTACCTCCGCTACGTGCCGGTGAAGGCGAATCGCGTGTATCCGGCGTTCATCAACACCCACAACTATCTGACGTGCCCCGACAAGCCGGAGAAGAAGTGGTACCTCGAGAGCGTGAGCCGGGTGGACTTCGACAAGGCCTCGGGAATCGCGGTCTACGGGTTCTTCTTCAGCCGGCCGGAATGCGACGACGCCACCTTCCACATGGAGGCGATCACCACCGAGTCGTAGCCAAGACCGTTCCGGAGACCACGCCATGGCCGCTGACACGACGACCGGCGAGGACCTGCGCCAAGCAGTGCGCCGCCGCTACGGTGCCGTAGCGGCGAGCACGACGGCGCCACCGGCCGCGGCCGGCCTGGCGCGCACCCTCGGCTACAGCGACCAGGATCTGGCGGCAGTGCCCGAAGGCGCTAACCTCGGGCTCGGATGCGGCAATCCCGTGGCCCTGGCTTCGCTGCGGCCCGGGGACGTCGTCCTCGATCTCGGCTCCGGCGCCGGCTTCGACGCGCTCCTCGCGGCGCGCGCCGTCGGGAAGACCGGGCGGGTGATCGGCGTCGACATGACCGAGGAGATGGTCGCCAAGGCGCGCGCGAATGCGGTGAAGGCGGGGCTTGCTCATGGGGAACGACCTCGCCGCCGCCCCCGCGGCCGCGCGTCCGGCCGGCTCAGCTATCGACGACGCTCCAGGTGGTGCCGCTGGCGCTGTCCTTGAGGACGATGCCGCGGGCCAGGAGCTCGTCGCGGATCGCGTCGCCGCGCTTGAAGTCCTTGGCCCGGCGCGCCGCAGCGCGGTCGGCGATCAGCCGCTCGATCTCGGCGGGATCGAGGCCGGCGCCGGCCAGGCGGCGCCCCTTCTCGGCTTCGAGATAGCCGGCCGCCGGATGGCGCAGCACACCGAGGATGGCGCCGAGGCGGCTCAAGTTGCCGTGATGCTCGGCGATCGCCTGCAGGTCGACGCCGGCATCGAGGAGGCGATTGATCTCGCGCACCTCGTCGAAGACGACGCCGAGGGCGCGCGCCGAGTTCAGGTCGTCGTCCATCGCGGCCACGAACTGCTCGTGGAACGGCCGGACGCTCGTCGCCAGCGCGCCGACATCGGGAGAGCGCGCGCCCGAACGCGGCACGTCGAGCTGCGCCCCGAGCTTCTCCTCGATCCGCGCCAGCGCCTCGTGGAGGCGCGCGCAGGCGCGCTGCGCGTCGATGAGCGACTGGTCGCTGAAGTCGACCGGACTCCGATAGTGCGTCGCTACCAGGAAGAGCCGCAGCACCTCCGCCGGCACCCGTTTCAGCACCTCCTCGATGGTCAGGAAGTTGCCGAGCGACTTCGACATCTTCTCTTCGTTGATGCGGACGAAGGCGTGGTGGACCCAGTGGTTCACGAAGGGCGTGCCGGTGGCGCCCTCGGACTGCGCGATCTCGTTCTCGTGGTGCGGGAAGATCAGGTCGTCGCCGCCGCCGTGGATGTCGATCGTCTCGCCCAGCAGGCTGGTGGCCATCGCCGAGCACTCGATGTGCCAGCCCGGTCGCCCGAGGCCGTAGGGCGACTCCCACTTCGCCTCGTCGGGCTCGTCGGCCCTGGCTGCCTTCCAGAGCACGAAGTCGAGCGGATCGTGCTTTGCAGTCAGTCGACGCGCGAACGCGCGGCCGGTGGCGCCCTCGGACTGCGCGATCTCGTTCTCGTGGTGCGGAAAGATCAGGTCCTCGCCGCCGCCGTGCAGATCGAACGGCTGCCCGAGGTACCTGGTCGACATCGCCGAGCACTCGAGGTGCCAGCCGGGCCGGCCCGGCCCCCACGGGCTCTCCCAGAAGGGCTCGCCCGGCTTCGCCGCCTTCCAGAGCGCGAAGTCCAGGCCCTCGCGCTTCCGCTCGCCGACCTCGACCCGCGCGCCGGCGATCAGATCCTCGAGCTTCCGCTTCGAGAGCTTGCCGTAGTCCTTGATCCTCGCGACCGAGCAGTAGACGTCGCCCCCGGAGGCGTAGGCGATGCCGCGCTTCTCGAGCCTGGCGATCAGGTCGAGCATCTCGGGGATGTGATCGGTGGCGCGCGGTTCGACGTCGGGCTGCAGGCAGCCGAGCGCCGCGACATCGGCGCGGAAGGTGCCGATGTAGCGCGACGCAAGCTCCGCGGACGGAATCGTCTCCTCGGCGGCGCGCTTGATGATCTTGTCGTCGATGTCGGTGATGTTGCGGACGAACGTCACCTCGTAGCCGGCGAAGCGCAGGTAGCGCACCAGCATGTCGAAGAAGACGAGCGAGCGCGCATGGCCGATGTGGCAGCGATCGTAGACGGTGACGCCGCAGACGTAGAGCCCGAGCTTGCCGGGCACTATCGACGCCAGCGGCTGCCGCCGGCCGGAGAGCGTATCGTGGAGGACGAGCGCCATCGTCACTCGTCTTCTTCGCGCAGCTTCGCCAGCACGGAGAAATCCTCGAGCGTCGTCGTGTCGCCCACGCTCTCCTTGCCGGCGGCGAGGTCGCGCAGGAGGCGGCGCATGATCTTGCCGCTGCGGGTCTTCGGCAGCGCCTCGGTGAAGCGGATGTCGTCGGGCTTGGCGAAGGCGCCGATCTCCTTGCCGACGTGCTCGCGGAGCTCCTTCCTGAGCGCGTCGTCGGCCCTGGTGCCGGCGGCGAGGGTGACAAACGCGGCCAGCGCCTCGCCCTTGATCTCGTCGGGCCGTCCGACCACCGCCGCCTCGGTGACGCACGCGTGCGAGACGAGCGCGCTCTCGATCTCCATCGTGCCGAGCCGGTGCCCGGAGACGTTCACGACGTCGTCGATGCGGCCCATGACCCAGAAGTAGCCGTCCTCGTCCCGCCGCGCGCCGTCGCCGGTGAAGTACATGCCGGGGACCTGGCTCCAGTACTCCTTGACGAAGCGCGCGTGGTCGCCCCAGACCGTCCGCAGCATCCCGGGCCAGGGCTGCTTGATCACCAGATAGCCGCCGTCGTTGGTCGCAGCCGGCTTGCCGTCGCGGTTCACGACCTCGGGGACGATGCCGGGAAACGGCTTCGTGCACGATCCCGGCTTCGCCGGCACCGCGCCGGGGAGCGGCGAGATGAGGATGCCGCCGGTCTCGGTCTGCCACCAGGTATCGACGATCGGACAGCGGTTGCCGCCGATCACGCGCCGGTACCAGGTCCAGGCCTCTGGATTGATCGGCTCACCCACCGTGCCGAGGAGCCGCAGGCTCGAGAGGTCGTGCTTCTGCGGCCACTCGTCGCCCCAGCGCGTGAACGTCCGGATCGCGGTCGGCGCCGTATAGAGGACGTTCACCTTGTAGCGTTCGATGATCTCCCAGAAGCGGTCGGGTTGCGGCTGGTTCGGCGCCCCCTCGTACATGAGCGTCGTGGCGCCGTTCGCGAGTGGACCGTAGACGACGTAGCTGTGGCCGGTGACCCAGCCGATGTCGGCCGTGCACCAATAGATGTCCTCGTCCTTGAGATCGAATACGAGCTTGGTCGTGACCTGCACGTGGGCCAGGTAGCCGGCGGTCGAGTGCACGACGCCCTTCGGCTTCCCGGTGGTGCCGCTCGTATAGAGGATGAAGAGCGGGTGCTCGCTGTCGACGGGCTCGGCCTCGCAGGCGGCCGGCACGCCCGCGACGAGCTCGTCCCACCAGAGATCGCGCCGCCGGTTCATCTTGACCGGCGTGCCGGTGCGCTTCACGACCACGACGCGCTCGACCGACGGCGTCTCCTCGACGGCCTCGTCGACCGCGTCCTTCAGAGCCACGACGGCGCCGCGCCGCCAGCCGCCGTCGGCGGTGATGACGAAGCGCGCCTGGGCGTCGTTGATGCGGTCGCGGAGCGCCTCGGCGCTGAAGCCGCCGAACACGACCGAGTGCGTGGCCCCGAGCCGGGCGCAGGCGAGCATGGCGATCGCCGCCTCCGGGATCATCGGCAGATAGATCGCGACCCGGTCGCCCTTGTGGACGCCGATGCGCTTCAAGGCGGCCGCGAAGCGGCACACCTCGCTGTGCAGCATCTGATACGTCAACACCCGGGTATCGCCGGGCTCACCCTCCCAGATGATGGCGGCCTGGTTGCGGCGCACCGTCGTCAGGTGGCGGTCGAGGCAGTTGGAGGAGACGTTGAGCTTCCCGCCCACGAACCACTTGGCGTCGGGACAGTTCCACTCGAGGGTCCGGATAGGCTCCTCGAACCAGCTGAGCTCGCGGCCGACCTCGGCCCAGAACGCCCCCGGATCCTCCGTCGACCGCCGGTACAGGGCCTCGTACTCGTCGGCGCTCTTCACGTGCGCCCGGGCGGCGAAGGCGGGATCGCACGGGAAAACGCGCTTCTCCTTGAGCACGGACTCGATGTCGGTGACGGACGCCATGCAATACCTCCGGAAATAGGGTAGCGAGCAGACTTCTTCTGCGAGCGCGCCGCTGTCAACCCTCGTTCTGCCGTCTCGCTCCGTCGTCGTTTCGCCGCAGTGCACGGCGGCGGCGTCGCGGGTCGGATTGCGGCAAGGGCGAGGCGCGGGATACAAGCCGCCCGTTTCCTTCATGGATCGATACCTGAGCGCAATAGCGCCTACCGTGGGCTCCGGATCGCGCAAGCGGCGACATGCGATTCCATATCTCTCGGCAGCGGGTCTGCTGGCGGCGATGACCATGGCCGCCTGGCACGCGTCCGCCTACGGCCAGGGCGCTCCGCTGACGCTCGCCGATGCCGTCGCGATCGCCGTTCGCCGCAGCGACGGCGTGCGCATCGCCGCGCTCGAGAGCGAGCAGGCGCAGGCCGCGGTCGGCTCCGAGCGCAGCGCCTACCTCCCGCACCTCGGCATCACCAGCGGCGCGGGATACAGCAATCGCCAGAACGAGAAGCTCCGGGCGCTCGACGCCAACGGCAACGAGAGGGTCTACGGCCTCCAGTCGATCGGCATGCGCAACGGGTGGTTCAACGTCGAAGTCGAGCAGCTGATCGTGGACATAAGGCGCTGGCGGCGAATCGACCAACGGCAGCTGGCGGCAGCGGCGGCCGCCGCCGCCGCCGACGAGCAGGGCGACGCAGCCGCGCGCGACGTGACGATCGCCTACGCGAACGTGCTGCGCGCCGAGGCGCTGCGCGCGCTGGCGGCGGAACGGGTGCGGCAGGCCTCGTGGCTCGACGAGCAGGCGGCGCTCCTGCTGCGTGCGGGCCGCGCGCTCGCCGTCGAGCGCGAGCAGATCGCAATCGCCGCCGGCGAGGCGGCGCTCGAAGTGCGCACCCGCGACGATCAGGTGGCGCACGCGCGCGCGGCGCTGCAGCTCGCGATCGGCGATCCCGCCGTCGACGTGTCGCGGCTCGATGCCGCCAGCGTCCCGCCGCCCGAGCCGCCGCCGGGCGATTTCGCCTCGGATGCGACCCTCGCGGCGACGCCGGCGCTGCGCGTCCTGGAGCTCCGCCGGCGCGTCGAAGAGAGCGGCATCGGCGCCGCCAGGGCGGAGCGCTATCCGACGATCGGCGTTCGCGCCGGCTACTCCAACTACGGCCCCCACCGCTACGACAACTATACCGACGAGGTCGGAGTCCACGTCGCCGTCGAGGTGCCCATCTTCGACGGCAACCGCGCCGCCCACGATACCGCGGGTGCCAGCAAAGCGGCGGAGATCGCACGCCTGCGCTACGCGCAGGCGCTCGCCGACGCCCGCACCAGAGTACGCGACCTCGCCAACCGCCTCGCGGCGGCGGGCGAGCGGCTGGCCTTCGCGGAGCGGCGCGCGGCTCTCAGCCGCGAACAGGTGCGGCTCGTGGATCTGCGCTTGCAAGCGCAGCGCGCCGCGTTGGCGGAGGCCGAAGCGGCGCGCGCGGCCTTCGGTCGCGACGCCATCGCGGCCATCGACGCGCGCTGGGAACGGGTCGAGCTGTGGACGGCCCTCATGACCGAGAGCGGCCATTTGCTGACGATGGTCGGCGGCGACCGTCGCCGTGGCGATCAGGTGGAGAAACCGTGACGATGGTGTCGACGATCTGGGGGACGCGACGCCGACGCGCCGCTGTCGTGCTGGCCCTGGCAGTCGTGGTGCTCGCGTGGATGAGCCGGCGACCCGCGGTCGTCGTGCAAGCCGCCGAGGTCAGCCGCGGCGCCCTCGTGGTCACGGTCACGACCAACGGCAAGGTCGAGCCGATAGCCGATTTCGAGATGCGGGCCCGCCTCGACGGCCGGGTCCTCGAGGTCGTCGACCCGGGGACGCACGTCGCTGCGGGCGCCGCCGTAGCGCGGTTGGACGGCGAGGCTACGGCGGCGGCGCTCGCCGCCGCGCAAGCCGAGCGGCGCGCCGCCGAGGAGGAGCTGCGCGTAGCGCGCGAGAGTGCGGCGCGCGCCAAGGACCGGCTCGCAGTCGACCAGCGCCTGCAGGCGCAGGGAGCGCTGACGCGCGAGCGCGCGGCGGAAAGCCTGGCCGAGCTGCGCGCCGCCGAAGCGCGGCTGGCATTCCTCGAGCACGACGTCCCGTTGCGGACGGCGGATCTCGACCGCCGCATCGTCGCACTGACCGCGGCGCGGGATTCTGCGACGGTGACGGCGCCGGTCGCCGGTACCGTCTACCGGACGCAGGCCAAGAAGGGGGAGATGGCGCACGTCGGCGACCCGCTGGTCTGGATCGCCGATCTCGACCGCCTGCGGGTACGGACCAACGTCGATCAGGTCGATCTCGGGCGGGTCGCGATCGGACAGCCGATCCGCGTCACCTCGAACGCCTTTCCCGGCCGTAGCTGGAGCGGCCGCGTCACCAGCATCACGCCGAACGTGGTCGCGCGCGACAACCGCGCCCTCGCGGAGGCGCTCGCCGATGTCGATCCGCCGCTCGACGGGCTGGTTCCGGGCATGACCGTCGACGTCGAGATCACGGTCTCGGACGGCCGCGACGTGCTGCAGGTCTCGGCCGACGCGATCGTCGGCGATCAGCAGCAGCCGTTCGTCTACCGCATCGACGGCCACCGCGTCCGCCGGACGGCGGTGCGGATCGGGCGCACGACGCCTACGGTCGTCGAGATCGTCGAGGGGCTCGCGGCCGGCGACCGCGTCGTCGCGAGCCCGCCGCCCGGCCTCACCGACCGCACGGTCGTGGACGTGGCCCGCCCGTGACCGCACCCGCCCCCGAGGCGACGCCGGCGCGCGTCATCCGCATGGCGAACGTCGCCAAGACCTACGGCCGTAACGGCGCCAACGTCGCCGCGCTCCGCGGCATCGATCTCGCCATTCGCGAGGGCGAGTTCGTCGCCATCATGGGCCGCTCGGGTTCGGGGAAGTCGACGCTGCTGCACATCATCGGGCTCATCGACACCGAGTACGAGGGCAGCTACTGGCTCGACGGCCGCCTCGTCTCCGGGAGGACCGCCGAGGAGCTGGCGACGCTCCGCAATCGCACCATCGGCTTCGTCTTCCAGACCTTCCTCCTGTTGCCGCAGATGACCATCCTCGAGAACGCCGAGCTGCCGGCGCTCTACGCCCGCGACCGCTCGCCGCAGGAGTGCCGCGCCATCGCCCGCGCCCGCCTGGAGGAGATGGGGCTCGGCCACCGCCTAGACCACAAGCCGGGCGAGCTCTCGATCGGTCAACGCCAGCGCGCCGCCATAGCCCGCGCGCTCGTGAACCGCCCGCGCGTCCTGCTCGCGGACGAGCCGACCGGCGCGCTCGACAGCCGCACCGCCGACGAGATCCTCGACATCTTCGCCCGCCTCCACCGCGACGGCGCCACGATCGTCATGGTGACCCACGATCCGGACGTCGCCGCGGCGGCGGAGCGCATCATCCACGTGCGCGATGGCCAGACGAGCGACGGACTGGTTTAGGCTGCTGCTGCGCTTCGCGTTCGCCGGCCTGGCCGGACGGCGCGGGCGCTCGGGGCTCACGATCCTCGGCATGGCGATCGGGACGGCAAGCGTCGTCGGCGTCGTGTCGATCGGACTCCTCGGCCGCGAGTACGTGGTGAGCCTCATCGAGGGCGTGGGCTCGAACCTGGTCTTCACCTACGCCCATAGTCGCAGCGTCGATCCCGAGTGGATCGATTTCGACGACGTGGGCGCGTTTCGCCGGATCCCGGGCGTCCGGGACCTGGCGCCGGTCCTGATCGACAGTCAAGTAATGTCCGTCCGCGGACAGGCCCAGCCCGTCGACGTGCTCGGAACCACGCCGGCGTACGCGCGCGTCCGCAACATGGTGCTCGTCGCCGGCCGCTTCGTCACCGATCAGGAGGAAAGCAGCGGCGAGAAGGTCGCGGTGCTCTCCCAGGACCTGGCGCAGCTCCTCGCCGGGACCACCGGCGTCGGCGGATGGATCCGCCTCTACGACCTCCGCTTCCGGGTGGTCGGCGTCTACAAAGAGGGCGTCGAGAGCGCCGCCGCCGTACAGAAAAGCGAAGCCGCCGGCGTCACCGCCATCGTGCCGCTGTCGACGCTGCGTAGCCTGTCGCAGCGGCGGGCGGTCGACGTCGTCTACATGCAGGCGCGGACGCCGGACGCCGTCGCCGGCGTCGTTCGGGGCGTGACCGAGGTCCTGCGCACGCGTCACCGCGACGTCAACAACTTCGAGGTGCAGTCGCTCGATCAGTACCTGGTGCTGGCGCGCAAAGTCTCCGACACGCTGACGCTGGTGCTGATCGCCATCGCCGCCATCTCGCTGCTCGTCGGCGGCATCGGGATCATGAACATCATGCTCATCACCGTGACCGAGCGGACGCGCGACATCGGCATCCGCCTGGCGCTCGGCGCCCATCGCCGCGACATCCTGATGCAGTTCCTCCTCGAGGCCGGCATCCTGAGCTTCGCCGGCGGCGTCGTCGGCATCGCCATCGGCGCCGGAGTGCCCCTCTATCTCGGGGCGATCTACCACGTCGAGGTTCCGGTCTCGTCCCTGAGCGTGCTGATCGCCTTCCTGGTCTCGGTCGCGGTCGGCGTCTTCTTCGGCCTCTACCCGGCGCGCCGGGCCGCAGCCATGAACATCGTCGACGCCCTCGGCTACGAATGACCGCCGCCGGCCGCGGTTCCGTGCCGGCGATCGGGCGGCGGCAGCTCCGGGCGCCGCTCGCGAGCCGCTACCCGAAGAGCTTCCGCATCAGCATCGCGATCGGATCGTAGAAGCGGTCGACGACCCGCTCCTTCAGCGGAATGATGGCGTTGTCGGTGATGCGGATGTGCTCGGGGCAGACCTCGGTGCAGCACTTCGTGATGTTGCAGAGACCCGAGCCGAACTCGTCGCGGATCGCGGGGATGCGGTCGGCGGTGTCGAGCGGATGCATCTCCAGCGATGCCAGCCGGACCAGGAAGCGCGGGCCGACGAAGGCGTTGCCGTCGCGGCCGTGGCGATCGCGAAGGATGTGGCAGACGTCCTGGCAGAGGAAGCACTCGATGCACTTCCTGAACTCCTGCACGCGGTCGACGTCCTCCTGATACATGCGGTACTTGCCGTCGGGGTCGCGCGGGCGCGGCTGGAACTTCGGGATGCGCCGATTCTGCTCGTAGTTCCAGGAGACGTCGGTGACCAGATCCTTCATCACCGGAAACGTCTTCAGCGGCTGCACGGTGATGGTCTCGGACTCGCCGAAGGAGTTCATGCGCGTCATGCAGGCGAGCTTCGGCTTGCCGTTGATCTCCATGCTGCACGAACCGCACTTGCCGGCCTTGCAGTTCCAGCGCAGCGCCAGGTCGTTGGCTTGCTGCGCCTGGATGCGGTGGAGGACGTCGAGCACGACCATGCCGGGGTCGACCGACACCTGGAACTCTGCGAACGCGCCGCCCTTGGCATCGCCCCGCCAGACTCTGAAAGTACGCTTGGTCGCCATGCTATTGGACGTCGGCGCCGACCTTGCCGGACTCGAGGTCTTCGATCTTGGCGTTGGCGATCGCTACCAGGCCGGGCGCGCCCGGCCGCTTCGGCCGCTTCTCGATCTGCATGTCGCCGTCGGGGCCGCGCTTCACGACGCAGTTGAAGCTCACCCACTCCTTGCTTTCGCCGGGGTGGTCGAGGCGGGTATGGGCGCCGCGGCTCTCTTCGCGCATGAGCGCAGAGCGCGCCACGGCTTCCGCGGTGACGAGCAGCGAGCGCATCGCCAGCGCCTCGTGCCAGCCGGGGTTGTACTGGCTGGCGCCGGGAGCCTTCAGGGTTTCCGCTTCCTTCTTGAGCTCGGCGATCTCGGCGAGCGCCGTTTCGAGTTCTTCCTTCACCCGCACGATGCCGACGCCCTTCCCCATCGTCTCCTGGAGCTTCTCGTGGAGTACGTAGGGATTGGCGCCCTGCTCGCGATTCAGGATGTCGGTCGCCGCCCGGACGGCGGCCGCGATCTGGGACTCCTGCACGCGCGGCGACGCCGCGAGCTGCCCGACGTAGGCGGCGGCGCCCTCGCCGGCGAGCTTCCCGAACACCACCAGGTCGGAGAGCGAGTTGCCGCCGAGGCGGTTGGCGCCGTGCATACCGGCGGTGCACTCGCCGGCGCCGAAGAGCCCGGGCACCAGCGACATCTGCGAGTCGGGATCGACTCTGATGCCGCCCATGAAGTAGTGGAGCGTCGGGCCGACCTCCATGGGCTCCTTGGTGATGTCGACCTCGGCGAGCTCCATGAACTGATGGTACATCGACGGTAGCTTGCGCTTGATCGTCTCCGCCGGCAGGCGCGAGGCGATGTCGAGGAAAACGCCGCCGTGCGGCGATCCGCGGCCGGCCTTCACCTCGGCTGTGATCGCGCGCGCGACTTCGTCGCGCGTCAGTAGCTCGGGCGGGCGGCGCGCCGTCTTGTCGCCCTTGAGCCAGCGGTCGGCTTCCTCGACGGTGTCGGCGGTCTCCGGCGCGAAGCGCTCGGAGATGTAATTGAACATGAAGCGTTCGCCCTTGTTGTTCTTGAGGACGCCGCCGTCGCCGCGCACGCCCTCGGTGACCAGGATGCCGCGCACCGAAAGCGGCCACACCATCCCCGTCGGATGGAACTGCGTGAACTCGAGGTCCATGAGCTCGGCGCCCGCGTTGTAGGCCATCGCGACGCCGTCACCGGTATACTCCCAGGAGTTCGACGTCACCGGCCACGCCTTGCCGCCGCCGCCGGTCGCGAGGATCACCGCCTTGCAGCGGAAGATCACGAAGCGTCCGGTTTCGCGCCAATAGGCGAGCAGCCCGGCGACGCGCTCGCCGTCCTTCAGGATCTCGAGACCGGTGCACTCCATGTGGAACGAGATGCCGGAATGCACGCCGTGGTCCTGGAGGGTACGGATGAGCTCGAGGCCGGTGCGATCGCCGACGTGGGCCAGGCGCGGGTAGCGATGTCCTCCGAAGTTGCGCTGCGAGATCAGGCCGTCCCGCGTGCGGTCGAAGACGGCCCCCCACTCCTCCAGCTCCTGGACGCGCGCCGGCGCCTGCTTGGCGTGCAGCTCGGCCATGCGCCAGTCGTTCAGGAACTTGCCGCCGCGCATGGTGTCGCGGAAGTGGACCTTCCAATTGTCGCGGGCATCGACGTTGCCCATGGCCGCGGCCATGCCGCCCTCCGCCATGACGGTGTGCGCCTTGCCGAGGAGGCTCTTCGAGACGACTCCAGTCGAGAGCTTGCGGGCGCTGCACTCGATCGCGGCGCGGAGGCCGGCGCCGCCCGCGCCCACCACCACGACGTCGTGATCGATAGTCTGGATCTCCGAGACGTTCAGCATGGCGGCGCCGGGCTCAGCGGCCCCAGGTGTTGAGGTCGGCGAGCATCCCCATCGACAGCAAGCGGATGTACGCGTCGGCGACCATGACCCAGATCAGGCTCAGCCACGCGAACTCCATGTGCCGCTCGTTGAACCAGGTGGCGCGCTTCCAGGCGCCGTAGCGGAGCGTCGCCCGGCCGCAGGACATGCAGTCGCTGCGACCTCCGATCAAATGACGGAGCGAGTGGCAGCCGAAGGTGTACGCCGCGATCAGGATCGCGTTCAGCGTCAGCACGATGGACCCGACCCCGATACCGAAGCGCCCCTCCCAGAAGAACGACGCCACCGCATCGTACGAGAGGATGACCACGAAGAGCAGCGCGAAGTACATCGAGTAGCGGTGCAGGTTCTGGAAGAGCAGGAACCAGGTCTCGCCGCGGTAGGGGCGATTGCCCGCGAGCGGACCGACCGCACACGCCGGCGGCGAGCCGACGAAGGCGCGGTAATAGGCCTTGCGGTAGTAGTAGCAGGTGAAGCGGAAGCTCCCGGGGAAGATCAGGATCAGCACCGCCGGCGATGCGGGAAGGAACGACGGCCACCAGCTCGGCCAGGCGCCCAACCACGAGTGGTGCAGCCCCGCAGCATCGCCCGGCCCTGCGAAGAGGAGCGGCGAATAGAACGGCGACAGATACGGACCCCAGTGGTAGTGCGTTCCCTGGAGTCCGGCCCACGTCGTGTAGACGACGAAGGTGAGGAAGACGACGAAGGTGACGGCCGGCTCGATCCACCAGCCGTCCTTCCGCGCGGTAGCGCCGAAGCCCTCGACGTGTCCGCCGATCGCGGACGGATGCGGAGCCATGGGGCGCGGACTATAGAGAAGCGATTCCGGCCCCGCAAGCAAATCTCCTCATTAGATGAGGTGATCGCGACTATCAGCTAGGCGATGCGCCGACGACGCCGCGTGGCCGCCGGCTCGGCGCGAGCCTTTCGCTTCGCTCCCTACCGGCACAACTCCCAGACGCTGCGATGTCCGGTGCAGGTGTCGGCAGGGTCGACGAAGCAGCGCCCGCCGATGCTCACGCTCGCTGTCCCCGCGCCGGGGACGATGGTTCTCGCCGCCGGCCGGGTATGGAAGACATAGCGCACGAACCTGCCGCTGCGGTCGACCCGCAAGCGCGCGCGCAGGATCGGTCCCGTACCCTCGTAGCGGAAGAGGCGCTGCCGACGGTCGCCCACGAAGCTGCCCGCGGGCAGGGTCGTATCGATCAACACGCCGCCGGCATCGCTCAGCGTCAGGGTCACGTCCTCGGTCGACGGGGCGATGCTATCGCCCACCGGTACCGTCAGTCTCCCGGTAGCGAGGATCTTCTCGGGACGCACCAGCGTGCGCAGCGTCTGGCTCGCCGCGGCAACCCGCGTGCAGCTCGGGGTCACGTTCAAGCTCGCGCTCACCATGGGGATCGGCGCGCCTCGCCCGGTCTCGCTCCAGAGCCGGTGCAATGTGGTGCCCCAATCGTCGGTCACGTTGGCGTCGCGCAGGTGCTCGATGTATTCGCGCGGCGTGTTTTGATAGTAGAGCGTCACTTCGGCGCGCTCCGCTGCTGCCGGGATGGAGAAGGGCCGCTCGTCCCAGTACTGCCCGTCCGCGTAGTTCGCGCCCACCACGGGAGCGCCACCTGCCGCGAAGGCAGCGTTGTCGAAGCCGCGCGGCGGGATGCGGTTGTCCTTGAGGATCGTATCCGCGAGCGACATGTGCCCGGTGGGGCCGGCAGGCAAGCCGGTCACGATCGCCGCATCGTCCGAGAGCCCGACGTGCATCTCGTAGACCGTCGTGCTCGCGGCATCGAGGGTCGCCGTGGCGGTATCGTAGCCGCCGCGCTCGGCGACGAGCGCGCCGCCCGTGGTCAAGAAGCGTACGCCGATCCACATACGCCGGCCCTCGATGTGGCCGGTGGGCAGCTTGTGGCCGGTCTCGTTGCTCACCCGGACCACGAGGTCGCCGTCCTCCTGGCGCAGATCCAGCGACGCCGCCCGCTCGAGCATGGAGACGGCCTTGGCTCGCGCCACCGCGATCGCATTCTGATCGACCTCGGGATCTCCCCGCGTGTAGGCCGCGATCAGATCGAGCACCGGCGCCGCTGCGCCCGCGAAATCGTGCCGGGCAAGGTCGGGCCGCACGGCCGCGCTCGTGCAGCCCTGCGCCGCGTAGCGCGGCATGTGGCAGTCCTGGCAGGTCTCGATGACCGGCGTCGCGTCGCCGCCGAAGCGTCCGCCCATGTCGACGCCGCCGTTGGCGAAAGCCGAGAGCTTCCATTCCGTGCCCGTGCGTTCGAGCGGGAACTGATGCGCGGGATCATCGGTGGGCGACGGCGTGTCGAGGGCGTTGTAGCGGTAGGTGCCCTGGGGGGTGAGCGTAGTCTCGACGTTGCCGACGTCGTGGCAGGTGACGCACATCTCCCCAGTACGGTGGAAGGCCGACGGGAGCCAGGCATGCGGCGCCGCGGGATCGGAGTACGGTCCGCGCCGACGGCTGGTCGTCGGGTCGAGAACGAACATCGAGTTGCCGTAGTGGGCGGGCACGGCCGAGAGGCCGGCGAGCACCGCGGCGTCCTCCGGCGGGCTTATGCCGGGCTTGTAGAGCGGGTCCACCAGCGAGTGGCAGAAGTGGCAGGAGATGCCGTCACGGTCGGCGGCGTCGAGCGTGCTGCCGTCGGCCTGCTCCGCGTGGCCGCTCACGATGCTGATCGGCACGTGGCAGCGCAGGCAGTAGTATCCGACGTTCGCCGCATCCTGGTTGGCCGTGCTCATCTGCGCGAAGAAGAGCGGATCGCGGCCGGCGTGGGACATGAGGCTTCCGTCCCACGTGGAATACGGAGCGTTGGCTGCGTCGTAGAGGCCGTGGCAGACGCGGCAGGATGTCGAGGCAAAGAGTGATCCGGGAGGGAGATCACCTACCTGGGTACCGGGGACGCGGAAGTCCTCCAGCGTCGTCGGCACCTGGCCGGCGAAGGCGGTGCCGACGACGAGGACGAGGACGGATGCGGGCAGGAGACGGCTGGAGATCGACATGAAGGTCCTTCATCGAGTACGCGGAAAGGAGGTCGGTCACGGAGCGCTTCTTCGTCGGAGGCGAGGAGTCGTCGGCAGCATCGCGGCGGAGCGGTCAAGCCCATACTCCATGACGACCGGCGTAGTCGAGTGGTCATCGTCGGCCTGCCGTCGGCATCTATGGCGAGCTCGCTATGGTCATTTGTGGTTTTACTGCGATCCGCGACGGCATAGTGTCCCCTCGTCCGGACGGCACGGATCCCGAAGGCGCGCGTTCGAGAGGAGGACGGAACATGGCGAAGAAGACACGAAGCTCACGAAAAACGTCGTCAGGTCGCGCGACCAGGGTCCGCAGAGCGGCGGGGCGGAACTACCGGCAGCCCGTACCGGCGCGGCCCCCGCGTGACGCCCGCGCCTCCGGCCCGCTCGCGCCCGAGATCCTCTCCGGGATGGACGCCTACTGGCGGGCGGCGAACTATCTCTCGGTCGGGCAGATCTACCTCCTCGACAACCCGCTGCTGCGTACGCCGCTCGCGCGCGCACACGTGAAGCCCCGGCTCCTCGGGCACTGGGGCACGACCCCGGGCCTGAACTTCATCTACGTCCACCTGAACCGGGTGATCAAAGCGCGCGGCATCGACATGATCTACGTGACCGGACCCGGCCACGGCGGACCGGCGATCGTCGCCCAGGCGTACCTCGAAGGCACCTACAGCGAGATCTATCCCGAGGTGTCCCAGGACGCCGAGGGCATGCAGCGCCTCTTCAAGCAGTTCAGCTTTCCCGGCGGCATCCCGAGCCACGTGGCCCCCGAGACGCCGGGCTCGATCCACGAGGGCGGCGAGCTCGGCTATGCGCTCGCCCACGCGTTCGGCGCCGCCTTCGACAACCCCGATCTGGTAGTGGCGTGCGTCGTCGGCGACGGCGAAGCGGAAACCGGTCCGCTTGCGACCGGATGGCACTCGAACAAGTTCCTGAATCCCGTGCACGACGGCGTCGTGCTGCCGATCCTGCACCTGAACGGCTACAAGATCGCCAACCCGACGGTGCTCGCCCGCATTCCCGAGGACGAGCTGCGAAAGCTCCTCGAGGGCTACGGCTGGGCGCCGTACTTCGTCTCCGGCAGCGAGCCCATGGCCGTGCACCAGCAGATGGCAGCAACGCTGGATACCGTCTTCGCCGAGATCGCCGCGATCAAGGCGCGCGCCCGGCGCGACGGGTTCACCGGCCGGCCCGCCTGGCCGATGATCGTGCTCCGGACCCCGAAGGGCTGGACCTGTCCGGCAACCATCGACGGCAAGCGCACCGAGGGCTCCTGGCGGAGCCACCAGGTGCCGATGAGCGACATGTCGACCAAGGCCCACCTGCGGATCCTCGAGCGGTGGATGCGCTCGTACCGTCCGGCCGAGCTCTTCGACGACGGCGGCCGGCTCCGACCCGAGATCGCGGCGCTGGCGCCGGCAGGCGAACGACGCATGAGCGCCAACCCGCATGCCAACGGCGGCCTGCTGCTGAAGGAGCTCCGCCTCCCCGACTTCCGCGACTACGCCGTCGCCGTGCCCGCGCCCGGCGCCGTCGACGCCGAAGCGACGCGGGTTCAAGGTACGTTCCTCCGCGACGTCATGAAGCTGAACCTCGCCGCCAGGAACTTCCGCCTCTTCAGCCCCGACGAGAACAACTCCAACCGCTGGCAGGACGTCCTCGAGGTCACCGACCGCTGCTCGGTGGCCGAGATCCGTGCCGACGACGATCACGTCGCCCCCGACGGCCGCGTCATGGAGGTGCTGAGCGAGCACCAGTGCCAGGGCTGGCTCGAGGGCTATCTCCTGACCGGCCGCCACGGCTTCTTCAGCTGCTACGAGGCCTTCATCCACATCATCGACTCGATGTTCAACCAGCACGCCAAGTGGCTGAAGGTGTGCAACCAGATCCCGTGGCGGCGCCCCATCGCCTCGCTCAACTATCTCCTGAGCTCGCACGTGTGGCGGCAGGACCACAACGGCTTCTCGCACCAGGATCCGGGCTTCCTCGACCACGTCGTCAACAAGAAGGCCGAGATCATCCGCGTCTATCTGCCGCCCGACGCCAACTGCCTGCTCTCGGTGACCGATCACTGCCTGCGCAGCCGCAACTACGTGAACGTGATCGTCGCCGGCAAGCAGCCGGCGCCGCAGTGGCTCGACATGGACGCGGCCGAGCGGCACTGCACCGCCGGCATCGGCATCTGGGAGTGGGCGTCGAACGATCGCGGCGGCGAGCCCGACGTCGTCATGGCGTGCTGCGGCGACGTGCCGACGCTCGAGACGCTGGCGGCGGTCGACCTGCTGCGCACCTACGTGCCCGACCTCAAGATAAGGGTAGTGAACGTCGTGAACCTGATGACGCTGCAGTCGCCGCGCGAGCACCCGCACGGACTGTCGGACGCCGAGTTCGACGCCCTGTTCACGACCGACAAGCCCATCATCTTCGCCTTCCACGGCTACCCGTGGCTGATCCATCGCCTCACCTACAAGCGCCACGGCCACGACCACCTGCACGTGCGCGGCTACAAGGAAGAGGGCACGACCACGACGCCCTTCGACATGGTGGTGCTGAACGACCTCGACCGCTTCCACCTGGTCGGTGACGTCATCGACCGGGTGCCGAAGCTCGCAACCCGCGCCGCCTACGCGAAGCAGGCGCTCCGCGACAAGCTCTTCGAGCACAAGCGGTTCATCGCCCGCTACGGCGAGGACATGCCCGAGATCCGCGACTGGCGTTGGGGCGGCGCCGGCGGCGGCGCGCCGCCCGTCGGCGCCGACACCGCCGCCGACAACGAATGAACGGCGGCGGTACCGATCAGTCCTGGAGTCGCACTACGTCCGCCTTGTCCTGGGTGCCGCCGAGCGGAATCACCTGATCGAGGCCGTAGACCGGGAAGGCGAGGCTCCCGGCATTGCCGCTCCAGGCGGCGCAGTTGAAGGGGTTGCCGCGCCGGCTCGCAGTGCCGGTGCCGCCCTGGCGCATGTTGGTGACGATGTTCGTCACCTGTCCGGTGGCGATCGCCACCTGCTGCTCGGGCACCGTCGCCCAGTTGATCGTATCGCAGTTGCTGCCGTCGCTCCCCGTATCCGAGCTCTGCATGATGATGCGGATGATCGCCGCCCCGGCCGGTGCTGCGACGTCGGCCGCGGTGTCGACCGTGAGCACGGGCGGATCGGCGGCACCGGCGCCGTTGCTGTTGATCGAATAGGTGACGTTGGTCCGCGTCCCGCCGTCGCAGTCGACGAAGCTGTCGGCACTGGTCGCGAACGCCGGATCCTGGCGAAGCCGCCAGCACGCCCACCCCGCCGCGAACGAAGTCGCCTTCTTGTCCCCGATCACTACCGGAGCGGCGAGATTCAGCACCGCACGGCCGCTGCCGTCGGGCGCGCCGGCCACGAGGGGCAGGATGCCGCCGGCCGAGGACGAGTTCGCCCAGTCGGTGTTGTCGGTCCCGCAGCACTGCCCGCTCGATGGCGGCTGCAGGAAGAAGCACGTCTTTCCGGCCGTATCACCGCACCCGGCGGGACAGGAGCCGATGGAGTTGCAGTTGTCGCCGTTGGCGACCGAGAAGCTCTTGGCGCCGAGCGGTGTCGCGGTGACGGTCGGCGTCGGGGTCGCCGTCCGCGTCGCGGTTGCGGTCGCAGTCGGCGTCGGCGTCACGGTCGGCGTCGGCGTCACGGTCG
>MWST01000012.1 GCA_002050235.1 Polyangiaceae bacterium UTPRO1 | reverse complement strand
TGTTGCCTTCCTGGATGAGATCGAGGAAGCCGAGGCCGCGGTTGGTGTAGCGCTTGGCTATCGAGACGACGAGGCGCAGGTTCGCTTCTATGAGCTGCCGCTTGCCCTCCTGCGCCTTGTACTCGCCGCGACGGATCGCCGCGAAGGATTCGCGCAGCTCCTGCTCCGTCATCTGCGTCTCGCGCTCGACCGTCTTGATGCGCTTCTTCGCCTCGCGCACCTCGGCGGCCGCCCGCGCCAGCTGCTCCGCCGTCTTCTTCGATCCCGCGGAACGAGCCGACTTCGCCGCCTTGCCCTTGGCCGCGGGCTCCTTCTTCGGCGGCTCGGGCTCGTGCTTGCGCATGATCGCCCGCTGGGCGTCGAGCGTCGCGATCGCCTCTTTCAGTTTGTCGACGATGACGGTCACCTGCCGGGCGCCGAGCGGCACCTCGGAGAGCACGCCGTAGATAGCGGGCTTGATGGCGACGAGGCGTTGTTCCATCTTCACCGCCGCCTTCGCGGAGGTCTTCTTCTTCGCCTTCTCTACGAGGAGCTTCTCGCGCTCGTTCACGAGACGCCGCAGCCGCGAGACGTGCTTCAGGAAGACGCCGACGCGGGCGTCCTCACGATGCTCGGACCCGACCTCGCCGCCGGCCGGTTCTTCCTCGTCGTCGCCGAACAAGTGGCGACCGTCGATCTCGCCGTCACGCAGGCGATCGGCGAGGTTCAGCACGTACTGGAGCGCGAGCGGCAACGAGAATACGGCTTTGCGCACCTCGAGCTCGCCCGCCTCGATGCTCTTGGCGATGACGACCTCGTCCTCGCGGGAGAGCAGCGCCACGCCGCCCATCTCCTGGAGGTACATGCGCACCGGATCCGAGGAGTCGCGGAGCAGCGACGAGCGGTCCTCGCGCTCTTCCTTCTCCTCGGGAACCTCGGGCACCCACTCTTCGTCTTTTTCCTCTTCCGCCTCGGAGAAAGGGCTGTCCTCGGCTGCCTCGACGGCCATCTCGCCGTCGCCGTCACCGTCGCCGAGCATCGACATCACGCTCCCGATCTCCTCGGACGCCGCGGGGTCGGCGCCGAACTGCTCGCGGGCACCGGGCGGCACGTACTTGCGCTCGCGGCCGATGTCGGCGACTCGAGCGGGCTTCGAGTTGCTCGCTTTGCCGGCGTCGCTCGCGGCCTTGTCCTTCTTGGGTCGGGTTATGCTCTTCATCGCCGGGGACGTTCTCCACTGACGGGTACATGAACACGGCGCTGCGAGAGCCGCGCGCGCCTGTCATGGGTCGGCACAGTGCAGCCGTAGCTGCTGCTGGCGGGGGCAAGAGACACGATTCGAGGGCCGAGTTTAAATGCCGCCCCTCGCCAAGTCAATACAAACTTTTGATCTAACGAAGGAAAATCTCCTGCTTCCGACTTCGTCAGCGGACCCTGGCGGAGCCCGAAAACCCGGCGGCGAGCCCGGTTTCGACGATCGCGCGCAGGACGTCCATGCTGCTCGCTTCGAGGTCCGCCTTGAGGGGGTCGTAGGCCGTGAAATTGAGCAGCCGGAGCACGGGTCGCCCCTCGACGACGTCGATTATGTTCAGGCCGCCGAAGTCTTGATCGATGTTGGCGAGCCCGGGCTCGCCGGTCCCGAGGATGCGCCCGATGAGCGCATTGTTGACGCCTCCGTGGGCGACGATCAGGACCCGCCGCCAGTCGTCGCGACCGACGAGGTCGGTGAAAAACGGCCACACCCGCTCGCGCAGGTCCCGGTAGGTCTCGCCCCCGAGATAGGGAGTATCCCAGCGGGTTTCCGGGTCCACGAAGTACCCGATCGCCCGCCGCAGGAAGTCGGCGACCTCCGCTTCCGCCCCCGAGGGGGCGAGCACGGAGAGGTCGCCCGGCATGATCTCCCGCAGCGTCTCGACGGTCGCCACCGGAACGCCGGAGGTGCCCGCCAGGGTCCGGGCGGTGGCCTGGGCACGCTCGAGCGGGCTCGAATAGATGGCGTCGAGCGTTATCGGCCGGATCAGACGCTCGAGCGCCCGGATCTGTTCGTAGCCCGCGGACGTTAGGTCGTCGCACCCCGCGTTGCCGGCCCCGTAGAGCGTCTCGCCGTGGCGGACGAGGAATATGCGACGCGGGGATTCATCCGGGGTCGACACGTCCGGAGAAGATACGGCAACGGCCACCGTCCCGCCACTCGACACCCCGAGGTCCGGCGCCGTTGGCGGCCGGCCGCACCTCCTGTAGACCGGTGCACCATGGCCGCGCCGACCGTCATCGCCGACGCCAGGGATTTCCTCGTTCGCCGCCACGACCTGCGCCGCACGTCGCTCGCCCCGGCGGCGCTGCCGGCCGTCGACGACGACAAGGTCCTGCTCGCCATCGACGCCTTCGGCTTCACCGCCAACAACGTCACTTACGCTGCCATCGGCGAGCGCTTCCGCTACTGGGAGTTCTTCCCCGCCGCTTCCGGCTGGGGCCGCATCCCGGTCTGGGGCTTCGCGACCGTGGTCGCGTCGCGCCATCGGGGAGTGCGCGCCGGAGAGCGCTTCTACGGCTACCTCCCGATGTCGACCCACCTCGTCGTCAGCGCCGATCACGTCCGCGACGACGGCTTCACCGACGTCACGCCGCACCGCACGGCGCTACCGCGCGTCTACAACCGCTACCTGCGCGCCGCTGCCGACCCGGGCTACGATGCGGCGCACGAGGACGCCTACATGCTGCTGCGGCCGCTCTTCGCGACCGCCTTCCTGCTCGACGACCTGCTCGCCGAAAGAGGGTTCTTCGGGGCCGGCGCCATCGTGCTCGCGAGCGCGTCGAGCAAGACGGCGATCGGCCTCGCCGCTCTCCTGGCGGCGCGTCGCGAGCGCGGCTACCAGGTCGTCGGGCTCACCGCGGCCGGCAACGCCGCGTTCGTCGGCGGCCTCGGCTTCTACGACCGCACCGTCACCTACGACGCCCTGGACGGACTCGCCGCCGACGCGCCGACCGTGCTCGTCGACATGGCCGGCAACGGCGCCGTGCGCGATGCGGTCCACCGGCGCTGTGGAGACCGGCTGCGCTACAGTTGTGCGGTCGGACTCACCCACCACGAGCGCATGGCACCGCCCGCGGCCGACCTGCCCGGACCGGCGCCGGCGCTCTTCTTCGCCCCCGAGCGCATCGAGAAGCGCTCGCGCGACTGGGGTCCGGCGGAGCTCGACGAGCGCCTCGGCGCGGCGTTGCAGCACTTCGTCGCCGACTCCGGCCGTTGGCTGCGCATCGAGCGCGGGCGCGGCGCCGCCGCCGTCGAGCGCGTCTACCGCGCCGCGCTCGACGGTCGCGTGCACCCGGCCGCAGGGCACGTGCTGACGCTGTAGCGTCGGCGGCAGCGGCGGCGTATGAAGGCCGGCATGACGCCCGAATCCGTGGTTCGTGATTTCTGCCGCGCCGTTGCGCGGCGCGACGTCGACGCGCTCCTCGCGTTCTTCACCGACGACGCGGTCTACCACAACATACCGCTGGCACCGCTCACCGGCCGCGACGCCATAGCCGGCACGCTGGCGCAGTTCATCACGCCCGCGTCGCACGTGGAGTTCGAGCTCGTCGCCCTCGCCAGCAGCGGTGCGACCGTCCTCACCGAGCGCGTCGACCGCTTCGTGATCGGCGACAAGCGCGTCGAGCTCCCGGTGATGGGCGCCTTCGAGGTGACTCCCGAAGGCAAGATCCGCGCCTGGCGGGATTACTTCGACATGCAGCAATTCACCGCCCAGCTCGGGTGACGCCGGGAAGCGCTCTTCACCACTGCTCGACGCGCACCGCCTTGCGCTCGTAGCCGGCGGCGCGCAGCGCGTCGCGCAGCCGCCCCGGCAGCGCGCCCACGGCGCAGATCCAGAAGCGCCGGCTGCGGTCGGCGTCGGCGCGGACGAAGCGTTCGAGCACCAGGCCTTCCAGGGCGTCGATCGAGCCGACCTCGGCCTCGGTCGTGCGCAGCACGGGCTCCCACGTAAGGCGCGGATGACGCGCCGCCCAGGCCTCGAAGTCGTCTCGATAGATCAGCTCCTGCTCGTAGCGCGCCCCGTGCAGGATCGTAATCGGCTGGCTGCCGCCGCGCTCGAGCGCCCGACGCACCATCGGCCGCAGCGGCGCCACGCCCGCGCCCTCGCCGACGAAGACGAGCGGCGCCGGCGGCGGTTCCGCGAGCGCAAAGCTGCCGAACGGGCCCGTGAACTCGACCTCGGCTCCGGGCGCGAGCGTGAAGAGGTGGCCCGATCCCGGCCCTGCCGCAACGCGGTCGACGCAGAGCTCGAGCTCGTCGTCCTCCGGGCTCGACGCCAACGAATAGGCCCGCACCAGGGGCGGATCGTCACCCACGGGGAGCGCGCACGAGACGAACTGGCCGGGCGTGAAGGCCAGGCGCTCGCCCGCTGGCAGGCGCAGGAAGAGCGAGCGCGTCCCCGGCAGGTGTTCGTGGATGCGGGTCACGGTCGCGCGATGGACGCGCGGCCCGCCCGGCGACCGGTCGGACGCGGACATCGTCCGACGCCTATCACGCACCCCCGCCCGCTTCGACCGGCAGGCGCCAGTCTACGGGCGCGCGCCCGTGCGCGACCAGGGCGGCGTTGGCGCGCGAGAACGGACGCGAGCCCGCGAACGCCCGGTACGAGAGAGGCGACGGATGCGCCGCCTCGATGACCGTGTGGCGGGAACGGTCGACGAGCGCCGCCTTGCGGCGCGCCCGGTTGCCCCAGAGGAGGAAGACGGCGTGCTCGGGGCGGGCGCTCACCGCTGCGACCGCGGCGTCGGTGAAACGCTCCCAGCCGTGGCCCGCATGCGAGCCCGGACGGTGGGCCGCTACGGTCAGCACCGCGTTCAGCAGCAGCACTCCTTGCCGCGCCCACGCCGCCAGGCACCCGTGCGGCGGCCGCACGAACCCCGGAACGTCGGCTGCGAGCTCCTTGTAGATGTTCACGAGCGACGGCGGCGGCGACACGCCGGGCCGCACCGAGAAGCAGAGCCCGTGCGCCTGTCCGGCGTCGTGGTAGGGATCCTGGCCGAGGAGCACGACCTTGACGGCGTCGAGCGGCGTCGCCGTGAAGGCATTGAAGACGTCACCCTCGGGCGGGAACACCGGACCGGCCGCACGCGCGGCGGCGACGAAGCGGCCGAGCTCGCGGAACCACCCGGAGTCGAGCTCCGCGGCGAGCGCCGCGCGCCACGACGGCGGCAGGTCGACGCGCATCGCAGCGTCCGTCGTCGGCGCCCGCCGCCTCGGGCTAGTGGCTGCCCGACACCTGATTGATCGTGTACTTGGGGATCACGATGGTGATGTCGCCCTTGACGATCGCCTGGCAGCCGAGACGCGAGTGCATCGTCAGGCCGGGGGCGTTGTCGAGCTCGTCCTCCTCCTTCTCGGTGCTCGGCGAGAGGTTCTCCTCGCCTTCCCGGACGATGACGTGGCAGGTCGTGCAGGCGCACTTCCCGCCGCAGGCATGCTCCAGGTGCACGCCGTGGCCGAGCAGTATGTCGAGGATCGACCCCGGTTCGCCGTCGTGGTGGAAGGGGCCGGAACCTTCGAACTCGATCGTGCGCTCGGGCTCTCCCGATTCGTAGATGATGCGGATCTTCGGCAAGATCTCCGTTCTTACCATCCGCCCGCACCACACGCGACCGCAGTGATCGTCGGTTCAATGCGGGACGGCGTCGAGGTCGGCGCGAAACGCCGCCACCAGCGCCGCCGCCGGAGCCTCGTCGCCGGCCAGGCTCGCCGCTGCGGCCGCGCACCACGGATGGACGTAGCGGGCGAGCAGCTCGCGCACCAGCACCGCGTCGTCGTTCTCGACCGCCGCTGCCAGCACCTCGCACGCGATCGCCAGGTGGTCGGGAGCGAGCACGCGATCGTTCCACACCAGTTGCAGATGGTGGATCGCCCGCAGCCAATCCTCGCGCGCCCGCGAGCCGTCGACGCCGACGAGGCAATGGAGCAGCAACGGCGCCGGCGGCGCCGGCAGCGCCGCGTGGAACAGGCGCCAGGTTTCCGACTCGACCGCGTCGATCGGATCTGGCAGCCCGAGCGCTTCCCAGCTCTCGCGCTTCGCATCGCGGGCGAGGAGCGGATTCCAGATGCGGGCCCACGCAGTCAGGAGCGCGACCGCACGATCCCGGGCGCTCACTGCTGCCGACGCCGGCATCGCCGCTCCCGGGCTCACGGGAGCTGGATCCAGACGGGGGTCACCGATTTCAGACCGGCGCGCTCGCGCTCCGCGCCCTGCCAGATCGCCACCGCGAGCCGGCGGAAGCGCGCGAGCGGCGCCCAGGCGCCGACCCGGAACGTCAGGTACCAGAAGCCGTCCTGCCAGCGCGCGTCGGCCGCCCACTCCGCCGGCGCCGCCTGCCGCACGACCGTTCCCCAGCCCGTGGCCGTGATGCGCAGCGGGCGTTCGCCGTCGGCGCGCCAGAGTATGCCCTCGACGGGATCCTCCGCTGCCCCCATCGTCATCGCCTGCGCCGCCTCGGTCGTCGGCACGAGGAGCGCCGCAGCGTCGAGGAAGCGCGCCGGATCCCCGTCGAGCGCGCGCACGGGACGCGGGGCGTGCCACGAGAGCGCGACCGTCCACGCTCCGCCCTCCTCGCCGGCGGCGAAGTCGACGCGGGCGGTCGTCGGCGTGACGCGGTCGGCGTAGGCGCGCGGCACGTAGCCGCCGGGCGAGAGCGCCGGCGGCGCCGCCGTGAGCGTGAGGCTCCTCCGCGTCGTCATCACAGCACCTCGCGCGCGCGCACCGGGAGGCGAAAGCTCTGGTTCCAGTCGTAGGCGATCAGGAGATCCATGAGCTCGCTCGGCTCGCCGCGCCGCCGGCGCGCGCGCTCCTCGCGCACGGTGCGGAGCGCCTCGTGCACGCGCGGCCCGAAGAGGCGCTCGAGCAGCTCGTTCGGAATCCGCGGCGCGTCCTCGACTAGCCGGCCGGCGCCGTCGAAGGCGACCGGCCCGACCGGCGGCACGTAGAACACGTTCGGTCCGAGGCCGAGCTCCGGATGCAGCGGCAGCGCCACCTTCCACTTCTCGACGAGCTTCCAGATCGGACCGGCGGGATCGTCGAGGTAGCCGACGAAGCGCAGGCGGCCCGGGCACTGGCGCGCGCACGCCGGCGCCACGCCTTCTTCGATTCGCGGCAGACAGAATATGCACTTCGTGCTGACGTTGCGCTGCGGATCGAAGAACACCTTCTTGTAGGGACAGGCTTCGACGCAGAAGCGGTAGCCGTAGCAGCGGTCCTGGTCGACCAGCACGATCCCGTCCTCGCGGCGCTTGTAGATCGCCCGGCGCGGACAGGCATCGAGGCACGCCGGGTGCGTGCAGTGATTGCAGAGGCGCGGCAGGTAGAAGTAGTGGTTGCTCTCGGGATGCTCGCCGGCGCCGCGGTCCTCGTCCCAGTTCGGACCCCATTGCGGCTGGCCGTCGGGGCGCAGCCACGGCTTGCCGGCGCCGCCGCCGACCCCCGTCCGCACCTCCTCGTGATTGAACGTCCAGGCGCGGCCGTAGTCGGTGTCGAGCGCCGGGATCTCGCCGCGCTTCACCGCGCCGTCCGCCGTGCGACCGCCCGTCTCCTGCCAGCGGCGCGGGTACCCCTGGCCGGGCTGGGTCTCGACGTTGTTCCAGTAGGCGTACCCGGTGCCGGAGTCGCGGTTCCAGAGCTTCTTGCATGCGACCGTGCAGGTCTGGCAGCCGAGGCACTTGTTGAGGTCGAGCACCATCGCGATCTGGCGCTCGACCGCGGTCGCGTCGGTCGTCGTCATCGCGCAGCCTCCTCGGTGCTTCGGGCGCGCTCCTTCTCCAGACGAACGCGCTCCTTCTCCATGCGGGCGAGCCAGGCGCGCAGGTCGCCGCGGCGGATCGACACGCGGGTATCCTGCACGTGCGTCCCCGGAGCCCAGACCCCGAAGCGCCACACGAACTGCCCTTCACCGCCGGCGAAGTGCATGGGGTTCATGAGCCCGGGCGTGATCTCCTTGTAGCTCTTGTGGGCGGGAAACTGGTGCGGCTCCCAGGCGTGGAAGTAGTAGGCGATGCCGGGGCGCACCATGGTCGAGTGCTTGGCCCGCATGAGCACCGAGCCGTAGTCGTTGGCGAGCTCGGCCCAGCCGCCGTCCGCGACGCGCAGCCGTGCCGCATCGCCCGGATTCAGGTAGATCTGCGGCTCGCCGCGCTGGAGGCGGAGCAACATGGGGTCGTCGCGCCAGACGCTGTGGATGCTCCAGCGCGCGTGGCACGAGACCAGCTGGAACGGATGGTCGCCGCCGGCCTTCGGGCTCTCGATGTGCGTCGGCAGGGCCTCGCCGGCCTCCAGGAACCAGGCGTGGTCGATGTAGAACTGCTGGCGGCCGGTGAGCGTCGGCCAGCGCCACTTCTTCTCGGTGAAGAGCGTCGCCGGCCGCAGCACCCCCTGCCCCTTCCAATCCTCGTTGAAGAGCTGCGGCTGGCCGCCGACCGCGCCGGTGCCGGTGTACTTGGCGATGCCTGTCTCCTTGAGCGCAGCGACCGACATGCCCGCGGTCGAGGTGCTGGTGTCGAGGATCCGCTGCGCCACCTTCATCGCGTCCTGCGGACCAAAGGCGCCGTGGAACGAGAGCTTCTCGGCGATGCGCTTCAGGTCGATGGGCCGCTTGCCGCAGCCGTCGAGGATCGGCGTATTGCGCGCGCGGGCCACGGCTTGCACGCGCTCGGCCAGGAGCGAGAAGATCTCCCACTCGTTCTTCGAGTCGGCGATCGGCCGCACCGCCTCGTCGCAGTAGTGGAGGTAGGGCACGTAGGCGACCGGATACTTGAAGCCCGGCTTCTCGTAATAGCCCGCCGCCGGCAACAGGTAGTCGGCGTGCATGCCCGTGAAAGTGAGCTTCGGATTGACGTCGACGATGAGCTCGAGCGCCGGCCACATGGTCGCGATCGCGCGCTGCGGGAGATTGGTGCGGCGCAGGAAGTTGTTGCCGCCGGTGAACCAGGCGCGCGGCTGCTGGTGGCGCGGCAGCCGCGGCATCCATCCGTGCGCCCGCGACTCCTCGTCGTACTCGCTCAAGCGGCGCGGATAGAGGCCGGCGAGCTCGCGGTCGAGGTCGTCGCGCACGCCCTGATACGCCAGGTTCATGGATGCCGAGTTGGCCATGCAGGCGTTGCGCTCTTCGTAGTTGCGCCCGAGCTCCCACTGGACCTGCGCCCGGCTCTTGCGGCGCATCGTCTGATCGAGGATCAGATCGAAGAGAAGCCCCTTGTCGACGAGGTCGAAGATCGCGAAGCGTCCGCGCAGGCCGGTGTGCTCGGCGGCCGCGGTGACGCCGTCGAAGCCTTCGATCCCTACCCAGCCGGTATTGTGGTAGCCGCCGCCGCGGCGGCCGATCGCGCCCTTGAGCGCCAGGCAGAGGATCTTGGCGCGATTCATCTGGTCGGAGTGCAGGTAGCGGTTCGAGCCCCAGCTCGAGAGCACCATCGGCCGCCTGGCGCGCGCGAAGTCGTCGGCGAAGCGCTCCACCTGCGCCCGCGAGAGACCGGTGACGCGCGCCGCCTCGTCGAGCGTCCAGGGTTCGAGATGCTCGCGCAGGAGCGCGCCGACCGGCGCGACGCCGACCGTGGCGCCGTCGGCGAGCGTCATGCTGAAGCGTCCGGCGATGGCGGGCCGGAGCCGGCCGAGGGCGATCTTGCCGTCGGCGGCGTTACCGGCGCAGCCGGGCGCGATCACGGCGCGGCCGGTCGCGGTGTCCCAGAGGTAGAGCCGCTCGGGATGACCCTCGGCGGCGACGTCCGACTCACGGAGGAAGCGGCCGGTGTCCAGCCGCACGAGCATCGTCAGGTCGGTCTGCTCGCGCACGTAGTCGAGGTCGGCGAAGCCGCCGTCCCAGATGTAGCGCGCGGTCGCAAGCGCCAGCGCTGCGTCGGTGCCCGGACGCAGCGGCAGCCAGAGGTCGGCGTGGGTCGCCGTGGCGCTGTACGTCGGATCGACGACGACGAGCTCGGCGCCCGCGTACTTGGCTTCGAAGAGGAAGTGGGCGTCGGGGATCTGCGTCACCGCCGGATTCATCATCCAGACGACGAGATGGTCGGAGAGGAACCACTCGTCGGCGCTGCCGCCGATGTGCGGAAAACCGAAGGTCATCGTCGCGCCGACGTTCAGGTCGCCGATCTCGGCCCAGTCGTCCATCATCGAGGCGCCGAGAAAACCGAAGAAGCGCGGGCGCACGGCGGTCGTCGGTCCCTGGTCGAAGTGCGGACCGAGATCGTGGACTATGGCGTCGGTGCCGTGGCGCTCGGCGATGCTCACGAGCTTGGCGGCGATCTCGTCGAGCGCCTGCTCCCACGAGACGCGCTCCCATCTGCCGCTGCCGCGCTCGCCGACCCGCTTGAGCGGTACGGTGAGCCGGCTCGGCCCGTACATCACCTCGGTGTAGCAGGCGCCCTTCTGGCAGCCGCGCGGATTGAAGTCCGGGATCCCCGCCTCCGACGCCTCGTAGTTCGCCGTCTGCTCCTCGCGGACGACGAGACCGTCCTTGATGTAGAGGTCCCAGTTGCAGGCGCTACGGCAGTTGAGCCAGCCGTGCGAGCCCTTGGCGACCGCATCCCAGCTCCAGCGCTGGCGATAGAGATCCTCCCAGGTGCCGAGCCGCGGCGGGCGCCGCATCGCTCCGGCGCCGGCGGGTGCGCCGCGACCGGCGGCGCGCACCAGCAGCGAACAGCCCGAGGAAGCGCTCGCGGCCGCGAGGGCGGCGAGGCGGAGGAAGTCGCGCCGTCGGAGAACCGGGTCGAAGCGCATTGCCGTTGCCCTCCTTCCTTCCCGCAGGCGACGCCGAGGAGCGGCGCGGCGCCGGCGACGAGCGAACTACGCCACCCCGCTCGCTCCGGCAAGCCGGCGCGAAGAGCGCGGCGCGCGGCGGCGTCAGGGAGCCCCGGCGTCGTCGCGGCGCGCGCGGGCGACCCCGGCCTTGCGCGCCGAGGCCTCGATGTACTTGCGGCTCACCGGCGACAGGTCGTGAGGATCGACGCGCACCTCGATGAGGGCGAAGCTGCTCTGGCGTTCGGCGTCGGCGAGGGCGTCGCGGAGCTCGGCGACCGTCGAGGCGACGTAGCCGGCGCCGCCCCAGGCGCGCGCCAGCTCGGCATAGGGCCAGTCGGGAATCGCCAGGAGATCCTCGCGCTCGGCGATCGGCCGGAAGATGCCCCAGCCGCCGTTGTTCATCAGCACCACGATCGGCCGCAGGCCGTAGCGCGCCGCCTGCGCGATCTCGACGCCCGTCATCTGGAACGCGCCGTCGCCGCAGAGCACGAGCGGACGCTTGCCGGTGCCGAGCTCGAGTCCGATCGCGCCCGGCACCCCGAACCCCATCGACGCGTAGTAGCCTTGCGCGAGGTAGGCGCCGCCCCTGCCGATGCGGACGTCGAGGCCGGCAAAGAGCATGTCGCCGGACTCGGCGATCACCGCCCACCCGCGCTTGCCGGCGAGGAAGCGATTCACCTCGCGCAGCATGTCGGCGACGGTGACGGCGCGAGCGAGCGAACCGCGCGCCGGCTTCAGGTTGTCGGCGTAGGCGACCGTCTCGCGGCGACGGCGCAAGCGCTGGCGCCGGAGGGCGCGGACGAAATCGCGGATGCCGACGTCGGTGTAAGTATGGCAGCTCACGTCGACGCGGTTCCCGGCCGCCCAGATGGAGCGGTCGCGGGTGATCTGCGGCGGCCGGCTCCCGAGGTTCATGTCGGTGAGCAGCGTGCCGAGGTTCAGCACCAGGTCCGCCTCGTCGATGCGGCGGCGGATCGGCGGCGGGCTCAAAGGCCCGATGTGTACGCCCATCGCCAGCGGGTGATCCATGGGGAAGGCGCCCTTGCCGAGCACGGTGGTCATGCACGGCGCCCCCATGCGCTCGACGAGCGCCACGACGTCGCGCTGCAGCTTGTAGCGGAAGGTCTCGATGCCGACGATCACCGCCGGCTTCCGCGCGCCGTTGAAGCGCGCCGCCGTCTCGCGCGCCGCCTCCGCGGTCCGGCGCTCGTCGGAGCGGGCGAACTCGAGGCCGCCGTCCCATTCCCGGATCGCCGCCGGCACCTCGATCACGCGCTCCACCATGTCGCGGTGGATCTCGAGATAGCCCGGACGCTGCTCGCGCCAGACGGCGCGTACGACCCGGTCGACTTCGTCGGCGAGGCGCCGCGGATCGTCGAGGACCGCGGCGGCGCAGGTGATCTCGTCGTAGATCTTGTACTGCGACTCGATCTCCTTCGCCTGGTGGTGGATCAGCTGGCCGAGCTTGCGCTCTTCCGCGCCCGGACCGCCGCTCACGACGAGGATCGGCACCCGCTCCGAGAACGAGCCGGCGACCGGATTCACCATGTTGAAGCCGCCGGCGCCGTAGGTGACGCAGACGACGCCGATCCGGCCGGTGGCGCGCGCGTAGCCGTCGGCGGCGAAGCCGACCCCCGGCTCGTGCGAGAGCGTCACGATGCGCATGCCGCGCCGCCGGCCGAACTTGAAGAAGAGGTTGATGACCAGATCGCCGGGGATGCCGAAGAGATGCGCGACGCCGATCTTCTGGAGATAGGCGACCAGGAAGTCGCCGACGCGCATGCGCGCCTTCATGCGAAGAACTCATCGACGTCGACGCTGCGCACGAGCACCGTCGTCGGCCCGCCGTCGCGGTAGACGCGCAGCCGCACCTCCTCGCCGGCGCGGTGATCCCAGAGCCGCTCGTAGAGCTCGCGCCGCGTCCGCACCGCCTGGTCGCCGACCGCGAGCACGAGGTCGCCGGGCGCGAGCCCGGCGGCGGCGGCCGGCCCGCCGTCCAGGAGCCCGCCGACGACGACGCGACCGTGCAGCAGGTAGCAGAAGAGTCCGATCCAGGCGCGCGACGGCCTGGTGACGCGCCGGCCATGGCGCAGGAGCTCCTCGCGGTGGCCGGCGTAGTGCTCGATCGGGATCGCAAGCGAGAAGCGGCCGATGTCGTTCATGTTGAGCGACACCACGCCGGCGACGCGGCCGTGGCGATCGACGAGCGGCCCGCCGGCGAGGCCGGGATTCATCGCCGACGACAAGATGGCGCGCTCGAGCGTGTACTCCCAGTTGGCATCGAAGTGCTCGAGGGCGGTGATGCCGCCCGAGCTGGCACGCCGGGCGGCATCGCCGACGCTGGCGACGATGAAAGCGTCGTCGCCGACCGCGAGCGGCGACGAGCCGTCGGCGACCGGCAGCGCCTGGAAGCCGCCGCCCGCCGCCCGCACGATGGCGATGCCGGAGGCAAAGTCCTGCGCCACCACCTCGGCCGCGACCTCGCGCCCGTCGAACGTGGTGACGCGTACGTCGCGGCTGCCGAGAACGATGTAGTTCACCGTGACGATGAGCCCGCTCTCGTCGATCAGGGCGCCGCTGCCGGAGCGGTCGGTACCGAGCACGCTCGCCGACGGGTGCGCCTCCGGGACCGCCGCACGCAGGTGCACCGTCGCCGGGAGGGTACGCTCGAGCAACCGGACCGAGGCGTTCATGCGCGCCGGCGCTCCGCGCGCGCCGGCGCCTTGCGGCAGCCGACCACGCTCTCTATGACGAGGGCACCCATGAACGTCCGCGAGCTGCCGCTCGATTGCGAACCGTGGTCGCTCTTTCGCGTGCTCGCCAGCAAGGAGCGGCCTTTCTTCATCGACGCCGGACAGCCCTGGGGAGGTGAGTGGGTGTCGTGTATGGGTTTCCGTCCGCGGATGCAATTCCGCGTCACTGCGGCGGAGGCTCCGGATGCGCCGCTGGCGACGCTCGACGCGCTGCTCGCCGCGGCGCCGCCGGCACTGCGCACCGCGGCGCGGCGGCGGGCAGTACCGTTCGCCGGCGGCGTCGTGGTGGCGCTCGCCTACGAAGCGCGTCATGCCAGCGAGCCCGCGGCGCCGGTGCCCGGCGAGGCCGCCGACGCGCCGCGACTCGCCGGCGGCGTCTACGACTGGGCGCTCGCCTACGATCATCGCCGGCGGCGCTGGCGGCTGGCGAGCTGGCACTGCGACGCCCGCGCCCTCGCCGCGATCGCCGCCGAGATCGACGAGGCCGCGGCCGCCGCTGCGCGCGGCCCGCGCACGCTCGTCCTGCCCGTGCAGGCAGCCGCCGTCACCGCCGGACTCGACGCCGAGGCTTATGCGGCGCGCGTCGCGCGCATCCAGGAGTACATCGCGGCCGGCGACGCCTACCAGGTGAACCTTACCGACCGCTTCGAGACCCGCCTCCCCGCCCCCGCCGTCGACGTCTACGGGCGGCTGCGCGCGGCACAGGCCGTCCCCTTCGGCGCCTACATAGATCTCGGCCCCGAGCGCGTGCTCTCGGTCTCGCCGGAGCTCTTCCTGCGCCGCCGCGGCGAGCGCGTCACGACCTGCCCGATCAAGGGCACGCGCCCGCGCGGCGCCACGGCGGCCGCCGATGCCGCGTTCGCCGCCGATCTGGTGCGCGATCCGAAAGAGCGCGCCGAGCACGTGATGATCGTCGATCTCGAGCGCAACGACCTCGGACGCGTCTGCCGCACGGGCAGCGTCGCCGTCGAGCGCCTGGCCGCCCGCGTCCCCTTCGCGACCGTGCAGCACCTCGTGTCGACGGTCTCGGGGCGCCTCCGGCCCGGCGTCGCGGCAAGCGACCTCCTGCGGGCGACGTTTCCCAGCGGTTCGATCACCGGCGCCCCGAAGATCCGGGCCATGGAGATCATCGCCGAGATCGAGGGCGCGCCGCGCGGCTTCTACACCGGCGCCGTCGGCTGGATCGACGCCAGCGGCGACTGCGACCTGAACGTCGCCATCCGCACGGCGGTGGCGCGCGGCGACACGCTCGCGTACCACGCCGGCGGCGGCATCGTCGCCGACTCGCGCGCCGACCGCGAGTACGCCGAGCTGCAGCTCAAGGCCGCCGCGTTCTTCCGCGCCCTCGGGGCCGGCGGCGGCGCCGCGGCGCAGCGAGCGCTGCGATGAGCGCCGCCGATCTCGTCCTGCTGCTGAACGACCGCCTCGTGCCGGCGCGGCGCGCCACCATCTCGGCCCTCGACCGCGGCTTCGTCTACGGCGACGGCCTCTTCGAGACCCTGCGCACCTATAGCGGCCGGCCGTTCAGCCTGGCACCGCACCTGCGGCGACTGGCGCGCTCGGCGCGCGTGTTCCGCATCCCCTTCGCGGCAGCGCCCGCCTACTGGCAGCCGCGCGTACGGCGCGTCCTGCGCGCCAACGACCTGCTTACGACCGACGCCGCCGTGCGGCTGACGATCTCGCGCGGCCCCGGTCCGTTCGGCATCGTCCCCCCGGAGCGCGTCGCGCCGACGGTGATGATGCTCGCGACCCCGCTCGATCCCCGGCTGCCCGACGCCCAGGCCCGCGGCGTCAAGATCTGCTTCTTTCCGTTCCGCCTCGCCGCCGCGACGTTCCCGAGCCACAAGACGCTGCACTATCTACCGGCCGTGCTCGGCAAGATGATCGCGCGCCGGCACGGCGCGTGGGAAGCCGTCTATCTCGGCGCCGACGACACCGTCCTCGAAGGCACCACCAGCAACGTCTTCGCGGTCGCGCGCGGCCGGCTGCTGACGCCGCCCCTGCACGGCATCCTCCCGGGCGTGACGCGCCAGGTGCTGACGACGCTCGCGAAGCGCCTCGGCATTCCGCTGCGCGAGCAGCCCCTCACACGCCGGGCGCTCCTCGCCGCCGACGAGGTGCTGCTCACGGCCTCGACGATCGAGGTGCTGCCGGTGGTCCGGGTGGAGCGGACGCGGGTCGGCGACGGCGCGCCGGGGCCGATCACGCGCGCGCTCCAGATCGAGTACCGGCGCCACGTCGCCCGCGCGCTCGCCGAACCACGCCGTCGGCGAGCGCCGCGGACGCGAGCTCAGCGCACGTAGCCCAGGCTCTTCAGGCGCTCGAGCTGCTCGGGCGTCAGCGTCACCGGTCCGCCGCCCGTTGCCGTGTGCGTCTTCGCGAACGCCTCCAGGGCGGCGCGGAGCGTCCCGACGCGTGCCGGCTCCGCCGCCGCGACGTCCCGCCGCTCGCCGGGATCGGCGGCGAGATCGAAGAGCATCGCGCTTCCGGTCAGCCGGTCGACGTGCAGCTTCTCCCGGTCGTGGCGCACGGCGCGCGTCACGTCCGGCGCGGCGTTGTTGTGGTCGGCTTCGTGGAAGAGCGTGCGCTCGCCGATGGCGTCCGCGTCGCCGCGCCAGAGCGGCGCCAGATCGACGCCATCGAGGGCTCCGGGCGCCGGCACGCCGACCGCGGCCAGGATGGTCGGCATCACGTCGATCAGCGACGCCGTCGTCGCGACCCGCAACCCCGCCGGCGCGCCGCCGCCGCGCACGATCAGCGGGATGCGCACGACCTCCTCGAACTGGGTGCGGCCGTGCAGGAATCCGCCGTGCTCGCCGAACTCCTCGCCGTGATCCGAGGTGATGATCAGCATCGTCCCGGGATCGTCGCCGAGAGCGTCGAGCAGCCGGCCGAGCTCGTCGTCGTACTGCCGGATCCCGGCATCGTAGAGGTCCTGCACGTGCTCGATGTCGGCAGCGTCGAGAGTGAGCTTCCCGGTGCGCGCCCGAAGCAGCTGCGCCGTCGTGCCGTCGGCCGGACCCGCGTACGGGCGCACGAACCGGCGTTCGTACTCCGGCAGCGAGCGGTAATCGCTGTGCACGTCGTAGGTGTGGACGAAGAGGAAGAAGCGGTCGTCGCGATGCTGCCCCAGCCATTCGACGGCGCGGTCGGTGATGGCGCGCGTCGGCTCCCGGCGCCCTACTTCCTCCTTGACGTACTCGTACTGCTGGAAGCCGCGCTGCAGCCCGAAGAGCGGACTCAGGTTGTGCGAGTTCACGACCGCGGCGGTCGCGAAGCCGTGCGCCGCCAGCACGTCGGCCAGGGTGGCGACGTTGGCGGCGAGCGTCACGTCGTGATCGCGGAGCCCGTGGCTGCTCGGGTAGAGGCCCGTCAGCATCGAGGCATGTGCCGGCAGCGTCCACGGCGCCGGCGAAGTGGCGCGCTCGAAGACGACGCCCGTCCTGGCGACCGCGTCGAGCCGCGGCGAGGTCGCACGATCGTAGCCGTAGCACCCGAGGTGCGCCGGCACGAGGGTGTCGATCGACAGCAGGACCACGCGCCGCGGCGGCGGCGGCGCCGCCGGCCGCTGCCGGCAGGCGGCGCCGGCAAGCGCGGCGGCGAGCGCCACGAACAGCACCGCGCGTGCGGCTATACCCGAAGTTCGCAGCATCGGCGTCGGTCTCGGCACTAGATCATCATCAGGTAGGGTGCCGCCATCATGCCAAGCGTCACGAAGACGGTCATGAGGGAGAAGAATACCTTGCCGATTTTCGCACCGCCCTTCTGCACGCCCTCCCAAGTCGACGGCGGCGCGGGCGGACCCACGAAGTCGAGCGGCGGTACGTCGGCGTTCTGATATGCGGCGGCGGTTTGCGGCGGATCGTCGGTGAGGAGCGCGGCATCGTCGCCCCAGGGATCCGCCGCCAGCTCGCGCCGCCAGCGCGCCTCGTCGCGGGCGTTGTCGCCGGAGATCATCGGCTCCTGCGCCGGGCCATCGCCCCACTCGTCCCCGCCGCGATGCGACGCGGGACCGCAGGCTGCGAATCCCGCGAGCATTGCTACCAATACGACGACCTCGAACCGCATGCCGCTCCTTCGCCAGCGCGGCACGCCCTGCAGCGCGCGAGACGCGCCCGGCATCCGCCCCGATCGCGCAGCTATAGTAACTGGCTCGCGGGCGCACAATCCGAGGTGCGCGGCGCCAGCGGCACGGCAGGCGCTGCGCCCGCGGGCAGCAAACACCTCGCCCCTCGGCTCTGCCGCCGGCAGCACGGGCGCGAGGCGATTCCGTTTCTGCGCCTTCCGGGACGTCTCACGGCGCGGGCGCCGGCACCGCTGTCCCCGAACGCACTGGCACGGCGCCCGACTCGCCGGCGCGCCTTGACAGGTCGGCGGCGGCGTGGACCCATCGAGATCCGACGCCGGCGGCTCCAGCGTCCGGGAATGGTTCCGATGCTCTCCGATCTTACCGCACCCTTCCTCCCGATCAGCGCCTACCTCGACGATGTCGAGCCGGTGCGGGAGCCGGCGCTCGGCGGCGACGCCCGCGCCGACGTCGCCGTCGTCGGCGGCGGACTGACCGGGCTCTCGACGGCGCTCGCGCTCCGGCGCCACGGCGTCGACGTCGTCGTCCTCGAGCGCGATTTCTGCGGCTCCGGGGCGAGCGGCCGCAACGCCGGCCACCTGACGCCGACCATCGGCAAGGACCTGCCGACGCTACTCATGATGTACGGCGCCGAGCGAACGGCGGCGATCGTGCGCTTCGCCGACCACTGCGTGCACCGCACCGAGCACCTCCTCGCCGAGCTCGGCATCGATTGCGACTACGCGCCGTCGGGGAACGTCATGGCGGTCGTCCACCCGGCGCAGGAAAAGCGCCTGCGGCGCGCCGCCGCCGCCGCGACCCGCATCGGCGCCCGCGTACGCTTCCTCGAACCCGACGACATGCGCGCCCGCGGCCTCCCGCCCGCCTTCCTCTGCGGCGCTCTCGAGGGCGCCGGGGGCACGCTCGATCCCGGGAAGCTGGCGCTCGGGCTCCGCCGCGCCGCTCTCGCAGCCGGCGTCCGCATCCACGAGAGCACGCGCGTGACCGGCGTCGCGACGGCACCGTCGCCGCTCGTCGACACCGAGCACGGCGCCGTTCGCGCCGAGCACGTGGTGATGGCGAGCAACGCCTGGACGCGCGAGATCGGCGCCCCCGGAGTGAAGATCCTCCCCCTCTACATCACGCTCTTCGAAACGGCGCCGCTCGACGATGGCGCCCGCGCCGCGCTCGGCGGCTGGCCGAATCGCGAGGGCGTGTACACGGCGCACGAGGTGCTCGAGAGCTACCGCCTGAGCGCGCACGGCACGATCATCGGCGGCTCCAAGGTCCCGCGCTACGTATGGGGCGGCCGGCCGACCGGCCGCGGCGGCCCGCACGCGGCGACGCAGGCGCGCATCGCCGGGGCCTTTCGCGCCCGCTTCCCGGCGCTCGCCGAGGTACCGATCGCACGCTTCTGGGGCGGCTGGATCGCGATGACGCTGAACTTCCTACCTTCGATCGGCCCGCTCGGCGGCGACCGCCGGCTGTGGCACGCGCTGGGGTACAATGGCCACGGCGTCGCCCAGGCGATAGCGGTCGGGGAGATACTCGCCAACGGCATCGTCGGGCGCGACGACGAGTGGGCGCACGTCTTTCCGAAGCCGGCGCCGACCCTGCCTCCCGAGCCGTTCCTGTGGCTCGCAGCACGCGGTCTCCTTGGGCTCTTCGGTGCCATCGACCGCATCACCGACCGGCGGATCCGCGCCCGCCGCTGATCGCGGGAAGGGCGCCGGCGCGCGCCGGGTCGGAAACGAGGCGTCGCATCGGCCCACGACGGTCGTTCTGGCCGGACCGGCAGCCATGGTCTATTGCAGCCGGGGATGGCGAGCACGTTCGAGCAGGCGTTCGCAGACGAGCTCGCGCAGGTCAGAGCGGCCGGGCTCTGGCGGGAGCTGCGCCGCATCGAGGGCCCGGTCGACACCTGGGTCAACGTCGACGGCATCCGCGCGCTGGTGCTCTGCTCCAACAACTACCTCGGCCTCGCCAACCATCCGGCGCTCGCCGCCGCAGCGGCGCGGGCCGCCGTGGCGTACGGCGGCGGCGCGGGGGCGTCGCGCCTCATCTCGGGATCGCTCGCCATCCATCGCGACCTCGAGGCCCGGCTCGCGCGCTTCAAGCACGCCGAAGCCGCGCTGCTATTTCCGAGCGGCTACCACGCCAACGTCGGCGCCATCACCACCCTCGTCGGCCGCGGCGACGCCGTCTTCAGCGACCAGCTGAACCACGCGTCGATCATCGACGGCTGCCGACTCTCGGGCGCCGCGGTCCACGTCTACGCGCACGCCGACCCGGCCGCGCTCGACGCCCTGCTGGCGCGCGCGCCCGCACGCCGGCGGCTCGTCGTCACCGACTCGGTATTCAGCATGGACGGCGACCACGCGCCGCTCGCCGCAATCTGCCGCATCGCCGCCGCGCGCGGCGCCATGGTCATGGTCGACGAGGCGCACGCCACCGGAGTCGACGGGCCGAGCGGCGCCGGTCTCGTCGAGGCGCTCGGGCTCGGCGGCGCGGTCACGGTGCAGATGGGGACGCTCGGCAAGGCGCTCGGTGCCGCCGGCGCGTTCGTCGCCGGCAGCCGCAATCTCGTCGACCTCCTCGTGAATCGCGCCCGCAGCTTCATCTATACGACGGCGCTGCCGCCGCCGGTGGCCGCCGCCGTCGACGCGGCGCTCGACATCGTCGCCCGCGAGCCGGAGCGCCGGGCGCGCCTGGCGCAGGTCGCGACGACGTTGCGCGCCCGCCTGAGCGCGCTCGGCTTCACGATCCCGTCGGGCGCGGGACCGATAATCCCGGTCATGGCGGGCACGAGCGAGCGCGCCCTGGCCTGGTCGCGGCGCCTCCTCGAGCGCGGCGTCTTCGTGCAAGCGATCCGTCCGCCGACCGTCCCCGAGGGCACGGCGCGGCTCCGCGTCACGGTCATGGCGACCCACAGCGACGCCGACCTGGCCCACGCCGCGGCCGCCTTCGCCGCGCTCCGCGATCGCGCCTGACCCGGCGCGGCCCGGAGACCGGCGCCACCGGGTTTCTCTAGGATCGCCGCGGCGGCTGTAGTACACGACCGCGCATGCGCTTCGGCATCCACGCGGGACCCCAGGACTGCACGCTCGACGACCTGCGCCGCCTCTGGCGGCTCGCCGACGACCACGGCTTCCACTGGTGCTCGGTGTGGGACCATCTCTATTCGATCTCCGACCTCGCCGATCCCGCGCGGCCCGCATACGAGGGTGTCGCCACCCTGGCGGCGCTGGCGGCGGCGACGACCCGCGTCCGGGTCGGGTGCCTCGTCTTCTGCGTCGGCTACCGGAATCCCGGCGTACTCTGCAAAGCGGCGGTCACGATCGACCACCTGAGCGGCGGCCGCGTCGAGCTCGGGCTCGGCGCCGGCTGGAACGAGCGCGAGTTCCAGGCGTTCGGCATGCCGTTCCGGCCGATCAAGGAGCGCCTCGACCACCTCGAGGAGACGGCGATGGTGCTGCGGCGCCTCTTCGACGGCGAGCGCGTGAGCTTCGCAGGAGAGCACGTCCGCCTCGAGGACGCCCTCTGCGCGCCGCGGCCGCTGCAGCCGCACCTGCGCCTGTGGATCGGCGGTCAGGGCGAGAAGCGCCTCCTCCGCATCGTCGCCCGCCATGCCGACGGCTGGAACGTGCCCTTCCTCTCCCCCGAGGTCTTCGCCGAGCGCGCCGCCACCCTCGACGACTGGTGCGCGGTCGAGCGCCGCGACCCGGGTGCGATCACCCGCACCGTCAACGTCGGCCTCGCGATCGGCCGCGACGACGCGGCGGTGCGGCGGCAGGAGGAAAAACTACCGGAGATGTTCGGCGGGCTCACCGAGTTCGTGCGGCCGGGGATCCTGATCGGCACGCCGGCGCGCGTCGTCGACCGCATAGGCGAGTACGCGCGGGCCGGAGCCGAGTGGGTGATCCTGGCGCTGCGCGCTCCTTTCGACTGGGAGGGTCTCGAGCTCTTCATCCGCGACGTCATGCCCGCCCACCTCCGACCTTCGTGACCGACGACGCCCACCAGCAGCCCGAGCCGGCGCCGCCGACCTCGCCGCGGCGAGGCAACGGCGCCTCCGACCGCCGCTGCCAGCTCTGCGGCCGCGTAGGGAGGCGCGGCGACCTGGCCCTGGCCGCGGTGGTGCGGCCGCAGGTCGCGAGCCACATCGCGGCGACGCGCAAGGAATGGTCCGGAGCCGGCTTCATATGCCGGCGATGCCTGGCGCTCGAGAACGGCAGCTATGTCGTCGCCGAGCTCGAACGCGAGCGCGGCGAGCTCTCCGCGATCGAGATCGAGCTCGCCCGCCGTTCCGGCGAGAGCCTGCTCGTCGCCGAGCATCTCGACGAGGAGTTCGAGCGCACGATGACCTTCGGCCAGCGCATGGCCGACGCCACGGCGCGCGTCGGCGGCTCGTGGGGATTCGTCATCGGGTTCACGCTCGCGCTGATCGCCTGGATCATCGTGAATACGGTCGTGCTGACCAGGACCGCCTTCGATCCCTATCCGTACATCCTCCTGAACCTCGTGCTCTCGTGCCTCGCGGCGCTGCAGGCGCCGATCATCATGATGGCGCAGAATCGCCAGGCGGCGCGCGACCGCGCTCAAGCGGACCAGGACTTCCGCGTCAACCTCAAGGCCGAGATCGCGATCATGAACCTGCACGAGAAGCTCGACCACCTGCTGCACTCGCAGTGGGAGCGCCTGCTCGAGCTGCAGCAGGTGCAGATCGACCTGCTGAGCGACCTCGAGAAGCGCCGCCGGCTGTGAGCGCTGTGCGCACCGCCGGGGCGACGGGCGCCGGCATGGACAGCGGCGGCGGACTCTGCGAGACGGGAGCATGCCCTACACGCCCTTCGATCTCTCCGGCAAAGCAGCGCTCGTGACTGGCGGCAACGCCGGCATCGGCCTCGGCATGGCGTCGGCGCTCGCCCAAGCAGGCGCCGACGTCTGCATCTGGGGCACCAACGCCGACAAGAACGAGGCCGCGCGGGAGGCCCTGGCGCGCCACGGCACGCGCGTCGTCGCCCGCGTCTGCGACGTCGGCGACGAAGCTGCGGTCGACGTCGCGTTCGCGGCGACGCTCGCGGCCCTCGGCCGCGTCGACGCCTGCTTCGCCAACGCCGGCATCGGCGGCGCCGCGCCGTTCGTCGACATGACCAGCGAGGAGTGGCACCGCGTGCTGCGCGTGAACCTCGACGGCGTCTTCTTCACCTTCCGGGCGGCGGCGCGGCACATGGTCGAGCGCGGCGGCGGCGGCTCGCTGGTGGCAACGAGCAGCCTCGCCGCCGTCGAGGGCCAGGCGCGCGGCGAGCACTACGCGGCGACCAAGGGCGCCGTGATCGCCATGATCCGCGCCCTCGCCGTCGAGCACGCACGCTACGGCATCCGCGCCAACGCCATCCTTCCGGGTTGGATCGAGACCGCGATGACCGACGCCCTGTTCACCTGGGCGCCGATGCAGCAGAAGGTCTTCCCGCGCATCCCGGTCCGCCGCTGGGGCAAGCCCGCCGACTTCGGCGGACTCGCCGTCTACCTGACGAGCGACGCCAGCAGCTACCACACCGGCGACACGCTCGTCGTCGACGGAGGCTACTCGATCTTCTGACTCCGAGCCCGCGCATGGCTCTCGAGGCATATCGCCGCAAGCGCCGCTTCGATCGCACCAGCGAGCCGAAAGGCGCTGCGAGGCCGCGCCGCCGCGCCAAGAAGCTCCGCTTCGTCGTCCAGAAGCACGGTGCTCGCCGCTTGCACTACGACTTCCGCCTCGAGTGGGGCGGCGTGCTGCTCTCGTGGGCGGTGCCGAAGGGCCCTTCGCTCGATCCGCGCGTGAAGCGCCTGGCGGTGCGGGTCGAGGATCACCCGCTCGAGTACGCACAGTTCGAGGGAGTCATTCCGGCCGGCGAGTACGGCGGCGGCACGGTGATGATCTGGGATCGCGGCACGTGGTCGCCCGACGACCCCGACGTCGCCGAGCACCTCGATCGAGGCGAGCTCGCATTCACGCTGAACGGCGCCAAGCTCACCGGCGGCTGGGCGCTCGTGCGCACGCGCGGCTACCGGAGCGGCGAGAGCTGGCTCCTCATCAAGCGCCGCGACGGCGCCGCTTCGACGCGCGACATAACGGCCGCAGAGCCGCGCTCGGTTGCGAGCGACCGCCTCCTCGCGGAGATCGCCCTTGCCGAGGGAGGCGATGTGCGCCGCGCCGCCGCCGCCGACCCGCCGCCCTCGAAGCGCAGCGCCGGCAGGTGATGCAGCGCGGACACGCGGCCGTCGGGCGCGCCTCCCCTGCCGAGGGGCCTCGGGAGCCGCGGCGGAGCCCCCGACGCGAGCGGCATCCCGGCGGGGCCTAGCCGTGCCGGCGCCGGCGCGCGCGCCGCGCCGCCGCGCTGGGACGCCTCGGCGCGCGTTCCTCCGCGAGGCCCAGATCGGCGAGCCCGAAAGAGCGGCGCCGCTCGCGAGGACGATCCGGCTTCACCCCCGCCAGCGGCTGCGGCGCCTGGCGGAGCGGCGGCGGCGCCAGCCGCCCGGCGGCCGGCGCCGGCCGCGTCTGCCGCGGCAGCGCCCGTCCGATGTGCCGCTCGATCGCGCGCAGCTGCCCGCGTTCCTCCGGCGACGCGAAGCTCGTAGCGCGACCGTCCGCCTCGGCGCGCGCCGTGCGGCCGACGCGGTGGACGTAGTCCTCGACGGTCATCGGCAGGTCGTAGTTGATGACGTGGCGGATGTCGGCGACGTCGATGCCGCGCGCCGCGATGTCGGTAGCCACGAGCACCCGGTATTTGCCGCGGCGGAAACCCTCGAGCGCCTCGCGCCGCTGCTGCTGCGTGCGGTTCGAGTGTAGGCGCTGAGCCGCGACGCCGGCGGTGCAGAGCGAGCGCATGACGCGGTCGGTACGGTGCTTGGTGCGGGCGAAGACGAGCACGTTGCCGGGGTTGGTCGCGACCATCGCCAGCAGCAGCGGCGTCTTCTCGGTGTTGGCAACGAGGTAGACGTCCTGTGCGGCCTTCGGCGGGGGAACGGCCTGCGGCCCGACCGCGACGCGGACCGGATCCTTGAGGTGCATGCGCGCCAGAGCGCCGAGATCCGGCGGCATGGTCGCCGAGAACAGCAGCGTCTGCCGCTCGGCGGGCAGGCTGCGCATGATCGCGTCGAGCTGCGGCTTGAATCCCATGTCGAGCATGCGGTCGGCCTCGTCGAGCACGAAGATGCGGACGTCGGAGAGCGCCATGGTCCTGCGCTCGAGATGGTCCACGAGGCGGCCCGGCGTCGCGATGACGATCGGCGGGCGGCGCCGCAGCGCGCCGATCTGCGGACCGTAGGCGACGCCGCCGACGACGAGCGCCGCCTCGAGCCCCTGGCCGAGACGGTTCGCCCAACCATGGATCTGCTCGGCGAGCTCCCGGGTCGGCGCCAGCACGACGGCGACGCCGCGCGGGCGGCCGCCCGCGGCCATGGCTCGCAGGCGTTCGACGATGGGGATCACGAAGGCCGCGGTCTTGCCGGTGCCGGTCTGTGCGGCGCCGACGACGTCGCGGCCCGCGAGCGCGGGCGGGATGGTGGCGGCCTGAATCGGCGTCGGCGTCGTATACGATGCCCGGCGCAACGCCGCCTGCATGGCGGGCGAGAGCGCGAGGTCGGCGAAGGTGGAGGGGGATCGGGGGATGGGCTCGGTGCGTGCGGCGGATACCGCGGCGCTGGCCGGTGGAGAAACGTTCACTGAGACTGCTTCCTTTCGGGTGATGGGAGCCGCGGTCGTTGCGACCGACTCCGGTAGGGGGAAATCGAGGTGCCTCGCGGCGGTGGCGCCGACGCGCTCAGCGCGCCGGTTGCGGCGGCCGCGAACGCCGATCAACCACGGGCGCTGCGCTTGGCCGACGCGCGCCGCACCGAGGTTTCCGGCTTCGCGATCGGCACTATGTGCACATGTCCGCCGCGAATGCCGCTGCGGATCTCGAGATCGACGAGCAGGGTTTCCAGCTCCCGCTGATCGTCCATCGAGACCCCGATGAAGAAGAGGATGCTGCCCCGCCGGCGGGTCCGCCGCTGCGAAAACGCCCGCAGCCGCTCATGACATCGCTTTTTCTTGAGATCGCTCCGCAGCACCGTCTCGCCGTACGCGATGCGCCGGCGGACGGGGCTCATGCGCAGGATCTCCGGCTCCTCCGGCCCGGGAGCTTCCAGGGACAGAGAGTAGCCGAGCTCCGAGACGTGCCGCGTCAGCTCGCGGCGCAGATGCTGGCGACGGCTATCGATCGAGCTCGAGGCCATGCTCAGCGCCGTCTTCGGTCGTATGCCTGCATCTGCGTTGCCATGTATCGATCGGGTCGGGGCGGCGGGCCCCCGGAGCCGCGCTCGGCTGCAAGGAGAATCCGGAAGGAACATTCGCAGAGAAGCGTGCGGCGGGAACTCGCGTCGGACGACTCGTTGGGTGGCACCTTACCAGCCTGCACGCAGGCGCACAACCGACCGCTTCGCACCCGGATTCGCGGCCGACCCGTCTTTACGGTCGGACGTTTTCTGGTATCCCCACCTACCCATGGATACCGGCATCGCAGCCGTCAACGACCGCGTCAAAGAGGGCTCGACCTTCCTCTACCGCCTGCGCGAGGAGATCGGCACCGTCATCGTCGGCCAGCGCTATCTCGTCGACCGGCTCCTGATCGGGCTCCTCGCGGGCGGTCACGTGCTCCTCGAGGGCGTCCCCGGTCTGGCGAAGACGCTCGCCGTGAAGACCCTGGCCCAGGCGATCTCGGCGACCTTCCGGCGCATCCAGTTCACCCCCGATCTCCTCCCCGCCGACCTCATCGGCACCATGATCTACAACCCCCGCGAGGGCGTCTTCACGGTGAAGCAGGGTCCGATCTTCGCCCAGCTGATCCTCGCCGACGAGATCAACCGCGCCCCCGCCAAGGTGCAGAGCGCACTCCTCGAAGCGATGCAGGAGCACCAGGTCACGATCGGCGACGAGACCTATCCCCTGCCCGACCCGTTCCTGGTGCTGGCGACGCAGAATCCGATCGAGCAGGAAGGCACCTACCCGCTGCCGGAGGCGCAGGTCGACCGCTTCATGCTGAAGCTCAGGATCGGCTACCCGACCCGCGAAGAGGAGCGCCAGATCCTCGAGCGCATGGCGGTGATCGCGAAGCCGCGTCCGGTGACGGCGACGGTGACGCCGGCCGACATCCTCGCCGCCCGCAGCCTCGTCGACCAGATCTACCTCGACGACAAGATCAAGGAGTACGTGGTCAACCTCGTGTTCGCGACCCGCGAGCCGGCAACCTTCCAGCTCGACCTCGGCCCGCTCATCGAGTACGGCGCGTCGCCGCGGGCGACGCTCTACCTGACGCTCGCCGCCAAGGCGCATGCGTTCCTCCAGGGACGCGGCTACGTGACGCCGCAGGACGTGAAGTCGATCGCACCCGACGTGCTGCGCCACCGACTGATCGTCACCTACGAGGCGGAGGCCGAGGACATCGACGCCGACGAGGTGGTGAAGCGCGTGCTCGACGGGGTGCCGGTCCCCTGACGGCGGAATGACGGCCGCGCGATGCTGACGCGCGAACAACTACGAGCGGTCCGGAAGATCCAGATCCGGACCTCGCACCTGGTCTCCGACCTCTTCGCCGGGCAGTACCAGTCGGTTTTCAAAGGGCGCGGGATGGAGTTCGCCGAAGTGCGGCTCTACCAGCCCGGCGACGAGGTGCGGACGATCGACTGGAACGTCACCGCGCGCACCGGCGTGCCGCACGTGAAGCGCTACGCCGAGGAGCGCGAGCTCACCGTGATGCTGCTCGTCGACGCCAGCGCCTCCACCCGCTTCGGCAGCGTCAAGCAGTTGAAGAGCACGCTCGCCGCCGAGCTGGGCGCCCTCTTCGCCTTCTCCGCGATCACCAACAACGACAAGGTCGGACTGGTGATGTTCACCGACCGCATCGAGCTCGCGGTGCCGCCGCGCAAGGGCACGCGCCACGTGCTGCGCGTGATCCGCGAGGTGCTGTCGCTCGAGCCGCAGGGCCGCGGCACCGATCTCGCCGCCGCGCTCGAACATCTCCGGATGGCGAGCAAGCGGCGCTCGGTAGTGTTCGTACTGTCGGATTTCCTCGACGCCGGCGCCGAGCGGGCGTTGCGCATCGCGGCGCGCCGCCACGACGTGATCGCGGTCGTCCTCGACGACCCGCGCGAGCGCGAGCTCCCGGACGTCGGCCTGGTCGAGCTGGAGGAGGCCGAGACCGGTGAGCGCTACGTCGTCGACACCGGCGACGCGCGCCTCCGCAAGGCGTTCGCCGAGAGCGCCGCGGCGGCGCGCACGGCGCGCGACCGCTGGCTGCACGCAGCGGGGGTCGACGCCATCATGATCGGGACCGAGCGGCCGTACACGGAGGCGCTCTTGCGGTTCTTCCGCATGCGCGAGCGGCGGCAATGAAGCGCCGGGTGCCGGCACTGTGCAGCATCCCGCTGCTGGCGCTCCTCGTCGCCGCCGGCGCCCCCGGCGCCGACGCCCCGTCGCCGGCGCCGACCGCATCGCCGGCACCGGCTCCGGTCGAGGTATCCGGCAGCGTCGACAAGGGTGAGGTCACGATCGGCGAGCGCTTCCGCTACACCGTCCGCGTCGCGGCGCCGCCCGGCGTCGAGGTCCTGCTGGCGCAGCCGACCGCGAAGCTCGGCGACTTCGACATCGTCGACTTCGGCGACAGCGCGCCCGGCGAACGCGACGGCCGGACCGTCGTCAGCCGCTGGTTCGAGCTCGTCGGCTATGCCACCGGCCACTTCCTGATCCCGTCGCCGCCGGTGCGCTACCGCCTCCCGGGCGAGGATCTCGCGGAAGCTCCGGCGGCGCAGACCGTCGTCGAGATCGTGAGCCTGCTGGCGCGCGAGCCCGACGCCACCGACATCCGCGACATCAAGCCGCCCGAAGAGCCGCCGCGCGACTGGCGACTCTACTATGCGCTCGCCGCCGCCCTCGCCGCGCTCGCCGCCATCGCCTTCGCGGCGCTGCGCCTCCGGCGGCGCTCCCGCCGCCGCCGGATCGAGCCGCCGCCGCGGCCGGCGCACGAGATCGCGCACGAGGAGTTGGAGCGGCTGCGGGCCCGCGGCCTCCCCGAGCAAGGCGCCTTCAAGGAATACTACTCGACGCTCACCGGCATCGTGCGTTCGTACCTGGAGCGGCGTTTCCGGGTGCGGGCGCCCGAGATGACGACCGAGGAGTTCCTGATCGCGACCGCGCGCGGCGGCGCGGCGCTCACCGGCGGCCACCGCGCCCTCCTCGGCGATTTCCTCGGCGAGTCCGACCTCGTGAAGTTCGCGCGCCACCACCCGTCGCTCGCCGACGCGGAGCGCGCCTACGGCGCCGCCGCCCGCTTCGTCGACGAGACCGCAGTCGTCAACGAGGCCGGCGCCGCGAGAGCGGAGGAGACGCATGCACCTCGCTGACCCCTGGTGGCTGCTCGGGCTCGCCGCGATCCCGCTGGCGCTGCGCGCGGCACGGCGACCGGCGCGCCGCGCCGCCGTCCGCTTCCCGAGCCTCGGCATCCTCCGCACCGTCGCCCCGCGCGACGCGGGGAGCCGCCGCGCCGTCCTCCTCGGTCTCAGGGCGGTAGCACTCGCCGCCATCGCCATCGCGCTCGCTCGGCCGCAGGCGGGCTCGGCGGCTACCAAGATCCATCGCGAGGGCGTCGACGTCATGCTCGCGGTCGATGTCTCGAGCAGCATGCTCGCCGAGGACTTCACGCTCGGCGGCGAGCGCGCGAGCCGGCTGCAGGCCGTGAAGTCGGTCGTCCGGGAGTTCGTGACCTCGCGCCCCGAGGACCGCATCGGGCTCGTGCTCTTCGCCGCCCGGCCGTACACGCAGTGTCCGCTGACGCTCGACCACGGCTGGCTGCTCCAGAACCTCGACCGCGCCGAGGTCGGCATGATCGAGGACGGCACCGCCATCGGCTCGGCGCTCGCCACCGCCGTGAACCGGCTGCGTCCGTCGACCGCCAAGAGCAAGTTCGTCGTGCTACTCACCGACGGCCAGAACAACGCCGGCAGGATCACGCCGCAGACCGCCGCCGAAGCCGCGGCGGCGCTCGGCATCAAGGTCTACACGGTCGGCGCCGGGACCCGGGGCATGGCGCCCTACCCGACCCGGGACTTCTTCGGCAACAAGGTCTACCGGCCGATGCCGGTCGACATCGACGAAGCGACGCTCCGGAAGATCGCGACGACGACGCACGCCCGCTACTTCCGCGCTACCGACACGCCGACGCTGCGCGAGATCTACGCCGAGATCGACCGCAGCGAGAAGACCGAGCTCGAAGCGCCGGAGTATCTCGACTACCGGGAGCTCTATCCCTGGCTCGTGTGGCCGGCTCTGGCGCTCGTGCTGCTCGAGATCGGGCTCGGGGAGACGGCGTTGAGGAAGCTCCCATGATCCAGTGGCGCGACCCTGCGAGCCTGGCGACGCTGGTGCTCGTACCGGCCCTCGCCGCCTTCCTGGCGTGGAGCTGGCGCCGGCGCTGCCGGGCGCTGGCGCGCTTCGTCGCCGCCGAGCTTCTCCCGGCGGTGGCGCCCGATCTCGGCCCGCGCCGCCGCGGCGTGCGCGCCGTCCTCCTCTGCCTGGCGTTGCTGCTGCTGGCGATCGCGCTCGGGGGGCCGATGTGGGGCTTCCGCTGGCAGCAGGTGCAGCGCCAAGGCATCGACCTGATCGTCGCCATCGACACTTCGCGCAGCATGCTGGCGACCGACGTGAAGCCGAATCGGCTGGCGCGCGCGAAGCTCGCGGTCCAGGATCTCCTGGCGCAGATCGGCGGCGACCGCGTCGGGCTCGTCGCCTTCGCGGGAAGCGCGTTCCTGCAGTGCCCGCTCACCCTCGACTTCGGCGCCTTCGCGCAGAGCCTGCAGGCGATCGACGTCGGCATCATCCCCCGCGGCGGCACCAACCTCGCCGCCGCGGTCGACACCTCGCTCGCCGCCTTCGAGGGCCGGCAATCGCAGCACCAGGCGCTGGTGATCATCACCGACGGCGAGGACCACGGCAGTGACCTCGACGACGCCATCGGGCGCGCGACCGAGCGCGGGGTGAAGATCTACACGGTCGGCATCGGCACGGCGGAAGGCGAGCTGATCCCGCTCGCCGGCGGCGGATTCCTCAAAGACCGCGCCGGCCAGGTGGTGAAGTCGCGCCTCGACGAGGCTACGCTCCGGAAGATCGCCGAGCGCACGGGCGGCGCCTACCTGCACGCGACCGACACCGCCTTCGGCCTTACCGAGCTCTATCGCGACTACATCGCCAAGATGGAGAAGCGCGAGCTCGCGAGCACGCTCGAGCGGCGCTTCGAGCACCGCTTCCAATGGCCGCTGGCGGCGGCGTTCGTCCTGCTGCTCGCGGAGCCGCTGCTCGGCGAGCGCCGGGCCCCGCGCCGCCGCGCGGGCGGGCGCCGCGTCCTCTGGTGGCGGCGACGCGAGCCGTCGCACCGGCGCCCGGCAGCGACGGCACCGCGTCCGGGCGAAGAGGAGGCGGCGTGACGGCGCCGCGCCGCCTGCTGCTCGCCGCCGGGCTCGTCGCCGCCACGTCGATCGCCTGGCTCGACCCGCACCAGCCGATCCGCGACGCCAACCGCCTCTACGCCGAGGGCAAGTACGAGGAGGCCGCCGCCGCCTACAACGCTGCCCTCGTCGATCATCCCGACTCGTCGGAGCTGCACTTCAACCTCGGCGACGCCACCTTCAAGGAGGGGAACTACGACGAGGCGATCGCCGCCTATCAGAAGGTCGAGACGGCCAACGCGCCGGCGCGGGCGAGCCGCGTCGCGTACAACATCGGCAATGCCATGTTCCGCAAGGGTCAGGCGCTCGAGCAGAGCGAACCGCAGAAGGCCCTGCAGCTCTACGCCGAGACCCTAGCCTCGTATCGGCGCGCGCTCGGCCTCGCGCCCGACGACGCCGACGTCAAGTTCAACTACGAATTCGTGGCCAAGCGCATCGACGAAGTGAAGAAGCGCCTCGAGGAAGCGAAGCAGCAGCAGGAGCAGCAGGAACAGCAGCAAGAGCAGCAGCAGGAACAGCGGGACCAGCAGGAGCAGCAGCAGGGCAACCAGGCCAACGAGCAGCAGCCGGAGCAGCAATCGGAGCAGCAGGACAGCGCGGGGAAGGAGCAGCAGCAGGAACAGACGGGCGAGCAGGAGAACCAGGAGCAGCAGGGCGAGCAAGGGAACCAGGAGCAGCAGCCAGGGGAGGAGAACGAGAACCGTGAGGCCGGCGAAGAGGGAGCGCCGGGGAACGAGGCCGGCGAGCAGCACCCCGGCGACGAGCAGCGGGAGCCGCAGGCGCAACCACCGCCGAACGGCGACGCCTACGCCGGCGAGAAGAAGCAGGAGGGCGAGCTCTCACGCGGCGAGGCCGCGGCGATCCTCGACTCGCAGCGCGGCGAGGAAGTGGCGCCCGAAGACGTCATCAAGAAGCTCCAGGGCGGGCGCGTCGCCGAGCCCGCCCTGGACTGGTAGGAGCACGGTCCATGGCCCTCGCGCCGCCCGCTCCGCGACGAGCCCTGCTGGCAGCGATCATCGTGGCGTTCGCCGCCGCCGGCGTCGCCCGAGCCGACGTCACGGTGCGGGCGACCTTCGACCGAACCCGGGTGGCGGTCGGCGAAACCGCCGACCTCGGCGTCGAGGTGCAGGGGGCGCAGAGCAGCGCCGTCCCCGAGATCGCCGATGCCGGCGGCGCCGCGGTCAGCTATCTCGGCCCGTCGTCGCGCGTGAGCTTCGTGAACGGCGCGATGTCGGCGTCGGTCACGCACCACTTCTCGGTGAGCGCGACGAGCCCCGGACGGCTCACCCTGGGCCCGATCAGCGTCACCGTCGGCGGCAAGCGCTACGATGCCGGCACCGCGACCCTCGAGGTCGTCGCCGGCCGGCCGGGCGGCGGCAGCCCCGGCGGCCCGGGGGGCAACCAGCTCCGGCTCGAGCTCTCGGCGCCGCGGACCACCGTCTACGTGCGCGAGCGCCTGCCGATCCGCGTCAAGCTCATGGTCGGGCAGGTGCGCGTCACCGACGTCCAGTACCCGACCGTCCCCGGCGACGGCTTCGCCGTCGACAAGTTCTCCGAGCCCGATCGGCGCGAGGAGCAGACGCCAGACGGCACCTTCCAGGTGCTCGACTTCCCGACCGTGCTCACCCCGCTCCGCAGCGGCACGCTGACGGTCGGCCCGGCCGAGATGGGGCTCACCATGGTCGTGCGCGGCCGCACCCGGCGCGGCTTCGACCGTTTCTTCGACGACACGTTCTTCGGCGGCGAGCAGCGCCGGATCGAAGCCACCTCCGATCCGCTGACTTTGACCGTCCTACCGCTCCCCGACGCCGGCAAGCCCGCCGACTTCTCGGGCGCCGTCGGCGCCTTCGATTTCGACGTCAAGGCCGCGCCCCTCGAAGTCGCGGCCGGGGATCCCGTCACCGTGACCCTGACCATGCGCGGCACCGGCAGCCTCGAGAACGTCACCGCGCCCGCCATCCCGGCGAGCGACGTCCTGCGCGTCTACCCGGCGCAGCAGACGAGCGCCGGCTCGCCGTCGGCCGCGGCTGCCAACGTCCAGGAGCGGACGTTCGAGCAGGTCGTGATCCCCGAGCGCGCCGGCGCGCTCGAGCTGCCGGCGCTGCGCTTCAGCTACTTCGATCCGGGCACCGGCACCTACCGCACGGCCGCCCACGCTCCGATCCCCCTGCGCGTGACGCCGCGCGCGGCGGCGAGCGTACCGTCGCACGTGATCGGCGCCGCGCCCGCCGCTCCGGTTCCGCAGCCGGAAACCCTCGGACACGACCTCGTCTTCATCAAAGACACGCCCGGACGCCTGCAGCCGATCGGCGCGCGCCTCTATCGCAGCGGCGCCTTCTGGCTGGGGGAAGCCGCGGCGCTCGCGATCTGGCTCGCCGTCGTCGTCTTCGACCGCCGCCGCCGCCGGCTGCGCGGCGACGCCGGCTACGCGCGCTTCACCCGCGCCGGGCGCGAGGCGCGCCGCGCCCTCGACGCCGCCAAGCACGCTCTCCGCCCCGGTAACCAGACCGGATTCTACGACGCCGTCACCCGCGCCCTCACCGACTATCTATCTGCCAAGCTCCAGCTGCCGCCGGGCGCGGTCGCGCCCGCCGCGGTCGCCGCCCACCTCGCCGAGCGGGGCGTCGACGCCGAGGTCACGCAGCTCGCCGGCGATCTCCTGGCCCATTGCGAAGAGGTCCGCTACGCGCCCGCCGGCAGCGACGACGGCGACATGGAGCGGACGCTGGCGCGCGCCGGCATGGTCGTCCGCGCCCTCGAGCGCGAGCGCCGCCTCGGTCCGCCGCTCGCGGCGGCGCTCGTCGCCGCCGTCCTCGCCGTTGCCGCCGCGGCGGGCGCCGCCGGCCCCGCGAGCGAGACGCCGCAGACGCTCTTCTTCGAGGGCAACACGCTCTACGGCGAGGAGAAGTACCCCGAGGCGATCGCGGCCTGGGAGAAGGTGCTGCATGCGGGCGTCGAGAGCGGCAACCTCTACTTCAATCTCGGCAACGCCTGGTTCAAGACCGGCAACGTCGGCCGCGCGGTGCTCGCCTACGAGCGGGCGCGGCGGCTCATGCCGCGCGACCCGGACCTGCGCGCCAACCTCGACTACGCGCGCGCCCGGAGCGGCGACACCGAGGCGGCGCCGCTCTGGGCGCGGGTCGCCTTCCCGCTCGCGTCCCGGGCCTCGAGCGACGAGCTCGTAGCGGCGGCGGGCGCCTGCTTCATCGTGCTCATGGCGGCCCTCTCGGCGCTGCGCCTGCTGCCGGGCGCCGCCCGCGCCGGCCGCGCCGTCGCCGCCGCGGCCGGCATCGGGCTCGCGCTCGCGGGACCCGCGGCGGTCTACCGCGTCGCCACCATCGACAGCCGGACCTTCGCGGTCGTCGTCGCTGCCGCCGACACCGACGTCCGCTTCGAGCCGTCGGCGAGCGGCACCCCGCACTTCGTCTCCAAGCCGGGCGCCGTGCTGCGCGTCCTCGCCGAACGCGACGGCTGGGCGCAAGTCGTCCGTCCCGACGGCAAGCGCGGCTGGATCGCCCGCGCCGACATCGCCGAGATCTGAGCTTATTGCCCGGCGGCGCTCGGCCGCGGGAGTCGGGTCACGAGCGCGCGGCGCCCTTCTCGACGATCTCCCAGGCAAGCGCAGCCAGTAGCTGGCAGATCGCACCGTACATCATCGCCTGCTCCGAGCTGGCGTTGCCGTCGAGGCCGCGCTTGTAGACGCCCTGCGCGATCGCCGCCAGGCGGAAGAGCGAGAAGGCGAGATAGAAGCTCCAGTGCTCGACGCCGGGACGCCCCGTGCGGCGGCAGTAGGCGGCGACGTACGCCTCCTCGGTCGGGATGCCGAGCGCGGCGAGATCGACGCCGGCGAGCGTGCCCTGGGTGGGACTGTTCATGTGGTAGAGGAGACAGTTGTAGGCGAGATCGGCGAGCGGGTGGCCGAGCGTCGCCAGCTCCCAGTCGAGCAGCGCCAGCATACGCGGCGCGGTCGGATGGTAGATCGAGTTCTCGAGCCGGAAGTCGCCGTGGACGATGCAGGTCTCATCGCCGGGCGGGACGTGCGCGGGCAGCCAGGCGATCAGGTTCCGCATCGCCTCGACCTCGTCGGTCTGCGCCGCCTCGTACTGCTTCGCCCAGCGGGCGATCTGCCGCGCAATGTAGTTCCTGGGCCGGCCGAAGTCCCCGAGCCCGACGGCCTCGTAGTCGACGCGATGGAAGCGCGCCATGACGTCGTTCATCTCGTCGTAGATCGCGGCGCGCTCACGGGGCGAGCAGCCGGGGAGCTGCGGATCGCGGAAGATCCGCCCCTCGACGCAGTCCATGACGTAGAAGGCGCTGCCGATCACGGCGTCGTCCGTACAGAGCGCGTGCACCCGCGCCACCGGGACGTCGGTCGCCGCCAGCGCCCGGATCACCCGGTACTCGCGGTCGACCTGGTGCGCGGAAGCGAGGAGCTTTCCGGGCGGCTTCTTGCGCATGACGTAGCGGCCGCTCGCGGCCGCGAGCAGGAAGGTCGGGTTCGACTGTCCGCCCTTGAACTGACGCACCGAGAGCGGACCGCGGAATCCCGGGACGTGGTCGCGCATGTAGTCTGCGAGCGCGCCGACATCGAAGCGGTGCGCCGCGCGCACCTCGCCGGTCTCGCTCTCGAGGATCTCGCTGCCGCTGGCCATGCTGCAGTCGGTAGCAGCCGCTCCCCCGGATTTTCAAGCATCGCGCACGGCAGCAGCAAGCCGGCGGCACCACGCGGTCGGCGACCGTCATCATGATGACGCTGCGAGCGTCCGCGCCGCGCCATCTCCCTAGCGGGAGCGCGCGAGCAAACGGCACGAGCGTTGCTGCTACGGCCGCGTGGCCCGGCGGCGAAGCGGCGGCGACGGCGATCGCATTGTGAGTAACCTGCGGCTGCAGTTCGCATCCGGCGTCGCCGCGCCCACGGCCGCGCTCCTCGTCGCAGTCGCAGTCGCCGCCGGCGGCGGCAGGGCAGCGGCGGCGGTCGTCGGCGGCGGCGGCAGCGTCAAGACCGACTGCCTGGTCGTCTTCGACGCTCCGGCGAACGAGCCGGCGCGCCGGCCGCGCGCCGTGCGCTGCACCGACGGCGATCCCTGCGACGCCGACGGCGCGGTGAACGGCCGCTGCGAGTTCTCCGTCTCCGTCTGCGCCAACAGCACCGCCGATCCCCGCTGCGCCTCGCCCGGCGTCGCCGCAGTCGTCGTCGCCAACTCGGTCGACGACGGTACGCCCGGCTTCGATCCCGAGATGCAGGCACTGGCGGCGCGTCTCGGCTTCGTGCTCGAGCTGCCGGAAACGCGCTCGGACCGCTGCGGCGCGCCGACGACGATCCACGTCGCCGTCGACGGACCGCAAAGCAACGGCCGCTGCCGCAAGGGCGTGAAGACGATCCGCATGACCGCGGTGTCGACGGCAGCCGGCGGCCGCGTCCGCACCGACGTCGACCGCCTGAAGCTCGCCTGCCTGCCGGCGGCCGCGGGTTGCGGGGCGCGCACCTTCTTCGCCTCGACCTTCGACCGCATCCAGACCCAGATCTTCGACCGCTCGTGCGCAGTCGGCGGCTGCCACGATTCCCAGAGCACGCGCGCCAACCTGCTGCTCGAGCGCGGCGCCGCCTACGACAACCTCGTCGGCAAGACGCCCACCAACGCCGACGCCGCCGCCGCCGGCTGGCGCCGCGTCGCGACGCTCGACGCGGCCCGCGGCGACACCACGACGAGCTACCTTTTCCACAAGGTCACCGGGGACCTGCCGCCCGGCTTCGGCGAGCGCATGCCGCTGCGGCGCGCCAAGCTCGACGAGGCGCTCATCGCAGTGATCCGGCGCTGGATCGACGCCGGCGCCCCCGTCGACGGCTGGGTCCCCGGAACCGACTGACATCGCGGAGGAACGATCGATGGGAGACGTCAACAGCATCCTCACCGAAGCCGAGGCCCGACACCTCATGCGCCGCGCCGGCTTCGGCGCCTCGCCGAAAGAGCTCGCGAAGCTCGCGAAGCGCGGCCTCACGCGCGGGCAGCTCGTCGACGGCCTCCTCAAGTTCAAGACCAAGCCGCTCAAGGTCGGCAAGAAGGACGGGCTCGACGACGTCTACGACCGCTGGCTCGAGCTCATGCTGAAGACCAAGACGCCGCTCCTCGAGAAGCTCGTGCTCTTCTGGCACGACCACTTCGCGACCGCGAACGCCAAGGTGCAGAACACGCGGCGGATGGCGCAGCAGAACGCCCTCCTGCGCACCATGGCGAAGGGGGATTTCGGCCAATTCCTGAAACGCATCAACAAGGATCCGGCGGTGATGGAGTTCCTCGACACGCTCCGCAACAACGCCAAGACGCCGAACGAGAACTACGCGCGCGAGCTCATGGAGCTCTTCTCGCTCGGGGTCGTCGACGAGGCCGGGCAGCCGAACTACGCCCAGGAAGACATCGTCCAGATCGCCCGCGCCTTCAGCGGCTGGCGCCTCGACGACGACGGCAACGCCGTCTTCCGCGAGAGCCGCCACGACTTCAACGCCGACCACCCGGAACGCGGTCCGAAGGTCATCTTCAAGAGCCACGGCATGTTCGGAGCCGAAGGCGTCGACCTCGCCGGCTCCGGAGAAGGAGCGCAGGAGATCGACGCCGTGATCGACGCCATCCTGAGACATCGCGACAGCGCCGGCAGGAGCACGGTCGGACGGCGCATCACCCGGCACCTCTTCGACTATTTCGCCTGGGACTCACCGTCGACCGCGCTCGTCGACGAGCTGCTCGACGCCTCGGGCTTCGCGACTACCTGGAACATCGGGGCCCTGGTGAAGACGATCCTGGTCCACGACGCCTTCTACGAGACCGCCGTGCCCGTCCATCTCGGCGGCACCAAGAAGTCGGTGAAGTGGCCGGTGGACTTCGTCGTCGGCACGCTGCGCCTCCTGCGGGTGGCGCCGAAGCGGCGCAAGTGGCTCGGCCTCGCCATTCCCGACCGCGACTCGCTGCGCGGCTACCTCGATGACATGGGCCAACGGCTCTTTGATCCGCCGAGCGTCTTCGGATGGGACTGGGAGGCGGCGTGGATCAGCAGCGCCACCCTGCTGGCGCGCTGCGGGTTCGTCCGCGACGTCGCGGCGGCGCGCGCCAAGGGCAAACAAGGCTTCCACCCGGAGAAGCTCGTGCCGCTGACGCTGCAGACGCCCGACGACATCATCGATGCCGCGAGCAACGTGCTCGGCATCCGCGACCAGTTGAGCCCGAGCGATCGCGAAGTGCTCCAGGACTACCTGACCGACGGCGGCGCCGTGGCGACGCTCGACCTCACCGACGCCGAGGTCCGCAACCGGAAACTGCACGGGCTCTTCGCGCTCCTCATGGAGTCGCCGGCCTACCAACTCCACTGACACGAAGGATCCGAACCCATGGCGATCTCACGACGTAGCTTCTTGAAGGGCAGCAGCCTCGCTGCGGCGAGCTCGCTCGTCGCCCCGGCCCTTCTCGGCAATCCGTTCGTCCGCAAGGCCTTCGCCGACACCATCGGCGATCGCTACTTCCTCTCCGTCTTCCTCGACGGCGGCAACGACGGCTTCAATACCGTGCTCCCCGTGGACGACGGCGGGGCGACGCTGCGCACCGCGTACGATGCCGCGCGCACGACCGGGAGCAGCGGCATCAACATCGGCCCGGCGGCGCTCGCCGGCACCCTGATCGGCACCGACCCGGGCAGCGGCGCCCAGCTAGCACTCCACCCCGCGCTCACCGGCTTCAAGCAGCTCTACGACGCCGGCAAGCTCGCGGTCATCCAGGGCTGCGGCTATCCGCGGCCGAACCTGTCGCACGAATCGTCGCGCCTCGCCTGGGAGACCGGCACGCCCCCGGGGCAGAGCGCCGGCACGGGCTGGCTCGGCCGCTACCTGGCGGCGAACTACACGGGCAACGACATCCCCGCCATCTGCCTGCGCTGGGGACTCGGCGGCGAGTTCCGCCAGACTGCGACGAGCGTGCTCGCCACCGGCCGGCTGCGCTACCTGAACTTTCCGTACGACCCGGCTTTCTGGGACGACATCGAGCGCAAGCGCCAGGCGTTCCACGCCCTCTACACCGGCGCGCAATCGACAGGCCTCCCGATCGCCGACTACATCGGCGCGAGCGGCATCGCGACCCTGCTCGCGACCGAAAGCTACGCCGGACTGCACGATCTCTACGAATCCGATCGACCCGAGTTCAATCAAGCATACGAGGATCTCGACGAACGGCTCGGATACAACCTGCGGGAAGCGGCGAAGGTGATCCACGGCATCGCCAGCGGCGTCCCGAACGTGCATGCGCGCCTCCTCGACGTCGCCACCGGCGGCTACGACACCCACTCCGACCAGGGCAGCACCACTCCGGACGGACATCATTGGGGGCTCCTCGCCGAGGTCGGCAACTCGCTCAAGCTCTTCTACGACGACTGCGTCGACATGGGCGTCGGCGACAAGGTCGTGATCATGGTGTGGAGCGAATTCGGTCGGCGCGTGCCGCAGAACGACGGCGGCACCGACCACGGCACGCAATATCCGGTCTTCGTCCTCGGCGGCGCCGTACAGGGCGGCGTCTACGGCAACCACCCCAACATCAACGAGAGCGCGCTCTCGGACGACGGCAACACCGTCTATTCGCAGGCCGCCGCCGACCCCTTCCGCTCGACCGACATGCGCGACGTGTACGGCACGATCCTGAAGCACTGGCTCGGCATGGCGCACGGAACGATCCTCGGAAGCGTCCTCGCGCTCGACGCCGGCGATCCCGCCGAGCGCTGGACCCAGGAGAACTTCGACATGGGCTTCCTCGCCTGACGGCGCCAGGCGACCGCGTCAGTCGAGCAGAGCGACGGGGTCGTCGAGGCGCACGGAGCCCGGCGTCTCGATGCACGCATAGACGCCGAGCTGCCCTCCCACCTCCCGCACCAGCGCCCGCATGACGGCTGGGTCCCGCGGCAGATCGGCGAAGCCGTGGGTCGTCATCACGCAGCGCGGACACTCGGCGGTGAGGCGCAGGACGACGTCGCCGACCCGCAGGCGCCGCCGCGTCCAGGCGGCCTCGGGAAAGTCGTCGCCGCCCGCGTCGTCGGTCGCGATCAGGAAGTTCGGGCGGAAGCGACGGACGTCGAAGCGCGACCCCGGATGGCGCTGCGCCAGCGTCGCCAGCGACCGCGTCGTCATGACCAGGAGAGGAAAGGCGTCGAAATAGGTGCCGAGCGGCGACTCGTACTCGAAGAGCTCGGGCGGAAAGACGCTGAGGTCGGGAAGCGGCTCGTCCGCAGCGCGGCCGAAGATCGAGCGCATCTCCTGCTCGAAGTCGGCATGGGTCGGAGCGCCGCGCCGGTAGTGGTCGAGGGCGTCCGCGGGCAGGAGCGGCCAGAGGCTCACGCGATGATCGAGCGCCCGCGTCAGGCGCTCGTTCACGTCGACGTCGCCGGTGCCGCAGGTCGTACCGTCGGGGAAGGTGATGACCGCCGGGCTCGAGCCGGCGGCGGCCGGGGGCTCGGAGTACGCTGCCGAGAGCCGCATGAGGCCTGCTATCTTCTTGGCGCCGCGGATGCCGCCGTTGACCTCGTCACGCACCGCCCAGGCGCGATCGCCGGGGAGCCCGCGCGCACTCACCGCCGTCGCCTGCAGCTGCTCTCCGCCCATGCTCTTCACCGGATAGCGGCGGATGTCGCCGACGCGCCCGACCATCGTCTCTTTCGCCATGCGGCGAGGCGTAGCAGGGATGCAGGCGCGAATCGACAGCGCGCCGCGCCCCGAGAGGCCGTGCGCGCGCCGGCGGCCTGTGCTACCTCCCTGCGGCGATGGCCGAACCGACCCGGCGCCGGTCCGACGCCGAGCCCGAGGACGGGAGCGGACCCCTCGCGCGCTTCTTCGCCGCGGTCATCGCCCGGCGCCGCCTCGTGGTCGCCGGGTACGCGCTGCTGCTGATCCCGGCCGTTCTCTACGCAACCCAGGTCCGACAGGACAACTCGGTGGACCGGCTGATCGTCGCCACCGACCCCGACGTCGTCGCTACCCGGGCTTTCGAGCAGGTCTTCGGCGAGGGCGAGTTCGCGCTCCTCCTCGCCGAGGCTGCCGATCCGCTGGCGCCGGCGATCGTCACCCGCGTCGACGAGATCGAGCGGGCGCTCGCCGGCATCGACAGGGTCGCGGTCAACTCCCCCCTCTCGATCTACCGCCGCGCCAAAGCCGGCTTCACGCCGACGCCGGAGAGCCTGGCGGCCTTTCGCGCCTTCGTCTCCGGCACCGATCTCTTCCGGCGCCAGGGTCTGGTCGGCGACCGCTATCTGGCGATCGGCCTCATCCTCGACGTCGCCGATGCCCCGCAGCGGCGAGCGGCGCTGGCGGCGATCGAGAAGGCGATCGCGCCGTTTCGCGCCAGTCCGGCGCCGCTCGCAAAGCTCACCGAGCTCGGCGCGCCCTGGGTCGACCAGTACCTCGACGAGACGCAGCAGGGAGCCTGGAAGTACTTCGCGCTCTTCATGGTGTTCGTCGTCGTGCTGAACCTCGTCCTCTACCGCTCGGCGGCGACGCTGCTCGCGTTCCTGGTCACGCTCGCGGTGTGCCTGGCGTTTTCGATGGGGATCATCGGATTCCTCGACGGCACGCTCACGATCGTCTCGCCGATGGTGCCGATGACGATCCTCGTGACCGCGACGGCGACGCTCGTCTACCTGCACTCGCGCTTCGTCGACCGACCGCCCGGCCGCGACGTCGTCGCCCATCAGGTCTTCTCGTACGTCAACAAATTCGTCGCCTGCACGGCGTCGATCTTCGCAACCGCCGCCGGCTTCGCGGCGCTGGCGGTCTCGGACATCCGGCCGATCCGCGAGATGGGCATCTGGGTGGCGCTCGGACTCGCGGCCGTCTGGGTGGTCTCCTTGACCCTCTTTCCGGCGCTGCAAGCGATCCTCGGCACCCCGAGCGGCCAGGAGCACCGTACCTTCGGCGCGCGGATCCGGCGCTTCGCCGAGTGGCTGCCGCGCGCGACCTACCGCTGGCGCTGGCCGCTCGTGACCAGCGCCCTCGCCCTCGCGGCATGCGGAGCCGTAGCCCTCTTCGGGCTCCCCGGCCTGGTGACGCCCATGACCATCCTCACCAACCCCGTCGCCTACATGAATCCGCGCGCGCCGCTCTATCTCGACATCCAACGCCTGCAGCCCGAGATCCCCGGCCTCTCGGTCACGCAGGTCTGGCTCAAGGGCGGCCTCGGCAGCGTCTCCGAACCCGAGGTGTTGAACGGTCTCCACGAGTTCCAGGCGGCGCTCGAGAAGAATCCCGACGTCGGCTCGGTCGTCGGCGCGACGACCATCCTGCGCATGATCCGCTACCTCGCCGGCCAGGGCGACGCCTGGCCCACCGACCCTGCCGCAGTCGAGGAGGCAGCGGCCCAGCTCGAAGCGCTAGTCGGGCAGGAGCCGCTCCTGCAACGCTTCGTACAGCCGCACCAGCTCGCCCAGACGCAGCTCACCGTCGTCAGCCGCAAGCCCGAATACACGGACCTGAAGCGCCTCGCCGACGACATCCGCACGAGCTTCGCGGCGACGGCGGCGCGCGTTCCGGCTCTCGGGCAATTCGAGCTGCGGATCGTCGGCCTGGCGCCGCTGCACGCGAAGATGGCGCAGGGTCTGGTCCCGACGCTGGTCGAGAGCTTCATCTTGACGGTCGTGATCATCTTCACCGCGTTCGTCGTCGTCTTCCGCAGCGGCACCGCCCGTCTGATGGCGATGATCCCGTCGCTCTTCGCGATCCTCGTCATGTTCCTGGTGATGCGGCTCACGGGCATGCAGCTCGACATCGCGACGATCCTGATCGCATCGACCGTCCTCGGCACCTCCGAGAACGACCAGATCCATTTCTTCTACCACTTCCTCGAAGGCCGGAAGGACGGCGACGTCGAGCACGCCCTGACGCACACGCTGCTCGTCGCCGGCCGCGCCATCCTCTTCGCGACCATGATCAACGCCGGCGGCTTCGTGGCCTTCGTATTCGCCGAGCTGCCTCCGATCCAGCAGTTCGGCATCCTCGCCGCGCTCGCGTTCACGCTCTCGCTGATCGCCGACTTCACGGCCCTGCCGGCGGCGCTGTGGATACTGTTCCGGGAAAGACCGCGCGCTCCGACCGGCCGCTGAACCGGCATCCGTCCCGTGGCGGCCGGGGTCCTACGCGGCTAGAACGAGCAGCACATGTTCCCCTACCACGACGAGAACGAGACGGTGCGCACGCCGATCGTCACGTTCGCGCTCATCGCCGCCAACCTCGCCGCGTGGGTGCTGATCCAGGGCGCCGGCGCAGCGCTGCCGCTCGCAAAGTCGGTCTGCGAGCTCGGGCTCATCCCGGCGGAGCTGCTGCAGACCAGGCCTGCGGGCTCACGCTTTCCCATGGGCGACGGCATCGTCTGCCTCACCGATCCGGGACGGCAGGTCGGCAACATCCTGACGTCGATGTTCCTCCACGGCTCGTGGATGCACCTCCTCGGCAACATGTGGTTCCTCTGGCTCTTCGGCAACAACATCGAGGACTCGATGAACCGCGTCACCTTCCTCGTATTCTACTTGACCTGCGGGCTCACTGCGGCGCTCGCCCAGGCGTTCACCAACCCGACGTCGGTGGTGCCGATGGTGGGCGCGTCGGGCGCGATCAGCGGCGTCATGGGCGCCTACCTCGTGCTTTTCCCGCGCGTCCGCGTCTACTGCCTCGTGCCGCTCGGCTTCATCCTGACGCGCGTGGCGGTGCCGGCGTGGTTCATGCTTCTCTACTGGGCCTTCCTCCAGCTCGCGAGCGGCCTCTTGAGCAGCGGCATCGAGGGCGGCGGCGTCGCCTTCTGGGCCCACGTCGGCGGTTTCGCCGCGGGTATCGTCCTGGTGCGCCCGCTGGTGCGCCGGGATCTGCTGGACCAGCACCGCGGCCACCTCGAACCCGGTCTCAGGTGAAGGCCGGGGCCTCCCGGAGGCACGCCGCCCGGAGCCCGTCCGCTGCCGGAACCGCGGGCTATCGCTGCCGGCTCACTGCGGCGCGCTGCAGCCGAGGCTCTTCCCGCCCGCGGTGAGCTGCGTGAAGAGCTGGTTCAACAGGGTCTGCTCGTCGCGCCGCAGGCGCGTCCGCATCTGCAGGCACTCGCAGACGTGCGGGCATGCGGACGCATTGTCCCCGAGCACGACGTAGGCCTCGGCGAGGCGGAGATGATTCTCGGGGACGTCGGAGTGGTCCCGCGCCATGGTCTCGAGCATTTCCAGGCCGGTCTCCGAGTCGCCGTGCTTGAGGAGCGCGGCCGGCGCCAGCACGTAGAGCGTGCCGAGCATGCGGGTAGCCGCCTGATCACGAAAGCCGGGGTCGAGCTCGCGACTCCGGCGCGCGTAGTACTCGACGTCGCGGACGAGATTGGCGGCAAGGAGCCCCTGCTGCTCCACGTATCGTCCGGTCACGGCGGCGCGTCCGAACGCGTCGCCGGCGGTCCCGTCACACGCGGCCCGGCGGACCTTCTCGTAAGCGGCGGCGCGTGCGGCCGGCGTCCCGGCGCCCTTCTCGATGAGCGCCTCGAGCTCGTCCGAGACCGCTAGACAATCGACCGGTTCGCCGAGCGGCAGCGGCAGCTTCATGCCCGCGAGCGGCCCGCACCCGGCGAGCGTCGCGACCACGACGACGGCGACGGCGCCGACCGCGCGGCAGGCCCGCAAGACAGGTCGGCCCACTAGTTGCCGTACGCCTGCACGATCGGCGTGTAGCTGCCGGAATCGGCGGCCGCGAGGGCGATGATCCCGACCTCGGCGCACGCGGTCTTCCCTTCGCCGTCGCATACCCGGCCGAGGCCGTCTTTGAACTTCTTGCGCTCCGCCGGCGGCGTCGTGCCGAACGCGACCAGCGTCATCGACGGAAATTTCGCGCTCTCCCATATGGGCCGGATCCCTTCCGCGCCGTCGATGTGCGGGAGCTCCGCCATCTGCGCATCGTCGACGAGAGCGCACTCCGCTTCGCCGGTCAGCACCTTCTTGATCGCCTGGAGCGGACGCTGGGTAGCGAGCAGCCGAAAGTCGCCGAGCACGAACGCGTGCCCGGATACGACGCGCTCGATGAAGCGCGGATCGTCGGCATGGTCGGTCGCCATCGGCTTGCCGAAGCAGCCCTTCACGTCGGGTGCGTTCTTGCTGATGAGGAAATATTGCTGGCCGCCGGCGCGAGAGACGATCGCCGTGCCCAGCACCTCGAGCTGATATTTCTTCTCCAGCGCCAGGAAGGCGGCGAGCGAGAGAATGCCGAAGCTCGGCTTCTCGTCGCGGATGTACGCCTCGGCGGCGGCGCGCGTCGTGTAATACTGGCCGGACGCGTCGGCGCCCCAGCCGTACTGCTTGGCGGCGAGCGCAATGAAGCGGTCGAGGTAGCCCTGCGCGAGCGCCGCCCCGCCTACCCCGTGCTCCTTCAGTACGAGCACGTTCACGCGCGCCGGCGGCGCCGCCGCGCGCGCACCCGTCGCCGCGACGGCAGCAGCGAGGAGCACGGCAATCCCGCGTCCGGCGTACGCCCTCATTCGCCGGACACTGCGGAAGTGCTCGACGAGCCGGACGGTCGGCGGCGGCGCCGGCGGCGCTTGGCGGGTGCGGCGCCGGCGGTCGGCGCCGCCGGCGCCGGCGGCGCCGGCCTGCCGCCGCGTCCCCGTCCCCGGCGCGAACGGGCGCTGCGTCCGCCGCCGCCCTCCACGACCGGACGCGGCACGTGTTCGTGCATGCCGTGGTCGAAGTTCGGGAGGATCACGCGCGGCAGCGTCATGCCGATCGCCTTCTCGATGGACTGCAGATCTTCCTCCTCCTCGGGAGCAACGAAGGTCAGCACTTCGCCGACGGCTCCGGCGCGCGCCGTCCGGCCGCCGCGGTGGATGTAGTCGTCGGCCGAGAACGGAACGTCGTAGTTGACGACGTGCGAGATGCCTTCGACGTCGATGCCGCGCGCCGCGACGTCGGTCGCGACCATCACCGGATAGTCGCCGCGCCGAAACGCCTCGAGCGCCGCGACCCGGTCTTCCTGGCGGCGGTCCGAGTGGATGCTCGTGGCGGGCGCGGCGCCGCGCGAGATGGCGCGCGCCAGGCGGTCGGCGTCGGCCTTGCGCTTCACGAATACCAGCACCGATCGCCATTCCTGCTGCTTGATGAGCGTGGTCAGGAGCGCCGTCTTCCGGGCCTGTGCCACCGGGTAGACGCTCTGCACGATGCCGCTCGCGACCCGCTGCGCGCCGCCGACGAGGATCGGCACCGGATCGCGCAGGATATCGCCGGCCAACTGGCGGATCTCGGGCGCCATCGTCGCCGAGAACATCAGCGTCTGCCGGTCGGCCGGGAGCGCGCGCAGGATGCGCTTGATGTCAGGGAGGAAGCCCATGTCGAGCATGCGGTCGGCCTCGTCGAGGACGAGGACCTCGAGCGAGCTCAGGTCGACGTAGTCGAAGCGCATGTGGTCGAGGAGGCGCCCCGGCGTCGCGACCACGATCTCGGCGCCGGCGCGGAGCGCCCGCTCCTGCGGCCGCATGTCGACGCCGCCGACCACCGACACCGCGGTGATGCCGAGGTGGTAGCCGAGAGCGAGCGCCTGCTCGTCGATCTGCAGCGCCAGCTCGCGGGTCGGTGAGAGAACGAGGGCGCGGCAGACGTTGCGCGATCCGGTGCTCAAGCGCTGGAGGATCGGCAGCAGGAAGGCCGCCGTCTTGCCGGTGCCCGTCGAGGCGCATCCGATGAGATCGCGCCCCGCCAAGGCCACCGGAATCGCCTCCGCCTGGATCGGCGTCGGCCGCGTGAATCCCATGTCGGCGACGGCCTCGGTGAGCGCCGGGATGAGAGCGAATTCACTGAAAGACGTCGTCATGGGACCGGCCGGAAGTTATCCGCTGAAAGCCGCTTCCGAGCAAACGGTCAGGCGGGGCTGCGGCAGCGCCCACAGCGCGCGGTCCGCCCCCGCAGCGGTTGACCGCCCGCGGCGGCGAGCGTAGGACGAACCTCCGCCGCACCGCCCACGAGCCATGGAGCTGCCGCGCTTTCTCGACGTCGCGACGTCGATGTTCTCGACCGTAAGCCGCCTCGGGGCCGGCCTGCAGGCACGTCGCCCCGCGCACCGGCCGGCTCGACTGCTCGAGCTCTACGAGTTCGAGGGGTGCCCCTACTGCCGGAAGGTGCGCGATGCGCTCACCGAGCTCGATCTCGACGCCATGATCTATCCTTGTCCGGCCGGCGGCACGGTGTATCGCCCGCGCGCCGTCGCGCTCGGCGGCAAGGCGCAGTTTCCGTTCCTCGTCGACCCCAACAACGGCAAGCGGCTCTACGAGTCCGACGATATCGTCGCCTACCTCTTCGCGACCTACGGCGGCCGCGAGCCGGGCATCCTCGCCCGCGGTCCGCTCGCGACCGCGAGCTCGATGCTGGCTTCGGCATTTCGGCCGGCCTTCGGCGCGCGGGCGCGGCCCTCGCACCGGCCGGCGCACCCGCTCGAGCTCTGGAGCTTCGAGGCCAGCCCGTTCTGCCGGATCGCGCGCGAGACTCTATCGGAGCTGGAGCTGCCCTACGTGCTGCACAACGTCGGCAAGGACGGCGCCGGACGCCCGGACTTCGTGGCCCGGTCGGGCAAGATGATGGTGCCTTACCTCGTCGATCCGAATACGGGCCGGGAGATGTTCGAGTCGGCGGAGATCCGGCGCTACCTGAACGAGACGTACGGCGCCTGAGGAGGCGGGAGATGCGGGTGCGGTGGCTGGTGGCCGTAGCGGTGTCGGTGGCGATGGCGGCGGCGGTAGCGGCGGCGGAGGCGAGGAACCGCACCGCCGGGCCGGCGCGACCCGTCCCGACGGCGGCGCCGGCCGCGGTCCCGGCAGCGCCGGCGAGCCCGTTCCGTCCCGAGGCGCCGTATGCGGCGGCCCTCCTGCTCGACCGCGACTCGGGGCAGGTGCTCTTCGCGAAGAACGAGCACCGGCGCTGGCCGCCGGCGTCGATGGCGAAGATGATGACCGTCCTGATCGCAATGGAGCAGGTGCGCGCCCAGGCGCTCCGCCTCGACGATCCGGTCATCGCCTCGGCCTGGGCGAGCAAGATCGGCGGCTCGCAGGTCTACCTGGCGGAGGGCGAGCAGTTCCGGCTCGGCGACCTCCTGGCCTCGATCATGATCGCTTCGGCGAACGACGCTGCGGTCGCGGTCGCGGAGCGGATCGCCGGCTCGACCGATGCCTTCGTCGAGCTCATGAACCAGCGCGCCAAGGAGCTCGGAATGACCGACACGGAGTTCCATAGCGTCCACGGCTTGCCGCCGGGCAAAGGGCAGCTTCCCGACCTCATGAGCGCCGCCGACCTCGCGACCCTCGGCCGGGAGCTGGCGCGGTTTCCCGAGGTCATGGAGTGGGCGAAGACCTCGGAAGCCCCGTTCCGCAACGGCACCCTGCAGATGCGCAACACCAACCACCTCGTCCGCACCTATCCCGGAGCCGATGGTCTGAAGACCGGCTACTACGTCGCCGCCGGCTTCGAAGTGACGGCGACCGCGACCCGCGACGATCTCCGCCTGATGGCGATCGTGCTCGGAGCGCCGACCAAGAAGGGCTGCTTCGACGAGGCGGCGAAGCTCCTCAGCTCCGGCTTCAGCGGCTGGAAAGCGATCGTCGCCGCCCGGCGCGGCGCCGCGATGGGCGGTCCGATCAGGATCACGCGCGGCAAGGTCGCGGAGATCACCGGCGTCGCAGCCGGCGATCTCCGCCTGGTGCTCGCGCGTGCGGAGGCGAAGGACGCGAAGATCGAGGTCAAGGTGCCGCCCCAGCTCGCAGCGCCGATCGCCAAGGGACAGGTCGTCGGCGAGGTGGTGGTGACGCGGCAGGGCCAGCAGCTCGGGCGCGTCGACGTGGTGGCGCCGAGCGACGTCGAGAGCACCTCCTGGTTCTCGAGCTGGTACTGACGGCGGCGCGGCCGGGCTAGAGCAGCCTGTCGACGTTCTCCGGCGGCCGGCCGATGACGGCGCGCCTTCCGTCCTTGATGACTATGGGCCGCTCGATGAGGATCGGGTGCGCGACCATGGCGGCGACGAGCTTCTTCGGGTCGGTGACCTTGGCGAGCCCGAGCTCGGCGTAGACCGGCTCCTTGGTGCGCATCAGTGCGCGCGGGTCGTTATGGCCGAGGAGCTGCAGGATCTCCTGCAGACGCGGCGCCGTCGGCGGATCCCGCAAGTACTCGACTACGGTCGGCGTCACGCCGGCAGCAGTGAGCCGGGCGAGCGTCTCGCGCGATTTGCTGCAGCGGGGATTGTGGAGGATCTCGTATCGGGCCATGGGACCGGAGGGTCATGGGCCGGCGCTCGACGTCTGTCAAGGCGTGCGGCGTCCTTGCCGAACGCGGGCGGGCTCTGCCATGTAACGCGCATGGACCGCACCACCGAGATCGGAGACCGCGACGCGACCGGGCAGGCCGAGGCCGTTCGCCGCCGCGAGGTGTCGCCGCGCGAGCTCGTCGACGAGGCGATCCGCCGCATCGAGCGCCTGAACCCGCGGCTGAACGCCGTCATCCACGAGCACTTCGAACGCGCCCGACGCGAGGCCGACGGGCCGCTCCCCGACGGACCGTTTCGCGGCGTTCCCTTCCTCTTGAAGGACCTCGCGAGCGGCACCCGCGCCGGCGACCCGATCCACTGGGGAACGCGCTTCCTCAAGGACGCCGGCTATCGGGCGCCGGTGACCTCGTATCTGGTCGACAAGTTTCTGCGGGCCGGGCTCGTGATCGTCGGCCGCACCAACGTCCCCGAGCTCGGGGCCTGGACGACTACCGAACCCGAAGCTTACGGGCCGACGCGCAATCCGTGGCACCTCGAACATTCGAGCGGCGGCTCGAGCGGCGGCGCCGCCGCGGCGGTCGCGGCCCGCATGGTCGCCGCCGCGCACGCCAGCGACGGCGGCGGGTCGATCCGCATTCCCGCCAGCGAATGCGGCCTCGTCGGCCTGAAGCCCTCGCGCGGCCGGGTCTCGATGGGGCCGACGATCGGCGAGATGTGGGCCGGGCTTGCCTTCGAGCTCGCGGTGACGCGCTCGATCCGCGACACGGCCGGACTGCTCGACGCGGTCGCTGGCCCGATGCCGGGCGATCCCTACGTCGCCGAGCGGCCCCTCCGACCTTACGTCGAGGAGGTCGGCGCCCCGACCGGCGTCCTCCGCATCGGCCTCATGGCGACGTCGGCCACTGCCCCCGTCCATGCCGATTGCACGGCCGCGGTCGAGAGGACGGGTCGGCTCCTCGCCGATCTCGGCCACCACGTCGAGATCGCACACCCGCAGGCTCTTGAGGATCCGACCGTCAGCGACGCCGCCATCCGCGTGATCGCGACCTCGCAGGCGCAAGAGATCGACCATTTCGAGTCCGTGCTCGGCCGCTCGCTCGGACCGGAGGACATGGACTGCGACAACTGGGCGATCACGCAGATGGGCCGCCAGGTGACCGGATCGCAGTACCTGGCCGCCGTCGCCGCGCTGCACGAGTGGAACCGGCGCATGGCGGCCTTCTGGGCGGACGGCTTCGACCTCCTGGTGACGCCGACGATCCCGACACCGCCGCCGCTCCTCGGCGAGCAGACCCCCGATCCGGCGGCACCGCTCAGCGCCTGGGCCAAGGCCGGCGCGATGGTCGCGTTCACCGTGCCGTTCAACGTCACCGGGCAGCCGGCGATGTCGCTGCCCATGCACTGGAACGCGGCCGGCCTGCCCATAGGCGTACAGCTGGTCGCCGCCTTCGGACGCGAGGACGTGCTGATCCGGGTCGGCGCCCAGCTCGAGAGCGAGGCGCGCTGGACGGAGCGGCGCCCGCCGCTCTAGGGCGTGACCGTCCGCTGCGCGGTCACCACTTCGCGTAGTGGTCCTCGCAGAAGCCGAGCATGCGCTCGATCGCCGTGCGCTCTCCGGCGGCGGTCGTGAGCGTGCCGGTGAAGCGGCCGAAGAGCTGGTGGAAGTTGGTCGCGAGCACGAGCGCGTTGACGCGCTCGACGTGCATGCCCTCGGGCGCGAAGGCGAGATCGACGCGGCCGTCGGCCGAGCGCAGCTGCCAGGGAGACATGAGATCGCGCTGATCGTATTCGAAGGCGACCGTATCGACCTTGTGCAGACGGCCGTCGATCCAGAAGCAGTTCTCGGTGACGCCGGTCTCGTTGACGCCGCAGGACACGTTCAAGCCGACGACCCGACCGGCGGCGGTGCGGCCGGCGAGGCAACCCCAGTTCCAGAACGTCTCCGGACGCATGTAGCCGGCGCTCCAGTCGTGGTGGCCGTGGACGTCGAGCGCGCCCAGGTCCCAGGTCCCGGCGGCGGTGCGGAGGGTGCCGCGCACGCCGAGCCCCGCCGTCTTGCGCGCGTAGACCCAGCCGGTGGCGCCGGCGCGCGTGCAGATGCGCATCGGCTCCATCGGCGGCGTCTCCTCGCTGAAGACCGCGTCGATCGTGATCGGACCGCCCGTCACCTCGAGGCGGCGCTCCCGCGGCGAGGCGCCGGCGTGCATCGCGATCCGCGTGCCGGCCGCCGCGAACGACATCGTCCCGACCTCGGGCGTGGCGACGCCGCGGAGTCCCCAGCCGAACGGCCGCTTGCCGCCGTGCTCGACGCGGCGGCGCGTCTTCGGATCCCAGCAATACACGAACGCCGTGCCGAGCCAGCGCATGTCGACGATCGCACAGCCGAAGACGAGCTGCTCCGAGAGGCCGCCGAGGAACTGGAACTGGTGGAATCCGAAGTGGCGGGCGAAGCGGCCGCGCCGCCTCCCGAAGGGATCGCGGAGCACGTAGTCGCGGTGGTTCACCTCGTCGATCGGCTCGGGGAAGACGCCGAAGCGCACCGTGCCGTCGCGGCGCACGAGCTGCGTCGGCATCGGCTCAGGCGCGCGGCCGCGGGCGCCTAGGCCCCGCGGCACGGGTGGGAGTCGATGCAGGTGCGGACGGATTTCCTCGCATGGGGGCCGACCTCGGCGGGCGCGGCGTCTTTGACGCACTCGCCGCCGCGATGCAAGACGAGCCGGCGCCGATATGCCGCCGGCTGCGATTCGCATTGACGGCTCGCAGCGGGAACGTGCTACAGGCGGGGCCAGGACATGGATCCGACGACCCGCCCGACGCCGCGTCGAACCTGGCTGCGCCCCTGCATACGGCTTCTGGCGCTGTTGCTGCCGCTGGTCGCACCGGCGGCCAAGTACGCCCACGCCGCCGTCATCGAGACCGACAAGGACGACTACGCTCCCGGCGACACGGTCGTGATTTTCGGATCGGGCTGGGAGCCCCGCGAAACGGTCGAGATCCTGCTGCAGCGATCGCCGGGCGACGGCGACGACGTCGTTTTCATCACCGTCGCCGACGGCGACGGTGACGTGCTCGACGACACTTTCGTCGTCGGGTGGCGCCACTTCCACGCCGGCTTCCTCCTGACGGCCACCGGGCGCTCGTCGGGGCTCGCCGCCCAAACCACCTTCACCGACGGCCTCCTCGCCGACACCATCGACGCTACCGGCGACAGCATCACGCGCGGCTTCAACGCCGATAGCTGCACCTACGGCGACCAGGTCCCTCGCAACTGGGCGACCGGCGACGACCACGGCACGAGCTACTGCTCCTCGGGCGGCGACGCGACGTTCAGCCACGCCGAGCGCCTCGAGTGCGCGAAGCCGGGCCAGATCGTGAACCTGAACGACGGCGAAAGCGGCGCCACCATGCGCGGCGACTTCCGAGCACAGGCGACGGCGGCGCGCGTCAACCTGCTCGCGCAACCCGGCCCGCGCTACGTGACCGTCCTCATGGGCCACAACGACGCCTGTACCAACACCGAGAACAAGACCGGCAGCGGTTGCGGCGGGGACCAAGACCCGAACAACTATTGCCGCACCACCACCGCGGCCTTCGAGCGTGAGCTTCGCGGCGGCCTCGACCAGCTGATCCAGGTACCGCAGGCCCGCATCCTGGTCTCGGCGCTGGTACGCATCTCGGAGCTCTGCAACTTCAGCTCGAAGGCCAGCTGCGGCCTCGGCTTCGGCACCAGCTGCAGCTTCTTCTGGCAGTCCCTGACGACGGTCTTCGGCGCCGGCGGCGTCTGCCACTCGCTCACCGCCGACTGCTCGAGCGCACGCCGCATCGACATGTACGAAACGACCGTCGCCTACAACGCGATCCTCCAGGCGGTGACCGCCGAGTACGCCGCGCTCCCGGCGGGGGAAGCGTCGGCCACGGGCGCCGTCAAGGCGGCGGACGTCGGGCTCCGCTACGTCGAAGCGCCATTCCATTACAAGTTCTCGAGCGGCGATATCTCGTGCTGCGACTGTTTCCATCCCGCAGCGGCCGGCCAGGCGAAGCTCGCCGAGGGCACCTACGCGGGAATCCAGTGCAGCGCTGCGAATCCGTGTTGCGCGGCGGCGACCGACCCGCTGGTGAACGCGAGCTGCGCCGCCACCGACGAGACGAGCTTCTATCCCGGCGGCTTCTGGTCCGGAGCACCGTGCGGCAACGGCATCCTCGATCCGGGCGAGCAATGCGATCTCGGAGCTGCGAACGGGACTCCCGGCTCGTGCTGTCTCGGAAGCTGCACCTTCGTGCCGGCGAACACGGTCTGCCGGCCCGCCGCCGGCGTCTGCGACGTCGCCGAGACCTGCACCGGCGCAGCGGCGGCCTGTCCCGCGAACGCCTTTGCCTCGAGCGCGACCGTGTGCCGCCCGTCGGCCGGCGTCTGCGATACCGCCGAGACCTGCACCGGCAGCTCCGCCGCGTGCCCGGCCGACGTCAAGAGCACCGCCGTCTGCCGTCCGAGCGCCGGCTCGTGCGACGTCGTCGAGAGCTGCAACGGCATCGATGACGCCTGCCCGGCCGACGCAGTGCGGCCGGCGAGTGTCGTCTGCCGCCCGGCCGCGGGGGTGTGCGACGTCGCCGAGACCTGCACCGGCACGAGCGGCACCTGTCCGGCCGACGCCAAGAGCACCGCCGTCTGCCGTCCGAGCGCCGGCGTCTGCGACGTCGCCGAGAGCTGCAACGGCGTCGACGACTCCTGTCCCGCCGACGCGTTTGCCGGCCCGGCGGTCATCTGCCGCAACGCCGTCGGCGTCTGCGATGTCGCCGAGGCCTGCACCGGCGTCGCGGCCGCTTGCCCGGCCGACGTCAAGAGCAGCGCCGTCTGCCGTCCTAGCGCCGGTTCCTGCGACGTAGCCGAGAGCTGCGACGGCACGCACGACGGCTGTCCGGCCGACGTCGTCGCAGCAGCAGGCACCACGTGCCGGGCTGCGGCCGGCGTCTGCGACCTCGCCGAGAGCTGCGACGGCGCCTCGCCCGCCTGCCCGGGCGATGCCAAGAGCACCGCCGTCTGCCGCGCTGCGGCCGGGTTCTGCGATCTCGCCGAGAGCTGCGACGGCGTCGGCAACGCCTGCCCGCCCGACAGCTTGCGCCCGGCGGACATCGTCTGCCGCAGCGCCGCCGGCGTCTGCGACATCGCCGAGCTCTGCACCGGCGTCAGCGCCTACTGCCCGGCCGACGCCAAGAGCACCGCCGTCTGCCGTGCCGCCGCCGGCGCCTGCGACGCAACCGAGACCTGCGACGGCGTCTCCGACGCCTGTCCTGCCGACGCCTTCGCGGCCGCGGGCGTCGAATGCCGCCCGGCCTCCGGTCCGTGCGATGTCGCCGAGCTCTGCACCGGTGCCAGCCCGGCGTGCCCTGCCGATGCCACCGAGCCGGACGGCACGCCGTGCAACGACGGCGCCGTCTGCACGCACCCCGATACGTGCATCGCCGGCCAGTGTCTGGGGAACACCGACATCTGCGGCGACGGCATCACTCAGTCCGGCTGCGGTGAGCAGTGCGACGATGGCAACATCGCGAGCGGTGACGGCTGCTCCGCGAGCTGCCAGATCGAGAACACGCCCGGCTGCGGCCCGGCGCCCGAGGCGGGCTGCCGTGCGCCCGCGGCTCCGGCACGAGCGTCGATCTTCCTCCGCAACGCTGCGGCAGCAGCGCACGACAGCCTGCAGTGGAAGTGGAACCGAGGCGCGGCAACGCCGCAGACCGACTTCGGTAACCCGACAATCGACACCGGCTATCAGCTCTGCCTTTATGACGGCGGCGCGCTCCGCATGAGCCTGCCGCTCCCGGCGGGTGGCGCCTGCGGCGGGCGAGCATGCTGGAGAGAGAACGGGTCCGGCTTCCAGTATGCCGACAAGACCGGTAGCCGCGGGATCACGCGCCTGGCCCTCAAGAGCGGCACAACACCGGGAAAGGCGAAGATCCTTCTCAAGGGCCGCGGCGGCGGCCTGGCAATGCCGACACTACCGTTCGCGCAGCCGCTCACGGTACAGCTGCGCAGCTCGACGGGCGCCTGCTGGGACGCGACCTTCAGCGCGCCAGCGCTCCGCAATCGCGCCGACCAGTTCAAAGACGAGTCCGACTGACGCCTCCGGCGGCACCCTGCTGCCGCGGCGCCGTCAATGCGGCCGCAGCACGGCGAGCACGGCGGCGGCCTTGGCGCGCAGCGCCGCCGACGGCGCGCCGGCAGCGAGCACACCCATCCACTCCTCGACGCTCCGCGGGTCGGCCGCGGACGCCTGGAGGATGCGCGCCAGGACGGCGTCAGCGACGGGCTCGAGTGTCGAGAGGTAGGCAGCCTCGACCGTGGGATCTTCGACAAAGGCGGAGAGCACGACTGTCCGTGCCGCCGCCCGTGTCGCCGGGTCGGGCTCCATGATCACGGCATGCAGAACGCGCCCGATCGGCGCCTCGTCGCCTCCGACCGCCGCCGCGAGCGGCCCGGCGACGGCCACCGGCCGCTGCAGGACGACTGCCTGATCTTCGGCGTCCGCGAGCGGCCGCCGCGGCGACGGCACCGGGATCGGCGTCACGAGTGCGCCGCGCGCCAGCAGATCGATCGTGCGCAGCGAGCCGTCGGCGGCATAGGTCAGCATGAAGCTCTCGGCGCCGAGGATGCGGGCAAGCCCGTCCGCGGGCGCGAGCGCGCGGAAGTCGATCGTGACCCGCCGTGCGTCTACCTCGCCGCGCACCGTCGCCCCCGTAGCCGCGGCGATCTCGGCGAGTACGCGGTCGAGCGACGCGTCGGTGGCGCGGACGCTCAAGCGGCCGTCCGCCCAGCGGACAGCGTCGGGCGCCGGCGTCGGCGCCGCCAGCACTTGCACGGCGGCGCCGCAGGCGAGCCCGAGGACGGCGAGCATGCTCCCGGGCGTGCGCACGCTGCGACTCTGCCGCCAATCCCGGTCGGATGCGAGAGCGCGCCGGCCGTCAGCGGAGAAACGTCATGGGCGTCGCCGACACCCCGTAGCGTGATCGCGCCGCGACGCGGACGAGGCACTGGCGCGGCGTGATCCTGCCGGCGAGGAGATCGCCGTAGGCGGCGAGCACCGCCGCCGCCTCCGCGCCCGTCTCGCGCACGAATTCGACACGGAAGCTCCGCACGCCGCGGGCGACGAGCTCGGGCACGAGCTCGGCCGCCGATTGCAGCTCGCCGTTGAAGACCGTGTTGCGGCAGCCGACGTCGACGACGACCGGGTGCGAACGCCCGGTCGGGTCGCGGAGCGCCACCTCGTGACGCTCGCACGGCCGGCCGCAGGTACGGAAGTCGCGGCCGCCGGAGAGCAAGTGCGCATACACGCAGTGCTCGGTGTGGAAAGTCGGGATGCGCTGGTGCAGGACGACCGTGAAGCGCTCGGCGGGCGCGGCAGCGAGGAGCGCCGCGAGCTGCTCGGGATCGAGGTCGTAGGACGGGGTCAGCGTGTCGAGGCCGCGGACGAAGAGCTCGGCCGCAGTGATCGAGTTGGTGACGTTCAACGAGAAGTCGCCGTGCAGGAGCGGTCGCGCGGCTTCGGGAGCGAGGGCGCGGAACGCCTCCAGGGCGCCCCAGTGCCGCACCAGCACGGCGTCGGGCGCCAGCGCCGCGAGCCGGCGATCGTAGCCCTCCTCGCCCGGCTTCTGGACGCGGACGGTCGCGAGCGTCACGCGCAGACCCGCAGCGCGCGCCCGCGCCACCGCCTTTTCGAGTCCTACGAGCTCCATCCAGTCGAGCGCGACGGCGCGGGCGCCGCTCGCGACCACGGCTTCGAGCTGCGCGGCGCTCCTGCAGAGAGCGACGATCTCCGGTGCCGCGGGAGGCGTCGAGCGCGACGGCGGCAACTGCCGCGCCGCGGCGCGGAGCCGGGCTGCGGCCGGTGCCGAGCGCAGCTCCGAGACCGGGCCGCGCTCGATCGCCGCTAGGAGCGCTGCGACCAGGGCGCGCCGTACGCGCTTCAGCTCGGAGACCGGCACATGGAGGCCGGCTGCGAGCCCGCGCACATCCAGGGTCGTGAGCGCGAACGGCGTGCCGCCGAGCGCGCCGAGCTTGTCGCGCAGCAGCGCCGTCGTGAGGCCCGCGCCTGCCGCCGGCTGCAGCGCCGATGCGGTCGCGGCCGCGGCCCGCGCCGACCCCGCGCTCGCGACCACGCGAAGCGGCGCCCCGGCCCGGCCATCGACGACGAGCGCCACCGCTATGCGGCCCGTCGGCTCGTCGCCGCCGAGCAGGCGCTCGACCTCGCGCGTGAGCGCGGGGTCGCTCGTCACCCACACCCGATTTCCCGCCCCGACGCGCGCGAGATCGGGACCGGGCTCCCCGAACCTCAGCACCCAGCCGTCGTCCGTCGCCGCGACGGCGAAGATCGGACCGCCGGGTTCGTGCGCATCCTCGGGATGGCCGGCGTCGAAGACCACGCCCATGCCGGGACGGGGCGTCAGGGCGGCGGCGCGCGGCCCCGTGCTGGCGTCAGCGGCGCCGCCGAACCCGTGGAGCGCTGCCGCCGGGACGCCGTGCGGCGTCGCGGCCGCGGCCGGGACGCCGCGTCCGCCCGTCCACGGTCGGCCCGCCGGGTCACGCACGACCGTCACCGCGTCGCCGGCCACCGCCGCGACGCGCCCGAGGAACACGCCGCGATGCTTCGGGAAGCGCCCCTCGACGAGCGCCTGGTGATCCGCTCCGCCGAGGAAGCCGTCGCCGAAGCCGCGCGAGTAGGCGAGGCTCGTACGCAGGAGGTCGTCGGCCGCTGTCGCTGGATCGGCGGCGTCGGCGGCGCGCTGGCGCGTCAGCGCATCGACCCGGCGACGATAGAGCGTCGTCGCGGTGGCGACGTAGGCGGCGCCCTTCTGCCGCCCCTCGATCTTGAGCCCGCGGACGCCGATCGCCGCGAGCGCCGCGACAGCGCGCAGACCGGCGAGATCCTTCGGCGAGAGAAGATAGCGGATGTCGCCGAGGTCGCGCTCGGCGCCGTCGAGCACGAGCGTGTACGGCAGACGGCACGACTGCGCGCACTGGCCGCGGTTCGCGGAGCGCCCGCCCCATGCCTCCGAAGTAAGGCACTGCCCCGACCAGGCGACGCAGAGCGCGCCGTGGATGAATACCTCGAGCTCGAGATCGGTGCCGGCAGCGAGGCGGCGGATCTCGGCGACCGAGAGCTCGCGCGGCACGACGATGCGCACCGCGCCGAGGCTCGCCGCAAAGGCGGCGCCCTCGGCGCTGGAGATCGTCATCTGGGTACTCGCATGCAGCGCCAGGTCGGGGGCGACGGCGCGCGCCAGCGCCGCCACCGCCGGATCCTGGACGATGAGCGCGTCGATGCCGCTCGCGGCGGCGCGCCGCACCACCTGCTCGACAAAATCGAGCTCGGCCTCGAAGACCAGGGTGTTGAGCGCCAGGTAGGCCCGGGCGCCGGCGCGGTGGATGCGCGCGACGGTCGCATCGAGATCGGCGAGCGCGAAGTTGCCGCTGCGGGCGCGGGCGTTGAAGCCTTCACGGAGCCCGAAGTAGACGGCGTCGGCACCGGCCGCGAGCGCCGCTTTCAAGGCCTCGGGATCGCCCGCAGGCGCCAGGATCTCGGGAGCGCCCGGCGTACGCATGCGCAGCGGCAACGCCAGCACCTCCGGTCTACACCCGGAGCGAGGGGAACAGCCGGCGGGCGAGCGGCGGCACGAGCAGCATGGCGGCGAGGACGACGCCTCCGACCAGGCGGTCGTCGTCGGCGAACGATGCGGCGGCGAGGCTGCTCCCGAGGAGGACGGCGAACCAGACCAGATCCCCCGCGATCGCACAGAGCCAGCGCGTCACGCGCGGCGCGTCGACCCCGGTAGCGACCGCCCCCGCGGTGTAGACGTCCATACCGAAGCCGATCGCGGCGATGCGAAAGAGCGCCGCCGGCCTCGTGGCCGCGGCTGCGCGAGCCGCGCCGGGGGCGGCCGACGTCCCTAGCATGGCGAGCCTGAGCATCGCCTTGCCGACACGACGGAGCGAAGGAAGACGCTGCGCCAAACGCCTGCAGCCGGCGAAGAGCGGATGACAGACCGCCGCCGCGAGCACGTCCGACACGGCATAGAGACCGAACGTCAGCAGCGGATGGAGCGGTATGTGGCGCGCCAGCAGCACCCCTGCCGGGATGCCGGGGCCGACCGGCGCCCAGAAGAGCGCGAACACCAGGCCGACGGGCCCGCCCGGAAAGTCCTTGCCGGCCTCGAGCAGCACCCGCGCCCCGTCGGGGCCGGTGAGTCCGCTCGTCATCAGCACGTTGTGGGGATCGAAGAGCTCGGTCGGCGTCATCGCAGGAACGCCGCAGCTTCCGGCCCGGCGCCTCGGAAGTCAATGCGGCGCCAGCCGCGGCCCGCTACGACGCCAGCACGGCGACCCGCAGCAGGAAGAGCGGCACGCCGCCGTAATAGGCGATGCGGTCGATCACCTCGACCGCCCGGCGCACGGCCGGCACGCGTGCGGGCGCCGCCCACGCAGTCGCCATGACCACGGCCTCGGCGCCGGCGCGCAGGACGCCGGCCCACAGCACGAGATAGATCGTGAACGTCCACCAGTAGGCGATGAAGCCGAAGAGATACGCCCGCAGTCCGTATGTGTAGTACTCGCCGAAGGTACCGCCGTAGACGATCCATTGATTGAGCCGAAAGACCGGAAGCGTCGGTACCAGCGCCAGCACGCCATACGAGAGCAGCGGATGCCACCAGCGTCGGCGATCGTCGCGTCGCGAGGACTGATAGACGGCGGCCGGCGTCCGCATGCGATCGCGGACGGCCGCTGACGCTCCCGCCGCTGCCAGCGCCTCGACCAGGCCGTTCACATCTCCTAGTTGGAGGTCGACCGGCGCCCGTCGCCCCGAGCGCAGTACGAGCGCCAGGCCGTTTCCCGGAAGCGGCACGCGCCACGGCGCGACGCCGGCGAGCGCTGCCAGCGGCACCTCGATACGTCGATCACGACGGCTGACCACCAGTAGGCCGTCGGCGATCGTGACCGCAGCCGTGAATACGCGCGCCAGCAACCACGCCGCCAGCCCCGGCGCCAGACTCAGGGCGACGAACGCGCGCAGCAGGCGCAGAGGATTGTCGAGCCGCGCATCCGGAAAGCCCATCAGCACGCCTGCGAGCACGAGCACGCCCGTGCGGCTCACCGCCACCAGGACCGCAGCCACCAGGCGCCAGAAGCGCGGGTAGGCACGGGCTCGCAGGAACATCACGACGAGAGGTGCCGCGCTCGCCGGGTCTCGACGGGCCTACGCCGAGTGATCGATGAGCGGCGCGATCTTCGCTCGCTGGTATGGTCCGTCGCCGAAATAGAACTGGTTGTGCTTCTGCCGCTTCACGTAGATATGCACGTCGCACTCCCAGGTGAAGCCGATGCCGCCGTGGAGCTGGATGGAGCGGCTCGATGCGAAGGCCGCCGCGTCCGAGGCCGCGGCCTTGGCCATGCGGGCGAGGCGAAGCGCGTCTGCCGGCTCCGTGTCGATGGCGCACGCCGCGGCATAGGCCAGCGAGCGGGCGCGGTCGACGTCGATCATGACGTTCACGATCGGGTGCTTCACGGCCTGGAAGAAGCCGATCAGGCGGTCGAACTGGGTGCGTACGCGGGCGTACTCGGCGGTCGTCTGCAGCTGCCACTCGGCGGCGCCGCAGAGGTCGGCGGCGACGATCGTCAGAATCGCGGGCAGCGCCGCGGCGACGGCCTTCTCTCCGGCGCCGGCGACCGCCACGACCCCGGCCCCGTCGACCCGCACGTCGTCGAGCTCCACGTGCGCCTGGTCGCGCGTCAAGTCGACGACCCGGTCGGGGTGGATCTTCACGCCCGGCGCGTCGGCGGCCACGGCGTACAGGCCGACGCCCTTGGCGCCGCGCGCCGCGACCAGGAAGAACGCCGCCTTCCGCGCCTCCTGCACGAAGGGCGCGGTGCCGCTCAGCACGGCGCCGTCGCCGCTCGCCGCCGCGGTGATCGAGGTCGCATCCGGCAGCCACGAGCCTTCCGAGCCCGGTCCGGCGAACGACGCGGCGTCGCCGCCGGCGATGCGCTCCAAGCACGCCGTCGCGGCCGCGGTTCCGGCCGCGCGCAGCACGCACGTGGCAATCAGCGTCGCGATCAGCGGCGACGGCAGCGCGGCGCGGCCGATCTCCTCGGCGAGCGCGGCCACCGCAATCATCTTCATGCCGGCGCCGCCCGCCGACTCGGGCACCGCGAGCGCGGTCCAACCGAGCTCGACCATCTGCTTCCAGACGCGCTCGTCCCACGCCAGCGGCTGTACCGGGCTCTCGTAGGCGAGCTTGTGGTCCTTGGCGACGAGCGCGCGCAGCTTCTCGATCGGGGCGTTGTCCTTCAGGAACTTCCGCGCCTGGTCGCGCAGCATCTGCTCTTCCGAGCCGAATCCGAAATCCTTGGGCTGGGCCATCGTCGTCCTTCCTCCTCCGCTGCGGACCTTATTTCGACTTCGCGAGGCCGAGGACGCGCTCGCCGAGGATGTTGCGTTGGATCTCGTTGCTGCCGGCCGCGATCGTGAACCCGTAGGAGTTCAGGTAGGCGAGCGGCCACTGGCCGTTGTCGGGGGCGCCGGGGTCGCCGACGTAGAGACTCGACGCCGGCCCTTCGATCTCGAGGGCCGCGGCCGCGATGTCCTGCATGAGCTCGCTCACGGTCACCTTGGCCTGGAGCGGAAGCCGCATCGGATGGTCGGTGAGCGCTTCGACGCGGCTGCGGCGATGCACCTGGCGCATGCCCTCGACGCGGATCGCGAGCCCGGCCACGCGATCGCGGATGATCGGGTCGTCCCAGGCCGGCTTGCCGTCCCGCCGGCAGCGCTTGGCGAGGTCGATCAACTGCGCGACGCGCTCGTCGAGCGAGATGCCGCCGCCGCTCCCGGCGCCCTCGGCGGCGCCGCGCTCGTAGAGGAGCGTCGTCATCGCGACCGTCCAGCCCTTGCCGATGTCGTCGACGCGATAGGAGTCGGGCACGACGACGTCCTCGAAGAGCACTTCGTTGAAGCCGGTCTCGCCGGTGATCTTGATGAGCGGGCGCACGGTGACGCCCTTGGTGTTCGCGATCGGCACGATGAAGTACGTGAGGCCGTTGTACTTGTGGTCGTTGCTGGTGCGCGTCACCATGATCATCCAGCTCGCGAAATGCGCGAGGCTGGTCCACACCTTGTGGCCGTTGATGACCCAGTTGTCGCCGTCGCGAACGGCCGACGCCTGCGCGTTCGCGAGGTCGCTGCCGGCGTTCGGCTCGGAGAAGCCCTGGCACCAGATCTCGTCGGCGGAAAGGAGCGGCGCGATGAAGCGGCGCTTCTGCTCCTCGGTACCGTGGTTCAGGATGGTCGGCGCCGCCATCGAGAGCCCGATCACGTTGATCATGTACGGGACCTGGGCGCGCCCCATCTCCTGGCTCGCGATCTGCTGGAACCCCGAGTGACCGCCGCCGCCGTACTCCTTCGGGTAGTCGCAGCCGATGAGGCCCGCGTCGTAGCACTTCTTCTCCCACGCGCAGAGATAGCGCCGCTGCTCCTCGGTCATGACCTCGATGGGGCTCAGCGGCAGCCGGAAGCTCGGCGGCGCCGGGCGGTTCTCGGCGAGCCAGCGGCGGCAGTATTCACGGAACTCGTCGTGCTCGGTCATGGGAGACGCTCCTTCTCGCGTGTCGCTTCTCGGTGGGCGGGATCACTGCAGACGGATCGCGGCCGGCGGGGAATGTGGCACGAGCCCCGGCACGCGGCAAGCGGTTGCACGATCGTGCACTATGTCGAGTGCGCGGGTAGCGCCGCGCCCACTGCGAAGCAGTAGCGGCTGGTCGCGAACGGGATCACCGGAGCCCTCGCGAGTACGACCGCCGGCCATCGCCGTGCCGCACCTCCGGGCGCGCGCCGACCCAGCCCTCGCTTTGACAGCCGCGGCGCGCCTCGGCTACGAGCCGCGAAGAGCCGATCATGCTCAGTCCCTACCGCGTCCTCGATCTCACTCGTAGCCGCGGCCACCTCTGCGGCCAGATCCTCGCCGACCTCGGCGCCGACGTCGTGCAGGTGGAGCCGCCGGGCGGATCACCGACGCGGCGGCGCGGTCCCTTCGTCGACGACGTGCCGCACGTCGATCGCTCGCTTGCCTGGTGGTCCGAGAATCGCAACAAGCGCGGCATCACCCTCGACCTCGACGACGCCCGCGGCCGCGAGCTGCTGCATCGACTGGTCGACAGCGCCGACTTCCTGATCGAGTCGGAGGCGCCCGGCGTGCAGGCGGCCCGGGGCCTCGACTACGCCTCCCTGGCCGCCGTCAATCCCCGCCTCGTGTACGTCTCGATCACGCCCTTCGGGCAGACGGGGCCCAAGGCCGCCTGGGCCGACAGCGACCTCGTGCTGCTCGCGGCCGGTGGTCCGCTGCGCCTGAACGGCGACGCGGATCGCGCGCCGCTCCGCCTCGGGGTGCCGCAAGCGTACGCGCACGCCGCTGCGGAAGCAGCCGGGGCGGCGCTCGTCGCCCATCACGAGCGGATGCGGTCGGGGCGCGGCCAGCACGTCGATGTCTCGGCGCAGCAAGCCGTGACCCTCGCCACCCAGTCGTACCTCCTGAGCGCCGCGGTCGGGTTTCCCGACGCCCGGCGGATCGCCGGCGGCGCCGGCATCGGACCGCTCTCGATCCGCTTCGTGTATCCCGCCGCCGACGGCTACGTCTCGGTCACCTTCCTCTTCGGCTCGTCGGTCGGCCACTTCACGCGCCGGCTCATGCACTGGATCGCCGAGGAAGGCGGCTGCGACGCCGCGACGCGCGACAAGGACTGGATCGGCTTCCTCGATCGCATGTTCGCGGGCGAGGAGTCGTTCACCGAGCTCTTCCGGACCCAGGAGCTGGTCGCGGACTTCACCCGCACCAGGACCAAGGCCGAGCTCCTGCAGGCGGCGCTCGAGCGCGACCTGCTGATCGCCCCGGTGGCGACGACGCGCGAGGTCGTCGACAACGTCCAACTGGCGGCGCGCGATTACTGGCAAACGCTCGCGCATCCCGAGCTCGACCGCGCCGTCCGCTACCCGGGACCGTTCGCCCGCCTCTCGGCGACGCCGCTGCGCTATCGCCGCCGCCCACCCACCGTCGGCGAGCACAATCGCGAGATCTTCGGCGGCGAGCTCGGCCTCGACGACGCCGAGCTGGCGCGTCTCGGCGCCGGGGGAGTGATCTGATGCCCGAAGCCGCGCTCGCCGACGTCAAGATCCTCGACCTCATGTGGGCGATCGCCGGCCCGGCTGCGACCCGCATGCTCGCCGACTACGGCGCCGTCATCGTCCGGGTCGAGTCGCCCAAGCACACCGACATCTGCCGCACGATCATGCCGTTCCACGAGCTGCCGCCGGAGTCCGAGAGCGCCGTCCTCTTCCACAACATGAACGCCGGGAAGCGCATGCTCACCCTCGACCTCGGCACCCCCGCTGGCCGCGAGGTCCTGCTCGACCTGGTGCGCTGGGCCGACGTCGTCACCGAGGCGTACAGCGCCGGCACGATGCAGGCGATGGGGCTCGACTACGAGGCGCTCCGGGCAGTGAATCCGTCGCTCATCATGCTGAGCACTTGTCTCATGGGGCAGACCGGACCGCTCGCGCGCTACGCCGGCTTCGGCAACCTCGCCCACTCGATCACCGGCTTCGGTGCGCTCTGCGGTTGGCCGGACCGCGCCCCGGCCGGTCCCTTCGGAGCCTACACCGACTACATCGCGCCGCGCTTCAGCGCTGCCGTGATCCTGGCCGCGCTCGATCACCGCCGCCGCACCGGCGAAGGCCAGTTCATCGACCTCGCGCAGGCGGAAGCGTCGCTGCACTTCCTGGCACCGGCGATACTCGACTACACGGTGAACGGTCGCATCCGGAGCGCGCACGGCAACGCCGACGACGAGGCGGCGCCGCACGGCGTCTATCCCGCCGCCGGCGATGACCGCTGGATCGCGATCGCGGTCCACGACGACGCACAGTTCGCGGGCCTGGCGTCCGTGCTCGGCGACGAAGGCCTGACCCGCGATCCGCGCTTCGCGAGCGGCGCCGCGAGGCGGGCGAACGTCGCCGCCCTCGACGCCGCGATCACCGCGTGGACCGCGGTCCGCGATGCGCACGCGGCAGAGGCGGCGTTGCAAGCGGCCGGCGTGCCGGCGGCAGTGGTCGCTGGCAGCGCCGAGCTCTGCGCCGATCCGCAGCTCATCCACCGCGAGCACGTCCGCCGGCTTGCACACCCGACCTACGGCACGACGCCGGTCGAAAACGCACGCTCGCTGCTGTCGCGGACGCCGGCGGTCGTTGCCGGCGACGCCCCCACCCTCGGCCGCGACAACTACGAGGTGCTAGCGGCCATCCTCGGCTACGACGATGACCGCATCAGCGAGCTCGTCGCCGCCGGTGCGCTCGGATGATCGCGGCCGGCGCCGCCGCCTCGCCGTCGCGCCACCGAGGCGGCGCGGTCGCACGCCGGCGCCTCGCGAGCTGACCCCGCTCAGAGACCGTCGTCGTCGTCCTCGACCCGCGAATCCCGGTGGCCCAGGCTGCCGTCGATACTGGTCTTGATCGCTTTCCGCGGCTGGCGGACCGGCGCGCGAGCCTTGAAGGACGTCCGGGGCTTCGGCTTCGAAGGCGGGGCCTCTTCGTCGGCGTCACGATCGAAACCCGCGCCGCTGCCGGCACCGGTCCCGAAGGATCCGTAGGCCGGCGGCAGATCCTTGGCGTGCGCCACTCCTGTGCCCGTCATGATCCACGCGAGCAATGCCAGTCCCAGAACCGAGGTCGTACGTGCCGTGCCCATAGAATGCGCTCCGTTGGCCGAGGATTCTTACAACTTCCGTACCGTACCGTATCCGCACCGAGCCGGCGACGGCGCAGGCGCAGCGGTGGCCGACACTGCAGCTCCTGGTGTGGCGAAAACGGACCCCTGGGGCAACAAGGGCGATGCTGACCGGTGATACGACGACAGCCTCGCCAGCCGCCGGGTCTGGTCCGGGCGCCACGACGATGGCAAGGTGGCACGCCATGCACCCCGGCGCGCACGCGACGACACGTCCGGACAAACCGGCTTATGTCATGGTACCTGCACATGCCGGTTCGCGGGAGGACGAGGTCGTCACCTACGCCGCGCTCGACGCTGCCTCGAATCGCGTCGCGCAGATACTCCGGCGCTCCGGGCTCGGCTTCGGCGACGGCATAGCGATCTGCATGGAGAACTCGGCGCGCTACTACGAGATCGTCTGGGGGGCGCAGCGTTCCGGGCTCTACTACACCGCCGCCAGCACTCACCTCACGGCAGACGAGCTCGCGTACATCCTGAACGACTGCGGGGCGAAGGTGTTCGTGACCTCGCAGACGCTGGCGCCGCTCGCAGCGGCGGTCCGCGATCGCCTGCCCAACGTCGCCAAGAAGCTCATGGTCGGCGGCACGATCGCCGGCTACGACTCGTTCGAGGCCGCGGTTGCCGGCGAGCCGGCGACACCGATCGCGGACGAGCGCGAAGGCGCGGACCTGCTCTACTCGTCGGGGACGACGGGACGTCCCAAGGGCGTGAAGTTCCCCCTGCGCGGCGATCCGCTGGGTACGCCGAACGCGCTGATCGCGATGGTGACCGCGCTCTACGCCATGGGTCCGGAGACGCGCTACCTCTCGCCGGCGCCGCTCTACCACGCAGCGCCGCTGCGCTTCAATTTGGCCGTCCAGCGCCTCGGCGGCACCTCGGTGATCATGGAGCACTTCGACGCCGAAGAGTTCCTGCGCCTCGTCGAACGGCATCGCATCACCCACACGCAGGTCGTGCCGACGATGTTCGTACGCCTCCTGAAGCTCCCCCCGGAGATCCGCCGGCGCTACGACATCTCGAGCCTGACGCACGCGATCCACGCTGCCGCGCCCTGCCCGATCCCGGTCAAGGAGCAAATGATCGCGTGGTGGGGCCCGATCATCCATGAGTACTACGGCGGGACCGAGGGCAACGGCCTCTGCGCGCTCGACTCGCACGAGTGGCTTGCGCACAAGGGCTCGGTCGGCCGCGCCCTCCTCGGCACGATCAAGATCCTCGATGACGACGGCGTCGAGCTGCCGGTCGGCGAGGCGGGGTCGATCTACTTCGCGGGCGGCAGCTACTTCGAGTATCTGCACGACGAGGAGAAGACGCGCGCCAGCCGCCGCGCCGACGGCGCCTCGACGATCGGCGACATCGGCTACGTCGACGCCGACGGCTACCTCTACCTCACCGACCGCAAGGCCAACATGATCATCTCGGGCGGCGTCAACATCTACCCGCAGGAGGCCGAGAACCTGCTCGTCACCCACCCGAAGGTGCACGACGTCGCGGTGTTCGGCGTCCCCAACGAGGATTTCGGCGAAGAGGTCAAGGCGGTCGTGCAGCCGGTGGACATGGCCGAGGCCGGACCCGCGCTCGCCGCGGAGCTGACGGAGTTCTGCCGCCAACATCTCGCGCACTACAAATGTCCGCGCTCGATCGACTTCGCGGCCGAGCTACCGCGCCACCCGACCGGAAAGCTCTACAAGCGGCTCCTGAAGGAGCGCTACTGGCAGGGACGCGAGTCGCGGATCGTCTGAGTCGCCGCGCCTCAGCGCCCGCCCTTCTTGTCGTCGCGCCGGCGGATGAGCCCTTCCTGTGCGACCGACACGACGAGCACGCCGTCGCGCGTATAGAGCCGCCCGGTCGTGAAGCCGCGCGCGCCCGTCGCGATCGGGCTCTCCTGGGTGTACAGCAGCCAATCGTCGGCGCGGAACGGGCGGTGGAACCACATGGCGTGGTCGAGGCTCGCCATCTGCACGTTCTGATCGAACCACGGGATCGCATGCGGCAACGTCGCGGTATCGATGAGCGTCATGTCGGATGCGTAGGCGACGACGCACTGGTGCAGCAGCAGCGGTTCGTCCGGGAGCTTGCCGTCGGCGCGGATCCAGACCTGCTGATGGGGCGGGTGCGGCTCGGGATCGAGATAGTCCGGGGGGTTCACGTAGCGCATATCGATCGGCCGCTCTCGCTGCAGCCACTTCTTGAGCTCGGGGTGCAGGTCGGCGCGCCCGAGATAAGGCTCGATGCGTTGCCGGAACGTGAGCAGCGCCTCGGGATCCGGCGATTCCGGCATCGCGATCTGGTGCTCGATGCCCCGTTCCGGCCGCTGGAACGACGCCGAGAGGTTGAAGATCGGCAGACCGTGCTGGATCGCGGTCACACGGCGGGTGGTGAAGCTCCGGCCGTCGCGCAGGCGCTCCACCTGATAGACGATCGGAATCGACGGGTCGCCGGGGCGCAGGAAGTAGGAATGCAACGAATGCACGACGAGTCCGGCCTCGACGGTGCGGCCGGCGGCGACGAGCGCTTGCCCGGCGACCTGGCCGCCGAAGACGCGCACCCGGTCCTCCTTCGGCGTGCGGCCGCGAAAGAGATTCAACTCGAGCTCTTCGAGGTCGAGGATCGAGACCAATTGGTCTAGCGCCGCCTGGCCGCCGGGTACGCCGTTCACAGGATCGCTCATGGCGCGTGAACCTAGCGGAGGCCGGCAGGACACGCCATCGAGCCCGATACGGTTGCCAAGCTCCGCAGCGCTCCGTACTCTTCGCCCCTATGGCGAAAAAGCGCGTCTACCGCGTCACCTTCCGCAACGACAGCGAGGTGTACGAAGTCTACTGTCGGAAGGTCGGCCCGGCCGACATGTTCGGCTTCGTAGAAATCGAGGGGTTCCTCTTCGGCGAGCGCTCGAGCGTCGTGGTCGATCCGTCCGAGGAGAAACTCAAGATCGAATTCGCCGGTGTCGAGCGCACGCTCGTCCCCCTCCACGCCGTGATCCGCATCGACAGCGTCGACAAGAGCGGCAGCGGCAAGGTGCACGCCGTCGGGTCGACGGGCGGCAAGGTCGCCACCCTACCGACGGCTATCTACACGCCGGGCAAGCCGAGAGGCTGAGGGCGAGAGGCAACCGGTAGCGAGCTTCAGCGATCGGAGGGCGAGTCGCGAAAGAACGTGAAGCGAGCCACTATACCAGCCAGCATCCCCCCGAGAGGCATGGTCAGCATTCGCGCGTGCTCCCACGGCAGACGATCCTCGAGCATGCGACCGACGACGTAGCCGCCGATCACTCCGATGAGGATTGCGACGTAGCGCGACGAACGGCTAGCGGTCGGCCGACTGGTATCTCTGCCTGCCATCAATCGCGATCACGTCGGCCGCGGTCGCTCGCGTCACTACCGCGATTCCCGTCGCCACGCGGCGGACTGTCACGGCGCTGCGTCCGCGGCGCCTCCTGACGTTGCATCTGCGGCGCCTCCGGGCGCTGCGTCCGCGGCGCCTCCTGACGTTGCATCCGCGGCGCTTCCGGGCGCTGCATCCGCGGCGCCTCCTGACGTTGCATCTGCGGCACCTCCGGGCGCTGCATCCGCGGCGCCTCCTGACGTTGCATCTGCGGCGCCTCCTGGCGCTGCATCCGCGGAGCCTCCTGGCGTTGCATCCGCGGCACCTCCGGGCGCTGCATCCGCGGCGCCTCCTGACGTTGCATCTGCGGTGCCTCCGGGCGCTGCATCCGCGGCGCCTCCTGGCGTTGCATCCGCGGTGCCTCCGGGCGCTGCATCCGCGGCGCCTCCTGACGTTGCATCTGCGGCGCCTCCGGGCGCTGCATGCGCGGCGCCTCCTGACGTTGTATCTGCGGCGCCTCCGGGCGCTGCATCCGCGGCCTCTCCTGGCGCTGTATCCGCGGTGCCTCCGGACGCTCCGCTCCGGTTCGCGGTGGCGGGGCTGCCTCGCCCGATGCCCCACTGCGCGAGCGTGGCGAATCGGGCGCTACGGGACGGGACGGCGGCTGCGCGCGCTCCGGCGGCTCGGACTGCTGCGTCCTCGCGGGGCGCTCGCTGCGCCCGGTGCCGCGCTCGATACCGCCGCGCTCGTTTAGCTCCCCCTCGCGGCGCAGCTCGGGTGCGGCAGTACTGCCTCTGCCAGGTTCGCGAGGAACCCGCTCGACCCCACCCCGCGTCGGCGGCGGCGCGGTCCGTCCGCCGGCGCGCTCGAGGCGGTTCATTCCGCTCCCGCGCGGCACCACGATACGCGACTCGGGACGGCGGGCTGCATCGGTTTCACGAATCAGTCCGCGCGCTCGCGGCAATCGCGACGGATCTTGCGGCGCCCGTGTCGCGACCACCTGACGGCTCTGGATGCGGGCGGGCGGTTGCTGGCCGCGGCTCTCGCGCGGGACGAGGCTTTCGCGCACCGGCCGGATCCCGAGCTCGCCGCGCACCGGCCGCATGGTGCGCATACGATCGGCGTCGACGCGCACGGTCTCGAGACGCCCGCGCCCGAAGCGATTCCCGTCGACGCCGATCACCGCGCGATGACGAACATTGTCGTAGTAGTTGATGTTGTTCACGTTGATGATGGTGGTGTTCTTGATGACCGTGTTGTTCACGACCCGCGGTCCGCCCCAGCCGCCCCAGTACGGGCGGCCGACGAAGCCGCGCGGACCCCACCAGGGCACGACCGGCTCGCCCCAGCCGAGCGGCACCCAGCTAACGAACGGTGTGCCTATACCGATAGACACGCTCACGCCGCCGCTACCGAAGAACGCGACCAGCGCCGGCGCGTAGACCGGACGCGCTACCAGCGGACCCGGAGCCCAGCCCCAGTAGCCGTCGACCCAGCACCATCGACCATAGTGGTAAGGCGCCCAGCCCCAGGGCGCGTCGTCGACCCAGGTCCAGCCGTAGTAGCCGTCCCACACCCAACGACCGGTGGTGTACGGCGACCAGCCCGACGGGGTGCCCCGCGGCACCCACACTGCGCCGTACGACGACGTGGACCGCCAGTCGCCGTAGCGATCGAGATCGTCGACGCCGGCCACCTCGGGAGAGACGTAGCGGGCACTGAGCGGCTCGCCGCCGAGGCTCGCGGTGCGGTCGTAGTTCCAGCGATCCCAGGCGTCCTCGTCCGCCGGTGCCACACGTTGAAGATCGGCCGTGTCGGTACCGCTCACGACGACGGTCTGGCTGCTGCCGACCTCCACTCCGTCGTTGGCGCCGGCCGGAAAGACGCGGGCGCTGCCGCCGCGCCGTACCGTGAAGCGCGTCGCCCGATCATCGACGTCGAAGCGGTAGTACCCGGGAAGCGAGATCAGGAAGGCGCCGTTCGGCGTATCGAGCTCGATCTCCTGACCTTCCGGGATGCGGCGCAGATCCACCGCCGCGTAGCCGGCAGGCACCCGGAGCTGCAGGTACCCGGTCTCCAGCGAATCGATGCCGAGCTGCGTCCCCGGGCCGCCGCGGACATAGGCGCGAGTGCCGATCTCGAGCTCGAAGTTGCCGCCGCTATCGGCATAGAGCGAGTCGCCGGCGCCGAGGGCAGTGTTGATCTGCGCCCGGACCCAATCGTCAGCGCCGGGGCGCCAATACGATACGTCCCCGTCCACGAACGACAGCCGGGGGGGCGTGACGCCGACGGCGCGCGCCTGCTGCGCGCGGGCGCTCGGGATCCAGAGCGCCGAGGCTATGAGACACGAGCAGAAGATACGACCGAGGCGAGGTCGCCGAATCATCGTGAGAGTCCTCCTTTGGGAACCGAAGCGCGGCCTTCAACAAAGCAACCACCGCAGGGACGCGGTCGCCGGGAACGTCGACGATGACACAGCGGTCGATCGCGGGATACAAGGTGCGAGATCCGGGGAGCACGCCGCAACTCGATCGCTCTTCTCGCGTTGGTCGCGCCCCGAGGAGGGTCTCACCACCATGAAGAAGATCACCCTGCTGACCATAGTCGGAATCGCGCTCGCCATGTCGTTATCGGTAGATGTCTCCGGAGCATCGGCCGGTGTCGACATCGCAATCGGGATTCCGCTACCGGGCGTGGCGATCTATGCGCCGGCCCCGCCGCTCTACTACCCGCCCCCACCGCCCGTGTACTATCCGCGGCCGTACTACGCCCCTTCCTATTATTACGGCTACCGCCCGTCCTACGGCGGCGTATACGTAGGCGGCTGGGGAGCGCGGCGCTGGCACGGCGGCGGGCATGGCTGGCACGGCGGCCACGGACGTAACGGATATCACGGCTACCGCCGTTAGCTCGATCCCTTCACGGCGAACGCAGCTCCACGATCAGCCCCAGTACCGGCAGGTGGACGAAGCTACCGGTCACGGGTTGCTCTCGCGCCGCGGCAACGGCGGCCGCGTAGGCGGCGAGCTGCCCCGCGTAGCCGGCTGCCCGGCGCACCGCCTGCTCCACCGTCCCCGGAAAGCTCTTGTGGTCGACGATGGCGAAGCCGCTCCCGTGCTCGATCACGAGGTCGGCGGTGCCGCGGACGATGGTGCCGTTCGGCTGGCGATGCTGGAGAGGCCACTCGCGATGCCAGACGGCACCCGGAAAACGTGACGCCACCCACGTGCGCAGCCGTTCGCTCGCCCGGAGGAGGTCATCGACGCGGAGCACGCCGGCGACGTCCCAGCGCTGCAGGAGGCCGGCAGCGATGTCGCGGCGCTCGGCAGCGGCGAACGTCGGGCGGTCGGCGGCGAGGAAACCGTGCACTGCTTCGCCGACCCTCTGCATGTCGGGATTGGCGCCGAGCCGAAGTCGATCCCCGCAGCGTTCGACCGTCGCCGCCTCCGCGGCGCGCTCGGACGGCGCCATCTCCGACGGAACGACGATCGCCGGCGGGTGCGAACGCCGCCCGGGCGCGACGTAGCCACGACCCGGGACGGCATCGCGAGGCACAGCATCGTGCAGCACGGCGTCGCGGACGCGCACGCGCACCGGCCGCCCCGCCCATACCAGATCTGCGACCGGACCGTCGGCCGGGCTCGGAGCCTCGGTGAGGAGCGGCCGGCCGGCGACATCCTGCAACCGCCCGACCATTCCCGATCCGAGGCAGCCGGGCCGTCCGGCAAGGACGATCCGGTCGCGCGCGCGCGTCCAGCCTACATAGAGGAGCCGGAGCGCCTGCCGCTCCTCGCGACGGCGGGCGGCATCGGTCTCGGGCGCCTGGCGCAGCCGGTCGTGGAATCGCGCCTTGGTCTGTGCCGGATGGTAGGGTTGCGGCCAGTAGCGCACCCACCGCTCGGCGAGCGGATCGGTGGCGTCGAACTCCGCGCGATCCGTCACCACCTGCACGCCCAGCGCCGTGTAGCGTGGGTCACGATCGAGGTCGAAGAGCACGGTGACCGGCCACTCGAGGCCTTTGGCGCTGTGCCACGTGCTCACGACCACGGCGTCCTCCTGGACATCGGCGGCGCGGGCGTCGCGATCCGAGGCCTCCAACTCGGCGAACGCGGCGACGAGCCCTGCCGGCGTGCAGCTGCGACCGTCGGAGGTGCAGAGGTCCGCGTACGTAACGGCGTGGGCGCGAAGCCTGTCGAGGTTGGCGAGGCGCGTCGCCGCATCGCCCCACGCGAGGCAGTGCTCGCGGGCGTCCACGGCTTCGAGCACCGCATCGAAGGCGGCGAGCGCTCCGGCGTGCGGCTCGGCGCGCCGCGCCGCCGCCAGCCGCTCCGCGACGTCGATCGCGGCGAACGCTTCGCGGGCCGGCCGCGCCATGAGGTCGGCGAGCCATTCGTCCCCCGCTGCCGGGTACGCAGTGAGGCGCGCGAGCTCCGCCAGCGCCAGCGTGTCCTGGTTGTCGACGAAGAGCCGGAGACCGGCGAGCACGAGCAGCGCCTCGGGCGTCTTCATAAGTCCGGTACGGGGCAGCACGGCCCGGACTCCGAGCGCCGCGAGCTCGCGCGCCAGGCTCGCGCACGTCGTATTCTGGTAACAGAGAACGGCGACGTCGCCCGGCCTAAGCGGCCGCGGACCCGCGAGCTCACGATCGCGGACCATGACCTCGGAGTCCGCCAGGAGATCGCTCACGGCGGCGGCGAGATACGCCGCATCCTCGGAGCGGTTCTTGGCCGGCAGGCGCCAGCGCTCGACGACCGGCCCGAGCTCCGGGCTTTCGCTCGCGCTCTCCGCTTCGAGCCGGACTCGCGACTCCGGCACGCCGTGGTGAGCGAAGGCGCGCGCGAACACGTCCGAAGTAAGCGCTACGAGCTCGGGGCGGCTCCGCCACGACTTCGGGAGCGTCTCGGGTTCGGCGCCGGCGAGAATCGTATCGACCGCTGCATCCATGAGCGCCGGATCCGTCCCCCGGAAGCCGAAGATCGACTGCTTCTGATCCCCGACCCAGACGCTGCGCTTCGCCACCTCCGCAAGCCGCAGGAAGATGGCGAGCTCGAGCGGGCTCGTGTCCTGGAACTCGTCGACCAGCACGAGGTCGATCTCGCCCGCGAGCCGGGCGCGAACGTCGGCGCGGTCGAGGAGCGCCAGAGCCAGGACCTCCTGATCGGTGAAGTCGATGAACCCCCACGCGCGCTTGTAATCTTCGTAGGCGCGCAAGGTCCGGGCGGCGATCGCGTACACCCGCTCGCATACCGTGCGCAGATCCTCCTGGAGGCCGGGATGACGGTCATGGGCCGCCGCCGCAGCCGTAAGAGGCATCTTGGCCGCCGCCGACTTCTTCCCGACATCGAGGTTCTGGAGGCGGTACCAGTCGGCCCAACGAAGCCGCAACCCGCGCCGCATGCGGCCGAGGCATCGCTCCGCCTCGCTGACGACGAGCTGCGTCTTCTTGGTCGTATCGACCTCGCGATCGACCGCGGCCAGGAATCCCTCGAGAGCCGCGACGAGAGCGGCGTCGAGCGCGCCGCCATCGCTCGCCGCCGGCGCGAAGAACGCGAGGAGGCCGGCGATGCTGCGCGCGCACGCGCGCTCGAGGGCGTCGGCGCCGATACCGTTCGCGCGCGCCAGGGCAACGATGTCATTGACGTCGGCCTGCCAATCCAATGTCTCGTCGCAGCGTTGCTTGATGTCGGCCAGGCATTCACTGTCCTCGGCCGTGACGACGCGCGACATCGCCCGGCGAAGCGCCGCGCTCGCCGCCCGCTCGTCGATCACGCGGATGTCCGGCGCCAGACCGAGCTCGAAGGCGAACTCGGCGACTAGCCGGCCGCAGACCGAGTTCACGGTGCCGATGCGCGCCGCGGCGAGCCGGTGCGCATCTACGATCCGCCCCGCCCGCAGAAGCCGGGTCCGGGTCCGCTCCTGCAGCTCGGCGGCGGCCAGGTTGGTAAACGTCGTGGCGAGCACGGCGTCGGGCCGCGCGCTGCCGGCAGCGATGGCCTCGTTCAGGACCTCCGTCAGCCGGTGCGTCTTGCCGCTGCCGGCGCTCGCCGAGATGATCTCGATGCGGCCCATTCACGCCGCTCCGAAAACGCGCCCGCAGAGCGTCTGCAGATCGCAGTAGCCGCAGGCAGGCTGCAGCGCCAGCACTCCCTCGACGATCGCGTCGGCCGGCGGTGCCGCATCGAGGTCTAGCATCGGGGCCTCCAGCCTGCCGCTCGCGAGCGCCGCCCGGCGCTGCCGCCAGGCCGCGATCAGCGCGTCCCAGGTGGCGGCGAGCGACGGACCGTCGACCCGGTCGCCCCCGCGGAGCACCGTCGGGTCGCTGGTGAGCAGCCGCTGATCGCTCACTATGAAGTACCCGACCGCCGGTAGCGGCGCGGCGCCGTCGCCGGCAACGAGGCGGGCATAGACAGCGAGCTGGTACGCGGTGCCGGCGACGAGGCGCTCGCGGTGGTAACCCGCCCCACTCCACTTGAGATCGATCACCGCAGTCGGCGGGCCGACCACGAGATCGGGCCAGCCCTTGAGCCGACCCTCGCTGGTCTCGCGCTCGACGCCGGTCTCGATCGCGCGCACGGCAAGCTTCGAGACGCCGAGCACGCGGTGCAGCTCGCGGGCGGCACGCACGAAGACGGTGCGGGCGTCGGCGCGGACCGCATCGAAGCCGGGGAGGAAGAGCGCCGCCGCGATGCGCGGGCCCTCGGTATCGAAGAGCGCCGCGGCGTGCGTCTCGGCCGCATCGGGCGAGACGACGCCGGCGCGGAGCGAGCGTGCCAGCAGGATGTGCGTGAGCGTTCCGAGGAGCCGTTCGGCCGCCGGCAGCGCCGCCGTCTCTCCCGCCTCGACGCCGCCGAGCTTCGCGACCGCCCATTTGAACGAGCAGCCGACGAGCTGCGCCAGACTGGACGGCGACTCTCCGGCCCGCTCTCGCAGCGCCCCGGGAGCGACGGTCCAATCGCGGCGCGGCTGCGGCAGCGGTCGGGCGGTGCGCCGTTCCGCGGCCGGCGCCGCTACCGGCGTCGTCCGCACGAGCGCGGCGAGCGAGGCCCCGGGGGCGAGCTCGGCTTCGAGCTCGTCCCACAGAGGATGCGGATAGCGCTCCGCCCCGTCGGCGGTCGTACGCGGGCAGACGAGGAGCAGGGCTTCGGTCGCTTGCTGCAGGGGACGGCGCCACCGCGTCGCCGCGGCGATGGCGAGGTCGCCGGCGTCGGGCAGCACCACGCCGGCCGCAGCGAAGGCGCGGCGTTCGGCACGGGTGAGCGGCAGCACCGGAAGCGGCGGCACCGAGTCGAGGTCGAAACCCCACCAGACGACGCAGGCCGCGGGCCCGGCGACCGCGGCCGGCGACTGCACCGCCGCGAGCCCGGCCTCGGCCGGAAACGCCGGCAGCGGCGCGTCGCCCTCGAGCGCACCGGCGATGAAGCGTTCGAGCTCCGGCGCCGTCAGCTCCGCGAGCGCCGAGACCTCGACCAACTGCCGCAGAGCGCCAACCGCGTGCAACAAAGCCGTCCACGCCGGCAGGCTATCGACCGGCGCATCCGTCATCCGCCCGCGCACCCAGGTCTCGAGCACGCCGAGCCGACGGCGCACCTCGGCAGCTGGATAAGCGCCGCCGCGGGGAACCGGCGCCGTGAGGAGCGCGCGCAGACGGGTCTCGACCCGCGCCCGCTCGTCGGCCGACGCGAGCTCCGCTAGTCCATCGCGAAGCGTCTCGCGCCAGCAATCGCTGTCGACCGCCGGCTCCGCGTGCAACGCCCGCGCGAGGCGCCAAGCGATCCGCCGCGGAACCGGTCCTTCCGCGAGCGTCAGGAGTCCGAGCGCCTGCTCGGGATCGGCGGGCGTCCAGCCGAGCGCCAGCACGAGCGGCAGGATCTGGATGAGCGCGTTGTCCTGAACCTGGCTGGGACTTCCGGTCGTCGGCAGTCCATGGCGGCGAAGCGCCGCATCGAGGACGGGATCGGGAGCGATGATCACCGTCCGCTCCAAAGTGGACCGCGCCGCGAGCCAGGCCGCGACCTCCTCGGCGGCCTGGAGCGGCCCGTGCGGACGCAGGAGCTGGAGCGCGCCGTCACCCTCGGGACGGAAGGCAAGAGTCTGGGCACGCGCCAGATCGCCGCCGGCGACGGCAGGAGCGAGCACCGTCGTCCCGACGCGTGTTCCGCGCGCGGCGAGTCCCGTCAGGACTGCCCGCCAGAGCGGCGGCAGGTCTTCGGTCGGCTCGAGCAGCACGAGCTCGGCGACGTCGGCACCGCGGCGCCCGAGCGCTTCGACCACGGCGGCAATGCGATCGGGAATGCCCGGGAGGGCGCCGCGCGTGACCTCGGCGAGCGCCGAGATCCGCCCGCCGCGCAGCGCCTCCCCGCGCCACCCGGCCATCCACAGAGCATCGCGCCAGGCCAGGAGCGTGCGCGCCGTCCCGAGCGGATCGACCTCGGCCGAAGCGCTCCAGAAGCCGGCGCGGGCGCGGAGCGCCGGTATCAACGCCGCGGCGCGGCGCGCAGCCGAGACCGGCGGCCCGCCGAGCCCGAGCTGCGCCTCGAGCAGATTCAAGAGAAACCGCGGCCCGGCCCACGCCTCGCCCGCGACCGCGCAACGGGCGGCCAGCGGACCGGGCCACGGCGTCGCATCGAAGGCAGGGTCGAAGAGGATGCGCACGCCGCTCTCTTTCCGCGGCTGCGGCGAGCGCGTCAACGCCGACTGTCAGCCGCTGCTAGCCGGGCGCCGGCGGCGGCGATCGCTGCCACCGGCAGGACCGGCCCATCTCCTTCTCGATACGCGCACGCGCGACGGGTTTTCCCTCGGCGTACGCTTCACGGGTCGCGATAGCTACGTAGGGTATGCCGGCGTTCTCCCAAATGCCTCGAAAAGGTCGCGATGTTCTTCGCAGTAGCCGAGGGTGCGGTTCACCAGGCTGTTGGCGCCGCCGGCGCCACGCGACTGTCCACGGGAGTCAGAAGCACGACGCAGGCACCGTCTTCATTCGTCCGTATCTGTACGATGTCATGACCCGCCGCGAGCGCACGCGCGGCGAAGCGGGGCATGGCGCAGGCGGGGAACCCGACGGTGAAGGCGTAGCCGGCACGCGGCAAGGCGGCGGCGCGGAGACCGAGCACGCGCTCGGCCCGGAGGCGCTGCGGCCCGTAGAGCTCGACGAAGCGTCCGACCTGCAGAAACACCAGCCCTGCCGGCGGCGCCGAACGCAGCAGTCGGGCGTAGGCGCGGCGGAAGCTCTCGCCAGCCCGCGGATGCCAGTGTGTCCAGCGCGGCGCGGGCCGCCAGCAGCAGCGCGCGAAGAGCGCGTCGAGCCACGGACGACCTTTCCATACCTCATCCCAGACGCGCCACGCGCCGCCGTGCCGCAGGTGCCCGCCATAGGAGCCGAGCGCGGCCGTGAGATCCGCGAGGTCGTTCCGCGATCTTCCGAGGGTCATCCGTCGCACGCCCGGCGACGGGCGGGGTACGCGCACCCGCGCGGCGCCACCCATGAAGGCGCGGGCAACGTGGCGGCGCTCGAAGGACCGGACGCGCGCCCGGAGGTTCGCGAGGGTACGCCGCCGCGGGACCCGGTGGCTCCACCAGGTCTTCCAGCCGACGAAGTCGACACCTTGGCCGACCGGCACCGGCTGGCGGTCTTCCGCGCGCAGCCTAAGACGCAGACGGTCTTCTAGGAAGCGCGCGATCGCCGCGTGCCACCGCCGCAGCTCGTCCGGATCCGGCGAGAGCAGCATCAGGTCGTCGACATAGCGCAGATACCAGCGGCAGCGCAGGACGCGCTTCGCGAACTGATCTACTTCGTTCAGGTAGACGTTGGCCCAGAACTGGCTCGTCAGGTTGCCGATCGGGAGACCGCGCCGGTTGTCGTTGCCGAAGAGGCTCTTGCGCGCCGGCACGGGATATCCGGCTCGGCCAGGGGGAGCGGTGCGTTCGTCGCGCGAGCAGAACCGATAGTCGGTCGTCGCGTCATGGAACAGCACGACCGACGTGAGCCAGCGGACCTCGGGATGGCGGAGCCGCCTCGCGAGGAGCGCGCAGAGTACCTCCTTGTCGATCGACGGGAAGAAGCCGGCGACGTCGAGGTGGAGGGCGAAGAGCGGCCGGCGTCCGTTCGCCGTCCCCGCGCGCAGAAACTCCATCAGCCGGTTGCTCGCGGCGAGCGTACCCTTGCCGACGCGACAGGCGTAGGAGTCGTGGATGAAGCGCGGCTCGAAGACCCGCTCCTGCTCCGCGACCAGGAGGTGGTGCACGATGCGGTCGCGGAAGTCGGCGGCGAAGACCTCACGCGGCTTCGGTCCGCGCGTGACGAAGCAAATCGACTGGCCCGGTCGGTAAGTGTGGGCGCGGAGCTCCCTCTGCAACGCGAGGAGATTCCGCTCGGCATCGATCTCGAAGCGGAGCTGGTTCAGGGTGTTCCGCTTGTTGCGGCGGCAGATGCGATACTGCCGCCAGAGGTTCGCGAACGAGTAGAGGTCGGGCGTCATCATCGGAGCAGCGGCGGGAAGTCCCGGACCTCCCGCCGCCGCGGATACGAAGCCGTGCGGCCCGGCGCAGGAACGCGCCGGACCGCTCCGCAGGACCATGAGCCGCCGCGCACGGCGCGAACGTAGTTGTTGTTGCTCTTGTTGTTCGCGTTCACGTTGCCGTCGTTGAAGTTCACGTTCCACGCGTTGTCGGGATTGTTCTGGTACGTAGTGGACGACCAGTAGTTGTTCGACTGCGTCGCCCCCTCCGCTTGTTCCCGTGTGGCGCCGCACGCAGCGGCACACGGATCCGGGCGTCTGGCCCGGCCGCGGCCGGGGAAGGCGCCCTTGTGCCTCGGCCCCACTACGGGGCTCCGGCGTTCACCGGCGGGCAGCCGAGGCCGAAGCCGCCGGTAGGAGGGGGACCTCATGATCATGGCACGCTCGGCTCCGCTATCTCGTCGAGAATCGCGGACCGACTCTGGCCACGGCTCCGTTGCTGACTCTTCAGCCACCCTTCGTTCTGTCGCGCTACGTCGGTCACCTGGCGGATGGCGTGCTCGAAGGCATTGAAATTCGGAAATGCCTGCGCGTCGTGACAGAGACGCAGCAGGACCTTGAGCGCCTCGACCTCCTCGCGGATCTGGAAGAGCACGGCGCGCTTCTCGCGCCGGCTGTTGGCGCGCACGATCAGCTTCAGCACCGCGCGGGCGCTCTCACGGAGATCCTGGCCGGCGGCGTACTTGTGGTAGCGCGGAAACTTCCGGACGAGTTGCTCGACGTAAAGGCAGAAGTCGTACGCAGCCTTGTAGATCGGCAGGTGCTCGGTGTGCGCCATGGCTGGATCCCGTCTGAAAACTGGGGGCTCCGCCCCCAGACCCCAATCAAATGATCAAACCTTCAAATGCTCCAATGATCGATCATGAGCCGCCGCGCACGGCGCGAACGTAGCCGTTGTTGCTCTTGCTGGTCGCGTACACGTCGCCGACGTAGAAGCCCACGAACCACGCGTAGCCGGGACTGTCCTGGAACGTAGTGGACGACCAGTAGCGGTACGACTGCGTACAACTACACGTCGTCACCGTGCAGCCTCCCGTACAACCCGTATTGAAAGCAGGGTTCACCGCCGGGGCCACGTTCTGGTAGTCGGCGAGGCTCTGCAGCTCGTTCACGTTCGGGAGCCGCCAATCGGTGT
>MWST01000013.1 GCA_002050235.1 Polyangiaceae bacterium UTPRO1 | reverse complement strand
ACATGAACCTCGCCGACCGCCCCTATCCGATGACCCCCGTCGTCACGGCGCTCCTCGACCGCATTCGTGGCCTCGTCGACGCTCGACGCGACACGTGGCGAGCGCTGCTGTCGGATAGCGGGTCCTGATCGGCGCGGCTGGCGCGTCGTCGCGCGCCGGCGCGCACGTCAGGTGAGATGCACCGCCGTCGGGACGTTCGAGAGGCCGCGGGCCGTTCGCTCCGCTAGATGACGTCGCTCGAGCTCTTCGAGCTCGCTGAACAGGGCGGCTCCCGGCGGTGTCAAGCGGGCGTGGGCCCGCAGCATCTCCATGCCCTCGTGGTTCTTCAGATCGATGTCGGACAGGCGCTCCACGAAGCCGGAGCGCGCCGCGAACGGGTGCTCGGCGTCGCGCAGGCGACGGTAGAGCTCCGCGACGGGGAGGAATGCGTGTACTGCTAGGAGGATGCCCCAGAGCGGGCGCGGGTCGGGTCGTACCGGACTCGGGTAGAGCGGATGATAGGCATTTTCTATGAAGTCGGCGCTGTACGCTGCGACGTTGAGCTTGTTGTGCTGGAATTCGTGCACTACCGCCTCCGCCATCGTCATGACGTTCGGGTGTAGCGTCAGGTACATCGTGCCGACGGCTTCGCGGTAGGAAGCCGACAAGTGGCGCTCGTCGTCGTAGCCGACCGGTACCACCTCGTGCAGCAAGAGGCGCATCTCGGCGAACGTCTGCGGCAGAAATCTCGCGACGAGCGCCAACGCCTCGTCGAGGACGCCGACCCACTCGGTTTCCGGCCGGTTGCCGAGATCGACGGCGTTTCCGCACTTGTCCGGGTGCGCCTCGAATGCCGCGATCGGGTTGTGGTCTATCGTAGCGAAGTGCGCGACGTCGCCGATCGAGTAGTAGCAGCGTTCGAAGCGGAAGCCGTTGGCCGCCGCACAGGCGGCGGCCATGCCGGCTTCGTCGAGCGGCAGGCGCGCGATCTCGGCGCCGGCGGCGACGGCGGCGACGTGGCGCGCCGTGAACACGAGCCCGGTAGCGGTCTCTGGCGGGACTATCTCGCCGCCGATGGCCGGCGACGCGAGCCGCGGCGCGTCGTGTTCCCAAAGCAGAATTTCGTCGTCGGCGATGAGGCCGCGGAGCGCCATCTCGAAGAGCAGCCGCGGCAACACCGCGACGGCGGCGGCGTCGATCCGGCTCCGGAACTCCGGGAGATCGTCGCGCAGCCGAAAGCAGGAGACCGGCGTGCCGACGGCTGGCGCCGTGAAGCAGTGGAGCAGCCGGACTTCGTCGACCGCGAGAGCCCGCTGCATCTGATCGGCGAGGCGGGCGTGCGCGTCGCGCAGCGACGGCGGGAGCTGCGGTCCGAGCGCCGCGAGCGTTCGACAGCAGGAGGCGAGATAGTGTGCGTAGGCGGCGCGGAGGGTGCGGGGATCGCCGTCGATGGCGTCGCCGAGGACGAGATCCTGACCGGTCATTGGACGATGAAGTGATCGAGGGTGCGGTTCGTCGTCCAGCGCCGGAACATTTCCATGTCCGATTCGTCGGCCGATGCGAGCTTGTGCATCAGGTAGTCGAAGACGGACTTGTGTTTCTTGCACCAGTTGGAGTCGCGCATGTGTCCGTGGATGCTCCCCTGCGTCTTGTAGTTGTACTCGACCTGCTGTCCGCACCATGGTTTGTACACGCAGGAGACGCAATCGGGCTGCGCGTCGTTCAGGCCGGCCATGACCAGCGCCCGCGTCGCGGCGCTGGTCATCAGCTGGCGGTAGTCGTCGTCGACGGAGCCGATCCGGAACATGTCGTCGCCCATTGCCGCGACGAAGCGCCCCTCGTCCGACGAGTAGACGCCGCCGTCTGGCGCATAGCCGAGCTGGCCGATGCAGGCGCCGCCCGGCGTGCGAAGATCGAGAAAATTCGGCTCCTCGTCGATGAGGATCTTGTTGAGCATGATCGCCGCGTGGCGCTCCATCACTTGAACGCCCTGGCGATTCAGCTCGATGATGTAGTCGACGGTGTTGGCGTAGAACTCGAGGTATTCGTCCATCGAGTAGCCGAGGGTCTTGGCGCTGCGCGCCGCGAAGCCGAACGGATCGAGCTTGCGGAGGAAGATCGCGCGGCAGCCGACCGCGACGAATTCGTCGACGATCTCCTTCCAGCGCGAGAGGCTCGGCCGCGTGATCGTGGGCAGCGCCTCGACGCGGTAGTGATTCGTGTCGAGGCCCATCTCGCGGTAACGCTCGTTGATCTTCCGCATCCAGTAGACGAGCATCTCGTGGCTGTTGCCGCCCTTGAAGACGCGGATCTTGTTGTGGAGATCGGCGGGTCCGTCGAGGCTCGTGCAGATCTGCACCTTGTGGTCGAGGAGAAACGCGAGCCGCTCGTCGTCCATGAGGGTCAGATTCGTAACCAGGGCGAAAGAGAGTACCTTGCCGATGCCCCGGTTCTTGTGCGTCGCGTACTCGACGACATGCCGCAACACGTCCCAGTTGGCGGTGGGCTCGCCGCCCTGGAACTCGATCGTCAGGCCCCGCGCGGTCGACTGGAACGCTAGGTCGACGGCGCGCTCTGCCACTTCGCGGGACATGTCGGTATCGGTCCGCTCCATCCCGACGACGGAGCTATGGCAGTACTGGCAGACGAGATTGCACCGGTGCGTGAGCACGAAGCCGTGCAGGGTCGGGCCGTGGAACAGGTACTGCTTCTTGCGTCGCCAGCGCTGCGCTTGTGCCGCGATGTCGACCGCCTTGGCTATGAAGCTGGCGCCGCGAAGCTTCTCGTAGAGCGGCTCGCCCGGCTGCGGTCGTCCCTCGACGAAGGAGCAGAACTCGTCGGGGGTGAGCAGCAGCCAGTCGCCGAAGTCGTTGGTGACCAGAACCTTGCCGCCGATCATCCGCTGGTTGAAAGGCGTGGCGAAGTCCGGCGCCCAGCGCTCCGGAGCGAGCGTCGTGAAGTCGACCTGGCGTCCGCGCGGCAGGAGCGGGGCGTCAAGCATTGCCGCTGCGGTGGCCGCGTGCGGAGTTGGCGAGCGCGAAGTTGCAGAACTCGGCGACGACGTCGCCGTCGACGTCGCGCGCGATCGCACTGACGTCGACTACGTGGTGCTCGCCATCGGCGCGAATCGAAAAAGAGGCCAGACCCGCGAACGCGGCTGCAGCCTCCTCGATCGCCTCTTCGCTGTAGAGCGTCCGATGGAATCGGATGGTCACCGCATCCGTGTCGTTCGCCGTCACTCGGTCGTCTCCTTTCCGGGTTCCAGCGGTCGGGCGATCCCGTGCGGGTCGACGAGGAAGCCGTCCTCCGGGCCGGTCGCTTCGATGAGCGGAGGGTTCGCCGGCGTCGAGGCGACGACCGGCGCGGCGCCGGCGGTCGCGCCCGCGATGGCGACCGCGACGACGTCCTCGATGATACGCTGGTTCGCGTCGACGACGCGGTGGCGCAGCGCCTGCGCGAGGAGCTCGTTCTCGAACTCGCCCGCCAGGTCGCGCAAAGCCGCTGCGTCGAGGGGGCGCTTGGCCCGCAGGCGCACGGCGAAGCGCGAGTCCCGCCGGTCGAGCAACACGTAAGCGCGGTCCAGGAACACGTAGGCGGCGGCGTAGAGGACGTCGCGCGGATAGAGCCCGATGTCGAGCGCGAGCGTCAAGGTCGCGGTGGCTGGATCCAGAGTTTCGATCTGTACGTTGGGCATGGTCTTCAGGCGGCCGGCGCTTCGTCCTTGCTTCGGTCGGGACGCCACGCCGGCTCGCAGGCAGCGGGGAAACGTGTAGCCCAGCTCCGATCGGGCCGGCAAGCGGCTTCGCTCGGGACAGCGAAGAGGTGCGCTAGCTTATATCGTCGAGCGCGACGGTGCCGAGCCTGATTTCGCGTCGTGTCCGCAGTCGTCGGCTCGCGGGCCGCGCTCTAGAGTATGCTGCGCCCGATCGCGAGGATGCCGAAGACGATCGCGAGCAAGGTTCCGGCCACACCGACCGTCTGCACGACCAGCGCCTCGTGCGCATCCTCCGAGCGCCGGGCGATGATGGCTCCCCCGGTCGCGGCGACGGCGGCGAAGATCATCATCATGATGTGCCCCATCAGGGCGCTGTAGAAGGTTATGGTGACCAGGAGTGCGAAGCCGAGCAGCACTTGCACGTGGACCAGGGCAACGAAGACCGCCATCGCGCCTCGGCCTAGCGCGCGGTCGCTTCCCGTCGCCAGCCGCCGCAGGAGCACGGCGAGAGCTCCGATGCCGACGAGGAGCACGAGGTAGCGAAGGCCGGAGTGGGCATGCAGGAGGATGTCCATCGCGCCGGCAATACTACGGACGGGCACTCGGTGCGAATCCGGCGTATCCGGCGCGAGCACGCTCGGCGGCGGGCCTGCCCTGCAGCGGTCGGGTGCAGGCGAGCGACGTCATGCCGCCGGCGCCGCCGCAGCGCCGTATGCCGGCCTGAGCTCCGCGTCTCCCCAGCGCTCCAGATAGTCGCGACGAAGCCCCAGGCACGCTCCGTGCTGGTAGCGGCAACCGTTGCACTTCTCGGCGTACGTGTTCGGCGAGATCTTGGACTCCCAGAGCGCGAAGGTCGCCCGCGGCGTCACGACGAGCACCTTGTCCTCGCGCAGGTCGGCGACGTGGTCTTCGTAGCCGGTCAGCATGCAGCGCGGGATGTGCCGGGATCGCACGGTGACGCCGAGCCGCTTGCCGCGCTCGAATGCGGCGACGATACCGTCGCGCATCTCCGTGACCGTCGGCAGCGACGCGAGGTTGTAGCGGTTGCGATCGCTAAGCGAGACAAGCCAGAGGTTGAAGGTGTCGACGCCGAGACTCGCCCAGTGCTCGACGATGTCGCCGAGGTGCATCCAGGTGTCGTGCTTGACGATGAGATCGCCCGTAAGCGTGCGGCCGAGAGCCCGCAGATTACGCACGCCGCGCGTCACCAAGGACAGCGCGTCCGGACGTCCCATGATGCGCGCGTAGAGCTCGTCGGTATGCGCCATGAACGAGATGTGAAAATCCGTGACGCCGGCGTCGCACGCCTCCGCCGCGAAGGATTCGTACGAGTACATCAGTCCGTTCGAAGGAATCTTGATCGATCGCCAACCGCGGTCGCGGCACCAGCGGACGAGCGGCAGGAGGCTGCGGCGGATGGTCGGCTCGCCGCCGCCGAACGCGACTTTGGTGGCGCCGCGGCGACGGGCGTTGGCGAGTGCCGCCATGACGGACGCAGTCGCCATGTTCTCCTTGCGCATCTCGTCGGTGATCGAGCAGTAGTCGCACTGCACGTTGCAGGCGTAGCCGATCATCACGTCGACGAGGACGTCGGCGTACTCGCACCACTCGTCGCCGAGCTTGACGGCGGTCGTGCTCATGCCGTCGCCATCACGAGCCGAGCGCGCTCGACGCGCATGTCGGGCTTCTCCCGGGCGAACACCTGGAATCCGTCGCAGACGGTCGTCCATGGGCATCGTGCGCAGACCTCGAGCTTTTCGCGGCGGGCACCGAGCCACTCGTAGAGGTTCACTTGCTCCGGAAAGCGCGGATCGGCGGCGAAGATCATCGTCCGTCCCATCTTCTGCAGATCGGCGGCAACCCAGCGCTCGTAGCCCGGGAACGCGCAGAACTGGGCGTTGACGACGTAGATGCGGATCGCCTCCGCATGGCGGTCGATGACGCGCATGACCGCCTCGGCCGCCTCCGTCAACGGCGGTACCACGTCGTCCCAGGCGCGGCCGAACGGCGTCGTGAACTGGAAGTTGATCTTGGAGAACCCCTTGGCGACGGCGAGCGCGGTGAGCTCCATGAGCTGGCCGACGTTGGCGCGGATGATCGTGACGTTGACACCGATCTCGAGGCCCGGAGGTCGAAGGGCCGTGACGTTGTCGATGCCGGCCATGGTGTCGGCGAAGCTCCCCGGAGTATCGGTGGCCGCTTCGTGCACCTCCGCCGTGGCGCCGTGCAGCGAGATCAGGAGGTGAGTCAGGCCGCTGTTCACGAGGCGGTTCGCGAGGGTCCGGTCGCGGAGCAAACGCCCGTTGGTCGTAAGATTGATCGAGCGATAGCCGAGCCTGCACGCCAGCTCGATGGTGTCGGCGAGCTGCGGGTGCGTCGTCGGCTCGCCGCCGTCGATGTCGAGCTGGTCGGTGCCCTGGTCGCGGTGCTGCCGCAGTATCGTCTCGATCTCGCTCCATCCGAGTGCCGCCGATATACGGTCGCCGGTGGCGCAGAACACGCAGCGGTTGGGGCACTTGTAGGTGATGTTCATGATCAGCTTGCGCTCGCTGCGCGACGCTATCTTCAGGTCGAAAGCCGCCCGTGCTTTCTCGAGGTATCCCGGCGGACAACCAGGCGGCTCGAAGCAGGGGCGGTGCTGGAAGAGGGCGCCGTCCTTGAGGTCGACGCCGCCGGGCGGAACGAGCCCCAGGGCCGCGACCTGCTCGTGGAGTGCGGTGCCGAGGATCGGCGTCGCGAACTGCACCGACGGCCAGACGCCGTGGCGGTCATAGAGCTCCCATGCCAGGTCGAGCGTGGCGGTGACGTGGGCCGGCGTCTCCCACGGGAAGCCGATGATGAAATGCGACATCAGGGGCACCCCGAGCTCGCGGCACCAGGCAGCGACGCGCCGGACGGCGTCCAGGGACTGCCCCTTGCCGATCGGGCCGTCGAGGTCTGCTTGGGCTGCGCTCTCGGCCGAGATGCTGAGCATCCCGATGCGCCCGCGCATGAGCGCGATGGCCTCGCGGCTCAGGTGGTCGGCGCGCATGCCGTTCGGGAAGTCGTAGGTGAAGTCGAGCTCGTTCAGCATGCGGAGCAGGGCTTCGAAATCCGCGCGCACGTTCACCATTTCGTCGAGGACCAAGAGCTTCTTCGCGGCAAATGCGGTTTTCAGCAGGTACGCCCAGTGGGTGAGGCGGGTGAGGGGGATCGGCCGGTACAGCTTCCGACCCGTTCGCCGCCAGCCCGGATTGCTGGTGCAGAAGATGCACCGATGCGGGCAGCCGATGCTGGTGACGAACGAGCGTGTGCCGGCGCCGATGCCGAAGGTGTTGTGCCACGCCCCGTCGCCGAAGCAGCGTTCGAGGAAGCGATCGAAGTGGTCGATGTCGATGCCGTCGAGAAAGTAGAGCGCTTCGAGGGGATCGGCGCCGCGCCCTTCCGCATCGTGCAATACGGCGCGAGCGTCGCCGAGGCGAGCGAGATACTCGGGCTCCGCGCAGAACCGCTCGCCGGGATACTTCAGGATCGCGTCGAGCTCGGGGTACTGCGCGAGCACCCGGGCGGCGTCGTAGTCGGCGTAGTGCTGGCCGCCGACGTAGCCGTCGGCGAGCAGCAGGACGGATCGGGGAAATCGCGCGCGCAGCGCCGTTACGAGATCTCGTGTCTCGGCGTGGGCGTCCTCGATGCGGAGGAAGACGGGATTGCCGAGGACCACGACGTCGAAGCGGCCGCGGGGCAGGGCGGCGGCGAACGCGTCGTGGCCGACGCCGAGGATCCATCCCCCGGCCGCTCGCTGGTGGCGTCCCGAGCCGGCGAGCGCAAAGGCGTCGTGCACGGCGACCTCCGCACCCGCCCGCGCCGCCGCGCCGGCGCACGCCAGCAGACCGTGATTGGCGAAGAACGGGTAGTCGATGAAGTCGTCTTCGAGGACGAGCGGCGGATTGACGAAGAGGAAGCGGCGCATGGCGCTACAGGGGCCGCTCCAGCGCTTGCTGGCGGCGTTCGAGCGACGGCTGCTCGGTGAGCGACCGCCGGCCGCGACGCGCCATCAGTCGCGTCAGGAGCTGGGGCGACGGCTGCCGCCGCAGCACCTGGGCGATCACCGGGGTCGGATCCTCGAAGATCGGCGAGAGCTCGCGCTCGTCGTAGCTCTTCGCCATCGAGAACATGCCCGCGCAGATGGGATCGAAGCGGCACGCCTGGCAGGCGTCGCCCTTGCCGTGCAGAAACTCCTTCTGGTGGATGAAACCCTTGAAGTCGAGGAAGCGGATGCAGCGCTCTTCTTCCTTGATGATCTTGCGCGCTTCCGTCGAAGCCCATGCGTAGCGCCGCATGTAGCAGAGCGGCACGCGCTCGGCGCGGAAGGTCCGCCCCGTGCTCACGAGGTAATCCATCGCCTTCTCGAGCGACACCTGGAATTCGTAGTGCCGCGGAATGCAGTCGGGATTCTCCTCGGCACGGTTGCCGTCGGGATCCATGTTGTTCCAGACGAAGTGGCGGATGAACGGAAAGTTCTCGCATAGCCAGCGGACGTTCTCGTGGAGATGGTCGGCATTCCAGACGTTGATTACGGTGTTGACGTCGGAGGTGATGCCCATCTCCGGGACGTGCTCGAGGCAGCGTACCAGCACGTCCCAGGCGCCGCGATACTGCGTGATGAAGTCGTGCACTTCCCGGCGGTAGCTGTGGATCGAGACGTGGATGTGCGTCAAGCCGGCGTCGACGCAGCGCGCGAAGAACTCTTTGTCCGCGAGCTTCTGCCCGTTGGTGATCATGCGGCTCGAGAGCTTGCGCTCGCGTGCGTAGGCGAGTGCGGGTAGCAAGAGCTCTGAAGTGCTAGGCTCCCCGCCCGTCAGGATCACGCCGTCGTATCCCATCTCGACGAGCCGATCGATGTTGCTGCGCATCTCGGCCTCGTCGAGATGGACGCCGGTCGGCGGATTACTGCAGAAGTGGCACTTCTGGTAGCAGTTCCGCGTGAGCTGCAGGTAGCCGAGATTCGCCATCGCCGATCGTCACCCCGGAGCCGAGATCTGGTGCCGCTGCGCAGCTTCCCCGCGTGCGCGCGCGCGCTCCTCGCGCTGCTTCCGGGCCAGCTCGATGAGCGGCTCGATCGGGGCCGCCTGTGGCGGCGCGAAGCCAGGCAGGCTCGGCGCGACCGGCTGCAGCGGCTGGCCGTCGCGAACGCGAGGCGGGGGCGTCGGATGGAGCGCGAGCAACTGCGCGGTCGCGTCTTCCGTCCAGGCGCCGCCACGCAGGGGCTCGAGCCGGGCGAAGCCCTGATCGCGGAGGAAATTGATGTGGGCGCCCTCGCAGCGCGCGGTTACGGCGCACTCGCGGCAGCGCAGCGACTTGGCGAGGTAGCCGTGCACGACGTGGGAGCGGGCGAGCTCGTGGATGGCGAGGCGTCCGGTGGCCGGATCGAAGAGCCGCCGCTCGAGAACCTTGGGCGCTTCGATCAGCCGCGTTCCGGGGGCGAGGCACGCCGTCAGCCCGCTTGTTCGGATCGGTAGGGCGAGCGCGGCGAAGAAGCTCTTCGGGTCGCGGACATCGTTGGCGACCGCGTCCTTCAGGAGCTCGTAGCTCGGCTGACGCAAGCTGACGACGTCGAGGCAGGCCCGGACGCGCTCGCGCTGCGCCAGCAGCCAGGGAGCCGTGCGCTGGTTCAATTCGATCTCGACCTCGACTCCCGCGGGCAGTGGCGCGCCATCGAGAATGACGCCGAGTTGCTCCGGCTCGCGGAGCGCCAGGAGAAGCCGGTTCGGTACGCGCGCACGATCGACCGCTCGCGAGACGCGGTGCGGTCGGACGTAGACGCCGGCGTCCGGCGGCACGCCCAGGCTCTCCAGGTCCGCCAGATCGTCGACCTCGACGCCGATCGTCCGGCAGCCGAAGGGCAGCGAGCTCGCTGCCGGCACGTCCGCCGGTCCGGCTACCGCACCGATCCACCACACGTCCCAGCCCGCTTGGTGCTGCCGCTCGATCACGCGGTCGGCGGTCGTGCAGAACGGCTCGATGAAGCAGTGCCTGCAGCGCTCCTGCTGCCGGCACTCGAGCGGTGTGCCCTCGTCGAGGTAGCGGCGTACCTGGAAGCGTCGGCCGTTCACCTCGTCGAGCATCTTGTGCGGATCCTGGATCAGGTCTTCCAGACCTTCGAGGAACTCCACGGGGAAGCGATTGGTCCAGACCACGACATTGGGGTGGCGGTTCAGGCGGAACACCTTCTGCAAGCGGGGCAGGTGTGCGACCGGGTCGTAGAAGAGCTCGTCGCGGTTTTCGAAGGCGGCGCCTTGCGGGATCACGTGCAGGAGGTCGAACTCGTTGACGCCGACCGAGAGGCAAAGCGCGACGATCCGGTCGATGTACTCGACGTTCTGTTTGTTGATGCAGACGTCGACGTTGACGATGACGCGGCCGTCGCGGACGGCGCGCACCATGCCCTTCATCAGTCGATGGTAGGCTCCTTGCACGCCCGTGAGGCGGTCGTGCAGCGCCGGCGTGTGGCCGTGCAGGCTGAACGTGATCTCGCCGAGACCGGCCTCGACCGCCTTCAGGAAGAAGTCGCGCTTGGCGAACATGTAGCCGTTGGTGACCGTCTGTACGCGGTTGTAGCCGATCTCCCGGGCATAGCGGACGAAGTCGAGGAACTTGGGATGGATCGAGCCCTCGCCGCCCGACAGGATGACCTTGTCGGCATCGAGCTCTCGGCGCCCGCGCTCGAGCTCTTTGCGGACGTCGTTTTCCAGGAGGTAGACGTTTCTCGGCGTGTCGGTGTCGAGGCAGAACAGGCAGCGGCTGTTGCACGCCGTGACCAACCGCACCCAGTGCTTCCGGACGTTGGCCGCGCGCTCGCGATCCAACATCCGTTCCGTCAGCTGTCCTGCATCCATCGTTGCGACCTCGTGTTGCGGAGCCACCCGATCGCCGTACCGGGGCACCCGGCCGCCACGCACGCCTCGCCGCCGTCGCAGCCCGCAAAGGCGCCGATCGGGTCCGCGCCGCACGGAGCGTAGGCGACGCGGCGACCGAAAGCGACGGTGAACGGCCGTTCGTCGTGTCCCGTGAGCGCCGCCGCCGAGGGCTCGCCCGCGTCGAGGCCGGTGTCCGCGCCCAGGCAGCGCGGCAGCACCGCCAGCAACGCCGATCGCGCCGCGCCAGCCGGCAAGCGGCGTGCGTGCTCCGCGACGTCCTCCAGGTGCGATCCATCGGCAGCCAGGCGGAATCGCGGCTCTCCCGGCAGCTCGCCGCCGTTCCAGGCCGCGACGAAGCGGGGAATGAGGCGCGCGTCGTGGAGGATCGCGTAGGCGCCGACGGCGATCGATGTCTCGGTGCGCAAGCGCTCGGCGCCGCGCAGGGTCGCCGCGAAGGAGCCGGCGATTCCGCAATGGGCGTCGTGGCTCGACGCCTCCGGTCCGTAGAGCGCCACGTCGATCCGCCGCAGCGTCTTCAGGCGGCGCATATCGACGTCCCGCCACTTCACGATCGCGCTTCCTTCGCCGGCGCACTCGACGTTCGGAAAGAGCCGAACCGCGTCGTAGAGCAGTGCCGCGGCGTTCGGATGGGCGAGGAGCTCGGCGCCGACGAGCCGCAACGTTGCCGGCCGGAAGCGAGCGGCGTCGACCAGCCGGGCGCGGATGGCGCGTGTCGATTCGGGTCCCGCCGGGGAGCCGTCGCTCACGGTCGGCGGATCGTCGGCGCATCCCTCGCAACGCAGGCGGCGTGGACCTCGCCACGAGAGCACCATCGTCCCGGAAGGCTGCGCGTCCCGCTGCTCGGCTACGTTCTCTCGTACGCGTGCCGCGACCGGCCCCGGGTCGGCCAGCTCCTCCCAGCCGAAGCGGGCCACGTAGTCCGCCGGCGCCCCGCCGCACCGGGGCGCACCGGGACAGTCCGCGCATCCGTGGCTCGCGGCGACGCGCCCGGCCGCACCTTCCGTCATGAGCCAAACTTCGGCGTCGACGCGAGCGAAGAGTCGTTGCAGCCGCGGCGCCGTGCAGGGCGGAAAATCGCGAATCTCCACCCGTGCCCGCCGCTGCAGAGCGATCGTCACCGCGCGTTCGAGATCGTCGGTCAGGAGCGACAGACGCGGCGCCAGCAGGACGAATCGCGCCGGCTCGACGTCGGCGGCGGTGAGCCGCCGGAGCACGATCGTACGCACCCCGGCGCGCGTCAGGACATCGATCGTCTCGGCGAGATGCGGCATCGTCGGGCGCGTGACCACGACCTCGGCCGTGACCGCCATGGCGCCTTCGACGCCCGTGCGAATCGCGCGCAGCGCCATCCTGAGCGCGCCCGGTTGGCCGACCAGCCAGTCGTGCGCATCCCGGCGCGCACTATGGAACGGCACGTTGATGCGCCGGACGCCGGCGGATCGCAGCCGTTCGAGCACCGCGCTCGTCAGGCCGGCGCCCGCGGTGGTCAACCCGAGGTTCTCGGGCCGGAGCTCGTGGAGCTCGTGGAGCAGGGCGGACAGATCGCCGCGGCGAAGCGGGTCGCCGCCCTCGACCAGGAAAGCGCCGGGCCGGCCGGCGGCGCTGTGCGCGGCGCGGAGTACGTCGCGCCCGGGGAGATCGTCGGTCGCGGCGCCGGAGCGCCACGGCAGCAGGAACGGACTGCGCACCAACGAGATACGAAGATCGATGCCGCGAGCAGAGGCGCCGGCTGCAGAGCCTCGCGTGTGCTCACCGCTCGACGGCGTCGGATCGTGGAAAGTGGAGCTCACCTGGGGACGTCCGTCCAGTCTCGGACGGTTAGCACGGCGGCGGGCCTATCGGCCAGGATTTTTTTCGTGTCTTGGCTGCGACGCGCGCCGCTTCCGGCGGCCGGAGCCGGGGCGCGTCCGCCTCGGCGAACGCGCGATCGACTCGCGGCCGGCACTCGGCGCCGAAGCCGAGCCGCCTCAGCGATGCGGACCGGCCTCGCTCGTCCAGCGCTGCAGGATCTCGAGCGTCGTGGGGTCGTCGTCCCTCGCCAGGAGTGCGAACAGCGTGCGTGCGACCGCCATGTGCTCCCGGCACTCGAAGGATCGGGGCCGCTGCCCGAAGAGATCTCCGTCGCGCACGTACGTCGATACGGGGGAGATGCCGCAATACGGTTTGTTCCAGCAGTCGGCGCACATCGGCTGGGCGTCCAGAAGCGACGCGGCCGCGATGGCCCGAACCGTCGGATGCCGGACGATGTCGGCGAGCGTCAGCTCACGCACGTTGCCGAGGACGAAGAGGGAATCACCGAGCGCGTCGAGGCGGCGCGCCTCGTCGTTCGGAAATACGCGGCCGTCGGGATCGTAGGCGAGCTCGCTCGAGCCGGCCGGGCTCGGCGAGCGGATCTCCCGCGCGGCGGGATTGCCGGCGGATAGGATGCCGTTCAGAAATCCCGACGCTGTTCGCTCGGTGAGGTGCACTCCGCCGCGATTCAATTCCAGGACATAGTCGAGGGCGTGGTCATAGAACGCCAGGTATTCCTCGGCGGTGTACCCGATCGTCCGCCACACGTCGGCGGCGAAGCCGAGCGGACCGAGCGGCTCCAGCCGGATCGATCGCAGTCCGCGGGCCGCGTACTCGTCGACTACCTCCCGCCACGCCGACAGCGTGCGGCGGGTCGTCGTCATGCGGACGTCGACGTGCCAGGTGCCGGGATCGCGCCCGAACTCGCGAGCGCGGCGGTCGAGTCGCTCGATCCACTGCGCCACCTCGGCGTGCCGGCCGGCTACCGTGTAGCCCCGGTTCCAGTCGTGGAGCTCGGCCGGTCCGTCGAGCCACGTCCGGACGTCGACGTCGTTGGCAATCAGCCACTCCGCCGTCTCTTCGGTCATGCGGCTCAGGTTGCTGACGAGTGTGAAGCGCAGGGTCTTGCCCGCGGCGCGCTCGTTCGTCTCGCGCGCGTACTCGACGAGATGTCGGATGCCGTCGACGTTCAGCAGCGGCTCACCGAAGTGCGCGCTCAGCTCGAACGACAACGCCGGAGAGGCGCTCTGGAGCGCGACGTCGACGATGCGCGCGGCCGTCGTGCGATCGAGATCGAGGCGGACGTCGGGTGCTGTCGCCGGCGCCCGGCCGTCGGTGACCGGGCGCCGGGTCATCGTGACGACGTGCCGCTCCGGTCCGCGGGCGACATGGCCGGCGCGCCGAGCCAGCCGGGCTCCGAGTGCGTCGAGATCGAGGCCGTCGCGAAGAAAGCCGCCGTCGCGGAGCGACGCGAAGCGCGGGTGGCCGGCAGTGATCTCGCCCGCGAGTAGCTGGACGAACTCCGGCTCGCTCAACAGCGCCCAGTCGCCGCCGTCCGTGGTGACCAGAACCTTGCCGGCGATCCGGCCCCAGCGAAAAAACCCCAAACGCTCGCAGGCGACCGACGGCGGGAGCGGAGCCGCGAAGCTCGCGCTCATCGTGCGTACCCTGCAGGGGCGCCGGCAGCGCCGCGCAATCGTTCGCAGCTGAATCGGTCCATGCGCGGCGCGACCCCCGACCTACTTCGGCTCGCCTTCCTTGTCGCCGTGCTTGGCCTCCCACGGAACCGAGATCTCGAGCGGGTCGTCCGTGAGCTCCTCCGCGTCGAGCTCGGCGAGGAGATCGTCGACGGAAGGCGCCGCCGCCGCCGCCCGCAGTGCTGCGGCCGTATAGTACTCGCGGATCCGAGCAGTGGATTGCGACAAGCGCAGTCGCGCCGCTTGCGATAGCAGCTCGTTCGAGAACTCGCCGGCGAGAGCTTCGAGCTCGGCGGCCGTCGCCGCCGTGCGCGGCGTCAAGCGGACGTTCACCCCTTGGGGCTGCGGCCGGGAGAGGAAGACGAAGCAGCGGTCGACGAAGAGATACGCCGCTCCGTAGATGGCCTCGAGCGGATAGATCGTTTCGTCGACGTCGAGCGATGCGTGATCGCGCCCCATCGCTACGGCCCTTCCTTTCGTCCACTGCGGCTGCGCTCGCGCAGGCCGACGGAGAGTGGCGGATGTAGCGCACTTCCGAACCGGCTCGCAACTTCGTTGCCGCGGCGGCAGCGCTTCGACCCGTCGTCGATGATCGCGGCGCGCGCCCGGCATCGACCGTCGCCGGCGGCTATGCCGCATATGGCGTCTGCTGTGTTCCCGTTGCTGTCGTCGGCCGAGGGCGCAGCGAAATATCGTCGCCGTCTGCACTTTTCGATTGACAAGTGGCCAGTCGAGTATGCTAGCGGGTGCCGTCCCAAAGTGCCGCGTCCCGACATGCCGCGCCTATTGTCCATGGTGTTCGAGCCCCGTCGATCAGATCGATTCGTGCGCAGCGGCGATCGGCGCGGTGCGGCGATCATCGGCGTGGCTTGCGGGGCTAGGAATCCGGCAGCGCGAGCGAGTTAGGTTTCCAGAAGGGAGCGGGCGATGCTTTCACGACGCGAATTGATCGGCAAGGCGGCGGTCGGCGCCGCGGCGGCGTTGGCCGTTGGCGGAATGGGAACTGCAGTGGCGGCGACGCGGCCGCTGCGGATGCGGGCGGACGGGACCGAGACTCCGACCGCGGACGACGCGAGCATGGATCCGAGGCCGGCAGCGCGCCAGGACGCGACGCCGGTTCCGCGCCAGGAAGACGCGCCGGCGCCTTGGGCGCTGCTCGCGCCTTACGCGGCGGGGGCGGAGGTCGCCTACGGCTGGCGGCTCGTGGATCTTTCCCCGGTGCGGGACGGCGCCGCGGTGGCGACGCTGCAGAATGCGCGCGGCCGCGCCTACCGCGTCCATCTGTGCCGCAACGACGGGGACCCGCAGGGAGTCATCCATACCCGGCGGGTCGATCTGGTGGTGATGAACCAGGGCTACGGCGAGCTGCCGACCGAAGAACACATGGGACAAGCGGTCGTGGCGCTGGCGCACGTGGTTGCGGCCAACGAGCGCACGGTGGCGGATGCGGTATTCGCTGCGCTCGAGCCGCACAGCGAGCGGGTGCAGCGCTTCGCGGCGGCGGAAACGCTCGCGGCCGAAGGCAAGCTGCGGTGAAGGGGCGGGCGCAGCGAACTCAGGGGAAGGAGCCGACATGAGCGACAAAGAGAAGGGGCTGCCGTCACTACGGAAGACGCCGGTGGATTTCCTCAGTCGGGAGGAGGCCCGCCAGGCACTGACGCCGGATGCAGCGCTGGACGCCACCGAAGCAGCGCGGGCGCTGCGCGCCGAACCGAACAGCGAGAACATACTGCTCGCCCAACACCTGTCTCACGCATCTCACGGGAGCCACGGTAGCCACGGCTCGCACGGTAGCCACGGCTCGCACGGCAGTCACGGCTCGCACGGCAGCCACGGCTCGCACGGCAGTCACGGCTCGCACGGCAGTCACGGCTCGCACGGATCGTGGTGAGAATCCGCCGCGGTGCCCGCGGGCACGGCGGCGACAACGGAGGCGTCGCGATGACGTTAGCTCGGCCACAGCGGAGAGATAGGGCGGCGCAGCCCCGTGCCGTCGGCACGAGGGGATCGGTGCGCACAGGGCATTACGGCGCGGCGCGGGCCTGGGCGGCGGTCTTGGCCA
>MWST01000033.1 GCA_002050235.1 Polyangiaceae bacterium UTPRO1 | reverse complement strand
CCGCGTTCCGCATCGGCGAGAAGGCCGCCGACCCGATGCGGATGTATCTCTCGGACGCCCTGACCATCGGCGTCAATCTCGCCGGGCTCCCGGCCATCGCCGTCCCGTGCGGCCGCGACGCGGCCGGACTGCCGATCGGGCTGCAGCTGATCGGCCCGCCCTTCGGCGAGGAGATCGTGCTGCGCGCGGCGCGCGCGTTCGAGGCGGCAACGGACTGGCGTCGGCTGCGACCTCCCGAGCCGACGCCGAGGCAGGCGCCCGCATGACGCTGCGCCTCGGCAACTACGAGAGCGTGATCGGGCTCGAGGTCCACGCCGAGCTGGCGACGGCGGCGAAGATCTTCTGCGGCTGCTCGGCCGCATTCGGCGCAGCGCCGAACCGACACACCTGCCCCGTCTGCCTCGGCATGCCGGGCATGCTCCCGGTCCTGAACCGGCGCGTCGTCGAGTTCGCGGTGCGCGCCGGCCTCGCCACCCATTGCCGCATCGCGCCCGTGAGCCGCTGGGCGCGCAAGAACTACTTCTACCCCGATCTCTGCAAGGGCTATCAGATCAGCCAGTACGAGTTGCCGATCTGCGAAGCCGGCTGGATCGACGTCCCGACCGAGAACGGCACCAAGCGCGTCCGCCTGACCCGCATCCACATGGAGGAGGACACCGGCAAGAACATCCATGACGCCCGCAGCAACGCCAGCCTCGTCGACTTCAACCGCTCCGGCGTCCCGCTCCTCGAGATCGTGAGCGAGCCGGACATGACGCACCCGGCGGAGGCCGGCGCCTATCTGCGCACGCTGCGCTCGATCCTCCAGTACCTGCAGATCTGCGACGGCAACATGGAGGAAGGAAGCTTCCGCTGCGACGCCAACGTCTCGGTGCGGCCGCGGGGCGCGACGACGCTCGGCACCAAGGTCGAGATCAAGAACATGAACTCGTTCCGCGCCGTCGAACGCGCGATCGACTACGAGCTCGAGCGCCAGATCGAGCTGATCCAGGACGGCGGGCGCGTCGTCCAGGAGACGCGGCTCTACGATCCCGACCGCGACGAAACGCGCTCGATGCGCAGCAAGGAAGAGGCGCACGACTACCGCTACTTCCCCGATCCCGACCTGCCGCCGCTGGTGATCCCGGACTCCTTCGTCGACGAGGTGCGGCGCACGCTGCCGGAGCTGCCCGACGCCCGTCGCCGGCGCTTCGTGGAAGACCTCGGCCTCCCGGAGTACGACGCCGAAGTGCTGACCGCGCGCCGCGACGTCGCCGACTACTTCGAAGCGGTGGTCGCCGCGCACCGGAACGCCAAAGCGGCGAGCAACTGGGTCATGGGCGACGTCTTGCGGCTCGTGCGCGAACACAAGCTCGACGATGCTCTGGTGATCGAGCGCTGGCCCGTCGCCGCAGCAGACCTGGGCGCGCTCATCGCCCTCATCGACGACGGCACCATCAGCGGCAAGATCGCCAAGACGGTCTTCGAGGAGATGCTGGCCACGGGCGCGGCGCCGGCGACGATCGTCGAGCGCCGCGGCCTCGTCCAGGTCTCCGACGAGGGGGCGATCGCGGCGGCGATCGATCAGGTGCTCGGGGCCAACGCCGCCAAGGTCGCCGAGTACCGCGGCGGCAAGGAGAAGCTCTTCGGGTTCTTCGTCGGCCAGGTCATGAAGGCGACCGGCGGCAAGGCCAATCCGGCGCTCGTCAACGTGCTCTTGCGGGCGAAGCTCGAGGGCTAGCCGTTGCGATCCGCCGTATGAACGCCCTGCACCGCTGGTATTGCCGGACCGACCACTGGCGCCGCATCGTCCAACGCCAGCTCCTGCCCTGGGTGCTCGACGCCACCGACCTCGGCGCCCGCGCGCTCGAGATCGGTCCCGGCCCCGGCCTGACCACCGACGTACTGCGGACGCGCGTCCCGGCACTGACGGCGCTCGAGATCGACCCGCAGCTCGCGGCGGCGCTCCGCGCCCGCACCGCGGGCGGCAACGTCGCGGTCGTCACCGGGGACGCGACCGCGATGCCGTTTCCCGACGCCGCCTTCAGCGGCGCCGTCTCCTGCACCATGTTGCACCACGTCCCGTCGGCGCCGCTCCAGGACCGGCTCCTCGCCGAGACGCGGCGCGTGCTCGAGCCGGGCGCGTGGTTCGTCGGCTCCGACAGCACGCCGAGCCTGCTCTTCCGGCTCGCGCACGTCTTCGACACCATGGTGCTCGTCGACCCCGGCGGCTTCGCGGCGCGCCTCGAGGCCGCCGGCTTCACCGCCGTCGACGTCTGCCGCGGCAGCGGCGCCTTCCGCTTCCGGGCGCGGGCGCCGTTCTGAGCCCGGCGGCAAGAAGCGGCGCACCTCTACAGCCGCCGCGAAGCATGCCGGCGCACCGCCTCACTCGGCCGTCGCCGTCGCCAGCGCCAACTGCCCGCACGCCGCAGCGATCGCCCGGCCGCGCGGCCAGCGGATGAACGCGCGCCGACCGGCCGCGGCGAGACGGGCCTGGAAGGCCAGCACACGCGCGCTCGGTGGCGGCGCCAGATCGCTTCCGGGGAACGCGTTGTACGGGATCAGGTTCACGCGCGCGCCGATGCCGTCGAGGAGGCGCAGCAGACGATCGGCGTCGGCGTCGGCGTCGTTGACGCCGGCGCAGAGCACGTACTCGACGAAGCACTCGCGGCGCGGGTGGCGCGCGGCATCTTCGCGAAGGAGCGCCATCAGCGCGGCGATCGGCCATATCCTCCCGTGCGGGACGAGCCGCGCGCGGACGTCGTCGGTGGTCGCGTGCAGCGACAGCGCCAGGCTCGCCGGCGACTCGCGGAGGAAGCGACGCATACCGGGGAGCACTCCGGAGGTGGAGACCGTGATCGACCGCGCCCGCAGCAGCGGCGCCGGAGACTGCGTCAGCACGCGGACGGCGCGCAGCACCTCGCCCAAGTTGTCCATGGGCTCGCCCATACCCATGAAAACGACGTTTCGCACCGGCGCCTCGGGCGGCGCTTCGGCGGCCGCCAGCATCACCTGCAGCACCATCTCGTCGGCGCGCAGATGGCGTCCGAATCCGAGCGTGCGGGTGGCGCAGAAAACGCAGCGCCGCGTGCATCCCGACTGGCTCGATACGCAGACGGTGCTCCGTCGCGGCGACGGTATGCGCACCGCCTCGACCAGCGTCGCCCCGAAAGCGAGCGCGTATTTGGTCGTGCCGTCGGCGCTCGCCTGCCGCTCGCGCACCAGCGGCGGGTTCCACGGGGTCGCCGCTCGCAAGGTTCTCCAGGCCGCCGCCGCGACCCCGGGAACGGCGGCAGGCAGGGCCTGCGGCAGCGGCGCCGTCCCGTAGAGCCAGCGCACGACGGCACGGGCGCGCGCCGCGCTCCCGAGGCGCGACGTCAGCTCGTCGATGGTGAGCGCGGGCAGCCGCGGGATCATGTCGGGTCTCTGCACAGGAAGGCAGTCGCTCCTTGCGGCACCTGCACCGGGACGCGGGCAGGCGCGGGGTCACGCCGGGTCTCTACACGGACCCGAGCGCGGCCGCACGTCCGCTTGACCCGGTTCGGCAAAGCGGCGACAAACCCCGGCGATGCGCATCGGGTCGGAGGAGCACCTGACGCTCCTGTGTCGCACGTTCATCGATACCCACGAATCGTTCACACCCGAGCGGCTGCCGTGGCCGGAGCTCGACGCCGCGAGCGTCACCAAGCTGCGCAGCCTGCCGTTCTGGGACGAGGCGCTACGCACGGAGCGCCGGACCGGAGCCAAGATCACGGCATACGCAGTCGAGGAATCGCCGCCCCTCCTCCGCGAGGCCGTGGCACTCCAGGGGTACGAGGAGACCCGCCACGCCGCCCTGCTCGACGCCTTGGTCCGCCGCTACGACATCGATGTCGATCCCGGGCCGACGCAGCCGCTGCCGGGCAACCTCGAAGCCGCTTTCATGCGCACCGGCTACGGTGAGTGCATCGACTCGTTCTTCGGCTTCGGCATGTTCGCGCTGGCGCGCGAAACCGGGTTTCTGCGATCGGAGCTCCTCGACCTCATGGAGCCGATCATGCAGGAGGAGGCCCGCCACATCCTCTTCTTCGTCAACTGGATCGCCTACAAGCGGCGGCAACGGCCGCCATGGCTGCGGCCGCTTCACCGCCTGCACTGTATCGCCGCCTTCGCCGGCGCCGCCTTCGACCGTCTGCGCTCGGCGAAGAACGTCGCGGGCAGCGCCGGGCGCACCGGCGGCAAAGACGCGCCGGCTACGGAGCCGGCTGGCGAAGCGCCGCCCTCGAAGAGCGGCTTCACCGCGAGCGGCGCCTCCGCGATCGCCGACGACTTCACGGCGCGCTCGTTCGTCGAGCTCTGCCTGCGCGAAAACGACCGCCGCCTCGCTGTCTACGCGCCCGAGCTGCTGCGCCCGCGGCTCATCCCGGCCGCGGCGCGCGCCTTCCTCGCCGTCGCCCCCGGCAAACGCGGGTAGGCGGCGCCGCCCCCGTCCCACTGGACGCGCGTCGGGCGTCAGCGCCGGCCGCGTCGCACGGTCGGCTCGGCGCGCAGCGGATCGTCGGGCCAGGCGTGCTTCGGGTAGCGCCCGCGAAGCTCGGCGCGGACCTCGCCATAGGCCGTCCGCCAGAAGCTCGCGAGATCGTCGGTCACCTGCATCGGCCGCCCGCTCGGCGCCAGGAGTTCGAAGATCATGGCCACCCGCCCGGCGGCTAGCCGCGGCGACGCAGCGAGCCCGAAGAGCTCCTGGATGCGCGCCGCGACCGTCGGCGGACGCCCCGGCGGATAGGCGATCGGGGCGTGGCGTCCGCTCGGCAGCCGCCAGTGCGTCGGCGCCTCTGCCGCCAACGCCGCCCGCTGCCGCTGCGTGAGCTGCCGCACGAGCGTTCCGGCAATGTCGCCGCGTCGCACCTCGGCAACCGAGTCCGCGTTCGCTGCCAGCGTCGCCGCCGCCTCGGCGACGAGTCGCGACGGCTCGGGCAGCGCCAGCTCCGGCATGGCACGGGCGAGGAAGGCGAGCCGAGCCGCGAGCGCATCGACGTCGGCGCGCTCGCCGAGCAGCGCCTGCGGATCGCTCCGCGCCAGCTCCGCGAGTGCTGCCGCTTGCTCTGCCGCAGAGACCTCGCCGCTCATGCGCTCGTCGAGCACCAGGTCCTGGTAGCGCACGACCGTGCGGGCGATGAGGCGCTCCCCAGCGCGGTCCCAGACGACCTCGCGCACCGACGTGACCGAGCCCGGAAAGACCTCGGCGAGCCAGGACCGCTCGATGGCGCTCGCGAGCCGCACCCGCGCTTCGCTGCCGCGTTCGCCGCCTTCCACCTCCACGGCGACGAAGAGCTCGGCATCGCGCACGACGCTGTCGGCGGCGAGCTCGACGCCGCTACCGCCAACCATGACCGCGCGCCGACTTCCGGGCGCGCGGCGCCGACACACGCGGTCGGGGAATCCCGCCAGGAGGGCGCGCAGCACTACGACGTCGGCCGCCGCCGCGGCGGTGCCCGCCCGGCGGCGGCCGGCGCCCGCAAGCGGCAGGCGCCGGCCGCCGGCGCCGCCGCGATCCGGAGCAGCGGCGGTGCGAGTCGGGCTGGCGCGCCGGCCGCGGAGCCGCTGCCGCACCCGTTCGACGGTGCGCGCAGCGGCCGGGTCGATACCGGCCCGCGCGCACGCCTCCGCAACGAAGCCGGCCGCTGCGACCTCGGCAAGGAGCTCGGCCCGCGCCAGCAAGTCGGACGCGCCCTGGTCGAGCGCCGGCGCCGCGCCCCTGCCCGCGGCGCCGAACGTTCGCGCCGCGCGCAAGATGTCGCGTTCGCTCGCCAGCGCCGCGACCAGCGCCCCTGCCTCCGGAGCTCCGAGATCCTCCGCCTCGATCAGCATCCGCGCCAGCCGCGGCGCTACCGGGACCGCGAGGAGACGCCGTCCGAGCGGGGTCGGCGTCCAACCCGCGCCGGCGAGCGCGCCGAGATCGCGCAGCAACCGGTGCGCCCGAGAGAGAGCTCCGGGCGGCGGCGCCTCCAACCATGGCAATGTCTCGGGATCGCGGAGACTCCACACCGCGAGCTCGAGCGCAGTACGCGCGAGATCGACGCGCCGGATCTCCGGGAGCTCGTACGCCCTGCGGCCGGCCTCCTCGGCTCCGGACCAGAGCCGGATGCACCGCCCCGGCCCGAGGCGCCCGGCGCGTCCCGCCCGCTGTGTGGCCGAGGAGCGGCTGATCGTCTGCAGCCGCAGCCGATCGAGTCCGGTCCGCGGCTCGTAGAAGACGACGCGCGCCAGGCCGGAATCGACGACGGTCGTCACCCCCTCCACCGTGAGTGCGGTCTCGGCGACGTTGGTCGCGAGCACGATGCGCCGGCGCGATCCGACGCGCAGTGCCCGCGCCTGCTCGTCGAGAGGCTGATTGCCGTGCAGGGCCACGACCTCGAGGTCGTGAGTCGCCCGCAATGGCGCCAGGGCCTGCGCTGCACGTCGGATCTCGGCCGCTCCCGGGAGGAACACGAGCACGTCGCCGGGCGTCGCGAGGGCGCGGCGCACCGCACCCGCAACCCGCTCGTCGAAGCGCCGCCCCGCTCCGGACTCGTCGTACGCGATCTCGACCGGATGCGCCCTGCCCTCGGAGGTCAAGACCGCCGCCGGCGCCAGGTAGGACGCGAGGGCGTCGGTTTCGAGCGTCGCCGACATGACGACGAGACGGAGATCCGGCCGCACCGTATCCTGCAGCTCGCGCACTATCGCGAGCGCGACGTCGCTCTCCAGGTGACGTTCGTGGAACTCGTCGAGGACGACGACGCCGACGTCTTCGAGGAAAGGATCGCGCACCAGATGGCGGCCGAAGACTCCCTCGGTGAGGAACCAGAGGCGGGTATGGGCTCCGCCCTGGCGCCCGAAGCGCACCCGGTAGCCGATCTCACCGCCGACCGCGCTCCGGCGCGAGCGCGCCACGAACTCCGCCGCCGCGCGCGCCGCGACCCGTCGCGGCTCCACGACTACGACGGTGCGTCCGCGGGCGATGCCGGCATCGAGGAGCGCGGCCGGGACGCGCGTGGTCTTGCCGGCGCCGGGTGCGGCCCGCAGCACTACCCGATTGGTTTCGTCGAGCGCGGCGACGACGGCGGGCAGCAGCGGGTCGATCGGCAGCGGCGCCGGCATCGCCCGACTATGAAGCCGCGCGGCTCGCTCCACAATCGCGCCTTGCCGCAATGCCTACCGGAAGGAGCGGCGCTCCGGCGAGCCCGCAGCGCCCGCCGGCTCCGCCGTTCATGACCGGAGGGGCGGCCGACGCCTTCGCGTGCGGCCGCCCCCTCCGAGCCTCGACCCGACCTCAGTACGGCTCGCGGAACTCGCTCTTCTTCCCGAGCCTCCAGCTGCTGCCGCGTTGCTCCCACACACCGCGGACCGCCCATCTGTGGCCGCCGCCGAAGATCTCCGTCTGCATGTCGCCGACTGCTCGCGACGCTTCGCCGTACGCCTTCAGCTTCATCGCGTAGTAGCCGTGGCAGACGCCGCTCTCGCAATCGCTCGCTGCCGCACACACGGCGCCGTCGTTGCCGCCGCCGACACAGCGCTTCTTCAGCATCTTGCCCTTGAGCTGGATCGAGTAGAGGCCGCCAGCCGTCTTGGCATTGGAGTTCCGGTAGCGCCAGCGCATCGGCGTGCTGTTGGCAAGCCCTTCGCCGGGCACGACGACATCGAGGACGACGGCACCGTCACCGAACGCCGCACACGTCGAGCCCGCAGCGAGCGCCTCGCACTCGGCCGAGCTCGCACAGGCGATCCCGTCGTCGTGCGAACAGACCTGGCGCGTGATCGTGATGCCCAGCGGACCGTTGCGGAAATCGACGTCCGACGTCGCGATCAGCCGACCATGGGCTTCGATCACGTCCAGACCGGACGCGTCGACCTTGATCTTCGAGGGATCCTCGCAGATCGGCTCCAGGCAGTTGTTGAGGCAGCCATCGAGCGGCTTCTGCGGCTTGTCCGGCCGGCAGCCGCTTACGAGGTTGCCGTCGTCGCAGCTTTCACCGTGCTGTGCCTGCAGGACGCCGTCGCCGCACCGGGTGCAATCAGGCCGGCAGAGTATCTGCCCGTTCGGCCCGGGTGCCGTATCGGGCGGATCGCAGGTCTCGGGCGGCGTCACGATGCCGTCGCCGCAGTATGGCTCCGGAGTCGGCGTCACGGTCGGCGTCCCTGCCGAGGTCGGCTCTATGGTGAGGGTTTCCGTAGGTGTCGGAGTCGGCGTCGCCGTCTCGGTCGCCGTGGCGGTGACCGTCGGCGTCGCCGTCTCGGTCGCCGTGGCAGTGGCCGTCGGAGTGGCCGTCTCCGTCGGCGTCACCGTCACAGTGGCAGTTACCGTCGGAGTGACCGTCACCGTCGGCGTCACCGTCACAGTGGCAGTTACCGTCGGAGTAACCGTCACCGTCGGCGTCGCCGTCACCGTGGGCACGACCGTGAACGTCGGCGTCGGTGTGGCCGTCTTCGTCGCCGTAGGCGTCGCCGTGAGCGTCGGCGTCGGGGTGGTGGTCGGGAGGAGCACGTAGCCGAAGTCGGCGGTGAGGTTGCACTCGCCGCCGGCCAGCGTGATCGCCTTCGGATCGTTGGCAGAGGTGAGCCCGTAGCCCAACGGCACGGTGCCGTCGACGACGTCGACGATGTACTTGTTCGCGACCAGACCGAAGAACTTGTAGCCGCCGTTGACGTTCGTGACCTGGCTCGCGATCAAAGTGTCGCCGCCGTCGAGCACGCCGTTGCCGTTGACGTCGCGGTAGAGGTCGAGCGTCACTCCTTGGATACCGCCCTCGGGGCCGCCGTCCTGGACGGCATCGCCGTCGAGGTCGTACCAGACGAAGTCGCCGATGCAGCCGTTCAGGGGTGTGACGTCCTTGCACTTGACGGTCACGCCGACCGCGGTGGCGGTGCAGTTGTTCACGATCTCGCTCGTGTCCGGCGTCAGATCACCGAAGGCCTTGATCGTGACCTTGAACGTCACCTGATAGGAACCGCCGACCGGCAGTGCGGTCACGGGGTCGAGGATCACACCGGCGCCGTCGAGCGGGAACGGCGTGCCGATGCCGTCGTCGGGGATCTGGGTCGTGACGTTCTGCGCGTTGGTGAAGAACGTCGAGTTCGGCACGTACGTCGTGTCGGGCGGCAGCACGTCCTTCAGGAGGATGTCGGGCACCGGTGCGCGGCTGATGTTGATGATCGGGATCGTATAGAGGAGCACGTCACCCGGGCTGATGAAGCCGTCGCCGTCGTTGTCGGTGAAGAGCGTTCCGTTCTTGCCGGCCGAGAAGAGCGGCAGCGGCGGGATGCCGGTACCGGCGTCGAGACCGGGCGCGGCGGCGGACGCCACGGATGGATCCTGCCCCCACGCTGCCGCGAGCTTCACGCCCGGAGTCAACGTGTAGATCAGCATGCCGGTCTGGTTGCGGTCGTTGGTGTCGTAGATCTTGGCGCGTTCGAGCTCTTTCAACGACAGCGCGAGATCGTACTTGTTGTTGTTCGGATCGGTGAGCGGGCCCGTCGTCGGGTCGGCGTCGAAGTCGACGTAGACCGTCACCGGAGTGTTGCCGTTTCCGACCGGCGTCACCCACGCCGGATTGCCGTTCTCGTTCGGGTTCACGTTCGACGTCGGGTCGCGGCCGAGGCCGAGGCCGATCAGCACCTGGGGCGTGAGCGAGTCCTCGGGCACGAGCGAGTACGACCAGTCCCAGGATTGATTCCCGGAGGGCTGCGAACTGGTCGAATCGGTGGTCGAGTAGGCGTAGAAGGCGGAGCTCGCCGTGAAGCTGGCGCCGTAGCCGTCGGGGATCACCTGCGCGCGGAAGCCGCCCGCCGCACCCCCGGGGACGACGAGCGGCACCGTCGTCAGGTTGCCGCCGCCATCGCGGGTCGTGTACTGGACCGTTAGGTTGGCGGCGCCGGGATTGTAGAGCCAGACAGTCGTCCCCGCGCTGGTCTGGGTCGACACCGGGGTGTAGTACGCCTTCGACCAGAGGTTCGTCGGCAGGAGCTGCGAGTCGCGGCTCTCGTAGGTGGAGCCGATGTCGCCGGTCAGCATGTGGACCTCGACCGCCTTGTCGGAGGTCACGTGGCCGCCTACATTGACGCCGCCGTTCACGAAATAGGTGTCGCCTTCGTTGAGGACGACCGTCGTCTCGAAGACGCCGTTCGCGTCCTTGTCGATATTGACGGTCGTGTTGTTCTCGGCGGCGACGATGAAGAGGCTCGTGTACTCGAACATCTGCTGGTCGCTGGTATCGGGGATGTCGACGCCGACCGGGGCGCGATAGTCGGTGCCGTAGCTGTTGGTGTCGAATACCTCGACCGCACCGGCAAGGAGAGTTCCGGAGCCGGCAGCCCAGCCGGTCTTGGTCACCGCGACCGTCTTCGTCGCCGCGATCTTGTCGCGGCCGTCGAAGTCGATGGCCAACATGTTGCTGGTGTTGATGTCGTTGTTGAGGATGATGACCGTGCCGGCATTGATGACGTCGGACGGGATGCCCGGAGGAAAACCGTTGGCGGGGTTGCCGTCGCCCCAGATCTGCGTGCCGCCGGGATTGCCGCCGCTGTACAGATTGGCCGGATTGGCGATGTCGGCGTCGTAGCCGTTCTCCCACTGGTCGTAATAGATGATCGTGTTGTTCGCGACCGCCGCGATCGAGACGTAGGTCGTCACCGGGTTGGTGGGAGTGCTGTTGCCGGTGATCGCTTGCAGAGCCGTCAGCAGCTGATCTTCCGGATAGGGAAGATAGAAGAACTGGACCGGCGGCGGATTCGGGAGTGCCGCGGCCTCGGTGACGGCGAGCGCCGTCATCAAGGCGGCCCAGATCACGACCACAACACCAACACCGCGGATGCGAGAACGGCAGGACTCGTAGCGCATGGATCGGCTCCTCGGGAACGGCAGAGTTCGGGAACGCATACCCGAGAGCCGGTCGTCAGGATCAATCGTCCGCCGGAATTAAATTTCCTACTACTAATGGTGGACACGGTTGGCGGCTTCCGCGATCGCCGGGTCCCCTTCCACGCTCGCCGACGAGCCTACTTGGGTCGTGGCACGAGACCGCAGCGCGATGCGTATATGGTGAGCCCGACGCGATCCCGGACGTTCACCTTGCGGAAGATGCGACCGAGATGCGTCTTCACCGTCTGCTCGCTGATGAAGAGCCGGCGTGCGATCTCCGCATTGCGGAGCCCGTTGGCAACGTGCGCGGCGATCTCCCGCTCGCGCGCGGTCAGGCGAACGCGGGGCTCGTCCTGTAGCGTCTCCGCCATGCGCGCCTGGAGCTCGAACGGCATCGACACCTCCCCCGCCGCAACCGCACGCACCGCATCGGCGAGGGCCGGAACCGTCGAGCCCTCGAAGACCACCCCCCGAGCTCCCGACCGCAGAGCATTCAGGGCGTCACCGAGATCGTCGTCGCGGCAGAGGGCGATGACGCGTACGCTCTCGCTGAGCTCACGGATATCCGCATTCCCGAGCGGCATACCGCGCTCGAGGAGGAGCACGTCGCACTGCACACTCATCAGCCGCGGTATGATCTCGGCGCCGTCGGCGATCTCCGTCGCCACGATGACGCCGGCCTGAAGCTGCAGGAGCGCCTTCAGCCCCTCGCGGACGAGCGTGCGCGTATCCGAGATCGCGACGCGGACGGTCGGAGTCGGGAGGTTCACGCGCAGCGCCTGCTGTCCATATTTCGCGAGCAGCGGCCACCTTGACGCGCGGGGCGCGCACTCGATGGCTCACGTCCCGATAGCACGCTCCGTGCGGCGCACAATCCGTCGCCGACGGTTTTCCTGCGCCGTAACGACGCAATCGCACCCTATATGACGAGCGGCGCGAGCATCGACGATGCTCGCGCCGCTCGCCTCCTTCAATGCGGAGTCAGAGTTTCAAACCACCTCAGAACTGCCTGCACTTGATGCCGCTGGCACTGGCACGGCAGTCCGAGATCACCGAGACCAGATCCAACTGTCCGTTCGCCGGCGGCGGCGTCCCGAAGGTCAGAACCACCGTCACCGGCCCCTCGAAGACGAGGTCCGTCGCCGTTGCGAGCTTCCGGAAGCGAGCCGCGAACCGGTACACGTTCGGCGCCTTCGGAAACGGCTTGAAGGTCGTCTTGAACTTCTTGTCGGCGGTCGAGCAGGTGATGCGCGTGCCCTTGATCTTGCACTCGCTGCTCACCGTCCATGTCTGCGACACGGAAAACGGCGTCGGCGTCCTGCTGTCCGTGACCGTGAAAGTGACTTTGGGCGTCGTCAGGAGGAGCGAAGCCGGATCGAAGATCGCGTCCCCTTTGATCCCGACGCCACCGTTCGGACGCCCGACGTTGTTGGACCGCTTCAGATCGACCGCGGTGATGTTCATCGGTCCGTCGTTGGGGTCGCAGACGTTACCGATGCCGTCATGGTCGACGTCGGCCTGGTCCGCATTGGCAACGGTCGGACAGTTGTCGTCGGCGCCGCACACACCGTCGCCATCGACGTCACCGCCGCCGCCGTCCGTACAGATTCCCGCCTGGCAGGTATCCAGCAGCGAGCAGGTGTCGGGGGTCGCCACGCAGACCGTGTTGTTCGGCAGCGGCGACGCCTGGCAGCCGGCCGGATCGGCGCAGACGCCGGCGTTGCACTGGTCGGCGAACGACGAGCAGTCGAGGGCGGTGCCGGGCACGCACATTCCCGTCCCGGCGTTGCACGTCTCGACGCCGTTGCACACGAGCCCGTCGTTGCAATCGGCGTCCTGGGTGCAGCTCACGCACGGCGACGGGCCCGACGCGAACGGGGTGTAGTCGACGCCGACGCTCACCGCGTCGCAGCCCGGGTTGGCCGGTCCGGCGGCGCAACCCCACCAGTTGTTCTCGGCGTCGAGGTTGCCGTTGCTGTCACAGACGTTGACGGTACCGTCGCAATCGTTGGTCACGCCTTCGACGTCGCTGTCGAGGAAGCTGTTGGTGTGGATGTCGATCGTGCTCAAGTCGAAATTGACGCTGCCGGCAATTTCCAGCACCTCGACGCCGTAGCCGTTGTTGGCGAAGCGATTGCACTGCACGAGGACATCGTTGGCTTCATAGACGAGAATGCCGCGGCGGGTGCCGGAGATGTCGTTGCCGGTGAAGGTCGCGTGACCCCACATCGTCGCATCGGGATAGCTCCAGACGCCGAGACCGGCTGACCGGTTGCCCGGCCCGCCGACGCCGGCGATCACGTTGTCCTCGACGAGCGAGCTCGCCGCCTGCGTGATCGCGGTCTTCAGGAAGTTGCCCGAGATGCGGTTGTTCGCGAACCGGAACTGGTCGACCCCGGGATTGATGTAGAAGGCGCGATCGGCGCCGGCGTTCAGCGGCTCGAAGGTGTTGTCGGTGACCACGAGGCTGTTCACGTTGACGTGCGCATCGTCGTACGAGGAGACGATGCCGAAGCCGTCATCGTAGGTGGTGCTCCCCGGATCGCTGGCGCCCACCTTGAAGCAGTTCTTCGTGATGGTGACGGTGTTGAGGCCAGGGCTCAGATATATGTTCGTGGCCGCGATCACCGACGGCGTACCGTCACGGCCGGCGATCGTGAAGCCGTCGATCGTGGTGTCGGCGCCGTTGATCGTGAGCGCGCCCATGTAGGTCGGCGCCGCCGGCGGCGCCAGGAGCTGGATCACGGTGGCGCTGCAGTTGGCGGCGTCCGCTTTAAGGGTGATCGACTTGGTGAGGTTCGGGCTCTCCGGGTACGTGCCCGGCAGCACCTGCACCGTCATGCCGTTTACTGCCGCATCGTTGGCGGCCTGGATGCTGAGACCGATCGGTCCCACGGGAAGGTTCACGTACACGCCCTTGTCGAAGGTGTTCTGGGCGGCAACGGTCCCGACCGTCTCGCCGGTGTTCTGCAGGAAGACGTGGCCGGTCTTCACCGGCACCGTCGGTATCGGGCAGCTCGCCACGAGTCCGGCACTGACGAAGGTGTTGCCGAAGATCGTGGTGCTGGCGCCGCGCGCCCGGAGACTCGTGGCGGTGAAGCTCGAGGTGCCGGCGAAGGTGTTGCCGCTGATCGTCGCCCCGTTGGAGTCGATGGTGACCAGAGTGTTCCCCTGCTCCTTGCCGGCGGGATTGCAGCCGCCGGCCTTGGCGGTGACGACGTTGTTGGTGAACGTAGTATTGGTGGTCTTGATGCACCCGGCTCCGCATCCCATCGCGACCGCCTGCCGGGGAACGTTCGGGGTCGAGAACTGATTGGCGAACCCCTGGTCGGCGGGGTTCGCTCCGGCGAAGGTCTGGCCCGAGAAGGTGTTGCCGGAGACCACGAAGCCGCTGATGATCGCACCGTACTCGGTTATCAGTCCGTAATCGCCAGCCGCCACGATCTCGTTGTCGAGCACTTTGGCGTTGCTGTGGTTCCCCTGGAAATAGATGGCCGCGCTCTCGAGACCGGGCGAGAGATTGTCCGTGCCGTGCACCGTGAAGCCCTGGCCCGGGGCGCCGATCTGCGCGCTGGTCGTGTTGTTCTTGACGACGATGGTGCCGAGCGCCGAGGCCGGAGTCGACGGCGGATCGATGGTGGTCGCGGCGCGGCCGTTGAGCGAGAGCAGCGTCACGTTGCGGTCGACGATGACGAATTCGACGTAGGTGCCGTCGTCGACGAGCACGGTATCGCCCGAGCTCGCCGCGCCGATGGCGGCGTTGATGGTAGCGGCGGCTCCCGTACAGGAGCCGTCGATGCCGATGTTGGGCACGCAGACGACGGCGGCGAGCGCGGGCGCAGCCGCGAGCATCGCCAGCGCCGCGATCAGACCCGTTGAACCAGGGAGCAGCAAACGGCGGCAGGAGAAGCGCATGGGTCGAAACCTCCTTGGATGAGTGCGGGCCCCGATCGCAGGCGGATGTCTGGATCGATGGCGAGCGGTGGAGGTCGACCAGCTAGCCTACGGATGGGGGTCAGGATCAATCCCGCCGTAGAGCCAAACAAAGTAACTCTATAGCGGCATGCCATGCCGAGAGTTGTGCCTTCGCTGCTTCCCGCCGCTTGCCGCACGGAATCCCGAGCGGGCGCTACGTATCCCGGCACCTGCGCCGATGCGAAGCAACCGGCTGCCGACCGGGACACGGCCGGCGGCGAAACCCGGCGCCGGTCCGGCGATCACCTGATGCTACGCAACGATAGGAGGCCGACGGTCCGCCCATGGCCGCGCCTGCTCGAGCTGTGCCGCAACCCGCAGGAGCAGATCCTCGCGGCCGTACGCGGCGACGAGCTGGACGCCGATCGGCAGACCGGTTGCACTCCACGCGAGCGGCAGCGAGATGGCGGGCTGACCCGTCATGTTGAAAGGGCCGGTGAAGGCGCAGAGCGCCTGGGCGCGGAGCCCCGCCGTCAGCGGATCGACGCCGTGGAAGCTGCCGAGCGCCCATGGCGGCTCCGGCAGGGTCGGCGTCAGCAAGAGGTCGAAGCCCGACGCCCACCAGTCGGCCACCCGCCGCGTGTAGGCGAAGAGCCAGTCGGCGGTGCCGAGGTACTGGCGCGCGCTCACGGCACTCCCCATCTCGGCAAGAGCCCAGTTGAAAGGCTCGACGTCATCCGCACCGAGCTGCCTACCGATGAGCTGGCCGACCGCGTCGAGGATGCGCGCGGTCGAGGTCGCGAACATGACGCTGAAATGCTGGAACGTCTCCTGGTCGTCGAGCGCGGCCGGATGCGAAGCCTCGACGCGATGCCCGAGATCCGCGAGCAGCGCCGCTGCGCCGTCGGCGGCGGCCGCGCATTGCGGGTCGACCGCCGCCACCCCGCTCGGAGCCTTCGTCATGACCCCGATCCGAAGCGTGCCGGCGCTCGCTCCCACCTCCTCGCGATACGGCCGTCGCGGCGGCGGCGCCCCGTAAGGATCGCCCGCCATCATCCCCTCGACGACGTCGAGATAAGCCGCGGTGTCGCGTACCGTCCGGCTCACACACCCTTCGACCGCGAGGCCGCCGACGCCGTCGCCGAGATCGGGGCCGAACGAGATCCGTCCGCGCGAAGGCTTCATACCGACGACTCCGCACGCACTCGCCGGAATGCGGATCGAGCCGCCGCCGTCGTTGGCATGCGCCACCGCGACGACACCAGCAGCGACGGCCGCCGCCGAGCCGCCGCTCGAACCGCCCGGCGAGCGCGCCGCATCCCACGGGTTGTGCGCCGGACCGTAGGCGAGCGATTCCGTCGAGGGGATGGTGCCGAGCTCGGGCACGTTGGTCCGTCCGAGGAAGAGGAAACCTGCCTGGCGGAGCTTCGCCACCAGGTGCGTGTCGTGCGGCGCTACGAAGCCGGCGTCGCGCAACGCCCGCATGCCCATGTGATAGGCGTCGCCGGCGCTGTAGCCGAAAATGTCCTTGAGCAGCATCGGGACGCCGTGGAAAGCGCCGGCCGGGAGCTGCGGGTCGATCGCCGCCGCGCGCGCTTTCTCGTAGAGCGGGGTGATGATCGCATTCAGCTCCGGGTTCACGCGCTCGGCGCGGGCGATGGCCGCAGCGACGAGCTCGTGCGGAGCCACCTCACCCCGGCGCACGAGCTCGGCTTGCGCCACGGCATCGAGCCACTGGTACGGATCGCTCATCGGGACCTCCCCTTTCTTGTCTTGTCGAGCGTGCGTGCGGGAGCGGCCGCGCGCCGGCGCCGCGGCGCCACGATCGTGCCCCGGCAGCGCGCCGCGCCGCAGCGGCAGGCGTAGCGGCGGCGCCAATCACGCGGCAGCGGCGACGGCGCCTCCAGGTTGTAGTCGTAGGTGATCTCGGCGCCCGCCGGGATATCGCGGATGCTGGAGATGAAGATGCGGCCGCCGATCTCGTCGGCCTCGCAGTTGGGATCGCACGAGTGGTTCACGTAGCGGGCAGCGCGGCCGCCGACCCCGCCGTCGATCACCACCCGGCGGTCGACCGTGAACAGCAATACGAACGCATCCGGAGCCTTCGTCGCGTAGTAACGCTCGCCCGCCTCCTCGTGGGAGATGCGCTCGCCGAGGTACTCGAGCAGCAGCGTGTGCTTGGGAATTGCGCGGGTCGTGAAGACGCCGAGCCCCGCGAGCGGCGAGCGCCGGACGTGCAGATAACGCGGCTGGCGGAGCGGACCGGCGGGAATCTCCGGACGGGTCGCGGCGCGCGACCGGGATGCGGCGGGCGCTCCGGTCACGGCAGGCCGTCGAAGTCGCGATCGAGCAAGGTCCTGCGGCCGTGGGTGCGGGCCTGGTCGATCGCCTGGTCGCAGAGCTCCCGCACCCGGTCGGAGAGCACGTCGACGACGGCGTCGGAGGTGTTCATGCCGGAGCGGGCGCGGACGTACGCCTTGAGCTTCGAGATGACGATCAGGACGTCGCGCGGCAGCGCCTCCGCGGCTCCGGACGGCGCCGGCGCCGCGCGCCGGGACACCGGCGGCATGGAGGAACGCGGCGGCTCGGCGCTACGCTCGACAGCGGCACTCTGGCGCGCCTGCCACTCCGCAGCGGTGGGCGCCAGAGCTTCTTCCGCCCAGGCGTCGCGGTGGCGCAGGACCGGCACGTGCGCATCCCAGCACGAGACCGAGCAGAACGCGAAGTCGGTCCCTTTGCGGCTGCAGGTGGACACGCTGCAGCGGAAGTAGTCGCGACCGAAGGCGATCGGCTTCTTGCAGGTGCTACAGCGCTTCCACGCGGACGCATCCTCGCTGGCCACGCCCATTCTCCTCTTCCTTACGTCGAGTAGTCGGAATTGAACTTCACGTAGGCGGGCGTGAGATCGCTCGCCAGGATCGTCGCCCTGCCCCTGCCGCCGGTCGCGAGGTCGACCCTGACGTCGACCGCGTCGCCGCGCATACCGCGCGCGGCGCGGGTAACGGCCGCCGGCGCTGCCGGAAGTCCGCGCCGCAGCACCGGCACGCCGGCGATCGCGACGCTCAGCCGGTCGGCGTCGAGCGCCACGCCGGCATGGCCCGCGGCGCACGCGATCCGACCCCAGTTCGGATCGCTACCGTAGAGCGCCGTCTTCACGAGCTGCGACTCGCCGATGCGACGCGCCGCGCGTCGCGCCTCCAGCGCCGTCCGCGCGCCGACCACCGTGATACGCATGCGCTTGGTCGCACCCTCACCGTCGGCGACCACCATGTCGGCGAGCGCTCCGAGGAGGTCGGCGAGCGCGCCCCGGAACCGCCGTCCGTCCGCGCTCGCGGGAGTGAAGCGCGCATTCTCCGCGACGCCGTTGGCGAGCATCAACAGGGTGTCGTTGGTGCTGCAATCGCCGTCGACGGTTATGGCGTTGAACGAGGTAGCGACGGCCGCGCGGACGAACGCACGCAGAGCCGGAGCCGCGACAGCGGCGTCGGTCATGACCACGACCAGCAGCGTCGCCATGTCGGGCGCGATCATGCCCGCCCCTTTCGCCATGGCGGCGATGGTGACGGTGCGGCCGCCGACGCGCACCCGACGCATCCCCGCCTTCGGGAAGGCGTCGGTCGTCATCATCGCGTGCGCCGCCTGCCAGAAGCCGCCGTCGTCGAGGGCGGCGAGCGCCGCCGCGACGCCCCGCCGCATCGCGGCCGCCGGCAGGGGGACGCCGATCTTCCCCGTCGAGCACGGCAGCACCGTGTCGGCGGCGATGCCGAGTCCGGCGGCCACCTGGCTGCAAGCGTCGCGCGCCGCCTTCATACCCGCCGCGCCCGTGCAAGCGTTGGCGTTGCCGCTGTTGACGACGACGGCCTGCGCCCGGGCGTGCGCCAGTCGCTCCATGACGATCCGCACCGGAGCCGCCTTCACCCGGTTCCGCGTCACGACCCCGGCGGCCACCGCCGGAACGTCGGAGACGATCAGCGCCAGGTCGGACTTCCCCGACGCCTTGATTCCGCACGCCACGCCGGCGAACAGGAATCCGGGAACGGCGATCGGCGTTTCGCGGATCGGGAGCTTCACCGGCGCGAGGAGTCCCCGGCGATCAATGTGCGGCGCCGCAGCATTTCTTGTATTTCTTCCCGCTCCCGCAGACGCAGGGATCGTTGCGGCCGACCTTCGGCGCATCGCGTTTTATGACTTCGGGGCGAGCCGCCGCCGGCTCGCCGCCGTGGGTCATCGCCATCTTCGCCTGGCGCTGCTGCTGCCGCTGCTCCATGCGTTCGACGTCTTCCTCGCGTGCGAGCTGGACCGTGAAGAGCTTCTCGACGATGTCGGCGTCGAGCCGGTTCATCAGGTCCTGGAACATGTCGAAGCCCTCCTTCTGGTACTCCTGGAGGGGGTTCTTCTGCCCGTAGCCGCGCAGCCCGATGCCCTCCTTCAGGTGATCCATGGCGAGGAGGTGATCCTTCCAGAGCGTGTCGATCGCCTGGAGCATGATGACCTTTTCGAGGTGGCGCATCACCGGCTCCGTGAACGTCCGCTCCTTCTCCTCGTAGAGGGCCCGCACGCGGTCGACCACCAGCTGCTGCGCGTCCTCGGTCGAGAGGCCTTCACGCTCCCGCTCCGAGAGGTTCAGGCGCAGGCTGAACTGCCGGAAGAGGACGTCATCGAGCGCCTTCCAGTCCCATTCTTCGGGAGATTCGTCCTTGGCGAGCTGTGTCGCGACGAGGCCGTCGGCGAGCTCCTCGGCGGTATCGAGCACCTCGTCCTTGAGGCTGGCGGCCGAGAGTACCTCGCGCCGGCGCGCGTAGATGACCTCGCGCTGCTTGTTCATGACGTCGTCGTACTCGAGCAGGTGCTTGCGGATATCGAAGTTGTGCGCCTCGACCTTCTTCTGGGCGTTCTCGATCGCCGCGTTGATCCAGCGGTGCTCGATCGGCTCGCCCTCCTCCATGCCGAGGCGCTCCATGATCTTCTGTACGCGCTCGGCTCCGAAGATGCGCAGCAGATCGTCCTCCAACGAGAGGAAGAAACGCGAGCTCCCGGGATCGCCTTGGCGGCCCGAACGTCCGCGCAGCTGATTGTCGATGCGCCGGCTCTCGTGGCGCTCGGTGCCGAGGATGTGGAGACCGCCGGCAGCGAGGACCTGCTCGCGCTCGGCCGCGCACTGCGCCTTGTACTTCTCGAGCGCCGCCTGGAAAGCCGGGTCCTCCGGCTCGCGTGTGCCCGACTCGTGCGCCGCCATGAACTCGGCGTTGCCGCCGAGCACGATGTCGGTGCCGCGACCGGCCATGTTGGTGGAGATGGTGAGCGCGCCGAGCCGCCCCGCCTGAGCCACGAACTCGGCCTCGCGTTCGTGCTGCTTGGCGTTCAGCACGTGGTGCTTGATGCCGGCCTTCTTGAGCAGGCTCGACACGTGCTCGGACTTTTCGATCGAGATCGTGCCGACGAGGATCGGCTGGCCCCGGTCGTGGCGCTCGCGGATGTCCTCGATGACGGCGTCGAACTTCTCGCGCTCGGTCTTGTAGACGACGTCGGTGAGGTCGCTGCGGATCATCGGCCGGTGCGTCGGCACCACCAGCACTTCGAGGTCGTAGATCTGGTGGAACTCCGTCGCTTCCGTGTCCGCGGTGCCGGTCATGCCGGCGAGCTTGTCGTACATGCGGAAGTAGTTCTGGAACGTGATCGTCGCGAGGGTCTGGTTCTCGCGCTCGATCCGCACGTTCTCCTTGGCCTCGACCGCCTGGTGGAGGCCGTCGCTCCAGCGCCGCCCCGGCATCAGGCGGCCGGTGAACTCGTCGACGATCATCACCTCGCCGTCCTTGACGACGTAGTCGACGTCGCGCTTGTAGATGGCGTGGGCGCGGAGCGCCTGGTTCACGTGGTGGAGCGTGTCGATCTCGCCCGGGTCGTAGAGGTTGGCGACACCGAGCGCCTTCTCGACCTTGGCAATGCCTTCCTCGGTGAGGATGGCGTTGCGCGTCTTCTCGTCGACGGTGAAGTCGGCCTCCTTCTGGAGGCGCGGGATGACGCGGTCGATGACGTAGTATTTCTCGGTCGACTCCTCGGCGGGGCCGCTGATGATGAGCGGTGTCCGCGCTTCGTCGATCAGGATCGAGTCGACCTCGTCGACGATCGCGTAGTTGAAGAGTTTCTGTATCGTCTTGCCTTTGGCGTCCTGGACCTCCTTCGGGAACGTGCGGTGGACGTAGTCCTCGAGTGCGAACTTCATGTTGTCGCGCAGGTAGTCGAAGCCGAACTCGTTGTTCTGTCCGTAGGTGACGTCGGCGTTGTACGCTTCCTGTCGCTGCCGGTCGTCGAGGCCGTGGAGGATGACCCCGACCGAGAGGCCGAGAAACCTATAGAGCCGACCCATCCACTCGGCGTCGCGGCGGGCGAGGTAGTCGTTGACGGTGACGACGTGGACGCCTTTCCCCTCGAGCGCGTTCAGGTACACCGGAAGCGTCGCGACCAGCGTCTTGCCTTCGCCGGTCTTCATCTCCGCGATCTTGCCGCTGTGCAGGACCATGCCGCCCATCATCTGGACGTCGAAATGGCGCATACCGAGGACGCGGCCCGAGGCCTCGCGAACGACGGCGAAAGCTTCGGGAAGGAGGTCGTCGAGATCCTGGCCGTTGTCGAGGCGCTCGCGGAATTCGACGGTCTTGCGGCGCAGTTCCTCGTCGCTGAGCGCACCGAGCCCGCGTCCGAGCTCGTTGATCTCGGCCACGACCGGCTGCATGCGCTTGATCTCGCGCTCGTTCCGCGTCCCGACGATCTTCCGGACGAGGGTCTTCAGCATGAACCGAGACTCATAACCCAGTCGTGGCAGGGTCGCAAAGGCGGGGGCGGCCGCGAGCGTTTCACCTGGCGCCGTGACGACCGCAACGGACGGCGGCAGCGGAGCCGGACCTGTGATACGCCGAGCGCATGGCGAGCGGCATCTCCGGAGTCCGACCTGCGACAACGGCGACGGACCTCGCCGAACGGCTGCGGCGCAGTTTCTTTCGCGTCTTCTTCCGACTACTCATCGCAGCCATCACGGTCGGCGAATGGCTCGTGATTGCGCGTACCCTCGCGCGCTCGGGCGTCGCGCTCGCCGCCGCGCACCACGTCGGCGCCGTCCTCGCCATCTACGGCGTCAACCTGTTCCTGATGCGGCGGCTGGGCGGGCGACCGCCCGGACCGCTTCTCGCAGCCTACACGGCGTTCGCGTTCACCTCCGTGTTCGCGGCCCTGGTGATCGTCGCCGCCGAGCTCGCGTGGGCGGCGCTGCGTGCGGCCGCACCCTCCGGACTGGCGCTCGCAGCCTTCGTCGCGCCGGTCGATCCGGTGCAGTGGCGGCCGGGCTTCGACGCCGTACTCGACGCGACCCTCGTCGGGGTCGGCGGCCTCTTTCTCTTCGGTTACACCTCCGGCCGCCGCGCACTGGTCACGACCCGGACGACGATTCCGATCCCGGCGCTCCCCGCAGCCTTCGCCGGCTTCCGCATCGTCCACCTGAGCGATCTGCACCTGGGCGCCTATCTCGGACGGGCAGAGCTCGCGGGGCACGTGGCTCGCGTCAACGCCCTCGATCCCGACCTCATCTGCATCACCGGCGACCTCGTCGATCACGCCGCCACCTGCGCGGCGTTCTTTCCGGTCCTGGCGGGCCTGCGGGCCCGGCACGGCGTGGTCGTGACCCTCGGCAACCATGACGTCGCCGCGGGCGCCGACGCCGTCACCGCGGAGCTTCGTGACCACACAGCGTTCACCATCCTCAGGAACGCCCGCCTCGACATCGAGCGCAACGGCGAACGGCTGACGCTGGTCGGCCTCGACGACCTCGGCCGCGACTGGGCGCGCGGCGTGCTCGCGCACCCCGCCCTCCCCGGCCTCACCGCCGACCTGCCCGCAGGGCGGCCTCTCGTAGTGCTGACCCATCGCCCCGATTGCTTCGAGCAGGCCGCCGCCTGCGGTGCGCACCTCGTCCTCGCGGGGCACACTCACGGGGGCCAGATCGGCATCCCGACGCCTTCCGGGCGGCGCGTCCGCAACTTCGCCGAGATCATCACGCGCTACGACCGCGGCACGTTCGGCGCCGGATCCGCGACGCTCGTCGTCAGCAACGGGCTCGGGTTCACCGGCCAACCGATCCGGCTCTTCACGCCCCGCGAGATCGGCTGCCTGGAGCTCCGCCCGGCGTGACGCCACGGCGGGCGCCGGCCGCCCGGCATCGCAACCTCGTGCCGGCGCTTTGTCTCGCGGTCTTCCTGGTCGTCTGGAGCGCGCTCGCGATGGCGCCGCGCTTCCGCGCCGACTGGCTGCTCGAGAACCTGCCGACCTTCCTCGCCGTACCGTTCGTAGTCTGGAGCTGGCGACGCTGCCGCTTCAGCGATCGCGCCTACGCGCAGGGCACTCTCTTCGCCATCCTGCACACGATCGGCAGCCACTACACGTACTCCGAGGTGCCGCTCGGCGCCTGGCTGCGCGACGCCTTCGGGCTCGGCCGCAATCACTACGACCGCTTCGTGCACTTCGCGTTCGGCTTCCTGATGCTGCGCCCGGCGTACGAGCTCGGCTGCGGACGCGACCGGCATCGCCGGCCGGTGCGGATCGGCAGGCTCTACTGCAGCGTCGCCGGCATCGTGTTCTGGAGCGCGCTCTACGAGATCGGCGAATGGCTAGTAGCCCGGATCGTCGACCCCGCCGCCGGCACCGCCTTTCTCGGTACGCAGGGTGACCCCTGGGACGTCCAGAAGGACATGGCCTGCGCTCTCGTCGGCGCCCTGCTCGCGGCGGTCTTCGAGGCGGCGATAGACCGCGCCGCCCGGCCCTTCCAGCAGTCGTAGAGCCTCGCAGCGACGACCATGGTTAGCGACCAACCGCTCCGCACCATCACCGGCGAGCGCCGTAACCAGGTCCCGTCGCCGCGGCGCCGACGACGCCGCGGCGACGCGCACCGATAGCCGCGTTCAACCGAGCCGCTGCCCGTCGTCGATCGTGACCAGCGATCCGGTCACGAACTCGGCGTGGCGCGAGCACAGCATCAGCAGCGGCGCGTCGAGGCTCGTCTCGGGAGCGAGCCGGCGGCGCGGGAAGCCCGCGATCTGCCGCTTGCCGCCCTCGCTCTCGAACCACGCGGCGTTGATCTCGGTCTTCACGTAACCGGGGCAGAGCGCGTTCACGGCGATGCCGTAGCGCGCCCACTCGCGCGCCAGTCCCTTGGTCAGCATCGCCACCGCCGCCTTCGACGCGCAGTACGCCACCAGGCCCGGCAGCACCCGCTCGGCGCCGATCGAGGCGACGTTGACGATGCGGCCGCGCACGCCGGCCGCGATCATGCGCGAGCCGACGAGTTGCGCCATGAAGAAGACGCCCTTCACGTTGGTGTCCATGACGGCGTCCCAGTCGGCCTCGCGGAGCTCGCGCGCCGGCCCCTGGCCGCTGATGCCGGCGTTGTTCACGAGCACGGTGATCGCGCCCGCGGCTCGTTCCGCCTCGCTGACGCAGGCACGCATCGACGCCATGCTGGTCACGTCGAGCGCCACCGCGTGCGCGGCGCGCCCGGCGTCCACGAGCTGCCGCCGCAGCGCCTCGAGCCGATCGACGCGCCGGCCGGTGAGAACGACGCTGGCGCCGGCGGCGCTCAGCACGTCCGCGAAGTGGCGGCCGAAGCCGCTCGTCGCTCCGGTCACGAGCGCCACTTCGCCGGCGAGGTCGAAGGTCACGGGCGCCGGCATCGCCTGCGACTCACGCCCCGGCCCGCGCCGGCATCACTTGCCCGTCCATCGCGGCGCCCGCTTCTGCACGAACGCCTGCAGGCCCTCGTTGAAATCCTCGGTGGCGAACATCTTGGCCATGCCGTCGGCCGACAACCGCCACCCGACTTCGTCCGGTTGGTCGGCAGATTCGAGAAGCACGCGACGGCTCTCGCGGACGGCGAGCGGCGCATTGACCACGATCTCTGCCGCGAGCTTCTTGGCCGCGGCTAGCGCCTGCCCTTCGTCGCAGAGCACGTTCACGAGCCCGAAATGGTGGGCGCGCTCGGCCGGGAAATCGAGACGGCCGGTGAGGACGAGCTCCATCGCCACGTTGCGCGGCAGCTTGCGCGGCAGACGGAAGAGGGCGCCGCCGGCGGCAATCAAGCTCCGCTTCACTTCGGGGACGCCGAAGACCGCCGTCCGCGACGCCACCACGAGATCGCACGCGAGCACGATCTCGGTGCCGCCGGCGAGCGCCGGGCCGTCGACCGCAGCGATGACGGGCTTCGTCCGCTGGCGCTGCACGAAGCCGGCGAAGCCGCCGCGCCGGGTCATCATGCCGCCCGGATCGACACTCATCTGCTTGAGATCGGCGCCGGCACAAAAGATGTAACCCTTTTCCGTCTTGGCGCCGGTCAGGATGCCGACCCACACCTCGTCGTCGGCTTCGATCTTGTCGATGGCGTCTTCGAGGCCGCGCGCGACGTCGGTGTTGACGGCGTTCCTGGCGTCGGGGCGATCGATGGTAACGACGGCGACGTTGCCTTCCTTGCGATACTCGATCATGGCGCCGCACCCTAGCCGGCATCGCGCATCAGGTCCACGCCGCGCGCACGCAGAGGGCCCCGCGACCGGGGGAAAGGGGCGAGGGGTTGTACCCGGACGGCTGCACGGCGCGACGGATGCGTCCACCGCCCGGGTTCCTTCCCGGCGACCCGTCCTGCTAGACCTGATCCTCCATGTCCGCCGGGCCGCACGCGATCGTCGCCGAGGAGCTGGAGCTCTTGGAGCGCGTCGTCCAGGTGCTCGCGGCGACGGCAGGGGCCGCGACGGCGACGGCGCCCGAGCGCTCCCTGGTGCAGGAGCTCGATCGGCTGCGGGAGGCGCTCAACGATCGCACCAAGCTGGAGGACCAGCCAGCGCTCCTGGAACAGTGGCACCGCCACTCGGCGCTGCTCGAACAACTACGGACCTCGCGGGCCCAGCCGCGGGTGAGCATCGACTCGCCGTACTTCGGCCACCTACGCCTGCGCGAGGAAAGCGGCGAGCAGGATGTCCTGCTCGGCAAGGGCACGCACCTCGGCGGCGGTATCGCGATCGTCGACTGGCGCCACGCGCCGGTATCTAGGCTCTTCTACCGCTACCGCCAGGGCGACTTCTTCGACGAGGAGATCGCCGGCCGCGAGCGCTGCGGAGAAGTTCGAGTGCGCCGCACGGTCGTCATCCGCGACCGCCGTCTGCAGCGTATCGACGCGCCCGAGGGCATCTTCCAGCGCGACCCCGACGCCGGCGACGGCTGGCGCCGCATAGCGCCGGAGACAGCGCGCCTCGCGGGCGGCGAAGGCGCCGCGCTTCGCGCCCATGCCGTCGGCGAGGGGACGGCGCGGCGGCTCGGCGACCCGCGCCAGGGGCCGATGCGTGCCGACAAGCACCTGCCGGACATCGCCGGGCTCATCGATCCCGAGCAATTCGCGCTCATCACGCGTCCGACGTCCGGCTTCGTCGTCGTCCGCGGCGCCGCCGGCTCGGGCAAGACCACCGTGGCGCTGCATCGCATCGCCTACCTCGCCTACGACGACCCGCTGATCGATTCCGACCGCACCCTCGTCGTCGTGTTCTCCCCGGCGCTACGCAATTACGTGAGCCACGTGCTGCCGGCGCTCGGCGTCCATCGGGTGCAGGTGCGCACCTTCCGCGAGTGGGCGCGACGGATCCGCCGCCGCCTGCTACCGACGCTGCCGCCCGATGAGCGCGAGGATACCCCGGCCGTCGTGCAACGCCTGAAGCTGCATCCGGCGATGCTGGAGGTGCTCGCGAGCCATATCGCCGCGACCCCCGGCCCGGCGACCGTTGCGCAAGTGATCGACGACTGGACGAGCGCCCTCACCTACGCCCCCCGCATCCGCGCCGTCCTCGCGGCCAGCGCTCCCGCCGCGTTCGGCGCCGAGGAGCTCGGGCGCGCGCTCGACTGGTTGCAGCGGGAGCACGAGAAGCTCGCGGCACGGCTCGGCGGCGACCACACCGCCGAGGCCGCGCTCGACGCCGAGGACGACGCGCTCCTCTTGCGCGCCTGGCAGCTCCGCATCGGCGCGCTGCCCGACCGAGGCGGTCCGCTGCTGCGCTATCGCCACATCGCCGTCGACGAAGTGCAAGACTTCTCGCCGCTCGAGATCCAGATCCTCCTCGGTTGCCTCGACCGGCACCGGAGCATCACGCTCGCCGGCGATACGCAGCAGCACCTCCTCGAACACTCTGGCTTCACTTCATGGGCCGCTTTCTTCGCGCAACTCGGGCTGCGCGGCGCCGAGGTCAATACGCTCGAGGTCAGCTATCGCTGCTCGCGGCAGGTCGCATCGTTCGCGGCCGGCGTCCTCGGACCGCTGCGTGAAGACGACGCTCCGCTCCGCACCGTACGTGAGGGGCCGCCGGTCGAGCTCTTCCGCTTCGCCGACCACGGAGCGTGCGTCGCGTTCCTCGCCGCGGCCCTACAGGAGCTGGCGGCGCGCGAGCGCAACGCCGCCGTCGCGGTGCTCACGCCCTCGCGCGAGCTCAGCGCTCTCTACGCCCAGGGCCTCGTCGACAGCGAAGTGCCGCGCGCCCGCCAGGTCGTGTACCAGGACTTCACCTTCGCACCCGGCGTCGAGGTAACGGAGATCGAGCAGGTGAAAGGTCTCGAGTTCGACTACGTGATCCTGGTCGAGGTCAGCAGCACCCACTTCCCCGACCGTCCCGGCGCGCGCCGCCTCCTGCACGTCGGCGCCACGCGCGCAGTGCACCAGCTCTGGCTCACCTCGGTCGCGACCCCGTCGCCGCTCGTCCGCGCGGCGCTCGCGGAGAAGGCATGACGCGGGCCCTGGTGCTCGTGCTCGGCATGCTCGCGAGCGCGATCATCGTCGCGATCGCCGTCGTGTCGCTGAATGCGCACATGCGCGCGCTCGCCGACGACGTCGCGGCGCTAACGCGCGAAGTGACCGCGATCGCCGCGGACGTGCGCTCGCTCGCCGACGACGTCGCGGCGCTAACCGACACGCTCACCGCCGAGGACGACGAAGCGACCGACGACGGCACGTGCCCGTCCGACGTCGACGCGCCCCTCCCCGGCGGCGCGTGAGTGCAGTAAGCCGCCTCAACGCTCGATCCGCACGGCGCTGTCGACGGCGCTCCCGAGGAAGCGGCTGCCGATGCGAATGAAGCGCTCGGGGACGTCGGTGACGAAGAAAGACGTCGAGCCCGGCCCCGGCGGCGCCGCGAGCCCGCGCACCGCCAGGATCGCAGCGACCTCGCGCGCGGTCTCGGTCGCCGAGTCGACGAGCTGCACCCCGGGTCCGAGATAGGCGGCGATCGTCCGCGCCAGCAGCGGATAGTGCGTGCAGCCGAGCACGAGAGCATCGATGCGGCTCTGGCGCAGACTCGCCAGGTACATCGCCGCCGCCTGCTCGGCGATGGCGTTGTCGACCCATCCTTCTTCGGCGAGGGCGACGAAGAGCGGACAGGCGCGGGTGTAGATCTCGAGGCCCGGATCGAGGGCGCGCAGCGCCCGCGTGTAGCTGCCGCTCGCGATCGTGCCCTCGGTGCCGATCACCCCGACCTTGCGATTGCGGGTCGCAGCGACCGCCGCCCGAGCCCCCGGCTCGATGACGCCGACGACCGGGACGTCCGTCGACCGGCGCAGCGCCTCGAGCGCCACCGCCGACATGGTGTTGCAGGCCACGACCAGGAGCTTGACGCCCTGGTCGAGCAGAAACTGCGCGTTCTCGAGCGTATAGCGCGTCACCACGGCCGCCGACTTGGTGCCGTACGGGGTGCGCGCCGTATCGCCGAGATAGACGAGATGTTCGTGCGGCAGCGCCGCCATCAACTGCTGCACGACGGTGAGGCCGCCGACGCCGGAGTCGAAGATGCCGATGCCGAGCTCGGACGCTGCCATCGGACGGGCTCGCTAGCGGGCCGCGAGGCGCGCCCCGAGCGCCTGTTCGCCGGGCGGCGGCACGTCGAAAACACGTTCCCAGACCTCCGGCGTCTCCATGCAGATATAGAGCGGTACGTCCGGCAGCGCCGCCTCCACGAAGCTGCGAATGCGCCGGTACATGTCGACGCGGAGCGGCCGGAAGTCGCGCCATTTGCCGTCGGGGCCCGGCACCTGCTCACCGGCAAGGAGCCGCGATCCGGGAAAGCGCCGGCGCACTACCGCCCGCAGCCCGGACGAGAACCGGAGGGCGCCCATGCTCACCCACGCGACCCTCGCCGGCGGCAGCGCCGCGGCGACGGCAGCGACGAGGTCGCGATAGCCCTCCTCCCAGCCGGCGTGCTCGATCATCGGATCGAAATGGATGCCGACCTTGTACCCGGCTGCAACCACGCGGCGGGCTGCCGCGAGCCGGGCGGCAACCGTCGCCGTCCCCGCCTCGGCGATAGCGACGACAGCCGCCGGCGCCAGCGACCACGAAACGACGACACGATCCTTCGGATCGAGCGCGAGGAGGCCGTCTACGGCGTCGGTCTTGGTCTTGAGCTCGAGGAGCGCGTTCGGACGGGCCGCGAAGAACGGCACGAGGTCGGCGCTCAAGTCGGTGAGCGGATCGAGCGCCAGGCTATCGGCCAGCTCGCCGGTGCCGATGCGGAAGCGGCGGCCGGTGTGCCTGTCGAGCACTGCGGCGAGCTCGGCGAGGGCCGCCTCGGGATTGACGTAGGCCGTGAGCGGCGGATTCTCGGCCAGGTACTCCTGGAGAAAACAGTAGCCGCAGTCCATCGGGCAGTTCGTAGCGAAGCTCATCATCAGATAATTGCAGCACCTGAGGCCGCGCGTGCCGGCAGGGCAGTAGCCGAGGAAGCTGCCACGATGCACGGCGAGGACGAGCTGGCGCTTCGCCGCCGCGAAATCGTCGCCGACGCGCCCGCGGGCGGCGCGCCGATCCGCGACGACGGTGAACGGCACGCCGGGGAGCCGGGCGCGGCAACGCCGCGTCATCGGCGCCTCCTCGGCGCCGCGCTCGACCAGGACGGCGTCCGGCGTGAACACGCGCGGTTCGTACCACGCGTCCGCAGGAGCCGCTACGGCGACGAGGTTCCGCCGTACCATGGGCGGACGCACGGCGCCGCGCCGGAACGCCGGATTCCGTACCCGCTGCACGCACCTGCGCACTCCGCCGGGCGCGGAAGATTCTGGACTCTGCGTTGCGATCCCTGTTACAGGTTGGCGTCGCTCCGATCATGCACCGCCGCTCCGACACCGCCCTCCTCCGGATCGTCACCGCCGCACTCACCTTCCTCTGCGGAGCCGTGTCGCACGCCGACGACCTACCGAGCTTGCCGCTTCCGGCGTGCACTGAACCCGGCCTGCCGGCGTACGACAACGCCGTCTGTGAAGGGGCGCGGGTTACCTTGAAGCTTGCGCCGCAAGGTTTGGTCGGACCCAGTGCGGCCGATATCCATCTCGAGATCAGCACCCGCTCCGTGGACTTTCGGCTCGACGCCGACCGCGGCGGCGAGCCGCAGTTCGTGACCTTCACCTTGACCCTGCCCGGGCCCGGGAGCGAACCGCAGCCGGACGGAACGATCTACTACTGGCAGCTCCGCAACCTGTGGCCCGAACGGATGTCCGATGGCGGCTCGACGCCGGGCGGCATCAACTGCCTGAAGGACGGCGAATCCGGCTTCCGCTCGTCCTGCGACGGCAGTCAGGTCCCGAACGGGTCGCCGAACTATAAGGCCGTCCTCTACCGTGTCGGCGACTGTCCGCTGGGCACGCCGACCTGCACCTACCGCGTCGTCTGGGGCCCCTACCGCCAAGGCTCCCGTGTCCGGAAGGCGGCAATCTATCGGGTCGGTTTCGACTACACGCTCAACATCATAGGCCTCAAGGACGGAAACCCGGTCTTCCCGAGTTGCGGCACCGACCTGGCAACGACCAACTGCACCGCCGGCGGCGGCGCTGCCTACACCGCCTTTCGCACCGACCCGCCGCCGCCACTCATCCCGATTGCCGAAGCAACCCGGCTCGGCAGGAAGAAATTCAAGTTCGACGCTTCGGCATCGGGCCCCGACGCGGTCGCATGGGAGTGGACCTTGAGGTTTCCGGACGCCGTTTACCATGAGGCCGCGATCGTCCACGACTTCGCCCTCGACGATCCGCCGATCACCTCCGACCACGCAAACGTGAAGATCGACGACAGGTGGGAGCGCATCGCATTTACCAACGTTAGATACACTTTCGGTCCTCCCGAAGGGGGCGTCGAGGGCCCGCTCCAGATCGTGTCCTTCGTTCTCGCCGGCATCGACGAAAACGGGGTCGTGACGCTGACCGCGCTGGTGAAGAACGTAGGCGGCGAGCAGATCAAGGACGTCTTCCTCCTGAACGAAGTGGAGCACGAGGGCGAGATCGAGATCACGCCCGACGGCGTTACGCTCGAGCCCGGAGAAAGCACCACCTTCACCGTCACCTTCGCCTACGACACCCGGTACGACATGGTGACGGCCAAAGCTCGCGCCTACGGCAACGTGCCGAGCGGGCCCGTCAAATCCCCGGAGGCGCGCCGCGACATCCGCTACGATCCCGGATCGCCCCCGGTGGCGACGACCGTGTCGGCAGCGACAGCGCCAGGCGACACGACGCTTCCGGTCACTTCGAACCAGGGGTTCACCGTCGGCAGCTACGCCGCCATCAACCCCGACGGCGACACTGCGGAGGTCCGGCGCATCGCCGCCCTCGGATCGCTGATCTTCTCCGCACCGCTCGCCTACCCCCACGACGTCGGCGAGATCGTAACCCTGGTCCCGCCGCCGCTCGGCGACACGGCGGCACCGACGATCACGGTGACCTCTCCGCCTCCGGGCGGAGCCGCCTGTCAGGGCGCACCGCTCACGGCGACCTTCTCCTGCGACGACGGCGACGGCGTCGGCGTCGAGGAATGCGGCGGCGACATCACGAGCGGAGATTCCCTCGACACGACTACTAGCGGGACCCATACTCTCGTCCTCCGCGCCTGGGACGCGAGCGGCAACACGGCGACCAAGACGATCGGCTACTCGGTCGGCTTCTGCAGCAGCACGCTCGATGCCTTCCGCTGCTACCAGGCGAAGCCGGCGCCGGGCACCAAGTTCGCGCCGCTGCCCGGAGTGCGCTTCACCCACGGCTTTGCCGATCTGGTCGTCGACTTGAAGAAGCCGCAGCTCCTCTGCACGCCAGTCGCCACCACCATGAACGCCCCTCTGGATCCCGCAACCGCTCTCGAAGCCTATGCGATAGGGATCCGGAAGCAGCAACCGAAGCCGGCGCCGCGCTCCGGCCTCAGCTTCACGACCCAGCTGGGCACGTTCGCAGTCGACGTGAAGAAGCCGACCCAATTGGCTCTCCCCACCGCCGAGGACGGGACGGCGCCACCGACCGTGACCCCCAACGACCTCGATCGCTTCTCGTGCTACCCGGCGAAGCTCGCCAAAGGCCAGGCGAAGCTCGCCAAGGGTCTCGAGCTGAGCGTTGCCGGACCGTTCTCCGACCCGCCGCGGCAGGTCACGGTGAAGAAGCTCGCGCGTCTGTGCGTTCCGAGCGGCGCCGACGGCGCCGGAGCGAAGCACTCCGAGCACCTCCTCTGCTTCCAGGTGGCGCCCGCCAAAGGCCGCTGCACCGCCGTAGCGCCACGGAATGCCGGCGGCGGATGCAAGAAGGAAGCAGACTGCGGCGGCGACAAGAGGACCGCCTTCTGCGCCGCGCAGACCAAGTTCACGAAGCTCCCCGGCCGCCACGTCGCCAACGACCTCGATACCGGCATCCTCGATCTCGGCAAGGAGGACGTCGTCTGCCTCCCGGCCCTGCCGACGCCGTAACCGGCAAGCGGCGCGTCCCCGTAGCGGGGCGGCGTCCGGTCGCCTCGCCTCGGTCTACGGCCTCGCCAGCGGTGCTGCAGGGCTGCTGCCGTGGCGCCTAGCGGCACCCGGATAGCCCGCACCCCGGCGCTCTCGCCGGCTTGCTTCCGCCTCAGTCGAGGAGAGCAAAGAGTCGCGCCAATGCGCCCGCGGCGTGCGCAGCAGCAAAGCGATCGAGCGTCGTCCCTAGCTCGTCCTGGGTCTTCGCCCGGATCGTGATCGTCAGCCCGCCGCCCTCGAACGCCGGCGGCGCTGCGATCGCCACGTTGCGGCCCAGGCCGAGCGCCCGCACCGCAGCGGCGAACTCCCGCTCGCGCGCGGCGAGCCGCGGGTAGCGGAGGCGGCGCAGCGCATCCTTCCAGCGCTTCCAGCGATCGGGCGCCGATCCCGAAGCTGCGAGGGCAGCGCGCAGCTCGGCCCGATCGAGGATACTCGCCGCCTGCACGCCGTCGCGCGCGGCGATGTCCTCGATCCAGTCGAGCGCATCGCCGAGATGGTGCGCGCTCGGGCGGAGTGCGGCAACGATCGCAGCGAGCGCGGCGCGCTCGCCATCAGCCCACGCCGCCGTGCGCGCCGCCAGGAGCTCGTCACGCGTCATAGCGCCGCTTTGACCACGCCTCGGCCGTCGCCGCCAGCAGGCGGTAGCGGGCGGCCTCGGCGTCGCGGCCGCGCCGGGCCGCGCCGCCCGCGAGCACGGCGCACTTCCTGCGCACGGCGTCGACGACTGCAGCGCGCTCGGGAGCTGCGAGCGGAGTCGAGACCAGCAACTTCACGAGCGCCGCAACGCGCCAGCGGTCGAGCCCCCAGGTCGAGCGCGACAGCTGGCCGGCGTGGCCGCCGCGCTTGACCACGAGCGGCGCATCGACGAGGCCGACCGGCTCGCGCAGCGCCACCCGCAGCCAGAGCTCGTAGTCCTCGCACACCGGAAAGCTCGTATCGAAGCCGCCCAGTTCCTCCCAGAGGTCGCGGCGGATCGCGACCGCAGAGGGGCTCACCAGACACCGCTCGAGGCAGCGCGGGAAGAGCTGCTCCTCCTTGCGGTGCCACGCACGCGGATTGCGGTGCCGCCCATGGTCGAGCCAACGCTCCCCGGTCTGAGTGATGCGGTGTGCCGGATGCGCGGTGCACCACGCCATCTGCGCCGCTAGCTTTCCGGACTCCCAGAGATCGTCGGAGTCCAGGAACGCGATCCAGGCGCTGTCGACCGCCGCCGCGCCCGCATTCCGGGCGGCGGCGACGCCGCCGTGGTCGCAGCGCAGCACCTTCGAGCCCGCAGGCGCGCCGCGCAGCGCCGCCGTCGCCGCCTCGGCCGACCCGTCCGTCGAACCATCGTCGACGACGACGAGCGCATGATCGCGCCAGGTCTGCGCGATGACCGAGCGCACGGCCTCGGTGATCATCCCGACTCGGTCGCGCACCGGGATGACGACGGCGACCGCCGGCACGACCTCAACCCCGCTGCCGCGCCGGACGCAGAGACCGCAGGCGGGCCCACTCGGCAACCGTCTTCCAGACGTCGGCGACGCCTATACCGCTCACGGCCGAAAACGGCACCACCGGAATTGCCGCTGCGGCAAGAGTCCGCAACGCCTTCGTCCGCTCGCCGAGGTTCAGCTTGTCGATCTTGGTGGCCAGCACCAGCACCGGCACGGACAGCACGGCTAGAAAATCGAGCAGTTGGTGCTCCTCCTCTTCGAGCCCGCGGCGAACGTCGACGATCAGCACGACGCCGGCGAGCGTTCCGCGGGTTCCGAGATAACTCTCGACCAGCGGTCGCCAGGCATCACGCGCCGCCTTCGAGACCTTGGCATAGCCGTAGCCGGGGAGGTCGACGAGCACGAGACGGTCGTCGATGGCGAAGAAGTTCAGCTGCTGAGTGCGGCCGGGCGTCGAGCTCGTGCGGGCCAACCCGCGCCGGCCGACCAGTCTATTGATCGCCGACGACTTGCCGACGTTGGAGCGGCCGGCGAAAGCGATCTCGGGGAGCGACGGGACCGGGAAGCGCCCCGGCTCCGTCGCGGCTCCGAGAAATGTTGCCTGGCGGCACCGCCACCCTCTCGCGCCAGAGGTCACCGCGGCGCGAGCTTACGAGGTGCCGCCCTGCGCTTGGATGCCCTTCTTCATACCGGCGATCAAGTTATCGAAGGAGTCCTTGATCGCCGTCTTCTGCACGCTCACCGGGACCGGAATGTTGGCCTTGTCCTTCTGCGTCGCCCTGTAGATCACGAGGGTGCCTTTCCCGTCCGGCGCCGGCTTGATCTCATATGAACCGTCGATGTCGACGAGCGTGCTCTCGATCGTCTTCAGATCGATGCGCTTCTGCTCCGGATTCGAGACCAGCTCCATGGTGAAGGCATTCACCTGTCCGAGAGCCGAGACGCGGTAGTCGACGACCTTGGTGTTGCCCTCCGACTTGACGAGCTTCGACTGCTGGTACTGCTCGGAGTACTTCTCGATGTCCTCGGGGCGCTGGAAGGCAGCCCACACCTTGTCGATCGGCTCATCGACCTTCTTTTCGAGGCGAATCGTGAAGGTATCTCCTTTCTTCTCCAGAACTTCGCCTTCTTCGAGCTTCGGTGAGCAGCCGGCCACGAGGACGGCGAGCACGCTCGCGGCTACCAGCCATGTCTTCATCGTCAACCCTCCCTTTCGGAGCGTCGTACTGGCAGAAAGGGATTCCGGCGACAAGCGGTTCGCGCTCGGATCAATACTTGACCGGACCACGGGGCGTGGATTCGCTGCTCGGTGCGCCGAGATCTTCCTCGTGACGCCGGAATCGTTCGTGCTTCGGCTCGGTCGTACCGCTGAAGATGATGGGATCATCGCCTCTCAGCATCGACGGGGTCACGACGTAGTCGCCGCCCGTCGAAGGCACCCAGATCGTGCGCGCGACCTCGTATTTGAAGCCCGTGAGGACGTAGGCGAAGCCGCCGGTGATGCCGCCGAGGGTCGCATACACGAACTTCGTCGGCATGTAGATCAGGTTGGTGAAGAACGCCGCCACCCCGAAACCGAAATCGCTCGCAAAGCGATTCTCGTCGTCCTCCGCGAGTACGGGCCGCACGCTCGACGTCAACATCGCCGCAAGCATCGCCACCGCCACCAGGCCCCGTATTCGCTTACTACCTGCCGTCCGTCTCATGTGTAGCTCCTCCTCATTCTTCCGTCCGCACCACGCTGCCCTCGGGCAGCACCGCCAGCAAATGCGCGAAAGCGCGACCGACGTAGTCCGCGTCCTTCGACTCCAGGGTCACCTTCACCATGTAATCGGGATGGTTGATCTTCGGATACGAGCCGAGCAGCAGATCGGGAAACTGCCGGAGCGTGTCGTTCAGATGCTCCGCGAGCGTGCCCTCCCCGATGCGCGTGTAGACCACCTTCAGACAGAACGGGTCGGCGTAGAAGCGCGGCTTGAGACCTTCGAGCTTGGCACGAAAGATCTCCGGGATCCCGGGCAAGATGTAGATGTTCTCGACCTTGATGGTCGGAAAATTGACGCTCGTATCGGTGATCAGCTCCGCACCTTCCGGTACCTCCGCCATCTTGAGACGGGCGCGGTTGATCTTGTGGCCGTAGAAGCTGCGGAGCTTACCGGCAATTTCGGGGTGCACGACCACCTTGCGCCCGAGCGCCATGGCCACACCCTCGATGGTGACATCGTCGTGCGTCGGACCGACGCCCCCGGACGTGAAGACGAGATCGAACGACTCGTGCTGGCAACGGATCTCGTCGCGGATCACCGGTAGCTCGTCGGGAATCGTCGCTATCCGGCGTAACGCCACGCCGAGCGGGCGCAACTCCGAGGCGAGGAACGGCGAGTTGGTGTCGACGACTTTCCCCGAGAGGATCTCGTTGCCGATGACGACGACACCCGCCGACAGATCACCCATACCGATCCACGAATCAGATCGAGAGCGCGCCCTTGCGGAACTCGCTGATCCCCAGACGCACGTTGACGAGCGCCGGTTTGCCGCAGCCGAGGGCACGATCGAGCGCCGGACGGATGTCCTGCGGCCGCTCGACGTACTCCCCGTGCGCACCGACCGCCGCCGCGACCTTCTCGTAGTGGGTGAAGTCGAGCTTGGTCGCGATCGCGCGCTCCTCCCCGTAGAGCTCGACCTGGCCGCGGCGGATCTGCGTCCAGGCCGCGTCGTTACCGATGACGCCCACCACGTTGATCTTCTGCCGCACGAACGCTTCGTATTCGAGACCGTTCAATCCGAAAGCGCCGTCACCGTACACGATGATGACGTTGCTCCTCGGCCGCGCGAGCTTCGCAGCCATCGCGTACCCCGGTCCGATTCCCAGAGTTCCGAGCGGCCCCGGATCGAGCCACTGGCCGATCTTGGCGATACGCAACACCGAGGCTGCCGTGGCGACGAAGTCCCCGCCGTCGCCGATGACGATGGTGTCATCGTCGAGGACGCCGTCGATCTCTTTGCAGAGTCGCAGCGGATTGATCGGCGACGTCTCCGATTCCATCTCGGCGCGCATCTGCTCGACGCGCTCCTCTTCCTTCATGCGCAGGCTCTTCACCCACTCGCGCACGGCCGGACTCCCGCCCCTGGCCATACCCGTCGCCGCCGCGGCGAGCGCCGCCATCGCCATGCCGGTGTCGGCCGGAATGCCGACGTCGACGTGCCGGTTGCGCCCGATCTCGCCGCCGTCGAGGTCTATCTGGATGAGCTTCGCCTCGGGATTCATGTGGCTGGCGCGACCGTAGCCGAGCCGGAAGTCGAGCGGCGTCCCGAAGATCAGGATAACGTCGGCGCCGCGGAGCGCTTCCTTCCGCGTCTTGGCGAAGAAGTTCGGGTGATCGGGCGGCAACGAACCGCGCGCCTGGCCGTTCACGTAGACCGGGAGGCCGAACTGCTCGATGAAGGGCAGGTAGGCGTCACGGCGCTTCGACCAGAAGAGCTGGCTGCCGACGAGCGCCACCGGCTTGGCGGCTTTGGCAAGCAACGCGATAGCCTTGTCGATGTACGCGGGGTCTGGATACGCACCGGCTGCCGTGCGCGCGCCGGTCGGAAACACGAGCTGGTCCTCGTTGTACGAATCGAACAGGAAGTCGACCGGCATCTCGAGGAAGACGGGCCCTGGCACGCCAGTGGTGGCGATACGAAACGCCATGCTCACGTATTCTCCCAGCCGGCGCGCCTCGGGGACCGCGTGCGACCACTTGGTGATCGGCCGCATCAGGTCGACGTGATTCATGTCCTGGAGCGAGCCCATGTCCTGCAGGCTCCGCGGACCCTGCCCGCCGATGATCAGCATCGGGATGTTGGCACGCCACGCGGAAGCGGCGCCCGTCACCGCGTCGGTGACCCCGGGGCCGGCCGTGACGATCGCGACGCCGGGCTCGCCCGTGACCCGCGCCCATCCGTCGGCGGCATGAGCCGCAGTCTGCTCGTGGCGCGTGTCGACGACGCGGATGCCCGCGTCGAGGCATCCGTCGTATATGGACATCACGTGCCCGCCACAGAGAGTGAAGACGTGCGATACGCCCTCGTTTTTGAGAGCTTTGGCGACGATGCGCCCGCCGTGCAGTTGACTCATGCCGTGAGAATCCCCCGTAGCGTGGAGAAAAGAATGACGGAGGCGACCTTATACTCCTCGCCTTTCGAGCGCCGCAAGGCGAGGTCGCCGAAGGGAACCCCAGCGCCGCCGGAGTCGGTGTGGACGTCATCGGCACCGTTCCCGTCCGACATCGCCGCCGGTCACGAATGCATCGCGTCTCGCACGCAGGATCCGATGGCCAACGCCGGCACTGCCGGTGAAAGCGAGCAGCCTCTACAATGCAGAGCTACATCGTCTGATCCGACAAATAGCAGTTGCTGGTGTGACATTTGCTAGCTATGTAGAGCTCACGGTGCTTGTGCGGTTCAACCAAAGACTTGCGAACGCGTCGAGCCTGCGTCGTTCGCAGCGGTGCGGACGTGGCGTTCTCGGGCTTCACGCGACCGTGTATCCGGTATCCATGGAAGGGCGCCGATGAGACGTATTTCGTGCCAGCAATGCACGGTTCGGGCTCTCACCTTCATCGCCGATCTATCGTCGGAAGAGCTCGTCGACTTCCAGACTTGCACCGTGACCGGACTCTACAAGCCGCGGCAAGTCGTCTTCCACGAGGGGACGCCCGCCACGGGCTTGTACGTCCTCTGCCACGGGAATGTGAAGCTCTATCAGTCCGATCGCTTCGGCCGTGAATTCATCATCGACGTCGCAACGCCGGGCGCGATTCTCGGAGAGCTCGGACTCGACGACGGTGAGACGTTCTCCGCATCAGCGGAGGCGCTGACCGAAGCGCAGCTGTCGTTTCTTCCCCGCGAACGTCTCGTGAAGTTTCTCGAACGCCATCCCAAGACGAGTGTGCAACTGATGGCAGCGCTCAGCCGAGCTCTGGCTGCGACTCGGCGCAAGGCCGGAGAGCTGGCGCTGAAGCGCGCCGACGCTCGCCTCGCCGATCTCCTTCTGCGCCTCGGCGACGGAACCTGTCGTGAAGCCGCTACGAACGGTGCCCTGCCGCTCATCCGTCTCGGCTACTCGCGGCGCGAGCTCGCGGACATGATCGGGGTCTCGACCGAGACTGCAATCCGTTTGCTGGCGAAGCTCAAACGCAACCGGATGATCGCGATCGAAGACGAAGGCGTCGTGGTCCTCGATCTCGAGCGCCTGACGCGCCTAGCGCACTACGGCAACTTGTCGGCCTGAAGAAGTACGCGCTCGACGATAGCGGTCACACGGCGGCGAATCCCCTCGGTGCCCTCCGCCGCGAGCTCTGCACTCCAACCGGGCGCCACTACGGGGGCCGACGTGAAAAAAAAGACGACCATCCCCATGACGCCGAGGACGAGGCTCGGGCCGTCGCAAGGAGCGAACGCCCCCGCACGTTGCCCCTCCGCAAGAAATGCCGTCGTCATCTCGAGAAGACGATCGGAGTCGGGGCGCCCATCGTAACCTTCGGGCGCATCGCCCAGGGATTGTCGAAGCAGAATCGTGGTCTGCTCCGGATGGGCAGCAACTAGATCGACGTAGGCGTCGAGCAGGCTTCGCAACCGTTCCCACCACGACCCGTCACAGGCGATGGCGCGCTTGATTATCGCTTCCCCCTGGCCGTGACCTTCCGCGAGCACCGCGCGATAGAGAATCTCCTTGCTCGCAAAATGATGAAAAATAGATGCTTTCTGGATTCCTACGTCTTCGGCCACCTCGTGCAGGCTGGTCCGATGATACCCGCGCTCGGCAAACGAGCGCTCCGCTGCTGCGAGGATCGCCTCGCGCGTACCGTTGTTGCGTCTCCCTCCACCCGCGGGGGCGGCGCGTCGCACATCCGTCGCTCGTGTCTTCACCGCAGTTCGCATGCATTGATGTCTACCGAACGGTCGGATGGCGACACATGACGAACGTCATCGAGGCAGCTGACGCCTGCCGTTAGGCGACGACTGTCCGCCTCGAATCGCGAGGGCCAGCCTTGCCGTCCGTGCGGAGCTTACGCGCTCTCCCGATAGAACCAGACGTGGACGTCGCCGCCCTCCCGCTCCGTGTGGGCGGCGTAGCCGCGCTTACGCATGACGTCGTAGAGCGGGCGCGGCTCGAAGGAAACTATGAGGTGCAGCGCTTCGTTCTCCCGGAGAGCATCGGTCGCACTCATGATAGCCGCAAAAGGCTCTTCGCCGCGAGCAAGGAGCGGTCGGACGTCGAGATCGCGAATGGTCCGCACACCGGCGGCCTGGACCGGAGCCGGCACCGCCGCGACGCTCATACGACCTCCGCCTCGGCCGACACGAGGGCGTGCGCCTTGGCGGGCGAGAGCCCGAGCATGCGCAGAACGTGCTCGGCGGCGATGCGATCGGCCCCTGGGCCGACCCGGTCGAGCAGGCGAGCCCGCATCACCTGCAACATCATGCCACCGATCGCATTCACGGCCAGCACCGGATCATCCACCGTGAAGCGCCCGCCGGCGATCCCGGCGTGTATGTGCGGCTCGATCGGCGCCGTCACGCTGGCAGAGAGTCGTGGTACGGCATCCGTCGCACGGAGGACGAACCACGCCCAGGTCGGGTCGGCGGTCGCCAGATGCACGATATGACGGACCGCTACCGCCACCCGTTCGGCGGGATCCGCGAGCGCGTACGTGCGGCGGTGCAGCACTTCTCCGAGAAGCGCTGTCGTCTCGGCGACGATCACGTTCAGCAGCTCTCGCTTGGACGTGAAGTAATTGTAGAAGGATCCCACCCCGACGTCGGCGGCGTCGGTGATGGCGGAGATGGCTGCACCGTCGACGCCCTGCGCAGCGATCACCCTCCGGCCCGCCGCAACGAGACGGGCGCGGGTCTGTAGTCGCTGGCGGAGCTTGCGCTTCGGACCGGCAGCGCTCGCCGGGGCTTCCGACAGCGCCGGGAGCATATGCATCATCGCCCGCCATCGAAACGATTTCCCGGCGCCGTACGCAATGACGATCCTGGGCGAACACGGCGACCGAGATCATCCCGTCAACCGTCATCCGTCATTCTGCGCTTCATCGGGTACGCGCCTCAGCTCTTGAGGTACATCCATACGCCCGCAAGAAGGGCCAGGAGCACGACGACACCCTCACAGCAAGCTACGAAGACGATGAGCTTCTCGCCCGCGCGCGAATCCTCGGGATCGAGGAGGAAGGCCGAACCGTGCGCCTCGTCCCGCCGGAGCCACGCCGTCAATCTCGTCCACGTTCGGCGACGTCGTTGTTCTTTCATGCCGCCTCAGGAACCGAACCGGTCGGCCGGGACGAGGCCCGCCTCGGTCCGGCGACGGCTCGGACGCCGGTTGCGAGATCTGCGAACGGAGCGATGCTCATGGGCGCCGAGAATGCATCACATCCAGACGATTGACGCCAGGCGTTGCGCCAAGAGTCGGGGCGTCGGTGGCCCCGCTCGCCGCTCGCCGGCCTGTCGGGTGGTGCACGAACCTAGAGCAAGTCCTCGAACCGCCGACCCGAGTGCGGCGTCCGCCACCTCGGCGCCTTCGGACCTTGCGCGCGTGCCGGCGGCAATCATATGGTTCGGCACGGATCATGGTCGTTTTCCCTCGCTGCTTCGCGCTCTTCGCATCGATTGCCCTGCTCTCCTCCCCGCTCGCTCGCGCCGCAGCCGCGACACTTCCCACGGGCTTCGAGGAGTCGGTCGCGATCAGCGGCCTCGTACAACCGACCGCCGTCCGCTTCGCTCCCGACGGCCGCGTCTTCGTCGCCGAGAAGAGCGGCATCGTGAAAGTATTCGCCGACCTCGCCGACACGGCGCCGACGATCGTCGCCGACCTGCGCACCAACGTCCACAACTTCTGGGATCGTGGCCTGCTCGGTCTGGCGCTGCACCCGGACTTTCCCGCCGTACCTTCCATCTTCGTGCTCTACACTCTCGATGCCGCGCCCGGCGGCACACCACCGCGCTGGGGAGTCGCGGGGGCCACGGACGACGGCTGCCCCGACCCGCTCGGCGCCGGTTGCGTCGTCGGTGGCCGCCTGTCGCGGCTCGATCTCGACTCCAGCGGACACGCCGGCCCCGAGAACGTGCTCATCGAAGACTGGTGCCAGCAGTTCCCGAGTCACTCGATAGGAGATCTCGTATTCGGCCCGGACGGCGCGCTCTACGTGACCGCAGGCGACGGCGCCAGCTTCAACTACGTGGACTACGGGCAACTGGGCAATCCCTGCGGTGATCCGCCCGGTGGCGCCAGCCCGGCGCCGCCGGGCGCCGAAGGAGGCGCGCTCCGCAGCCAGGACATCCTGAGTACGGGGGATCCGCTCGGCTACAGCGGCGCCATCCTGCGCGTCGACCCGAGTGCACCGGCCGGCGGCGACATCGTCGCCTTCGGTCTCCGCAACCCGTATCGCATCGCCTTCCGACCCGGCACTTCCGAGCTCTGGATCGGCGACGTCGGCTGGAACACCTTCGAGGAGATCGATCGCGTCACGGATGTCGGCGGCTCCGCGGCCGCAAACTTCGGCTGGCCCTGCTACGAAGGCATGGGCCGCCAGCCGTTGTACGAGAGTGCCGGCCTCGCACGTTGTGCAGCGCTCTACGCAGATCCCGCGGCGACGGTTCCGCCATACTTCACCTATAAACACAACGAGCGCATGACCGCAGCCGAGTCGTGCGGCAGCGGCGACTCCGCGATCACCGGCCTCGCCTTCCACAGCGGGGGCGGCTATCCCGCACCCTACGATGGAGCGCTCTTCTTCGCCGACTACTCCCGCGGCTGCATCTGGTCGATGCAGACGGGAAGCAACGGCCTTCCCGATCCGGCCACGCGCGCGGTCTTCGTCGACGGCGCTTCCGCCCCGGTAGCGCTGGAGATCGGTCCGGGAGGCGACCTCTTCTACGTCGATTTGAACGGCGGCAGCGTACGCCGCATCCGCTGGACCCTGACCAACGAGCCGCCGGCGGCGACGATAACGGCGCCCGACACGGCTGTCCGCTGGCGAGTCGGCGACACCATTGCTTTCGCCGGCTCGGCGACCGATCCGGAGCAAGGGACATTGCCGCCGTCGGCACTCTCGTGGACGCTCCTCGTCGAGCGCTGTGCCGGCTCGTGCACGGTCGAGACCGTGGCTGCGGCCAGCGGCGTCGCCGCCGGCACCTTCGTCGCCCCGGATCCGGGTGCGCTCCCCGCGCGTCTGGTGCTCCGCCTCACCGCGACCGATGCCGGCGGCCTCACGCACACGACGAGCGTGACGCTCGACCCGGAGACGGTCGATCTCACGTTCGCCTCCGATCCTCCGGGCTTGACCCTCGTTGCCGGAACGACAACGGCGTCGGCACCCTTCGCCCACACCGCGATCGTCGGATCGGCGCTCGCCTTGAATGCACCGGCGCCGCAGACATTGGGCGGCACCGAGTGGATCTTCGCCTCATGGTCGGACGGCGGACTCCGCGGACATACGATGACGGTACCCGCCGTCGATACGACCATCACGGCGACGTTCGTGGTCGCATGTCATGATGATTTCGATTGCGACGACGCCGAACCGTGTACGGACGACCACTGCAATCTCGTCGGCGGCTGCGAGCGAACGGCGGTCCCCGACGATACATCGTGCGACGACGGCACGGTCTGTAACGGCACGGCACACTGCCTCCTCGGTGTCTGCACCAATGGTCCCGCCCCCGACTGTGACGATCACAATCCGTGCACGAACGACGGCTGTGATCCGGTAGCGGGCTGCACCCACGTACCGCTTCCGGACGGTACCGCCTGTGGTCCCGGCAGCACCTGCGCCGGAGGTGCAACGTGCGAGAGCGGTGTGTGTACGCCCTTCCCTCCGCTCTGCGAGGACTTCCACGTGCCCGGCACACAGACGGGCGACGTGCCGCCACAGACTCTCCTGGCGCCTTCGGAGTGCGCCGCCTGCCACGGCCGTTACGATGATGCGGTCGACCCGTTGGCCCGCTGGTCGGGGAGCCTGATGGCGCACGCCGGACGCGATCCGCTCTTCTTCGCACAGCTGACGACCGCCACTCAGGACGTGCCGACCGTCGGCTACTACTGCTTGCGTTGCCACGTCCCACTGAGCATCGTCACCGGGCACGCCGACGAGCCCGACGGCCGGCTCCTGAACGCAACCGACCGCACCGGTGTGACCTGCCATTTCTGCCATAGCATGGTGGATCCACTCTACGTTCCGGGCGTCAGCCCGGAGGCGGACGAAGGCATTCTCGCGGCTCTCGAGGCGGTTCCGGCACACTACGGAAACGCGATGTTCGTGCTCGATCCGAGCGGTACGCGTCGCGGCCCGCGTACCGACCCGATGGCACCGCACTCCTGGATCGCTTCTCCGTTCCACACACGCAGTGATTTCTGCGGCACCTGTCACGACGTCGGCAATCTCGCCGTCACCCGCGCCCCCGACGGTACGTATCACTACAACCAGATCGATACTCCGAGCCCGACCCACGATCCGGCCGGGCAGTTCCCGCTCGAGCGCACGTATACGGAATGGAGGCTCAGCGCCTTTGCCGATAACGGCGTCGACATGGGAGGACGCTTTGGCGGCCTGGGCAGCGGCATCGTCTCGACCTGTCAAGATTGCCACATGCCGCGTGCGATCGGGCGCGGTTGTGTCTACGGAGGCGTCCGCGGCGACCTAGCACTCCACGACTTTGCCGGTGCCGCTGCGCCGGTGATCGATCTCATCGCCGCCCACACGCGCCTCGATCCCGCGGTCGACCAGACTGCGCTGGCACGCGGACGCGCCGCTGCGGTGGACATGCTCGAGCGAGCCGCATCGCTCTCCCTCTCTCAGGACGGTGCGGAGCTCGTCGTCCGAGTAACCAACGAGACTGGCCACAAGCTGCCGACCGGTCATATAGAGGGGCGGCGCGTGTGGCTGCACGTCGAGTTCCGTGACGCTGGGGACGGACTCGTCGGCGAGCACGGACACTACGACGAGGCAGAAGCCGAGCTCGACGAGGCTTCGACCGTCGTCTACGAGATGCACGTCGGCCTCAGTGACGAGGCGGCGGTGCTCACCGGGCTCCCGGCCGGCCCGACCACCCACATGGCGCTCGCCGACACCATCGAGAAGGACAACCGCATACCGCCGCGTGGCTTCACGAACGCGGCATACGAAGCAGCGGGCGCACCGATCGTAGGCGCACAGTACGCCGATGGGCAGTACTGGGACGATGCCCGCTTTCCTATCCCCGTCGGCGCCGTACGAGCCGCGGTCTCTCTCCACTACCAGAGCACGCCGCGCCACTACATAGAGGCGCTCCGCGACGGCAACGTCACTGATGCTACCGGCGCGACGCTGCACGAGCTCTGGAGCACCACCGGCCGCGGCGCTCCGATCTTGATGGCAAGTGCCGAGACGGCGCTAGTGGCGCCGGTCTGTAGCTCCGACGGCGAATGCGACGACGGCGATTCGTGCACCATGGACACCTGCACCGGGAACGGCGAATGCACGCATGCCTTCGCGGGTGCGCCCCTCGCTGCCGGAACGAGGTTCGTACTCGGGAGCGCGCGGACGGCCAAGCGCGGCACGCTGACATTGCGCACCGAGGTCGACTCGGCACTCCCTCCAGCGTCACCGCCGAACCCGATCGCAAACGGTCTTCGCTTCGAAATCCGCGCGCTCGACGGCACCCTGCGCGAGCGTATCGTGATCCCCGGCGGTTCGCGCGATCCCTTGACGGGCGCCGGGTGGGTCCGTCTCCGCAACGGGACGACATGGAATTATCGCGACCATAACGGCATCCACGGCGGCATTCGCCGCGCAACGGTCCGCACTCGCAACGTCGCAACCGGACGCATCGAGATCGTGCTGCGCGGCCACGGCCGGGAAAACCCGCTCGTCAACGGCGACCAGAGTGTGGAGCTACGCATCACACTGGGTACGTTGCCGGAACAGTGTGCAGGGCGTCGCTTCGGAGATGCGAGCGCGCCGCAGCCGCACTGCCGGTGGAGCCGGACAGGCGGCATGCTCGCCTGCCGCTGACGATCCGCATGTCGCACCGAGCGTAGCTTTGCACGGCCTCGATTAACGCTACGCGTCATCCCGCTCGGGGTCGCTTGGCAATTGCCCCACGAGCATCATGCCGATCCATGACCGATGTCATCCTCTCTAGCCGTCCAACCGGTAGGAAGGCTGTGCGGTGATCGGTACATTTCGAGACAACGCGGCGGTGTTCGCACGACGACGGAGCGTGCCGTCACACGCGCCCAAAAACAGGAGGCCACGATGAGCAAGTACCCACCAGGCAAGTATACGCCCGCCGTCGAAGTCGGGCTCGACCGCATGCGGGAAATGGCGAAGGGCAACTTCGATCTCAAATGGATGCAATCCAACCCCGCGGGGTGGGGACACAAGGTCACGCCCGGCCCCGCCGGACTACGCTTGCGCGACGTCGATACGGGTTACTACGGCAACGTCCCCGAGCACGGCTCGACCCACGGCAGCATGGCGCCGCGCGGCTGCGAAGTGCCGCCCGAAACCAAGGCGCTTCCCATGTACACCATGAACGAGATGTCGGAGGTATGGGCCGAGAACGCCGGTCTGCTCTACGACGAGGCCGTCGTCCGCCAGTGGAACTCGGTCACCGACGTCCCGTGGGACAAGCTCGAGAAGCTCCCCGACGACATCGAGCGCGCCGTCTGCCAGATGTGCACCGGCCTCACGGAGGTCGAGTTCGTGGCCGGTGACATGCCGGCCAAGTGGCTCCACAAGATCAACCACGACTTCCACGAGGTGAAGCTCTTCCTCGCGAGCCAGATCTTCGACGAGGCGCGCCACCTCGACGTGTTCCGCAAGCGAGCGCTGGCGAACGGCGGCGGCCTCCTGATGGCGTCGCCCGGCCAGGAAGAACTCCTCGCGGCCATCCTCGAGGCCCCCGACTACACGACCGCTAGCGCCCTCATGCACATCTTCGGCGAAGGCTTCGTGCTGACGCTCTTCCGCCAGGGCGAGTTCCTCGCGCCAACCGAGGTCGAGAAAGCGATCTTCCGCCTCTGCATGCAGGACGAGGCGCGCCACGTCGCGTACGGCGTGAAGCACCTGAAGTACTTCCTCGAACGCCACCCCAACCGCGCCGAAGAGGTCCACAAGATCCTCGACATCGGCGAACAGGCGATCTTCACGTTGACGCTCGAGCCGCAGACGTCGGAGCCGCGCGCCATCCTCGCCGGCGGCGGGCTTGCCAACATCGACGTCGGCGCCCAACGCATGGCCTTCATCTACGCGAAGCAAGTGAAAGAGTACCTGCGGCGTCTCGAGATCGCAGGCCTCAATCGCGAGCCGCGCCTGACCATCCCCAAGGAGATCCCCTACGAGGATCTCGCCGCCTAGCGAGGAGACACGATCATGACCGAGACGACGCTTTTCCCGTCGAAGCAGTGGTTCCAGGCGCTTGCGCGCCTCATGGATAAGGACGAGTCCGCATACCGCGACCTCGGGCCTCTCGAGTGCACGATGGTGGTCAAAGTCGACACGGACGCGGCCACCCACCTCTACGAGGTGGTGTTCGAAGGCTTCAAGGTTCAGTCGGTGCGCGAGCTCAAGAGCCTGGCGGACGCCAAGCCCGAGCACTTCGTGATCGAGGCGACGCTCTCGATTTGGCGCGAGATGATCGAGAACATCCGCGCCAACGCCGGCCCTGATCTCACTCACACTTTGAACTACCTCACTTTCCCGGACGACCCGATGCGCGTCAGCGGTCCGGACCAGCTCGAGGTCGATGCTTTCTACCGCTACAACCAAAGCCTGCAGCGCTTCTTCAACGCCGCCGCCGAGGTTCCGACGGCTTTCGCGTCGTAGGCCACTCGCAGCCCACGCAGACACGAGGAGAACCATCACATGCACACTGACGTCGTGAAAGCACGTGGCCGGACTTCCCGGTCCCGGCAAAACATCGGCAAGTGGATGCTCGCCAAACCGAACTGGCTGACCCAATTCGCCATTGTCACGGCGGTCAGCGTCACCGGCTTGGTGGCTCTCGGAATGTGGACGTACGGCAGCGCTCCGCCGCGCGTGCCGTTCGTCTCCGCCAGCACCGGCAAGGAAGTGATCCCGCTCGCCGACATCGTGCGCGGTCAGGAAATCTTCCACATCCGGGGCTTGATGTCGTGGGGATCGTTCTGGGGCGACGGTGCGGAGCGGGGACCGGATTTTACCGCCGAGGCCCTGCACCACACCGTCGTCTCGATGCGATCCTTCTACGAATCCGCGGCGTCGAAGGATCGGCCGCTGGCGCAAGCCGATCGAGACGCGATCGCGATGCGGGTCCAGCGCGAGATCAAAGACAACGGCTATGACGAGGCCGCGGGCGTCATCCGCATCAACGACGCCCAGATCCGCGCCTACGAGGAGTTGCAGACGCATTACACACGCGTCTTCACCGATCCGACGTACCCGGCGAAGTTCCGACTCGCCAACTACATCACCGACCCGAACGATCTACGCGCGATCACGGCGTACTTCTTCTGGGGCGGCTGGGTTTCCGGAGCCAAGCGCCCCGGAGAGACCTACAGCTACACGCACAACTGGCCGTACGATCCCGAGGCCGGCAACGTCCCGACCATGCCCGCCGTCTTGTGGAGCTTCCTCTCCATCCTCGTCCTGTTCGTGGGGACGATGTTGGTACTCTACGTATACGGACAGATGCGGGATCTCCCCGGCAGCCCGTTCAACGGCGCTCACGGAGGCACTCTCACTACCAGCGAGCTCGAACGCGGCTACGAGTTCGTTCGTCCCACGCAGAGTGCGACCTACAAGTTCTTCGCGTTCGCGGTAATCTTGTTCTTGATACAGGTGCTCGCCGGCATCTTGAGCGCAGAGGATTTCATCGGCGGCGGACCGGGCGAGGCCATCGTCAAGGTCTTCGGTCTCGCGTTGCCGTTCACCGTCGTCCGGGCCTGGCACACGATCCTACAGATCTACTGGTTCTTCATGTGCTGGGTAGGCTACACGATCTTCTTCCTGCCGCGACTCTCGCACGTTCCGAAGGGTCAACGCTTCCTCATCAACCTCTTGTTTGCGGTCTGCGTGATCGTCGGGGCCGGCGCCCTCTTCGGCATCTACTTCGGCCATATGGGCTACCTCTCCGACACGGCAGCCTACTGGCTCGGTAGTCAGGGTTGGGAGTTCGTCGAGCTCGGGCGCTTCTGGCACATCCTGATGCTCTCCGCGTTCGTGCTCTGGATCGCCATCATCTTCCGCGGCGTCCGGCCATGGATTACCAAGCAGAACATGTGGTCGGTGCCGGCCTGGCTCTTCTACGGCAGCGGCATCATGGTGTTGTTCCTCTTCTTCGGGCTCGGTGCGACTCCGACCGGGAACTTCGCCATCACCGACTACTGGCGCTGGATGACCGTCCACATGTGGGTGGAGGTCACGTTCGAGGTGTTCACCACCTGCATCGTCGCCTATCTGCTCGTGCAGATGGGTCTCATGAACCGCGCCATGGCGGAGCGGGTGATCTTCCTCGCCGTGATGATGTTCCTGGTGACGGCGCTGGTCGGTATCTCGCACAACTTCTACTGGATCGCGAAGCCGACCGGGATCATCGCGCTCGGCAGCGTCTTCTCGACCATGCAGGTGCTGCCGTTGCTGCTGATGACGCTGGACGCCTGGCGCATGCGCAACGAGAAGCTCCGCGCTGCCGAGCACCGGGAGGCCGGCAAGCAGCAGTTCGTCATGGAGGGCGTCTGGCTCTTCATCCTTGCCTGCAACTTCTGGAACATCGTCGGCGCCGGCGTGTTCGGCTCTCTCATCAACCTGCCGATCGTCAACTACTTCGAGCACGGCACCTACGTGACCGGCAACCACGCGCACGCTGCGATGTTCGGCGTCAAGGGCAACATCGCGCTGGCAGGCGTGCTCTTCTGCTGCCAGCACCTCTTCCCTCGGGCGGCATGGAACGAGAAGCTCATCAAGACGAGCTTCTGGTCGTTCCAGATCGGCCTCGTGCTCATGATGACGCTCGACCTCTTCCCGGTCGGGCTCTACCAGATGGCGGCCGTCGTTCAGCACGGCTTCTGGTTCGCGCGCACCAACGAGTTCGTGACCGGTCCGGTGTTCGTCACGCTCACTTATCTGCGCGTGATCGGCGGCATGGTCTTCCTCTTCGGCGGCCTCCTGCCGCTGCTGTGGTTCATCCTCTCGCGCGGCCCGCGGCTCGTCCGCGAGCTCGACATCGAAGAGGGCGAGTGGACCGTCTACGGCAAGGATTGGGCAGCGCACGAAGAAGAGATCCTCTCGGCGCTGAAGTAGCACTGGTCTAGTGAAGGGCAGCCGCGTGACTCGGAGCTTGGGGGCGTCGAGTCATGCGGCTCCCAGCCGGCGAGCAAGGACGTCATGGCACGTCGTCCTGATACTGCTCGCCGGCTGTTCGCTTCTTGGCCCACCGCCCATGGAACCGCTCACCGCGGCGACACTCGCGGCGGCCCGCGAGCGTTGGGCGGCACACGGTGCGAAAGACTACCGTGTAGTGGTGCAGGTGCGACCGCCGCGCGCCCCGGTCGAGCTCTGGGAGGTCGAAGTAGCTGGTGGTGCCGTCACGAAGCTCGTGCGCGACGGCCACGAAGTAGGTCTCGATGATCCGGAGCGCGGCGACTACTCGGTGGCCGGAATCTTCGACCTCCTCCAGACCGACCTTCGCTGGACCACCGTCAAAGCCGTCGGCGACACCCCGGCGATCGATCTCCGCGTCGAGTTCGACAAGGAGACGGGCCGGCTCATCCGTTATCGTCGAACGATCGGGACGAACAAGCGCCGCGTGCTGCTGGTGGAGGTGCTGAGCTACACGCCCGAGCCGAACGAGCACGCGTCGGCCGCCGTCCGGCAATGAATCGATGGAAGCCGAGATCGTTCGCACCTTCCGTTTCGAAGCCGCGCACTACCTCACGAACGTACCCACAGGCCACCCCTGCGGACGGATGCACGGGCATAGCTACGTCGTAGACGTCCACGTCGCCGGGCCAGTCGGTGATGCGGGGTGGGTCATCGACTTCAGCGACATCGAGCGCGCCTTTGCCCCGCTATTCGCGGCCCTCGACCACCGCCTGCTCAACGAGGTCGAGGGGCTGGCGAATCCGACCGCGGAGCACCTGGCGGCGTGGATCTGGGATCACCTCCGAAAGCCGCTCCCGATGCTCGCGCAGGTCGTGTTGCACGAAACCGTCGACACGCGAGTGATCTTCCGCGGCAACGGGGCTACGACGGACAGGACCGTAGCCTAGCCATCCGGAGAGCTGAGCGCCGGGCAACCCCTGTATGCGGGGGCTCACGCCCCGCTCTGTCGGCACCGGTCGCAGCATTCCGTGCGTTCACGGAGTGCGCGGCTCGATCCTGCTCGGGACAATCCACTCTTTACCGTCCTGCGAGCGCACCGTTCCCGTAACCGATACGGGGCGCCGGGCGGTACAGACGTCGCCGAATTCATCGTTCACCGCGTTGCCCACGATCCAGTACTGCTGTCGCTGCGCGCCTTCGCCGACCAGGAGAACGTTCTGACAATGGTCGAGGTCCGGCAACTCGAGTGTGCATTTGCCGCACACGATGTCGCCGGCGAGCGTCACGACGGCACTCGGATCCGCGGCGCTCGCCGCCGCACCGGCGGCGAGCGCCGCAACGACGACTACGGTTGCTGCGAGGTACTTCAGCCTTCTTTGCGTGCTTTCCATGTCAGCCTCCTTTACGTCTGCGCATTGGCGCAATCCGCTATGTCTGCTATCAGTCAACGGCCCGACTGGCGACGGTTCGGTGACGGCGAGAAGATGCCCCCGCTCGTCGCCCTGGTCGCGCTGGAGGTGACGCCGATCGGCCCCGGCTGCGCCACATCGTTCGACCCCGCTTCGAAAAGCCGCAGAGACCGCTGCCGCGCACAGTCGCTTCCAAGGGCAAGATCGCGGCGTTCTTCGAGGTGACTTTCGACTGCGACGTCGATCCCGCCGCGGGCCAGACCCACGAGGATTTCAGTTTGCGCGCGTTCCCCAACGGCAAGATAAGCGAGAAGGGGTGCGGCTCGAAGCAAGGAGGCGGGAGCGGCGGACCCGTGCTCGTCGACGTGGTGCGGGTCGCCCGCTGACGGAGGCCGTGCGCGCATCGCGGACAGCTCTGCGCCTAGCAGCCCGAGCTCATTCCTCGACGTGCTGGTCCGCCGCCGCGGATGCGAGCTTTGCCGCCAGACTGAACACGACCCAGGCGCCGCAGCGTCCGCAGTCGACGTCGTTGCCGTAGCAGCAGAACGGCGTGGCGAAATGGTCGTCCTCCATCCACAGGGGCAGCACGTGCGCCCGGGCCGGACAGGCAGCAGTCACTTGCTCGCATGCGGGGGGTAGCATGAGGTCGAGGCTGCGGGAGGAATTGCGGATGAAGCCCGGGTAGCGTTCTTTCAACCGCCGCACCTCGCCGACCGACCAGGCGCGAGCCGCATTGTCGGACCAGGCGTCGACGCCGGTGTCGCCGCGGCGGGGAACGTACCACGAGAACGTGAGCCAGTTTATGCGGGTGTCGCGAAGCGCCGCCACCAGTTCCTCGAGCCGGCGCTCGTTCCGCCGCGTCACCACGCATTGCACCTGTACCGGCGTCGCGAACGACGACGATAGGCGCTCGAGCGTCCGCATGACCCGACGATAGGTTCCCTGGCCGCGCAGCGCGTCGTTCAGGTCTTCCGGACCGTCGAGGCTCACCACGTAGAGGGCTGCGGGTCCGAAGTCGACGAGCGGGACGGTGCCGTTGGTGGTGATCACGTTGCGCGCAAAGAGGCGTATACCGGCAGTGACCAGCGAGCGTCGGAGCAGCGGCTCCCCGCCCATCCACAGCATGGTGCGGATGCCGTGCCGATCGCGCAGAGCCGCTAGCGTCGCGAGGATGGCGTCGTCAGACATCTCGTCGTGGACCGACGCCGGCTCCTCGTTGGGATTGCCGTCGCGGTAGATGAAACAGTGCGTACACGCGAGGTTGCAGCGGTTGGTGACATTGACGATGGCGGCGGGATAGCGCCCTCCGTCGCTATAGCTGCCGCTCAAGTGCGCGCGAATCTCACGACCCATAGAGCGCTTCCGCGATTCCCGCCCCGTACGCCATCATCCGCTCGGGCGCCAGCGCGTAGACGGGCGGTACGATGCACAGTGAGTCGGCGAACTCGGCGACGGCGGCGAAGCGTGCGCGTACGGCGTCGCGATCGCCCACTGCGACGAAGGTCCTCACCATCTCGTCGGGTACCAGCCTCGCCGCGGAGCGATAGTCACCGCGCTGGACGGCGGTCTGCAGCTTCCGCGCCACGTCGGCGAAGCCGTGTGCCGCGAAGAAAGGCTCGTACTGTGCGACACCGCCGTAGAAAGCCATGGTCGGCCGGGCATCGTCGAGCGCCTGAGCCACGTCCGGCCCGGGTGCAGCCCAATACCAGAGGTTGACTTCGATGTCCTCGCGCCGGCGTCCGGCGCGAGCCAGAGCCATCTCGAGCTCGGGCCGCATGCGCTCGAGCGTCCACTCTATGGACCACATCGGATGGCCGATCAGACCGTCTCCGACTTCGGCGGCGAGCGCCACCATCTTGGCCCGTAGCGCGGCGATCCAGATCGGGATGACGGTGCGCACGGGCGGGGGTGTCGGCTGGAGCTCGCGGAAGTCCGCTCGATAGAACTCGCCCTCGAAGGGCGTCAGGCCCGCATGCGCACCGGCCACGATGTGGCGAACGGCGGCCACGGTCTCGCGCAAGTGCGACACCTGCTTTTCGACGGTCGACCCGAAAATACCCCGCGTCCACGAGAGCACACTGGTCCCGAGCCCGAGAGTGAACCGGCCGCCGCTGAGACGGTCGAGGTCGAGGGCGGCCATCGCGGTCTCGAAGGGACTACGCGCCGCCGCAATGGCGATGCCGCTCGCAAGTTGTACGCGCTCGGTCGCGGCGGCGGCCACCGCTAGCGGGATCCACGGCGGTCCAAGTACCTGCGGCGCGGAGAGGCCGTCGACGCCGGCGGCTTCCAGCATCCGACAAGTCGCAGTCAGCTCGGCCGCCGGCATAGGTGCGATCACGCTCCAGTAACGGGGACGCTTCGGCATGGTCATCGCCGCACCACGCCAGGTGCGCCGACTCCTGGCAAGAGGCTGCCGGCACCCCGCAAGCGGACACGCGGACGTCGACTCGGGATTCTCCGGTCAAGGCCGAGGCTCCTAGCATCCGTCATAGGTACGCTCCCGTAGGCGCCTTCCGATTCCCGCGCCGGCATCGCGCACCATTGGAGCCGGTGATGTCGCGGGCGCAGGGGGTTCCGGAGTCGCGCGGCCCAGCAGTCGGCGGGCGATGTCGAGCAGCTGACGGCGGTGAGCGGCGAGCTGCTCCGGGCTCAGTGGATCGAAAGTCCACGTCGGATCGAGGCGCGGCGTCGTCGTCACGAAAAACACCGTCGCGCCCATGAGCGTGATCACGAAGTGCAGCGGATCGATGGGCTGGAACGCGCCCTGGCGTTGCCCGTCGGCGATCACGTCGACGAGCGCCGCGACGATCGCCCCACCCTGCTCGGCAGCAAGCGCCGGCCGCTCGTGCGAGCCGTCGGCAGCTTCCCAGAGCAGGAGCCGAGCGACCGGAGGCCGCTCGGCGATGAAAGCCACCCAGGCCGTCACTACTGCCTCGATGCGCTCGCCTGCAGTCGCCGGCGCGGCGAGCACGGTGCGATAGCGCGCCGCCAGATCGGCATATGCGTCCGCGAGGACGGCGTCGTAGAGCTCGCGCTTGTCCCGCACATAGTAGAGCAACGAGGCCCGGCGAATACCGACCTCGCTGGCGATGTCCTCGAGGCGCGCCCCCGCGTAGCCCTTCTCCGCGAACACTCTCGTGGCTGCGCGCAGGACAGCGGCGCGCGTGCGCGCCGCTTTGGCACCGCCCGCGCGCGGCGGGATCGTCACGGTCGCCATGGTTCGTGCCGCCGGATCAGCCCGGCTTGCCATCGGCACGTGGGCTCACGAGTATCGCGGCGTACTTCGCTACGAAGACGGCGAACGCCGCCGCCCAGGCAAGCCCGCCAACCAGGAGCAGGACGCTCGCAGCACCGGTGAGGACTGCAGCGCCGACGCGCAGCACCGCCCCGGCATGGACGAGCCCGTACGCAGACACGACGCCGTCCGGCAGAACCAGGGGTCGCCCAGTGTGGCCGAGACTCACCCGGGTGACGACAGCCATGATCATGGCCCCCATCGCACCAGCAGTGAGGGCGTGGACACCAGCATTCGGAGCGATGCCGGCGCCGAGGTCGCCGAGGGCGACGATCGCATAGCCGACCACGACCCACGCCATGCCGGCATGCAGCGACCACACCAGCGGATCCCGCCACGTGCGCAGGCTCTGCCAGCCCGCCAGTCGCGCAGCGACGGCGAGCGCGGCCACGGCCGCGACGCCACCGCTCACGAAAGTACGCGGTGCGACCAGGTCGGCGAGCACCAGGAGCGCGGCGCTGGCGACGGCCGCGCGATCGAGCCAGCGCCAGCTGCGCACGTTCGCCTCGATGCCGGCCCGCAGGAAGGCATTGTTGGTGAACGCCGGGGTGATCCGGCCGCCGATCACGACGATGAGGGCCACTGCCAGGTCGATCGCGCACCGCAGACCGCGTGCGGCGGCGATGTGGCTGAGACCGAGCGCCTGCGCGTGGACGAACAGATTCGTCGCTGCGAGGAGCGCGACCAGGGCGGCGATGCCGTAGTTCCGCGGCTGCCCCGTGCGCCACACGGTGCGCGTAGCGACGAGCGCCACGGCAGGAAGAAAGGCGCCGTCGACGATTGCCACAACCGCGGGCGGCAAGGATCCGGCTGCGAACATGACCGCGCGCCCGGCCGCCCAGAGCGCGACGAGCGCAGCGAGCGGGGCACCGCTGAGCGCCGGGCGTCCGGTCCACACCGGCGCCGCCGTGAGGAGGAATCCCGCGATCGCAGCGGCCACGAATCCGAAGAGCATTTCGTGCGCGTGCCACCACGGCGGCGTGAGCCACGCCGGGGACGGCAACGCGCCACGCCACATCGCCGTCCAGAGGAGCACGAGGAGTGCGGCATAAGCACAACCGAGCAGGAAGAACGGCCGGAACGCGCGTCCCAGGAAGGGGTGCGTCGCCGCGGCCGCGGCGTCGGGCTCCATCACCCGACCTCGCCCCTCCCCGCCGCCGCTCGCGTTGACGTTTCACTCCACACCCCCGTCGCATCGGGAGCAAAGTGCTCGAGCAAGAAGCGCTCCTGCGGCTTCTCGGAAGCGGTCTTCGGAATCTCATCGACGATCTGGAGCCAACTCGGGACTGCGTTGGCCTCGAGCCCGCGCCGACAGTGCGTGAAGATCGAACCAGGATCGACGCCGGCACCCGGCCGCAGCACGATCGCGGCGACGACGTCCTTCTCGCCGGGAGCCCCCGAGGCCGCCGGAATCCCGTAGACGAAGACGTCCGACACGTCCGGATGCTCGGCGAGAACCTTCTCGACGAACCCCGGATTTATGAAGTCGCCGTTGTGTCGGATACCGCCACCTTTACGATAGTCGAAGAAGAACCAGCCGTCGGCGTCGCGATGGCCCATATCGCCGCTGCGCAGCCAGCCGCCTGCGGTCTTCGCCCGCGATGCATCCTCGTTCCGGAAGTAGGCGACGGTCGCAGCTTCGCCGGTTGAAGGTCGGGAAACGATCTCGCCGACGACCCCCGGCGGGCACTCGTCGCCCTGCTCATCGACGATGCGCATGTCGAGCCCGATCACGGGCTTGCCGAAGCTCCCGATCGGCCCTTCGTCGATCGGCTTGAACGCGAGCCCGCCCTCGATCGCTCCGTACCACTCGAAGACGCGAACCCCGAAGCGCCGCTCGAACGGCTCCCAGATCGCCGCCGGCATCCCGGCGTCGATGACCATCCGCACCGGATTGTCGGCGTCGTTGGGACGGGGCGGCTCGCTGTAGATCGCGGTCGCCATGCCGCCGAGCATCGAGAATGTGGTGCAGCCATAGCGGCGGCACACGTCCCAGAGCCGCGACTTGGTGAAGCGGCGGCTGAAGACCGCGCGAAGCCCGAGATAGAGCGACGGCCCGAGCGTCACCGCCTGCGCGTTGCCGTGGGTGAGGGAGAGCCCCGTATAGGGCCGGTCGTCGGGACGATAGCCGAGGAGCGCGCCGAGGAAGGCGAACGCGCCGAAGCGCGCGTTCGGGAAGACTACACCCTTCGGATCTCCCGTCGTCCCGGACGTATAGATGATCTGCAGAGGATCGTCGGCGGTTGCGAGCCGGACATCCACGGTAGCGGCCGGCACCGCGAGGACCTCGCCGAGCGGCTCGACGGCGTCGCCCTCGAGGGGCGGCGCCTCGGCGACGTCACCGCTCGCGAGCACGAGCATCCACTCCACCTCCGGCGTGCTCGCCCGCACGGCGGAGAGTGCGGGCAGGCAATAGTCGGCTGCCACCACGCCGCGACAGCCGGCATCGCGAAGGGTGAACGCGAGCCGCTCCCCGCGCGTCCGGGGATCGATCGGCACCGCCACGCAACCGGTGATCGAGGCTGCGATCAACGCCTCTACGAACTCCGGATGGTTCCGCATCATGAGCGCGAAGCGGTCGCCGGGTGCGAGGCCGCGGCGCACGAAGGCAGCGGCGAGGCGATTGGCGTTCTCCGCCAGCTGCGCGTAGGTGCGGACCTCGTCGACGAGCCCGGGACGGCCGAGGCTCCAGCGCTCGAAGGTCAGAACATCGAGGTCGGGCTGGCGCTCGGCGCGCAGCGCGATCAGGTCGGCGAGAACCGCTTCGTTGCGTTCACGGGCCATGGCCGATCTCCCTCAGCGCGTCAGGACCGTCACGCACATCGCGGCTGCGTCCGTACCGATGGCGCCGCCGCCGTTGTGCGCCAGTCCGACCTTTGCGTTCGGAACCTGGCGGTCGCCGGCTCGGCCCTGCAACTGCTCGGTGAGCTCGACGATCTGCGCGATACCGGTGGCGCCGACCGGATGCCCTTTGCGGAGCAGACCCCCCGACGTATTCACCGGAACCCGCCCCCCGAGCCGCGTCGCGCCGCTGTCGACGAAGGCGCCGCCCTCGCCCTTGCGGCACAGCCCAAGTGATTCGTACGCCATCAGCTCGGCGGGCGCCGAGGCGTCGTGGCACTCGACGACGTCGATGTCGCGGGGATCGATCCCCGCCTCCTCGTAGGCGACGCGGGCGCACTCCTCGACGGTCCCCGGCTCGTCGGCGCCGTGATCCCAACCCGAGCGCAGCACGCTGGCAACGACGCACACCGGCGCACGACCGGCGCGCGTACGCGCGCTGCGCTCGCTGGTTACCACTACCGCCGCAGCGCCGTCGCCGATCGGCGAGCACATGGGGCGCGTGAGCGGCGGCGCGATCATCGGCGCCGCGAGGACGTCCGCCACCGAGAGCACGTCACGGAACTGGGCCCGCGGATTGAGACTGCCGTGCAGCGAGTTCTTGGCGGCAACGGCAGCGAACTGTTCGACCGTAGTGCCCCATCGCTCCATGTGGGCGCGCGCCGCCGCGGCGTAGATGTCCATGAACATCGAGCGCTTCTCGCCGGCACCGCCGCCGCCCGACTCGGCGCCGGCAGCGGCGCCTCCCTGCTTCAAGGCCTCGAGCAGGGGCGCGAGCATCTCGACGTCCACCGCGCCGCTGAAGGCGGCAAAGCTCTTGCGCTTGTCGACGTGGTAGAGCTTCTCGACTCCGAGCGCGAGGACGGTGTCGTAGTAACCGGCCGACACCATCGCGCATGCCTGGTGCAGCGCCGTCGACGCGCTCGCGCACGCGTTCTCGACGTTCACGACCGGAATACGACCGATGCCCATGCCGCGCAGAATCACCTGACCGCGGATGCATTCCTGCCCGGTCACCAAGCCGGCGGCGGCGTTCCCGACGAACGCCGCCTGCAGGTCGTCTGCCGTGATTTCGGCGTCGGCGAGCGCCGCCCGCACCGCTTCGGCGCCGAGCGCCTTCAAGCCCTCGTCGAGATGCCGCCCGAAACGCGTCATCCCGACGCCCGCGATCACTGCTGAGAAGCGCATCCATCCTCCTCGCCACGGGCGCCGTTGCGGACGACCTCGTGACCGTTATCGGCAATACGGACGGACCGCAGCGACCATGCTCCGCACCGCGTTGCAGCGATCCTCTACCAACGTGTGTCCATTCCACACTCTGACGGATATTTCTACCGACTTGCAGGTAGAACCCCCTGACGCGACGCACGCCCGATCATGGCCGGGATCACGATACTTCAGTTCCGAGCCCCGCCAACGCATCGGCCACGTTCTTCGCAACGCCTCGAGCCGGCCCGACTGCTGCCCGTCGCGCACCCGCCGTGAGAGCTTCGCCGGTGCCGTCGTGGCGGGCCCGCCTTGCTCGTCCGAGGGCGTCTTCAGACGTAGCTCATATCGACGCCGTGCAGGTCGGGGAAATGCTCCTCGAGGTGCGCCTTCAGCCGCCGTTTCACCCGGTTCTCGATCTGCCGGACGCGCTCGCGGCTGATGCCATAGCGGTCGCCGATCTCCTGGAGCGTCAGCGGATCTTCGGCGAGGAGGCGATGGTCGAAGATGACCCGATCCTTGTCTTTGAGCGTCTGTCCGAACTCGCGGATGCGGTTGCCGACGAGCCGCCGGAACTCGGCGTCGGCGACGGCCTCTTCGGCCGTGTCGACGTTGCTGTGGAGGACATCGAGCATGGTCGTGTCCTCGCCCTCGCGCAGCGGCGTATCCACCGACAAGTCACTGGCGGCGAGCCGCTGCTGCATCTCGACGATCTCCTTCTCCTTGACGCCGAGCCGGTCGGCGAGGAGCTTCGGGCCGGCGACGAAGCCTTCGCGCTCTAGCCGCTCCTTCTCTTTCTGGAGGTTGAAGAAGAGCTTCCGTTGCGCCTGCGTAGTGCCGAGCTTCACCATTCGCCAATTGTTGATGACGTAGCGGATGATGTAGGCGCGGATCCACCAGACCGCATAGGACGGAAAGCGCACGCCGCGGTAGGGATCGAAGTTCTTCACCGCCTCCATGAGGCCGATGTTGCCCTCTTGGACGAGGTCGAGGAGATTCCGGAACGAGCGTTGATAGTCGCGGGCGATCATGACGACGAGCCGAAGGTTGCCGGTGACGAGCTTGTAGGCGGCCTCGACGTCGCCCTCGACCTTGTAGCGCACGGCGAGCGCATGCTCCTCTTCACGACTGAGCAGAGAGTAGCGGCGGATCTCCTGCAGGTAGCGCTGCAGGGGATCGTACGTGACCAGGGCGCCGGACTCTTCTCTCTCGGGCTCGCTACGCGCACCGGCGGCGCCGTCGGCCTTCCCCACCTCGACCTCGACGGCTTCGGGTACCTCGCCGGGCACGATCTCGATATTCACCTCGCGCTCGTAATCTCTGTCGTCCGTGTCGACGGTCGCCCGAAGAGGCTCCGTCGCTTGGCGGCGGTCGCCGGCAGCCATCGTGGCTCGCTTCTTCCGTTCGCGCGGGCGCCGCGGACTCATTCGTCGCTCCGCGGCGGGCGGACGCCGCTCGCGATGCCGCGCTTGACCTCGTCGACGAGGCTCTCGAGGATCTCCTCGAACTGCCGCTGCATCGCGATCATGTCGTCACGCATGTGCAGGATCACCTCGGCGCCGGGCAAGTTCACTTCCAGCTCTTCCGTGAGCAGAGTGATGAACCGTACCCGCTCCAGACCGGCAGCCGAGATGACGACGACATCGTCCAGGGTACGTTTCAGGTCGACCAACCCTTCCCGTTCGAGCCGCTCGATGAAGTCCGCGGAGCACCCGAGGAGCGCAGCAGCTTCCGATAGCGGCAGATACTTGCTCGGCATGGTCACAACGTGAAGCCCGCGCGCGGGCTTCCCTGATACGTCGCCTCGAGCGCCCGCACGGCTTCGCGCGTCCGCTCGTCGCCATCGGGCGGCACATGGATCTGGAGCACGACGTAGAGATCGCCGCGCTCGCTGCCCTTCATGGCCGGCACCCCCTTGCCGCGCAGCCGCAGCTTGCTGCCGCTCTGGCTACCCGGCGGCACCTTGAGCTTCACGGTGCCGTCGGGCGTCGGAACATCGATGGTGGCGCCGTGCATCGCCTCGCCGATCGTGACCGGCACCTGCAAGTAGAGGTCGCGATCCCGCCGCTCCAGTCGCGGATGCGGACGCACCTTGGTGACGATGTAGAGATCGCCCGCAGGCGCGCCACCACGTCCGGCGCCGCCCTTACCGGCGAGTCGGATGCGAGACCCGTCGCCTACACCCGGCGGAATCTTGACGTTCAGCTTCTCGAGCGCCTCGGTGATGCCGCGTCCGCGACAAACGGGACACGGCTGCGAAGGACACCGGCCGGTGCCCTGACAGCGCTCGCAGCGGCGGCCGAACGACATCGGGCCGCCACCCATCTTGATCTGCCCGCGACCGCGACAATCGGGACACGTTTTTCCGGGCCCCTGGCCTCCCGACCCGTGGCAGACCGCGCACTCGCTCGGCTTCGTGAGCTGTACCGTCGCGGTCGTGCCGCGAATCGCATCGAGAAGATCGAGGTCGAGCGTCGTCTCGACGTCCGGACCCTGCTCGACATGGGTCGCACCGCGGCCACCGCCGAAGATGTCGCCGAAGATGTCCTCGAAGCTCGCGTAGCGCCCGCCGCCTACACCCCCAAAACCGGCACCGGCGGCGCCCATCGATTCTTGGGCGCGCTTCCACTCGCGCGCACGACTCGCATCGAAGCCGGCTTGCAGACCTTCTTCACCGAACTCGTCGTAGGCTTTTCGCTTCTCGCCGTCCGAGAGGACATCGTATGCGAACGAGATGCGCTTGAAGCGCTCCTCGGCCTCGCGGTTCCCGGGATTGACGTCGGGGTGATGCTTGCGCGCGAGCTTGCGGTAGGCCTTCTTGATTTCGTCGGCCGTGGCGGTGCGTTTGACTCCGAGCTCGCCGTAGAGATCGCGTGTCGCCATGAAAGTTGTTGCGGCTCCTGCCGACGCGGGGAGGACCCGAGCTCCGGCGCGTCGACCGCTCGACCTCGAATCAGCTCTCGGGCTCGATCACCACCGGAGTTTTCGGCTCGGTCGCCATCTTGACTTTGCCGGCGCCGATCTCACGCAGGGCCGTGACCACTTCCTTGTTGTCGCTGTCGAGGAGCGGCCGAGAACCTTTAAGCAGTTGTTTCGCTCGCTTAGCAGCTAGCAATACGAGTTGGAAGCGGTTCTCGACATTCTCGAGGCAATCTTCGACGGTGATCCTGGCCATGCGGATGCCTCCTACCGATCGTTGGGCTCCGCTCGTTGTATCGGAATCGTGTCCGCAAGGAAACTCGCCCCGCCGTATTTGACAGGCCGCGAAGTCGCCGCTACCTCGCGTGCATGGAGCCCTCGGCCAGTGCGCGTGTGCGCTTCGCGCGCGACCTCCGCGGCCTCTATCTAGCGGTGCGGCGGATCGCGAGTCAGCTGCGAAGCCACGCGACCCTGGTTCCGTACGACCGCGTCGAGCGCGCGCTTCACGCCCTCGCCGACCGGGCAGATGCCCAGGCAGCCACCCTCGCTGCGGAGCTGCACGCCCTCGCCGGCAATCCGGATCCCAGCGACGCGGAAGCTCCGCGCCTGGGCCGCAACCACTGGGAGTGCATGACCCTGGATCTCGCGGACCTCGAGGTCCTCAAGCGCCGCTATCTCGATCTCGCGCTCCGCTGGGACGTCGACTTCCCGGCGAGCGCCGCGACGCTCACGACGCTCGGCCACAAAGTCGGCTCCATGAGCGTCATCGTGCGCGATATGGTAGCGCGCAGCGACCCGCACGCCGTCCGGCGACCGTAACGAGCTCCCGCCGGCGGACGGAGCCCGCGGTGCAGCGGGCGTCAGCGACCGGAGGCCGGCGGCATCCGCAGGGCCATGAAAAATTCGCGGTTGCCGGCCGGGCCGAGGAGCGGCGACGCGACGAGGCCATCGATCACGAGCCCGAGCTCCCCGGCCCGGCGTTCCACCTCGGCCAGCACCTCGGCGTGCTGGGAGGCGTCGCGGACCACCCCGCCTTTTCCGACCCGACCCTTGCCCACCTCGAACTGCGGCTTCACGAGCGCCACGATCCGCCGCCCCGGATCGAGGAGTCCGACGACGACCGGCAGCACGATCCGGAGCGAAATGAAGGCGGCGTCGATCGTGACGAGATCTATCGGTTCGTCGAAATCCCCGCGCGCCAGATCGCGGACGTTGGTCCGCTCGCGGCTCACGACTCGCGCATCGGTCCGGAGCTTCCACGCGAGCTGCCCGTAGCCGACGTCGACTGCATAGACGCGGCGCGCGCCGCGCTGCAGCAGGCAGTCGGTGAAGCCACCCGTCGAAGCGCCGACATCGAGCGCCACGGCACCCGCAACATCGATTGCGAACGCAGAGAGCGCGGCGTCGAGCTTCGCCCCGCCGCGGCTCACGAACGGATGCGGCTCTCCGCGCACCTCCAGCGGCGCGTCGGCGGCAATGCGGGCGCCGGGCTTGTCGAGCACGACATCACCGCTGAAAACCAACCGCGCCATCACTAGCCGCTGCGCACGCTCACGACTGGGCGCGAGCCCGCGGCCGACGAGCAGCGTGTCGACACGCTCCTTACCCATGCCGGCTCGCCGGCTCAGCAAGCGCGCTCGACCACGAAGGTGGCGATCGCTCTCAGCGGCTCCCCCGGTGCACCCAGCGCGTCGGCGGCGGCGAGGCAACGCGCGAGCAGCTCGCGCGCCACGGCGCGTGCGCCGTCGACGCCGAGGGCGGCGGGATAGGTCGCCTTCCCGTGCTCGGCGTCACCGCCCTCGCGCTTGCCGGTGACCGCCGTCGACGCCGTCGCGTCGAGGATGTCGTCGGCGACCTGGAACGCCAGTCCGAGGGCGCGCCCGTAGTCGGCGAGCGCTTCGCGACGCCCTCCGCTGGCACCGCCGGCGAGCGCCCCCACATCCACAGCCGCCGCGATCAGCGCCGCGGTCTTGCGGCGATGGATCGCCTCGACGGCGGCCAGGTCCGTCACCCGCCCTTCCGCTTCGAGGTCGGCGGCCTGGCCGCCGACCATGCCGCCCGCTCCCGCCGCGCCGGCGATCGTCGCGATGAGCGCCAGCGCCCGCGCCGGATCGAGGCCGACGCGCAGCGCGCCCTCGGCGGCAACGCGAAACGCCTCGGTCAGCAACGCGTCGCCGGCGAGGATCGCCGTCGCCTCTCCGAATGCAACGTGCACCGTCGGACGGCCGCGCCGGAGCGCATCGTCGTCCATGGCCGGAAGGTCGTCGTGAACGAGCGAGTATGCGTGGATCATCTCGATAGCGCAGCCGAACGGCAACGCCAGCTCCGGAGGGCCCGGCACCGCCTCGCAAGCCGCCAGGGCGAGGATCGGCCGCACCCGCTTGCCGCCCGAGAGGGCGGCGTAGCACATCGCCTCGTGGAGGCGCGGCGGCGTGCCTTCGCGCGGACGAAGCGCCTGCTCGAGGGCCGCGTCGACGCGCGCCCGGCGCTCGGCCAGATAGGCCTCGAGGTTCACTCGCTCTCCCGATCCAAAGGACGCGTCGCCAGCGCACCGTTGCCCGTGCGCGTCAGCACCTCGATGCGCTGCTCGGCCGCGGCGAGCCGCTCGTTCAGAGTCTTCACGAGACCGACGCCGCGCTCGAATGCCGCCAGCGAGTCCTCCAGCGAAAGCTCACCCGACTCGAGTCGCGCCACCGTCGCCTCGAGCGCTGCCAGTCCATCCTCGAATTTCTGCTCTGCGTCTTCGGCCATCACGATCCTCCGGCTCCCTGTCGGACACGTCGCGGCGGGCGGCGGCGTGGAATTGCCAGCACCCGGGCGCGCGTCGAGCCCTCGGCGAAGCTGATGTCGATATCGTCCCCGGGCGCGAGATCCGCGCTCGTACGCACGATCGCGCCGTCCGAGACCCGCCGCACGAGGCTGTACCCGCGGCGCAGCACCGCGAGAGGGCTCAGGTCGTCGAGCGCCCCGGCGGCGCGCGCGACGTCGTCCTGCGCCGCCGCGAGCCGACGCCGCACCGCCAGGTCGAGGCGATGCCGGAGCCCGGCCACGGTGCGGGCGAGTTCTTCGACTCGTCGTCCCGGCTGCTGCATCAAGAGTCGATGGGCGCATGCCTCCAGGCGCAAGCGCGCCGCCCCGAGGCTCCGGCGCATCGCCGCGTCGAGGCGTGCGGTCGCCGCCTCGGTCCCCGCCCGGAGGTCGCGAATACGGCCGCGTGGATCGCGCAGGCGCTGCACGACGTGCGCGAGGTGCCGGCGCTCGCGCTCGACCCGTCGGGTGAGCCCGCGGACCAGCCCATATTCGGCACGCTCCACCACCGCCCGTAGATCCGCGAGACGCGGCACGACCATCTCCGCCGCCGCGGTCGGCGTGGGCGCGCGCGCGTCGGCAACGAAGTCGGCGATCGTGAAGTCGATCTCGTGCCCGACCGCCGACACGATCGGCAGCCGCGACGCCGCGATCGCGCGCGCCACCGACTCCTCGTTGAAGGACCAGAGGTCTTCGAGCGAGCCGCCGCCACGTCCGACGATCAGCACGTCGAGTCCTGGGTAGGCGTTCAAGTCCGCGATCGCCTGACAGATGTCGTCCGCAGCGCCGACGCCTTGTACGCGCACGGGGCGGACGACGACGTGGAGCGCCGGATAGCGCGCCCGCAGGATCACCAGGATGTCGTGCAGCGCGGCGCCGCCGAGCGCGGTGGCGATGCCGACCCCCGCGGGCAGGAACGGCAGCGGGCGCTTGCGGCGATCGTCGAAGAGCCCTTCGCCCGCGAGTCGCGCCTTCAGTTGCTCGAACGCAAGTTGGAGCGCGCCATGTCCTTGGGGCTCGAGCACTTCGACGTAGAGCTGGACCTCGCCGCGTTCGCAATACATGTCGACGCGGCCGCGCGCCACTACTTCCTGCCCGTTCGCCGGCCGGAATACGAGCAGCTGGGCGGCGCTCCGGAACATCACGCAGCGGATCTGGCTGCGATCGTCCTTCAGCGTAAAGTAAACGTGGCCCGAAGCGGCCGGCCGGAGGTTCGATATCTCGCCGCTCACGAGCACGTGGCCGATCTCCCGCTCGAGGGCACCGCGGACGAGCGCGGTGAGCTGCGAGACCGAGAGCGGCGCGGGGGCACGACGCGGGCGGGCGACCACCATGCGCGCCGAGCCTAGCCAAAATCGATCGGCAGGTCGACGTTGCGCACCGGGCCGGCCCGCAACGGCCGTCAGCGCACGAGCGCCGAGACCGGCACGAGGTCGAAGCCCGCGCGCGCCGCCTCGGGAAGCCAGGCTGCGAGCGCCGCGAGCGTCGACGGGTGCGGGTGGCCGATGGCGATCGCCTGCCCCGCCTCGCGCGCCACCTTGGCGGCGTTCGCGAGCGCGCTCGCGATCGCCGCCGGCGACGGATCATGGTCGATGAAGACGTCGCGCTCGGCGAAGGGAACCTGCAAGCCGGCGGCGACCTCGGCCGCGACCGACTCTGGACTCGTCCTGCTGTCGAGGAAGAAGAGCCCGCGGGCGCGAAGCGCCCCCAGAAGCGTCCGCATCGAACGCGGATCGCTCGTGAAACGCGAGCCCATGTGGCCGTTCACGCCGACGATGTAGGGCACGGCGCGCAGATCGCTCTCCAGCTGGCTCTCGAGTCGCGGCGGTTCCATGGAGGTCCGCAGGAACCCGCTACCGCCTTCCATGGCGGTAGCGCTCCCGGGCTCGAGCGGCAGGTGGAGAATTACCTCGCGCCCGCCGGCGACCGCGGCGGCAGCGACCTGGGTGGAAGCGGTGCGGAACGGAATCACTGCAATCGTCACGGCCGGCTCGAGCGCCAGGACTTTCCGCGCGGTCTCGAGGCTGTCGCCGAGATCGTCGATGACCACCGCGATGCGCGGCCGGTGCGGGCGCGGCGGCTCCTCTGCTCGACCGTCACGCCCGGCAACCGCAGGCGCAGGAACGACGGCGCCGGCGGCCGCACGCGCCTTGCCGGCGGCGTCGACCCGTTCTCCCGGCGCGATCATCCGCGGTGGCGTGAGCGGCGCCGGCGGCAGATGGCGCGGCCGCACCCAAAACCCGAGGACGCCGGCCGCCACCACCACGGCAGCCGCGAGTCCGAGGCGCAAGCGTCGGCGCGGCCGACGCTTGGCCGCCGCAGGAGCCTTCCGGGTCTTCCGCCGAGCCGCCGCCACTTACCCTCCACACCGCGCACGGCGCAGCGCCTCGCCGCGCCGTCACTGCACCGCAGACTACTCTTCCCGCTTGGCGACTAGCGTCTTGAACACCTTCCAGCTCTTCAGCAGCTCGAGCGCATGATCGAGCTGCGGATCTTTTCCGAGCTCGCCTTCCTTGATGCCGAGGTCGCCCTCGGGCTCGAGCATCTCCTCCGACGGGTTGTCATCCTGTCCGTCGTGCGGCTCGGTCGCCGCCGGCGCCGTCTGCCCGCCCCTCCTGTTCTCGAAGTGGCGCGGCAGGTTCGCTTCGCGAAGCCCGCTCGACCGCCTGTTCGGCCCCTCGCCGACGCGCGCCATCAGCACGTTCTCCATGACGATGTCGGGCACGATGCCCGTCGCCTGGATCGAGCGTCCGCTCGGCGTGTAATAGCGCGCCGTGGTCAGTCGCAGGGCCGAGTTGTCGTCGAGCGGAAGGATGGTCTGCACCGAGCCTTTGCCGAAGGTCGTCGTGCCGAGGATCACCGCCCGCTTGTGGTCCTGGAGAGCGCCGGCGACGATCTCGGAGGCGCTCGCGGTGCCGCCGTTGACGAGCGCGACCATCGGGAAATCGGTGTAGCTTCCGGGGCGCCGAGCGAAGTATTTCTGCTTCTGGTTCTCGAGGCGGCCGTCCGTGTAGACGATCATGCCGCCGTCGAGAAACAGGTCTGACACCTTGACGGCCTGCGTGAGCAAACCGCCCGGATCGTTCCGGAGATCGAGCACGATACCCTCGATCGCGCCTTCCCGGGTCCACTGCGCGAGGACACGCTCGACGTCGTTGGCGCTCCGCTCCTGGAACTGCGCGAGCCGAATGTAGCCGTAGCCCTTGTCGAGCCACTTCGACTTGACGCTCTGGACCTTGATCACCTCGCGCACGAGCGACACATCGAAGATCGAGCTCACGCCTTCGCGCTTGATCGCGATGACGACCTTGCTGCCCTTCGGGCCGCGCATCTTCTTCACCGCCTCGACCAGGCTCATGTCCTTCGTGAACTCGCCATCGATCTTGATGATCTGGTCGCCGGCCTTGACGCCCGCACGCGCCGCCGGAGTATCCTCGATCGGCGACACTACAGTGAGAACGCCGTTGCGAACCGTGATCTCGATGCCGAGGCCCCCGAAGCTGCCCTTCGTGTCGACCTGCAGTTCCTTGTAGAGGTCGGGGGTGAGGTAGGCGCTGTGGGGGTCGAGAGAGCTCAACATGCCGTTGATGGCGCCCTCGACGAGCTGCTCGGTCGAGACCTCCTCGACGTAGTTCTTCTGGACGATGGCGAGGATGTTGGTGAAGGTCTGGAGATTTTCGTACGCGGCGTCCTTGCCGACGGCGTCGACCCGCCGCACTCCGTTCCCCCCCGAGAACATGAACGCCAGCATGGCGAAGAATACGAGAAGGACAGTGAGGCTGCGTCGCCGACGTGGCATCTTGAGACTCCGTTTCGAGGGAAAGTCGCGCAACTATACAAGACGTCGGTGGCACCGCAAAGACGCCGACCCGGGTGCCGCGTTCCTTTCAGCGTGCCGCCGTCGCGAGGCTTCGGAGATAGGCGATTACCTGCCAGCGCTCGCTGTCGCCGAGGGCGCCGTGGAACGACGGCATGGCCGTCCCGGGCTTTCCGGTCGTGACCCGGTAGAACAGATATGCGTCGCTGTGCTGCGCGAGCACCGGACCGCCGCGGAAGTCGGTCGGCGGCGGTATCAGGCCCGCGGCCGCCGGACCGCGACCATCGGCCTGCTCCCCATGGCAGGTCGCGCAGTTCGCGTGGAAGAGGCGGTCGCCGGCAGCGATCGCCTCGGGGCCTGCGAGGGGATTGCGCCTGCCGGCGAACTCGGGCGGCACGTCCTCTCGCACGTCCGGCGCGCTCACGAGACGCCACGTCAGTATGGCCGCCGCGGCGGCCGTCGCCGCCAGGACCAGCGCCCGGCTCCTCACGAGCGGAGCGCGTGCGGCGTACCGCTGCCGAGACGCGCCGATACGAACGCCCACCCCGCCCCGACGAGGACCGCGAGCACCAGCAGACCTTGGATGACGAGCGGCTCGACGAAGGGGTAGATCGCGAGCCAGTCGCGCAGCCACCCGCGATTGGGGATCGGCGCCGCGGTGACGCCGACCCACCCCGCCTCCTGGAGCTCGCGCACGCCGCCGCCCGCGAACTTGAACGCGAGCACGTAGAGCAGCACGCCCGTGACCGCGAAGAACGGCCGAATCGGGATGCGGATACCGTACCGGAACAACAGGATGGCAATCACCGCGAGCAGCAGGGTGCCGGCGACGAACCCTGCCCAGACCGCCGGCGCCGCGGTCAGGGCCTGAGCGCGCCCGAAGAGCGCCTCGTAGAAGAGCACGGTCTCGAAGCCCTCGCGGAACACCACCAGGAAAGCGAGCACGAAGAGTGCCGCACGCCGGCGCGAGCTGAGTGCGCCCTCGAGCTTCGTCCGCACGAACTCCTGCCAGCGCCGCGCCTCGGACTTGGAGATCAGCCAATACGACGCCGTGAAGAGTACGGCGGCCGCGATCAGCATCGTGACGCCCTCGAGGGCTTCCTGCGCCCGTCCCGCCGCCGGCATCATCACGCGCGCGAGCACGGCGAGGGCGATGCTTGCGAGCACGGCGGCCCCTCCGCCAGCATAAAGAAGCCGGCGTTTGTCGCCCTGCTTCACCTTGACGAGGTAGGCCGCGAGCGCCGTCAGCACGAGGATCGCCTCGAAGCCCTCGCGTACGATGATGAGCAACGAGTCGACGAAGAGGCTCGAGGGGCTCGCCGCGACCCCGGTACCGCCGTCGATTCCCTCGAGGATGCTCGCGAGCGCAGCGGCCTGGACGCGCACTTCCGAGGCAGGTGCGGCGCGCTTCATCGCCGCTACGAGCGCCAGCCAGCGCACCTCGAGGTCGGTATAACGCGACGGATCGCGGCTCTTGAGGTCGGCGTCCGCGGGCGAGGTCTCGAAGGCGAGGAACGCGTCGCCGACGGCGAGATGAGCGTCCGGAGCTGGATAGCGTTCGGCGGCCGTGCGGATCGCCGCCGCGAGCTCGCGCGGCGTCGACGCGGCGGCGGCGAGGCGCGGCACGACCAGACACGCGAGCGCCGCCAGAGCCCAGCAGGCCGCAGCGATCGTGACCCGCCGCGCACCCATCATGCTTCCTTGCGCTGCGCCGGCAGCGGCAGCGTGATATCCGCGGGATCGGCGAGGCGCGGACGTCCGAGTGCGCCCATGGCCGGCGGCTGGACGTGGATGCGGACGAAGCCCGTGCCCGGCGGCACCGTGATCGTCCGCCCGTAGTGCGAGAAGACCGACATGAGCGGGACCAATGTCGCCGTCCCGACCTCGCTGTCGCCGGCGAGGAACACGAGATCGATCTTCGCCCGCGGCACCAGCTGCCCGGTCTCGCGATCGACAAGCACCACCTCGACGTGGTTGGTGGCGCCGCCCCCTGCCGGCTCGAGCACCGGCTTGCCGCTCCGCCACTGCCAGATGGGCTCCGGACCCTCGACGATGAGGCCGATACGGTACGGTCCGGCGTCGTGCAGCTCGCCGACTTCGGCGAGCGCCTGCAGCATGTCGTCGCCCAGGGCGTAGTCCGCGTCGATCGGAGCAACCGGCTTGGCGTCGAAAGCGAGCGCGCCCCCGCGAACGTGCGCCGCGATCGTCACCGTCGCCGGCATCACGAACGCGTTCAGCATGTCGCCGTGCCGCGCCGAGGCCGGAGGCTCCACGCGCACCGTGATCGTCACCGGGCCGTCCTCCGGAGGCACGACGTTGGCGCCGTATTGGTGGAAGTCGCCCCAGAGCTCGTCGAGCCGGGCTTCGACGCGCCTGCCCTGCCCCGCGAGCACGACGTCGACCGCAGCGGCAGCGAGCGGCCGCTTGGTCCGCCGCTCGCGAAGAGCGACACCGAAGTACACCGCCCCGGCGGGCGCGGCGGGCGCCGCCGCGAGCGTCGCGCCGCTGCGGACGAAGATCGGCTGTGCCGCCTCGGCAAAGACGCCGATACGGTAATCACCGGCGACCTCCTCGGCCTGGACCGTCTCGTCGGTACGCGTCACGGCGAGCACGACGCCGCGGATCGATTCGGGTATCGCGCCCGCCATCGCCTGCTGCACGATGGCGATCGCGCCCGCCGCGGCCTCGGCGACCTCCTGCTGCGGCGCCTTCTTCTCGATCGCAGCCCGGAGATCGGCAAGGCGCCGCGCCAGCGCCTCGCCCTGCGCGGCGTCGGCAAGTCCGCCGGCCGCTCGCCAAGCTGCGGCCTTGCGCTCGGCCTGCTCGGCGAAAAGCTCGGTCTCGGCGTACTCCGTCGCGTCGACGACGACGGCGCCGGCGGGGGCAACGGCGTTGCCGTACTCCTGACGAACGAGCTTCAGGGCGCCGAGCACGTCGCCGGCGAGGTCGCGGCTCGCCGCCGTCCGCGCATCGGGCTCGGGAGCCTCCGGGGACGAACGCGCACAGCCGCCCGTTGCGAGACCGAGGCCGACGCCGAGCAGCACCAGCAGTCGAGTGAAAGTGATAATCATTGTCGTTAATATACGGACTGTCGGCTTGTCAATGCAACGCGCGGAGAAAGCGAAACCCGACTCGGAGGCCGTACTCCTCCGGTTCACGCTCCGCTACAGCCCCGCCCACTCGCCGCGCGTCATGAGGCCGCGAAACGCCGCCACGCTCTCCGGCGCGTCCCAGTGCCGCGGGCCGATCTCGTGCGCAACGATCGTCCCGTTGCGGTCGATCACGAACGTCTCGGGATAGCCGGTCACGCGATACCGGCCGGCGACCTGGAGGTCGGGGTCCGGAAGCACCGGGAACGTCAGGTGGTGGGTCTCGACGAAGCGCTCGACGGCGCTGCGGTCGGATTGGTCGCTGTTCACCGCCAGCATCTCGAAGTCCGGACCCGCGAGCGTGGTGTAGAGCGCCTGCATCGCCGGCATCTCCTGGCGACACGGCTCGCACCAGGTCGCCCATACGTTCACGAAAACGACCTTGCCCTTCAGGTTGGCCAGACGCACGGCGTTCCCGTCGAGGTCGGCGAGCGAGAACTCCGGAGCCTGCCGGCCCACCATTGCCGTGCTCGGCTTGCAGCCGCCGACCGGAGCCGCGAGCGCGACGATCGCGGCCGTCACCGCGAGCCACCCGAGCGTCGCGCGCCGGGTGAGGAGCGCCGCGCCGTTCACGACGCGCGCCGTCCTTCCGGTGGCGCGACCGCAGCCGCCGCCCCGCCGCCCGCCGAGCCCGAGCTGCGCCAGATCTGCACGGCCCCGATCGCCATGATGGCGAGGCTGATGAACTGTGCCTCGGACAGGCCGAACGCAAAGCGAGGATTGATGCGCACGATCTCGACGAGGAAGCGCGCCGCGCCGCTCAACAGGAAGTAGAGCCAGAGCATGTAACCGTCGGGGTGCGGGGTGCGCCGGCGGCGCCACAGCACGAGGAATACGAGCCCGTAGAGGAGCGTCTCGTAGATGGGCGCCGGGTGCACGCGAACGTCGATCGGCAGGCCGTTGTCGCGCGTCCATTGCTCCCAGCCGATGATCGCCTTCGGGAAGCTCATCCCCCAGGGCAGCGTCGTCGGCCGGCCCCAATCACCGTCCCCCGCGAGTAGGCACCCGATACGACCGATCGACTGCCCGATGGCGAGCCCCGGAGCGATGCAGTCCGTGACCCGCCAGTACGGAAGGTGCCGGCGCCAGATGATCGCCGACACCGTGAGGAAGCCCCCGATCAAGCCGCCGTAGAAGACGAAGCCGGCGCCGGTGAACACGAATGCGAGCGGATCGCGTATGAACCCCTGCCAGTCGTCGACGAACGAGAGCACGCGCGAGCCGACGAGCCCGCCGACGGCTGCCCACACGACGAACGACGAGGCGAGCTCCGGATCGAGGTTCTTGCGCGCGAGCTCGCGCTGCACCACGTTGCCGGCGGTCAGAAACGCGATCGCCAGCATCACGCCGAAGCTGTAGATCGTGAGCGGTCCTATCGAGAAGACGATCGGATGCACGGCGCGGACCATACCGGAAGGGGTGCGGGCGCGCGAGTCGGGCCGAGCCCGGGGCGTGCGCGCGACGCCGGTTGCGTCGCGCTCCAGCCGTGCGTAGATGGGGCATGGCGCCGGCCGGCTTCTGGGCGATCGCGTCGGGGAAGATCAGCTTTCGTCGCGACGGCCGCTGGTACAACGACGACGAGCCCATCGACAACGCTCGTATCGCGAAGCTCTTCAGTCGCTGCCTGCGCGAGACCGCGGACGGCCGCTGGCAGATCGCGATGGCGGACGAGCGCGCCTTCGTCGAGGTCCACGACACGCCGTGGGTCGTGACCAGCGTCGGCGGCGATGCGGCGCGCGGCTACACCCTGCGCTTGAACGACGACAGCGAAGAGCCGCTCGATCCGGGATCGCTCAGTGTCGGCGAAGCGAACGTTCTCTACGCGCGGGTGAAGGACGGCCGATACCGGGCGCGCTTCCTGCGTCCCGCCTACTATCGGATCGCGCCGGCGATCGTGGAGCGCGCCGGCCGCTTCTTCCTCGCCGCGGGCGGCGGCGAGCACGCGATCGGCGGCGCCGCCGACGCGGACGGCGATCGCTGACCGGGCGATGCACGTCGCGCTCGTGGAGCCCGAGATCCCGCCGAACACGGGATCGATTGCGCGCCTCTGCGCCGCGACCGGCACGCCCCTCCACCTGATCGGCCGCCTCGGCTTCTCGATCGACGACAAGCAGCTGAAGCGCGCCGGCCTCGATTACTGGCCGTACGTCGACGTGCGCCGGCACGCCGACTGGGCAGCGTTCGCCGCCGCCGTTCCGGGGCGCCGGCTCGGCTTCTCGGCCCGCGCGACACGGCTCTACACCGAGGCCGCGTACGCGCCGGACGACGTGCTGGTCTTCGGATGCGAGACCCGCGGCCTGCCGCCGGCACTCAAGGAGGAGCTCGCCGCACATCTCTACGCCATCCCGATCACGAGCCAGCACGTCCGCAGCCTGAACCTGGCGACGGCGGTCGCCGTCGTCCTCTACGAAGCTATCCGCCAAACGACAGGCCGCTGAAAACGGGCGCCGCAGCCGCCGGCCGTTCTTCAGCGCACCGTCACGCAACGGCCGCGGCCGCAGCCGGAGCGGCCGCACTCCGCCTCGGGGAGCACGTAGCCCCAACCGATGGCCGCGATCGCCCGCTCGTCCCCGAAGCGGATCGCCGCTGCGTCGGCGGTCGTCGAGCAGCCGAGGCAGCGTGTGATCGGTCGCCCGTGCTCGTCGAGGTCGAGGTAGCCGAGCACCTCGGTCGCGCACACGCCGCAGCGGACGATCGGAAACACTGCCGGGTCTTCGGCGGACTCCATGCAACTCGTCTACCCCGCAGCCCGCAGCCGCGCCAAGTCCGTCACTGCAGCGGCGCCGGCGCCCCGGCTGAATCGGGAACCGGCGCCGCCAGGCGCGGCGAATTGAATCGTCGCCGCGACTCCAGTACAGACCGCAGGGTTCGTGGCTCGATGAGACGCGCACTCGCCTTCGTCGTCGTCGCGGCGTGGCTGGCATTGATCGCGGTCCTGGCGCGCAAGCACGTCGTGCCGGAATCGCTCGCGCCCGCCCCACCGCCGCTCACCGACCTCGCCGCCAGCGACGAGTGGTTCGGCCTCTACAAGGACGGCCGCAAGATCGGTCACGCGCGCCGCACGGTCGCGCCCCGTGACGGCGGGTGGATCTTCACCGAGGAATCGCACGTCACGCTCGCCATGCTCGGTACGTCGCAGGCGATCGCGAGCACGCTCCGCGCCGAGACCGACGCGAATTTCGCCCTCCGCACGTTCGCCTACACTCTGGTCACTCCGACTGCGACCTTCACCGCGACCGGCACGAGCGACGACCGCACGCTCCATGTCCGCTACGGTCCGAAGGGCCTGGAGGCGGACCTCGCAATGGCGCTCACCGAACCGATCGCGCTCCCGGCCACGCTCCGTCCCCGCATCCTCGCCGACCGCCCGGAGCCCGGCGCGCGCTACGCTGTGCCGGTCTTCAACCCGCTCACCGCGCGCAGCGAGCCGATGCTAATCGTCGTCGAAGCGCACGAGCGGCTGCAAACCGCCTCCGGTCCGATCGACACGCTCCGCATCGCCGAAGAGCACCAGAGCGTGAAGACCCGCGCCTGGATCGATGCCGAGGGCGGAGTCGTACGCGAGGAGGCTCTCCTCGGCTTCACCCTCGAGCGTGAGCCGCGCGTGCAGGCCCTGGCCGCGGCCGGCGACGTCGCCCCGATAGACCTCGTGGCGGCGACCGCCATCCCCGTAGACGGTGCGCTCGCGGCGCCGCGGCGAGCGGTTCGCGTCGTGCTCCGCGTGAGCGGCAAGGGGGTCGCAGCGATCCCGGACGATCCGCCGCGCCAGACGCGGGCCGGCGACCGCTTGACGATCACCGTCGAGCGCCGCCCGCCGCACCCGGTGCCGCTCGGCGACGTCCCGGCCGGCGCGGTTGCGGATGCGCTCGCTGCGAGCCCGTTCATCGAGTCCGACGATGCTGCCATCCGGGCGGCGGCACATGACGCTACGGGCGGTGCCGCCGATGCCCGCCTCGCCGCCGAACGCCTGCTCCACTGGGTGCATGGGGCGGTCGACAAGACCCCGAGCGTTACCGTGCCGAGTGCGCGCGAGGTGCTGGCGCGCCGGAGCGGCGACTGCAACGAGCACGCCGTGCTGCTGGCAGCGCTGGCGCGCGCCGCCGGCATCCCGGCGCGGGTAGTGGCCGGAGCGGTGTACGCGAACGACGGTTTCTACTATCACGCTTGGAACGAGCTGTGGCTCGGCAGCTGGGTGAGCGCGGATGCGGTCTTCGATCAACTCCCCGCCGACGCCACGCACGTGAAGCTGATCGAAGGCGGACTCGAACGGCAGATGGCGCTGATGGGCGTCATCGGGCAGCTTGCATTCGCGGTGGTGGAGGAGACGTCGGAATGATCCAGTGCATCGCGCTCCGCAAACAGTACGGAGAGCTCGTGGCCGTCCAGGATCTCGACCTCGAGGTCGCAGCGGGCGAGGTATTCGGCTTCCTCGGGCCGAACGGCGCCGGCAAGACCACGACGATCCGCATGATGGTGGGCCTCCTCGAACCGACGAGCGGCCAGGTGCTGCTCGGCGGCCACGATATCGCCAGCGCGCCGGAAGCGGCGAAGGCGCTGCTCGGCTACGTTCCCGACCAACCGTTCCTTTACGACAAGCTCACCGCGAACGAGCTCCTGCGCTTCATCGGCGGGCTCTACCGCGTCGCTCGTGGGGAGATCGCGCCTCGGAGCGAGGACCTGCTCGAGGAGTTCGGGCTCATCGAACACGCCGAGGAGCTGATCGAGACGTTCTCCCACGGAATGAAGCAGCGCCTGGCGCTGGCGGCAGCGTTGATCCACCGTCCTCGCATCCTGATCCTCGACGAGCCGATGGTCGGCATGGATCCGCAGGGCGCGCTGGCGCTCCGCCAGCTGCTCGGCGGACTCGCCGCGAGCGGCGTCGCCATCTTCCTCTCGACGCACAGCCTGCCGGTCGCGGAGGAGCTCTGCGACCGCATCGGCATCCTCGACCACGGCCGCCTGATCGCGCAGGGAACGCTCGCCGAGCTGCGCGCACACGCCGGCGAGATCCTCGGTTCCGCGCGCGGCAGCTCGCTCGAGTCGGTCTTCCTCTCCCTCACCCGCACCGCAGGCCGCCGCACGTGAGCGGCACGGACGCCGTGCCGCCTCCGGCGCCGCTCGCGGTGCTGCTCGCCCCCCGCGCTCTGGCCTCGCGAAACGCGCTCCGCCGCCGCCCTTTCCGCGCCTCGATCCTGGCCTTGCTCACCGCCGCGTTCTGGGTCGGCTGCTTCTTCTTGTTCGCGCACACGCTGCGCTTCTTCCAGACCATCACCACGCTCGGGCCGCTGCTGGCCGAGCGCCTCCTGCTGGTCCTGCTAGTGAGCTTCTTCGCGATCCTGCTGATCTCGAACGTCGTCACCGCGCTCACGACCTACTACCTCTCCGCCGACGTCCGCTTTCTGCTCGTAGCGCCGGTGCCGCGTCGACGCATCCACGAGGCGCGCTTCATCGAGACCCTGATCGCTTCATCGTGGATGGTGCTGCTCTTCGGCATGCCCGTCTTCCTCGCCTACGGCATCGTCTTCCACGCCCGCCCGCTCTACTACCTGGCGGCGCTCGCCGCCCTCGTGCCTTTTCTCGTCATCCCGGCGGCGCTCGGGGTGATGCTGACGACGGCGCTCGTCCTCGTCTTCCCGGCGCGGCGCATGCGCGACGTGCTGATCGTCCTGAGCGTGGCGCTCCTCGCGGGCGGCTATCTGGCGCTCCGCCTCGCCCGCCCGGAGCGCCTGGCGAGCCCCTCCGAGCTCGCCGGCTTCACCGCTTTCCTCGTCGCTTTCGAGGCGCCGGCGTCACCGTACCTGCCGACGACCTGGGCCGCCGACATCCTGCTCTCCTTCCTCGGCGACGAGCCGCGCGAGCCACTCTTCCATTTCGCTCTCCTCGCCTCGACCGCCGGCGTCCTCGCCATCGCCTGCGGGGCTTTCGTCGAACGCGTCCTGTTGACGGCGTGGTCGCGCGCGCAGGAGGGACGCACAAAACTGCGGCGCGGGCGCCTGCTCGGGCGCTGGCTCGACGCCGTCGCCCGCCCCCTGCCGCACCCGACCGGACTCCTCTTCGTCAAAGACGCGACGATCTTCTTTCGCGACGCGAGCCAGTGGTCGCAGCTCCTCCTGCTCCTCGCGCTCGTCGTCGTCTACGTCTACAACTTCTCGGTGCTACCGCTCGACGACGGCAGCCCGATCGCCGGCACGCTCCGGGAGGTGGTCGCGCTCGCCAATCTCGGCCTCGCCGCCTTCGTCACGGCGTCGGTCGCCGTCCGCTTCGTCTTTCCCGCGATCAGCCTCGAGGGCCGCTCGTGGTGGGCTCTGCGCACCGCACCGATCCCCCTCACGAGCATCTGGTGGGCGAAGTTCTGGATCGGCTTCCTGCCGCTAGCGATGCTCGGCGAAGCGCTGATCGTGATCACCGGGCGCATGCTCGGCGTCGCCCCCGGCCTCACCCTGGTATTCATGGCGACGCTCGTGCTCGTCGTCGCCGCCATCGTCAGCCTCGGCCTCGCCTTCGGCGCCGCCTATCCGCGCACCGACACTCAGAACGCCGCACAGATCGCGACCGGCTTCGGCGGTCTCGTCTATATGGTCGCCTGCCTCGCCCTCGTCTTCGCCGCGATCGCCCTCGAAGCCTGGCCAGTCTCCCGCATCTTCTGGTCGCGCTTCGCCGTCGCACCCCTCGGCCCCGGCGAGAGCCTCGCGGTCGCCATGTCGTTCGCTGCCGTAGCGGCGGTCACCGTCGGAACCTGGGAGATCGGCCGCCGCTTGGCGCTGAAGCGCCTGGCGCACTTCGGCGCGTGACGCATCGGCGCCGCGGGCAAGAGCGCGGGCCACGGCGCCGAAGGGATCTTGCGGCTCGCGGCGGGCCGCGGCTTCGATGAGGTCGAGGGCGGGACGGACGCCGCCGAGGCGCGCCGCCGCAGCCTCGAAGACGTCGAGGTCGGTGGTGTACAGCAGCACCTGCAGGAGGACGGCGTTGTTCAGGGGCGTGCCGCCGAACTTCTCGAAACGCTTCCCGTGGAACGGCAGCTCGGGGAATGCCGCGAGCGCTTCCCGGAAGATCGCGTCGCGTCCGGCGAGCGCGGTCGCCTCATCGGCCGACGCATAGAGCTCGCGCAGCCGACGGCCGAGGGCCTGCACGAACGTCGCGAAGACGCGCTCGTCTTCCCAGGCATCGCGCGCCTCGGCGGCGAGCGCCGCGCCGCCGGGGCGGGCGGCGAAGAAGTCGATCGCGGCGCGGTTGCCGACGAAGGTCGCGAGCGACTCGTTGAACGCGGTCGCGTGCGCGCCCTTCGCATAGAAAGTGTTGTGGTAGCTCTCGTGCAGTACGAGGTTCACGAGCGCGACGTCGCCCGCCTCGAGTTGATGGCGCAGCAGCGGATCGTCGAACCAGCCGAGGGTGCTGAACGCTGCCGCGCCGCGGATGCTCGTATCGAAGCCGCGCGCTGCGAGGCTCGCCGCCTCGGCTTCGGCCCGGGCGCGATCGAAGAACCCCTTGTAGGGCACGCTGCCGACGATCGGAAACCACCAGGTATGCGGCTCGAGCGAGGTGCGGGGCGTCGCGGTCAGCACGTAGAGCACCGTCGAACCGTCCACGTACGAGAGCGTCGCGAAGCTGCCGCCGACTCTAAGGCCGATCGTCTCGGCATAGCGGCGGGCCGCGAGGACGAGCTCGAGCTTGCGCCGCACCTCGGGGTCGAGATCGGAGCGAGCGAGCACGGTCGCGATCGGCTCGCGCCGCCAGAGGATCTTCGCTTCCTCGTACCCGGCCCGCAGCACGTAAGCCGGCGAGCATCCCGACGCCGCCGCCAGGATCGCGAGGGCGAGAAACAGCCCGCCTCTCGCAGCCGCTGCAGTTCGCGCTCCTCGCTCGCAATCCATCCGCGCCGACGTTCCCTAGCCCGCATCTTCCGTCGGGTCCACGACGCTGCGGAGTGCCCGCTCGCCGGAGGCGCGGCTCGCCGACCGTTCGCTCCTCCAGAGGCGGCGGCGAACGAGCGCCGTGCTCTGCGACCCGCCGGAGCGCGCATCGGCAGCGGCGGCGCCGCCCTCTCGGTCCCCGGCTGCCGCAGGCGGCCGCTGCGGCACCGTGCTCCCGCTAGGGCGCCATCCCGCGCCGGCGGAGACGTCGGCCTCCGAGCTCGCGCGCTGCCGCCGGCACCCCTCGGGCAGCACCGCGCCCGCAACCGCAGCGGCAATGGCGGCGTGGCCGCGAGCGCTCGGATGGTGGTCGGCGGGAAAGAGATACAGACCCACACGGCTCTCGGCAGCAGCGAAGCTCGGTGTCGCATCCACCACCTGGATGCCGCTCTCCGTCGCCATCGCTCGGATGCGGACAAATCCCCCGCGCAGGCTCGACGCGTAGAGCTGCTCCGGGCGCGGCAGGAGGACCAGGACCGGCCGGGCGCCCGCCCCCCTGGCGACATCGGCCATGGCGCGCAGCTCGCGTTCGGCTGCCGCCCAGCGAGTCGCCGTCGCCGCATCGTCCTCGCCGCGCAGGAGGCGCGTCGGCAGATCGGTCCCGGCTGCGACCTCGCGCGCCAGCCGCGCCAGGTCGGCGTCGCCGTGGACCGCGAGCCGGCGCCGGATCGCCCAGTAGCTCGCCGCCCTGAAGGCGGCGCTGTGCAGCTGCAGCTGCACGGCGAGCCCCGGCAAGGCGATGAACGGATTCAGCGATCGCGCCGCCTCTACGGCTTCCGGTCGCGGCGCCAGCGTGCCTTCCTCGGTAGCCACGAAATCGCCGCCGTCGGGGTTGTACAGATCGTTCTCGAGAAAGCCGACGATCACGAGATCGGGTGCGAGCTCGCGGACTCGGCGCGCCAGCGCGCGCGCCTCCTGGACGAGATCGTACCCGGGAACGCCGGCATTCAGCACCTCGATGCACTCCTCGCCCCACGCCCGGGCCAGGACCGCCGGCCAGGCATCGGCCTCCGCAACGCCGAGGCCGAAGGTGAACGAGTCCCCGATCACGACGGCGCGGTGCGCGCGTGCAGTCCGATCCCCGACCTCGGCGCCGCGGAGCCCGGCGGCATTGATGCGGATGCCCTCGCCGAGCGGTCCGGTGCCGCGCCAGCCCGGAATCAGCTCGTAGCCGACTCCGCCCGTCGCCGGCCGGTACATCGCCACCCGCGGCAGCGCCGCCGGCAACGAGACGCGGGCGGCGAGCTCGATCGTGCCGAGCGTCGCCGCGATCGCCACGACAGCCAGCGCCGGGCCGGCGAGCCTACGGCCCGCGCTCAACTACCGGCTCCGCCTCCGCGTCGGCGAGGGCGTACTGCAGCTCGTAGAGGCGGTTGTAGATTCCGCGCGCCGCGATCAGCTCGCGATGGGTGCCGATCTCGCGCACCACGCCGTGATGCAGGACGACGATGCGGTCGGCGTGCTCGATGGTGGAGAGGCGGTGCGCGATCACGAGCGCGGTGCGGTCGCGCATGAGCGTCGCGAGCGCCTCCTGGATCAGCATCTCGGTTTCCGTGTCGACGCTCGACGTCGCCTCGTCGAGCACGAGGATGGCCGGATCGTATGCGAGCGCCCGCGCGAACGCGAGCAGCTGGCGCTGACCGGTCGACAGGTTGGAACCGCGCTCGCGGAGCCGCTCGTGCAGCTTGCCGGGAAGCGCGCGGATGAACGGCCAGGCGTTCACCCGGCGGGCGACGTCCTCGATCGCGGCGTCGGTGATGTCCGGCCGCCCGAGCGAGATATTGCTCGCCACGTCGCCGCTGAACAGGAACACGTCCTGCAGCACGGTCCCGATCCGACGCCGCAGCGCCCGCAGATCCCACTCGCGGACGTCGACGCCGTCGACGCGAATCGCGCCCCGGCTCACGTCGTAGAAGCGCGACAGCAGCTTGATGAGGGTCGTCTTGCCCGATCCCGTGGCGCCGACGATGGCGACCTTCTCGCCGGCCGGCACGGCGAAGGTCACGTCGCGGAGGACGAATTCCTCGTCTTTGTACGCGAACCACACGTGGTCGAACTCGATCGCCCCGCGGCTGGCGGCCGGTGCGTGCCCGGACACCGGCGAGACGATCGTCGGTACGGTATCGAGCAGCTGGAAGACCCGCTCCGCCGAAGCCATCGCCGACTGCATGACCGCGTACTTGGTGCTGAACTCGCGGATGGGAATGAAGAAGCGCTGGATGTATTCGAGGAACGCGACGAGCGTCCCGAAAGCGATCGCGCCCGCGAGGATGTCGCCGGCGGCGTACCACACCATCACCGCCCCCGACATGCTCGCCAGCGCCTCCACCAGGGAGAAGAGCGCCGCCTCGTAGATGTTCGACCAATGGTTCGCCTGCCGGTAGTCGTCGTTCAAGGCGTCGAACTCGCCGAAGCAGCGGGCTTCACGCGCGAAGAGCTGAATGATCGTCATCCCGGAGAGCGCCTCCTGGAGGTACGCGTTCAGCCGGGCGATGCGCTCGCGGATCTGGCGATAGGTGCGGCGAGCCGCGTGGCGAAAGAAGTCCAGGCCCAGCACCAGCACCGGCATGAGCGCGAGCGCCGCCGCTGCGAGCCGCGCATCGAGGCTCACCATGATGACGACGATGCCGAGCATGGTCAGCACGTCCATGAAGATCGTCATGGCGCCGGCCGCGAACATCTCGTTCAGCACGTCGACGTCGGAAGTGAGGCGCGTGACCAGCCGTCCGATCGGATTGCGGTCGAAGTAGCTCATCGGCAGGCTCTGCACGTGCGCGAACACCTGCACGCGGAGATCGGCGAGGCTCCGCTGCGCCACCAGCATCGTGAGGTAGTACTGCACGTAGAAGAAGCCGCACTCGCCGACGATCGCGACTGCGTACACGAGCGCCGTACGGCCGAGACCGGCCGTATCGCCCGTGGTCACGTAGCGGTCGATGGCGAGCTTCAGGATGAACGGCTGCGCCAGCATGCAGGCGGCATTCAGCGGCAGGCACGCGATCGACAGCCAGAAAATCCCGCGATAGGGCTGGATGAACTGCCAGAGGCGGCGGATCAGGCGGGCGTCGTATGCCTTCCCCAGCGTCTCCTCGCCATGCGGATCGAGGGAGCGCTTCAGGCTTTCGCCGGCGGCGGCGTCACGCCGCAGCGGCGCTGCCGCCGGCTCGGCGCGGCGTGCGGCAGCCCTCACAGGGCTTCGAGCTCCTCGGCGAGACGCTGGCGCCGGAAGAGATCGGCGTAGACGCCACCGCCGGCGAGAAGCGACTGGTGATCGCCGACCTCGACGACACGGCCGGCGTCGAGCACGAGGATGAGGTCGGCCTCCATGATCGTCGAGATGCGGTGGGCGATGAGGATGCTCGTGCGCTCGCGCATGAAGCCGCGGAGACGCTGCAGGATGCGTCGCTCCGTTTCCGTGTCGACGCTCGAAAGGGCGTCGTCGAGGATCAGGATCGCCGGCTCCTTCAGCAGCGCCCGCGCCAGGGTCACCCGCTGCTTCTGGCCGCCGGAGAGCGTGATCCCGCGCTCGCCGACTATGGTGTCGTAGCCGCGCGGCAGCTCGGCGACATCGCGATCGAGCGCCGCGATCGCGGCGACCCGGGCGATCGCGGCGTCATCGGCCGCAGGGGCACCGAAGCGGATGTTGTCGCGGAGACTGCGCGAGAAGAGGAACGGATCTTGCGGCACGTAGCCGATGGCGCCCCGCAGGGTCGCGAGAGGAATGGTGCGTACGTCGCGCCCATCGAGCTCGACCGCTCCGCCGTTGACGTCGAAGAGCCGCGGCAGGAGCTGCACGAGGCTCGTCTTGCCGCTGCCGGTGCGCCCGACGATCGCGAGCATGGCGCCCGCCGGCAGGGTCACGTCGATGCCGGCCAGGGTGCGACGTCCGCCGGCGGCGCCCGGGTAGGCAAAGTCCACCTGGCGAAAGGCGAGGGCGCCGGCGAGCGGCCGGTCCAGCGGCGTTGCGTTCCGGTCGTCGATCTCCGGCGTCGCCGCGAAGATGGTCTCGAGCCGCTGCATCGCCGCCCGGCCGCGCTGCACGATCGAAAGCATCCAGCCGAGCGCCATGGTCGGCCAGGCGAGGATGTGGAGATAGCCGATGAACGCGACCAAATCGCCGAGGCTCAGCACCCCGCCGATCACGCGCAGCCCGCCGTACCAGAGAACGACGAGCGTCGTCATGGTGCTCACGCCGCGCATGACCGGCATGATCAGCCCGCGCACCTTCGCGAGCTCCATGTTCTGCGCCGAAAATTCCTCGTTGAGGCGCGTGAAGGCCTCGATCTCCGCCTGCTCGCGCCCGTAGGCCTGGACGACATAGATGCCGGAGAGGTTCTCCTGCACCCGGCTGCTCATCGCAGCTAGGCCCTCCTGGGTCTTGAGGGTGCGCTCCATTAGCTGCCGGCTCGTGCGCTTCACGATCGCGAGCACGAGCGGGTACGGAACCAGCGCCGCGAGGGTCAGGCGCCAGTCCATCGAGATCATGATCGTCACTGCGTAGACATAGTAGACCGGCGTGTTGATCAGGTTCAGGAAGCCGACGCCGAGCATCAAGCGCACCGCCGTGATGTCGTTCACCAGTCGCGACATCAGATCGCCGGTCTGCTGCGACTGATAGTAGGCGAGCGGCAGGCGCTCGAGATACGCGAAGAGGTCGTTCCGCAGGTCGTACTCGATGTCGCGGCCGACGTTGAAGATGAGGAACCGCGAGCAGGTCCGCACTACAGCCTGCACGATCGCCACCGCGACGATCGCCACCGCGAACCACCCCACCGCGGACACCGGACCGCGGGCCGCAATGGTGTCGACGGCGCGCTTCAGGAGATACGGCACCGTCATCGCCAGCGTACCCGTGGCCAGCAGGCACGCGAAGCCTAGCGCATAGCGGCTCCGGTAACGGATCATGTATGACCAGAGCCGTTGCATGAAGTCGTGGACTCATAACCCAGCGGTACCGGCGACGGAAGCTGGCGACGGCACCCGCCGCGGGATCATCAGCGCTTGAAGATCGCGCAGGTCATCACGCTCTTCCTGCCCGACTTCAGCGGCGGCGCCACGCTCGCCTGCGCAGCCGCGGCGCAGGCGCTGCGCGCCCGCGGCCACGAAGTCGAGATCTTTTGCGGACGTCCGCACCCCGGCGGCGAGCCGTACGCGGAGACGCACTGGGAGGTCGACGGCATCCCGGTGCACGGCGTGAACGCAGCGGCCGGCTACGATCCGTTCGCGGAGCGCGCGTTCCGCCATCCCGAGGTCGCTCCCGCGTTCACGCGCTTCCTCGATCGCATGCGGCCCGACGTCGTCCATTTCCACAGTATCCAGGCGCTCGGCGGCGACCTCCTGGCGCTCGCGGCCGCACGCGGCAGTGCCGTCGTCCTCACCATGCACGACTGGTGGTGGTGGTGCGCCCGCCTCTTCCTCGTCGATCAGCACGACTTCGTCTGTCCGCCCCGCGTCGATCCGGCGCGCTGTCACTGTGCGCCCGGCTTCGACTTCGGCGCCCGCCGCGCGCACCTCGACGCCTGCCTCGCGCACGTCGACCGCATCCTCACACCGTCGCGCGTGCTCGCCGCCGCGGCGATCGCCAACGGCGTCGCCGCCGATCGTATCCGGGTGCTGGCGAACGGCGTCGTGGCATGCGGACCGCGGCACGGACCGCGGCGACCCGGTCCGATTCGCTTCGGGTGGTTCGGCGGCCCGGACGCGCGCTTGAAGGGCCTCCCCACCCTCCTCGCCGCCGCCGAGCGCATGGCCTGCGGCGGCTTCGAGATCGTGCTCTATGCGGCCGGCACCGTGACCCGGCGCGGCCTCGTCCGGCGCCTCACCGACCGCGTCGGCGGTACCGTGCCGATTCCGCTCGCGATCGACGACCGCGTCCGCGTCGTACCGCCCTTCCCGCCCGCGGCACTGCCGGCAGTGCTGCACGCCCTCGATTGCCTCGTCGTACCGTCGCTCATGCGCGAGTCGTTCTCGCTGGTGACGCGCGAGGCGCTCGGCGCCGGCATCCCGGTGATCGTGAGCGACAGCGGCGGTCCGTTGGAGATCGTCCGGCCGGAGACGAACGGTCTCGTGTTCGCGACCGGCGACGCCGATGACCTCGCGGCGTGCATGCGCCGCCTCGTCCTCGAGCCCGGCCTCATCGAGGCGCTCGCCGCCGGCGCCGCGCATACGGCGATAGCGGATCCGGCGACGCAGACGGACGCGCTCGAAGCGATCTACGCCGAGGCGCGCGCGGAGCACCGCGCCCGGGGAGCCGGCGCGCTGCCGGCAGCGCCGCGCCGCCGCAGGCCGGCGACCGACGATATCGGACCCGTGCTCTTCCTCGCCGGCGCCGACGGGGCGCCGTATCGCTACCGCGTCGCCCACCTCCGCGAGCTGCTGGCGCAGCGCGGTGTCGCCGCCCGCGCCCTCTGGTGGAGCGACCCGGGCGCACCGGCCGCGATCGCGGCGGCGCGCTTGCTGGTCGTCTACCGGGTGCCGATCAGTTCCTGGCTCGAGGCCTGCCTCGCCTACGCGCGCGCCCGCGGCACGGCGCTCGTATTCTCGTGCGACGATCTCCTCTTCGACGCCGCGGCAACGCCGCACGACGCCCTCGCCGGGCTACCCGAGAACGAGCGCGCCTGGTGGCTGGCGGCGACCGACCGCTACGCCGCGACCCTGCGGGCCTGCGATGCCTTCGTAGGCGCCACCGAGCCGCTCGCCGCCGCGGCGGTGCGCCTCGGCCGGCCGGCGTGGGTCGTCCGCAACGGGCTCGGCCGGCGCGAGCTCGCCGTCGTCGAAGCGCTCGCCAAAGCCCGCCGGCCGCCCTCGCCCCGCGATCCCGTGGTGTTCGCCTACATGAGCGGGACGACCATGCACGAGCTCGACTTCGCGACCATCGCCCCGACGCTCGCCGGCCTGCTCGCCGCCCGCCGGCAGGTACGACTCCGCCTCGGCGGCCACCTGCGCCTGCACCCGGCGCTGGCGCCTTTCGCCGACCGTATCGAGCGGCTGCCCTTCCTGCCCTGGCACGAAGCCTATGCGGCGCTGGCGAACGCCGACGTGCAGCTGGCGCCTTTGCGCAGCGACGCCTTTAGCGACGCCAAGAGCGAAGTGAAGTACCTCGAAGCGGCAGCGCTCGGGATCCCGACCGTCGCCACCCCGACCCACGCCTTTCGCCGCGCCATCCGCTCGGGCGAGAACGGCATCCTCGCGGCGACGCCGGAGGCATGGAGCGCCGCGCTCCTGGCGCTCGCGGACGACCGCTCGCTGCGCCGCCGGCTAGGTAATCGCGCCCGCGAGGACGTCTTCCTGCACGCGACGCCGGAGGTGCAGGCCGAGTCGCTCGTCGCCGCGCTCGCCGCGATCGTCGCCGCGGCTCCCGCCGGCAGCGAAGAACCGCCGAGCGACGCCCGCGCGGCGCCGCCGACGCCGGCCAGCTTCGCGGCCGAGGTCGGCTGCTCGGCACTCGCACCCGACGATCTCGACCCGGGAACCGCCGTCGAGGCGAGCGACACGCCCTCGGGCTTCCTTCTCGCGGGTCGCAGCATCGGCCAGCGCTTCCGCGCCAGCGCCGACGATCTTTGCCGCATCGACGTCCGCGTCGGCACCGACGGCCGCCGCCACGACCAGCGCCTCGTGTTCCGCCTCGCCGACGCTGCCGACGCGACCCGTACCGTGCTCCGCACAGGCAGCGTCGACGCCGCGACGCTCGCGGACGGCGCCTGGGCCGCGGCGTCTTTCGCGCCGCTCGCCGCCAGCGCCGGCCGCGAGCTGTATCTGTGGATCGAGTCGGCCGACGCCGTCGACTCGGCGGTCACTCTCTGGACCTGGCGCGCACGCGGCGGCGGCGTGGCCACCTCCGGCCTCCACCTAGACCACGCGCCGGCGTCCGGGAGCCTGACCTTCCGCACCTACCACCGGCCGCGCGCCGCGCGCACCTGATTCCGCGGCACGCGGAGAGGATGCGGCCGGCTCGACGCCCGCACGCCGGGCGTGCCGGTGATCCCGGCTACACGGACTCGCGCAAAACGAAGCGCAGCCCGTACCCGGTCTCGAGCGACATCGCATCCGACAGCGGGTCCTCGACGACGTCGATCGTGACCGCGGCGGCAGCGAACGGCCGCACCATGGCCGCCTGGAGATAGACCGGCACGCCGACGACCTCGCCGACCAGCTCGGCGCCGGCCAGCACGGCGTCCTCGAAGAGGTGCGGCGCGGTGCCTTCGCAGCAGCCGCCGTCGATCGTGAAGGTGAGCGTCCCCCGCCGTTCGGCGCGCACGCGGGCTACGACTTCGGCAGCTTTCGGGGTGATGCTGATGGTCGGCATGATCACGCGGCTACGGAGTCGGTCCCGAGCACTCCGGAGCCGGAGTGCTCGGGACCGCAGTGGCTTGGCGTCTAGTTCAGCAGCAACTGCAGGTAGAACTTGCCCTCCGGCGGCGTGTCCTCGCCGACGTGGATGTGCTTGAGCTCGTGGTACTCGGCGAGCCCCCACTTGCCGAGCTCGCGGCCGACACCGCTCTGCTTGTAGCCGCCGAACGGGAATCGCAGGTTGATCATGTGGTAGTCGTTGATCCACACGGTGCCGGTCTCGATCCGCTTCGCGACCGCCACCGCGCGGTCTTTGTTCGCCGACCACACGGCGCCGCCGAGACCGTAGACCGAGTCGTTGGCGATGCGCACGGCCTCGTCCTCGTCCTTGTAGCGGATGACCGACACCACCGGACCGAAGATCTCCTCCTGGGCGATCCGCATCTTGTTGTCGACGTCGTCGAAGATCGTCGGCTCGAAGTAGTACCCCTTGTTCATGGCCGCCGGACGCTTGCCGCCGACGACGCACTTGGCGCCCTGCTCCTTGCCGATTCCGACGTACTTCTCCACGGTCTCCCGCTGCGCGGCGCTGACCAGCGGACCCATGCCGGTCGTCGGATCCATCGTGTCGCCGATCTGAATGCGCTGGATCCCGGCGATCATCTTCTCGATCAGCTGGTCGTGGATCTTCTCGTGCACCAGCACCCGCGTCCCGGACTCGCAGATCTGGCCCTGGTGCAGGAAGGTGGCGAAGAGGGCGCCGAGCGCGGCGGTGTCGAGATTGGCGTCGTCGAGGATGATGTTCGGCGACTTGCCGCCGAGTTCCAGCGTCACCTTCTTCAGCGTCCCGGCGCCGAGCTGCATGATGCGCCGCCCGACCTCGGTCGAGCCGGTGAAGGCGATCTTGCCGATGTCGGGGTGCATGGCCAGCTCCTCACCGGCCGTGCCGCCCGGACCGCTGATGACGTTCACGACGCCGGCGGGCACCCCCGCCTTGGTGCAGATCTCGCCGAGCATGAGCGCCGTCACCGGCGTCACCGACGCCGGCTTGATGACCACCGTGTTGCCGGCGGCGAGCGCGGGCGCGATCTTCCAAGCCGCCATGATGAGCGGGAAGTTCCACGGCGTGATCCCGGCGCAGACGCCGATCGGCTCGCGCACCACGAGGTTCTTCGACGGCACCGGCACCATCTCGTCGAACTCCTCGCAGATCATCGCCTTGTACTCGTCCCCGCAGATGAACTGGCCGAAGTGCATGAAGGTCTGGGCGGCTCCCGGAATGTCCATGCTCATCGCCTTGCGCATGGTGCCGCCGCCGTCCTGGACCTCGGCGGCCGCGATCTCGTCCTGGCGCTCGAACATCGCCATGGCGACCTTCTGGAGGATCTCGCCGCGCTCCTGCGGCGACTTGTTGCGCCACACGCCGCGGTCGTGCGCCTTCTTCGCCGCGGCGACGGCCTTGCGCACGTCCTCACGATCGGCGACGGCGACCGTCGCCCACGGCTCCTCGGTGGCGGGATTGATGGTGGGCGCGGTCTTGCCGCCCTTGGCGGCGTGCCACTCCCCGTCGATGAACAGTCCGAACTCTTTCATGGGTGGCTCCTTCTCGGCGCCGGTCGAGTGGTCGCGCCGCCCGGGTGGCGGCGGGGAACCGGGCGCCGGAAAGGTAGTCAGCTCGGCGACATTGCGTCAAGAGCCAGACTGCACCGAGCCCGACTGCACCGCGGCGCCGGACCGCACTGGCGGCGGAGCGTGCACCGAGGCGCGCCCTGCTGCGCCCGCGTTCGCTGCCACGGCGGATTTGTGCTGAAACGCCGCGCGGAGGAATTCCCGTGTCCGAGCCCAACGTCACCCGCGAGCAGCGCGACGGCGTCGCCATCCTCACCCTGAACCGGCCGAGCGCCGCCAACAGCATCGATCTTCCTCTCGCCCGCGAGCTCATGCTGGCGGCCATCGCCTGCGACGACGACCCCGAGGTGCGCGCCGTCGTATTGACGGGGGCCGGCAAGATGTTCTGCGCCGGCGGCGACCTGCGCTCGTTCTCGGGCGCCGGCGCCGCGGTAGCGAGCCATCTGAAGGAGCTGACCTCCTACCTGCACGCAGCGATCTCGCGCCTGGTGCGCATGGATGCGCCCGTGATAGCGGCCGTCAACGGCATGGCTGCCGGCGCCGGCTTCTCCCTCGCTGCCGCCGCCGACCTAGTTATCGCTGCCGACACGGCGGGCTTCGTCATGGCGTATACCCAGGCGGGGCTCGTTCCCGACGGCAGCTCGACCTTCTTCCTGCCGCGGCGGATCGGCGACCGCAGAGCTCGCGAGCTCATGCTCACCAATCGCCGCCTCAGCGCCGCCGAGGCGCTCGAGTGGGGACTGGTGAACCGGGTGGTGCCGGCCGAGCGGCTGCTCCCGGAGGCAACGGCGCTAGCAACCACCCTCGCCGCCGGCCCGACGCGCGCCCTCGGCGCCGTGAAGGCGCTCCTGAACGAATCCTTCGAGCACGGCCTCGAAGCGCAGATGGAGCTCGAAGCGCGCGCCATCGCCGCCGCGGCGGGCACCAGCGACGGCCGCGAAGGAGTTCGCGCCTTTCTCGAGAAGCGCAAGCCGGAGTTCACGGGACGCTGACGCCGGCGACGAGGCACCCGCCGCTCACTCGCTGCGCGCCGCCGCCCGCCACGCCTCCAGCACCGGCTCGGCGAGCCCGGCGCCGATCGCCGCATTCAACGCCGGTCCGTAGTGTCCGCGCGGCCGGAACGACGCCGGATCGTCGGCGCCGGCGGTGCCGGCGAGGGGGCTCACCAGCCGGTGGCGGCGCGCCAGATCGCCGAAGACGTCGCCGTACCAGAGTGCGCCGCCGCGGCGAAGCGTCGCGAGATCCTCGCGGCGCGGCAGATCGACGACGAGGAACGCCGCGGAGGCGCTGGCGACGTCTTCCGCGAACGCGGCGACGATCCGGCTCGCCAGGCTGCGCGTTTCGGCGTCGAGATGCCAGGGATCGGTGCTCGCCAAGGCCGGTGCGAGGAGTGCGGCGACCTTCACGTGCAGCCACCAGCGTCCCGCGAACGGCGCCCCGAAGCGCTCGTAGGCGAACAGCGGCTCCGCTTCGAGCGCCGCGAAGGCGCGCGGCAGCTCTGCGGGAGGGATCGTCGGCACGTTCAGCAACACCAGCGCGCCGCCGCGTTCGACGAAGCGCGGCTTCGACAGCGGCACCTCGCTGCGCTCGAAATAGAGCGGTCGGAAGACGTTGACGTTGCGCAGCACGTCTTCGCCCTGGAAGCCGAACACCACGACGTCGGGTCGATAGCGTCGCCCGTCCCGCCGCCAGCGCAGATAGGCCTGGTCCATGCCATAGGCATTGGCGCCGAAGTTCAGGACCTCGGCGGCGACGCCGCGGTCGGCGAGCCGGCGCTCCAGTGCCGCGCCCCACGTCTGCTCCTGACCGACCTCGTCGCCGAACGTGAACGAGTCGCCGAAGAGTGCTACCCGGAGCCCCGGCGCCGCGCGTTCCACGGGTATGTCCCGGTCGGTTCGGATGCCGCCGGCGTCGACACGGCTGAGACCGTCCGCGCTGCGAGCTCCCGGTCGCGGCGACCAGCCGAGCTCCGGGTCGTAGGCCAGGAACGACGTCCCGGCCTGCAGCCTGGAGAGCGTCGCTGCGATCTGGCGCTGCGGCAGGCGGTAGGGCTGAAGACGGCGGTCGTACAGCCATTCCTGTCCGTCGGCGTCGCGATGGACGAGGGCGCGAACGATCACCTCGCCAAGCAGTATGGCGAGCGCCGTGGAAGCGATCACCAGGACCGCAGCGACGCCGAGCTCGCGCGCCGACCACTCGGAACCGAGCGCCCGCACGGCGCTTCCTTAGCCCGCAGCCGCCCGCGGAACAAAAGGCGGCCGCGGCGTCGATTGCCGCTCCGGAAGCGAGGCGGTAGGCTCCGGCGCCGATGGCGTGGGAGCGCGTGCAGCTGCCGGAGAGCCCCGTGGCCCGCGGCTTCCTCGACGAAGTCGGGACCATCACCGAAGCCCTCGTCCGCCTCGCCGAGGCGCACCCGGACTTCGCCTGCCTCGTGTTCTACGACCGCTCGGGGCGGGAGGAGCGCCTGACGCTGGGACGGCTCCTGGCGCGCGCCGGCGCCGTCCGCGCCGTCCTCGAAGCCCGCGGCCTGCAACGCGGCGGACACGTGCTGACGATCCTGCCGACGGGCGCCGAGCTCGTCGCCGCCTACGTCGGGACGCTCCTCGCGGGCGGCGTCCCGGCGCTCGCTTCGACACCGACGCAGCGCGCTGCCGAGCCCGCCGCCTACCGACGCCTGATCGGCGGCATGCTCCTATGCGGCCCGGCGCACCTCGCCTACTGCGACGACACCAGCGCCGCGATCCTGCGCGCGGAGAGCGCCGCGGCGCCGGCGGGCGGCTTCGTCGGCCCCGCCGACGTGGACGCGGCCGGCACGGTCCGGGAGCGGGCGGCGATCCTGCCCGACCCCGACGACGTCGCCACCGTCCAGTTCTCGTCCGGATCCACGGGTCCGCCCAAGGGCATCCGCCTCTCCCATCGCGCCATGCTCAACAACGTCCGCGCCATCCGTGACGGCCTCGGCATCGGTCCGCGCGACGTGAGCGTCAACTGGATCCCCCTCTATCACGACATGGGGCTCATCGACGCCTTCCTGCTGCCGCTCCTCTGCGGGTGTCCGACGGTGCTGATCCCCACCACCGACTTCATCCGCGAGCCGCGGGTGTGGCTCGCGGGACTGCACCGCTATGGCGGCACGCTGTCGTGGGCCCCGAACTTCGCCTATGCGCTCTGCGTCCAGCGTCTGCGCGAAGAGCAGCTCGCGGGCCTCGACCTCTCGTCGTGGCGCCTCGCCATCAACGCCGCCGAACCCGTGCTCGCCCGCACCATCCGTACCTTCACGGAACGCTTCGCTCCCTACGGCTTCCGCGCCGCGGCGATGACGCCCGCCTGGGGGCTCGCCGAGAACGTCACCATCGCGACCGCTCATGGCGAGGGCGAACCGCGCATCGAGACGATCGACCGCGCGGCCCTCGCGGCGCACGGCGAAGCGCGTCCGACCGACGGCGCCGGCATCGAGTCGGTGGCCATCGGTCGCTGCCTGCCGCGCTGCACCATCGAGATCCGTGAGGGCGGACGCGTCCTCGCGGATCGGCGGATCGGCGAGGTGTGGCTGCGCAGCGACTCGCTCTTCGCCGGCTACCATCGCGACCCCGAGCTCACGGCCCGCACCCTGGTGGACGGCTGGCTGGACACCGGCGACCGCGGCTACCTGGCCGACGGGGACCTCTTCTTCGTCGCGCGGAGCAAGGACCTGATCATCGTCGCCGGCGAGAAGTATGCTCCGAACCACATCGAAGCGGCCATCAACGAAGTCCCGGGCGTCCGCGCCGGGTGTGTCGTCGTCTTCGGCGTCGTCGATCCGGACCGCGGCACCGAGGACGTCGCCGCCGTCGTCGAAACCAGATTCGCCGAGGCCGACGACGCGGCGGCGACGCGCCGCGAATCGGCGCTCGCCGAGCTCGCGGGCGCCATCCGCAGCCACGTGACCCGCACCACCGGCCTCGCCATCCGCCACCTCGAACTCGTACCGCCGGGCGGTATCCGCAAGACCACCAGCGGCAAGCTCGCGCGCGCCGCCACCCGCGAGCGCTACGCCGCCGCCTTCCTCCCCGGGTGATGCGCTCGCGCCGCCGCCGGCCGCTCCGGCAACGTCCGGAGCAGCGCCACACGTGAGCACCGGTCTGCGCGCGCGCTGGGAAACGCTGCGCTACGGGACGCTCCTCCCCTGGGCCGCGCGCAGCCGCCGCGCCGGCGGCGGCTACGCCCGACTCTGCGCCGGCGTCGAGTCACGGCTCGACGCCGGCCGCTGCCGGGCCGCGAGCGCCCGCATCGAGCGCTGGCTCGCGATCGACGCTCGGCGCGCAGCTGCCGTCGCGCGCGCGGCGCTCTACTCGGAAGCGCGCGAAGAAGCCGACGTCAGCTGGTACATGCGCCATCCGAACGATCTGGCGGGCGCCTTCCGCACGGCGACGCCGCCGCCGGCCGGCGCCGACCCCGCGATCTGGGCAACCCTCCACTTGGGCAGCCCAAACCTCGCCTTCGTGTACCTGCGCCGCCTGCAGGGCCTCGACCTGCGCCTCATGGCGCGACCGCTCGACGACTCGAACCCGATGTCGGCGGCGAAGCGCGCCTGGGGCCGGCGCAAGGTGGCCTGGCTCGAGCACGCGACCGCGACCGAGTTCCTGGGCACCAGCGCCGAGGACCTGGGAGCGGCGCGCGCTCGTCTCGTCAAAGGAAGATCGCTCTTCGCCCTCATGGACGTCCCCGGTGACATCGTCGCCCGCTCGGCGACGATCAGTCTCTGCGGCGAACGCGTGCGCATCGCCGCCGGCCTGTTCGTGCTGGCGGCGATCGCCGGCGTGCCCGTGCGCCCCGTGGTCGCCGTCGCCGGGGCCGGCCGCATCGACATGCACTACGGGAACCCGATCGCGTCGGTCGGCAAGGATCCGCCCCTGGAGGCGATCGGCCGCGAGCTCGAAGCGATCATCCGCCGCTGGCCCGGAGAGTGGTGGCTCTGGCCCTATCTGCCGGCGCCGGCGGAGGAGCGTTAGCGGGACGCCGCGGCGCCCTGCGCCTCTTCGACGAGGGCTACGATCTGCGGCAGGGAAAGCCCCGCCGTCAGGCGCTCGCCGTCGATCTCGATCGCGAACTCTTCGTCGAGCGCCGCGGCGAGCTCGGCCAGCGACAGTGAGTCCACCGCCGCGATGGCGTCGAGGCGGGCCGGGCTTGCGAACATGGTCGGCGGCACGCGCAGGACCCGGGTCAAGACGTCCCGTACCCGCTCCGTCGTCGCCCCGCGCATAGCGGGCCTGCTTACCACCCGCGATCCGCTCCCGCCACCGCGCGCCCGCGTCACACGCCTCGCCGCGTCACCATCACCTTCACCGTTTCGGCCATGATCTTGAGATCGAGGGTGATGGAATAATTGTAGATGTAGGCGAGGTCGTACTTGAGCTTGTACGCCGGACTCGTGTGGTACTCGCCGTTCACCTGGGCGAGGCCGGTGAGTCCGGGCTTCACCTGCAAACGCTCCAGGTAACCCGGGATCTCCTCGGCGTAGCGGCGCGCGAACTCCGGACGTTCGGGCCGCGGGCCGATCAGGCTCATCGTGCCGTTCAGGACGTTCCAGAGCTGCGGGATCTCGTCGATGCGGCTCGCGCGCAGCAGGCGTCCGACCGGCGTTACCCGCTCGTCGGCGTGGCTCGCGAGCACCGGACCGCTGCCCTGCTCGGCGTTCTCGAACATGGTTCGGAACTTCCAGATCGTGAACTGCGCGCCGCCCTGCCCCACCCGCCGCTGGCGGTAGAAGATCGGCCCCGGCGAGCCCAGCTTCACGGCGACGGCGGCGACGAGCACGATCGGCAGGGTGGCGACGAGCAGCACGCCGGCCACCAGGAAATCGGTGCAGCGCTTGAATAGATAGGCGAGATCGTCGCGGGGATTCTTCACCACCTCGACGACCGGGATGTCGTGGATACGGCCCGACGATACGCGCCCGACCAGGATGTCGTACACCGACGGCACGACGCTGACGCGCGGCCGGCGGTTCTGCCGCAGCAACCGGTCCACGAGTCGGTCGCGCCACGAAAGCGGCGAGAGCAGGACGATCTCGCCGACGTCGTGCTCGGCGAGGAGGCGCGGCAGATCGGCCGCCCCGCCGAGCCACGGCAGACCGCCGGCGAGCCGCGGCAGCGTGTGTCCGTTGCCGGCTCCGTCCGCCGGCACCGCGACCGCGCCGACGATGTCGACGTGGTGGAGGCGCGGTTCGCCGACGCCTTCGAGGAACTGAGCGATCTCCTCGGCGGTCCCGACCAGGAGTACGCGCGTCGGCGACGATGCCGCCAGGCGCCGCCCGACCCAACCGCGGATGGCGGCGACGCCGGCGGCGTTGACGAGCCAGTAGACGACCAGCACCGAGCGCGGGAAGCTGACGTCGCCGCTGAAGAAGTAGAGCGCGGTCGTCGCCAGCATGTGGACGAAGAGCGCGACGACGCTGTTGACCATGGGCCGGAAGCCGGCGCGCAGCGCCCGCAGGTCGTAGAAGCCGAAGAAATAGAGGGTGACGAGCTCGGCGAGGACGATCGCCGGCAGCATGTGTCGCAGCTCGAAGACCCTCGCCGGCGGCAGGAAATCGGCGGTCAGCGGCAGCGGAAAATAGACGCGGAGGAAGAAGGCGATGGCATAGGCGACGACCGCCCACAGGAGATCGCAGAGGATGAGCAGCGCGATCGTGCTCTGCTCGCGCAGGCCGCGGCGTTCCATGACCGGTCAGCTCCCGGCGCCGCCGCCGGCTACGGGCCAGCGCTTCGTCGATGCCAGGACGCGCCAGCCGTTGTCGATGCCGCGGCGAATCCGCCAGAGCGCGTGGACCCGGGCATAGGCGCGCGCCGCCAGCGCCAGGATGACCAACGGGTACTCGCGCGGCGCGATCTCGCGCACGAACCGCCGCCACGGATAGACGCCGAAGCCGTGCGCGTGATGGAGCTCCGGAAACTCGCGCACGAGCTGGAGCTTGCCGACCTCGTTGCGGACCCGCTGGCGGAGGTAGTCGCTCCAGGTCGTCGGCGGGCGCAGGCGGACGACGGCGCCGGGCTCTTTCGCGAAGCGCTCACGCCCGAGACGGACCGAGAGGTACGCGTCCTCGTGCAGCACCGAGGCCGGCATCGGCTCGGGGAGCGCCGCCGAGCGCAGCGCGTACAGCCGCCCCGGCACGTTGCCGAAATCGAAGCGATGCGGCAGCGCCGCCACCCGGGCGACGAGGCCGTCGGCGGACGTCAGCAGCGGCTCCTCGCGGCCGGCGGCGATCGCGAGCTCCGGCGAGCGCGCGAGCCGGCGCACGAGCAGCGGCAGCGCCGCCGGTGCGACGCGCACGTCGGCGTCGGCGAAGACGATCACCGGCGCACGTGCCGCGTCGCGGATCGCATTCCAGGCGGCGGTCTTGCTGCGCAGCGGCAGCCGCAGAATGCGCACGCACGATCCGCACGCTGGCGGTGCGGCCCCGGGCGGCACGAGCGGCAGTCCGGCGCCGTGCGCGAAGGCCTCGGCTCCCGCGACCGCAGGCGCCGGCTCCTCGGGGCCGTTGACGGCGACGATCGCCTCGAAGGGCTCTTCCAGTCCGGCGGCGCTGGCAGCGAGGCTCGCGAGCGTCGCCGGCAGGTCGTCCTCGCCGGTGCTCGCGGGCACGCCGATCGTAAGCGCCGGCGGCCGCGCGGCGCGGTCGAACGCCGTCATGCCGCCCGGCGCAGCGTCGCCGGCGTCGGCCGCGTGAGCAGGTAGCCGTGCTTCCAGAAGAAATAGCCGAGCCCGTAGACGTGGCGCATCGTCAGCGCCGAGAGGAGCCTGCGGGTCACCCGACGCTCCAGGTGCACGACCACGGCCTCGGGCACGTACTCGACCCCCCACCCGGCACGATGCAGGCGCAGGCAGAGATCGACGTCCTCGGGTCCGTAGAAGATGCGCTCGTCGAGGAGGCCGACCTCGTCGAGCGCAGTCTTGCGGATCAGTTGGCAGGCGCCGATCACGTAGTCGACCGGGCGCACGCCGGCATGATCCCACCAGCGCAGCTCGACATCGTCCGTCACCGCAGCCCCGCAGCGCGCCGGCAACCGCCGCAGCAGCTTGTCGGCGAGCGTCGGAAAGCGTCGGCAGCTGTACTGCAGGGTGCCGTCGGGGGCGACGAGCTTCGGACCGACGAGGCCGACCCGGGGAGCGGCCCGCAAGCGCGCCACCAGGGTCGCGAAGGAGCCCGGCGCCGGCACGGTGTCGACGTCGAGGAGAGCCACCATCTCGCCGCGGGCGCGGCGCAGGCCCTGATTGCGGGCCGGCGCCACGCCGCGATTGGTGGCGTTGGTGATCGTCACCAAGCCATGGTGGCGGGCGAGCAGCTCCGCAGTGCCGTCGCGGGAGCCGTTGTCGACGACGATGACCTCGGTCGGGATCGACGCCGTCGCTGCCGGCAGCGCCTCCAGGCACGCCGCCAGCAGGGCGCGCGAGTTCCAGGTCAGGATCACGATCGACACCACAGGGGCTTCCCCGCCTGGACCTCCGACGAACCAGCGGGCCGCTTCTGTCACGCCCCCTCTATCCCAGGAGCCCGTGGGGCCCGCAACCGCGCCCGATCGGCGCGGCGGCCGGCGGCATCGCCGCCGAGGCAGAGCCCGACCATGCCGAGATAGCGGCGCGCGCGCGCTACGGCCGCGGCATCGCCGCGCCGCGCCGCCCACGCCGCCGCAGCGCCTTTGCCGGCGAAAGCCGCCGCCGCTGCCGCCCGGAAAGCGAGCTCCGCGAGGCGTCCGCGCCGGCGCCGGAAGAAGCGCAGGGTGCCCCGCAGGACGGCGCGATCGCGATCGCTGCCGTAGCGGACCGCGCCGCTCCGGTTGCCGTGGTGCACCATGGTCGCTTCGGCGCAGTAAGCGATCCGCCAGCCGGCGGCCGTGAGGCGATGGCAGAGGTCGAGGTCCTCGCCGTACATCTCGTAGGCCTCGTCGAAGCCGCCAAGCGGTGCGAGCGCGGCGCGGCGCGCGAGCAGGAAGGAGCCGTACACCCAGTCGACGAGCCCGCTAGCCGCCGGCGCCGTGCCGCGCGGCCCGCGGCGCCGCGCGCCGAGCGCCGCGGCGACGAGAGCGCGCACGCTGTGGAAGCGGTCGACGGTCGGCTGCGGCGAGCCGTCGGTGTTCAACGTGCGGCAGCCGACCACCGCGACCGCGGGCTCGCGCTCGAGGTGCGCGAGCGCCAGCGGGATGGCGTCGGGAGCAACGGCCGCATCCGGGTTCAGGAACAGCACGAACGGCCGCCGGCTCGCCGCGAAGCCCTGGTTGGCTGCGGCGGCGAAGCCGCGGTTGCTGTCGTTGACGACGATCCGCGCCGCCGACGCGCCCCGGCGCACCGCTGCGACCGTGGCATCGGTCGAAGCATTGTCGACGACGACCAGTTCGGCGCCGGCGGCGAGCGCCGGCGCCAGCGACGCCAGGAGCGGCGGCACGTCGTCGGCGTTCTGCCAGGTCACGACGACGATAGCGAGGTCGGCGAGGGTCGCGGCCATCGCCTGCGGCGTCACGCGGCCTCGCTGGTCAGTCCATGGAGCGCGTGGCAGGCGTCGCCGAGGAGGATGCGATAAGCGCGCGGCACCGAGGCGGCGAGCGCATCGAGATTGTGGACCGACGTGATCCGCTGCACGACCTCGGCGAGCGTGCGCTCGGCCGCGGCGCACGCCGCCCGCTCGCCCGCCGAGGGCGCGTAGATCCCCCAGCGCTCGGCGTAGCGCAGGTTCTCGATCGAGTGGCCGAGGAACTGGAGCTTGGCGGCGTCGGCGTTCAGCTGCTGCGCCGGGCTCGCGAGCGCCTGATCGATCAACGCCACCTCGGCGCCGAGCCGGAAGTACGCTGCCCGGGTCAGGTCGCGGACGCGCTGGCGCAGCCCCTTCGCCTCGTAGCCGTGACGGAGCGCATCGTAGAGGCCGTAGAGCACGTGGCTGCCGTTGCAGGCATAGGTCTGCAGCACACTGCGGCCGTACGCCTTCGCGCCGCGCATCGCGGCGACGGTATCGGCGAATCCAAGCTCCGCTGCCTGCGCCGCCGTCTCGACCAGCGCCGCCACCGTGAAGGTCTGACCGTCGGCGTTCACGAAGCGATCGGCCGACGGCGGCATCGCCGCGGTGAAGACGCTGAGCGTCCACGACAGCTCCGGGCCGGCGATCGTCGGCGAGAAGAGGGCCTTGGCGCCGGCGAGGAGATCGTCGACGCCGATCGCGCCGCCGGCGGCGGCGAAGCGCCGCGCCGGCGGCACTCCGACGGCGTCCATGATCTCGAGGAAATGGTTCGGGTGGGCCTCGACGTGGATCGGAAAGCCGACCCACTCGCGGCCGCCCTTCGGCGTCCGCGTCGCATAGCGCGCGACCACGGCGTCGAGGATCGGACCGCCGGCGCCCTGGACGTCGGCGCCGAGCGCCAGCACCACGTGCATCGACACCCAGGGATCGCCGCTCGCGATCGCTCGCTGCCGCACCAGTGCGCGCAGGGCCGCGATCGTCTGCGCGTCGCCGCCGGCGGCGGCGCCGGCGGCGCGCGGGCGCACTGCTGCGAGGGCTGCGGCGCCGGCTGCGAGGCCGAGGAATCGTCGTCGCGTCCAAGCCATCATCGGCGGATTCTCGCAGTCTCAGCGCCGTTCGGAAAGGCGGGCGTCGAGCTCCTCGATGCGCCCCTCGAGCTCGGCGATGAAGTCGCCGAGTCCGTCGGCGCCCGCGACCGTAGCCGCCCCGAAGACGCGCGCCAGATCGCCGGTAAGGACGACGTCCCGCTGCGCCGCCCAGTAGGCGCGGCCGAAAGCGCTCGGGCGGAACGGCTCGCGGAAGAGCGGCACGATCTCGGCGTCGGCGCGGCGCCGCCTCGCCTGCACGGCGGCGCGGGCGGCGGCGAGCGCGGGACGCCAGGCATCGAAGGCCCGCTCGGCGGCGGCGAACGCTTCCGCCTCGGCGCCGGCGGCCAGCCGTGCTCGCGCTGCGAGCAGCGCTCGCGCCGCCGGCAGGACGACGTCGAGATTCGCATCGTCGTAGTTCTTGAAGCAGGAGGCGAGCGCGTTCCGCTCGAGGAGGAAGCGCCAGCGCGCCGGCTCCATGCCCGAGCCGCGATGACGGTGGTAGGCGATCGCCGCCGGCACGTAGAGCACCCGTTCGCCGAGCACCCAGAGGCGCCAGCCGAGGTCCACGTCTTCGAAATAGGCGAAGTAGTCGGCGTCGAAGCCGCCGGCGGCGAGGAACCGCGCCCGGTCCACCGCCAGGGCGCCGCCGCATCCGAAGAGCGCCGGCTCGGGAGCCGCCGCCGGATCGGCAGCGTACGGGCGACCCCAGCCGCGATGGCTCCCGTGGCCATGGAAGTTCATGGCAGCGCCGCCGAAGTCGACGCGGGCGCCGTCCCAGTCGAGGATGCAGCTCCCCGCTGCTGCGGCATCGCCGGCGCCGAGCGCCTCGACGAGGTGCGCCAGCCAGGTCGCAGCCACCCGGCAATCGTTGTTGAGGAACGCCACGACGTCGCCGGCAGCCGCAGCCGCGGCGTCGTTGGCCGCCGCCGCGAAGCCCCGGTTCTCGGCGTGGGCGACGACGCGCACCGCCGGCCACTCGCGGGCGAGCCAATCCGCCGAGCCGTCGCTGGAGCCGTTGTCGACGACCACGCACTCGAGGTCCATGCCGGGGTGTTCGAGCGCGAATACCGACGGCAGGCAGGCCTCGAGATGACGGCGACCGTTCCAGTTGACGATCGCGACCGTAGCAGCGCCAGCCCTCACGCCCGTCTGCTCTGCACGATCCTGCGGGCGAGGCGCCGGAGCCCGGCGTAGAAGCCGTCGGCGGGGCTCGCGTGTGCGGTCGCCGTCGGAGCGGCGGCGACGGGTGTCGGCGCGGCTGCGGTGGCGCCGGCGGGTTCACGGCCGACGGCTGCCGGCGCCGCTACCGTGGCGGGCGTCGTCGCGAGCGTCAGGATCTCGGAGATGGCGTGCGCGTCGCCGAGCCGACGCGCAGCGGCGTCGGTCGCTGCGTCGTCCGTGGCGAGCCGCCGCACGTCGTCGCACCAGTCGGTCGCGCCGCTCAGGTCGATCACCAGGAGATGCCGGTACGCCGGCTCGCGGCGATCGGCGACCTGGCCGTTGTAGCGCGCCTGGGCGCGCGCATAGCGCGCGCCGAGCGCCGGTTCGGCGAGCAGCAGGTTGGCAGCCTGCATCAGGCTCCAGTACGGCAGGTACCCGTTCGGCAGCGCCACGACGCTCGCTCCCGCCGCCTCGAAGTAGGCGATGGTCGCCGCGAGATCCGGGTGCCCGTGCGCCAGGTGCTCGCGGAGGAACCCGTGCGCGTAGCCGTGGCGCGCTTCGACGAGAGCGAACAGGACCGCATCGGCGTCGCGCACCCCGGGCGTCGCGAACGGGGCACCGAGCACGACGAAGCGCCGCGACAGCCGGCGCAGCTCGTCGAGGAGCGGCGCCCGGCCTTCCGGGGGCACGTGCTCGAGCACGTCCTGACAGAGCACGAGGTCGAAGCTCGCGGCAGCGAACGGCAGCGGCGGCCCGGCTGCCGCGAGGTGATCCGGGTGATCGGCGACCCGCACGTCCACCGCCCGGGTGTCGTCGTCGGGAAAGAAGTCGGCGAGGGCCGCGAAGTGGCCGTGGGCTCCGCCCATCACGCCGCCGACGTCGAGGATCCGCCGCGGCGGCGCCCCGAGCCAGACCGCCGCTGCCCGGGCGTGGTCGTAGCGCTGGTACATGTCGAAGGGCATCCGCGCCAGGAGCTCGTCGCGAGCGGCGGGCTCGGCCGCGATCTCGAGGCGACGCAAGAGGAGCGGCGACGCGGCGCGGAAACGCAGCGCGTGGCCGCCGGCGGCGACCGGAACGCTCGGCAGCTCCAGCAGCTGCGGCGCCGCGGCGAGCGCCGCTCTGCCGATCTCCTGATCGCCGAGGTCGACCACGAGGTCGCCGCAGCGCTCGGCGCAGGCCTCGACGCGGACCGTAATGCGGCACGGCTCGCGGCCGCTCACCAGGAGGTAGCAGAGCCCGTCGGCGGCGCCGCTCCAATACGCGTCCGGCGCGTCCGGCTGCGGCGCCGCGATCAGCCCCGTCCGCACCCGGATCGCGACGCGCCCCGCCGCCGCGCCGGTGACGGTGCCGAGCATCGCGCCCGTGCCGAACCCCTCCGGACGCAGGTTCGCGGCGGGGGCGAGACCGGCCGCTGTCGAGAGCACCGCGGCGAACTCGAGGTTGTAGGCCGCCTGGAAGAAGCGGAAGTCCACCGTGAAGCCGAGGGCGAGCAGGCGATCGATCCAGTACGACGGCGGCAGCTCCGAGAAGTGCGTTTCCTCGTGCCCGGCGAAGTACAGCGGATCCGGTGTAGCGCCGATCAGCACTCCGCCCGGTTTCAGGATGCGCGCGATCTCGGCCAGCGCCGGCTCGGGACGGTGCAAGTGCTCGAGGACATCGAAGGCGCTGACGACGTCGAAGCAGGCAGCGGCGAACGGCAGCCGATCGGCGACGGCGCGGAGCACGCGCCCCGCTGCTGCCGGAGACTCGCGGCGCGCCCGCGCCAGGGCGTAGGTGCTGACATCGACGCCGACCGCGGTGAAGCCTCCGGCGCGCGCCTCGGCGACGAGGTAGCCGTAGGCGCATCCGAGATCGAGCCAGCGGGAGCCCGGTGCGCGCTGCGCCGCCAGGAACGCCACCCAGTGCTGCCAGCTCGCGTGCTCGCTCTCGTAGCCGGCCGGCGGATAGCCGCTGCCGACTCCGTGGTAGTAGCCCTCGCCGTAGAGGGCTGCGAGCGTGCGCGCGTCCAGGTCGGGCGCGGACGACATGATCCGCGCGCTCATAGCACGGGCGAAAATCAAGGCGCAATTTTGCCGGCGGCGCAGTCCGGATCCGGGCGCTCGTAGAGGTCGACCTCGCCGGACGCAGCGGCGCCGAGGATGACGACGACGCGCGTCCGCCGCGGCCCGCCGCCGATGCAGACGCTGCTCGTCGCGCCGCTGTCGCCGTGCCGGGCGCCCTCCTCTCCCACCTCCACGGTTCCGCTACCGACCGCGGCCACGACGCGCACGCCCGTCTCCGGCACGTCGAGGTCGCACGTGATCCGCTCCGGGAGGACCGCCGGCCGCGCTATCGTACCGTCGCCGTAGCGCCGCGGCGCCGGCAGGACGCGGATCGGCACGGGCGCGGGGGCACCGTCGGCGTCGCGACAGGAGGTGTAGACGATCGCCGGTCGGTAGCGCGCCACGCGCAGCGGCCCCACATCGACGATCGTGAAGCGCGACGTAGCCTGGGCAGGCGCGCTCGGGTCGTCGCGGTACCAGAGCACGGCGTGGCGGGGCGGCGGCGCCGCTCCGCTCGGCGCCGCGGCGCGCGCCAGCCAGAAGCCGTTGTCACCCGTAGCATCATCGACGGCGGGTCCGTGGATGCTCTCCCAGCGGTCGGCGAACGGTGCCGGATCGGCGGCGAGCAGGGCGGCGAGATCGCGCTTGACTCCGAGCGTGAGGAGGCGGCCCGGCGCCGCGGCGTCGCGGCCGCCGGCGCCGTCGAGCGCGAGCGCCGCCGGCGCCAGGACTAGGTAGCCGTGCCGGGCGATCGTAGCGAGCCAGAGCCCGCTCCAGCCGCCGAGGAGCACCGCTGCCGCGACGACGACCGCGGCGGCGGCGCGGCCGAGAGCCGGCCAGGCGCCGTCGGCGACGAGCACTCCCGCAGCCAGCGCCGCGACGGGGAGGAGCGCATCGAGGTAGTAGTACCAGGCCTCGCCCGGCAGGAGCACGACGAGGCCGAGCTGACAGGCGCCGGCGACCACGAGGGCAGCTGCCGGTCGGTCGCCTCGGAGCCCCCGCCCGGCGGCACGCACGCAGCCGAGGAGAGCCGCGGTCGTAACCAGCGCCGCCAGGCCGCAGGTGACCGCCGGCAGCGGTGCGGGAGCGTCGGCCCATTGCCAGAACGCAGCCGGCACGCGCCACTCGAGACGCCACACCGCGGCGAGCCGCGCCACCACGTCAGGCAGCGGACCGCGCCCGGGGAGGGTCGCCAGTCCGGCGTCGTGTCCGGCGTTCGCGAGCGCCGCATAGGCGGCCGGAAATCCGGTGGCGGTGCCGCCCGCCAGCCCGGCCACGAGCGCGCCCGGCGACGGACGGCGCGCGAGCACGAGCACCGCGGCGGCCACGACCCAGGCGGTCATCGCCAGGTGGAGCTGCACGGCGACCCCGAGCATCGCCCCGAGGACCGCCAGCCGCGCCGGCGTCGCGGGCGCCGCGAAGAGCGCCAGGAGCGCTGTCGCTGCGGGCGGCAGCGCTGCCGGCGCCCAGGCTACGCGCCCGTCTATTACCGCGATCGGCAAGGTCGCGAGCACGGCGAGGGCGACGATCGCCGCACGCGGCCCCCACCAGCGCCGCGCCAGGAACCAGGCCGCGACCAGCGTCGCAACGCCGAGTCCGGCCGCGAACCGGTACGACGCGAGCGGATCGTCGCTCGCGAGTTGCGGTAGCGTCCACACATAGTGGTAGAGCGCCCCGAGGCTCGTCACCCGCCGCATGGTCGGCCCGACTACCGGGAAGTCCCTGCCGGCGGCGATATCGAGCGCCGTCTGCACGTCGCGCGCCTGATCGATCCCGAACCAGCCGAGATCGAGCCGCCAGCAGCGGAGTCCGGCGCCGAGGGCCAGAAGCAGCGCCGCGAGCACCAGCTCGCGCCGCGTCGGGCGCGGCGTCACGACTCCGCACCGCCGGCATGGCAACGCCCGGCGTAGCGTCCGTACGGCACCAGCAGCGCCGCAGCGAACAGCGTCAGCAGACTCCCCACGAGCCACGACAGCGGCCGATAACGAAACGTCACCTCGTGCGCTCCCGCGGGCACGAGCACGCCGCGCAGCAGCCCATCGACCGTATGCACGGTCGTCTCCCGGCCGTCGACATCGGCGCGCCACCCCGGATACGCGAGGTCGGCGAGCACGAGGAGCGCCGGTGTCGCGCCCTCGGTGGCGACGACGACCGATCCCGGCGTCTCCCGAGCGATCATGGCGCGTCCCTCGTCGCCGCCGTTGGCGACGCCGCCGAGTGCGGCCGCCACCGCCGCGGCCTCCTTAAGCGGCACGAGAGCGCCGGTGCGGAAGTCGAAGCCGTCGCCGAGGCGGGTGAGCGCCGCCTCCTCGCTCGCTATCGGCTCGACGTGGCGGACGCGGAAGGCGCGCGGGAGCGCATTCACGTTCTCGTACACCACGGCGCCGACCTCCGGGTCGCGGAATACCTCGCGGAGCGCCGCCGCCTCGGCGGCGTGCCGCACCCCGCGCTCGGCGGCCAGGCGGGCCTCGACCGCAGCGCCGGGCCCGAAGCCGAGGTCGCCGAGCGATACCACGGCCGGGGCGCCGTCGCCGCTGCGCACCGTCACCCGTACCCGTACCGCCCGCGGCGCGCCGGCGCCCGCCAGCGCGATGCGCTCCTCGTGCCACGCCTCGCCGGCCGCGAGCCGCTGCGCTTCCCCCGTCGCTTCCGAAGCAACCCCGTCGACCACCGTCCGCAGCTCCACCGCCGCCGCCCCGCCCCGCACCAGGGCTCCGAACGCCAGCTCACCCGCCTCGGTGACCCCGGCGACGTCGAGAGTGAACGGCGTCGGCAAGGTGAAGGCGAACCGCTCCTCCCCGGCCGCGGCGATCGGCCCGATCGCGAGCGGACCGCCGGCGACCGCCAAGCGCGTGAGGCCCGCGAGCAGGCGCGCCGTCCGCTCCCGTCCCACCTGCCGGCGCACCCGCGCCTCCAGGTCCGCGACCGCGAGCGGCCGGCGCGAGACCACCCAGCGCACGCCGGCGAGATCGGCGGCAGGGGCGGTCGCGGCGAGCGGTACGTCGGGATCGACCGTGAAGTGGATCACCCGATCGCAGAAGCTCACGAGCCGCGTGAAGAATGCATACGTGGCGCCCGGCGTCAGCACATCGATGGTGCGGAGGTCGGCGAGGCCCGCGGCTGCCGAGGTCAGCGGCACCGCGAGATCGGCATCGGCGATGATCCGGCCCGCTGCCGCGCCGCGGAGGAAATCGACGTACGGCGGAGCTCGATACGGGTCGAGCCGCGGCGGGTGTCGGTGCGGCGCCGCGACCCACAGTTCCACCAGAGCCATCGCCGCGAGCACGGCGCCGACGCCGCCGTTCCCGACCTGCCGGCGCCGCCAGAGACTCACCGCGATCGCCAGCGCCAGTGACAGCAGCGCCGGCAGCACGAGCGTCGACGGGCGCGTAGCTAGCGGTCCTATCGCGACCGCCGCCGCGGCGAGAGCGGCGAGGACGAGCCAGGCGCCGAAGAGCGTGCGGCGGGCACAGCGCGCGTCGATCCGCCCCGCGAGGAGCGCGTCGCACCCGATCGCCGCCGCCACCGCGAGCGCGAAGACGATCGTGAAAGTGTACTTGACGAACAGAATGCCGCGCAGCGCCGGCACGCGGAGCGGCAGCTCGCCGAAGACGCCGATGTTCCGCGCCAGCAGGAGGGCCGCCCAGCCGACGCAGACGAGAGCGACGTGGCGCATCGGCGCCGCGCGCGCTGCCACGGCGAGCGCCGCGAGCAGGACCGCGGCGACGCCGAGCGACGGCGTCAGCCAGCCGTCGGCGAAGGCGCGGCCGGCGGGTACGAAGAGGGCGGGGACGACGAGGCTCGCGAGCGACGACCACGGCACTACGTAGCTCGCGAGCTGTGAGCGGCCGCCGAGCGTGAGCCCCGAGGCGCGCCCCATGGCCTCGAGCGCCGGTACGAGCAGGAATCCGGCAAGCATGACCGCGAGGCCGAGGCCGGCGGCGGCAGCCGCAAGCGTACGTGTGCCGCCGCCACCATAGCGGCGCGGAGCGCGGGCGAGCGTCCAGAGGGCGACGAATGCGAAGCAGAGGAGGCTCGCCTGCAGCTTGCCGCCGAGGAGGGATCCGGCACCGCCGATCGCGAGCAGCGCCCAACCGCCCGCCCGCCCCGCCCGGCCGCGCTCGCAGCCGAGCAGTACGAGCGGCAGGAACACCTCGCTCGAGAGCGGATGGTGCGCGATCCACGCCAGAGGATAGCCGCCGTAGGTGACGAGCGCGGCGCCGAGAAAGGCCGCCGTCGCATCGAGCCGGATCTCGCGCAGCAAGGCCCAGGTGGCGCAGGCGAGGAGCAGCAGCCGCGCCAGGTAGAAGAGGTCGGCGTGCCCCGGGGACGGCCGGAGATCGAGCGGCAGCTGCAGCGGGTTGGCGGCGCCGGAGTTCAGATTCGCGGCGAGCGGGCTCCCGAGGCCGCTGGCTGGGCTCCAGAGCGGAAGCTCGCCGGCGGCAAAGGCGGCGCGCGCCATATACGGGCTCGGCTCGTCGACCCATGCGGCGCCCTCGACGTCGAGGAGATGCGGAGGCGGCGGGGGATCGGGGGCTCCGAGCGGCCCGTGCGGCGTCAGTCCCGCCGTCAGCGACGCGGCCGACAACGTCCGCCCCTCGAACACGACGTCGGTGAAAAAGAGAGCGTGCAGCGCCAGGAACAGGAGCGCCGCCGGCACGACCGACATGGGGCTAGGAGAAGCCCGCATTGCTCACCAGGCCCCTGTTCCTCCGAGGCGCTGCCGCGGCCACGATCCTCAGTGAAAGGCGATGCGGCGCACGTACAGGTCGAGCGGCGGGCGCTTGGTCTGCGCGTCGCCGAGCGTCTTGATGACGGCGCGCGCGTCGCCCCACTCCTCCCACATCACGTAGGCGGTGCGGCCGCCGACGGTCACCTGCGGAAACCGCACCGTCGGCTGACCTTCGCCCCCGGGACGCTCGACGACGAGGACGGGCGGCTCCCAGGTCGCGCCGTCGTCCCGCGAGCGCAGCAGGCGCACGCTGCGACCGTCTTCCGCGTACACCAGGAAGAGCGTGCCGTCGGCCGCGGCGACGAGGCGCGGCGCGCCGGCCTTCACGCTCGGGGGCGTGAGCGGCGCCAGCGCATCCTTGCCCGGAGTCCAGGAGCCATCCTTCTCGAGCCGGACGAAAAATACCGACTCGCTCCCGCCTCTGGCCGCCGCCTCGAACACGGCCGCCGCCCGCTCTCCGTCGGAGTAGAGCTGCGCTATGGGCGCCGCACCGCCCGGCTGCTCGTGCAAGAGCACGTCCTCGCCCCAGTGCGCCCCGTCGACCGAGGAATCCGCCCAGACCTCGGCGAACGCATTGACGCCGCTCACTGCTGCCGTCCACAGGACGACGGCGCGGTCTCCGGCAAAGGCGGCGCGCGGAGCGAGCGGAGCGCCGCGTCCCCTGCCGTCGTCGACCCGCACCGGCGGCGCCCATGTTGCGCCGCGATCGTTCGAAAGAGCGACCATCACTACCCGGCCGGCCTTCCCGCCCTGCTCCTCCCAGGCTGCGATCACGCGCTTCTCGCCGTCGCTCGCCACCGAGACCGCGTTCGCCATGAAGCCGCCGCCCTCGCCGCCGTCGATCCGCACCTCCTGCGGCAGCCAGGTAGCACCGCGATCGAAGGAGGTGTTGGCGAAGATCCCGGTCGTGTACCCGCGCTCATCGGGCCAGGCGACCGTCACGCCGCCGTGGCGATCGGTCGCGATCGACGGCGCGAACGCCATGGGCTCGGTATTCAACTGGCGCGGCTCCGCCCAGGTGGCACCCCCATCCCGGGTGCTGCGAAAGACGATGAACTTGTCCCCGGTCTCGGGCTTGCGCGCCTGCCAGGCCGCGTAGAACTCTCCCCCGCTCGGGCCCGGCAGCATGGTGAGGCCGATGGTGATCGTCTTCAGCATGGAATCGGGGCTCAGGTACGCCTCGGGCCCGAACGGCTGAAGGGCCTCGGGTGCCTGGCGGAAGACGACCGGACGATACGGGGGCTCCTCGCGCATCCACGCTGCCACGGCACCGCCGTTCGGCAGCGCGTAGATCGAGGCGTAGTACGCTACCTGGTAGCGTCCGACGTTGCCGGTCTCACCATTCAGCCGCTCGATCTCGCCGAGCTCCGGCCCTTTCGGGCGGCATCCCAGGGCTACCACGACGAGCGGCACGAGGAGGAGCCGCAAGAGAACACTCATCCAGGCTTCCTAGCTCACGATCGCGGACAAAAAGAGAGGGGACGACGCACTAGACGTCGTCCCCCCGTTTTTCACTCGACGAATTCCGTCTAGGACGGAATTACTCGGCCGTGTAGCGGCCGAGCGTCGAAGTGCCGAACGGACCCACCGCCATGCCGTGATAGGCGAAGAGGAAGGTCGAGTAGTCGATGCCGTTGATCGTCGTGTCGCCGATCGGAACGTCACCCTCGTCGCTGCCCACCTTGCAGTTGGTGAGGCGGACGAAGCCCGAAGTCTCTGCCGGGATCGAGGCCGGGATGATCGCGGGGAGCTTGATGTCCTTGAGGGACGCGTTCTCCGCGATCTTTGCCGTGCTCGAGCACGTCAGACAGACGTTAGGCAGCGAGACGGCAGTCTCGAGGTTGTCGTAGTACTGCGCGTTGCAGCAGACGGCCGCGCCGTTCACGAGCGCCGACGGGATCGGACCGACCTCGGAGTCCGAGAACTGAGCATTGCCCGCGGGGAATGCCAGCCCGATGAAGAAAACCTCGGAGTCCTGGAGGTCGAGAGGGTTGAAGGTCTGGAGGAACAGACCGGCGCCGACCGGGCCGGTCAGGAAGAAATCCCCGCCCGCCGGGATCGTCTGACCATCGACGATGCCGATGGCGTTGTTGCCGAAGGCCGCGTTGGTCGACGTGTTCGCCACCACCCAGCTGCCGATGAGGGCCGGGGTGCCCGTGGGGGCTTCCGGATCCTCGACGTCGCAGGTCTGGCTGTTGATGTCGGCGTCGAATGCGGTGACCGTGACGAAGCCCTTCTCACCGGTCAGGTTGATGACCGGGCCGGTGTTGGTGTTGGTCTGGCCGACCTGGATCTGCCCCTGGAGCGCCGTCGGGTCGACGACCACGGTGTCGCGCGGGGTCAAGCAGATGAAGACGTCCGCGAGGTGATCGCAGCTCTCCGACCAGAACGACCAGTGGGTCGCCAGGGGATCCGAGTCCTCGCCGCCGATGCGGCTCACGAGCTGGAAGCTCGCCCGACCGTCCGTAACGTCGAACGGCATGACCAGCGCCACCGCCGGCTCGAGCGTGGTAACCGTGTCACCCAGCTCGGCCGCCTGTACGGGACACGTGGCCAACGCCACACCCGCGAGCGCCGCTCCGAAACCAAACTTGATGCCCTTCCTCATAGTGCTCTCTCTCCTTTCGTCTCCGCTCGTTCGCTGTGAGACTTCACTGACCCTACTGCACATCGCGCCGGTCCGGTGATGGCGCGATCTCTGAAAAACATAGGGGCGTCCTCAACAGGGGCGTCCTTCTTTGTGACTGTCGATTCGAGACCCAATGGAAGACCCGCGACCCCCCCGAACACCCTCCGGCCAAAAACGCGGGCGCATCCTACCTCGGGGCCTCGAAAGGTGTCAAGGCTCGAGCCCCTACTCGCCGAGGACCACGTACCAGATTCCATCCCGCCGTACCCACTGATCTTTCGTGGCAACCTGCTTCTTGATGAAGGTGAGCTCGCCCTGGGGCGTCTTGAGGGGGACGTTGACCTCGTTGGCGACCTCAACCGTGGCCGTGTCCCCTACCTCCTGAACAGCGCCGATCTCGTAACTTAGGATGTCGAAGGCCAGGAATCGCCGCTTCAGGAAGGCGTCGCGGCCAAGCGTCTTCTTGGCTTCGGGATCGACGTACTTGTCATAGACCTCGGGCCAGCTCTTGGATTGCTTGAGCCCCCAGTACGACGCCACCCGCTCCTTCAGGGCCGCGACCGGGTCGGCTTTCTGACAGCCGCTCGAGGCGACGAGCGCGACGCCCAGCATCACCAAGAAAATCCTTGCCAGCGCCGTCGCGCGATCCATCTCTTCCTCTTCGCCCCGCCCCCCGAGTCGCATGCGATCCCGCGTCGTATCCATTGCGACCCTCCGCGTCAATCGCAGCCGGATCCGCTGCGTGGTCCGAGCCACTGGTGATCCATCCGCACCACGCCGTACTCGTCGGAGGGATTGCGCACGCGGAAAGGGCAGCAGCGCTCCCGTACGTCGTAGACGATGAGCGCCGAGCGGTTGTCGGTCGTAGCCACGTTCAGGTAGTAGCCGCCGCCGAGCAGCGGCAGGCTGGGTACGTGCAGCGCCGCCTCGAAGCGACCGTCGGCGCGGGCATGCATCGCCACCCCGTCCATCTCGGTAGACACGCAATAACAAACGAGTCCGTCGTTGCGCACGAAGGCGATGCCGACCCCCGGTTCGATGCCCGCGTCGCGGCTGCGTTCGAGCACGACCCGCGCCGTGAACGGCGCACCGCTCCGCCAGGTCGGCGGATCGCCGCCCTCTCCGCCCTCGATGACAACATCGACGAGCCGCAGGAGCGCCGGGTCACGCCCGGCCGCCGCCGGCGACACCGCCTGCTCGGCATCGCGGGCGCGCGTGTACTCGAGGTAGGCGTCGATCACCTCGTCGGCGGACCCGAGCGCCGCCGTCCTCCCCCGGCGCAGCCAGAGCGCGCGATCGCAGAGCTTCTTCACCTGGTACATCGCGTGCGAGCAGAAGAGAATCGTCTTGCCGCGTTCGCGGAACTCGGTGATGCGATCGACGCACTTCGTCTGGAAGTGCTGGTCGCCGACGGCGAGCGCCTCGTCGATGACGAGCACGTCGGGATCGACGCTGACGGCGAGGGCGAAGGCGAGACGCACGTACATGCCCGACGAGTACGTGCGCACGGGCTGGTCGATGAAGCTTCCGAGCTCGGAGAAGGCGATCGCCTCTTCGATGCGCCGCTCGGCATCGCCGCCGGTGATGCCGAAGAGCGCCGCGTGCATCCGGGCATTGTGCCGGCCGCTGAACTCGGGGTGGAATCCGGCGCCGAGCTCGAGGATCGCGGCCAGCGTGCCGCGCACCGCGACGCGCCCGGTCGTCGGCCGCGCCGTGCCGGTCAAGAGCGCCAGCAGCGTCGACTTGCCGGCGCCGTTCTCGCCGATGATTCCGACCGACTCGCCGGCGCGCACGTCGAGGTCGAGGGCCTGGAGCGCCCAGAACTCCCGGTGTCGCGACCGCCGCGAGAGCCACTCGAGCGCCCGATCGAGCGGGCGCGCGTAGAGCCGATAGGCCTTGCCGAGATTCTCCGCTCGCACCGCGATCACGGTCACACCAGGTCTGCGAGCTCGCCTCGGGCCCGCGTGAAGACCCAGGCGCCGCAGGCGAAGAAGACGAGGCTCGTGACGGCGATCCGCAGGCCGGCGGCGGCCGTCGGCACGATGCCGGAGAGCAGCACGTCGCGGTGCGCCTGCACGAGCTCGGTGAGCGGGTTCAGCGCCAGCACCGGCTGCAGGAACGGCGGCACCAGGTGCTGCGGGTAGAGGATCGGCGTCAGATAGAACCAGACCGGCAGCAGCACGCCCAGGACCTGCGCGGTATCACGGAACAAGACGTGCAAGGCCGCCACGGCCCAGGCTATGCCGACGGCAATGCCGACCTCGGCCGCGAGCAACAGCGGCCACACCGCCAGCGCCGGACGCGGCGGGAAACCGAACGCCGCCATGAGTACGAGCAGCAGCGCCGTCGCGATCACCTGTTGCACGATCGCGGCGCCGGCGAGCTCGACCGGCAGCACCTCGACCGGGAAGATCACCCGCTTGACCAGCGTCGGATTGTCGACCAAGCACGTGACTCCGCGCGTCACCGCCTCCTGGATCGCGAGCCACGGGAAGAGTCCGCAGGCGAGGTAGAGGACGAACGGCACCTCGCCGCCCGCGGCATCCGCTACTCGCACCTTCATCACCGTCGCGAAGACGAACGTGTAGGTCGCGAGTTGGAGGAGCGGCTGCGCGATCGACCAGAACGCGCCGAGCATCGACCCGACGTAGCGACCGCGAAGATCGCGGACGACGAGCGCGTGGACGACGCCGCGCGCCGACCACACGGCCCGTGCCATCGCGAGCGGCGCCGTCCACGGTGCGCGGCGCTCGCCGGCAACGACGATACGGAGCGGCGGGGTGCCGGCGCTCACGGCGTCCTCGCCGCGCCGCCGGCGGCGCGCTGCGCCCGCTCCCGACCCGCCTGCGCCGGCGCGGTCCGAGCGGCGGGCAGGCGCTCCAGGGCACCGTCGAAATACTCCCTGGCCTGCTCCGGCATACCGCGATCGAGCGCGATGTAGCCGGCGAGCGTCCACGCCTCGCCGTCGCCGGACTTGGCGGCAATGACGGCGGCGATCTTCGCCGCCGCCAGATCGTACTTCCCGATGCGGTAATAGAGCTTGGCGAGACTACGGACGGTTTCGATATCACCGGGCTCGAGCGCCGCCGCCTCCAGCCACGCCTGCTCGGCGTCGGCGAAGCGGTTGCGCTCGAAATACGCCTGGCCGAGGTTGTACTGGGCGCGGGCGCAGCGCGGCACCACCGCCACCGTCGCCGACCAGAGGGTGACGCGATCCCTCCAGTCGCGGTTGCGCACGACCGTCCGGGCGGCGAGCGCGCCGACGACCACGAGGACGCCGGCCGCTACGATGGTCCGCCGCCCCGGCCAGCGAGCGAGGGCTCCGTCGACCACTCCGGCGGCGACGAGCGCGATCCCCATCATGGGTACGTAGAGGTAGTGCTCCGCCAGGAGCTCGCGGAAGGGCACGAGATGCGAGACGGGCAGGAGGGCAACGGCGGCCCACGTCAGCCCGAGGCCGATCAGGTCGCCGCGCCGCCAGCGCCAGACCGCGGCCGCGGCGAGCCCGGCGAGCACGACGAAGCTCGCGAGCGCCAGCGGGTCGAAGAGCGTCGTCGAGACCGGAAACGCGTCGTAGCTGTAGTCGGCCGAGAGCCTCGTCGGCCAGACGACGAGCTCTGCGTATTTCACCCACACCCGGCCCACCGTCGCCGCGTTGGCGGCGAAACTGCCGCCGTGCCACGGACGCGCGGTGGCGATGTGGAGCACGTGCCCGCCATAGGCGAACCCGAGTGCCAGCGCGCCCGCCACTGCGAGGGCTGCGAGATACGCCAGGCGCCGCGCCGTCAGCGCTCCCGCCGCCGGCGCCAGGCCCGGGCGCCGACGCTCCCAGCGATCGATCAGGAGGCAGACGAGCGGCAAGGTGATCGCCATCTCCTTGGCGAGGATCGCGAGCACGTAGGCGGCGGCGACGAGCGCGAGCAGAGCCGGGTGCGGACGGCGGCGCCAGCGCAGATAGGCGACGACGCCGAGCGCGTAGAAGAGCCCGCAGAGCACGTCACGGCGGCCGGCGGCGTAGCTCACCGCGTCCGCCTGCACCGGATGCACGGCGAAGACGAGCGCCCCCGCGAGCGCCGCCGCAGGCGAGGCGTCGAGGGCGCCGAGCGCCGCATGCACCAGCAGCGTCGTGGCGCCGTGATAGAGGATGTTGCTCAGGTGGAACGCACGTGGGTCCATGCCGGCGACGGCGTGATCGAGGCGGTAGGAGAGCGTGCGCAGCGGCCGGTAGTGCAACCCCGCAAAGCCGGACGAGAGCGGCATACGCACGGCGGGATCGTCGACGATCAACAGCTGGTCGTCGTAGACGAAGCCGTTGCCGACCGCGTTGGCGAACGTCGCCGCCACGGCCGCGATCAGGAGCCCACGGCCGAGCCAGGGAATCATCGCGGCGTCGGCGCGCAGCTCACGGCGCCGGAGGGCTGACCCGCAGCTCGTCGAGAGTCGCGGGCGAGGGCCGTCCGCTGCCGTAGTCGGGGCGATCGCGATCGTAGCGCTCGAGGTCGCGCTCCATGCCTTTGAGCCGCGACTTGAACGCCTCGGTGGCATAGCGCGACTCCTGGCGATCGCGCACCACGTGGGGGGTGAGCAGCACGATCAGCTCGGTGCGCCGGACGGTGTCGCTCTCGATGCGGAAGGCGCGGCCGACCACCGGGATGTCCATCAGGAACGGGACACCCGTGCGGCTGCGGTCCACCGAATCGTCGATGATGCCGCCGATGACGATCGTTTCTCCGCTCTGCACGACGACCGTGGTCTCGGACTCGCGGGTCGAGAACGTCGGCGATTGAATGCCGCCCGTCGTGGCGCTCGCGACCTGGCTCACCTCTTGGCGGATCTGCATGTTGACCAGACCCTCGGAGTTCACCTGCGGCAGCACGGTGAGGATGACGCCGGTGTCGCGATACTGGATGTTCTGCAGGATGTTCGACGTGCCGGCGGTCAGGGTGTAGTTGGCGTTGCTCTGCGTCGTCACGATCGGGACCTCGTTGCCGACTAGGATGTGCGCCTCGTGGTTGTCGGCGGTCATGATATGCGGCGCCGAGAGCACCTTGAGCTTGTTCTTGCCGGCGGCCGCGTTCATGACGACCGCGAAGTTGCGGTTGTCGCTGATGATGCCGAACATGCCGGAGCCGGGAAGCGGCACGACGTCGGTCGAGCGGTTACCGAGCGCAGCGCCGAGATCGAAGAGATTCGGGCTCGGGCTGGTGCTCTTGGAGTCGGCGTTGGTGTTCGTGGGCTCGCCGGTGATGCGGCCGAGCGCGCCCTTGCGGCTCTGATCGGCCATCGCCCACTCGACGCCGAACTTCATGTCGTCGCCGAGCGTCACCTCCGCCACCAGCACCTCGATCAGCACCTGGCGCGGCACGACGTCGAGCCGGCGCAGCACCTCGCGGATGTCGGCATAGTCCTTCTTGGTGGCGAGAACGACGAGCGAGTTGGTGACGTCGTCGGCGACGATGCGCACTTCCTGGCGGAAGATGTCGCCCGGCTCGCCGCCGGCGAGCACGAAGCCCTGCGCTCCCTGCGTCCCCCCGAAAGTGCCGCTCGTGTTGCGAGTGTTGCCGAAGCCGCCGCGGCTCGAGCTGCCCCCGAGGCCGCCGCTGCGGCCGCTGCTGCGCCGCGACGAAGTAGCGCTCCCGATACCGCCGCCGCCGGTATCGTCGAACTGCTGCAGCGGTGCGTAGTCGTCGAAGTCGTCGAGCATCTGGTTCACGCGCGGCGGCGCCGGTGCCGCTATCTGCGGCGCGCCCTGGCGCCCCACGACCGGCTGCCCGGCGCGACCGCCCTGCTGCCCGACTCCGCCCCGGGTGCGCGTCCCGAACGGCGTGAAGCCCTGCTGCTGGCCTTGCCGCGAGCTCGACCCTTCGCCGTAGAGCTGGCTCAGGATCTCGGCGAGGTCCGCGGCCTTGGCGTTCTCGACGGCGTACACGTGCACCGATCGGCCGGCGCCTTCCTCGGGCGGCACGTCGAGGAGCTTCATCCAGCGATCGATCTCCGCGAAGATCGTCGGGTTGAAAGCGACGATGACCAGCGAGTTCAGGCGTTGGAGCGGGATGACGTAGACCCCGCGCTCCTCGGCCGACGCCGGCGTCACACCGTAGGTGTCCATGATGGCGATCAGCTCCTGGCCGATCTCTTCGATGTTGGCGTGCTCGATCTTGTAGACCTTGGCGCGAAGATCGCGGAAGGCGTCGCGGTCGAACGTCGCCACCAGATCCTTCAAGCGCGCCACGTTCGACTCGAGATCGGTCACGATCAAGAGGTTGGCGCGCGCGTACGGGATGACGTCGCCGCCCGGAGTCACGAACGGCTGCAGGACGTTCACCATCTCCTGTGCCGCCACGTGCTCGACCTTCACCACCTCGATGACGAACGCGTCCTCGCGAGCGGCCTGGCGCCGTTCGCCGGGCGCCACCGGAATGATGGCCTTCGTCTTCGCCTCGGCGACGGGAATGATCTGGTAGATGTCGCCGACCTGCACTGCGGAGATGCCGTTCGCGCGCAGGATGCGGTTGAAGATCGGAAAGAGATCCTCCTTGGCGATGGGTCCGGTGGTACGAATGGTCACCTGCCCCTGGATGCGGGGATCGATCTGGTAGTTGATGCCGAGGGAGTCGGCGAGACTGTGGATCACCTCGCGGATGTCGGCGCCCTCGAAGTTCAGCACCACGGAGTCGTTGGGGGCGGCAGTCGCTGCCGTGGCCGGCTCGCTGTGCGCCGAGCCGTTCACCGCCGTGGCCGCCGGGGTCGGCACCGGGGTTTCGGCGCCCGCGATCGCGGTGATCCCTACCGCCACGATCACGGCGACGATCCTCAGGGCTGTTCGTATCATGCGACCCTCCCTCCCGCTCCTACTGCGCTTCGACGGCCTGGCCACGACGCTTGCGCGCTTCCTGGCGCAGCCGCTCGATTTTTTCTCTGATGTCGGCCGCCGGGGTGCGCACCGCGCCGGGCGACATGACGCCGCGAGCGGTCCGCGTGGCGGCCGGAGCCGGCGTCGGCTGGATGCCGGCCGGTCCGGTCACGACAGCGGGCTGGCCCACCTTCGCCTTCTCGACGTTGATCACCAGCGTCGTTTCTTGCCCGTCCGGTCCTACCATCACGATCGCCGTGGGGTCGATCCGCCCGACCTTGTAGCCTCCCGTCTCCTCGCCCTGCCGCAGCCACTGCGGCTTCGGCTGGGTCGTATCCTTGACCAGGGCTTCACGCTCCGGACCGCTCCCCGAGACTCCGAGCAGCACGAGGGTGAGCGGGCGAACCGGCTCGGACGGCGCCGCGGCCGTGGCCGAACCGGGCTGCACCCCCGTCCGGGACTGGTCGAAGAGGTCTTTGTCGGCGATCTGGGCCGCCAGGTTCGCCGGCGGCGGCCGACGGTCGACTCTGGGGAGATCGAACTTGGGAGCTTTCGCCTCGTGCGGCGCCGCTACCTCGGCCTCGGGCTCGCTGGCCCACCACAGCGTCGCGATCTGAAAGAGGAGCCCGGCGACGACGGCTAGGAGGAGGACGTCGAGGAACACGACCCGCCGCATCAGACGGCACCTCCCGCCGCCGGCGCTGCCGGCGCACCGCCCGGCGCGGCCGCCCCCGGACCGCCACCCGCAGCCGGCGTCTTGCCGTCCGGCGCCGCTGCGGCTCCCTGGAGGAACGCGGTCACTTCGATAGTCGCCGACAGTGCTCGCGCCGCTTTGCCGCGCAGGACGGCGCCGCGCCGGCTGATCTCGAGGAACGGGATCAGGACGCGCGTCGGCCCGTGCTCGACGCCGGCCAGAAAGTCGGCCACCTGCTGCAGGTCGCCGGTCACGGTGATGCGGACGGCGATACGGCGGAACTCGCCGACGGTGTCGTCGCGCATGACCTGCGTGCTCTGGATCTCGACGCCCTTCTCACCGGCGAGGCTGTGCAGCGTGTTCTGCAGATTGGCGGCCGCGAGCGTCGGCGTATCGCCGGGAACGAGCTGTGCATGCACCTGCTGGTAGAGCTTGTGGAGGGTGTCGCGTTGGCGGGTGATGTCGGCCGTCCGCGCGAGGTACGCCTTGCCGTTCTCGACCTGGTCGCGGTACGCCACGATCTCGTCCTGCAAATTGTGCCGGTAGGCGAGGAAGGGCGAGAGCACCAACAAGTGCACCAGAAAGAGTCCGAACACGCCGCCGGCGGCCTCGATCAGCCGCCGCTCGCGGGCACTGAGCTGCGCCCATCGCTCCCGCCAGCTCATCCTTCGATCTCCGCCACTATCGAGAACCGCTCCTGGCCGCCCTGTCCCTGCGTGATCGGCGAAGTGAACTGCGCGTTCTTGAACAGCGGCGAGCTCTCGAGGATCTGAATGAGCTCGGAGGACTTGGTCGCGAAGCCGTCCATCTCGATGCGGTTGTTCCGGTACCGGAGAGTGGTCAGATAGGCGTCGGCCGGGATCTTGTCGGTCAGCTCCTTCAGGTAGCGCACGACGCGGCGGTCCTGGTTCTCGGTCAGCGTCGCGATCCGCGCCTGGAGGCGGCGCACGTCGGCCTCCTGCTTCTTGATCGCCGCGACCTGGGGCTCGAGCGCTTCGACCTCGGCCGCGAGCCGCCGGCGCGTCATCTCGTCGCGCACGACGACGCTACCGCCGTAGACCAGTGCCAGCACCACCACCGCCACCATCAGCAGGAGCGGAACGAAGAAGCCTTCCCGCACCGGGCGGTGCTCGGCCGGCAGCAGATCGATGTCGACCACGCCTTCGCGGACCGCGCCGAGCGCAGCCCCGACGGCAAGCAGCAGGGTCGGATCGGCCGCGTCGAAGAAGCTCGCCGGCGCGTCGAGCCGACCGTTCGCGAGCGCGAACAGATCGTGCACTGCCTCGGGGTCGGCGCCGGTTCCGCCGCCGTTCGGGGTCGCAGCGACGAGGAGGTCCACCGGGGTCTCGACGGCATGGAATACCTCGGCGAGATCGCGGCGGACCATCGCGTTCACCGCGGCGCTCGACGGAGTATGGCCGCGCAAGGCGTGGCTGGCGACGAGCTGGCGCTCGATGAAGACCGCGAGCTCGCCCTCGGCCCCGTCGCGGACGAGTAGCGCTACGGGCTGCGCGAGCGCGCCGCGGCAGAACGCCGTGTAGTCGCCGAGCGCCGCAGCAGCGACGACGACCGACTTCGGCCGGATGCCGGCGCGTTCGAGCGCATCGACGTACTGACTCACCACGCGGCGCGGTACCGAGACCACGAGCACCGCGAGCCTGCCATTCTCCCCCTGTCCCGACTCCCGGACCTGGTAGTCGTAGAAGATCTCGTCGCGCGGCAGAGGAATCACGCGCTCGATCTCGTATTCGAGCACCTGGTCGAGGTTCTCGCGGGCCGCCATCGGGAGGACGAGGCGGTTCAGCAGGAGCTCCTGGCGGGCCAGGCAGAGGTGCACCGCCCCGGGCTCGACCTGGGTCTCGCGCTTGAAAGCCGCAACGGCCTCCGTGAGCCCCTGCAGCCGCTCCTCCGGCCGCGAAACCGGCGCCAGGGGATACGACCGGTTCTGCGCCAGCGCCACCCGCAGGAGGCGCTTGCGCACGAGCGCCAGCGACACGTGATCGGGGCCGACATAGATCCCGAGCCCGTCGAGAAAATCGACGCGTCGGAGGCGCTGTGAGAGGGTCGCGAGATCCATGGATCAGAATGCCGGCAAGCGGTCGTACCACCGATCGATGTGGAAACCGTCGCCGTCCTCGGGGATCTCCACTACCGCCCCGACCCGGGCCTGAACTCGACCGTTCTGCATCATAGCGCGGGCCTCGATCGCGACCCGGCTCGGTGCCCGATCCACCAGCCGGCGGGCCAGCACCTGATCCGCAACCTTGGCGCGAATCAAGCCCAGTACGCTGCTCGGATCTTCGTCGCGCGCAGTGACGATCTCGTCCACGGCCTGCTCGTCCCCTCCCAGCACCACCCGCAGCACCGCCACCGGCGCCGTCCGGACGTTGATGTTAGCGCTCCGATTGAAGACGGAAAAGACTTCGCGCAGCGGAATCGACGGCAGCGTATCCGATCCGAGCCCCCGGCTCCGCTCGCCGAAGAACAGTTCGCGGGTGATACCACGAACCTGCAGCAGCTCGTCCACCGAGTCGAAGGGGCCGTTCTTGGCGTGGTACGGCTCCGGAAGCTTCATATAGTACTCGTCCTCGGCGCCGTGCAGGCGGTGGAGGTCGTCGCTGTCGCGCCAGTCGATGATGGCGTCGACGATCTCCTCCTGTTCGTCGGGCTTCATCCCCAGCGTCTCGAACACCTTGCGCAGCAGCGTCTCGTCGGCGCGGTTCAGCGAGATCTTGCCGCCTTCGTCGATCAGCCGGACGCCGTAGGTGCCGCCCCAGTACGGCTCCTCGTGCCAACGGCCGTCGGGAAGCCACGGCGCCGGAGCGTCGGCGCCGACGGCATCGGGATCGTCGTCCTCCGCCCCCGCCTGGCGGGCGTAGAGCAGTCGGTAGATCGCCCGGTTGATGCCCGCAATCGCGACCCCGCGCGCCTGCACCTCCTCGGCGAGGTTCTGGGTAGCGATCGCATCGTCGCGCATGGCGCGTGCGAACTCGGCCGACAGCACGCTGAGCACCATGAAGATCCAGATGACCATGAGGAGCGCGATGCCGCGCTCGCCGCCGGCCGACCTCATTGCGCCAGCTCCTCGTCTTCGTCGACCGCATCGTTGTCGGGCGACTCGCCCGGGGCCGCCGTCGTGCCCTGGAGCTCTTCCTCGGTCTCGTCCTCGGGCGGGTCCTGGAAGTCGTTGGTGCCCCATCCGGTCGCGCGGGTGAAGAGCGGTATCTCCCGCACCCACGGAGCGCCGCCGAAGTACGGCAGCCCCTCGACCGTGACCCGCACCAGGCCCGGGAGATCGTCCTCGTCGCGCGCGTCCCAACGATCGACCCAGCCGAGATCGCGCTCCTCCGCCGCCATGTACTCGAAGCGCAGCGAAGTGAAGCCTGCGAGCAGGACGGCCCGCTGCACCGGCAGGTCGGAAGATGGCGTGTAGAGATCCTTCGGCGTGAAGTTGACGCGCTCCTCGACCACGAGCTGGCCGTCGATCAGCCGATAGGAGACCGCGGCGAGCCCGGTGCCGCCGCGACTCTGCGGCGCGCTCGTCACGAACATCATCCCGTCGGGCATACCCAGGAAGAACGGGACGTTGTCCTCGTCGTCGTAGTGCGCGAAATAGTACACCGCCGAGCGTACCTGCCGGCCGAGCATCTCCTCGGCGAGCCGCATGCGCTGATTCTCGTCTGCCGACCGCTCGCCGCTCGCCACGGCGCGATGCCCGAAATAGAAAGCGCTGTAGACGACGGCGGCGATCATCCCGAAGATCACGAGAGCCAGCACCAGCTCGAGGAGCGTGAAGCCGGCTTCCCGGCGGCGCTCCCTCATGCCTGCGGGTTCGGGCCCACGCGCAGCGTGCGCACGGTGTAGACGCCTTCCCGGTCTTCCGCCTGCGTCCACAGCACCGACACTTCGATCTCGAAGAGCGTGATTTCGCTCTTCACGTCCAGATGGCGGCCGGTGCCCTCGAGGAGCTCCGAAGCCTCGCGGACACGGCGCTCGTAGCGATAGCCGTCCGGGAGCTGGCCGCTGTCCTGGCCCGCCACGGGATCGGGCTCGGTCATCGTCTGTTCGAGGAGCGCGCGCGCGTGCATCGCCGCGCGCGCCCGGATGCCGGCACCGCGCTCCGTACGCAGCGCCGCGGTGAAGATCTGCAGCACCGCCACCACGCCGACGCCGACGATGGCCATCGCGATCGCCACCTCGATCAACGTGAAGCCCGCCGATCGCCGGCCGCTGCGAATGCGAGATCGCTCCATGGTCACGTCGTCGCGTCCCGGATCACGACCGTCCCGAGTAGCGGATCGACGCGGATCGTGAAGCTCGAGCCATCGCCGTCCTGCTGTCCGACCACGACCGCGATGCCGCTGGAGCCTCCGTTCGGGTAGAACACCAGCCTGGCACCGCCGTCCTGGTCGCGCCAACCGCCGCGGATGCCGGTCACCGCAGCGCCGCCCGGCAGCGTCGCTTGCTGTTCGCCCGTCCAGCGATACGTCTGCCCGTCGGCATCGATCACGAGCTCCTGTTCGGCGCCACGGCGCACGGCGCGCTCGCGGAGCCCACGCATGACCGCAGCGAGCGCCCGCGTCCCGGTCCGCACCTCACGGGCGCGCCAACCGCTCTGGATGCCCGGTGCCGCGAGGCCGCTGGCGATGGCGATGATCATCAGCACGACGACCAGCTCGAAGAGCGAGAATCCGCCCTCCGCCGTGCGCGACGCGCGCACCCGGCCCGACATGGCGGGTTCAGCCGCCCCAGCTCGCCAGATCCCGCGCGTCACCGTCTCCGCCCGGCGCCCCGTCGGCGCCGTACGTGTAGAGGTCGTACTCGCCGTGTTCGCCAGGGCTCTGGTAGATGAAAGGGCGGCCCCAGGGGTCCGCCGGCACGTCCTTCTTGAGATAGGGCCCGTCCCAGCCGGGTATGCCGCGACCCTCGCGCAGCGCGTTCAAGCCCTCCTGGGTCGACGGGTAGCGACCGACGTCGAGCCGGAAGGTATCGAGCGCCGTGCCCAGAAGCTCGATCTGGGTCCTGGCGGCCTGCGAACGGGCCTTGCGCTCGCGACCCAGATACGCCGGCACCACGAGCGCGGCGAGCAGGCCCAGGATCACCATCACGACCAGCAGCTCGACGAGGGTGAAACCGCCCTGGCGCCGTCGCGGCCGCGCCCGATCGTTAGTGCGGATATCGTCCATGGGTGTCCTTCCTCCGAAGATCAAATGTCGACGTCGTTGATGCTGAAGACGGCCATCAGCATGGAGATCACCATGAAGCCGACGACCAGTCCCATGATCAAGATCATGGCGGGCTCGAGGAGCCGGGTGAGCCGCTTGACGTCGTTGCGCACCTCGCGGTCGAAGAAGTCGGCCGTCGTCACCAGCATCTCGTCGAGCTTTCCGGTATCCTCGCCGACCGCGATCATCTGCAGGGCCAGCTGCGGGAAGACCCCGCTCCGCCCGAGCGGCGCGGCCATGCCGGCCCCTTCGCGGACGCCGACCTGGACCTCGTTCAGCGCCTGGGCGACGACCTGGTTGGTGGCGACGGCGCGCACGATGTCGAGCGCCTGCAGCATCGGCACGCCGCTGCGGAGCAGCACTCCGAGCGTGCGGCCGAAGCGCGCTACCTCGGTGAGCCGCAGCAAGTTGCCGACGACGGGCAGGCGCAGCTTGAACGCGTCGAAGGCCAGACGCTTGCTGGTCACCAGATAGCGATAGAGGCCGTAGAGCGCACCCGCCACCGCCGGAACGCCGATCAACGACCACGGGCTCGTGGCGGCGTCGCTGATGGCGAGCATCATGCGGGTCGAGAGCGGCAGCGCCTGTCCGAGGTCGGCGAACATGGTCGCGAACTTCGGCAGCACGAAGACCAGCAGGATGGCCACCGACACGCCGCCGACACCGACCAGAATCAGCGGGTACGTGAGGGCGGAGATCACCTCGTCGCGCAGCTCCTCGGCGCTCTGCAGATACTCGACGAGCCGCTGCAACACCTGATCGAGGACGCCGCCGACTTCACCGGCTTTGACCATGTTGACGTAGAGCGGCGGAAACACCTTCGGGTGCTGGCCGAGCGCCTCGGCGAGCGCCGTGCCGCCGCGCACGGACTCGAGGATCTCGGAGGTGACGCGCTTCAGCTCCGGGGTCTGCGCGAGCTGGGTGAGGGTCGTCAGGCTGCGGTCGAGCGGCATGCCCGCCTGGAGCAGGGTCGCGAGCTCGCGCGTGAAGATCAGGAGCTCCGAGGTCTTGACGCCCTTGCGCCCGAAAGTCGGAAGGGCGAGCGCTTTGCCGGCAGCCCGCGGAGCGGCGCTGGCGCCGGCCCCGATCCGGATCGGGATCAAGCCCTTCTCGCGCAGGCGCTGGACGACCGAGCGCTCTTCGCCGGCCTCCATCGAGCCCTCGACGATCTTCCCCTGAAAGTCGGTTGCTCGATACTGAAATTGCGCCATGAGACCTCGCCGGAGCGATGCAAATCCTTAACACGCGCCTGCTGGGCCGCATATAGCGGTGGTCGCCAGATCCGTGATGGCGTCGGCGGCCGCTCGCCAATCGAGGCGCGCCGCCGCGGCGCACGCGGCGCGGCCCATGGCTTCGCCGGCCGCGAGAGCGTCGACGACGGCTGCGGCGAGAGCGGCGGGATCGCGCGGGGGTACGAGAAGACCGGTGACGCCGTCGCGCACGAGATCCGGGAGACCGCCGACACGGGTCGCGACGACCGCTCGCCCGCTCGCCATGGCAAGAGGAACGACCGCGCTCTGGCTCGCTTCCCAGTACGGCAGGACGACGAGGTCGCTCGCCCGGAAGCAGCACGCAACCTCGGATGCGGCGAGGAAGCGGTCGAGGAGGACGACACGGGCGCCCACCCCGAGCCGCGCCGCCAGCTGCCGATAATATGCGGCGTCGTGGTGGTAGATCTCGCCTGCCACCACGAGCTGGACGTCGGCGTCGAGCCGCGGCAGCGCCTCGAAGAGCGTCGGCAGCCCCTTGTACTCGCGGACGTAGCCGAAGAAGAGGAGGCGGCGCGGCGCCGCCGGTAGGCCGAGCGCCGCTGCGCAAGCGGCGCGCCCGCCGCCGTGCGGACAGGGCGGCGGCGCGACGGCGGGCGGCAGTACGATCGCTGTCGGGCGACCGGGGTGCGCGGCGCGTAGACGCGCGGCATCGCGCTCGCTCTGGGCGACGAACGCCGCTGCCCGCCCGAGCGCCCGCGCCGCGAGCCAGGCGCCGCCCGGCATCGGCTCGTGCGGCTCGAGGTTGTGGCAGACGAATATGGACGGCACGCCGCGACGCCGTAGGAGCGACGTGATCACGGCGAGGGCCGGCGCGAAGAACGGATGCCACCACTCGACGATCGCCGCGTCGGCCGCGGCGGCACGGCGCGCCACCGCCAGCCAGCTGCCGGGACCGACCGAGTCGAGGAGCGCCTCCGGCGGCGGCAGCGAAGCGCGTGCGGCGTCGGCGGCGCCGACCACGGACGGATCTACGTACTGGGTGCGCCCCGGAAACAAGATGGCCGGATACAGGCGCCGGTAGGAGATCCGCTGTACCGCATGCCCCGCCGTCGCGAGAGCGCCCGCGAGCCGATCGTGGTACTCGGCTATACCGCCGCGAAACGGCGCGCTCGGTCCGATCAGGGCGAAGCGCCTGGATCCGGCGCCGGAACGCGTGCCGCCGCTCATGCGGCCATCCGCGGCCGTCCGTCCATCGGCTCTAGCGGCGGGCACCCGAGCCACGCCAGCAGCGTCGGCGCCACGTCGACGACGGCGAGGGCGTCGGTCGAGACGTCCGGGCGGTTCACGCTGAAGAGGGCATCGTCGTAGGTGTGCATGCCGGTGAGTTGGCTCCTGTCAAAGAGGGCGCGGCGGCCGAGCGAGCCCTTGAAGTCGAATCCCGCCCGCGGCTCGACGACCGCGTCGGGCGCGTCGCCGACGTACGGTCCGGTGTAGAGGTCGGTGCCGCGATGCACCGCCGCGACCGGCCGCACGCCGCCGCCGCCCGCACCTTCCGGGTACACGAGCCCGCGGAGCCCGGCGGCGACGTGCTCGAGGATCTCCTCGGCTTCGGCCCCGGGAGCCACCGTTCCTTCGGCGAATCGGCCGCGGTAGTGCAGGTAGATGCGGCCCGGGTCGAGGACGAAAACCCGCGAAGCCCGGTCCATGTCGGCGAGCGAGCGCGGAACGTCGACGGCAAAGCGCAGCAGGCCCTCGCGCTGGAGCCAGACGTTGGGGTGGCATTCGCTCTCGATCGCGGCGTGGCCGTGGTCGGCGACGACGAAGAGCGGCGTCGCATCGCCGACCGCGTCCGCGACCTCGCCGATCGCCGCGTCCACAGCGGCGTAGAAATCGAGGAAGCGCTGGTGCCAGCGGTGCCCGCGATCCGCCCAGGCGTGCCAGAAATAGTGATGCAGCCGGTCGGTTTCCGTGATGACGCCGAGAAAACAGTCCCAGTCGGTAGCGAGGAAGTGGCGGAACACCCGGCGGCGCGCGGCAAGGGTCGCGAAGAGATCCGTGAAGAAGGCCTCGGGCCGCCGATCGGCGGCGACGTAGTCCACGTCGATACGGTAACCCTGCGCGCGCAAGACCGCGAGCGCCGCCGCCGGTCGCACCGCGCGCTCCAAGCTCACGGCGACGAATCCCGACACCAGAGTCCCGACGATGTCCTGCGCCGGGTAGGTGCCGGGCACGTTGAGGACGACCGACGTCAGCCCGCGCGCGCCGAGCGCGTCCCAGAGCGTCGGCGCCCGGACGTGCCCGAAGTTCGGGAACGTCGTCGTGTAGCGGTCGCGGGCGACGTCCGTGAAGCCGAAGATCCCGTGGCGCCCAGGGTTCACGCCGGTCACGAGGCTCGTCCACGACACGTTGGAGATGGTCGGCAGCGTCGACCGCATGGGCGCCACCGTACCGGCGCGCCACAGCGCCCCGAGACGCGGCATCACCCCGCCGTCGACGAGCGCTCGCGCCAGCGGCATCCCGACGCCGTCGAGGCCGACGAGCGCCGCCCGCCGCTTGGCGACGGCGCCGCGGCGCCAACGATCCAGCAGCTTCATGGGCGGGGAAGCCGCTCAGCCGATCTTGCGCGCGCGATGATAGTCGTCGTCGACGCGCCGTCCCGCGTCGACGAGCATCTCCCCGACGAGGCCGGTCGTGAACAGCTGCACGCCCACCACCACGAGCAGGACGGCGAAGATGAGGAGCGGATGACGGCTCTGTATGTTGCCGTACATCACGCGCAGCAGCGCGATGTAGCCGCAGAGCACGCCGCCGATCATGACCAGCGCCGCGCCGGGAAGCGAGAAGAAGTGCGCCGGCCGGCGGTTGTAGCGGGTCAGGCAGATCACCGTGATCATGTCCATCATGCCGCGGAGCGCCCGCGACCAGCCGTAGCGCGAGCGCCCGAACGCGCGCGGGCGGTGCGAGACCGGCTGCTCGGTCACTCTAAACCCCTGCCCCGCGGCAAGCATGGGAATGAAGCGATGCAACTCGCCGTAGAGCGGCACCTCCGTCGTCACTTCGCGCCGGAACGCCTTGAGCCCGCAGTTCATGTCGTGCAGCTCGACCCCCGATGCGAGGCGCGAGACAGCGTTGAAGACCCGCGACGCCGCGACCCGCGAGAGCGAGTCCTGCCGATCGACCTTCCACCCGCACACCAGATCGGCGCCGGCGTCGAGCGCCGCCAGCAAGCGCGGCACCTCCGCCGGGTCGTCCTGAAGGTCGCCGTCCATGGTGACCAGCCGCTCGCCGCGGGCGGCGCGAAATCCCACGGCCAGCGCCGCCGCCTTGCCGAGATTGGTGCGCAGCCGCAGGCCACGACAGCGCGGATCGCCCGCCTGCAACGCCGTGACGACCTCGAACGAGCCGTCGCTGGAGCCGTCGTCGACGAAAACGACCTCCCAGGCGAGACCGAGCGGATCGAGCGCGGCGCGGCACTCCGCGAAGAGCGCTGCGATCGTCGGCCGCTCGTTGTAGACCGGGACGACGATCGACACGTCCACCGGCGCAGCCGCGGCCGGTGCGCGAGCCGGCGCGCTCATTCGTCCTGCGTCACGCGCAGCACCTCGGCGACCGTGGTCACGCCCTCGCGGACCTTGAGCCAGCCGTCGTCCCGCAGGGTGCGCATGCCCTTGGCGACGGCCGCCGCCTTGATCACGTCCGCCGATGCGTGCTTCAGGATCAGCTCGCGGATCGACTCGTTCACGAGCAGCAGCTCGTAGATGCCGCTGCGGCCGCGATAGCCCGTGCCGGAGCACTCCTCGCACCCGGCGGCGCGGTAGATCGGCGCGCCGTTCACCGCCACGTGGCTGAAGCGCTCGGCGGCAGCGGTCGTCATATCGCCGGCGGCGAAGAACGCCTCGCCCTGCGGCACCGGCTCCCGGCACTTCGTGCATACCTTGCGGACCAGGCGCTGCGCCAGGACGCCGAGCAGCGACGACGCCAGGAGATAGTCCTCGACGCCCATCTCGAGCAGGCGGCTCACCGCGCCGGCGGCGTCATTGGTGTGCAGGGTCGAGAACACGAGGTGGCCGGTGAGCGCGGCCTGCACCGCGATCTCCGCGGTCTCGGGGTCGCGGATCTCGCCGACCATGATGACGTCCGGGTCCTGGCGTACGATCGAGCGCAGGCCGTTGGCGAACGTGAGGCCGATCTGCGGCTTCACGTGGATCTGGTTGACGCCGCTCACCTGATATTCGACCGGATCCTCGATGGTGATGATCTTCTTGTCGGGCGAATTGATCTTCTCGAGCGCACCGTAGAGCGTGGTCGTCTTGCCGCTGCCGGTCGGACCCGTCACCAGGATCATGCCGTACGGCCGCAAGATGAGATGTTCGAGTTGCGCCAGCGTGTCCTGCGGAAAGCCGAGCTGCTCGAGGTCGAGCACGATGCTCGAGCGATCGAGGATGCGCATCACCACGCTCTCGCCGTACAGCGTCGGTAGGGTGGAGACGCGGAGGTCGATCTCCTTCCCCATCGTCCGCAGCTTGATGCGGCCGTCCTGCGGCAGTCGGCGCTCGGCGATGTTGAGCTTCGCCATGATCTTCACACGCGAGACGATGGCGGCCTGCTGGCGCCGCGGCGGCGAGTCGATGTCGTGGAGCACACCGTCGATGCGGTAGCGGATCTTGAGCTCGTTCTCGAAGGGCTCGATGTGGATGTCGGAGGCGCGCTGTTCGACGGCGCGGTTGATCAGCAGGTTCACGAGCCGGATGACCGGGGCTTCGCTGGCGAGATCGCGGAGGTGGTTCACGTCCTCCTCGTCGTCGCCGATGTACGCGAGCGTTCCGTCCCCTTCCTCGGCGGCCGGCTGCGCGGCGGCGTCGTAGCCTTCGAGCGCCGCGAGGATCTCCTTCTCGCGTCCGAGGCGCGGCTTGACCGCCAGACCCGTCGCCACCTCGAGGCTCTCGAGGCTGTAGAGGTCGGCGGGATCGGCCATCGCCACCGAGAGCGTGCCGTCCTGGATCTCGAGCGGCAGGATCTTCGCGTGCTTCAGGAACTGCGGATTCACCCCCTGGAGGGCTACGGGCGCCTGCGGGAACTCCTTGCGGCCGATCACCGGCACGCCCAGGTGCTCGGAGAGGAGTCCGATCAGGTCGTCCTCGGAGATGAAGCCGAGATCGAGGAGCAGGCGCTCGATGCGCTCGCCGCGCTCCTGCTGCAGCAGGCGGACCTTGCGGAGATCGTCGGAACTGATCCTGCCGCGGCCGAGGAGCAGGTCTTCGAGGGGCTTGTGCTCGCCGGCCTGCACCTCCATCCGAGGTTCCCTAACATGGCGATCTTGCGCCCTCAAGGCGGTTTCCGGCGCCGCCGTCGAGCCTAGGCGGCGCTGCCGTCGGCCGCGCGCCAGTACTCGAGGAGGTCGCGGAGAGTGCGGCCGAGCGGGATCGCCGGGACCCAGCCGAGTGCGCGGGCCCGCGCCGCGTCGCCGACGACCCGAGGGATCTCGCGGTGCCGGACGCGCGCCGCCTCCTCGACGACCGCGAACGCGACGCGCGCCTCGGCCCGGAGCATCTCCACGATGGCGCCGACCGTCACCGCCTCGCCGCTGCAGAGGTTATAGGCGGCGCCGGGCGCACCGCGCTCCATCAGCGTCACGTAGCCGCGCACGACGTCGCGGACATCGGCGAAATCGCGGGCGCTCGCGAGATTACCGACGTGCAGCACCGGCGGCGCCTCGCCGCGCTCGATGCGCGCGACTTGCCGGGCGAAGTCCGAGCACACGAAGTCGCCGCGCTGGCCCGGTCCGGTGTGATTGAAGGGGCGTGCCCTGACCACGGCTAGCCCCGCCTCCCACCACGCCTGGAAGGCCGCCATGTCGGCCGCAGCCTTGGAAAGCCCGTACGTGCTGACGGGTCGGAGCGGCCGGTCCTCGTCGATCGGCTCGCCGGCGCTCGCCGCAGCACCGTAGACGTCGGCGGACCCGACCACCACGACCCGGCTCGCCGGCGCCTCGCGCCGCGCAGCGGTGAGCACGTTGCACGTCCCGAGCACGTTCACCGCCAGGGTTCGCGCCGGATCGGCAGCGGCGCGGGGCGCGAACGCGATCCCGGCGAGATGGAAGATGCCGTCCGGCCGCGCCGCGGCGACGGCGGTCCGCACGGCTTCGAAGTCGGCGACGTCTCCGCTCGCGAGCGCCTCGAGGCGGAACCGCGGATACCGCGCCGCGAGCGCCTCCAGCGCAGGACGGGACCGCTGCTCGCGCACCAGCCCGGCCACCTCGTGTCCGGCCGCGAGCAACGCGGCGGTGAGATGCCCCCCCGCGAAGCCGCCGATCCCGGTGACGAAGTAGCGCACGCGCTAGGAGCGTCGCAGGCGTGCGACGTCGGCGTCGACCATCATCCCGACGAGCTCCGGGAACGACACGCGCGGCTTCCAGCCGAGCCTGTCGCGAGCCTTGGCTGCGTCGCCGACGAGAGAATCGACCTCGGCCGGACGCTTCAACGACGGATCCTCCCGCACGTACCGTTTCCAGTCGAGACCGACGCGACCGAACGCGATCTCCGCGAGTTCGGCGACCGTGTGCGATTCGCCCGTCGCCACCACATAGTCGTCGGGTTCCGCCTGTTGGAGCATGAGCCACATCGCCTCGACGTAGTCGCCGGCGAAGCCCCAGTCGCGCCGCGCCTCGAGATTGCCGAGCCGCAGCTCGCTCTCGAGTCCGAGATGGATACGGGCCACGCCATCGGTCACTTTGCGCGTGACGAACTCCTTTCCGCGCCGCGGCGACTCGTGGTTGAAGAGGATTCCCGAGCACGCGAAGATCCCATAGCTCTCGCGGTAATTCACCGTGATGTAGTGGGCATAGACCTTGGCGACGCCGTAGGGGCTGCGGGGATGGAAGGGAGTCAGCTCGCTCTGCGGCACCTCGCGCACCTTGCCGAACATCTCGCTCGACGACGCCTGGTAGAAACGGATGTTGCGGTCGACGAGACGGATCGCCTCGAGCACGCGGGTAACTCCGATGGCGTCGAATTCCGCCGTCAGCACCGGCTGCCTCCACGACGTCGGCACGAACGACTGGGCGGCTAGATTGTAGAGCTCCTGCGGGCGGATCTCCTCGAGCAGGGTGATCAGCGACATCGGATCGAGCAGGTCTCCCTGCACGAGCCGGATGCGGTCGCGGAACGGCTCGATGCGCTCGAAGTTCTCGGTGCTGGCGCGGCGCACCATGCCGTAGACCTCGTAGCCCTTGGCGAGCAGGAGCTCGGCCAGATACGAGCCGTCCTGCCCGGTGATACCGGTGATGAGAGCGCGCTTCACGTGCGATCCCCCTCCACGCCGGCAGCGCCGACCAGGCGCTGGCCATACGTGCGCTCGTAGTAGTCGCGGTAGGCGCCGCTCTTCACCGCCTCCCACCACGCCCTGTGGGCGCGGTACCACTCGATCGTGTCGTCGAGGCCGCGCGCGAACTCCCGGCGCGGCGTCCACCCGAGCTCGCGCTCGATCTTGCGGGCGTCGATCGCATAGCGGCGATCGTGGCCGAGTCGATCGCTGACGTGGCGGATCAGGCTGCGAGGCTTCCCGAGCGTATCCAGGATCAGCTTCGCCACCTCGAGGTTCTCACGCTCGTTGCCGCCCCCGAGGTTGTAGACCTCTCCGACCCGCCCCTGGCGCAGCACCAGGTCGACGCCGCGGCAGTGATCCTCGACGTGGATCCAATCGCGCACCTGGCGGCCGTCGCCATAGAGGGGCAGCGGTTGGTCGGCGAGCGCGTTGGTGACGAACAGCGGAATCAGCTTCTCCGGGAACTGGTAGGGTCCGTAGTTGTTGGAGCAGCGGGTGATCAGCGCCGGGACGCCGTGCGTGTGATGGGCGGCGCGCACCAGGAGATCGGCGGCCGCCTTGCTGGCGGCATAGGGGCTGTTCGGCGCCAGCGGCGTCTCCTCGCTGAAGGCACCGGTCGGCCCCAGGCTCCCATACACCTCGTCGGTCGAGACCTGCAGGAAGCGGCCGACACCATGCGCCCGGGCGGCGTCGAGGAGGACCTGGGTACCCACGACATTGGTCGTCAAGAAGACGCCGGCATCGGCGATCGACCGGTCGACGTGCGACTCGGCGGCGAAGTTCACGATCGCGTCGACACCGTCGCCGAGCGCCGCGGTGACGGCCGCGCGGTCAGCGATATCGCCGCGCACGAAGCGATGGCGCGGATTGTCGAGCACGGGCTCGAGATTGGCCAGATTGCCCGCATAGGTCAGCAGATCGAAGGTGACGATCTCGTCATCGGGGTACGTCGCCAGCACGTGCTGGACGTAGTTGGCGCCGATGAAGCCGGCGCCGCCGGTCACGAGGAGCTTCATGGTCTCAGCGCGGTCGCGTCGTCCAGTCGAACCCGATCGTCGGATCGTCGAACGGGATGCGTTCTTCGTCCGGATCCTGCGGATCATAGGCCTCGGTCGTGTGGTAGAGCAGCCCCGCCACCTCCTGACCGAGGACGCGGTAGCCATGCGCCACCCCGCTCGGAATCGCCAGCAGCCCGGGGGCGCGGTCGCCGATCACGAACACGTTCGTCTGCCGGTGCGTCGGCGAGTCGGGGCGCAGATCGTACAGCACCACCTGCGCCATCCCGCGGACGAAGAACCACATGTCCCACTGGCGGCGATGCCAATGGAAGGCCTTGATGACGCCGGGGAACGCTTCCGTGTATGTCGTCTGCTTGATGGTCTGGAAGCAGGGGTCGTCCGCCTTCAGGACCTCCATCAGGAAGCCGCGATCGTCGGCGTGCACGGCAAGCCGCTTCAAGTGGACGCCATGGATCATCGCCGCCTCCGGGTCTGCGCGCGCGGCGGGTCGAGCTTGTTCGCACCCGTCCTCGCCACGAGGTTGCCGGCTCGATGCAGCGCCTCGAAGGTGCCGGCGTCGGTCCACCAGCCGCGCAGGATCTCGTAGCCGAGCTCGCCGCGCCGCAGGTACCAGTTGTTGACGTCGGTGATCTCGAGCTCGCCGCGCCGCGACGGCTCGAGGGTGCGGATAACGTCGAACACGCGGGCATCGTACATGTAGATGCCGGTGACTGCGTACCGGCTTTTCGGACGCCGCGGCTTCTCCTCGATGGCGACGATGCGCCGGCCGCGGAATGCGGCGACTCCGAAGCGCTCCGGATCGGGCACCGCCTTGAGGAGGATGCGCGCCCCCTCGCCGCCCCGCGCGAACCTCGCTGCCGACGCCGTGAAGTTCCGCTCGATGATGTTGTCGCCGAGGACCACGCACACGCGTTCGCCGTCGACGAAATGCTCGGCGAGAGAGAGCGCCGCGGCGATGCCGCCCTCGCCCTCTTGATAGGTGTAGTTCAGGTGCTGCAGGCCGAAGTCCTTGCCGTTTCCGAGGAGCTTCAAGAAGTCGCCGGCGTTGTTGCCGCCGGTCACGAGCAGGATGTCGCGAATGCCGGCATTGATGAGAGCCTGCAGCGGGTAATGGATCATCGGCCGATCGAATACCGGCAGCAGGTGCTTGTTGGTTATCCGGGTGAGCGGGTAGAGCCGGGTCCCGAGACCGCCGGCGAGAATGACGCCCTTCATCATTGCCCCATGAATCCGTGCATCGGCGCCGCGATAGCGCCGAGCGACTGCCGAAACGGCTCTTTGCCGAACTGCCCCAGACCTACGAGCGACACCAAGAAGCGCACCTCCGTTTCATTCGGGTTCACCCGGTCGGCGACGCCGAGATCTACCACCCAGCACTCCTGTTTCGAGATGAAGCGCAGGCCGTAGCGGTGCTCCAGGAACCGGCCGCTCCGATTATCGTAGCGTGCCTCGTAGGCACCGTAGAGCTGCCTCATGAAGCGCAGCAGCATGCTCCCGTTCACTTCCTCGATCGCCTGGTTGGCGACGAAGCGATAGCCGATGCCGACGCGGCTCCGGCCGCGCAGGGCCGCGAGGCCGAAATCATCGGCAGCAGTCCTCCAGTCGGTCAGGAACAGGCCGACGGTAGCGCTCTTGGTCCCGCCCCCGGTGACGCTGTAGTCGCTGCGCCCCTCGAAGCTCAAATAAGGTGACGGCGTCAGGCGCAGGTAAACCGACAGATCGGAGACCCGATTGCCCTGCCCCCGCATGATCCGCCCCGTATCGGGGTCGACCTCGCCGATGAAGTCGCCGAGCTTGTTGGCGAAGTCGTAGCTCTGGAAGAGCGAGAAGCGCGCCAGCTCGCGAATGCCGCCCGACGCCGGCGCCGACGGCACCGCCTCCACGCCCTCGCCGAGCCCGTCGGCGCCGGCGGGCGTCCCCTCGTCGGACGCCGGCACGACCATCGAGTGTCGATGCGTCTTGGCGTGGTCGGCAGCGGGCGCCGGAGCTGCAAGCCGCCCGAGAAGGCGGCTCGTGAGCCCATAAGTCACGACACTGCGCTTGTTCACGCGGTCGAAGTCGTCGAAGAGCGGCAGCTCGGACTGGCGCTGAGAGGTGCGGGGAACGAGCAGGTATTCCATCTCCGGCTCGATCGTATGCTTGAGGCGGACGAGGCCGAAGCGCTCGAACGGATAGACGCGCGACAGCGTCGTCCCGACGTCGCCGCGGAAATAGAGGAGCTCGCGGGTAGCGTTGCGGTCGAGGGCCGGCAGGATGCTCGGGGGCTGGCTTCCGGGGTCGGCGGGATTGATGTTCACCTGCGTCGGTACGCGCGTGTCATCGAGGTGATAGGCGGTCTCGCGTACGCCGCCGCGGAAGGATCCGCGGGCCCAGGAGCCGTATCGCCACGGCACCTCGAGCTCGGGGTACAGATCGAGCCGCTGCCCCTCGTAGCCGCGGTCGCGCGTATAGTTGACGCCCTCGCCCGCGAAGTGCAGCAGGACGCGGTCGTCGAAAAACCGCGACTGCGTCCTGCCCTCGATGCGCGGCGGCGCCTGGAACACGTAGCGGTCGGGATTGATGAAATCCTGATACCAGGTGCTCGTCGTCAGCAGGAGCCCGTCGTCGAAGAAGCGTTCGACGGCGAGCCGCGATCGTTCGAAGCGCCGCGTCCGCAGCGCCACGTCGACACCGGGGTTGAACGTCAGCACGTTGATCTCGCGCAGGAACAGGTCGTCGCTCACGCGCAGGACGTCGGCGTATCCCTTGAAGCCGTACGGCAGCCACTGGTCGTGAGTCACGCCGGCGCTCCAGCGGTCGACCGGAATGTTGGGGTCGGCGATGTTCCTGTTGACGATCTCTCGCGAGCTCGCGCCACGAATCGACTCGTTGAAGTACGAGCCGTTGATCTCGCCGAGGGTTTCGGGGCTCAGTGCGTAGCGATACTCGCCGAGCGCGCCGACGCGCGCCTCGGTCTCGAGGTCGACCGATACCGTGGCGTCATGGCTCTTGTCGATATTCAGAAAGAAGGGCTGCTCGATCTGGAAACCGCGCCGATTGGAGAATCCGAAGCGCGGGAACAAGAGTCCGCTCTGGCGCTCGCGCCGGACCGGGAAGATTCCGTAGGGCACGTAGAAGATCGGAACGTCGTGGACGGCGAAGGTGCCGCCCCGGACGCGGCCGTAGCCTTCGAGGTCGAGCGTGACACGCTGTCCGCGGATGCTCCAGCTCGGCGACTCGTCCTGCTTGCAGACGCAGGTCGTGAAGCGGCCCTTGGTGACCGCGTACGCCTGCCCGGGGAACTTCTCGAAGCGTTCACCCGAGAGCTGATAGCGGTTGGCGTTCAAGAAGACCGAGCCCTCGGCCATGGAGCCCGTCTCCTGCACGAGATCCAACGTCAGCACGTCGGCGGAGATCGTGCCCTCCGGATCCGTCACCACCACATTCCCGTTCGCGTGCGCGACGTTGGTCGTGCGGTTCACTTGCACGGTGTCCGCGGTCAGCGTCATGTCGCCGCGCGTGATCTTGACCGCGCCGCGTGCGGTCACGACGTTGGCGCGCTGATCGTACTCGATGTGCTCGGCGTCGATGGCCACCTCGCCGCTCTCGCTCCTGTCGAGGTGCGAGAGCCCCGGAAGGCCGTTCCCCTCCGCTGCCGGCGAGACGAGCGCTACCAGCCATACCGTGGCGGCCAGCACGCGGACGATGCGCGTCAGCATCGGCCGGCGAGAACGGCGGCGGCTCGCTCACGGTCGGCCGCGGCAGCGAGGGCCGGATCGACGACCGGCAGGAGGTCGCCGACCAGGAAGAGCGAGCCGGTCACGACCACGACATCGTCCGCAGCACTGACGGCGAGCAGCTCGCGATAGGCCGCGACCGGATCCTCGACGACGCGAACGGAGAACGGCGCTGCCGCTGCGAGCTCGCCGGGCGGCAGGCTCCGGGGTTGTCGCGGCCGCGTCACGACGATCTCCGACGCAACGTCGGCGAGTCCCCGCAGCATCGTCTGCCACCCTTTGTCACGCATCACGCCGAACAGTGCCCGCACGCGGCGCCCGCCGGCGCGCGCGCGCACCGCCGCCGCCAACGCCTCGATGCCCGCCACATTGTGGGCGCCATCCAATAGCACAAGGGGCTCGCGGCACACTACCTGGAGGCGTCCCGGCCACTTGACGCCGGCCAGGCCGCAGCGGATTGCCGCACCCGACGGCGGCCGGCGGGCTCCGAGCTCGACGGCGCGGATCGCGAGGGCGGCATTGCGGCGCTGATGGTCGCCTGCGAGCGCAAGCGCGACGGGCGCGATCGACCCCCGGGGCGAGCGATACGCGAGCTCGCCGTCGGCACCGGGAGCGAGCGTGAAGTCGCGGTCCAGTACCTCGAGCGGGCTGGCGAGCGTGCGGGCGCGCGCCGCCACCACTGCCGCCGCGGCGCCGGCTGCCCCCGACACCACCGGTACGCCCGCCTTCACCACGCCCGCTTTCTCGCGTGCGATCGCCGGGAGCGTAGCGCCGAGCCACGCCTCGTGGTCGAGATCGACGTTGGTGACCACCGTCACTGCCGGCAGCACGATGTTCGTTGCGTCGAGCCGGCCGCCGAGGCCGACCTCGAGCACGACCGCGTCCACGGCAGCGGCGCGAAACGCCTCCCAGGCCAGGAGCGTCGTGATCTCGAAACAGGTGAGGCCCGGCGCCGGACCGAGCGCGGCGCGGATCGCGGCGATGCCCGCGACGACGGCCTCCTCCGCGATCGGCTCGCCGGCGACGACGATGCGCTCGCGAAACGACACCAAGTGCGGCGAAGTATAGAGGCCGACGCGAACGCCGTCCGCCGCCAGCATCGCTGCGATCATCGCCGCCGTCGAGCCTTTGCCGTTGGTGCCCGCGACGTGGAACGTCGGCGCCGCGCGCTCGGGATGGCCGAGCGCCGCAGCCGCGCGTTGCACGCGCGCCAGCTCGAGGTCGACGCCGCGGCGCGCCTCCAAGCGATAGAGCCATGCCAGGGTGGCGACGTATGCGTCGACTCCCATGGCGCCCGTCAGCGGCCGCGCCCGCCGCCGGCACGGCTGCGGGTCGGCAGAAGCGCCAGTACGCGCGCCAGCGTCCGGCGCAGATCGCGGCGCTCGACGACGGCGTCGAGCATGCCGTGCTCGAGCAGGAACTCGGCGCGCTGGAACCCCGGCGGCAGATCTTCGCTCAGCGTCTGGGCGACGACGCGCGGACCGGCGAAGCCGATGAGCGCGCGCGGTTCGGCCAGATTGACGTCGCCGAGGAGGGCCACGGAGGCCGCGACGCCGCCGGTCGTCGGGTCCGTGCAGATCGAGACGTACGGCACCCCGGCCTCGCGCAGTCGCCCGAGCGCGCCGGTGAGCTTCGCCATCTGCATGAGCGAGTAAATCCCCTCCTGCATGCGGGCTCCTCCCGACGCCGATACGATGACGAGCGGCCGACGCGCTGCGCCCGCGTACTCGATCAGCCGCGTGAGCTTCTCTCCCACCGCCGACCCCATGCTGCCGCCCAGGAAATAGAAGTCGAAGACCGCGATCGCGATCGCCACGCCGCCGACACGGCCGGTGCCGGTGATCACTGCCTCACGGTGCCCGGCGCTGTCCTGCATCTCGCGCAGCCTCTGCGCGTATGGAGGGGTATCGGGGAAGCCGAGCACGTCGCGCGATCCGATCTCGGCGTCGCGCTCCACGAACGTGCCGCGGTCGAGAAGGAGCTGGAGGCGCTGCGCGGCGGTGAGGCGCTGATGATGACCGCACTGGGGACAGACGTATAGGCGACGCTCTAGCTGCTTCCGATAGACGAGGACGTGGCACCCGTCGCAGCGCGTCCAGAGATCGGCCACGGGCTTCGTCATCCCCAGATCCGCGCCAGCGCTCAGCCGCGCGCCGCATGCACGGCGGCCGCCAGGTCCCCCAGGAAAGCGCGCGCGGCCGGCAAGAATCCCGGGCCGGGATGCTCCTCGACGAGCCGCATCACGGCGCTCCCGACGATCACTGCGTCGGCGGCGCGAGCAAGCGTCGCCGCCTGCTCGGGGCCGGTGATGCCGAAGCCGACGCCGACCGGCAGGCCGACGCGCGACCGCACGTCGCCGACCATCGCTGCGACCGCCGCGGGATCGGGCGCCCCGGCGCCCGTCGTGCCGGTGATCGACACGTAGTAGACGAAGCCGCGGGCGCGGGCGCGCACGGCATCGATGCGCCCGCGGTCGCTCGTCGGCGCCAGGAGGAAGATCATGTCGAGGCCCGCCGCCGCGAGCGCCGGCTCGAGGTCATCGGCTTCCTCCGGCGGCATGTCGACGCAAAGAACGCCGTCGACGCCGCTGGTCGCGGCGTCGCGAGCGAACCGCTCGGCGCCGTAGCGCAGGAGCGGGTTGGCGTAGCCGAAGAGAACGATCGGCACTTGCGAATCGCGGCGCAGCTCGGCCACGAGCTCGAGCACCTGGGTCAGCGTCGTCCCCAGGGCGAGCGCGCGCTCGGCCGAGCGCTGCAGCACCGGACCGTCGGCCATCGGGTCGGAGAAGGGCACGCCGAGCTCGATCAGGTCGGCGCCGGCGTCGATCGCTGCGCGCAGCAGCTCGCGCGTGACGTCGAGGCCGGGATCGCCCGCCATGAGGAACGGCACGAATCCCGCACGGCGTTCGTCGCCGAGCCGGGCGAAGGTCTTCGCGATGCGGCTCACGTGCGCTCCTCCCCCGGTTCGCGGAGCCGGATGCCCAGATGCTCGGCGACCGTCTCCATGTCCTTGTCGCCGCGACCCGAGAGGTTGACGAGGACGATCGCGCGGCGCGGCAGCGTCGGCGCGATACGGATCGCCGCGGCCACGGCGTGCGCGCTCTCGAGCGCGGCGATGATTCCTTCTTGCTCGGCCAGCATACGCAGCGCCGCGACGGCGGCCTCGTCGCCGGCGGTCTCATAGGCGACGCGGCCGCTGTCCTTGAGATAGCTGTGCTCGGGACCGACGGCGGGGTAGTCGAGCCCCGCCGAGATCGAATGCGCGATCTGCACCTGACCGGTCTCGCTCTGCAGGAGGTAGGTCTTGTTGCCGTGCAGGACGCCGACGTGCCCCGCCGTCAGCGAGGCCGCGTGCTCGCCGGTCTCGATACCGCGCCCCGCCGCCTCGACGCCGACCATGCGCACGCTACGGTCGGCGAGAAACGGGTGGAAGAGGCCGATCGCGTTGCTGCCGCCGCCGACGCAGGCGATCAGCACGTCGGGGAGCCTGCCGGCGGCATGGCGAATCTGCCGACGCGCCTCGCGGCCGATCACCGCCTGGAAATCGCGCACCAGCATGGGGTACGGATGCGGACCGGCGACCGAGCCGATGATGTAGAAGGTGTCGCGCACGTTGGTGATCCAGTCGCGCATCGCCTCGTTGAGAGCGTCTTTGAGAGTGCGGCTCCCCGAGTCGACCGGGTGCACGGTCGCGCCGAGGAGCTTCATGCGAAAGACGTTCAGCGCCTGGCGGCGGACGTCTTCGCTCCCCATGTAGACCTCGCACTTGAAGCCGAAGAGCGCGGCGGCCGTCGCCGTGGCAACGCCGTGCTGCCCGGCGCCGGTCTCGGCAATGATGCGGGTCTTCCCCATGCGCTTGGCGAGCAGGATCTGTCCGAGCGTATTGTTGATCTTGTGCGCGCCCGTGTGACAGAGGTCTTCACGCTTCAGGTAGACGCGCGCGCCGCCGAGTGTGCGCGTCAGCCGTTCGGCGAAATAGAGCGGCGTCGGGCGTCCGGTGTAGCGCTCGTGCAGATCGCGAAGCTCGCGCTTGAAGCGCGCCTCCTTGCGGAGCCGGTTGTAGGCGCGCTCGAGCTCGAACAACGCCGGCATGAGCGTCTCGCTCACGTAGCGGCCGCCGTACGGGCCGAAGTGGCCGCGCTCGTCAGGCAGTCTTGGCATGAGTCACGAAATCTCTCAGGAGCGCGTGGTCTTTGACGCCGGGGGCGCGCTCCACGCCCGAACAGGCGTCGACGCCGAGCGGACGCATTCGGCGCACTACGTCGGCGACGGTGGTCGGCTTCAGGCCGCCGGCGACGAAGAGCCGGCGCGCGAGCTCACGCGCTACCGGCACCGCCGGCAGCGACCGGCCCGTGCCGCCGTAGCGCTCGGGATCGGCCGTGTCGACGAGCAGCCAGCCTTCGGGATACGCCGCCGCGGCGGCGTCGAGGTCGGCGAAGCTCGCGACGCGCAGCGCCTTCATCGCCGGAACGGCGAAGCGCAGGCAGTAGTCGCGGCTCTCGCTGCCGTGAAACTGCAGGAGGCCGAGCCGCGCAATCGCGAGCGCATGCTCGACGAAAGCCGGGTCGGCGTCGACGAAGATGCCGACCGCCCGCACCTGCGGCGGCAGCGCGGCGACGATCGGTGCCGCATCCTCCGGTGCTATGTAGCGCGGACTCTGCGGATGGAAGTTGAAGCCGAGCAGATCGGCTCCCGCCGCCACCGCGGCGACGGCATCGTCCGGCCGCGTGATGCCGCAGATCTTGACGCAGAGCGGACGCTTGCGGGGTGCGATCACGCCAGGAGTCCGCGCAGCGCCACGCCCGGATCGGGGGCGCGCATCAGGGTCTCGCCGATCAGAAAGGCGCGTACGCCGGCGGCCTCGAAGCGCGCGATGTCGGCGCCGGTCTTGAGGCCGCTCTCGATCACTACCGTACGCTCCGGCGGGACCGAACCGACCAGCTCGAGGCCGGTCTCGAGGCGGGTCACGAAAGTGTCGAGGTCGCGGTTGTTGATGCCGATGACGGTCGCCTCGGCGGCAAGCGCGCGCTCGAGCTGCTGGGCGGTGTGGATCTCGACGAGCGCCGTCATCTCCATCTCGCGGCCGAGCGCCACGAGCTCGCGCAGGATCTCCGCCGGGAGAATGGCGGCGATCAGGAGGAACGCATCCGCGCCCGCCGCCCGCGCCTCGTACACCTGGTACGGCTCGAAGAGGAAGTCCTTGCGCAGCAGCGGTACGTCGACGTGCTCGCGGACGGCCGCGAGGTCGTCGAGACTGCCCTCGAAGAAGCGCCCCTCGGTGAGCACCGAGATCGCTGCCGCACCTGCAGCCGCATAGCCGGTCGCGATCGCGACCGGATCGAAGTCGTCGCGGATGCGCCCGAGAGACGGCGAAGCGCGTTTCACCTCCGCGACGATGCGTCGCCCGGGCGCGCGCAGCGCGGCCGCGAAGTCGCGGCGCGGCCGCGCGAAGAGCGGCGCTTCGGTGAGCTGCCGGAGCGGCCGCAACCGGCGACGCGCCTCGAGCTCGTGCGCGGCGTGATCGACGATGGCCTGGAGTGTGCTCATGCGGACGCGGCTTCCTCGCTGTACTCGTTGCTCGTCTCGACGAGGCACGCAAGTGCGCGCGCGGCCGCACCGCCGTCCACCGCCGCCGCAGCCGCGGCCATACCGGCGCGCCAGTCGACCGCCCGTCCGGCGAGCACGAGCACGGCGGCGGCGTTGACGAGGACCAGGTCGCGCGCCGGTCCGACGACTCCGGAAATGACGCTGCGGATGGTAGCCGCGCTCTCCGCGGCATCGATCAGACGCGGCACGGGCCCGCTGTCGGCGAGCCCGAAGTCGGCCGGCGAGAGCTCGTAGGTCCGCACTCCGTCGGGTCCGACCTCGCTGACGCGCGTCGGCCCCACCGTACTGATCTCGTCGAGCCCGGACCCATGCACGACGAGCGCGCGCGACGCGCCGAGACGGCGAAGCGCCTCGGCCATCGGCGCCGTCCACCGCGGCTCCGCCACGCCCACGAGCTGCACCGCCGCCCCTGCGGGATTGGCTAGCGGACCGGCGAGATTGAAGATCGTCCGCAGCCCGATCTCGCGCCGCGGGCCCGCGGCGTAGCGCATGGCCGCATGGAACCGGGGTGCGAAGCAGAACCCGACGCCGGCGCGCTCGAGGCAGCGCGCGACGCCCTCCGGCGGCAGGTCGATGCGCACGCCGAGCGCCTCGAGCACGTCGGCGCCGCCGACCCGCCCGGACTGCGCTCTGTTGCCGTGCTTGGCGACGACGACGCCCGCGCCCGCCACGACCAGCGCGACGGCCGTCGATACGTTGAAGAGGTCGGCGCCGTCGCCGCCGGTGCCGCAGGTGTCGACGGCCAACCCGCTCCAGGGCACGCGCAGCATGCGCGCGCGCAGCGCCCGCGCCGTACCCACGAGCTCGTCGACGCTCTCTCCTTTCATCCGCAAGGCCGTGAGCAGGCTGCCGATCTGCGCCGGCGTCGCCGCACCGCTCATGACGGTATCCACGACCGCACGCATGGCGCCCTCGTCGAGATCGCGGCCCGCGACCACGGTTACGATTGCGGCGCGCACGCACTGCAGCGCCGCCTCCGGCGCCTCGCTCCCCTGATTGATCACGGTCCGCCGCCCCCTCGAACCACCGGCAGGCTCTCGAGGAAGTTCCGCAACAGGCGCTTGCCCTCGAGGGTCAGGATCGACTCGGGATGGAACTGCACCCCCGCGACCGGCAGATGACGATGACGGATGCCCATGATCTCGCCTTCGGCCGTCCACGCGCAGACCTCGAGCTCGGGCGGGAGCGAGCCGCGCTCGATCACCAGCGAATGATAGCGGGTCGCGGCGAAAGGATTCTCGAGTCCGGCGAAGATCCCGCGTTCGTCGTGGTGAATGGGTGACGTTTTCCCGTGCATGATACGCGGCGCGCGCACGATGGCGCCGCCGAAAGCGGCGCCGATCGCCTGATGCCCGAGACAAACGCCGAGAATCGGAACCGCGCCCTTGAAGCGCTCGACCACGGGCACCGAGATGCCGGCCTCCTTCGGCGTACACGGACCGGGGGAGAGGACGATGCCGTCGGGCTGCCGCGCCGCGATCTCGTCGAGGGTGACGGCGTCGTTGCGCTGCACCTCGACCTCGGCGCCGAGCTCGCCGAGATACTGCACGAGGTTGTAGGTGAACGAGTCGTAGTTGTCGACTACGAGGATCCTCGGCCGGCGTCTTTTCACGGCGGCGGTCACGCGACTCGCTCTCCGAGGTCGGGAGCGAGCCGCTCGGCGCGCTGCAACGCCAGCAGGAGACCGCGCGCCTTGTTGAGACACTCGGCATGCTCCCGCACCGGATCGGAATCGGCGACGATGCCGGCGCCGGCCTGGAGATATACCTTCCCGTTCTTGATGAGCATGGTGCGGATCGCAATGCACGTGTCCATCGTGCCGCCGAAGCCGAAATAGCCGATAGCGCCACCGTAGACACCGCGGCGTACCGGCTCGAGCTCTTCGATGATCTCCATGGCGCGGATCTTCGGCGCTCCGGAGAGCGTTCCCGCGGGGAACGTGGCGCGGAAAGCGTCGAAGCAATCGCGCCCCGCGGCGAGCTTGCCGCGCACGTTCGAGACGATGTGCATCACGTGCGAGTAGCGCTCGATGACGAGCCGTTCGGTCACCTCGACGCTGCCGGCCTCTGCGACCCGACCGACGTCGTTGCGACCGAGATCGAGGAGCATGATGTGCTCCGCGATCTCCTTCGGATCGGTGAGGAGCTTGCGCTCGAGCTCGCGGTCCTCGGCCTCCTGTGTGCCACGCGGCGACGTGCCGGCGATCGGCCGGACCGTGAGCTCGCCGTCCTCGACGCGCGCCATCACCTCGGGCGACGAACCGACGAGCGTCTGCTCGCCGAGATGCAGGTAGAACATGTAGGGCGACGGATTCACCGTCCGCAGCGCGCGGTAGACGTCGAACGGCGCAGCGCGCAGCTCGGCTTCGAGGCGCTGGGCGAGCACGACCTGGATGATGTCGCCGGCCCGGATGTACTCCTTCGCGCGCTCGACGATGGCGCCGTACTCGGCCGCCGTCATGTTGGCCGCGACCGGTAAGCGCTCTCCGGTCGTCGGCAGCGCCTCGGGCAGCGTCAGCGGCGCGGCGAGGCGCGCCACCAGCTCGTCGATGCGCGCGGTCGCCGCCTCGTAGGCCGCGCGCGGATCGATCTCCGGATCGCGCAGATCGACGTTGACGACGACCTTGATCGACTGCGCGATGGTGTCGAACACGAGCAGGCTCGCCGGGACGATGAAGTAGAGCTCCGGGAGCCCGAGCGGATCCGGGAGTCGCGACGGCAGGCGTTCGAAGAAGCGGACCGCGTCGTAGGCGACGTAGCCGACCGCGCCGCCGAAGAAGCGCGGCAGCCCGGCAACCGGCACAGCCCGATAGCCGGCGAGGATCGCCCGGAGCGCGTCCAAGGGATCGGCGGTTTCGTACGTGCGCAGCGGCTTCCCGTGCTCGGCGAGTGAAACGGTCGTGCCCCGGCTCGCGAAGACCGCGGACGGCTCCGACCCGAGGAAGCTGTAGCGGCCCCATTTGTCGCCGCCGACCACGCTTTCGAGCAGGAACGCATGCTCGCCGCGGGTCGTCTTGAGGAACGCCGACACCGGCGTCTCGGTATCGGCGAGGATCTCACGGAAGACCGGGACGAGGTTGCCGCGACGCGACAGGTCGAGGAAGTCGGCAAGGCTCGGTGTGCACGCGCTCATCTCGCCCTCAGTCGGAAGCGACGAACGCCTCCGGGACGCCCGGCTCCCTGCGGAGCCGCGTCACGACCTTCTGGGCCTCCTCGAGCGTCGCGTAGTGGCCGACCCGGACCCTGTAGAAGGTCTCGCCCCGCCGCCTCACTTTCAGCACGAAGGCATCGTAGCCCCTGCCCTGCAAGCGGCGCAGCATGCCGTCGGCCGTACGCGGGTCGCGGGTCGCCGACACCTGAACGCTCCAGTCGCCCTTGGCCCCGGTGCGCGTTACCGGCGTCGGCATCGCTGTAGGGGCGATAGCGACCGGGACGCGCGCCGGCGCGGGCGGAGTCGGCCGCTGCTCCGCCTTCTGGGCGGGCGTCGCGGCAGCGGCGGCCGGCGCCGGCTCGCGCTTCTGCGCCGCAGCGGCCGCGCCCTCGCCCGTGGGAGGCATCGGCGCGGCCTCCGGCGCCTTCACGGCCGGAACGTCCTCATGGATCTTCGGCGGCGACGGCCGCGCCCCAGCCACGCCGCGCTCGGCGTCCGTAGCGTGGCCGTCGGCGGCCCCGCCGCGGTCCAGCGTCTCGTAGAACGTCAGGCTCTCGTCCGCGCCCGGCGTCTGCTCGATCGCGGGAGCGACGGCCATGCGCACGATCTGTTGTCCGTCGCCGCCCGTACGCTCGGCGAGCCCTCTCCCGGCGTACACCCCGAGCAGGAACACCACGAAGAGCGCCGCCGTGGCTCCGGCCAAAATGCCGACGATCTCGAGACGGCTGAGCTCGAAACGGTGACGCGTCCCTTTTCCGGCCATCCGCTCCCCCTCCCCATCACATGGCGTCGGGCGCACCGATGCCCAATAGCTGCAGCCCGACGCGAATCACCTTTTGCACGTTCGCGGCGAGAAGTAGGCGCGCCCCGCTGAGCTCACGATCCTCGCCGAGGATGCGGGTACGGTTGTAGTAGCGATGGAAATCACCGGCGAGCTGCATGAGGTAGAATACGAGGCGGTGCGGCTCGCGCGCCAGCGCGGCCTGTTCCACCGTTTCGGGAAACTGCGCGAGCGCGCGAACGAGTGCCAGCTCCTCGGGCTCTACGAGGCGACTCGGATCGGCGACCCCGACGGCCGCGCGGTCATGGCCGGCTGCGGCCGCCTGCTTGAAGATGCTCGCGATCCGGGCGTGACCGTACTGGACGTAGAAGACGGGATTCTCGGCCGAGCGTTGCTTGGCGAGATCGAGGTCGAACTCGAGCTGCGCATCCGACTTCCGCATGAGCAAGAAGAACCGCGTTGCGTCCGCTCCGACCTCTTCCACGACCTCGCGCAGCGTGACGAATGACCCGGAGCGCTTTCCCATCCGCACCGGCACACCCGCACGCGTCAGGCTCACGACCTGCACCAGCACCACCTCGAGCCGCTCGGCGTCCAGACCGAGCGCCGTCAGCGCGGCTTTCATGCGCAAGATGTGGCCATGGTGGTCGGCGCCCCAGACGTCGATGATGCGGTCGAATCCGCGGGCGAGCTTGTCGCGATGGTAGGCGACGTCGGCGCCGAAGTAGGTGAACTCGCCTCCCGACTTCACCAGCGGTCGATCCTTGTCGTCCCCGAACTGGGTCGAGCGGAACCAGCGCGCGCCTTCGGCGTCGTACACGACCCCGCGCGCCTCGAGGGCGGCGAGCGCCGCAGCGACCACGCCGTCATCTCGGAGCTGCCGCTCGCTCACATAGGCGTCGAATTCGATGCCGAGCATCGCCAGATCGTCGCGGATGGCAGCGAGGAGCATGTCGCCGGCGCGGTCGCGCATGTGTGCGCACGCCGCGCTCGGGTCGGCATCCACCCAGCGATCGCCCTCGAGCGCCCGGATCGCGCCGGCCACGTCGCGAACGTAGTCCCCATGATAGCCTTCGTCGGGAAACGCCACTGGCCGACCGCAGAGCTCCATGTAGCGGGCGTACGTCGACGCACCCAGCATCTCCATCTGGGTACCGGCATCGTTCACGTAGTACTCGCGCTCGACTGCATGGCCAGTCGCCGCCAGGAGGCGGGCGATCGCATCGCCGGTGACGGCACCGCGAGCGTGCCCGACGTGCAGCGGCCCGGTCGGATTGGCGCTCACGAACTCGATCTGGAGGCGGGTGCCGGCGCCGATTCGAGAATGGCCGTACGCCTCGCCGGCGCGTTCGCAGTCGATGAGTCGACGCCACCAGTATGCGGGCGCGAAGCGGAAGTTGATGAAGCCCGGTCCGGCAATCGCAACCTCGGCGAGGATCTTCTCCGGGTCACGAATGTGCCGCACGATGATTTCCGCGACCGCGCGCGGCGGCTTCTTCTCGCCACGGGCGAGCGTCATCGCCACGTTGGTGGCGAGGTCGCCGTGGTCCGCTTCCTTCGGAACGCTCAGAAACAAAGGGGGGAGAGTCGTCGTAACCAGCTCTCCCCCCTTGACGGCCCGCTCACAGGCCTCGCGCAGCAAGTCTTCGAGAGGCTTCTTCATGCCCCTCCAGGGACGGAGATCGCGCCGGGTCGGCGCCACCAGCGCACCCGTCGCGGTGCTCGATGAAAGGCGGTCGGCATTGAAAAACCCGAGCTATTGAGCCTAGATACGCGCTTTCGCCCGGGCAGTCAAGATTGACCGGCGCGGCGCTCGGAACGACGCCGCCGCTCCCTTCAGCCGGCCGCGGCGCGCTTACCCGCCGCCTTTTCCGAGGCGCCGCCCTTGCTGCCCTTAGCTTGCGCCCGCTGACTGCGCGCCGCGCCGCGGCGCTTCTTCTTGTCGCCGCCGCTCGCCGCCTCGAGGTCGGCCGCGCGCGTCACGAGCTCGATCACGGAGACCGGCGCCGCATCGCCATGGCGGATGCCTACTTTTATGATGCGCGTGTATCCTCCGCTTCGTTCCTTGAAGCGCGGTGCAATGTCGTCGAAGAGCTTCTTCACGACCGCTCGACTCTGGACGAAGCCGAGCGCCCGCCGGCGTGCAGCGAGCGTTCCCTGCTTGCCGAGCGTGATCATGCGTTCGGCGAGTCTGCGGGTCTCCTTGGCCTTGGCGTCGGTCGTCCTGATGCGCTCGCGCTCGAGGAGCGCCGTCACCAAATTGCGAAACAGCGCTCGACGGTGCGACGCCGACCTATTGAGCTTGCGTCCGGCGTTCAGATGACGCATCAGGCGGTCTCCTTCTCCTTCTGCAGGCGGCGGCGTTCGAGATCCTCACGGCTCGGGAAGCTCTCGAGCCGCATGCCGAAGCCGAGTCCCATCTCGTGCAGGATCTCCCGGATCTCGTTCAAGCTCTTCCGCCCGAAGTTCTTGGTCTTGAGCATCTCCTGCTCGGAGCGCTGTACCAGCTCGCCGATGAACTTGATGTCGGCGTTCTGGAGGCAGTTGGCCGAGCGCACGGACAACTCGAGCTCATCGACGGGCCGGAAGAGGTTCTCGTTTACCTTGCCCTCGCTCGCCTCCTCGAGTGGTTCGGCTACCTCGGACTCTTCCTCGAAATTGATGAAGATGGACACCTGATCCTGGAGAATGCGCGCTGCGTACGCGAGCGCATCATCGGGTTTGACGCTACCGTCGGTCCAAATCTCCATGACCAGACGGTCATAGTCGGTGCGCTGCCCGACGCGCGCATTGGTGACGTTGAAGTTTACCTTGAGCACCGGCGAGAAGATGGCGTCGAGTGGAATCGTTCCGACGGGATCGCCCTCTTCCTTGTTGTGCTCGGCCGAGACGTAGCCCCGCCCCCGCTTCACCACCATCTCCATCTCGAGGCTCGCATCCTTCGAGAGCGTCGCGATGTGCTGGTCCGGATTCAGGATCTCGACGCGCGGACCGGTCACGATATCGGCCGCGGTCACCTTCTTTTCGCCCTTTACCGAGAGCCGGATGGTGTCGGCAGCAGAGTCGAGCAGCTTCGCCCTCACCTCCTTCAGGTTCAGGACGATGTCGGTCACGTCTTCGGTGACTCCAGGCAAGGTCGAGAACTCGTGCAGGATGCCGCGAATGCGAACCGCCGTGATCGCCGCGCCATGGAGCGATGACAAGAGGATGCGGCGCAGCGAGTTGCCGATCGTGGTGCCGTAGCCACGCTCGAAGGGCTCGCCGACGAACTTGCCGTAGGTGGCCGTGAGGCTCTTCTCGTCCGGCTCCAGCCGCTTCGGCTTGATCATGTCACGCCAGTTTCTGTTCATTTGGACCTCCGTGCGCGCTTACTTGGAGTAGAGCTCGACGACCAACTTCTCGTTGATCGGCATGGTCAAGTCGCTGCGGGCCGGCAGCGCGCGGATGCGTCCGGTGAAGTTCGGACGATCGACCTCGAGCCATTCCGGCACGCCGCGGCGCTGTGACAGCTCGAGCGCCTCCTGGATGCGTGCGACTTTGTGGCTACGCTCACGCACCGTCACGACGTCCCCGACTTTGAGTAGCGCGGAAGGGATGTCCACCTTGCGCCCGTTTACCAGAAAATGGCCGTGCCGCACGAGCTGGCGCGCCTCGGCGCGGGAATTCGCGAAGCCCAGCCGGTAGATCATGTTGTCGAGCCGCCGCTCGAGCAGGATCATGAGATTCTCGCCGGTAACGCCCTTGATGCGCTCCGCTTTGTCGAAGAGTCGTCGGAACTGGCCTTCGAGCAGCTGGTACGTGCGCTTCAACTTCTGCTTCTCGCGCAGCTGCAGGCTGTACTCCGAGAACTTCACCCGGCCCTGGCCGTGCTGGCCTGGCGGATAATTGCGCCGCTCGATGGCGCACTTGTCGGTGTAGCACCGCTCTCCTTTGAGCAAGAGCTTCAAACCTTCACGCCGGCAGAGCCGGCAAACTGACGCTCGGTAACGAGCCACGCTGCTGAACCTCCTGGACCGACCTCGTCGGCCCGTTCACGACCGTCCAGCCACGCCGGCGGCCTTGCTTCGACTGTACGCTCTCAGACTCTCCGTCGCTTCGGCGGCCGACACCCGTTGTGGGGGATCGGCGTCACGTCCTTGATGAGGCTGATCGTGAAGCCGGCCGCCTGCAACGATCGCAGCGCCGACTCGCGACCCGCCCCCGGACCCTTCACGAACACTTGCACGGTACGCATGCCCGCGTCGATCGCGCGCTTCGCCGCGGCGTCGGCCGCGAGCTGCGCCGCGAAGGGCGTGCCCTTGCGCGACCCCTTGAAGCCGACGTTGCCCGCGCTCGCCCACGACACGACGTTGCCGGCAGGATCGGTGATGGTGATGATCGTGTTGTTGAACGTCGAATGTATGTGCGCCACGCCTTCGGGGACCGCACGCTTGGCCTTCTTGCGCCGTCCCCCGGCACGATCTGCCGCCGCCGGCTTCGTGGCTGCTTCTGGTCTCGCCATGCCTCTCTCCGATCCTCTCTAGCCCTTGGACGGCGCCTGCTTCTTGCCGGCGATCGTCTTGCGCGGCCCCTTGCGGGTGCGGGCGTTGGTGTGCGTGCGCTGTCCCCGGACAGGGAGATTCTTGCGGTGTCTCAGGCCGCGATACGCGCCCAGGTCCACGTAGCGCTTGATGTTCAACGCGATCTCGCGGCGGAGATCGCCTTCGACCTTCATGCCGTCGATGATGCGGCGCAGCTTGATGAGATCATCCTCGGGCAGGTCGTCCGTCTTCACGTCGAGGCTCACGTCGGCCTCTCGCAGAATCCGACGCGACGCGCTGCGGCCGATGCCGAAGATGTAGGTGAGCGCCACCTCCATGCGCTTGGCCTTGGGAAGATCGACACCCGCTATCCGTGCCATGACCGCTCCTCCTCAGCCCTGTCGCTGCTTGTGACGCGGGTTGGGGCAGAGAATCCGCACCACACCCGCACGCCGGATGATCTTGCACTTCTTGCAGATCTGTTTGACCGATGCGCGTACTTTCATATCGAAACTCCGTGTTTCACTTGGTTCGAGTCGTGATCTGACCGCGGCTCAGATCGAACGGCGACAGCTCGACCATCACCTTGTCGCCCGGGATGATCTTGATGTAGTGCCTCCCGAGCGCGCCCGAAGCGTACGCCAGCACCTTGTGGCCATTGTCGAGCGCGACGCGGAAGGTCGCGTTCGGCAGCGACTCCTGCACCGTTCCGCTCGCGGCGATGGCTTCGGCTCTGGGCATCGGCATGCTCATAGGAGGCTCAAGACGTACGGTCCGCCCTGCACGACCGCAACCGAATGCTCGAAATGCGCCGACAGGCTGCCGTCGGAGGTCACCGCCGTCCAACCGTCCTCCTTGACGCGCACCTCGGGCCCTCCCGCGGTCAGCATGGGCTCGATCGCCAGGACTATGCCCTCGCGCAGCCGGATGCCGCGGTCGGCCTGACCGAAGTTGGGAACTTGCGGATCCTCGTGCAGCCGCCGCCCTATACCGTGGCCGACGAACTCGCGTACGATCGCGAACTTGTTGCGCTCCGCCGTCGCCTGAATGGCCGCCGACACGTCGCCGATCCGGCGCCCGGGCCGGACCTCTTCGATCGCTGCTTGAAGCGCGTCGCGCGTAGTCTTCATGAGCTCGGTCGCCGCAGCGCTCACTTTGCCGACGGGCACGGTGATCGCGGCGTCGCCGTAGAACCCCTGGTAGCGCACCCCGAAATCGAGGCCGACGATGTCCCCCTCGCGCAGCACCCGATACGCCGAGGGAATGCCGTGTACCACTTCATCGTTGATCGAAACGCAGAGCGACGCCGGGAACACGCGGTTGGCGACCTCGTACCCCTTGAACGCCGGCACCGCCCCCTTCTTGCGGGTAAGCTCCTCGGCCATCCGGTCGAGGTCTTCGGTGGTGACGCCAGGACGCACCATCGCGCGCAGCTCCGCTAGCACCTCTGCGACGATCACGCTCGCCTTGCGCATGATCTCGATCTCTTCGGGGGCTTTGAGCTGGATCACGACTTGGCTACCCCCAGCGCTGCGAGGATGCGGTCGAGTACGTCGTCGCGTCCGCCGACCCCGTCGACTTCCACCAACTGCCTGTGCTTCCGGTAGTACTCGAGGACGGGCGCCGTCTGAGCATCGTAGATTTCGAGGCGCGAGCTGATGATGTCCTCATGGTCGTCGTCGCGCTGGTAGAGCTCTCCGTTGCACTTGTTGCAGAGGCCTTCGTTGGTCGGCGGATCGAAGATGATGTGGTACATGGCGCCGCACTCGCGACAAGTACGCCGTCCCGAGAGCCGCTTCAGCAGCTCCTCGTTCGGCACCGACAGGCTTACTGCTCTCTCGATGGTACCGCCGAGACTCGCGCGCATCCGGTGGAGCGCCTCCGCTTGCGCGACCGTGCGCGGAAAGCCGTCCAGGATGAATCCGCGCTTGCAATCCTGACGTTTCAACCGCTCTTCGATCACCCGGATCATCAGCGCGTCGGGAATCAGCTCCCCCTTGTCCATGTGCCGCTTTGCCTGCGTTCCGAGTGCCGTCTTCCGCTTGATTTCGTCGCGGAGCATCTCCCCCGTCGAGATCACGGGCACGTCCAAGCGCTCGCCCAACCAGCGCGACTGCGTCCCTTTCCCGGCACCGGGAGGTCCCATGACGATCAGGTTCATCACTGGTTCACTCGGGTTTGCTGCAGGCGAAGATCAACTCCGGCGTCCGCGCAGTCGGCCACGCTTCATGAATCCTTCGTAGTTGCGCGTAAGGAGATGTGTCTCCATCTGCGCCATGGTGTCGAGCGCCACGCCGACGACGATCAGCAACGACGTGCCGCCGAAGAAGAACGTCACGTTGAATCGGGAGATGAGGATCGTCGGCAGGATGCAGACCACCGCAATGTAGATGGCGCCGCCGAGCGTAATGCGCGTGAGGATGCGGTCGATGTAATCCGCCGTCTTCGCGCCCGGACGAATGCCCGGGATGTAGCCTCCGAACTTCTTCATGTTGTCCGCGACATCGACCGGATTGAAGGTGACCGCGGTATAAAAATAACAGAAAAAGATAATAAGCCCGATGTACAACAGGTTGTAGACGAACGACGCTGGCTGCAACATCTCCGCGGCTTGGACCGCGATCGGGCTGTCCGGGAAGAAGCTCGCGATCGTTCCGGGAAAGATCAGAATCGACGAAGCGAAGATCGGCGGAATCACGCCCGAGGTGTTGATCTTGAGCGGCAGATGCGAGCTCTGTCCGCCGTACATCTTCCGGCCGACGACCCGCTTGGCATACTGCACCGGTATCCGGCGCTGCCCCCGTTCCATGAAGATGATCGCCGCCACGACCGCGACCATGAAGATCACGAGGCCGATGACGACGAAGAGGCTGATCTCGCCCTCGTTCATGAACTGCAGGGTCGTAGTGGTCGCCGAATAGAACCCCGCCACGATGCCGGCGAAGATGATGAGCGAGATGCCGTTGCCGATGCCGCGCTCCGTGATCTGCTCGCCGAGCCACATCAGGAACGACGTGCCGGAGCTCAGCGTGATCATCGTCATCAGTCGGAAAGACCAGCCCGGATTCAGCACCACCGAGGAGCCGGTCGGCGACTGGATCTGCTCGAGGCCGATGCTGATGAAGAGGCTCTGGACGAGCGACAGCACCACGGTGCCGTAGCGCGTGTACTGCGTGATCTTGCGCCGTCCGACCTCCCCTTCCTTCGACAACCGCTCGAGATACGGCACCACGACCGTCAGGAGCTGGAGGATGATCGACGCGCTGATGTACGGCATGATGCCGAGCGCGAAGATCGAAAAGCGCTCGAGCGCGCCCCCCGAGAAGAGGTTCACCAGGCCGAAGAAGTTGTTGGCAGCGCTCTCGAAGAACATCCGCAGCGCCGCGCTGTCGATACCGGGCGTCGGGATCGCGACGCCGATGCGGCATACCGCGAGCATGCCGAACGTGAACAACAACCGCCGCCGCAGCTCGGGGACTCGAGAAGCATTTTGGAAGCCTTCGAGCACGCTCAGCCTTCCTGCGCCGCCCCGGTGCCGGGGGTCTCGACCGATCCTCCCGCCGCTACGACCGCCGCCCGCGCCGAGGCGCTCGCCTTGTCTATCTTCAAGGTCACCGGCCGGCTCACCGCACCATTGCCGAGGAGCTTTACCGGCCGGCCTTTGCGCACGAGCCCGGCGCCGACGAGCGCCTCGACGTCGACGACGCTGCCAGCCGCGAAGCGATCGAGCTGGCTCAGCGTTATGATCTCGTAAGTGACGCGGGTCGGGTTGGTGAACCCGAATTTCGGCAGGCGGCGCTGGAGAGGCATCTGCCCGCCCTCGTAGCCCGGCGGCGTATTGCCTCCGGATCGGGCGCCGCGACCCTTGTGACCGCGCCCCGAGGTCTTGCCCGTACCCGATCCGATGCCGCGACCGAGCCGCTTGCGGGGACGCCGCGAGCCGGCTGCCGGTCGGAGATTCGAGAGATCGATCGTCTCCATGTCAGTCTCCGACCTTCACGAGGTGTGCGACCTTGTCGATCAGTCCGCGCGTGGCGGTATTGTCGGCCACGGTCACGGACCGACCGATCCCGCGCAAGCCCAAACCGCGCAGGCTCTCCCGCTGCCGGCGCGTACCGCCGATCTCGCTGCGCACTTGTTTCACCGTGATCTTCTTCTCGACCATGTCGAACCTCAGCGAATCTCGGCGAGCTGCTTTCCGCGGAGCTCGGCGACACGCTCGGGCTCGCGCAGCTCGGCTAGCGCCTGGATGGTCGCCTTCACCATGTTGTGAGGATTGTTCGAGCCGAGGCACTTGGTGAGCACGTTCTGGATGCCGGCCAGCTCGACGACCGCGCGTACGCCGCCTCCGGCGATCACGCCCGTACCGTCGGACGCGGGCCGCAACAGCACCGCGCCGGCGCCGAAGATCCCGGTCACCTGGAACGGGATCGTGCCGTTCGCGATCGGCACGGTCATGAGCCGCTTCTTCGCCTTCTCGATGCCCTTGCGAATCGCCTCGGGAACCTCGTTGGCTTTGCCGAGACCGTACCCGACGTGCCCCGCGTTGTCGCCGACGACCACCAGCGCGCTGAAGCTGAACCGCCGGCCGCCTTTTACGACCTTGGCGACCCGGTTGATGTGAACGACCTTCTCTTTCAGCTCGAGCCCGTTGGCTTCGATGCGGCGAACCGATGCACGCGCCATAATGCTCCCGTCAGATCTTGAGACCCGCTTCGCGCGCGCCTTCGGCGACCGCGCGGACGCGTCCGTGGTAAAGGAAACCGTTTCGATCGAAGACGGCTGCCGTGATGCCCTTGTCGATACAGGACTTGCCGATGACCTCGCCGACGATCTTGGCGGCCGCGACGTCCGTGCTCTTTTGGATGCGGCTGCGCACTTCCGGCGCCAGGGTCGAGGTAGTAAGAAGAGTTTCGCCCGTCTCGTCGGAGATGACCTGCGCGTACATGTGCTTCTCGCTCCGGAAGACCGAGAGCCGCGGACGCGAGGCGGTGCCGCGCAAGCGCTTCCGCACGCGCGCCTGGCGAAGCTTTCGCGCCTGTCGGCGCTGATCGCTGAACATGGCCATGACCGTATTCCTCAAGAAGACGCGCCGACGGCCTTGCCGGCCTTACGGCGGATCTTCTCCTCCGCGTACTTGATGCCCTTGCCCTTGTACGGCTCCGGCGGGCGCAGCTTGCGAATGGCGGCAGCCGTCTCGCCGAGAACCTGGCGGTCGGCGCCTTCGAGCGTCACCACCGTCTGCTTGTCGATCTTCGCCTGTACGCCCTCCGGAAGCGGAAAAACGATCGGGTGCGAATACCCGAGGGCGAACTGGATCGCGCTCCCCTTGGCCTCGGCGCGATATCCGACTCCGTTGATCTCGAGGACACGCCGAAACCCGTCGCTCACGCCCGTCACCATGTTGGCCACGAGCTTCCGGGTGAGTCCGTGGACACTGCGGGCAGCACTCGAGTCTTCGCGGCGTGCGACGTTGATCGTTCCGTCCTGGACCCGGATCTCGACGAGCGGGCTCACGGCGGCCGCGAGCGTTCCCTTCGGCCCTTTTACTTTAACGGCGCCGGGCTCGACGGCGATCGTCACGCCGCTCGGCACTGTGATCGGCTGTTTACCAATGCGCGACATCGTGTTCCCTTACCACACCGAGCAGAGCAGCTCACCGCCGACGCCGCGCTGCTTGGCTTCTCGATCGACAAGCACGCCGGCAGGCGTCGAAAGCACGTTGATACCGAGGCCTCCGCGCACCGAAGGAATCTCCTCCTTGCCGACGTAGACGCGGAGACTAGGTCGGCTCACGCGCTGAAGTCCGCTGATGACCGGACGGCGCTGGTCGTCGTATTTGAGCATCAGGCGGAGCTGCCTCACGGTTCCCTCACCGACGACCGCGACGTCGCGCAGGAAGCCTTCGGCGATCAGCACGCGCGCCACCGCCTCCTTCAATGCGGACCACGGCACGTCGACGCGTTCTTTGCGGGCGCGGTTACCGTTGCGGATGCGGGTCAGGAGATCGGCGATCGGATCGGTCATCGACATCTGGTCACCAGCTGGCCTTGATGAGGCCGGGAATTTGTCCCTTCCGCGCCAGATCGCGCAGACAGAGCCGACACATGCGAAATTTACGGAAGAAACCCCGGGAACGCCCGCACAACGGACAGCGGTTGTACTGGCGGACGCCGAACTTCTGACGTCGCGTCGCCTTCACTCGTAGACAAGTTTTCGCCACCGTCACTCCTCAGTTGCGGAACGGAAAACCGAGAGCGCGCAGCAGGAGCTTCGCGTCGCTGTCGGTTTGCGCCGTCGTACAGATGGAGATCGTCAAGCCCTTCACCTTGTCGATCTTGTCGAGATCGATCTCCGGAAAAATGATCTGCTCGCGGATGCCGAGCGAGTAGTTGCCGCGGCCGTCGAAGGAGCGGTCGGACACCCCCTTGAAATCACGTACGCGCGGCAGCGCGACGTTCACCAAGCGGTCGAAGAACTCGTACATCCTGTCGCCGCGCAGCGTGACCATGCACCCGATCGGCATGTTCTCGCGCAGCTTGAAATTGGCGATCGCCTTTCGCGACCGCGTCACTACCGGCTTCTGGCCCGAGATCGTAGCCATTTCCTCCACCGCCGCATCGAGCAGCTTGGCGTTCTGGATCGCCTCGCCCAGCCCCATGTTGAGGACGATCTTCTCGAGGCGCGGCACCTCGAATACGTTGCCGCAGCCGATCTCCTTCTGGAGCGCCGGCAGCACTTCCCGAGCGTAGCGCTCCCGCAGCCGAGCTTTGGTTGCGCTCATTTGTCGATGGCCTCCCCGCAGCGCCGGCAGACGCGAACGCCGGACCCGTCTTCGAGCCGGCGGCTGCCGATACGAGCCGGCGCATTGCAGCGGTCGCACATGATCATGACGTTCGAGAGGTCCACCGACGCCTCTTTCTCCACGATGCCGCCCGGGGCCTGCTGACCACGCGGCTTTTGATGGCGCTTGACCATGTGGAGCCGTTCGATGACGACCCGATTCGTCTCGCGCAATACGCGCAACACCTTGCCGGTCTTGCCCTTTTCCCGGCCGGTGATGACCATCACCATGTCGTTCTTGCGAATGCGGCTCGTCTTCGGCCGCGCCATCCGAGATGCCCCCGCACGCATCACAGCACCTCCGGCGCGAGCGAGATGATCTTCATGAATCGCTTGGCGCGCAGCTCGCGCGCGACCGGCCCGAAGATGCGGGTACCGATCGGCTCGCGCTGATTGTCGATCAGAACCGCCGAGTTGTTGTCGAAACGGATGTACGATCCGTCGGGGCGGCCGACTTCCTTGGCCGTCCGCACGATCACGGCCTTCATGACGTCGCCCTTCTTCACCTTGGCGTTCGGAATCGCCTCCTTCACCGAGACGACTATGATGTCGCCGAGCGAGGCGTAGCGCCGCTTGGAGCCCCCGAGCACCTTGATGCAGAGGACCTTGCGCGCACCCGAGTTGTCGGCGACGTCCAGTATGCTTTCTGCCTGCACCATCGCTGGCTCCTAGAGCTTCACCGCGCGCTCGACGATCTTCGAGACCCGCCAACGCTTGTGGCGGCTGAGCGGCCGACACTCGGTGATGACGACCGTATCGCCGACCTCGCACTCGTTGTTGGCGTCGTGCGCCTGGTAGCGGGTCCGGCGCGTCAAGAACTTGCGATATTTCGGATGTTGGACACGACGCTGGACCGCGACCACCGCGGTATTCTGCATCGCGTTGCTCACGACGGTGCCGGTTCGAGTCTTGCGCTGCGCGTGCATGATCAACCTACCTTCAGTCGTTGGCGCTGGACGGTCTTGACGCGGGCAATGTCGCGCTTCACGAGCCGCATCTTCATAGGGTTCTCGAGCTGACTCGTGGCCCGCTTCAGCTGCAGACCGAAGAGCTCTTCCTCGAGCTCGCGCAGGCGCGCGTCGAGCTCGGCGTCGGAAAGATCATGCACCTGCTTAGCTCGCACCGCGGGCTCCTGCGCGCTCCTTCACCTGCGTCGCGATCGAGAGCTTGTGCGCTGCGAGCCGGAGCGCCTCGCGTCCGACGTCGGGCGCGACGCCCTCCATCTCGAACAACATCCGACCCGGCTTGATGACCGCGACCCACATCTCGGGATTGCCCTTGCCCTTGCCCATACGGGTTTCGGCAGGCTTCTTGGTTAGCGGTTTGTCGGGAAAGATGCGGACCCAGACGCGCCCGCCGCGCTTGATGTGACGGGTCAGCGCCACGCGCGCAGCCTCGATCTCGCGCGCCGACAACCATCCCCGGCTAGTTGCCTGGAGCCCGAAATCGCCGAACGCCAAGCCGGCGCCGCGCCACGCGAGGCCGGGCCGGCGGCCCTTCATCATCTTGCGATGCTTGACTTTCTTGGGTGCCAGCATGGTTCGATCCTACGATGCGCCTACTGCCTGGCGCTGCTCCTCTTCCTGTCGCGCTATGACCTCACCGCGGAAGACCCACACCTTCACGCCGATGACGCCGTACGTGGTGTACGCCTGCGCGAGCCCGTATCCGATCTCCGCTCGCAACGTATGCAGCGGCACGCGACCCTCGCGATACCACTCTCGGCGGGCGATCTCGGCGCCGCCGAGGCGGCCCGACGACTGGATGCGAATCCCTAGCGCGCCCATGCGCATCGCCCGCGCAACCGCCTCCTTCATGGCCCGGCGGAACGCGACGCGGCGCTCGAGCTGAAGCGCAACGTTCTCGGCCACCAGCTGCGCTTCGATGTCGGGGCGCCGCACTTCATGGATGTTGATGAAGCAATCGCGGCCGGTCAGCTTATTGAGCTCGCTCTTCAGTTTCTCGATCTCGGCACCCTTCTTGCCGATGACGATGCCGGGACGCGCCGTGTGGACGTTGACCTTGGCTTTGTTCGCCGCGCGCTCGATCTCCACCTTCGCTATACCCGCATGGTAGAGACGGCGCTTGATGAACTGCCGTATACGAATGTCCTCGTGAAGCAGCGACGAATACTCGCGCCCCGCATACCACTTGGAGTCCCACCCCTCGATGACTCCGAGCCGAAAGCCTCTCGGATGAACCTTTTGTCCCATTGGCCTCTGGCTCCTACGCCTTCCCGCGCTCGTCGACCACGATGGTCACGTGGCTCGACCGCTTGATCACGCGCGTCGCTCGACCGTGCGCCCGCGGCAAGAATCGTTTCTGGGTCTGCGCGCCGTCGACCCACGCCGCTTTCACGTAGAGCGCGTCGACGTCGACGTTATGGTTGGACTCGGCGTTGGCGATCGCCGACTTCAGGGTCTTCGCCACGATCTTGGACGCCCGGCGCGTATTGAACTCGAGAACGCCGATCGCCTCCTCGACGCTCTTGCCGCGGATGAGGTCGACGACGAGGCGGGCCTTCTGGGGGCCGATGCGCACGTGACGGGTGCTGGCTCGTGATTCCATGGCGGCTCCCTCGACCTACTTGGCTGCCGGCTTGGCGCCGGGCTTGACGTCGGCCTTGCGGGCGCCCGAGTGCTGATGGAAGGTCCGTGTCGGCGAGAACTCGCCAAGCTTGTGGCCGACCATGTTCTCGCTCACGAACACCGGGATGAATTTGCGGCCGTTGTGCACCGCGAAGGTGTGCCCGACCATATCGGGAATGATGGTAGAGCGGCGCGACCAAGTCTTGGTGACCTTGCGCTCGCCCGCCGCGTTCATCGCCTCGACCTTCTTGAGGAGATGCTCGTCGATGAACGGACCTTTTTTGATCGAACGTGCCACGCTGTTATGCCCCCGCGCCTACTTCTTCCGGCGCATGACGATGAACCGGTTGGTTCGCTTATTGTGCCGCGTCTTGTAGCCGCGCGACGGCTGGCCCCAGGGCGTCTGCGGGTGATTGCCCTTCGAACGGCCTTCGCCGCCGCCGTGCGGATGGTCGACTGGGTTCATGGCGATACCGCGGACACTCGAGCGGCGACCGAGCCACCGGGTACGCCCCGCCTTGCCGATCGAGATGTTCTCGTGGTCGAGATTGCCGACCTGCCCGATCGTGGCGCGGCACTCGATGCGCACGAGGCGCTGCTCACCGGACGGAAGCTTGATGAGGGCGTGCTCCCCCTCCTTGGCCATGAGCTGCGCGGCACCCCCGGCACTACGGACCATCTGCCCGCCCTTGCCGACGCGGATTTCGATGTTGTGGATCATCGTGCCGAGCGGGATGCTCTTGAGCGGCAGACAGTTGCCGGGCCGGATATCGGCTCCGGCGCCCGCCATCACCTCGTCGCCGACCCGCAAGCCGACGGGAGCGAGAATGTAGCTCTTCGCGCCGTCGACATAGTGGAGGAGCGCGAGGCGCGCCGAGCGGTTCGGATCGTACTCGATCGCGGCTACGCGGGCCGCGATGCCCTCTTTGTTGCGGCGAAAGTCGACGATGCGGTAGCGGCGCTTGTGGCCGCCGCCACGGTGTCGCGTCGTGATGCGCCCGCGATTGTTGCGGCCGCCGGACTTCCGGAGCGGGGCCAGCAAGCTCGGCTCGGGGGTATCACGCGTGATTTCCGCGAAATCGAAGCCGGAACGAAAACGCTTTCCGGGCGACGTCGGCCTGTAGAGGATCGTCGGCATGATTCGTTACACCTGCTCGAAGAAGTCGATGCGCTGCCCCTCGCCGAGGGTCACGTACGCCTTCTTCCAATCGGGCCGCCGCCCCAGAGAGCGGCCAACCCGACGCGTCTTGCCGAGAACGTTCGCCGTCCGCACCTTGACGACCTTCACCTTGAAGAGTTTCTCGACTACGCGCTTGATTTCGATCTTGTTGGCGTCGGATCGCACTTGGAACACGACCTGGTTGCCGATCTCGTTGACGTAGGTGCCCTTCTCCGTGATGAGCGGAGCCTGAACGACGGTGTACTCGCGCCTCATGCCGCCACCCGTTCCTTGATACGCTCGAGCGCCGCTCGCGTGATCACGAGGTGGTGGTAGCGGAGCAGGTCGTAGACATTGAGTCCGGCGGCGCGCAGCACCTTGGCGTTCGGGACGTTGCGCCCGGCAAGCTCGACCCGAGCGTCGGCGTCGTCGATGACGACGAGCACGCTGTCGCCGATCCCGAGCGTACCCAGCATGGCGACGAAATGCTTGGTCTTGGTCTCCGGGAACTCGATACGATCGACGATCGTGAGTCGCGCCTCACGGAGTTTCTGGGCCAGCATCGAGCGCAGCGCCGTGCGGCGCGCCTGCTTCGGTATCGTATACCCGTAGTCGCGCGGCTGCGGCCCGAAGATCGTAGCCCCGCCCGACCACAGAGGTGAGCGCGTACTGCCGGCGCGAGCACGACCGGTTCCCTTCTGCTTCCAAGGCTTCTTGCCGCCGCCGCTCACCTCGCCGCGGGTCTTCGTAGCCGACGTCCCGGCGCGCCGCCCCGCCATCTGCATGCGCACGACGTCGGCAAGCAAGCCGCGCCGAAGCGGCTCGCCGAAGATCGCACCCGGAAGCTCGACCGTCCCCGCATCGCCCTTGGATTGCGTGAGGACGGGTGCGCTGATCGCCGCCGCTTCTTGCTCGCCAGCCATCACTCCGCTCCCGCGGCGCGTGCCTCGCGCTTACCGTCCGCGTGCTTCCGGATCACGACCGTTCCTCCGCGCGCTCCCGGAACGGCGCCGCGCAGGAAGATCAGGTCCTGGTCGGCGCGGACCTCGATCACTTCCAGGTTTGCGATCGTGACGCGCTCGTTGCCCGTCCGGCCAGCCATGCGCTTCCCTTTGAAGACACGCCCCGGGAACGACCGGTTCCCGATCGAGCCGCCGTGCCGGAAGTACTCGTGGGTGCCGTGGGTGGCAGGAGTGCCGCTGAAGTGGTGCCGCTTCATGACGCCGGCGGTACCCTTGCCCTTGCTGACACCGGTAACGTCGACGACGTCGCCCGCCTGGAAGACGTCGGCGACCCGCACGTCGCGCCCGACTTCGAGCGCGGAATCGCTCCCGACCGGAAACTCGCGCAACACCCGGAATGGACCCTTCGTCGATCTGGCGACGTGGCCGCGCATCGCCTTCGATACGCGCTGCGCCTTCTGCGCTCCGAACCCGAGCTGCACCGCCGCATAGCGGTCGCGCGCCGGCGTCTTCGCCTGCACCACGGTGCATGGCCCCGCTTGCACGACCGTCACCGGGACGAGCCCGCCTCCGTCCGTGAAGATCTGGGTCATGCCGATCTTCTTGCCGATGATCCCGCTCACCATTGCTCGCCTGCCCTCGTGATCACTGGAGCTTGATTTCCACGTCGACGCCGGCGGCGAGATCGAGCTTGCCGAGAGCGTCTATGGTCTGCTGGGTCGGCTCGAGAATGTCGAGAAGCCGCTTGTGAGTACGGAGCTCGAACTGTTCACGAGATTTCTTGTCGACATGCGGAGAACGATTCACCGTGAAGCGTTCGATGTGAGTCGGAAGCGGAATCGGACCGGCGACCCGCCCGCCCGTGCGGCGGACCGTGTCGACGATCTCGCGCACCGACTGATCCAGCAGTCGGTGATCGTAGCCCCGAAGCCGTATGCGGATCTTCTCGTTCACCGGCTATTCCAGGATCTTGGTGACGACGCCGGCGCCGACGGTGCGGCCGCCTTCGCGGATCGCGAAGCGCAGGCCCTCGTCCATCGCGATCGGCGTGATCAACGCCACCGACAGCTTGATGTTGTCCCCGGGCATCACCATCTCCGTGCCCTCCGGCAACGTCGCCACCCCGGTCACGTCCGTCGTCCGAAAGTAGAACTGCGGCCGATACCCGTTGAAAAACGGCGTGTGCCGACCACCCTCTTCCTTCGTCAACACGTACGCCTCCGCCTCGAACTTCGTGTGCGGAGTGATCGACCCGGGCTTCGCCAACACCTGCCCACGCTCGATGTCCTCACGCTTCACGCCCCGCAACAAACACCCCACGTTGTCCCCGGCCTGACCCTCGTCCAACAACTTCCGAAACATCTCCACGCCCGTCACCGTCGTCTTCGTGGTGTCCTTCATGCCGACGATCTCCACCTCCTCGCCGACCTTCACCCTCCCCCGCTCTATCCGACCCGTCGCCACCGTCCCGCGCCCGCTGATCGAAAACACGTCCTCCACGGGCATCAAAAACGGCCGATCCACGTCCCGCTGCGGCTCCGGAATGTACGCGTCCAACGCATCCATCAACTTCTGGATCGCCCCCGTCCCAATCTCGCTGCCGTCCCCCTCCAACGCCTTCAACGCGCTCCCCCGCACGATCGGAATCTCGTCACCCGGAAACTCGTACTTCGACAACAACTCCCGCACCTCGAGCTCCACCAAATCCAAAAGCTCCGCATCGTCCACCATGTCCACCTTGTTCATGAACAC